>NZ_PQSU01000003.1 GCF_002920615.1 Streptomyces sp. Ru62
CTGCCGGCCGCGTACCCTGCGGCGTTCCTCGGCGGACAGCGTGAGCAGGTCGCGGCCGTCGAAGAGGATCTCGCCGCCGGTGATCCTGGCCGGGGGCGTGTCGAGGATGCCCATGACGGCCTGGGCGGTGACGGACTTCCCGGAACCGGATTCACCGAGGACGGCGAGGGTCTCACCGGCGTCGACGGCGTAGTTGACTCCGTTGACGGCGTGGGCGATGCCGTCGCGGGTGTGGAACTGCACGTGGAGGTCTCTGACTTCGAGGAGCATTGCGGACGTCACCTCAGTTTGGGGTCGAGGGCGTCGCGGACGGCGTCGCCGAGCATGATGAACGCCAGCACCGTCACCGCCAGGGCGCCCGAGGGCCACAGCAGGGCGTGGGGGGCGTTGCGGATGTAGGGGGAGGCGGCGGAGATGTCGATGCCCCAGGAGACACTGGGGGGTTTGAGGCCGACGCCGAGGTAGGACAGGGTCGCCTCCAGGGCGATGTAGGTGCCCAGGGCGATGGTGGCCACCACGATCACCGGGGCGACGGCGTTGGGTGCGATGTGGCGCAGCAGGATGCGGGAGTCGGAGGCGCCCAGGGCGCGGGCGGCCTGGACGTAGTCGTTCTGCTTGGCGGTGATGACCGAGCCACGCGCGATGCGGGAGATCTGCGGCCAGCCGAGCAGCACCATGAACCCGATGACCGGCCAGACCGTATTGGAGGTCACGACGGAGAGGAGGACGAGTCCGCCCAGGACGACCGGGATGGCGAAGAAGATGTCCGTGATCCGGGACAGCACCGCGTCCCACAGGCCCCCGAAGTAGCCCGCCAGGGCGCCCAGCACCGACCCGAACACCGACACCCCGAGCGTGGCCAGCACCCCGACCGTCACCGACGTACGGGCCCCGTACACGGTGCGGGTGTAGACATCGCAGCCCTGACCGTCGTAACCGAAGGGATGCCCGGGAGCCGAACCGTCCTGCGCCTTGGCCAGGTCGCACGAGAGCGGGTTCCCGGAGGCGATCGCCGACGGCCAGACCGAGACGAACACCAGGAAGAGGATGACCAGCGCGGAGACGACGAAGACCGGGTTGCGACGCAGGTCCCGCCACGCGTCCGACCACAGGGAACGGGGTGCGCCGCCTCCGGGCCCTCCGACGGCCCTGTCCAGGCCGGCGGCCTCGTCGGCCGCGAGGTCCATCGAGCCGCCCATACCGGTTCCGGCAATCGCGCCCGTGGGCTCATGCGGCTGCTGCTCAGACATAGCGGATCCTCGGGTCGAGTACGGCGTACAGGAGGTCGACAAGGAGGTTGGCCAGGAGGAACACGAGGACCAGGACCGTCACGAAGCCGACGACCGTCTGGGTGTTCTGGCGCAGGATGCCCTGGTAGAGCTGGTAGCCCACGCCGTGGATGTTGAAGATCCGCTCGGTGACGATCGCCCCGCCCATCAGCGCCCCGATGTCCGTCCCGATGAACGTGACCACGGGGATGAGCGAGTTGCGCAGCAGATGCCGGACGATCACCCGGCGCCGGGGCAGGCCCTTGGCGATCGCCGTACGGACGTAGTCCGCGCGTCTGTTCTCCGCGATCGAGGTCCGCGTCAGCCGCGTGACATAGGCCAACGACACGGAGGCCAGGACCAGACCCGGCACGATCAGCTCACCGAAGGGCGCGGTCGGTGACACGGACGGCTCGATCCAGCCCCACTTCACCCCGAGGAGCAGTTGGAGCAGCAGGCCCGTGACGAACGTGGGAACCGAGATGACGACGAGCGTGACCAACAGGACGGCGGTGTCGACGGGCCGGCCGCGCCTGAGACCGGTCAGCACGCCCAGCGTGATGCCGATGACGATCTCGAACAGGATCGCCACGATCGTCAGCCGGATGGTGACGGGGAACGCCGTGCCCATCAGCTCGGTGACCTTCTGCCCGTTGAACGCCGTACCGAAGTCGCCGCTGAACAGGTGCCCCATGTAGGTGAGGTACTGCTGCCAGACCGGCTTGTCCAAGCCGAACTCCCGCTTCAGCTGCGCCGCCGTCGCCGGATCGCACGCCCGCTCCCCGCACAGACCCGCGACGGGATCACCCATCACGTTGACCATGAGGAAGATCAGCAGCGTCGACCCGACGAAGACCGGGACCATCTGGAGCAGCCGCCGGACGACATAGCGCCCCATGACGGCTCAGCCGACCTTGATCTCGTTGTAGACGGGCACGCTGAACGGGTTGAGCGCCACGTGCGACAGGCGGCTCGACCAGCCGGCGCTGCCGTTCTGGTACCACAGGGGTATCGCCGCCATGTTGTCCCGCACGACCCCCTCGGCCTGCTGGAACAGCTTCACGGCCTTGGCCTGGTCCGTCTCGGCGTTCGCCTCGTTCACGAGTTTGTCGAAGTCCTTGTCCGACCACTTGCCGTCGTTGGAGGAGGCGTTCGTGTAGTACAGCGGCTGCAGGAAGTCCTGGATGAGCGGATAGTCCATCTGCCAGCCTGCCCGGAACGGCCCGGTCATCTTGTGCTGCCCGATCTGGTTGCGGAAGTCCGCGAACGTACCCACCGGGTTGCCGACGCACGCCTTGTCGTTGCCGAGGACGTTGTTGATGGAGTTGCACACGGCGTCCACCCACTCCTTGTGCGAGCCCGTGTCCGCGTTGTACGTGATCTTCACCTGTCCGCCGGGGATCCCGCCGCCCTCCTTGATCAGCTTCTTCGCCTCGGCAGGGTGGTACTCGCAGGCAGCACCGCACAGCCCCGCCTTGTAGCCGCCGGAAGCACCGAGCACCGGGGAGGTCCAGTCGGTGGCCGGGGTGCGGGTGTTGTTGAAGATCGTCTCGGTGATCTGCTTGCGGTTGATCGCCATGGACAGGCCGGTGCGCACCTTCTCCGCGCCCGGCGTGTTCCACTTCTTGTCGTAGAAGGGAAAGGCCAGCGTCTGGATGATGCCCGCCGGGGTGTTCAGGTAACGGTCGTCCAGATCCTTCTTGACGTTCTTCAGCTGGGCGGCCGGCACGTCGTCCACCAGGTCCAGGTTGCCGGCCAGCAGGTCCGTGTAGGCGGTGTTGTTGTCCGTGTAGACCTTGAGATCCACACCGCCGTTCTGTGCCTTGTCCGGTCCGGGGTAGTCCTTCCACTTCCGCAGGCTCATCTGCGAGCCCTTCGAGTAGGACTGGATGGTGTACGGGCCGTTGCCGACCGGCTTCTGCAGCCAGGCCGCGTGGTCCGTGAAGAAGGCGCGCGGCAGCGGGGCGAAGGCCGCGTAGCCGAGCGTGTCCGGGAACCCGGAGAACTTCTGGCTCAGCTTGACCGTGAAGGTGTGGTCGTCCACCACCTTCAGCCCGGACAGCGTGTCGGCGGTCTGCCTGCCGCTGTCGGGGTGCACCTTGTCGTAGCCGTCGATGTAACCGAAGAAGTAGGCGTTCTTCTGGTTGTTCTTCAGGCTGGCGCCGTAGTTCCACGCGTCCACGAAGGAGCGGGCGGTGACCTTCTCGCCGTTGGAGAAGGTCCAGCCCGGCTTCACCTTGATGGTGAAGTTCCGCGCGTCATCGGTCTCGATCGACTGGGCGAGCCAGTTCTCCGCCCTGCCGGTCCTCGGGTCGTACCGCTTCAGGCCCCGGAAGATCATGTCGAGGACCTTGCCGCCCTGCACCTCGTTGGTGTTGGCCGGCTCCAGCGGGTTCTGCGGGTCGCCCCAGGAGGAACTCAGCACCGCGCCGCCGGTGCCGCCACCGCTGTCGCCTCCCCCGCCCCCCGAACACGCGCTGAGCGCGAGGGCCACGGTGGCCGCGCAGGCGGGCCAGATGGCGTAGGTGACTGCACGCATGAGATGCCTCCTTGAAGTGTGCTGCGCCGTAGCCGGGGGTACGGGCCTTCGAAAGGTAGACATCGAGACATCCGCGACACATCACATGTTTAGGTGAGAAAGACATAAGGACTCTGGCCTAACATCAGTCCGTGCGCCCTTGTGGGAAAGACGAGAAGCCCTTCGCTGCGCGCGTACGCGCGCGACTGGAAGCCGCCGCCGCGGGCGCTGCGCTACTGCTGGCCGGTGTCTACGGGGCGTTCGTGCGGACGGCCACCGGGCAGCGGTGGGAGAACGCGGTGCTGGCGGGGCGGCGCGAGGACGAGACCCTGGCCGCCGCCCGGGCGGCGAACGGCATGCTGGACCACATCACCCTGTCCTCGCTCGGCGCGGCGGTGGCGGCCCTCGCGCTGATCGGGCTGGTGCGGCGCCGCTTCGCCCTGACGGTGGTCGCCGTCGGCACCGTGGGCGTCTCCCTGTTGCTCGCGGAGGTGCTGAAGCGGTACGTGCTGCGCCGTCCGGATCTCGTGGACGCCCCGGAGCGGCTGCTGGGCAACAGCTTCCCGAGCGGGCACACCACCATCGCGATGAGCGTGCTGTTCGGGCTCACCCTGGTGGTTCCCTACCGGTTGCGGGGCGTCGCCGTGGGCGTCTGCGCGCTGTGGACGACCTTCGTCGGCGCCTATACGGTGGCGGCGGGCTGGCACCGGCCCAGTGACACCATCGGCGCCGACCTGCTCGTACTGACGGTCGCCTGCGCGCTCACCGGGCTGCTGGCGCGAAGCGGGCGGGTGCGCCCCGTCGCGGACCACGCTCGTCCGTTGCGCGCGCTGTTCCTGATCGCCCCGCTGTGCGGTGTGGCGCTGGCCGGGCTCGGCCTCGGGGCGCTGCTGCTGGTGGACTCGATGTTCCGGCTGCCGCCCGGGGACCCGGCGGTGCCGCGCCTGGCGTACGCGGGCGGCCACGTGCTGGCCGCGGGGGCCAGTGCGGCGGCCACCCTGGTACTGCTCGCCCTGTTGCACCGGGTCGATCTGGACCGGCCCCGGGGCCCGGGTGCCACATGAGCTCATGCCAACTGCTCATAAGCTGGGCTTATGAGGTCATACAGCGGGGCCTTCTGTCGCCGCCGGGCGGCCGGTGCGAAGGTGACCTCATGACGGCTTCATCGCAGTCGATCGCCGAGAACGTGACGCGCGGCCAGGACACCAGGCGGGAGGGCGCGGACGTCACGGCCCTGCCCGCCGCCGACATCATGGCGCCGCCCGCCGCACAGACCACCGCGCTGTCCGCCGCCGACGCCGCGGCGGACCGGCGGCGGCAGGCCGCACACCTGTTGCGCGACGGGGCCCAGGAACGGCTCGTGTCACTCCTGCTCGGTCTGCGGATGGCTCGCGAGCAGCTCGGCGAGGCTTCCGCGCCGGCCGCCGCCGGACTCCTCGACGACGCGATCAAGGATGCCGAGGCGGCCCTCGCACAGGTCCGGGAGGTGGCGGCGGGGTTGTGTCCGCAGGTGCTCCAACTGCGCGGACTGGGCCCGGCCGTCGCCGCGCTCGCGGCGGCAAGCCCGGTGCCCGTCACCGTCACCGTCCGCCCCGGCCGGACCGGCCGGCTGCCGCGCGCGGTGGAGACCCATGTGTACTTCCTGGTCGCGGAGGCGCTGGCCCACGCGGCGCAGGACTCCGGCGCGAGCCACGCCGAGGTGGAGCTGACGCGTATCGGCTCCGGCCTCGTGGTGCGCGTGGTCAGCGACGCGTGTCCGCCGCGCGGACCGCGTGCCGACAGCCGGGTGGCGGCGATGACGGAGTGCGTCACCCTGCTGGAAGGGACGCTGACGGTGACGTGTTCCTCGGCAGCGGGCACGACGGTCCGTGCTGTGCTGCCGGTGCCGACCGGAGCGGTGTGACCCGACGACGGTGCCTGGAGGTCACACCGAGAAGGGACCCTCGGAGGTCACGCCGCTCCGGAGACGCGGTAGCCCTCAGGCGGACGGGGCGATGACCGCGGCCGTGCCGTAGGCGCAGATCTCGGTGCCCGAGTCCTGGGCCGTCGTCACGTCGTACCGTACGGCGAGTACCGCGTTGGCGCCGCGGGCGCGGGCCGCCTCCACCAGGCGGTCCATGGCCTCGGTGCGGGCCTGCACCAGCGTCTTGGTCAGGCCTCGCAGTTCGCCGCCGATCACGGACTTCAGCCCCGCGCCGATCTGGGCGCCCAGGTGACGGGTGCGCACGGTCAGCCCGAACACCTCGCCGATCACCTGCTTCACGTCATGGCCCGGGACGTCGTTGGTCGTCACGACCAGAACGCCCGCATCCTGAGACGCCCCGCCGGTGTAGTCCTCTATGGACATGTATCTGCCTTCCAATGAAGAGTCATGTTTGCGCGGCCATGCCACGCCAACCGTGCGACACATTACAGGCGTTGGGAGTCAGTAATGACATCAGTTCAGTGTCCGTACAGGTCGGCCACCGCGCCTCTGTCCAACGCCCCCTTGGCGGTGTGCGGGAGGGACGGCGCGATGACCAGGCGCTCCGGGACCTCGTAGGGGGCGAGCTGGTCGCGGCAGTGGGCGAGGAGATCCCGCTCGGTGACGGTGCCGCCCCCGGCGAGCACGACCGCCGCGCCGACGCGCTGGCCGTACGTGGGGTCGGGAACGGCGAACACGGCGGCCTCGGTGACGCCGGGGGCGGCGGCGAGGATCTCCTCGACGTGTTCCGGGGAGATCTTCTCCCCGCCCCGGTTGATCAGGTTCTTGATCCGGCCGGTCAGGTACAGCCGGCCCGCGGTGTCCTGGAAGCCCAGGTCACCGGTGCGGAACCAGCCGTCGTGGAAGGCGGCTGCCGTCTCCGCGGGCTCGGCCAGGTAGCCCCGTGCGACCGCGGGGCCGTGCACCCAGACCTCTCCCTCGGTGCCCACCGCGCACGGCCGCCGGCCGGCGTCGAGGACGTGGATCTGCCCGGCGGTCGGCAGGCCCACGGAACCGGGTGCGCGGTCGCGGGGCACGCGGAGCGGTTCGCTCGCGGCCTGGTGGGTCGTCTCGGTCATGCCGTAGGCGGACAGAACCGGTGCGTCGAGAAGGCGTTCCAGGGCGTGTGCGGTGGCCGTGGGGAGCGGCGCGCTGCAACTGCGGGCGAACCGCAGGGGAAGGGCGAGGGGACCGGGGTACTCCTCGGGCGCGCGCCGGAGGAGGATCTGGTGGATGGTGGGCACGGCCGTGTACCAGGTGCCGGACACCGCGCGCATGTCGTCCCAGAAGGTGTGGGCGGTGAACCGGCCGCGTTCCGGCAGCAGCAGACAGCCGCCGGTGGCGAGCGTGGCCAGCAGTCCGGCGAGCAGCCCGTGTCCGTGGAAGAACGGCATCGCCGCCACCGTGGCGTCCCCGGGGGTGAGTTCGTAGGTCGTGGTGATGCCGTGCAGGGACGCGACCACGTTGGCGTGGGTCAGCGGGACGATCTTGGCCCGGCCCGTGGTACCGGCCGTGAACAGGGCGAGGGCGTCGTCGCCGGTGAGCCGGTCGGCGGCGCCGTGCGGGGTGCCGTCCGCAGGGGCACCGTCAGCCGGGGCCCCGTCCGTCACGGTCCCGGCGTGCAGTGCGATGCCGTACCGCCCGCCGCCGGGCCGGCGCACCGTCAGCGGCCAGTGCGGCGGCCCGCCGTCCTGCCGGGCGGGCGGGGCCACCGGTGGGCCGGTGAGCACCGCCTGGACCCCGAGGGCCGTGTAGCGGCGCCGCCGCTCCTGTTCCGGGAGGGCGGGGTCGACGGGGGCGAGGACCAGGCCGGCCCGGGCCGTCCCCAGCAGGGCGACGGCGAACTCCAGGTTGTCGGCGCTGACCAGGCCGACCGGCCGGTGCGGGCGCAGTCCCGCGTCCAGCAGGCGCTGGGCCAGTTCGTCGGCCAGGGTGGTGAGGGCCCGGTACGACACCGCCTCGCGGGCCTCGCCGACGACGAGCGCCGGGGCGTCCGGCCGGTCCCTGACCTGGGCGTCGATCACGTCGTGCAGGCCGGAGATCCCTGGCGGGCGGTAACCGCCGGCGGCGCCGTGGTGCGGGGTGATGGCTAGAGGCATGTCTCCCCCTCATCGTATGTCCGAAAAGAGTTGCTAGGCGACACTCACATAGAGTGCGCGCTTTCATGACTGATGTCAGCATGAGTGAGCCATGTGTTGAACACAAGGAAGCGGGACTGACATCATGAGTAGCGCAGAGTTGACCGATGGTGCGCACCTGGTGGTGGACGCGCTCAAACTCAACGGCGTCGACACCGTGTACGGCCTGGTCGGCATCCCCGTCACCGACCTGGCTCGGCTCGCCCAGGCGTCCGGCATCCGGTTCATCGGCTTCCGGCACGAGAGCAGCGCGGGCCGGGCGGCGGCAGCGGCGGGCTTCCTCACCGGCCGGCCCGGCGTGTCCCTGACGGTGTCCGCGCCCGGGTTCCTCAACGGGCTTGTGGCCCTGGCGGAGGCGACGACCAACTGCTTCCCGATGGTGCAGATCTCCGGCTCCAGCGAGCGGCACATCGTGGACCTCAAGCGGGGCGACTACGAGGAGCTGGACCAACTCGCCATCGCCAAGCCCCTGGTGAAGGCCGCCTACCGGGTGGACCGGGCCGAGGACATCGGCCGGGGCGTGGCGCGGGCGCTGCGTACGGCGGTGTCGGGCCGGCCGGGCGGGGTCTACCTCGACATCCCGGCCGCCGTTCTCGGCGAGACCCTGGACGCTGACCGGGGCGCGGCCTCGCTGTGGCGGCTGGTGGACCCGGCGCCCCGGCAACTGCCCGCTCCCGAGGCGGTGGACCGGGCGATCGAACTGCTCGCGGGCGCCGAGCGACCGCTGGTGGTCCTCGGCAAGGGTGCCGCCTACGCACGCGCGGACGAGGTGATCCGGGAGTTCGTCGACACGACCGGCCTGCCCTTCCTGCCGATGTCCATGGCCAAGGGGCTGATCCCGGACGACCATCCCCAGTCCGTGGCCGCTGCCCGCTCGCTGGCGCTGAAGCGGGCCGACGTGGTGCTGCTCGTCGGGGCGCGGCTGAACTGGCTGCTGGGCCACGGCGAGCCGCCGCAGTGGAACCCGGACGCGAAGTTCCTCCAGATCGACATCGAGCCCACCGAGCTGGACAGCAACCAGCCCATCGCCGCACCGCTGGTCGGGGACATCGGCTCGGTGGTCGGCGCGCTGGTGGAGCGGATCGAGCCGGGGCGGATCGCCGTACCGGCGGCCTGGCGGCAGGAACTCGCCGAGCGCACCCGGCAGAACGCGGCGAAGATGGCGGAACGGCTGGCCGCCGACCCGCACCCCATGCAGTTCTACGGCGCCCTGCGGGCGGTCCGGGACGTCCTGCGCGCCCACCCGCACGCCTACCTGGTCAACGAGGGCGCCAACGCGCTGGACTTCGCGCGCAACGTCATCGACATGCAGGTACCCCGGCACCGCCTGGACACCGGCACCTGGGGCGTGATGGGCGTCGGCATGGGGTACGCCATCGCCGCCGCGGTCGAGACGGGGCAGCCGGTCGTCGCGGTGGAGGGCGACAGTGCCTTCGGCTTCAGCGGCATGGAGCTGGAGACCATCTGCCGGTACGGCCTGCCGGTGGTCGTCGTGATCCTCAACAACGGCGGCGTCTACCGCGGCGACGGGGTCAACCCCGCGTCCGCCGACCCCTCCCCCACCACCCTCGCGCCCACGGCCCGGCACGACAAGCTCGTCGAGGCCTTCGGTGGGCGCGGTTACCACGTGGAGTCGCCCGTGGAGCTGGCCTCGGCGCTCACCGAGGCCCTGGCGTCCGGGCGGCCCGCGCTCATCGACTGCCTCATCGACCCCACCGCGGGCACGGAGAGCGGTCACCTCACGAACCTCAACCCCACCGTGGCGGTGCGGCCCTCCGGCCCCGACAGGTGAGGGCCTCCCGCCCTCGCACCCCCCACTCCTCCAGAAAGGGATGCACGACCATGTCACAGCTGCCCCTCACCGGCATCAAGGTGATCGACTTCACCGGCGTCCAGGCGGGCCCGGCCTGCACCCAGATGATGGCGTGGTTCGGCGCCGACGTGCTGAAGGTCGAGCGGATCAACGGCGGTGACGTCACCCGCCACCAACTGCGCGACATACCGGACGTCGACGCCCTGTACTTCACGATGCTGAACAGCAACAAGCGCTCCCTGGCGATCGACACCAAGACGCCCGAGGGCGAGGCGGTCATGGAGAAGCTGATCCGGGACGCCGACGTGCTGGTCGAGAACATGGCCCCGGGCGCACTGGACCGGATGGGCCTGAGCTGGGAGCACTGCCGGGAACTGAACCCGCGGCTGATCTTCGGCTCGGTCAAGGGGTTCAACGACGACTCGCCCTGGTCCGACCTGAAGGTGTACGAGAACGTCGCCCAGTGCGCGGGCGGCGCCGCCTCCACGACCGGTTTCTGGGACGGCCCGCCGACCGTCAGCGCCGCCGCGCTGGGCGACAGCAACAGCGGCATGCACCTGCTGATCGGCATCCTCACCGCGCTGCTGGACCGTGAACGCACCGGCCGGGGACAGCGCGTGGCGGTGTCCATGCAGGACGCGGTGCTCAACCTGTGCCGGGTCAAGCTGCGCGACCAGCAGCGGCTGGAGCGGGTGGGCTACCTGGAGGAGTACCCGCAGTACCCGAACGGGACGTTCACCGACGTCGTCCCGCGCGGCGGCAACGCCGGCGGCGGCGGCCAGCCCGGCTGGGTGCTCAAGTGCAAGGGCTGGGAGGAGGACCCCAACGCCTACATCTACTTCACCGTCCAGGAGCAGGACTGGGGGCCGACCTGCCAGGCGCTGGGCAAGCCGGAGTGGATCGACGACCCGGCGTACAGCACGGCGAAGGCCCGTCAGCCGCACATCTTCGACATCTTCACCGAGATCGAGCGGTGGCTCGCCGACAAGACGAAGTACGAGGCCGTGGACATCCTGCGCGAGTACGGCGTCCCGTGCGCGCCGGTGCTGAGCATGAAGGAGATCGCCTACGACCCCGCGCTGCGCAGCAGCGGCAGCGTGGTGGAGGTCGAGCACAAGGAGCGCGGCACGTACCTGACGGTCGGCAGCCCGATCAAGTTCACCGGGTTCACGCCGACCATCACCGGTTCTCCGCTGCTCGGCGAGCACACCGACGAGGTGCTGGCCTCGCTCGGGTACAGCGAGGAGGAGATCGCCGCGCTGCACGAGAAGAAGGTCGTCGTCTCTCACGACTGACCGGCCGGCATGCCACGGCGCTCCCGGGAGGATCCCGGGAGCGCCGTGGCGTCTCAGAGTGCCGTGCGTGTCACTTGGTGCCGTGCAGACCCTGGTAGAGGTAGCCGTTGGCCTGGGTGATCGCCGCCTTGGCGGCGTTGGTGTCAGCCAGTGCGTTGAGCATGAGGAAGTCGTGGATCATGCCCTGGTAGCGCACGGACGTCACATCGTTGCCCGCGGCCCGGAGCTTGTTGGCGTACGCCTCGCCCTCGTCGCGCAGCACGTCGGCCTGCTCGGTGATGACCAGCGTCTTCGGCAGCCCCTTGAGCTGGTTCAGACTGGCGCGCAGCGGGGAGGCGTAGACGCTCTTGCGGTCCTTGGCGTGGGGGGCGTAGGCGTCCCAGAACCACTCCATCCCCTTGCGGGTCAGCCAGTAGCCGTCGGCGAACTCGCGATAGCTGGGGGTGTTGAAGTTCGCGTCCGTCACCGGGTAGAAGAGCACCTGCTCCCGCAGGGCCGGTCCGCGCCGCTCCTTCGCCATGAGCGCCACGACGGTGGCCATGTTGCCCCCCACCGAGTCGCCGGCCACGGCGATGCGGGAGCTGTCGACGTCGATATCACGGCCGTGCTCGGCGACCCACTTGGTGGCGGCGTAGGCCTGCTCGATGGCGATGGGGAAGCGTGCCTCCGGCGACGGCGTGTAGTCCACGAAGATGACGGCCGCGTGCGCGCCGTTGGCGATCTGGCGGGTCAGCCGGTCATGGGTCTCCTCGTCTCCCAGCACCCAGCCGCCGCCGTGGAAGTACATGATGGCGGGCAGTTTGCCGGTGGCGCCCTTGGGCCGCACGATCCGCACTCTCACCTTGCCGGTCGGGCCGACGGGCAGGTCGCGGTGGGAGATGTCGGCCGGCAGCAGCCCCTTGGGGTCGGCCTGGAGCTCGTCGAGCGCCTTGCGGGCACCGGCGTAACCGAGCGTGTACACGGGCGGCTGCTTGGCCGCCTGGTCGGCGAAGACCTGGGCGTCGTGCTCCAGGACCACGTCGGTCGGCTTGCGGACGGTGCTGCTGACGCTCGCGCTGGCACCGGCGTTGGCCTCGAAGAGAAGGCCGAAGGCGAGCGGCAGGGCGGCGGCCACCGCGACGGTCCGGGCCAGACGGCTGCGTGCGGACATGAGAATGCGTCTCCTCTTGTGGGACGTCTTGTGGGACGAAGAAAGGGGGGCTTGCGGGATGTCACGGCGCGGGCGTCGAGCGCCGTCCCGTGACCGGACAAGTGTGCTGGCGCGAAACCGACGCTTACTGTCAGGCCACCCGGAGACCGTACGTGGCACCCGCCCCACAGCAGCCATAGGGGGAACCCCACTTGATGGACTCACTTGTCCCGCAAGGCCGTTGACGGTAATGCGCAAATCACTTGATCGAGTGATGTCATGAGGGTTCGGCGTTGTCAGCATGGTCGTCACATGACCGTCAACGCGCCGCATGTCCCGCGGCCCCAGGCAGAGGAGTGACCAGAGGAGATGACCAGGATGACCAGGCCGCACCGGGGCCGCCTCGGCTACGTCGCCGCCCTCGCCGTCGGTGCCTCGCTGTTCGCGGCGGCCTGTGCCGGTGCGGGGCAGGAACGTCAGAGCGCCGGGAGCGGCCCGGAGGGACGGCCGGCGGGCTCCGGCGTCCCGGCGGTCGGTCTCACCTCGCGGCAGGCGCGGCACGCGCTCCTCACGGAGGCGTACCTGGGGTCCCAGTGGACCGAGGTGAAGGACTCCGGCGACCGGCGTGAGGGCCTCCTGCGCGGCACGGTGAACGCTCAGGACTGGCTCACGCACAAGGAGGACGCCACCGTCTGCCGGCGGCTGCTGGACCGGCTGAGCGATGACCGGATCCTGGACGCCCCGCTCGCCGGTACCCAGGCCGTGGCCGTGTTCGACGCCGACGACGGCAACCGGATGCGCTACGAGGTGGGCACCTACCCCGCCGCCGAACTGCGGGCCGCGCGAGAGTGGTTCGGCGCCCTGCCGCAGAAGTGCGGTGTCTTCATCGCCACCCGGCCCGACGGCAGCACAGAGGACGTGCGGGTCACGTCCCTGCCGGTGCCGGAGGGCGACGGCACACGGCAGGCGCTGTCGGTCGTCGCGAAGGGAACGACGGAGGGGGTGCCGTTCACCATGTCGCTCGACGTGGCGCTCATGGCGTCCGGCGACAGCGCGGTCACCGTGGTCAACGGGGGCCTGGCCGACGCCTCCCACCTCACCACCAAGCTCGCCGTACGGCTCGGGGCGCCGCGGCTGACCACGGTGCTGGCCGGCGGCACTCCCCCGGCGCAGCCGACGGGACTGCTCGACTGACCCCCTGACGCGCGGGGGCCCGGGTGGACGGCCGTCCACCCGGGCCCCCGCGCGTCAGGCTCCGGTCTGGTCCGGATGTCAGACCTCGGTCGGGGCCGGTGACAGGGCCACCACGGCCTCGCTGGTGTATGCCAGGAAGGTCAGGGTCTCCTGGAAGTACAGCGTGACGCTGGCCGCGTCGTGCGACAGATAGCCGATCGACACGTCCTGCCCGAGCCGGAGTTCGAAGTCACCGCCGCGGGTGGAGAGCAGGAAGGCTCCGTCGATCGCGGGCGCCCAGACGATGTCGCCGTCGAGCAGCCGGGCGAGGTGCTTGATGACCGGGTAGCCGTGGTCGGAGGTCTCGCTGACGGCCGTGTACGCCTCGGCGCTCAGCGCCAGGGTGTAGGCGCCGTCCACGCCGGCCAGGCGCAGGGCCGTCACGGCCTGGCTGATGGCGTCCGGGTAGTCACGCACGTCGGCGGGGAGTGTCAGCGCCGGATTGGACGAGCTCGCCCGCAGCCCGGTGATCCCGGCGGCCGGGTAGCCCTCGAACACGGCCCGGTCCTCGGCGAACGCCAGCCGCCGGGCCGCGTCCTTGACCGGCTGCCAGTCGGCGTCCTTGGCGCCCCGGGCGACGTCGTCCACCTGTCGGCGGTCGACGGTGAACGGCACGCGCAGTTCGACCAGCGGCTGGAAGCGGCGGGTGTGCGCGACGACCCCGTCCGCGGGGGTGTCGACGGCGTCCAGATGACCGGTGCCCACGCCGGCGAGCGCGACGCCGCCCGGTTCGGGGACGTCGACGATACGGCGGGCCGCCACATGGCGCTTGAAGGTGCGCCGGGCCTCCTCTTCCAGATCGGCCCACGCGGCATCGGAGATGGGCGCGAGTTCACGGTGCAGGTTGTTCATCGGGAAAGGCTCCGCTTCATGCTGCCGATCCCGAGGGAGGACCCGGAGGATCGGACCTGGCTGTCGGTCGGTGTGACGTCGGCGACGGCCCCGGCGGCCGGCGGCTCGGGGAGGTCTTCGAGGAAGTCCGCGGTGGGCGTGAAGAACAGGGTGCCGGTGACGGCGGTGGAGAAGTCCAGGATGCGGTCGTGCGGCGCCGACTCCGTGCCCAGGAACATCCGCTCCAGCATCGTCTCCGTCACCTCGGGCGTGCGGGCGTAGCCGATGAAGTAGGTGCCGAACTCGCCCCGGCCCGCCGCGCCGAAGGGCATGTTGTCGCGCAGGATCTCGCGTTCGGTGCCGTCCGGGTCGACGACGGTGGTGAGGGCGACGTGCGAGTCGGCCGGTTTGACGTCGTCGGCGAGTTCCACGTCGGACAGCTTGCGCCGGCCGATCACGTGCTCCTGCGCCTCGACCGGCAGGGCCTCCCATGCCTCCAGGTCGTGCAGGTACTTCTGTACGACGACGTAGCTGCCGCCCGCGAACGACGGGTCCTCGTCGCCGACGAGGACGGCCGCGCGCGCCGCGGCACCCGTCGGGTTCTCCGTGCCGTCCACGAAGCCAAGCAGGTCGCGTTCGTCGAAGTACTTGAAGCCCTGCACCTCGTCCTGGACCGTGACCGCGCCGCGCAGCCGGCTCATGATCTCCGTGGCGAGCGCGAAGCACAGGTCGAGCCGCGCGGCCCGGATGTGGAAGAGCAGGTCGCCGGGGGTGGCCACGGCCCGGTGCACCGGCCCCCGCAGCTCCCGGAAGGGGTGCAGCCGGGCCGGGCGCGGGCCGGCGAACAGGCGGTCCCAGGCGTGCGAGCCGATACTGGTGACACAGCTGAGCCGGCCCTCGGGCTGGGCCCGGAAGCCCACGGCCCGCTCCAGGGAGCCGACATCGGACAGCAGGTCGCGGACCGTGGCCTCACCGCCGCTGTCGATGGTGACGACGAGGAAGATCGCCGCGCTGGTCAACGGGGACAGAACCATCTGGGGTACCGGTTCGGGAACGTCTTGGGCCATCAGTCATATCCCTTCCCAGCCAAGCCGGCGACAGACGAGTGCGTCGAGCAGCCTCACTCTAGATCGGACCCGCCGCCGTCGCGACAGATCCGACTGTCGAGGACATATACCTGTCCAGCTAGTGACATCACGTATTGTCGGGGATGACTCATCAAGTGTTCTCCTCTTGTAGGCTGGATCCAGCCGTCAGCTCACTCCGCGAAGGCAGTCATGCGTATCGGATTCGCACTCCCCCAGTTCCACCGTCAGGCGTTCGAGGTCGCTCGGGTCGCGGAGTTCGCGCGGGAGGTGGAACAGGCCGGCGCCGCCAGTCTCTGGGTCGGTGACCGCAATCTGGCCGCGGTGCAGCCCACCATCGGTTACGGCGGGCAGGGCACCACCATTCCACCGGAGCTGAACCCCGCCGCCGACCCCTTCGTGCTCCTCGGAGTGGCCGCCGCGGCGACCGAGCGGGTGCTCCTCGGTTCCCACGTCCTCATCGCGCCCCTGTATCCGCCGGTGCAGCTGGCCCGGGCGCTGACCACCATCGACCTGATCAGCGGCGGCCGGCTGCTGGCCGGCTTCGGCATCGGCTGGTCGCCGGAGGAGTACGAGGCCGCGGGCCGGGACTTCAGCCGGCGCGGGGCGCTGCTGGACGAACTGCTCGACGCGCTCCAGGCCATATGGACCGAGGATCCCGCACAGTACTCCGGGTCCCTTCTTTCTGTGCCACGGCACCACGCCCCGCTCAAGCCGGCCCGGCTGCCGCGCCCCCCGGTGTTCCTGGGTGCGCTCTCCGAGCGGGCGCTGCGCCGGGTGGCGCGGCGCGCGGACGGATGGCTGCCGCTGTGCGTGGTCCCGGACTACCTGGACATCGACGGCCTGGCCGCCCAGCGTGCGCTGCTCGACAAGTGGGCCCGTGACGCCGGGCGGGAACCGGGCGACATCGGCACCGTGCTGCGCGTCAACGTCTCCACGGGCACGGACGTGCGTACGGTGGCGGAGGCGATCCGTTCGGTGCACGACGCGACGGGCATCGACCACTTCATGGTGGACACGATGTACGAGGCGGACACGGTTGAGCAGTCCTCCTCGTACGCGCGTGAGCTGCTCGCGCTGCTGCCCCGTGTGTAAAAAGCACGCAATTTCCACACGGCGCGCACGACGAATTCCACTCGTTATTTCCTGTGCGCTTCATGCACGGAACAGGGATTTGCGCGGCCTGGGTATACGCGGCACGTACACCTACACCAGGTGGTGTGACGTTTATTGTGTCAACCCAGCAAGTAACCTTAGTCAAATGCAAAGCGTCAACCCGCTAGGTGAGTTCATACGAGCTCGCCGAGCTGCCACTTCTCCCAAGCAAGTGGGTCTGCCGGAGGAGGGTCCCCGCCGCACCACAGGGCTGCGGCGCCATGAGGTGGCCATGCTGGCCGGCGTGAGCGAGGGTTACTACGCGCGCCTGGAGCAGGGCAGGGAGAAACACCCTTCCGATCAGGTCCTCAACGCGCTGATCCGTGTGTTCGGGCTCGACGCGGAGGCGGCCGAGCACCTGCACAAACTGGCGCGGCAGGGGCTGCGCAAGCGCGGCGGTGCCTGTGCTCCGGCCGACGACCGCGCGGCGGTCCACCTGGTACGGCTGATCGACTCCTGGAGCACCCCGGCTGTGATCCTCGGACCGCGGTTCGACATCCTGGCCGCCAACGATGCGGCGAAGGCGCTGCTCTGTGTCATGGGCACGGAAACCAACCTGCTCCGGTTCGTCTTCCTGGACCCGGCGGCCCGGCGGTTCTACCGGGACTGGGACGAGATCGCCAGGACCTGTGTCGCGGGCCTGCGGGCGGTGGCCTCGCTGCACGCGGAGGACAGGGCCCTGCACGGGCTCGTCGGCCAACTGTCGACCCGCAGTGAGGAGTTCACCCGGCTGTGGGCCGAGTACGACGTCCGTGCCAAGACCCACCAGACCCAGCGTCTGCTGCACCCGAGAGCCGGTGAGCTGACGCTGACCTACCAGACGTTCACCGTCAACGGCTCCTCCGGTCACCAGCTCGGCACCTACCAGGCCGAACCGGGCTCCCCGAGCGAGGCCGCGCTGAGCCGGCTGATCCCCGCCACCGGTCACCCGGACCGGGTGGACGAGGGGGCCGGGGACCCGGCGGGTGAGGAAACCCCGCAGCCGGACGGCGGGCGGGGCGCCGCCGAGCGCTGAGTCACCACCCTGCGCTGCGCCCGCCTCACCGTCCCCGGGTCGGCCCGCGGCCGGACGCCCTGGCTCTGACTCGCCTCACCCGCTCGGCCCGGGTCCCGCCGCTCACGATGTCTCGTGCGAGGCCGGGTCCGCGACGTCGGCCCGTCCCATGACCCGGAACAGCAGGACCAGGGACGGCAGGATGAGGAGGCCCGCGGCACAGGCGACGCCGACGAGGACGGCGAGGGTGGCGTGCGGGGCCGCCGCGTCCTGGACCGGCAGGTGGGTGCCGAGGAGGTAGGGGTACTGGGAGACGCCCCAGCCGCTGACGATGAGGGCGACGGCCGCCGCCGCGGTCTCGCGCAGGCCGCGGGTCCGCTCGGCGCGCAGCAGGGCCAGGCCCAGCAGGCCGCAGAGAGCCGCGAGCAGGGCGAGCGGCAGCGCGCGGTGGCTGAGCTGGTGGAACAGCCGGGGGGCGTCCGCCCGCAGGACGAAGATCCCCGCGATGCTGACGGCACCGGTGACGGCACCGGCCGCGATGGCCCGGTCACGGAAGTACCGGAACAGGTGCGGGTCCCCGTGCCGTCTGGCGGCCACCGTCAGGTAGGTGGCCGCCAGGTAGGCGCAGGCCAGCACCGCGAGCACGCCGCCGAGGGCGCTGGTCGGGTTCAGCCAGCTCGTGACGGGGTCGCCGTCGCCCCGGGTGGGCACGCGCCCGGAGGCCAGGGCGCCCGCGACCGAGCCGAAGCAGTAGGGCGTCAGCACCGAGGACAGGGCGAAGGCGGCACCGTACACACGCTGTTCCGGAGTACGGATCGAGGCCTTGCGGAAGGCGAAGCCGGCGCCGCGCAGCACGATGCCGAGCGCGGCGATCCCCAGCGGGAGGTACAGGGTGGAGGTCATCGCGGCGAGCGCGGCCGGGAAGCCGCTCCACAGCATGACCAGGCAGTAGATCAGCCAGGTGTGGTTCGCCTCCCAGACGGGTGCGAGGGAGTCGTCGATCAGGTGGCGGGGTTCCCGGCCGCGCCCGGCCCCGCCCGCGACCAGGTCCCAGAACCCCGCACCGAAGTCGGCGCCGCCCAGGACGCAGTAGGCGATCACCCCGATGAAGAGGAACACCGCGACCAGGTCCGCCATGTCAGGACGCCTTTCCCGTGGTGGTCCCGGCGGGGTGCTCGGGGCCGTAGGGCACGGACACGGCCTCGTCGCCCTGCTGCCGCCAGCGCCGGGTCATGGAGCGCAGCACCCACAGGGCGGCGGCCCCTACGGCCAGGTAGATCAGGAGGACGGCACCGAAGAAGGGCCACAGGTCGCCCCGGGTCGCCACCGCGTCCCGGGTCAGCAGGTGGCCGACGACGATCCAGGGCTGGCGGCCGACCTCGGTGACCACCCAGCCGCTCTCCAGGCAGAGGATCGCCACGATCCCGCACAGGGAAGCCGCCCGCAGGAACCAGCGGTTGGTCGCGAGCGTGTTCCGGCGGCGCCACCACAGCCAGGCGAACCAGAGGGCGACGGCGAGCATGAGGAAGGACGTGCCGACCATGATGTCGAACGCCCAGTGGACGATGTTCGCCTGCGCGTCGGTCGGCCGGACGTCGGCCGGGACGGCCTCCAGTCCCTTGATGGTGGTCGAGGGCTTGAAGCCGGCCAGCAGGGAGGCCATGTCGGGGATCTTGATGCCGTAGCGCACCTTGCCGTCGATCAGGACACCGCCCAGGGTCTCGGGGACGTGGGAGCCGGTGTCGGGAAGCAGTTCGATGGCCGCGAACTTCGCCGGTTCGTCGTCGAAGACCTGCCGGGCGATGGTGTCGCCGACGATGATTTGCACCGGCAGCGCGCAGGCCGCGACGACGAACCCGGTGAGGAAGCCGACCCGGTGGTAGCGGTCGCGCCGGCCACGCAGCATGCCGACCGCGTAGACGCCGCCCACGACGAAGCCGGCGACGATGTACGCCGCGATCAGCATGTGCCAGAACTCCAGCCAGAAGGCGTCGTTGAAGAACACCTCGACGGGCCGGACGGCGACCACCTTGCCGTGCTCGACGGTGATGCCGCCGGGCTGGTTCATCCAGGCGTTGGCGGCGACGACCGAGGCGGTCCCGCCGACGCCGGCCAGCGAGACGGGCACCCCGCACCAGAAGTGCGCCCAGGACGGCATCCGGTCCCAGCCGTAGATGTAGAGCGCCACGAAGATCGCTTCGAGGAAGAAGAACAGACCCTCGATGGCGAAGGGGAAGCCGAAGGCGGAGCCGTAGTCGCCCATCAGCCGGGGCCACAGGATGCCCAGTTCGAAGGAGAGGACGGTCCCGGTGATGGCGCCGACCGCGAACAGCACGGCGGCCACCTTCGACCAGCGGCGGGCGAGCAGCAGCGCCTCGGCGTCACCCTTGCGCAGCCCTCGCCAGTGCGCGATCAGCATGAGGGTGGTCAGGGCGACGCCGAACGGCACGAGGATGATGTGGAACCCGAGGGTGAAGGCCATCTGCTCCCGGGCGGGGAGCAGTTGCGCGGGCTCCGCGGCGGCGGCCAGGGCGGGCAGGTGGGTGAACGCGCCGGCTGTCGTCATGACCGGTCAGTCCTCCGCGCTGGGCGCGACCCGCACCTTGATGTTCTTCATCAGGGGCTGATTGCTCTGCTTGCTGTAGTCGCTCGCCGCGACCAGGACGTTCATCTCCGGCATGTACCCGGCGGCGCAGCCCCTGGGCATGCTGTACTCGATCGCCGTGTACCGCTTGAGGTGCCGCGTACTGCCGTCCCGGGCGGTGGCGGTGATGTCGACGAGGCTGTCGGGCCTGATGCCGCGGGCGCGCATGTCGTCGCCGTTCATGAGGATGAGGGTGCGCAGGTTGCTGATGCCTCGGTAGCGGTCGTTGTCGGAGTAGATCGTGGTGTTCCACTGGTCGTGGCTGCGCATGGTCTGGAGGATGAGCACGTCGTCCCGCGGCGGGGCTTCGGGCAGCGGCGCGGCGGAGAACTCGGCGCGGCCGGACGGGGTGAGGAAGACCAGTTCCCGGGCGGGCTGTTTGATGCGGAAGCCGAGCGGGAGCCGCACCCTGCGGTTGAAGTCCTCGAAGCCGTCCAGGACCTTCGCCATGGTGTCGCGGATGCGGTCGTAGTCCTCGACGTACGACTCCCAGGGCGTGCTGCTCTCCGGCAGGGTGGCGCGCGCCATGCCGGCGATGATGGCCGGCTCGGACAGCAGGTGCGGGGAGGCGGGCTTCTTCATGCCCACCGACAGGTGCACCATGCTCATCGAGTCCTCCACGGAGACGGACTGCAGACCCCGCCGCTGGTGGTCCTTCTCGGTGCGGCCGAGGCAGGGCAGGATGAGCGCCTTCCTGCCGTGCACCAGGTGGCTGCGGTTGAGCTTGGTGCTGACGTGCACGGTCAGTTCGCAGTTCCGCAGGCCCTGGGAGGTGTACGCGGTGTCCGGCGCGGCGAGCACGAAGTTGCCGCCCATGCCGACGAAGACCTTCACCCGGCCCTGGTTCATGGCCTCGATGGTGTCGACCGTGTCCATGCCGTGCTCGCGCGGCGGCTCGATGTCGCACACGTCGGCGAGCCGGTCCAGGAACTCGGGGCGGGGCCGGTGGTCGATGCCGCAGGTGCGGTTGCCCTGGACGTTGCTGTGCCCGCGCACCGGCGAGGGGCCGGCGCCCTCCCGGCCGAGGTTGCCGCGCAGCAGCAGGACGTTGACGATCTCGCGGACGGTGTCGACGCCGTGCTCGTGCTGGGTGAGGCCGAGGCACCAGCTGATCAGGGTGCGGTCGGAGCGGGAGTAGATCTCGGCGGCCTTGAGGATGTCGGCCCGGGTGAGACCGGACTGCTCCTCCAGTTCCTCCCAGGAGGTGGCCTCGCACAGCTCCCGGTAGGCCTCGAAACCGTGGGTGTGGCGCTCGATGAACTCCTTGTCGAGCGCCTTGGGGTCGGTCCGGCTCTCCTCCAGGACCGCCTTGGCGATGCCCCGCAGCAGGGCCATGTCGCCGCCCGCGCGGACCTGGAGGTTGAGGGTGCTGGTGCGGGTGGCCTTGAACAGGGCCATGTCCGTGAACTCGTGCGGCACGATCGTGCTGGTCGCCGCCGCCTCGACCAGCGGGTTCACATGGACGATCTGGGCGCCCCGGCGGTAGGCCTCGGCGAGCGCGGTGAGCATGCGGGGGGCGTTGGAGGCCGCGTTGACGCCCATGACGAACAGGGCGTCGGCGGTCTCCCAGTCCTTGAGGTCGGCGGTTCCCTTACCGGTGCCGAGGGCCGCGGTCAGGGCCCGGCCGGAGGCCTCGTGGCACATGTTGGAGCAGTCGGGCAGGTTGTTGGTGCCGAACTCGCGGGCCATGAGCTGGTAGAGGAAGGTCGCCTCGTTGCTCAGCCGGCCCGAGGTGTAGAAGGCGGCCTCGTCGGCGCTGTCCAGGGCGCGCAGTTCACGGCCGACGAGGGCGAAGGCGTCCTGCCAGGTGATCGGGACGTACCGGTCGCTCGCCGCGTCGTAGACGAGGGGCTCGGTCAGCCGGCCCTGGTCCTCCAGCGCGAAGTCGGACCACTCGGACAGCTCGGAGACGGTGTGCCGGGCGAAGAAGTCGGCGCCGACCCGCTTGGACGTCATCTCCCAGGTGACGTGCTTGATGCCGTTCTCGCAGATGTCGAGCTTGAGGCCCTTGGTGTCGTCGGGCCAGGCGCAGCCCGGGCAGTCGAAGCCGCCGTTCTCGTGGTTCATCTTGAGGATGGCCCGCGGCCCGTCGAACAGCGCCCGTTCCTTGATCAGCACCCGGCTCACGCTCTTGGCGGCGCCCCAGCCGGCCGCCGGGTGGTGGTAGGAGCGGTGGGACGGCCGCTTGTCGCTGGCCGGTCCGTCGCCGCCGGTGGCCGAGCGGCCGACCGCGCCGTCCTGCGGTTTCGGCGTCGGGTCAACATCGGATGCGGTCATGTCGTGCGCTCTCTTCGTCGAATCGGGCCGTGCGTCGGGGGGTCGGAGGCGGGGCGGGGCTCGGGGGGTTCAGAGCCGCAGCGGGACGGCGGCCGGGCGGGCCGGCGCGCGCAGCCAGGTCGCCGCCAGCGCCGCGGTGACGAGCAGGGCCGGCACGAACGGGGCTCCCGGGCTCAGCCAGCGGTAGACGGCGCCGTCGACGGCCGCCCCGGCGATCAGTGAGGCCACGATGGCGACGCTGCGGGTCTGGAGGCGTCCCCGGGTGGCGAACGCCGTGACGGTCGAGGTGAGCAGGCCCGTCAGATAGGCGGTGGTGATCTCGCTGCCGGCGGTGACCCGGACGGTGCCGTTCTGGCAGCCCATCGCGACGGCCGTGAGGAACAGCAGCAGGGCGCGGGCCGCGCCGTGCGGTGCCGTGTGCCAGCCCAGCCAGCCGCAGACCACCAGCCACAGCAGCAGGGCCTCCAGGAGCAGGCCGCCCCGGATGCCCGCGCCGCGGAGCCGGCCCCGGCCGGCCGCCACCAGGCCGCCTGCCGCCGCCCCGACGACATAGCCGAGCAGGGCTATGGCGACGAGGCGGGCGGCGACCAGGTGGGCGTTGCCCAGGTGCAGGCCGAGGAGCGCGGAGTTCGCCGTGACGACGCTGGTGAAGACGCCGCCGAGGGCGAGGAACCCGAAGGCGTTCGCCGCTCCGGCCGCGAGGGTGAGCAGGTGCCGGGTGGCTCCGCTCCTCCCGGGCCACGGGAACCGGTCGGGGCTGGGTGTGGTCACTTGGCGAGGAACTCCAGCAGGGCGGCGTTGACTTCCTCCGGGTGGGTCCAGGCGATGTTGTGCGGGCCGCCCTCGACCGTGACGAACGTCAGGTCCTTGATCAGCCCGGGCAGCCGCGCGGCGGTGTTCTCGTACGGCAGGATCCGGTCCGCGTCGCCGTGCACCAGCAGCGTCGGCACGTCGATCTTCGGCAGGTCGTCACGGAAGTCCGTCAGCCAGGTGTCGACGCACGCGTGAGCCGCCCAGGCCGACGCCGACACCGCGACGTTGAAGCTGTTCTGCCACGCCTGGTCGCTGATCCGCGTCCCGGCGTACATGTCGACGTTGTAGAAGTTGTCGAGGAAGTCCTTGAAGTAGGCGGGCCGGTCCTTCAGCACCGCCGCCTTGATCCCCTCGAACACCGACGCGTCCACGCCCTCGGGATTGTCGTCGGTCTTCAGCAGGAACGGCGGGATCGCGCCCAGAAGCGCCGCCTTCGCCACCCGCTCCGAGCCGTAACGGCCCAGGTACCGGGTGACCTCACCCGTGCCCATCGAGAACCCGACGAGGATGACGTCCCGCAGGTCCAGGTGCTCCAGCAGCACCTTCAGGTCCGCCGCGAACGTGTCGTAGTCGTAGCCCACCGTCGGCTGGCTGGACCGGCCGAACCCCCGCCGGTCGTACGTGATCACGCGGTACCCGGCCTCCAGCAGCACCCGCTCCTGCTTCTCCCACGAGTGCCCGTTGAGGGGGTATCCGTGGATCAGCACCACCGGGCGGCCGCTGCCGTGATCCTCGTAATACAGCTCGATCGACTCGGAGTTCTCCCGGCCCACCGTCACGAATCCCATGGCACATACCTTTCGTCGGCTTTTTGCTGCTGTTGAGCCTTCCAGCGGTCCGGCCGCCTCGCATCACATGAACGTGCGAGCCTCGGGACGCGGACGGCGGCTTCAGCCTTCCTGGACGCACTCCTTGAGGAACGCGTCGATGTCGATCTCTTCCTGTCCCCGGGGAACGAGCCGTTCCGTGGCCCGCAGGAAGTCGCGCACCGGCGCCCGGCGCACTTCGATGAGCGCGGCCCCGGACGGCGGCCTCAGGATGATGCGCGTGTTCTTCCCGGCCGGACCACCCTCCGGCGCGATGTGTATGTCGCCCGCTCCCACGGGGAAGTACAGGCCGTCGGCGAGCAGGTCACGGGCGAAGATCCAGGTCACCTGGCGCTGGTGCGGGAGGCAGAAGGAGACGCGTACCGCGCACGGGTCGGCCCGGTCGTAGTCGAAGCGCGCCCGGACCGCGATCCGGAGGGTGCCGGCGGGGGCGAGCCACACCCATACGTCATGGCGTACCGTCTCGGAGGGGCCGGCGACGGGGCTCCGGTCGGCCGAACGTGCCGCGTGCTCACGATGCTGGTCCATGGTCTGCTCCGTTCGCTGTGCTGACGACCACGGGACCAGCCTGTCGCCCGGTACCTGCGTGAGGCATCCGTCATTTGACGTCATGGTGAGAAATGCCTGCCCCGGGCGATTCGCGCACGACGCATACCGGGTTTCTCCCGGAGAGCTGGTACCGAAGGGGCGGGCACGGCGGGAAGCCGGCTCAGTAACCGGTGTGCGACTGGACCGGGATGACGGCACACACGGTGGTGCCCTCCCCGGACGCGTGCCGCACGCTGAGGGACCCGTCCAGTACGGCCACCCGGTCGGCCATGGCCGCCAGGGGCGCCGAGTCGAGCCCCTCGCCGGGCGCGGCGCCGTCGTCCGCCACCGTGACCACCAGGTCCAGGTCGAGCTCCGCCACCACCTGGACCCTGCGGGCGCCGGCGCCGTGCACCGCCCTGCCGAGTGCCTCCCTGACCAGGAAGTACGTGTGCATCTCCACCGCGTGCGGCAGCCGTTCCCGCAGGTTCCCCGAGACTCCGACGGGTACGGGCCACTGCCCCGCCAGCACGGTGAGCGCGGCCGGCAGCCCGCGGAGCCTGAGGACGCCCGGATACAGCTCGGCCGTGACGTCCCTGACCTGGCTCAGTGCCCGCTCGGCGTCCTGGATGGCGCCGTCGAGCAGCTCGGCCGCCGAAGACGGAACGCGCTCGCCGTCCAGGTGCTCCCTGGCCAGGTTCAGACCCAGCAGCGCCGAGGCCAGACGTTCCTGGGCGCCGTGCTGGAGTGAACGGGCGACACGGCGGTGCCGGTCGGCGTCGAGCCGCGCGACGAGTGTCCGCGGTGGTCCCTCCTCCTTGGGCTCCCGCCTGTCGGCGGGTGTGCCGGTCCCCGTGCGGAAGACGTACACGGTGGTCGGGCCGCCCGGCCGGGTCAAGGGGATGAGTGACCACTCGACCGGGAGGAGTGAACCGTCCGCGTGGGTGAGCGTGCCGCGGTGGGAGGGGGTCGGCTCGGGAACGGCGCGGCCGCGCGACCGCCCGTGAGCGTGCTCGGCCGGTCTGCCGTCGGTGCCCAGCAGGTCGGAGGGACGCTCGTAGCCCATGAACTCGGCAGCCGGTGGATTGGCGTAGGTCACCCGGTGATCGGTGTCCACCGCCCAGGCCGGCTGCTGAATGACGTCAAGGATGCTTCCCAGATCATCGGCGACTGACGTCATGTCGCTGCCCCTTCCCATAGGGATTCGAGAACGTGCCTCGATCACGGCGCCGACGGATCAGGCCCTGCCCACGTTCGCGGTCCGCCATCCGTCCCCGCTGTCGGTCACGCCCGCCGCCCGGCTGATTCGTCTCGCGCCCGGCTTCTTCGCCGCTGATGACAAGACTGTCGCAACCGGCGGGGCCACACGGCATCCGTCATTTGACGTCAGAAGGGAGTCGACCTGGTCAGGGCATGTTTTTTCGGTCCCCTCCGGGGCGCCTGGAAGGCTCGACGCCCCGAAGACAAAAGGGTGTATACGGCATATATCGCCCCGCTCAGCGGGACAGGGCGTCACGCAGCGCCGCCCTGGACGTGATGCCGAGCTTGGGGAAGATGCGGTACAGATGGGAACCGACGGTGCGCGGTGAGAGCAACAGCCGCTCGCCGATCTGCTTGTTGGTCAGGCCCTCCGCCGCCAGCAGGGCGATCTCCGTCTCCTGCGCGGTCAGCCCGGCCGCCGCGGCGGCCGGGACGGCGGGGTTCGGCTGTGCCTGGCCGGCGGCCCGCAGTTCGGTGACGGTCCGTGCGGTCCAGGGGGCCGCCCCCAGCCCCTCGAAGATCTCCAGGGCCGCGTTCAGGTGCAGACGTGCCTCGATGGGCGCCCGGGCCCGCCGCAGGCGTTCGCCGTACAGCAGACGCACGCGCGCGTAGTCGAACGGCCAGTCCCGGGCGCCGGGGCCGCCGATGGCCTCCTCGAACAACCCCGGTGCCTCGGCGTCGGACGCCACGAGGGCGCGGGCCGCCAGCGTGAGCATGCCCAGGCGAGGCGAGACGTCCCAGAGGGCGGCCTCGCACATGGCACGTACGTGGGCCTCGGCCTGCTCGCGCCGGTTGGTGCGCAGGGCGGCCTCCACCAGGTCCAGTGCGACCCACAGGGCGTGCGGGGTGTACGGGGCCAGTGTGCCGGCCGGACTGAGGTCGCAGGCGTGGTGGAACGCGGCCTCGAAGTCCCCGCGGCCGATCGCGCCCAGGGTTCTGGCGTGGTGGGCGAAGCGGGCCGCGCCGTAGGCCCGGCGCTGCGTGGTCACTCGGGTCAGTTCGTCGGCCCACTGGTGCATCACGGTGTCCTCGCCACGGACCGCGGCGAGCAGTGCCTCGTGGAAGAGGAAGTAGTAGCTGATGAAGTCGTAGCCGTGCGTCTTGGCCAGGGCGAGACCCTCGTCGGCGAGTCGCTGGCCCTCCTCCCAGCGGCCGGTGGCGAAGTCGTCGAGGCACAGATGCATCAGGCAGGCCAGGCTGGAGCGCACGGTGCCGCCGGCCCGGCCGCTCATGATCAGCCGCCAGGCGCCGGCCCGGCAGCCGCCCAGCAGGTCCATGTAGACGGCGGAGGTGTTGACCCGCACCAGGCTCGCGGGGTCGGTCTCGGTGCTCTGGCGGTCGATGAGCGCGGCCAGCCGCCGCCGGGTTCCAGCCGTGGCGCGGGCCGTGTCCGGGAACGCCTTGCTCATCAGCAGGATGATCTCCGGTGGTTCCGGGACCAGCCGGTCGATCGCGTCGAAGAGCGGTGCCCAGAACTCCTCGCGGCCGGCCCACCAGCAGATGAGCAGGAGGGTGTACAGGGCGTCGGTCAGGTCGGTGTTGGCGGCGTCGTATCCGTGGTCGCCGTTCTCGATGGCGGAGACGACCAGGCGGTGCGCGGTGTCCACGATGCCGTCCCCGTTGACCAGGATGAAGGCGGCGGCCGCGGCGGCGTGCAAGGAGCCGCCGAGGCTGGGGTCGAAGGAACGGGCCTGGTCGAGCAGGCGCGAGGCGGTGCCCAGCTCGCCGGTGACGTCGGCACCGAGGTAGGCGGCCTCGGCGAGGCGCCGGCCGCGGTCGGCGGCCCGCGGACTGAGGTGAGCGGCGCGGGTGAGGGAGGCGATCGCCCCGCCGGCGTCCCCACGGTGCAGTTTGCGGCGGGCCGCTTCCTCCAGGAGGGCCGCGACCGCCTCGTCGGGCTCCACGGCCGACTCGGCCAGGTGCCACGCGCGGCGCTCGGTGTCACGCGTGAAGAAGTCGGCGAGCCTGCGGTGCACCCGTCGCCGCTCCACGTTCGTCGAGGACTCGAC
Source organism: Streptomyces sp. Ru62 (assembly GCF_002920615.1). GTDB lineage: Bacteria > Actinomycetota > Actinomycetes > Streptomycetales > Streptomycetaceae > Streptomyces. Next base: position 27,781 of record NZ_PQSU01000003.1, read on the forward strand.
CACCGCGGAGCGCACCAGCGGGTGCCGGAACACGACGCGGCCCGCCGCCTCGTCGATCTCGATCAGCTTCGCGGTCTCCGCCGGGACGAGCGCGGTGGTCCCGCCGTCCGCGGTCGCCGTGCGCCGCAGCAGCCCCAGGTCCCCGCTGCCCTCCAGCGCCGCCAGCAGCAGGGCGTCCCGGGTGGGCTCCGGCAGCTGCTTGATGCGCGAGGCGAACAGGGCCTCGATGGCCTCCGTGAGCGGCAGCACCTCGGGAAGGGCTTCGCGGGCCGACAACTGGGTCGGGTCCAGCGCCTCGGCGAGTTCCAGCAGCGCGAGCGGGTTGCCCCGGGCCTCGGTGAGGATCCGTCGCCGCACTCGCAGGGCCATCTCGGGGAAGGCGGTGCGCAGCAGCTCGTCGGCGGCCCCGTCGTCGACGGGTTCCACGTGCAGGGCGGGCAGGCCGCCGGCGTCGAAGTAGCTGTCCTCGCCGGTGCGGGAGGCGGTGAGCAGTCCGATCCGGCTGCCCGAGAGGTGGTGCGCGAGGTGTTCGAGGACGATGGTGGTCGGCCGGTCGATCCAGGGCAGGTCGTCGACGACGAGCAGCAGTGGCCGCTGCTCGGCCTCGTGCCGTAGCACGTCCAGACAGGCCGTGGCGATCACCGTGCGGTCCGGCACCCGGCCCGACAGCAGGCCCAGCGCCACCATGAGGGCGTTGCGCTCCTCCTCCCCGAGGTGGGCGAAGCCCGCGGCGAGGGGCAGCAGGAGCTGGTTGAGCACGGCGTAGCTGACGTCGGCTTCGAACTGCACGCCCGTGGCGCGGATGACCCGGGTGCCTGCGGCCTGCGCGCCGGCCACCACCGCGTCCAGCAGGACGCTCTTGCCGACGCCCGCTTCCCCGCTCAGCAGCAGGACGGCGCCCTCGCGACCGGCACGGGCGGAGAAGGCTTCGAGCGCTCGCAGCTCCGCGTCACGGCCGAAGAGCCGGGCAGTCGGCGCTTCCTGATCCGTCATGTAGTACCTCTGGTAGCAGCAGGCAGTACATGCCTGATCCACAGTTAGTTGACTATGTTCGCCAGGCCAGAGGTTATGTCTTAGGTGATGTTAAGTCCAGTTAACGTCAGTTACTTACTCACTTTCGTGGACTTGACTGGTCACGCAAAAGGGCGAGGGGGCCGACCCGTGGGTCGGCCCCCTCGCCCTTTGGTGCGCCAGGTCACGCGCCGGCCGGGTGCACGGTCAGCAGGTCGGCCAGGTCGATGCGGGTGAGGAACTCCCGGCGGATCCGGTCGGCGACCTGCGAGACCTCCTCGGAGCCGTCGTTCGCCGGGTCGATGTGGACCCGGTAGGGGCGCTCGCCCTCGGGCAGGGCCACGATGCGGGCGATCTCGTCGGAGACCAGCGACGCCTCGGCACCCTCGGGGGCGAGCGCCGCGAGCTTCTGGGAGACCTGCTGGAGCAGGCCCGGGTACTTGGTCTCGTACTCCGCCTCGACGGCACCGTCGGCCGGGTGGCCGGAGTGGGCGAAGTGGTTGGTGCCGCTTGTGAAGGAGCCGGGCACCACGATCGAGGTCTCGACGCCCCAGCGGGCCAGCTCGCCGGCGTAGCTGACCGCGAGGGAGTCCATCGCGGCCTTCGCGGCGAAGTAGGGGGCGAGGTAGGGCGGGGTGCCGCCCTTGACGCTGGAGCTGGAGACCCAGACGACCAGACCCCGGCCGGCCTTGCGCAGGTGGGGCAGCACGGCACGGTTGACCCGCTGCGTGGACAGCACGTTGATGTCGTAGAGCTGCGCGAACTGCTCCGGCGTGAAGGCCTCGGCGGGGCCGGTGACCATGTGGCCGGCGTTGTGGATCAGGACGTCGATACGGCCGTGCTCCTCCATCACCTGCTTGACCGCCGAGTCGACCGAGTCGTCCGAGTTGACGTCCAGTTCGATGGAGCGCAGGTCGACACCGTGCTCCTTGGCGTAGTCGGCGGCGGCCTGCACCTGCGGCGCGTTGCGGCCGGCGGTCTCGCGCATACCGGCGTAGACGGTGTTGCCCGCGTCGGCGAGGGCGCGGGCCGTGAGCGCGCCGAAGCCGCTGGAGGCACCGGTGATGACGACGATGTTGCTCATGGGAATCTCCTTGACCGCGAAAGCGGGTCGGTGGCTGAGGGGAGTGAGGGTGGGACGAGCGTGAGGTGCGGGGCCGGTCGGCGAGCTCGCCCGACGCCGTCCGGCGGGCGCGGCCGCCGGTCGCGTCGGTCGGCGGGAGCGCAGTCGGTCAGATGATGCCGCCGTTGGCGTAGATGGTCTGGCCGTTGATCCAGCGCGCCGGGCCGGCCAGGAAGACGATGGCCTCGGCGATGTCGTCGGGGGTGCCGAGCCGCTCCAGAGGGGCCGCCTTGGCGAGATTGTCGAGCGCCGCCTGGTCCTTGCCCTCCAGGAACAGCGGAGTGGCGGTGGGGCCCGGGGAGACCGCGTTGACGGTGATGTCCTTGCCGCGCATCTCACGGGCGAGCACCAGGGTCATCGCCTCGACCGCGCCCTTGCTCGCGGCATAGGCGCCGTAGGTGGGGAACTGAAGCCGGGTGAGGGACGAGGAGACGTTGATCAGGGCACCGCCCGCGCGCAGCCGGCGGGCCGCCTGCTGGGAGACGACGAAGGTCCCGCGGATGTTGGTGCGGTGCATGCGGTCCAGGTCGTCCAGGTTGAGCGTGGCGATGGGCGACAGCAGCATGATGCCGGCCGTGTTGACGACTACGTCGAGGCCGCCGAACTCCGCCTCGGTGGCGTCGAAGGCCGCGGCCATGGCCTCCTCGTCGGCGACGTCGCCGCTGACGGCGATGGCCTTGCCGCCCTGGGCCTTGATGGCCGCCACCGCCTCGTCCGCCTTGGCCTTGTTGCCCACGTAGTGGACGGCGACGGCGTAGCCGTCCTGGGCGAGGCGGTTGGTCACGGCCAGGCCGATGCCGCCGGTGCCGCCGGTGACCAGCGCGACGCGGGTGTTGGTGTCCGTCATGATGACCAGTCCTTCGAGTGATGTGACAGTGCCCGGCACGTGGGAGTCGCGCACACCGTCATCGTCGTTGACGTTTTGACGTGATCGACGATAACACGATCTGAGATCATCGACAACACATTCTTGTGAGCATCGATGACAACGCCGAGCGGATGGGATGGGATAGGAGGCGATCCGGATCGAACCGGAGCCCCTCTGGAACACCGACAAGTCTTCCGTCGGCGCTTTCGGGCCACCATCGGGCAGGCCGGGCAACGTGAATATGGCTCACCCGTGCCCCGCCGTGGGGTTGGCCCGACAGCCGCACGCCGGAAGCGGCGGGGCCTCAACACACCTCGTAGCGCGTGACTCTCAGAGAATCACAGGGAGTTGCCACTGTCGCGCGATGCGGACCGCGGGCGGTGGGGTTCCGGCCCCGCGCCGGTGCGCTCCGCGTCGGCCGACTCCCGGAGACGCAGCAGCGCCCGCTCACTCGGCGAGCCCGGTTCGGCCTGATAGATGAACAGGTGCTGCCCGGAGGCGCCGTCGACGTCGAAGATCTGGTAGTTCAGCGTGAGATCACCGACGAGCGGGTGGCACAGGCGCTTGACGTCGCTCGCCTTGTCCCGCACGTCGAAACGGCTCCACAGCCGGCGGAACTCCGCGTCCGTGGACAACTCCTCCACCAGCTCGGCCAGGCGGGGGCGGGCCGCCGGGGGACCCGCCGTGGCCCGCAGCCAGGCGACGCCGGCCTCGGCGATCAGCCGCCAGTCCCGGTAGAAGACGCGCGCGGCGGCCTGGTCGAGGAAGGTGAACCGCACGAGGTTGCCGTAGGGAAGGACCGGCGCGTACAGGGCACGCCCCAGGGCGTTGCCGGCCAGGACGTCGAGGCAGGACCCGAGGACCAGGGCGGGGGTGGCGTCCCACGCGTCGATCAGGCGCCTGACGTGCGTTGCGACCTCGGCGTCCGGTGGCGTCGGCCGGTCCTGGTCCCGTACCAGACCGCGCATGTACCGGGCGGCGTCGGGGTTCAGCCGGAGAGCGCGGGCGAGGGCCTGGAGCACCTGGTCGGAGGGGTACTTCTCCCGGTCCTGTTCCAGGCGGGCGTAGTAACCCTCGCTGAGGCCGGCGAGCCGGGCGACCTCTTCCTGCTTGAGGCCGGGAGTACGGCGTGGGGCGTCATCCGGCAGCCCCGCCTCCCGCGGGGAGACTGCTGCTCTGCGAGCGCGCAGGAAGCGGCCGAGCTGGTTGACGCTGTCCATGCGCACCAGGCTACTCGGACGGCCCGTGACCCGTCGGGAGGAGCGCACGCCGACGCCGCCACCGCGACATCGCAACCGCGCCGTCTCACTCCTCGGGCAATCGGTTGCCCAACGGCCCGGCCATGGCCACCGTAGAAACACATCAAACCGGATATACCGGGCCACGGGAAGAGCGCCACACCACCGGACGACCAGCCGAGGAGGTCATCCGACATGACACGCGAGCAGTCCTTCGCCTTCGACGCGGAGGGCAGATCGGTCCGGCCGGGAAGCAGTGGACGGCCAGACGGACTCGGGCAGGAGCCCGCCCACCTCTTTCTCGTCGAACTGCTCGACCGGGCGGGCTGCGACGCGTCCGCCGTACTGCAACTCGACGTGTGGCGCGACACGTTGCACACCAACGTCGCCGTCGCGGGAACCGCACCGACCGCCGCGCTCGCGCGCGTCCAGGCCGCGTACACCCGCTCGGCCTTCGAGCACGCCGCGGCCGGGATGGAGCTGTACGACGCGGAGTTGAGGGTGCTGCGCAGCAACGCGGCGGCCCTGCGCATCCGTGGGCGCACCGCCGCCCAGGTGCTCCAGCGCGACGCGGCCGACCTGGACGGCAGCCTGCCGACGAGCCGTCTGCTGCGCGAGGTCGTCCAGGGACCGGACCCGGTGGCCGAACGCTTCGTCAGCGTGCCGAGCAAGGGCGCCGGGCACCGGGTCTACCGGGTCACCGCCATGTGCCTACGGGACGGCGGCACGGTCGTCGGGGCCGCCACGTTCATCCACGACGTGACCGGCGAGGCCCGCTCGCGTGCCGCGGAACGACTGCTGTCGGCGGCCCACCGCCGGATCGGGACGACGCTCAGCGCGGCCCGCACCAGCCAGGAGCTGGCCTCCACCCTCACCCGCGACTTCGCCGACGCCGTCTCCGTCGACCTGGTCGACGGCGTGCTGCACGGGGCGGAGCCGCCCTGCGCCCCGCTGGATGCGTCGGCCCCCCTGCGCCGTACGGCCTTCGAGGCCCCCGGCGGCCTGGAAGGCGTGTACGCCGTGGGCGAGCCCAGCCACTTCTTCTTCCCCACCCCCTACACCCAGGTGCTCGGCGACCTGACCCCCCGGCTGGTCGATCCCTCCGGAGCGCTCGCCGACTGGCTCATGTACGACGCCGCCCGCGCGGGAGCGCTGCGCGCCGCCCGCGTCCACTCCATGATCGTGGCCCCGCTGGTGCACCAGGACCGCGTGCTGGGCCTGGCCTGCTTCTACCGCGGCCCACGGCACCCCGTCCCCTTCGACGCGCAGGACCTAGCGCTGGTCGAGCAGGTCACGGCGAAGGCGTCGGCGCACATCGAGAACGCGCGCAGATTCATGCGCGAGCACACGACGGCGGTGACCCTGCAACGGCGGCTCCTGCCACGGTCCCTGCCGGAGGTGACGGCGATGACCACGGCACACTTCTGGCTGCCGGAGCCCCGGCGGACCTCGTGGTTCGACGTCCTGCCGTTGTCCAGCGCCCGCGTCGCCCTGGTCATCGGGGAGGTGCCGGAACAGGGGCTGGACGCCTCGGTGGACATGGGCCTGCTGCGGACGGCGGTGACCACGCTCGCGGGCCTGGAACTGCCGCCGGAGGAGATTCTCGCCCACCTGGACGACGTCGTCCCGCGCCTGGGCCTCGCGGACGCGGCCGGCATCCCCCCGGACGCCCGCACCGCTGACGAGCGGCCCCGGTGCCAGTACTGCGTCTACGACCCTGTCACCGGCGACCTCGCCGTGGCCTCCGCGGGCTGGCCCCACCCGCTGGTGACCGCGCCCGACGGCACGGTGCGCGAGCTGCCCGTGCCCCGGGGCCCGGCGCTGGGCAGCGGGGTGGGTTACGAGGCCGTCCGGACCCGGCTCGCCCCGGGCAGCGTGCTGACCCTCTACTCGGCCTCGCTGCTGCGGGAGCCGCCCTGCGACGCACCCGCCGTGCGGCTCCGGCAGGCGGTGGCCGCCGCGCCGGGCGACGCACAGGGCACCTGCGACACCGTCGTGTACCGGATGATGGGCGGACCGCGCGAGCGGGGCGCGGCGGTGCTCACCGCGGCGGCGCACCGGCTCGCCGAGGACTGCGTCGCCACCTGGACGGGGGCGGCGGACCCAGCGGAGGTGGCCGCCTGCCGGCGGTGGGTCCGTGAGCGGCTGGCCGGATGGCGGCTGGCCGATCAGGTATTCGCGACCGAGACCATCGTGAGCGAACTCGTCACCAATGTGCTCCGGCACGCCTCCGGGGAGCCGCGCGTACGGCTGATCAGGGACGGCGGCCTCACCGTGGAGGTGTCCGACCACTCCACGACGGCGCCGCACCTCCGGCACGCCCGGGCCCAGGACGAGAACGGCCGGGGCCTGCTGATCGCCGCCGCACTGGCCCGGCGCTGGGGCACCCGGTACTCGGGCGACGGCAAGACCATCTGGGTGGAGCAGGACATGACTGCCACCGATGTCATATGACTGCCATGCCTCACATCATCGGAGCCCTCAGCACACCATGGACCCACTTCATGAGCCACGGTCTAGGATGCCACCATGAGTGAACCACTGCGAGCGGTACTCGGAGAAGACCAGGCGATCGTCCGCGAGGGTATCGCGACCATCCTGCGCAGCGCCGGCATCACCGTGGTCGCCGCGGTGGACAACGCGGTGGACCTCGTCCGCGTCACCAAGGAGCAGCGGCCCGACGTCGTGATCACCGACATCCAGATGCCGCCCAACCTGAACGCCGACGGTCTGCAGGCTGCGCAGGAGATCCGGGCCGCGCAGCCGGAGACCGCCGTCATCGTGCTCTCCCAGTTCCTCGACGCCTCCTACGCCCTGGACCTGGTCGGCGACGATCCGAGCGGCGTGGGCTACCTCCTCAAGGAGAAGGTCGCCAGCCCGCAGATCCTCACCGATGCCGTGGAGCGGGTGGTCGCCGGCGGGTCCGCTCTGGACCCCGATGTCATATCCACCCTTGTCGGACGCAAACGCAAGCAGGATCCGCTGGCGGCGCTGACGCCGAAGGAGAAGGAGGTCCTGGCCCTGATGGCCGAGGGTCACTCCAATTCCGGCATCGCCCGCAAGCTCGTGGTCACGGTGCCGGCGGTGGAGCGCCATGTGACGGGCATCTTCATGAAGCTCGGCCTCAGCCAGGCCGGTTCGGACCAGCACCGCCGGGTGCTGGCCGTACTGCGGTACCTCAAGCAGTAAGGGGAACCGGGCTCAGGCGGTCGCGCCGAAGATCCCCTTAAGATCTGCGTCGAACAGCCGGTCCTTCGCGATGAAGGACTCGATCCCCGCCTGTCGCAGTTCGTCCGCGGACCAGAACGACTGCTCAGTGGAGGTCAGCACGATCCGCGGCGGCTGATCCACCGCGCGCAGCATACGGGCGACGGCCACCCCGTCGTGATCCGGCAGGTGCAGATCCAGGAGGAGACCATCGGGCCGGTGTTCACGTACCGCCGCCAGGGCCGAAGCACCATCCTCCGACTCGGCGACGACGTGCATACCGCGCGCCGTCAGCAGCGTCTTCGCGATGCGACGGAACCCAGGGTCGTCGTCGACGACCACGATGTTGACGGACATGCTTATCAGGATGCCCGGGATCGCGACGGACAGACCATAGGGGCAGCCCCACGATTTGCTGCTCATTCCGGTACGGGAATCTCCGCGCGCACAGAGGTGCCCCGGCCCGGCGGCGAGTCGATGACGAGAACGCCGTCGAAGGTGTCGACTCGGTCCCCGAGGCCGGTCAGACCGCTGCTGACGGCGTGCCGCGGGACCCCGCCGACACCGTCGTCGACCACTTCGATGCGCAGCACGTCCTTCAGTTCGATGGATATGCGGATGTGTGTCGCCTCCGCGTGTTTCACGGCATTGGTCAGGGCCTCGGCGATGACGAAGTACGCGTTCGACTCGACCTCGGCGGGCAAGCGCCGCGGGTACTCCCCCTCCACGGTGGTCGGCACAGCGCAGCGCTCGGCCAGTGACTCGACGGCCGCCATCAGGCCCTTGGCCTGGAGCACCGAGGGGTAGACGCCGTAGGCCAGCTCGCGCAACTCGTCGATCGCGGTCTGCGCGTCGACGATGGCCTGGTCGAGGAGGCCGACGGCCGCGGTGGCGGAGTCCGGCACCAGATCACGGGTGAGGCGCAGCCCGATCAGCAGGCTGACCAGCCGTTGCTGCGCGCCGTCGTGCAGGTCGCGGGCCGTCTGGCGGCGTACCGCCTCGATGCTCTGCATGATCCGCCGCTGTGCGGCACGTGCCTCGTCCGCCCGGATGCGGGCCGCGTCCCGCTCCCGGCGGGCGCGCTCCAGTTCACGGTTCTCGGTGGCGTCGAAGAAGGAGTAGACCACCCCGCGCCCGTCCGGCAGATCGATGGGCGCGGCCCACCAGGAGGCTGGGAAGAAGGAACCGTCCCGCCGCTTGAACCACTCGTCGTTGCCGTGCGCCGGCATCCCCGTGGTCGCCGGCCGGAGCATCTGGCACTGGGAGGCGGGGAAGGGAGTGCCGTCCGGACGGTAAGGATGCAGGGTCTCGTGGCTGGACCGGCCCACCAACTCGTCGGCATCGTCGTAGCCGAGCGCGGCCACACCGGCCGGGTTGGTGTAGACGATGTTCCCCCGGTGGTCCACGACCCAGACGACCTGCGAAACGCTGTCCAGGATGGCGGGCAGGACCATGCGGATCGATTGCACTGTGGAGCTCCTCTTGCTCGACCGCCGCGGAAGACATGAACACGCACAGCGATGACCGGTACGACACTCGGCCGTGTCATCCTGTGCCCGGCCGGCATCGGCTTCTCTGCGGCCCGGCCGCTCAGGGCAGGATGGCGTCGACATAGCCGCCGTCGACGCGCAGCGCCCCGCCCGTGGTCGCGGACGCCTGCTCGCTGCTGAGGTAGACGACCATGTGGGCGATCTCCTCGGGCTCGATCAGCCGTTGCAGCAGGGACTGCGGCCGGTACTCGCGCATGAACACGCGCTGGGCCTCCTCCCAGGGCAGGGAACGGTCGACCAGTTCGTACACGAAGTCCTCCACTCCCCCGGTGTGCGTGGGACCGGCGATCACGGAGTTCACCGTGACGCCCGTCCCGGCCGCCTTCTTGGCGAAGCCGCGGCCCACCGCGAGCAGGGAGGTCTTGGTCATGCCGTAGTGGATCATCTCCGCCGGGATGACGACCGCCGAATCACTGGCGATGTACTGGATGCGGCCCCAGCCGCGCTCGGTCATCCCGGGCAGGTACATGCGGGTCAGCCGCACCGCTGCCAGCACGTTGACCTCGAAGTAGCGCAGCCACTCCGAGTCGTCGATCTCCAGTGGGTCCGCGGATCCGAAGATGCCCAGGTTGTTCACCAGGACGTCGACGTCCGGCAGGACCTCGGCCAGCCGCTGCGCGCCGTCCGCCGTGCTCACGTCGGCGACCGCCGGCACCAGGTCCGCCTCCGGCACCTGTTCGCCCAGACGGGCCAGGGCTGCCCGCACCCGTGCCCCGTCGCGACCGTTGACGGCCACCCGTGCCCCCGCGCGCGCCAGCTCGCGCGCGATGGCGGCGCCGATGCCCTGCGTGGAACCGGTGACCAAAGCGGTACGTCCGGTCAGATCGATCTGCATGCCTTGCGTCCTCCACCCGCTCGTGCCCGTGCCCTCGGGCCACTTGTTCCCGCGGGAGTGCCTTGCCCTGCCTGCGTTACGGCGAACGGGTTGACGGACATGACGAGCCGGCGGACGACACGAGGGTGCGCACCACACGACATGCCGTCCGCCGACCCGCCGTTCGCCGAGGTGCGGGCAACCCCCATGTGGCACCGCAGCAACTCAGCGAACGGCGGAACGGCCCAGACGGGGGGACCGGGTCGTTCCGCCGTCGTCAGAAGCATACGGGCGCTAGTCACTCAGTGAGTGTACGTGACGGGTACACCCACGGCCCCGAATAGTTAAGTCATGTGTTTTCAAAATGCTGGATCATGTGTGCTGAGTGGCCGCCTCCAGGGAGGCTATGGGGATCTCCCCAGGCACAACGGCTGACGCCCATGGGGTCTGCTCCATCGCGGCAGCGGGGGCCAGGAGGGAATCTGGAGTCCGTCGCGTCAGCCGCGCGAAGGCGTCCGGCCACCGGAGCGTTCCCAGGCCCGGCGGCCGGACGTCACCAGAGCACTGCAAGGGATCGAAGGTGGTTGGAACCATGGCGACTGAGCGCGCGCTCCTGGCGGGCGGATGCTTCTGGGGCGCCCAGCAACTGCTGCGGGACCTTCCCGGCGTCCTCAGCACCCGGGTCGGATACACCGGTGGCGACACCCCGCACGCGACCTACCGCGACCACGGTGACCACGCGGAGGCGGTGGAGATCGTTTTCGATCCGCAGCGCCTGCCCTACCGTGAGCTTCTGGAATTCTTCTTCCAGTTCCACGACCCGACCACGCGGAACCGGCAGGGCAACGACATCGGGCGCAGTTACCGCTCGGCGATCTTCTACACGAGCGACGAGCAGCGGCGGACCGCGCTGCGGACCATCGCCGACATCGACGCCTCCGGACGCTGGCCGGGCAAGGTGGTGACCGAGGTGGAGCCGGCGGGCCCCTTCTGGTCCGCCGAGGAGGAGCACCAGGACTACCTGCGCAAGCATCCCGGCGGCTACACCTGCCACTGGGTGCGCCCGGAATGGCGGCTTCCCGCTGCGCAGCCGCACGAACAGCGGCCAGGAGCGGCCTGACCCCCCTGTCGGCCGCGGCCCCCGGTATCACGTGGGTGGGGCTTCGCGGCTGGTCACCGGGCACTCGTGAGGGATGGGAAGAGTGCCCGGTGACACCCCCTCGCATTCCTCGCGTCTTCCCGTCCCCTCGAAGGAGAGATCAGACATGACGGAGTCGCGCCCCCCGCTCCCGCCGTTCGACCGGGAAAGCGCCTGGGCCAAGGTGCGGGCCGCCGAGGACGCGTGGAACACCCGGGATCCGCACAGGGTCGCTCTCGCCTACACGCCGGACTCGGTCTGGCGCAACCGTGACGAGTTCATCCGGGGCCGGACGGCGATCATCGAGTTCCTCACCGCCAAGTGGGAGCGGGAACTCGACTACGTGCTGCGCAAGAGCCTGTGGGCGTACGACAGCCATCGCATCGCCGTCCGCTTCCAGTACGAGTGGCACGACCGAGAAGGCCAGTGGTTCCGCAGCTACGGCAACGAGTTGTGGGAGTTCGACGGCCAAGGACTGATGAGCAGGCGCGAGGCCAGCATCAACGACGTCGGGATCACCGAGTCCGGTCGGCGCTTCTTCGGTCCCAGGTCGGCCTCGGAGCGCGGACCCGAGCACGACTTCCCCCTTCGCTAGAGGTTCGGACAGGGCCAAGCGTCCGCCCCTCACCCCTCATGCCTCGCCCCCCACTGGAGAAGACCCCATGTCCAGCCGCACACCGACGATTCCGTGGACCTGGGTGGTGCTCGGCGTCTTCGCCGCATGGCTCGCGGTGGTCTGCTACTTCATCGAGCGGCAGACCACGCACACACCGCAACAGCGCGGGGCCGTGACCTCGGCCCGGCTGCTGACCGAGGCGACGGACGCCGTCCGGGCACACGACCCGGCCGAGTTCGAGCGGTTGTTCGGCAGTGGCACCGTGGGTCCCGACTACGCACGCCGGTACTTCGACGAGTTGTTCGCGTATCCGCTCAGCGGGCTGAACCTCACCACCCTGGACAGGCAGGACACGCGTTTCCTCGTGTTACGGGCGGTGTCGTCGTACCGCTCCGTGTGTTCCGCCTGGGTGGTCCAGCAGGACGGCGGCCGGAGCGTCCTGACCGCCGTACCGTCGCTGGCCGACCCGTGTGAGCTGCCCGCGCAGCCCTCACAGCTGAATCCGCCCTTCGCCACTGTAAATGTTCATGGAGTCACCGCGCAGGAAGCCGACGAGCGTCATACCGCTCTCGTCGGCGAGGTCGCACGCCAGTGACGACGGGGCGGAGACCGCCGCGAGAACCGGAACACCGGCCATGACGGCCTTCTGCACCAGTTCGAACGAGGCCCGCCCGGACACCATCAGCACGGCACGGGACAGCGGCAACAGGCCCTTCTGGAAGGCCCGTCCGACCAGTTTGTCGACCGCGTTGTGACGGCCGACGTCCTCCTGGAGATCCAGCAGGGTGCCGTGTTCGTCGAAGAGCCCGGCCGCGTGCAGTCCGCCGGTCCGGGAGAACACCTTCTGCCCTTCCCGCAAGCTCTCCGGCAGGGAGGCCAGCAGTTGGGGGGTCAGGGTGAGGGAGGGGGCATCGGCCAACGGCCAGCGGGCTGTGGTCCGTACGGCGTCGAGGCTCGCCTTGCCGCACAGACCGCACGAAGAGGTGGTGTAGAAGTTGCGTTGCAAGGTGAACCGGTCCGGCGCGACGCCCTCCGCCGTCCGCACGTCGACCACGTTGTACGTGTTGCGTCCGTCCTCGGTCGCACCGGCACAGTAGGCAATGGTCCGAAGGTCCTCGACCGAGCCGAGCACACCCTCACTGACGAGGAACCCGGCCGCCAGCGCGAAGTCGTCCCCGGGTGTGCGCATCGTGATGGCCAGTGCCTCTCCGTTCAGCCGGATCTCCAGAGGCTCTTCGGCGGCCACCGTGTCCGCCCGCGCCGAAACGCTCCCCTGGCGAACCCTGACGACCCTGCGATTGACCGCTGCTCTTCCCATCGATGACGTCCTCACCATGTCCTGGATCGTTTCTCGCACGCACTGGGCCGTGCCCCTGTGAGGTCCGCGCGGAGTGAGACAGCCGGCGTCCGGCGCTCACGCGCGTACCTGCCGGACTGGTTACCGCCGGTCTTTTCGGCCGGAGAGGTCGTGGCGTGAGAAGCCTGCCGCACGGCCGCCTGCCTCACCCCGAGCGGGGCCCCCTCTCCCCGGCCTCCCCCACGGAGCACGGCGAACACGGCGTCGTACCCCTTCAACGTAGACAGGTCCCGCCGCCGGAGCATCCGTCATTTGACGGCGTGCGCGGCCCTGCCGGGCGCCGGGGCCGCGCACGCCGAAGCACATGTTCGTGCGATGCCCCACGGCGCGGGGCCGGGGCACACTGCGGGACCATGGTGAAAGGAGTCGCCGTGAGTCCCCTGTCCCACACCAGTGCCCAGCCGGACGCCCGGCAGGCCCCCGGACCGGACCCCAACCGGTGGCACGCCCTCTGGGTCACCCTGGTCGCTGGTTTCATGATCCTTCTGGACGTGACGATCGTGTCCGTGGCCCTGCCGTCCATGCAGCGGGACCTGAGCGCGAAGCCGTCGTCGGTGCAGTGGGTGGTGTCGGGCTACGCGCTCACCTTCGCGCTCGCCCTGGTGGTGGCGGGGCGGCTGGGCGACGCTGTCGGCCGCCGGCGGATCTTCCTTGTCGCGCTGTCCGCCTTCGTCGTGTGCAGCGCCGCAGTCGGCGCGGCCCCCACCATCGGCCTGGTCGTCGTCGCACGCCTCGCCCAGGGCGTGTCGGCCGGCTTCCTGGCACCGCAGAACTCCGCGCTGATCCAGCAGCTCTTCACGGGCTCCGAACGCGCCCGTGCCTTCGGCCTGTTCAGCGCCACGGTGGGCATCTCCAGCGCGGTGGGCCCCATCACCGGCGGACTCATCCTCGCCCTGGCCACGGGGACGGACGGCTGGCGGTGGATCTTCTACGTCAACGTCCCCATCGGTGCGGCCGCGCTCCTCCTCGGCCGCCGCCTGCTGCCGAAGTCCGCCCCCGGCGAACGCGGGCACCTCGACCTGGTCGGGGTGGGCCTGCTGGGGGCCGGGGTCCTGGCGCTGATGCTGCCGCTCGTCGAGGCCGACTCCGGCGGGTTGCTCCGCATGTGGTGGCTGTTCCCCGTCGGCGCGCTGCTCCTGTACGGCTTCGCCCGCTGGGAGCGCCGGGTCTCCGCCCGCGGCCTGGAGCCCCTGCTGGAACCGCAGTTGGTGCGCGGGGTCCGCGGGTACGCGGCGGGGGCCGCGCTCGCCACCGTCTACTTCGTCGGTTTCAGCGGCATCTGGCTGGTGTTCGCCCTCTACTTCCAGGACGCGCTGGGGTATTCACCGCTGGAGTCCGGACTGGCCGTGACGCCCTTCGCGTTCGGTTCCGCTGCGGCCGCCGTGGTGGCCAGCCGGCTCGTGGAGCGCCTGGGGCGGCTGCTGACGGTCCTGGGCCTCGTCGCGGTGGCGGCGGGCCTGACGGCCACCGCGCTGCTGCTGTGGCTGGTCCCGGCGGGCACCGCGATCTGGGCGGTCGTACCGGCGCTGCTGGTGAGCGGGATCGGCAGTGGCTTCGTCATCTCCCCGAACGTGACGATGACCCTGCGGGAGGTCCCCGTGCGCATGGCGGGGGTTGCGGGCGGCGCGCTCCAGACGGGCCAGCGGCTGGGCGGCGCCATCGGTACGGCCGTCCTGCCGGGGCTGTACTACCTGGCGAAGGGCGAGCACGACGGTCCGTCCGCCGCGGTCGCCCTGTCCGTGGGCGCGGGCATCCTCGCGGTGCTGGTGGCGTTGGTGCTCGCGGTCACGGACTGGCATGCCGACCGGCGGGACGGCCCGCGGGGGACGCCACAGTCGTCCTCCGGTGAAGCTCCCTCGGACGGCTGAGCGAAGGCGGCCACGACGCGGACCCTAGCGGTCGGCCTTGGCCGCCTCGTACTGGTCGACGACGTCCTGCCGGACCAGCCCCCGGGTGTTGACCTCGATGCCCTGGCTCCTGGCCCACTCCCTGATCCGGGCAGCCTTCGACGCGTCACGCCGCACCGGCATCCGGCTGCCTCTGGGGGCACGGCCACCGGTACGACGGGCCACCTCGACGAAAGGGGCGAGCGCGTCCAGCAGCTTCTGATGGCCCTCGGGAGCCAGGTCTATCTCGTAACTGACACCGTCGATGCTGAACGAATGCGCCGAGATATCGTCGCCTGTCGCACCTGTCAGATCATCCGTGTAAATGGTGATGGTTGCTCGCGCCATTGAGCATCTCCTCCGGAGGACCGCGGATTCGGCTGCAAGAACCTCGGTTACTCGGTTCTCCCGAGTATGTTAAGCCCCGTACACCGATATTACTCCCGACAAACGGGACGCGGTACGTACACCCTGGATACGGGCTGCCCTATTCACATATACGATGAATCGCTCTCAGAGCGGGAGAGTTATCCCGAGTTCCTGCATGGCGCTGGACGGCGGGCCGCCCTCGGAACGCTCCGTCTTGTAGCCCTTGACCCGAGCCGACAGAGTGCGTGGATCGACGGCCTCGGCGGGGGCCCCCTTGGCGTACAGCCCCTCCGGCTCGCTGTCACGGTCGTGCGGAAGCAACCAGAACACCCGGCGCCTGAACGTCCCCGAGGAGCGTGACGGTTTCGCCTCGGTACCGAGGCAGGCGTACCCCACCATGCGCCCGTCACGGTGATACGCCGGCTTTCCCCTGCGGGTCGGCAGTCGGTCGAGACTCTGCCGGACGTAGTCCAGCTGCCCGATGTCTTCCAGCCAGACGAGGTCCGTCTCGTGGCTGATCTCGTCTTCGGTGATCAAGGAGCTCATGCGACGGCTTCCCTCTCCTCGCCGGTGAGCAGACCGATACCCGGGTAGTACTTCCGCTGGTTGGACAGGATCATCTCCTTCGGCGACGCCAATCCGACGAGTTCTCGGGCCCGTGCGGCGAAGGCACGAGAAGACATGGGTGGCACTCCCTCATTGTGGCACCAGTCCTTGTACGCCTTGTAGAGGCCCGTCTGCTCGGTCCGGAGATCGGCGGACAGGACACAGCACTCCTCGAAGAACCGGCCCGTGTGATCCTCCGTCTCGGCGTAGGCGTTCGTGGCGATCCTGACCCGCTCCGGGCCCGTGAGGTCCCGGGAGCCCGCCAGATAACGGCGTGCCCCGTCGATGAGCCAGCCTAGGATGCCGGGTCCCTCCTCCGTGACGAGGATGTCGGCCAGGTTGTCGATCTTCCGGTCGTCGGAGACCACGCGCTCGAACGGGATGAGCCGCATACGGCGCCAGAAGGCGAAGCCGCCCGTCCCGACCTCGGGACGGTGGTTGCCGAGCAGCCAGAGCTTGTGCGTGGGCTGGAAACTGAAGAAGTCCTGCCGCATACGCCGCGCCTTGATGCGGTCACCACCGGTCAGCAGCTTGACCCGGGCCTCATCGAACTTGTCCCCGGGTTTCACCTCGGAACAGACAATGACACGACGGCCGTGGAGTTCCGCCAGATCCGTGGGATGCCCTTCGTAGGGGCGGGCCATCAGGAAACCGGGCGGAGCGGCGTCGGCGTAATCCCCGAGCAGGCGCATCAAAACGTCGAGGAGAACCGACTTGCCGTTCTTTCCGGAGCCGAAGAGAAATGGAAGCACTTGGCCGCCGACATCACCGGTGACGGAATAACCGAGCAACAGCTGGAGAAAATCGATCATCTCGGTTCCCTCGGCGTCGTCGCCGAAGGTGTCGGTCAGGAAGCGGTTCCACCGGGGCGTGGCCACGTGCTGGGGGCCCACCGTGGTCGAACGGGAGTGGAAGTCCTTGTTCGGATCAGGGGCCTTGATCAGCCCGGTCTTGAGATCGACGATCCCGTCGGGCGTGCACAGGGCGTACGGATCGGCGTCGAGCCGTGCCGCGTTGAGGACCATGCCGGGGGCCGACTTGGCCTGGGCCAGCATGGCGTTGATGCCCGCAGTGGACAGCGCGCGCTTGCGGTGCTGCTGGAGGGACGCCGAGCTGAACACACCCCGCGGATCCTGCAACGCGATGTTCTCCGCCAGGTCGCCTGCGGCCCACAGGACCGTGTCGTCCTCGTCGATCTGCCACCGGGTGGTGTCCCAGCGGTACCAGCCGATGCCGGGGACGTGCCGGTAGTCGTTGGCGTACAGCTTCACGAACAGCTTGGCGTTGCCCCTGTCCGACAGGGTGTCAGGAAGCAACCCTGCCGCGGTGACCCGTGGATCGCTGACCCGGCCGGAGTCGTTCTGCGCCGGAAGCGGCACGGCCACCTGGCTCCGGATCTGCGCCGCCACCGCGGCGGGATCGAAGTCGAAGAGTTTCGGATTGCTCGGCGATGTCACAGGTGTCCCCCGCCGTGGTACAGGGGTCGTTTGGAGCCAGCCGTCAGACCGCTGCTGATGATCTGTTCGGCCCGACGGCGTTGTCCAGGCCTGACCGCCTCGGCGGCCTCGGTGAGGATGTGTTCGGCCTCCGCCTTCGTCACGCGCCCGGCTGCGACCAGGCCTCCCAGAGTGTATGCGGCGCGGTTGAGGGCCTCCGAGAAGCCGGCACCCTCCGCCAGCCTCCCGCACGCCCACACAGGCGCCAGAATGGCTTTCAGCAGCCGTTCGGCACCGGTGGCTCCCCCACCTGCCGCACGAACCGCCTGCTGCGCCCTGGGAGGCACCGGACGCGGTGCCGGGATGTTGGGTGCGGGCAGGTGCCCGGTCCGCTCCAGTTCCTGCTCCAGCCACTTCGGCAGCTCCGCCGGTTCCCGGACACTTCCGACGGGAGTGTACGTGCCCGCGGCGGTCACCGTGCCCGGGGCAACGATGTAGCCACCATGCGCACGCACATCGACCTGCCAGGCGAGGGCACGTCCCTTGCTGGACCCTGACGAGCACTGCCAGCGACGGTAGTCCCCGGCCCGGTACCAGACGTGCATCCCGCCCGACGGGGTGCGCACCCGCAGTGTCGTCTCGTCGTCGGCGGGGCTCGCCTGGTCGCGGAGCGCCGCGAGTACGGCGAGGGTGTGGAAGCCGTTGGACAGGCCCCCGAGATCCACCTGCTCGCCGATGGCGATGCCCGGCAGGATGCGGTTCCTGTCCGGCGGCTGAACGGTGTGCGCGTCGATGTCGATGACCACCAGGTTGGCCGGCCCGCAGGCGACCCCCACCCCGAAGTCGGGGCGGGCTCCCCACCACTGGCCGATCCGGTGCTGGTCCAGCGTCGCCGCGTGGAAGCCGTGGCACCAGCGACCGAGCGGGAGGCAGGCACACTCGGCTGCGGAGTGCGGAGTAGCCCGGCAGGCAGCGCAGTTGGCTGCGGGGGTCTTGCGCCCAGGAGCCAGCGGATGCACGGGCCAGCCTCGGCGGGCACACCAGCGGGCTGTCGCCAGGGCGGGGGGAGCGACTGAAGGCTCCCGGTAGGCCTGGTTTGAGTCGCTGGTGGAAAAGCCCAGTTCAGCGGACATACACACCCCCTACCAGCGACCGAAGCTACCCAGTGACGCACACAGACTAGCGAACGTGAGCGCGGGGAGCATGGAATGCCCACCTGGGAAGACGCGGGCAAGTCGGACCGCGCGGGTCTGATGCGGTGCGGAGCGACTGAGACTGAAGGGCGAGCGACTGAGCAACTTCAGTCGCTGTCGTTGAGTCGCTCAGAAAAGGCCAGGTCAGAGAGGGTGAACCCGGTGGATTAGCGACTGTAGCGACTGAAGGTTTCTATCTATGACGCGCACACGCACACGCATAATCCCCTCATATATGGAACCCTTGGGTCGCTTCAGTCGCTGAGTCCCCCACTGCACCTCTCTGACCTGCGCTTTTGTAGTGCTTCGGGTCAGCTACCGAAGCGTCCCAGGGTCGCTGAGTTTCAGTCGCTGGGGGTGCAGAGCCGCCTGGCGGGCCGTTCTTGGGACAGCGACTGAAGACTCGGAGAGGCCGGGACAGCGACTGAAGCCCAGCCGCCGCCTGCCCGCCCCGCAGGCTGTGCTCCCCCGGTATCCCGGACACGTTGGGTAGATGCAGAAGTTCAGTCGCTTCAGTCGCTGTCCCGGTTCCGGCGTCCGGTCTGAGTGGAACCACTACCGCCGCCGGCAGGCTCGGGTTGGATTTTCCTGTACAATACCGTGCCCAGCGCGGCCTATGCCAGCGATCGCGACTGAAGTGACGTTTCAGCTTGTTCGGTGTGTTGCTGGCTCAAACTGCTTTGCAGACCCTGTTGCGGGAGGACCAGCAGCTCTTGTCCGCCCCGTCTACTTCCCCGCGGACACCGGGACGAGTTCCGAGGCTGCTCCTGGAAGCCCTGACAGAGGTGTTGGGCGTGGCGGTGTGTGGCCGACGCCGGGCACCTTTGTCGAGCAGGCGTAGAGACTGGTGACGCCCCAAAGCGCCGCTCCGGCTGCGACTGACGTGTTCCCCAGATCGGACCAGCGACCGCTCAAGCCGGTGGTCACCCGATCAGCGACTCCCGGCAGGACCTCTTGGTGGGCATCTGATCAATGAGCCGCCGCCAGGTGCGTGAGCAGGATCTTGCCGCCGGTGGTGTCGTGGTGAACGCGGCGGTGATGAGGACGGTGTCGATGCGGTGCGGTTGACATAGAGGATCGCGTTGACGATCCCCCGCAGGTCGTGCACACGGGCCGCCGTGCCGGGGCCGGTTCGTTCCGCCCTCCAGGCGATGAAGACCGGCTCGAATCAGAACCTAGCGGGCATCAGGCACAGACACCTCCCAAAACACCAACTATGTAGATCAGACAGATGCCCTCATGGTGTGCGTTTGGTTCGCTTGTTGGATAGTTCACGGTGATTTTCGGCGGCCAGACAGCTACCGGTTCACACGGAATTGAGAACGCTCGCCCCGGTGCACCGACTCGCCCGCGCCCGCCCTGGTGCGGCGGCCGCCCCCCTTCAGGCAATATACGGCCCCTCACGGCCTTGCCCCCGCGACCTGTCCGACTCCGGTTGGGAGCTCGTCCGCCCTACCCTCGAAGCCTGTTGCCAGGCCCGCAACGGCATTCACAAGCCCACTCGCGACCTGCGCGTCGTGATGGACGCAATCCCTATCGTCGATCGCACCGGCATCCCCTGGCGTTGACTGCCCGACGGCTTCCCACCCCACCGGACCGTCTACCGCTACTACGCGGCACAGTCCGCCGGGCCGAAGGTCGTCCCGAACGAGTTCAGCGCTTGCCTGATCGACAGCCGGAGCCTCACATCATTGGCCGTAAGCGGTACATCGTCACTGACACACTCGGCTTCCTGCTGGCGGTGGCAGTCACCGCCGCCAGTGTTCACGACTGCGCCGCCGGCACCGAACTTCTCCATGGCCAAAACCTTGGATCGAGCCGCCCACCTCAGCAGCGAACGCCCCCTGGCTGCCTCATGGACCGCCGCCGCCTGACCCGCGGCTACGAAACCCACCCCCACCGATCAACCGGCGTGACCCAACTGGCCACCATCAACCTCAGGAGTCGGGCCAGAGGCTGGGGCCCACGTTCATGTTTCGGAGTTGGTGAGAGCAGCAGGTTCTCGGCTGGAGCCACTTTTAGGTGCCGTGGTCGAAGGCCAGTGTTCTGCGGGCTGGCTGCGGCAACGTGAACCGGTCCGGCGGCAATGGCTCGGTGGGTGCCCCACCATGCCGCTACTCCCCCGCTGCGGTGGTCGCGGTTATTACGCCGTAATAGCCGGCCCCTGAGAAGAAGCCGCGTTGTCACCGAAGCGGCAATGCCGCACCGGGAGGCCAGACACACCGGGCCAGACGCAGCCTCCCGGTGGGGGTCAGCGGGGCATTACGGTGGGACACGACGGCTTCCTGGCGGTCGGCGGTAGATGTCGTAATCCACACCGAACCCAGATCCGTGGGACACGTCTGCCTTGTCACCCCGACGATTCCGGCCCGGCGAACGAATCCACGTCGACGTCAAGAACTCGGCCGCATCCCCGACGGCGGGGGGCATCGCCCCCAGGGCCGTGCCGAAGGACGCCGCAACCGCACCGGCACCGGTTACGCCTACCTGCACACCGCCCTGGACGACCCCACACGCCTCGCCTCCACCGAGGACCTGCCCGCCGAGACCGCCCCGACCTGCGCCGGCTTCCTGCGACGAGCAATTGTCTGGTTCGCCGCCCAGGGCATCACCGTCGCACAGGCCCTGACCGGCAATGCCCGGGCCTACGGCAAGAACACCTGGCGCGTCACCTGCCAAGAGCTGGCCATCAGCCCGCTGGATCAGGCCCAGGCGGCCCCAGACCAACTGCGAGGATCTGGAGGCGTTCTTCTGACCGGTCCGACCCACAGACCAACCAGCCGTTCGTGCTGTGTTGTCAATGTGTCGACCGGCCGGGAGAGCGCGTGCGGCGGCACCGGCGGATCGGCCGGATGTGACCTGATAGGAGCCTGGCTCACGCGCCTCATCGCAGTTGTGTCCCCGGTGCTCCGTCGGGGCGGCTCCAACCCCACGGACCCCAAGGGCACGGGTGCCCAGGAGTTCCAGAACGAGCGTGACCCTCGGAGTCGACACCCAGGCAGACGTCCATGTCGCTGCCGCTCTCGATCAGCTCGGGCATCGCCTGGGCGCGCTCGTCGTCCCCTCGACGGCAGACGGTTATCGTTGAAGTCAACCGTCCCGACCGTCAGACACGGCGCCGTCGTGGCAAATCCGATGCCGTTGATGCCAAAGCCGCCGCTCGGGCAGTGCAGGCGGGGACCGCCACAGCGATACCCAAGAGCGGTGACGGTGCCATCGAGATGATCCGTGCCCTGCGGGTCGCATCACCGCACCTGACGAGCTCCGGGTTGACATTCGTCGGCTACATCGAGCGGAACTCATCCGCACTGTCACACGCCGGCACCCGGGAGCCGAGCCGGACACCTTGATGACGGTCACCAAACTGGCGATGAGGTCCATCGCCCACCGTTACCAACAGCTCGACGACGAAATCGCGGAGAATCGCCTTCGCGCACCTCTGCGGGTCGCCCCGATCCCCGCCTCCTCCGGCAAGACCAGCCGCCATCGCCTCAACCGCGGTGGCGACCGCCAGGCCAACCATGCCTCTACATGATCGCGGTCAGCCGCATGGCCTGGCGGAGATCATCCGCTCCTTGAAAGGACACATCGTCCGTTCCGGCCCTACGCCTCAGACGCCGAACGACAGGCAGCGTTCCCCGACTGGCCGGACTGGTACGACTACCACCGACCCCACACCGGCAACGGCGGCCAACCACCAGCCAGCCGCGTCACCAACCTCCCCGGAGGCACACCTCGTGCGGGATCAACTTGGAAGCCACGGGCCTGATCGCTCCTTCGGGGGAATGGCCCCCCAGGGTCACCCCTGGATTATGAGATCGGGTGCCCGTCGGGTCGGGCAGCGCGGATCGACTTCAGTGCGGCCAGGATGTTCGCGGGGCCTTCGTTGCGGCGATTGATGCTCCGCAGGATGTCGTCTATCTCGAAGCGGTGTCCTCGTCGGCCTGCACCAACTTCGCGATCGCGGGGGTTCCCGCTTCTGCCCCTCCTGGTCAGTCAACCTGGGAGCATCGGCGGCCGGGCTATTACGCCGTAATAGCCCGGCCGCCAAGGCTATGACGGTGAGGGTGACGCCAGGCGCCGTCACCCTCCTTGACGTGCCTGCTGCGTGAGCCAACCTCTTCTTCTGCGGCCCGCATGCGAAGGCACGGTTTCTTGCCTTCACTGTTGCCGGGAGTGCCTTGGGCCCATGTGGTTTCCTCGCACTTTTGATGTCGCCCGGCAGGGCTACGCCAGCCTGCACGGGTACATCGGTGCGCGCACTGAACGAGCCGCCGCGGTGGTTCGGGACGTCTTCCGTCCGCCGAGCTACGCAGGCGAATATCTGCGATGGTCACGGTCGACCCGGCAAGGAGCAGCGCCTGCGCCGAGCGCTGGATCCCTTCTTCGAGGCCGCGGCTATTACGGCGTAATAGCTTGGGGTGCCGTGTGGTCGCATCACTCGGAACCGACGCGGCCGCGTCACCCGGAGTCGACGGCGGTGGTCCGGACCTCTGGTCCGGACACTGGCTATTACGCCGTAATAAGGGGCGGGTCCGGGCCGTTTCAAGTGGGGAACCCGCGATGTCCGGCGTCGGGCAGTCTCTGGCTTGTGCGTCCCGTTACAGTAGACGTGGATAAACGAGAAGAGACGAGGGGCACCGTGGAGATCATCCTGACGATCAGGGAGCCCAGCGACGAGTTTCAGAGGGATCTGTTGGCTCTGCTGGACAAGCACGCCGACCGGGTGCGGATGGACACCGACTGGAACGTCGAGCGTGCGGCGCGGTTCTGTGAAGAGCTGCCCACACGGGCTCGGCGGATCATCAAGGGTGTTGTGGCAGGGCAAGGGTTCGTGTCCGCCGAAGAGTTGAGGGCTACGCCTGGGGGGAGTCTGCGCGGGCATGCCGGAGCGATGAAGCAGACCCTGGAGCGGGGTGCTCGTTTGGGCTGGTGGCCTGATGGGCTGCGTGCCCCTGTTGTTCCGGTGGGGCCGGGCTTCGGGAAGGTGCAGGGCTATCGCATGCCGCCCGAGCTGCTGAAGGTGTTCGCGACGGCATTGTCCGTCGAGGGCCAGGCGCCCGGACCGGGGGACCGATCCGCTTCAGTGGACTAGACAGATGGCGGTGTACTGCCGCTTGTCATCCCGTTCGTCCAGCGTTCCTCCACCCCGGCGAACTTCCAGACGAGCAGGGCGACGGCCCAAGTGGCGAAGAAGAGTCCGGCGATGACGAAGCCGATCGCGTTGAGGTCCACGCCGGCGATCCAGTTCCAGAAGCCTCCGTGCAGGGAGAGTCTGTCTGCGAGCAGGCCCAGGAGTTCCACCGTGCCGATGAGGAGCGCGACGCCGACGGACAGGCCGGTGATGGTGAGGTTGTAGTACACCTTGCGGACCGGCCTGGAGAACGCCCAGCCGTAGGCGAAGTTCATGAACGTGCCGTCGATGGTGTCCAGCAGGGACATGCCTGCCGCGAAGAGGACGGGCAGGCAGAGGATGGCGTACCAGGGGAGGCCGGAGGCGGCGCTGGAACCGGCGAGTACCAGCAGGGCGATCTCCGTCGCGGTGTCGAAGCCGAGCCCGAAGAGCAGGCCCAGCGGGTACATCTGCCAGGGCCGGGTGATCGACTTCATCAAGGTGCCGAGGAGGCGGTTGAGGAAGCCCCGCTTGTTCAGCTGCTCCTCCAGTTCCGTCTCGTCGTAGCGCCCGGAGCGCATCCCCCGGAAGACCTTCCAGATGCCCACCAAGGCGAGGAGGTTGATGACGGCGATGACGTACAGGAAGACCCCGGAGACCAGAGTGCCGATCCAGCTCGTCAGCGTGTGCAGGGTGGAGTTGTCGTCTCGCAGCGGACCGGCGAGACCTTTGATCCCGAACGCCAGGAGGAGGGAGAGGACGAACACAACGCTGGAGTGGCCAAGGGAGAACCAGAAGCCGACCGACAGGGGCCGCTTCTCGGAGTTCATCAGTTTCCGGGTCGTGTTGTCGATGGCCGCGATGTGGTCGGCGTCGAAGGCATGCCGCATCCCGAGGACGTAGGCGGTGACACCTATGCCCACACCGAAGCTCTTCTGGCCCACGGTGAAGTGGTGGGGCGCCACGACCGTGACGAGGATGCCCCAGCCGATGACGTGCAGCGCGGTGATGACAGAGAAGACAGCTCCCAGGCGCGACCACTCGGCCTTCGTCAAGGAGCCACGGACTGTGGACAACCGGGTGGGGGAGGGGAGTGGCCTCAGAGTGGGAGCGGACATGGTGGTTCCTCTTCCGTGGGTAGGGACGGCCGGCGCCAGGGTGCGCTCATGAGAAGAGCCGTGCGGACCTGCGCCAGGTCCGCACGGCTCCGTGCGTCAGTCCGGTCAGGCCGCCGACGGCACGTACGGGAAGGTCTGCGACGGCTTCGCGGTGATCGACTCCTTGCCGATGCCCAGGGTCACCGGGGTGTTGGCAGCGAAGGAGAACATCACGTCCGGCGCGTTGTCCGTGAGGGTACGGCCGTTCCACTGGGCGAACCCGTACGACGCCGGGGTGCCGACCACGTACGGCAGGACGTTGGGGAGGATCCGGTCCACGACCGTCTTGGCGTAGGCATCGGGGTCCTCGGCCGTGCCGTAGGCGCGGACCACGCCGGCGACCGATTCGGTGAGGGCCTTGCCGTACAGCGCGACGTCCTCGCTCGGCACGTTCTCGTTGAGCTGGTCGCCGAGGGTCTCGTTGTACTGGGTGAACAGCGGGTGGATCATCGGCAGGCCGGCCCGGTTGATCGGACGCCAGCCGCCGGCGTCCGTGGCCAGGAAGGCGACGGCCCACACATCGATCTTGCGGTCCTCACCGGCGATGGGCAGCAGCTCCTCGTCGGCGACCTCCAGGACGATCGAGTACACCGTGTGTCCGGCGAACAGGTTGGCCGCGCGCTCCGGGTCCCAGGAGGACAGATCGACCTTGGTCCCGTCCTGGAAGGCGTGGCCGACGGCGTGCAGTACGTCCGGCTCGATCCAGAAGGGGTCGCCCGCCTTGCCGACCCAGGCGCGGCTGCCGCCGGGCAGCTCCAGCGGCTCGCCGGTGCGGCCCCGGCCGATGACCGTGCCCTCGGCGAAGTCGTCCCGCGCGTCGGGCCCGGCCAGCCGGCGCACCTCGTAGGTCTGGACGCCGTTCGTGTCGGCCTCGGCGAACGTGAAGCGATAGGTGACGTCCTCGACGGCGTCACCATTGGAGTCGATCTTGAACTCGTACTTGCCCTCGGGGTGCAGGCCACGGGGGATGTCCTCGCCGGCCAGCGAGTGGCTGTGGTCCGTGACGAACACGGTGCCGCGTTCCCCTCGGAACACATACAGGTCCGTGATGTCCAGGCGCGGGTCCTGGCGGGCGATGGGGGAGTCGAGGTGGTGGGACATGGTGCTCTCGCTTTCGTGTAGAAGCCGTGCTCCACAGTCTGCTGAGGTGACGGACCGCAATCTGTCGAGGCGGCTCCAAAGTCCATTGAGCGCTACCCACACGACGGGTGTGGGGTTTACCCGACGTGCCATCCGCCGATGGTTCCGTGCAGGTCAGGAGGGCACTTCCGCCGCCTGGTCGACTTCCCGCAGATAGAGGCGGGCCAGCTGGACCCGGGACCGGACACCCAGCTTTTCGAAGGCGTGACGTACGTGGGTGTTCACCGTGTGTGGCGACAGGAACAGGCGTTCCGCCGCCTGCCGGTTGGTCGCCCCGTGGGCGATCAACCGCACGACGCCCAGTTCCGAGGGAGTCAGTCCGCGCCACCCGGCGTCCGGTGCGCCGCCGGCCGCGGTGGGCTTGACGCCGAGCTTGCGCAACCGGCTGCGCAAGCGGCGGCTGTCCCGCTCGGCGCCGCATGCCTCGTATCCCTCCAGTGCCCGCTCGAAGCAGGCCCGCGCTTCGGAGGGATCAGCCGATGTCACCAGGGCGCCGGCGTCCTCCCACGCCTGTGACCTGAGCAGTGGTCGCGCGTCGCCGTAGCGCTCGGCCGCCTCCATGAGCCTGCTCCGGTCGCCGTCGAGCAGTCCGCGCGCATGCCTGGCCGTCACCTCGAAGAGCGGGAAGCGCGCGTTGCGTTGGGCCCGGTGCTCGGCGAACTCGACCACGGACGCGGCGACTTCACGCAGCCCGGAAGTCAGCGCGACACGGACGAGCAAGACCGCGTCCCCGGGGTCGATACCGGTCGCGTGGACGTATCCGCGCGTCAAGTGCGCTTTGGCGGCCAGTATCTGACGATCAGTCAGACATGCGTGCCGATACGCCGCGATGATCACGGTGATCCACGCCCCGATCCGACGTTGCTGCGGCTCGGCGCTGGACAGGAATTCCTCGGCTCGTGCCGCGCAGGCTTCGACCCCCGCGTCATCACCGAGGTGGAATGCCACCCGTGCCCTGGAGCACAACGCCGCCGGTTCCCCGGTGAAGGGAAGTCCGGTGGCCATAACGGCGTCCTCGGCAGCCGCCAGTTCCCGTGCCGCGGCCGCCAACTGTCCAGTGTCCAGCAGAAGTCGGGCCCGAGTGGTCCGCCACAGGGGTGTGAATGCCCGTCGGCCGCGCTGTTCGGCCTCGTCGGCCGCCGCCTCCACCAGGTTCAGGGCGCCCCGGTCATCTCCGGTCACGCTCAGCAGGGAGGCGCGCCAGCTGGTGGCGAGGGCCACCTCGGGAAGGGGCGCAGCGCGGCCGGGATCGAGTTGCGCGAGGCTTGCCGCGGCCGCGTCGCTGTACTTGATCGCGTCCGCCCAGTGGTGCCGGTGAACGGCACTGATCGACTGCATGGTCCGGTGCGTCAGTTCACTGACGGGGTGCACTCCACGCGTCCGCATGAGGGCCTCGGCCACGGCGCCGCCGGCCTCCTCGGCATCGCCGGTGAGCAGACGGTTCAGCAAGGTCATCGACAGCAACTGGTCCTTGAGGGGGATCGGGACGTCACGCCGTCGATGGACGTGACGGACGTGGACCTCCGGCTGCTGGACGTGGAACTGGCTGCCCATACGGGCCAGTTCCAGGCAGGCTCGTGCATGGGCCAAGGCATCCGGCGGCGCCTGGACGACGTCGCGGGCCAGGTCACGAGCCTCGGTGATCTCGCCCGCCTGCCACACCAAGGGAATGAGCTCCACCGACAGGCGCAGACGCTCCGGGCACAGGGTCGTGGTGATCTCCATGGCACGCTGGAGATACCGGGCCGCGGTGCCCGGCGCGACGAACGCCAGGTCCTGCGCGGCCTGTCGCAGGATACGTCCAGCCCAGGCGTCCCCCGGCTCGGCGATGTCGATCAGCTCGGCGGCCAGCGACACGACGGGCACGCCCGCCCCCGCCCGGACCTCGACCGAGCGCCTGCGGACCGAGAGGCGCACGGGCCGGGGCAGCGTGGCCGCGACCGCCTCGCGCAGCGGTGCGTGCGGGAAGAACAGGTGGTCGTCGCCGGCCCGCAACAGCTGTGCGGCCAGCACCTCGCGCAACGGCGCGAGCAGTGCCGGTTCGGATCGGTCGAGCAGCCGGGACAGGTGCTGGACGGTGAACGTGTCACCCAGCGCCGAGGCGATCAGCACCAGTTCCCGCGCGTCTTCGGAGAGCCGGTCGAGACGACGGGTGACCAGCCAGGTGACCACTTCCTGTATCTCCCCCGTGTCCGCTGGTGGGCACTGTGCGGTGGGGAAGACCTCCTGGAGGTGTGTGCACAACTGACGTACCGTTCCCGGGAGTCCGTCGAGGTAGCACAGGAACGGCGCGGCGAGGGCCGCCTGCGGGCCCAGAAGGTCCTGTGCCATCTCCCGGACCGCGTCCGGAGCCAGCGGGAAGAGTTCGAGTTGGGTCGCCTGCCTGGTGAACAGGTCCCGGCGCAGCGTTCGCACGGGCGGGGCGTCCGGGGTCCGGGCGGCGAGTACCCACAGCAGCGGGAGGTCTGCCAGTTGCACGGTGAGGCTGCGTACGGCCAGCAGGGTCAGGTCGTCGCAGTCGTGGACGTCGTCGACGAGCAGGACGACCGGCCGCTCGCGGGTGAGTTCACGCAGACGGCCGGCGACCTTCCGGAGCAGCCAGTAGGAGATGTCCTCCTGGTCCGCGCCGGCGCTCGGCCCGTGGGCGATGTCGTCGGGCTCGATGGTGAGGGCGTCCAGCAGCGGCGCCAGGGGAGTCGTCCTCCCGCCTGCCATCCCGGAGATCGTGAGCACGCGCGCTCCGGCCAGAGCCGCTTCGTTCCCGGCACAGGCCAGGATGCGGGACTTGCCCGCTCCGGCCGGTCCCTCGATCCACAGCACTCCGCCGCCGTTGCGGTGCACGTGCCGGCGTACCCACTGAGTGAGTCGCTCCTGCTCCGCCCTGCGCCCGCGCACGGGGGACGAGGCCGCCTCGAAGACGGCGCCGGACATGGTCCGCAGGGTGTCAATCGCCTGGCTCAAGGCATCCTCCAGGGGTCCGTGTTCACTGCGACCGACGGGGGCGCGAAACCGTGAGGCGTCAGTGCCGGGGGAGCCGGCAACCGATGGCAGGACGGGTGCACGACACCCTGAAGTCAACCGATCGGTCACAAGGCCGCCGCCCCCGTACCGGAAGCGGCGGCCTTCCCCGCGTCATCAGACATAGTGGGCGGTCCCGCACCCCCCTGGCTGTCGAGAGCGCCTGAGAAGCGGTCCGGGCACTCCCCAGGGCAGATGTCGGGACAACCCCACACGACGGCCCGGCACCAGGCTTGTCGTCCCCCGCTCCGTGTGCGGCGGGCCGTGTGCGCGGTGGGCGTTTCCGCAGGTCCTCCCATCCGACTGTGGGGTCCGCCCCAGGCCGGGCGCCGGGATGTCCCGTGGGCGGTGTCGAGGTCGCACTACAGCTGAGACGACGGGCCGGTCGCGACACTGAGAACCCGTCACGCCGGTCTCGGCCGGGAACGTGACGGCTGACAACGGATGGTCGCCGGCGGAACCGGTGACACGATGAGGACCCTGCCGGACGCGCTGATCGCGGACGGCCTGGAGAAACGGGAAGTGAACAGATGGCACAGCTGCAGACCGCGCGGTTCGGGGATCAGTCTGTTCCCCACCGGGCGATGGTGAGCGCGGTCCGCGGGTTCCGGGTACGCCGCCGCGCCGCCAGGCTGGCCGGAGCCCTGATCTCCGTGAGCATCGGTACCACCCTGATGGTGACCCCCGGGCTGACCCGGAGCACCATGGGAATCGTCTTCGGGGTGCAGTTCGCCGCGCAGGGCGTGCTCCAGCTGTTCGCCGCACAGGAGGCCAGGGTGCCGCGCCCCGTGCGCTGGCTGCTGAGCGCCGGCGGGTTGCTCGTCCTGTTCCTGGCGATCTCCTTCTTCCATGGCTACGCCGACTCTGTGTTCCTGCTGGGCCTGTGGACGGGCTTCGGGCTGCTGCTTCGCGGATTCACCATGGCGGTGTCGATGATGCCGTCCTCCGTCAGTCACGTGGTCGCCTACGACGACCTGCTGAACGCGCTGATCGTCTCGGTCGGCCTGTTCATGACCGCTTTCCCCTTCTCATCCCTCGGTCAACTGGCCGACCTTGCCGGTTTTGCCCTGATTCTTACTGGCCTGGTGGAGGCCGTCGGCGCCTCCCGCCACCGCAGCAGGGTGCTTCGCCCGCTGCACTGAATTAAGCGGCCGCTGCAATGCACGCGTTTCGTGTCGGTAATTCGCTTCGTTGCACAAGATGACTTTCGGTGCGGCACAACGGGCGATCCGGTCGGTCTACAGGAGGTTTCAAATGACGAAGTGCCATCTCAGGATTCAGATCACTCACTGGATCGCCCGGCGCCTTCCCGTGCCGATTGCCTGTGAGTTCTCGTTCGACTCCGGTGACCCTCTCGCCGTCACCCTGATCTTCGACTCCGAGGGGGAGTATCCGGTGCGGTGGGTGTTCGCGCGGGACTTGCTGACAGAAGGTCTCACCGCGAGATCCGGTCACGGTGACGTGGAGTTGTGGCCGCTCCACTGCGAGGGGCGGCGTTCCCTGTGGATACAGGTCGGAAATGCTTCCACCGGCCGTACGGCGCTCTTCGAGATGCCGGCTCAGCCGGTCGCCCAGTGGCTCGCCGGTTGCTACGACCTGGTGCCGCGCGGCAGGGAGATGGCGGACGTGGACTGGGACCGGCTGACGCAGCTGATCCAGTGATGTCGTCCGGGATTCACCAATCGACAACCGATGTAAGTCATTACTGCGGGCGTGGGTGTCGGCAGTCAGTGAGTTGACTTCGGTGGTAACACAGTCCGGTGCGTGGCCGGTCAGCCTGGCCAATGGGACGAGGCGTAGTATCTGTGGGAGCGCCTGAGACACGCCCCCTCAGTAACCGCATGACACACATCGACATAGAGCCTACGTCCCAGAGCCGAACCAAGGAGGGTCTGCGGCATGCCTGAAGCCGAGCTGACCACCACTGAGCTGCTGACGCATTACAGTTCCCAGCTCACAAGAGACCTCGAAGAGAATGTGCAGGAGCAGGACCGGGTCCGAAGTGAGATCGAGACACTTCAGGCTCGTCTGCTGACGCTGCAGCGCGATCACACCGTGCTCGCGACCATGCAGCAGGCCCTGGAGAGCGGCATTCCCCTGCAGCAGGTCCGACTGTCATCACCCTCTCAGGGCTATGACCTGCCCAACGTCTCCTCGCAGGGTGCCACCAGGAGGAAGCAGCAGACACCGACGTTGGTGGCTCTGATCCGAAGGTACCTCGCCGAGCAGTCCGAGCCGTGTTCAGCGGCGGAGGTCGCGACCGCGCTGAGCGAGGCCCACCCGGACCGTGTGATCAAGACCACGGTGGTGCGTACCACGCTGGAGGGTCTCGTGGCCCGGAGCAGCGCGCAGCGGCTCAAGCAGGGGCACTCGGTGTTCTACATGAGTCTTGAGAAGGAGGCCGGGCAGGACTCGGCAGAAGGCGACACGGAGGGCGGCGTCCCCACCGGTCGTACCTCAGCCGACGGCTGAGACGCCCGCCCCGCAGGCCGTGGGGACCACGCCCCCTACCGACCCGGGTGAGCGTGGTCCCCGTTCCGCCGCCGATCGCGAGCAGTGGTTTTGTCATGCGCGCGACTTCCCCTGGCCCGCCTCCGCCCCGGTGTCAGTCATCTGACAGATGCTCCGGGGCCGCTGCTCAAAAGAGGATAAAGCCAGTTAAGCCCCGTGTACCGGCCGGGAGTTCGGGCCGTGCGGGGAAGGAAGGAGGAAGAAGATGCGAACCCGACTGCTGCCCTTGCTGAGTAATTGGGAATGGCAGGAACGAGCGGCCTGCCGTGGGATGAACAGCAGCGTCTTCTTCTCCCCCCCAGGGGAGAAGGGTCGCGACCGCCGACAGCGCGAGGAGCGGGCCCGCCGGATATGCAACCGGTGTGAGGTCATCGAGGCGTGCGCCGCCATGGCCCTCGACTACAAGGAGCGGTACGGCGTGTGGGGAGGCATTTCGGCCGGCGAACGCCAGGGCATCCTGGGCACGGGCGGTGAAGGTGTCGACAGCGGCACCAGCTGAACATGCCGGTCGTGTGAGGAAACAGTAAGCACTACCCGGACCTTCCTCGCAGGAAACCCACATCCCGTGCCCGAACGCCTGGGCGGGGCGGGTGAAGGTGTACCCACTGCGTACACCCACCCGGAATTGGTTTGAAGGCACAACGAGATCGCCTAGGGTCGTTCGCGGAAGCAAGTCCGTCGCGCCCCGGCTCTCTGCCCCCCGGGAGCGGCGAGGACGCCGTTGTCCCTGAAGGGCCGCGCGCCTTCGACTTCCGCCCCCCTCTGGCGACTCGTGGTGATTCAATGCTCAACAACGGATCGAACGTCGTGCACATCAGCAAGGAGCCGGCGTCGGTCACAGCCGGTCACGCCCCGCTGCTCCCGACGGTGGAAGGTCCCGTGCTGCTGCCCGACGACATCGGCTACGGGGAGGAATGCCGCACGTTCAACCTCGCCCGCACTCTGACTCCTGCCGTCGTCGTCGGTGCCGCCCGCACCGACGACGTGGCGGCGGCCGTACGTCACGCGGGTCGCCTGGGCATGCCGGTCGCGGTGCGCAACCAGGGCCACCAGGTGGTGCTGCCCACGGCCGAGGACGCCCTGCTGATCACCACCAACCGCCTCCAGGAGATATCCGTCGACCCCGCACGGCGCACCGTGAGGGTGGGTGCCGGGGTCACCTGGGCCCAGGTGCTCGCCGAGACCGGCAAGGCGGGACTCGCACCGGTCGTCGGTTCCGCACCGCACGTCGGCGTCGTCGGCTACACGCTGGGCGGCGGACTGAGCCCCCTTCTTGGCCGCAAACTGGGCTACGCGGCGGACCACGTGCGCTGGATGGAGGTGGTCACCGCCGACGGAGCCGTCCGTGAGGTCACCCCCGAACACGCACCGGACCTGTTCTGGGCACTGCTGGGCGGCAAGGGCAACTTCGGCATCGTCACCCGCATGGAGTTCGACGTCTTCGACGTGCCTCGCTTCTACGGCGGCGGCCTGTGGTTCCGCGGTGAGGAGATGCGCCCGGTGCTGGAGGCATGGCGGAGGCTGGTCCCGGAACTCGGCGAGGACACCACGACCTCCTTCTCCGTCCAGCGGCTGCCGGACGTCGCCGCGCTGCCGCACCCGTTGCGCGGTGCCTTCGTGCTGCACGTGCGGCTGGGGCACCTGGGCGACAGCGCGGCGGGCGCGCGGATCGCCGCGCCGTTGCGCGCCGCCGCCACACCGGTCTTCGACACGCTCGCCGAGCGTCCTTTCGGCGAGATAGGCGAGATACACATGGACCCCGTTCGCGCGATGTCTCTCGTGGAGACGGGCTTCGCGCTGCGGGAGTTCTCCGCCGCCACCCTGGACCGCCTCATGGATCTCACCGGGCCCGGCTCCGGCTGCCCGATGAAGAACGTGGAAGTACGCGCCCTGGGCGGCGCGTTGGACCGGGAGCCCGCCCGCCCCAACTCCGTGTCCTCCCGGGGTGTGCCCTACATGACGTTCGCGGTGGGCAGCGGCTCGCCCGTGCAACTGGGGGCCATGGCGGAGTTCACCCGTGCGTACGCCCGCGGCCTCGCCCCGTGGCGGGCTCCGCACCCCGTGCTCAACTTCCTGTCGCCGGACGAGGCCCTGACCGAGGCCGAGGTCCGCGAAGTCTACGGCGCCGAGCGCTATGCCCGGCTGGCCGCCCTCAAGCGTGTCTACGACCCGGCCAACATGTTCCGGTTCAACCACAACATCAGGCCGGCCGCGTAGCCGACCCCCGCCCCGGCCCGGTGCCGGGCGCGGCGTACCCCAGGTGAAACACATCGGCCTCCCAGTGCGGGGCCGTGGAAGGAATCCAGTGGCCGAGCTGTTCTACGACGCCGATGCCGATCTCTCCATCATCCAGGGCCGCAAGGTCGCGGTCATCGGCTACGGCAGCCAGGGCCACGCCCACGCCCTGTCGCTGCGTGACTCCGGTGTGGACGTGCGTGTCGGTCTGCACGAGGGCTCGAAGTCCAAGGCCAAGGCCGAGGAGGACGGCCTGCGCGTGGTGACCCCGGCCGAGGCCGCCGCCGAGGCCGACGTCATCATGATGCTCATCCCGGACCCGATCCAGGCCCAGGTCTACGAGGAGTCCATAGCGCCCCACCTCAGGGACGGCGACGCGCTGTTCTTCGCCCACGGCTTCAACATCCGCTTCGGCTTCGTCAAGCCTCCGGCGGGCGTGGACGTCTGCATGGTCGCCCCGAAGGGCCCGGGCCACCTGGTGCGCCGCCAGTACGAGGAGGGCCGCGGCGTGCCCTGTCTCGCGGCCGTCGAACAGGACGCCTCCGGCGGTGCCTTCGCGCTGGCCCTGTCGTACGCCAAGGGCATCGGCGGCACCCGTGCCGGCGTCATCGAGACCACCTTCACCGAGGAGACCGAGACCGACCTGTTCGGTGAGCAGGCGGTCCTGTGCGGTGGTCTCACGGCGCTGGTCAAGGCGGGCTTCGAGACGCTGACCGAGGCGGGTTACCAGCCGGAGATCGCCTACTTCGAGTGCCTGCACGAGCTGAAGCTGATCGTGGACCTCATGTACGAGGGCGGTCTGGAGAAGATGCGCTGGTCCATCTCGGAGACCGCCGAGTGGGGCGACTACGTCACCGGCCCGCGCATCATCACCGACGCCACCAAGGCCGAGATGAAGAAGGTCCTCGCCGAGATCCAGGACGGTTCCTTCGCCCGGAACTGGATGGACGAGTACCACGGCGGCCTGAAGAAGTACAACGAGTACAAGAAGCAGGACTCCGAACTGCTGCTGGAGACCACCGGCAAGCAGCTGCGCAAGCTGATGAGCTGGGTGCGGGACGGCGATGTCTGACCGGACCGCTGTCACGGCCCGCGGCGCGGACTTCACCGCCCTCCTTCTCGACAGCCATCTGCGGCTCGTGGGCGCGCCGTTGTGCCCACAGCAGTGGCGGAACGCGGCGGAGGCGGCCGACTGGCTGTACAACCAGGCGCCCTTCGGGCTGCTCGCGCACGACACCTCGGCGGACCCCCGCTTCGTCTACGCCAACCGCACCGCGCAGCGCTGCTTCGGCTACACCGAGGCGGAGTTCACCGGCCTGCCGTCCCGGCTGTCCGCGGCGCCCGACGCCCAGGAGGACCGCGACGCGTTCGTCGACGCGGTGAACCGGCGGGGCTTCGCGGACGGCTACCGGGGCCGCAGGGTCCGCAAGGACGGCAGCCTCTTCTGGATCGAGGACGTGTGCATGTGGGATCTGGTGGACGCGGACGGGCACAAGCACGGCCAGGCCGCGGTCTTCCGGTCCTGGTCCGACGTCCCCGGCGAGAGCTGACCGGTCCGAGGCCATGGACGCGACGGAGGACGAGATGACTGACGGGTCCGGCACCGGGATGCGCTCCGGAGGGGCCGCCCGCGACGTCGGTGAGGCCGGTGGGCACACCGAGGCCGTCGAGGTGTTCTTCGACGACCTGGACGCCTTCGGGATGCTCTACCACGGACGGTTCGCCGCCCTGCTGGAGCGGGCCATCACCCGGTACTTCGCCGGGCTGGGCATGTCGCTGGGCCACCCCGACCTGAATGTGGTGGTCCGGGAGCTCCTGGTGGTCTTCGAGCGGCCGGTCACCCGGATCGGACCGGTGGACGTGACGTTCCGGCTCGACCGTCTGGGCCGTACCAGCGCGGAGTTCGCCTTCCGGATCCACTCCGGGGGGCACTCGCACGCGCACGGGCGGCGGGTGATCGTCAAGATCGACCCGAGGACTGCGGCGCCTGATCCCTGGACGGACGAGACACGGGAGATCCTGGAACGCGAGTTGCTGCCCCCGCGCTGACCCGGATCCCGCCGACCCCGGCCCCGCCCGCACCTCCGGGCGGGGCCGGCCTGTGCCCGCCGGGGGCGCGGGCGCCTGCCGCACCCGGGGCTACGGCCGTGCGGGGACGCGGGCGTGTGCCGGTCGCGGGGCGGCCAGCCGGCGCGTCGCGTAGATGAGGAAGGACAGGCTGAGGGCCGCCAGTATCACGTACGCGGTGTCGCTGTTGAGGCTGTCCCACGCCGTGTGCAGACCCACCGCCACGGCGTACACCAGGACGAACATGGCGATCGCCGCCTTGCGGTTGCGCCGTGCCGCCGGCACCGACCACAGCGCGGCGGCGGTGAGCCCGGTCCACGCCATGTGGGCGGCGGGACTCAGCAGGCCCCGCAGCACCAGCAGGTCGTCCACGGCGTGCAGGTCGCCACCGGAGTTGATGAGTTCGACGAAGGCGTAGCCCATGGTCTCGAACACCGCGAATCCGGCGCCGGAGGCCACTCCGATGAGCAGTCCGTCACCGGGGTGCCGGTCGCGGATGACCAGCAGCAGGAGGAACGGGACGATGAGCTTCGCGGCCTCCTCGATCAGGCCCACGGCCAGCATCGGCAGGACGTCCATCAGCACCAGGGTCCGGTACTCCAGGAAACCGGCCGTGGTCACCCCGATCGCGCCGCCGGCCAGCGCGGTGGCCCCCACGACGCCGGTGCCGACCCCGAAGTCGAGGCGCCGGCCCGCCACGAAGGTGACGAAGGCAGCGGGGACCAGGGCCGCGCCGAAGAAGATCAGGGCGGGGACCAGGTTGGGGTTCTCGGTGGATACCAGTGCCGAGTGGATGAGCCAGAACAGCAGCAGGCCGACCACCAGGACGGCGAGCCAGCCCCAGCGACGGCCGAAACTGAGCAGCCGGCTCCGCTCGGTACGAGCCGGCTCTTGGACGAGGGACAC
This sequence comes from Streptomyces sp. Ru62, assembly GCF_002920615.1. GTDB lineage: Bacteria > Actinomycetota > Actinomycetes > Streptomycetales > Streptomycetaceae > Streptomyces. The sequence continues at coordinate 64,340 of NZ_PQSU01000003.1, forward strand.
GGACACGGATTCCTCCCGGACGCATGATGTTGCACCGAGAGTGCCCGAACATCCGGCACCAGGCATCGCACGTTCATGTCAAGAAGAGCAGGCCGGCCGAGTCGCGAGCGAGCGCATTTATTCGAAGTTCAGTCGCTTCAGTCGCTTTGGTCGCTGGCTGAAGCGCCCACTCGTCGGCGGACGCCTTCCGCCCTCTTCCCACGATGAGCCGTGCTCGGCTCGCATGGAAGGCAGAGAAGTGAATTCGGACGCGGCAGGCGACGCGCGGGAAACGGCGTACCGGGAATTCAGGCAGCATCATGACGGCTGCAACAACGCGGTGCGGGCAGGGCGGAACAGGCTGTGAGGAGCGCCTCGGTCAGACTAGCCCGCTTCGGACAGGCCCGCTTCGGACAGGCCGGTTGAGGAGACCGGCGGATGCGGTGAACGGAGAGCCGCACCGCTGTCCGCACCCGCCGGTCGGATTACCGCTTGAGCTTGCCGGCCTGTACATAGACGCCCCCTACGACAGTGCCTGACCCAAGTGGAACACCCCGAGAGTAGGCGCCGCCGATCAGATTGTGCAGAGACGCGATAAGTACACCCAGCTGCTTGCGCGGGGAACCGGGCACCGGTAGGCGTCCGTCAGACCACCGGCTCCAGCAGCAGCACCGGAATGATCCGGTCCGTCTTGGTCCGGTAGTCGTCGTAGGAGGGCCAGGCCTGGACAGCCCGGTCCCACCATTCCTGCCGCTCCGCGTCCGTCGTCCGCCGCGCCCGGTAGGGCCGGTGCTCCGTACCGTCCCAGACCTCCACCTCCGGGTGGGCCAAGAGGTTGTGGTACCACGCGGGGTTCGTGGGCGCGCCCCCCTTGGAGGCGACGGCCGCGTACCGTCCCTCGTGCTCCACGCGGATGACCGGCGTCTTGCGGTACCGGCCCGTCTTCGCCCCCCGGGTCGTCAGGATGACCATCTGGGCGCGTGTGCCGTCGTACTCCACGGCGATGCTCTCCGTGGTACCCGACTCGGTCGCCGCCTCTACCAGGCGCGCCTGGTCGTACACCCAGACCTCGTCCGGCATGACACTGAGGTCCATGTCAGCGGTGGGCTGGTTGGCGTCGCGCTCTGTCATAGGTTCAAGGCCTTTCGAAGTCACTGGCTCTCAGTGTGTCAATCTCTACCACCCTTTGACATCGAGTCGGTCATTCGAACTGACAAGCTCAACTAGACTCAGGTGGTGTCACCCCCCGTGCCGGCATGTGTTGATGCTCCGGCCCGACGCGTCAGCGTCATCCCTGACTCCGAGAAGGTAGTGCCATGCCCCATTCACCGACCGACCGTGCCGACGTCCGCGACATGCTGGTCGTGCACGAGGCCTTCCGGCGGAACTACTCACGTCTGCCCGAGCTGGTCAGGGCGGTCACCAGCGGCGACACCGAACGGGCCGCGGTCGTCGCCGATCACGCGCAGCTCATCGAGGAGTTCCTGCACCTGCACCACAAGGGCGAGGACGAGCTGCTGTGGCCCAAACTGCTGGAGCGCGCGGGTGACCGGCTCGGTGAGACGGTGAACCTGCTGGAGAGCCAGCACGAGGAGATCGCGGCACTGCTCACCGAGTCGTCCCAGAAGCTCGCCATCTGGCGCGGTCAGCCCACCAAGGAGCACGGCGAGCAGCTCGCGCGTTCCCTGGAGCGCCTGGGCACCCTGCTCACCGAGCACCTCGGCATCGAGGAGAAGGACGTCCTGCCGATCGTCCCGGAGTACGTGACGGCCAAGGAGTGGCACGAGCTGGGGGACCACGCGATCAACGCGCTTCCCAAGAACAAGCTGCCTGTCGTCTTCGGCATGCTCGCCTCGCTCGCCGACGACGAGGTGGTCAAGCTGATGCTGTCGACGGCGCCGCTCGTGCCCCGGCTGCTGATGCCCGTCCTCGGCCCCAAGGCCTACGCCCGGTACGCCCGCAAGGTCTTCGCGCCGGTCGCCTGAGCGGAGCGGGACCGGAGGTCCGGGGCGCCGCCCCGTGCTCTCCGGCCGCTCACCCGAGCCGCGTCGCGTCCGCCGTCCGGCGGCGGCGGCCGCGACGCGTTCCACGCCCCGCCGGGCGTGCCCGTGACCGGGACATCCCAGAGGAGAGCACCGTGACGGTGGACGCCCGCGGCCGAGCGGAACCCGACGAGGCCGCGCCGCGCCGCCCCCGCCGGCTGGACGCCGCGCGCAACTACGACGCACTCGTCGCCGCGGCCCGTGAGGAGTTCCAGGAGAACGGCACCGACGCTCCCCTGAAGGCCGTCGCCCGGCGCGCCGGCGTGGGCATCGCCACCCTCTACCGCAACTTCCCGACCCGCACCGCTCTGTTGGAGGCGGTCTACGCCGGCGACGTGGCCGACACGGTCGACGCGCTGTGCCGTACGGCGGGTACGGCACAGCCGGTGGGCACCGATGCCGAGCACGCATGGCGGACGGTGGCGGACTGGCTCGACCGGTTCACCCGGACCGTCGCCGAGGACGCCGCGCTGCGCGAGGTGTTCAGTCCCGAGGCGCTGTGTCTGTCGCCCTGCCGGGAGGCGTTGTCCGAGGCCGTCACCGAGCTGCTGGCGCACGCCGGGACGGCGCTGCCCGCACACCGCGGTGCGGAGGCCGAAACGTTCCTCCGCGCCGTGGTGTCCCTCGCGGTGTCACCGTTCCTGACCGGCGGGCAGCGTGAACACGCCCTGTCCCTCCTCCTGGACGGACTGCGCCGCCGCGGGGAGCCCGTCCGTGGCGCCGGACCGCCGCTGACGGAGGAACGGACGGAGGAACAGACGGAAGAACGGAGCGCACATGAATGACGGTGGACGTACCTCTCGCTTCGCCGCCGGCGTCGCACTGACGGCGCTGCTGGTGGCGGCGGCGCGAGCCATCGAGACACGGCACCCGGACGGGATCGTCGCCGATCCGTACGCGGAGGCCTTCGTCAAGGCAGCCGAGACACCGGTGCCGCTGCCCGTCTCCATCGAAGAGGTCGAGGGCGGTGACGCCGACCCGGTGTGGGGACGCGGCGGACAGTACTTCGCCCTGCGCACCCGCGTCTTCGACGACTTCCTGCTCGACGCCGCGCACCGGGACGGCATCCGGCAAGTGGTCCTGCTCGGCGCCGGACTGGACACCCGGGCGCTGCGTCTCGACTGGCCGGCCGGCAGCGTGGTGTACGAGGTCGACCGTTCCGGCCTGTTCGCCTTCAAGCAGGACGTCCTCGACGCCATCGGCGCCCGGCCGGCCGTGGAACACCACCGGGTGGTCGCCGACCTGGAGAGCGACTGGGCCCAGCCGCTGCGGGCCGCAGGGTTCGATCCGCTACGGCCCGCCGCGTGGGTCGTCGAAGGAGTCATTCCCTACCTGTCCGCTCCCGTGGAGCGGAGTCTGATCGCCACGGTGTCGGCCCTGTCGGCGCCGGGCAGCGCGATCGCCTACGAGATCCTGGAGGGCCAGGAGACCGAAGAGGTCCGGGACAGCTCCCTGTACGCGGATACGGAACAGAAGATGGGTGTTCACCTCAGCGGGCTCTTCAGCGAGGACGCCCGCCCCGACTCTGCGCGAGCCCTCTCCGAGGCCGGCTGGGAGGTGTCCGGGGAGTCCGTGTACCGGTTCACCGAACGGTACGGCCGTGGTCCTCAGCCCGGTGTCGACGACCCGATCTCGCACGCGCGCTGGGTGCGGGGACGCCGGGTGCACCGTCCGGACCGAGGCTGATCCCACACAGCCGTACGGCGGCCGGGCCCTTGTGGTCACACGCCCGGCCGCCGTACCTCCTTGTCATCGTCCAGGGGCGGGCGCGGGCGCCTGCGGCAGGAACAGGGTGCCGCGGAAGCTGCCGCGCAGGGTGCGGACGGCGACGACCGCCCACGCGGCCAGGAGCAGGACGTACAGGACTCCGGCCGCGACGTCGAAGGCGTCCGAGTCCAGCCGGGCCGCCAGTGCGCAGGTGCCGGTGACACAGGTGCCGACCGGGAAGGTGAAGCTCCACCAGGTCAGGGCGAAGGGCAGACGGTTCCGCGCGGTGCGTACGGTGAGCCGGGCGGCGAGCACCAGCCACATCATGGCGAAGCCCCAGGTGGGCAGGCCGTAGACGATCCCGAAGACGGCGGCACCGGTCGCGTACGGCCGCGGCAGGGCGAGGTGCGCCACCGCACCGAGCGCGTTCGCCGCTGTCACCGACTGGCCCAGCGGGCCGAGGACGATCCACAGCGTGGGCACCATCGCGGCCGGCCCGAGCTTGTGGCGCACCAGCCGGCCCCACAGCTGGGTGATGATGACGAGGCTCGTGAACAGGCTGATGCCGAACATGGCGTAGCAGGCCAGCAGCAGGGTCAGCCGTTCCTGGCCCGGCGCGAGGTGCGGGACCAGGGCCGCGCCGGTGGCGGCGGACACCATCGGCGGCACGACCGGCATCAGCCACCCCCCGAAGGCGGAGTCCTCCCCGACCTCGTGCTCGGTCATGGCCAGGTACGGGATCCACACGCAGGTGACCAGGCCGAGCAGGGTGCCGGCGGCCCACAGCACGGAGTCGACGCGTACGGCCGCCTGGACGCCGATCCAGTCCTTGCCCAGGGTGAGGGTGCCCGCGCCGACCGTCATCAGGGCCATCGCGGGAGCGCCCCAGAAGTGCCCCATGACCGGGTGGTGGGCGTGACCGCGGGCGATGTCCCGGTGCCGGGTCCAGTGCACGGCCCAGGCGCCGGTGAGCGCCACGAGTATCGCGGAGGCGAGGGCCCAGACGACGGTGGCGAACACCCGCAGGCCGTTCACGTGGAAAGGGAGGACGGCGGCGGCGTTGGCGACGATGCCGGTGCCCATCACCGAGGCGTACCAGTTGGGGCCCAGGTTGCGGAACACGTCGGCGGGGCGGTCCAGATCGCGCAGGAACCGGCGGGACACGCGGTGGTGGCGCGGCGCGTGGGCGAGCGGAGTGAGCGACGTAGTCATACAGGAAACATCCATGACAGCCAGTGCGGCCGGTAGGACGTTCTCCTGTATCAGGTCATAAGTCAGCCCTATGACTGGTTTCGTTCTTCCATGCGTCAGTTGCTTATCGCGCGAACGTGTGATGTCCGGTCGGCAGCCCCCGCGACAGCATGAGGTCTCGGACAGCAGTGAGGAGTCCTCGGATGTCTGGCTTTCCCCACCGCAGGGACGACATGGCGGGCCACCCGGACGCCTTCGAGATGCGCGAGCGCTACGCCCGCGTCCTCGGGGCGCACGACGTGGCCCTGGTGAACGGGCCGGTCTTCCTGGTCGGCCTGTTCTTCGCCGCATCCCCGTGGATCCTGCACTTCGCCACGGCGAACCGTGATCTCGCGGTGCACGACCTGATCGTGGGTGCCGCCATCTGCCTCCTGGCCCTCGGTTTCACCGTGGCACCGGAGCGGATGACCGGAATGAGCGGCGCCCTGGTCCTGATCGGCGCGTGGATGGGCGTGTCGCCGTGGGCGGTGGGCCGGCATCCGGGCCGCGCCGCGACCCTCGACGGGGTGATCCTCGGCGCGCTTGCCCTGGCGCTGGGACTGATGTCCATGGCCATGGTTCGCCGTGCCAACCGAATTCTGTGACGCGGCGATCCGCTCCGCGACCCACTTGCCGCTTCCCGAGGAGAAGAAGCCCGATGACCGATCCCGTTCCGCCGCGTCATGACCCCCGTCAGTCCTGGCGCACCGAGGGAATGCCGGGCGGATCGTCGCCGTCACCGAACGGGTGGCGCTCCCGGGGCGGTTGCCTGGTGCAGTTGGTGGTCCTGCTCGTCGTCTACACCGCGTTCGGCTTCCTTTACAACAACGTGCGCGGGGACGGCACGACATCGGTCGACTACACAGCCTTCACCGCGCAGTTGGACGCGGGCAACGTCAGGAGCGTCTACTCCCAGGGCTCCCAGATCCAGGGCACGCTGAAGAAGCCCGGCGAGGTGCCCGGGGGCGGCAAGGGCGACACGTACACGCACTTCAAGACGTACAAGCCCGCTTTCGCCGACGACGCGGAGCTGTGGGCCGAGATCACCCGGCAGAAGGTCGCGGTCACCGCGGAGCCGCTGGCGCAGGGGCCGGGCCTCGGGGAGACCCTGCTGGTCTCGCTGTTGCCGACGGTGCTGCTGATCGCCGTGTGGGTGTTCGTGGCCCGGCGGATGGGCGGTGGACTGGGCGGCGGACTCGGCGGGGCGGGCGGGGTGCTCGGCCGCAAGCCGCCGAAGCCGGTGGGCGCGGAACCGGGCGGCAAGCGCACCACCTTCGCGGACGTCGCCGGCATCGACGAAGTGGAAGGCGAACTGAACGACGTCGTCAGCTTCCTGAAGAACCCCGACGCCTACCGGCGGCTGGGCGCGAAGATGCCGCGCGGGGTGCTGCTGGCGGGCCCGCCCGGGACCGGCAAGACGCTGCTGGCCCGGGCGGTCGCGGGGGAGGCGGGCGTGCCGTTCTTCTCCGCCAGCGCCTCCGAGTTCATCGAGATGATCGTGGGTGTGGGGGCGTCCCGGGTGCGGGAGCTGTTCGCGGAGGCCCGCAAGGTCGCGCCGTCGATCGTCTTCATCGACGAGATCGACACCATCGGCCGGTCACGGAGCGGGTCGAGCGTCGGCGGGCACGACGAGCGGGAGCAGACGCTCAACCAGATCCTGACCGAGATGGACGGCTTCTCCGGCTCGGAGGGCGTCATCGTGATCGCGGCCACCAACCGGGTGGACGTCCTGGACGCAGCGCTGACCCGGCCGGGACGGTTCGACCGGGTGGTCCAGGTGTCGCCGCCCGACCGGGGCGGCCGGGAGGCCATCCTGCGCATCCACACCCGCGCGATCCCCCTCGCCGCCGACGTCGACCTGGCACAGGCGGCCCGTACGACCCCGGGCATGACGGGCGCGGAGCTGGCGAACCTCGCCAACGAGGCGGCGCTGCTCGCGGTGAAGTACGGCCAGGACCGGGTGACGCAGAAGAACCTCTCCGAGGCGCTGGAGAAGATCCAGCTCGGTGCCGAGCGCCCGCTGGTGATGCCGCCGGAGGAGCGGCGGCGTACGGCGTACCACGAGAGCGGGCACGCGCTGCTGGGCATGCTCCAGCCGGGCGCCGACCCGGTCCGCAAGATCACGATCGTGCCGCGCGGCCGGGCGCTCGGGGTGACCCTGTCGACGCCGGACGCGGACAAGTACGCGTACACCGAGGAGTACCTGCGCGGCCGGATCATCGGCGCGCTGGGCGGGATGGCGGCCGAGCAGGTGGTGTTCGGGGTCGTCACGACCGGTGCGGAGAACGACCTGGAGCAGGTCACCGGCATCGCGCGCGGGATGGTGTCGCGCTGGGGCATGAGCGAGAAGGTGGGCCGTCTCTCGGCCCTGCCGGGCGACGGCCAGCAGCCCTACGGCCTGTCGGCCGCCCCGCGGACCCTGGACGTGATCGACGCCGAGATGCGGCGGATCGTCGAGGAGTGCTACGAGGAGGCCTGCCGCACCCTGCGCGACCACCGCGACCGCCTGGACGCCCTGGCCGTGGCCCTGCTGGAACACGAGACCCTGGAGGAGCCGGACGCGTACCGCATCGCGGGCCTCCCGCCCAGGGATGCGGGAGGCGACCGATGAGCGCGGGGGCCGTCGCTGGACACAGGTCTCTCAGCGGGGGCTGGTGGGTGCCGGGCCTCACCGGGGAGCGGGCGTCACGCTCCACCGGGGGCCGGCGGGCGTCGGACGACCGCGTCGTTCCCCACCAGGCCGTCGGCGACCGGCGTGGGCGGTCGGTCGGCCGCCCACGCCGGGGGAGTGGCGCACGCCGGTGGCCACGACCGGCGGAGCGGTCGGGGCCGGCTCCGGAGGACGAGCCGTCGCCGCACGGCCGGCCCAGTGCCGGCTGCCGGGCGGCGGTGACCGGGGCCGGGCCGGGACCGGGAACGCGCGGCGAAGCGGGCCCGCGCCGGGGAGGGGCCTCGGCGCGGGCGGGGGGCGTCGGTGGGCTAGTCCGGGTTGGCCGGTGTGGTGGCGGAGGCGAGCCGGGTCAGCCACTCCGTGAGCAGCAGGTGCTCGCCCGGGGTGAAGGCGCGGTCCTCCTCGGCCTCGTCCAGCAGGACCTTGAGCGCCACCGCGTGCCGGGCACGGGCCGCGCGCGGTTCCTCCACGGGGGCCGCCTGCTCCGCGTCCGTGACCAGGGCCGCCAGTACGGCGTCCCGCGTGCTCTCCGACAGCCCCTCGTGCTCGGCGAGCCGCCCGGCCGCCGCGGCGCCGATCAGCGTGACCGTCACCCCGATGCCGGTGGCCTGGATCATCTCCGCCGCGGCCTCGACGCCCATGCGCAGCCGGCCGGTCTCGGCGACCCGGGTGACGAGCTGCAGAAGCATGCCGTAGGCCTCGTCCGTCGCCGCGGCGCCCTCGTCGGGGCGGGGGTCGGTGTAGAGGAGCCGGTACAGGGCCGGGTTGGCGAGCCCGAAGGCCACGTGCAGGTCCCACCCGCGCCGAAGCTGCTCCACCGGGTCACCGGAGGCGAGGTTGGCCTTCTTGTCGGCGAGGTAGGCGGCGAGACCTCGCCGCGCGACCTCGTCGAGCAGACCCTGCATGTCCCCGAACTGCCGGTAGATGGTCTGTGCCTGCACTCCTGCGGCCGCGCTGACGGAACGGGTGGAGACCGCCTCCCGTCCGCCCTCGGCCAGCAGGTCCGCCGCTGCCCGCAGGATGCGCTCGCGCGGCTGCGGGGTCGTGTCGATCGCTGTCATGCAATCAATGATAACGCTTGACTGTGATCGATGGTGTGTTATCGTCGATGTATCAAGTGAGTGAGCGGCGATCCGGCCGAGAAATCGGCACGTCAACGCCCTCGTCAAGGAGGAAGAATGTCCGCTGAGACCTCGCACACGGTTCTGGTCACCGGTGCCGCGACCGGAATGGGAGCCCTCTCGTCCGTCTCGCTCGCCCAGGCCGGCCACCGCGTCTTCGCGTCGATGCGCGACCCGCACGGCCGCAACGCCGAGAAGGCCCAGGCCCTCACGGACCAGGCCAAGGGCGCCCCCGGCGAGCTGTCGGTCGTCGAACTCGACGTGCTGTCGGAGGAGTCGGCCGCCGCGGCCGTCGAAGAGATCGTGCAGCAGGCCGGCGGCATCGACGTCGTCGTGCACAACGCGGCCCACCTGCTGGTCGGCGTGACGGAGGCGTTCAGCCCGGAGGAGGTGCTGCGCGCCTTCGACGTCAACGCCGTGGGCGCCCTGCGCGTCAACCGCGCCGTCCTGCCGGTGATGCGCCGCCAGGAGTCGGGCCTGCTGCTCTGGATCGGCTCCGGCACCACCCGCGCCATCCCGCCCTTCCTCGCGCCGTACACCGCCGCCAAGGCCGCCTTCGACGCCTTCGCCGAGTCGACCGCCTGGGAGGTCACCGCCTACGGCATCGAGACCACGATCCTCATGCCTGGCGTCTTCACCCACGGAACCGCCCACTTCGCCAACGCGGCCTTCCCCGCCGACACCGGCCGCACGGCCGCGTACGACAAGATCGCCCCGTTCCTCGCCTCGATGGGCGAGGACACCGAGCGGATGATGGTGAACGGCGTGAGCGCCGACCCGCAGATCGTCGCCGACGAGGTCGTCCGGGTCGTCGACCTGCCCGTCGGACAGCGCCCGCGCCGGACCGTCGCCGACGGCTCCGACTACGGCGCCGAGATCATCAACGGCGCCGCCGAGGAACTGCGGCTGCGCCTGGCCCGCCGGATGGGCGTCACCGGCCTGCTCGGCCGCCTGTGAACCCCGTGAGAACCCCCGCACCCCCCTTCGTACGAGGAGAAACACCATGTCCGTGAACCGTCGCAAGCTCGGCAACTCGGGTCCCGAGGTCTCCACCATCGGCCTGGGCGCCATGGGAATGTCGGACCTGTACGGTCCGGCCGACGACGCGGAGAGCATCGCCACGCTGCACGCGGCGATCGACGGCGGCATCAACCTGATCGACACCGGCGACTTCTACGGCTCCGGCGCCAACGAGATGCTCATCGCCCGCGCCCTGCGCGAGCGCCGCCGCGAGGACGTCGTGCTGAGTGTGAAGTTCGGCTCCCGCCGCACCCCCGACGGCGCCTTCCAGCCGGTGCCCTACGACGTCTCGCCGGAAGCCGTCAAGGACCGGCTGGCCTACTCCCTGCGCCGCCTGGAGACCGACTACATCGACATCTACCGCCCGGCCCGGCTCAACCCGAACATCCCGGTCGAGGAGACCGTCGGCGCGCTGGAGGAGATGCGTCAGGCCGGCTACATCCGGCACATCGGCCTGTCGGAACTGGGCGCCGACACGATCCGCCGCGCCGCCGCCGTCGCCCCCATCAGCGACCTCCAGATCGAGTACTCGCTGCTCTCCCGCGGCCCCGAGCAGTCGATCATCCCGACGCTGCGCGAACTGGGCATCGGCCTGACGGCGTACGGCGTCCTCTCGCGCGGTCTGCTCAGCGGCCACTGGTCGCCCTCACGCGAGCTGAGCGGCAACGACTTCCGCGCCCACTCGCCCCGCTTCCAGGGCGAGAACCTGGAGGCCAACCTGCGCCTGGTCGAGGCCCTCGGCCGGGTCGCGGAGCGCCTCGGCGCCACCACCAGCCAGGTGGCCATCGCCTGGGTCGCCGCCCAGGGCGAGGACATCGTCCCGCTCGTCGGAGCCCGCCGCCGGGAGCGGCTGGCGGAGTCCCTGGGCGCGGCGTCCGTGACGCTCGACGCGGAGACACTGAAGGAGATCGAGGAGGCCGTCCCGGCCGGCGCGGCAGCGGGCGAGCGGTACGCCGCGCCCCTGCTGGCCACGCTGGACAGCGAGCGCTGAACCCGAGCGCCCGGCGCGCCGCGACAGGCTGCACGCGAGCCACGGACCCGGCTGCCCACGGGTCCGTGGCTCGCGTGCGTTGTGCGGCGGGCCCGGGCGGGCGGGGACTGCGCACCCGAACACAGGACTGACACACACACGGCTAGGCTGACCCGCCCGTGTTCCGGCGTGCCAGGGAGCGTCCATGCGTGATCGAGAAGCGGCAGACCTGCGCGAGGACGCCGGCCTCGTCCGGCTGGCCCAGCGAGGGGACGCCACCGCCCTGGCCCTGCTCCTGGAGCGGCACGCGCCGGGGATGCGCGCGGTGGCCCTCGCCCTGCTCGGGCCGGGCCCCGACGCGGACGACATGACGCAGGAGGCCGCGCTGACCGCTCTCCGCCGGATCGGGGACGTCCGCGACCCCGAGGCCGTCGGGCCCTGGCTGCGCATGATCGTGCGCAATGCCTGCCGCTCGCTGCTGCGCGGCCAGGCGCGCACCGAGCCCGTCGGCGACCCGGCACCCCCCGCGACCGCCGACGCCGATCCCGAGCGGTGGCTGGAGCGCAGCGCGCTGCGCGACTGGGTGTGGGAGGCCGTCGACCAGCTCTCGCCGACGCTGCGCATGCCCCTGGTGCTCCGTCACTTCAGCCGGACAGTGACGTCGTACGAGGACATCGCCCGCGCCTGCGGGACACCGGTGGGCACGGTCCGCAGCCGGCTCAGCCAGGCACGGGCCCGGCTCGGCGACCTGCTCACGGACCTCACCGCCGCCGCGCACGGCGACGCCGCCGCCCGCACGGCCGCGAGCCGACTGGAGGCCCGGGACACCCTGGAGGCCGCCGAGCTGGGCCGGTTCGGCTCGTTCACGGCCCGGCGCTGGTCCCCGGACGTCGACCTGTATCTGGGCGGCCGACGCGTCGGCGACCGCGAGGCGCTGGTCCGGGGCATGGAGTGCGACCTGGCCGACGGCGTCCGCCAGCGCCCCTACCACATCGTCGCCGGGCGGTCGCTGGCCGTGTGGGAGATGGAGCTGATCAGCCCGCCGGACGACCCGGAGCACTGCCCGCCGGCCGTCGCCTGGCTGCTGACGCTGGACGAGGGCGGCCGGGTGCGCCGTGTCCGCCTGCACCACTCCAGGCCGCTGCGGCCGGACCAGGCGAGGCTGCCCGAGGCCGCCGACCTCCTCATGTGACGACGATCACTCCGTACGCGTCGAACTTCCGCCGCGCGACCGCGTCCTGTCGGCGTCGACCCTGACGACCGACCACGGAACGGAGTTCCCATGACCACCCAGCCGACCGCATCCCTGGCCCCGGGCGCGCACACCATCGAGGTGGACGGCACCGCCCAGGCGTACCACGTGCACGGCACCGGCCCGGTGTGCGTCGCGCACCCCGGAGGCCCCGGCATCCCCTGGGAGTACCTGCGCGTCCCGGCGGTCGAGCGGCACCTGACGATGGTGTACGTCGAGCCCGTCGGTACCGGGGCCTCCGGCAGGCTGCCCCGGCACCCCGACGGCTATGTCCGGGCCCGCTACAGCCGCTGCCTGGAGGCGCTGATCGACCACCTCGGCGTGGGCCCGGTGCACCTGCTGGGCCACTCGCACGGCGGCTTCGTCGTCCAGTACCACGCACTGCACCACCCCGGGCAGGTCGCCGGGGTGATCCTGTACGACAGCGCACCGGTGACCGGGCGGGAGCACGGCGCCGAGGCCATGCGCCAGGTGCGGGCGTTCGCGGCCCGGCACGCGGACCGGCCGGAACTGCCATCGGTGCTCGACGCCCTCCAGTCGGTGCCGGCGGCCCGTGACGACGCGGGCATCACGGCGGCGCTCCGCGGCCTCCTCCCCGCCTACTTCGCCGACTACTGGAACCGGGAGGCGGAGTTCGACGCCTTCCGGCGGAGCACCGGCGGGGTCTACATCTCCGGCCTGGACGACAACGGCGAGCCGGACGTCATCGACGACCGCGAGGCCCTGCCGCGGCTCAGCCTGCCCGCGCTGGTCCTGGTCGGCCGCTACGACGTCATCTGCTCCGTGCGCTGGGCGGAGGAACTGCACGAGCTGATCGCCGGGTCCGAACTGGTCGTCTTCGAACACAGCGGCCACTTCGCCCACCTGGAGGAACCCCGGCGCTTCACGGAGGCCGTCACACGGTTCGTGACCCGGTGACCGCGGTCCCGGCGGCGATGGTGTCGTGGTCCGGGAAGCGGGCGGCGATGGCGGAGCCGGTGAAGGTCCCGGTCCAGCCGTCCTCCCGGTGGAAGAAGCGGATCGCGGTGAACGCCGGCCGCGTGCCCATGTCGAACCAGTGCGTGGTGCCGCGCGGTACGCCCAGCAGGTCGCCCCGCTCGCAGAGGACCGCGTGCACCTCGCTGCCGATGTGCAGGTAGAAGACGCCGGAGCCGGAGACGAAGAAGCGGATCTCGTCATCGTCGTGCGTGTGCTCGTGGAGGAACTTCGCGCGGGCGGCCTCGGCCTTCGCCGGGTATCCGGGGTCGTCGCCCGGGTGCAGGCCGAGGACGTCGACGGTGGTGAAGCCCTCCTCGGCGGTCAGCCGGTCGATCTCCGGGCCGTACCCGGCGAACACCGCCTCGCCGTCCGCGTCGGCGGGGACGTCCGCGCGGACCGGCCACCGCTCGAAGCGCACGCCGAGCGCGTCGAGGGCCGCGGCGATCCGGGCGGGATCGGACGTACGACGGAGAAGCCGCTCGGGACCGGTGTCCGGCCAGGTCATCAACAAAGTCATGGTGCAAAGCTAACTTGCTTGATGTCTGCCCTGCACACTCATGACATGAGTGACTGACGTAATGTCTCAGCAGTTGTCAGTCATCGGCCCGAGAGGAGCCCCGTGGACGAGGACCTGATCGCCGGGACGATCGCCGCGATGATCCCGGCGGCACGGAGGGAACTCACCGAGTTGGTGGCCTTCCGCTCCGTGGCCGACCTGGACGTCAGTCCGCGCGTCGAGTCGGAGAAGGCCGCGAAGTGGATCGCCGACGCCCTGCGCGCCGAGGAGTTCGAGGACGTCGCCGTCCTCGACATGCCGGACGGCTGGCAGTCCGTGTACGGCTTCCTGCCCGGCCCGCCGGACGCGCCGACCGTCCTGCTCTACGCGCACTTCGACGTCCAGCCCGCGCTGGACGAGAGCGTCTGGACCAGTCCGCCCTTCACCCTGACCGAGCGGGACGGCCGCTGGTACGGGCGGGGCACCGCCGACTGCAAGGGCGCCGTGCTCATGCACCTGCTCGCGCTGCGCGCGCTCAAGGCGCACGGCGGGGTGCCGGCGAACGTGAAGGTGATCGTGGAGGGCTCCGAGGAGCAGGGCACGGGCGGCCTCGAACGGTACGCCCGCGCCCACCCCGGCCTGCTGGCGGCGGACGCCGTTCTGATCGCGGACGCGGGAAACTTCCGGCGCGGGGTGCCGACCGTGACGGCGGCCCTGCGCGGTATCACCATGCTGCGCGTCCAGGTCGACACGCTGCGCGCGAACCTGCACTCCGGGCAGTTCGGCGGCCCGGTGCCCGACGCCCTGACGGCACTGCTGAAGATCCTCGCCTCCCTGACCGACGAGGACGGCACGGCCCGGGTGGACGGGCTGCCGGCGGACGGCCACTGGCCGGGGCTGGACTACCCCGAGGCGGACTTCCGCGCGGACGCGGGCCTCATCGACGGGGTGCACCTGACGGGCACGGGCACCGTCGGCGACCGGCTCTGGGCCCGGCCGTCCGTCGGCGTGATGGGTGTCGACTGCCCGGCCGTCGAGGGAGCCACCCCGACGATCCACGCGACGGCACGGGCCGCGCTCAGCCTGCGCATCCCGCCCGGCCAGGACGCGCGGACGGCGACCGCGCTGCTGGTGGCACACATCGAGAAGCACACCCCCTGGGGCGCCCGCGTCTCCATCGAGCCGCTGGGGCAGGGGGAGCCGTTCCAGGCAGACGTCTCGGGACCGGCGTACACGGCCATGGCCCAGGCCCTGAGCACGGCGTACCCGGGGCAGACCATGCGGCTCGGCGGCTTCGGCGGCGGCATCCCGCTGTGCGGCGCGCTGGCCGAGCTGTATCCAAGGGCCGAGATCCTGCTGCTCGGCCTCAGCGAGCCGGAGGCCGGCATCCACGCCGCCGACGAGAGCGTCAGCGTCGACGAGCTGCGCCGACTGGCCGTGGCCGAGGCCCATTTCCTGCGGGGTTACGCGGCGAACGGCGGTCGCTCCGGGCAGGGATGAGGGCCGCTCGGGCAGGCGTGTTCGGCGTGGCACCGGGCGGTGTTCGCCGTGCCGTCGGACGGGGTTGGCCGTAGCGCCGGGGTGAGTGCCGTGCCGGTGCTCCCCGAGCGGCGGCCGCCTCCGGCGGTCAGGGCCGGCGCGGGCGGCAGGGGGCGTGTACCGGTCCGCGCCGGTCGCACGCCGGGCAGTGCCGTGCGGGGCCGTGCCGCATCGGTCCGCCCGGCCGGCACGGCCGCAGCCCTCCGTGGGGCCCGGCACCGCGCGGAAGCCGGTCCCTTCAAGCCCCGGTGCCGGGGGCGAGGACGGTGAGGGACGCCCGGGAGGCGGTGCCGGACACCGGTACCGCGCCGCCGGTCCACGCGACGCGCAGGGAGTCCCGCTCGTCGGGCGGAGTGACAAGGAGCCAGGCGGGCTTCGCCGACTCGGCTCCGCTCACCCCTGGGTTGGTGAAGGAAAGCCCCGACCACGCGCTCCGTCCCGGAGCGAGGGTGACCGGCGTCGCCCGGCCCGGCGTACGGGCCGGATCAGGTCCCAGCTGCCGGCCTGTGGTGTCGGTGAACGCCGCTCCCGGATACCCGGCCACGGTGCAGGAGCGGCTGGAGGTGTTCGTCAGCACGACGGGGAAGTTCTCTTGACCTGCTCCCGGATCGTTCCCGCCGAGCGAGGCGCGCAGCTCGGAGGTGTGGCACCGGCCGCCTGCCACTCCGCCGACGCCCGCCGCGGACGACTCCACCCCGCCGGAGGCGGACGGTTCACCCGCTGCGGGTGTCCGAGCCGGAGGTGTGGAGGCGGCCGTCGCCGTCTCCGTGCCCGGCGCGGGGGACGCCGACGGGCCGTTGCCGCCGTTGCCGCAGGCTGTCAGCAGTGCCGCCAGGGCCGCGGCACCTGCCAGCAGAGCTGTGGAGGGAAGTTGGCGAGGTTTACCCGTCATGAGTACTCCTTCATAGACACGCCACATTAGTCCAGTGCGGCAACAAGACTTACATACAGAGTGCTTCGATGCGTGTTAACTCACTCGATGCAAACAGTTGTCACTTCTTTGCCAGTACTTGACGTGCACTCAGGTATCAATGAGTGAATGCATGTCTTGCGGTCACTCATGAGGTAATCGCAAGGGTCTAAGGTTCAAGAGGGCGGTGTGGTTCCTCCCCGGACATATCACGCCGCCCCACGCTCACCCATGCGCCGTCGTACGCGCGATTCCGGGCCGACGGGTGAGCCCGCCCTCACGATCGAGATGGATACGATGTCCCAGAATGCTGCCGCCGCGACGGCTGGTCCCGTCAGTCCCGACGACGTGGCGGGTCTCCGCGCGGCCGTCACCGGCCCCGTGCTGGAGCCGGCGGACGCCGCCTACGCGGCCGAGTGCGCCACCTACAACCTCGCACAGCCCACGACGCCCGCCGTCGTCGTCGGGGCCACCAGCGCGGAGGACGTGGCCCACGCCGTCACCTTCGCCACCCAGCACGGCCTCGCGGTCGCCGTCAAGAACGCCGGCCACCAGGTGGTGCCGACGGTCGGGCAGAACTCCCTGCTGATCACCACCACGCGCATGACCGGCGTCGAGGTGGACGAGTCCGCCCGCACCCTGCGCGTCGGCGCGGGCGTCCGCTGGCACGAGGCACTCAACGCCGCCGCGAAGGCCGGCCTCGCCCCGCTGGCCGGCTCCTCCCCGGGTGTCGGCGTGGTCGGCTACACCCTCGGCGGCGGCCTCAGCCCGCTGCTGGGCCGGGCCCACGGCTACGCGGCCGACCACGTGCGGTGGATCGAGGTCGTCACCGCCGACGGCGTCATCCGCACCGCCACCCCGGACGACGAACCGGAGCTGTTCTGGGCCCTGCTGGGCGGCAAGGGCAACTTCGGCGTCGTCACCCGCATCGAGTTCACCGCCGTCGAGCTGACCGTCTTCTACGGCGGCGGACTCTGGTTCCCCGGCGAGGACATGGCCGAGGTGCTGGAGGTCTGGCGGACCTGGGCGCCGACCCTGCCCGAGACGGCGAGCACCTCCTTCGCGGTCCAGCGGCTGCCCCAGGACGACGCGCTGCCCGGGCCGTTGCGCGGCGCCTTCGTCCTGCACGTGCGCTTCTCCCACCTCGGCGACGCGGCCGAGGCCGAGGAGCTCCTCGCCCCGCTGCGGGCCGCCGGCACCCCCGTCCTCGACTCGATCGCCCCGCGCCCGGTCCCGGACATCGGCGCCATCCACGTCGACCCGGTCGACCCGCTGCCGTACGTCGAGACCGGCTTCGGCCTGCGCGAGTTCTCCACCGAGACACTGGCGGCGCTGGTGGAGGCGGTCGGTCCCGGCTCCGACTGCCCGCTGGTGACCGTGGAGGTGCGCGCCCTCGGCGGCGCCCTCGACCGGGAACCCGAGGCACCCAACGCCGTGCCCTCGCGCGGCCTGCCGTACATCAGCTTCGCCTTCGGCGTCGCCGCGCCCCCCGACCTGCCCCTCATGGACGAGCACCTGGCGAAGTACGCGGCGGCCCTGTCCCCGTGGGCGGATCCCCGCAACGTGGTGAACTTCGTCTCCCGGGACGAGGCCGTGTCCGAGGCGGAAGTCAGGCGGCTGTACGGCGCCGAGCGTTATCACCGGCTCGCGGCGGCCAAGCGGCGCTGGGACCCGGACAACGTCTTCCGCCGCAACCACAACATCCGGCCCGCCTCGGCGCCCACCGGAGACTGAGCGCCGCGGCCGACGGCCCCGGGGCCCGAAGGACCGGCCCGGCCACCTCCCGCAGCACGTCCCTTCCGCCGCCGTGCCCCCGTGCACGCGGCGGCAAGGCCGTGCGGGCGTGTGACCGGAGCGGTCCCGGGCCCCAGCAGAAGGAAGGACCCCATGTCTGGACCCCACGCGCGTGAGGTCGAAGCCACCCACGGCCTCGGTGCGCACAGCCGGACGCACCGGGCGGCCCGCAGAGCCGGAAGCCCGTACGCGGCGGACGAAACGGAGAGCGCGCGCCCGCCCCACCCCCACACCGGGGGGAACGGCGCGGCAAGTGATCGTTTCTTAGGACCGGACGGCCGACACGGGCAGGCCGAGGCGGAATCCGCCGCGGGAGGCGGGCACGGGCGGACCGCGACGGGACGGCCGGTGGTCGGCGTACTGCCGACGGGCGACCCCATCTCGGAACTCGCCCTGGAGAACTTCGTCAGGCAGTGCCCGCACCTGGTGTGGACCGCGGACACGAACGCGGCGGACGTCGTCGTGGCGGCTCTGCACAGCCCGGACACCCCGGCGGTGACCCGGCTGCGCAAGCAGGTGGGGGAGCGGGTGCCACTGGTGCTCGTGGTCGGCGGGGAATGGCGCGCCGGCCTGCACCAGGCCGTCGTCTCGGGAGTGCGGGCCGTCCTCCCGCGCTGCGGCTTCACCTGGGAGGCGTTCACCCAGACCGTGCGGCAGGTGCGCGCGGGCCACGCCGACCTGCCGCCGGCCCTCCAGGGACGGCTGATGGACCAGATGCAGTACACCCACCGGGAGGTGCTCGTACCCCGTGGCCTCACCCCGGGCGGACTCACCGAGCGCGAGGCGCAAGTGCTGCGACTCATCGCCGACGGCCATGAGCTCCAGGACATCGGCAACCAGCTCGGCTACTCGGAGCGCACCATCAAGAACGTGCTCTACGGCGTCATCAAACGGCACCGGCTGCGCAACCGTTCCCACGCCGTCTCCTTCGCCATCCGCTCCGGCCTCATCTGACGCACCGTACGAGGCACGGGAGACCGGTCCGCGCACGCGCGCCGCCGACCCCGCCCGCGAAAGGAACCCAGGTCTTGAGCACCACCGTAGCCAAGCGGGCCCCGCGCGAGGAGGGCCCCTCCATGCCCGAGGGCCAGGTGGAACTCGCCGAGCCACCGGTGCTCGGCGAACCCGCGATGACGGACATGTCCTCCGCCCTCATGTACCTCCCGATGGGGTTGGGCAGCGGCGCGATGATGCTGGTGTTCACCCAGGGCAGACCCGGACCGACGACCTACCTCATGTCCGGCATGATGGGCGCTTCGGTCGCCGGCATGGCCCTGACCCAGCTGGGCCGCTCCGGCAGCGAACGGCGCCGCAAGATGCGCGCCGAGCGCCGCGACTACCTGCGCTACCTGGCGCAGAAACGGCAGCAGGGCCGGGAGGCCGCGGAACAGCAGCGCAAGGCCCTGCTGTGGAACGATCCCGACCGGCCACGCTGCCCGTGCTCGCCGAGGGAAGCCGGCTGTGGGAACGCCGGCCCACCCACGACGACTTCGCGCGGATCCGCATCGGCGCCGGCTCGCGCCGCGCGGCGCTGGAGTTCCTGCCGCCGCAGACCCGGCCGGTGGAGGACCTGGAACCGCTCACGGCGATGTCGCTGCGCCGCTTCACCCGGGCCCACCAGCGGGTGCCGCACCTGCCGGTGCCCATGGCACTGCGCCGGTTCACCAGCGTCGAGTTCGCCGGTTCCGGCGCCGACGTGCTGGCGCTGATGCGGGCCATGGTCGGTCAGCTCGCCGTACTGCACGCGCCGAACGATCTGCGGATCGCCCTGCTGGGCCGTGGCGTGGCGGCCACGGAATGGGAGTGGCTCAAATGGCTGCCCCACAACCAGCACCCCGAGGAGACCGACGCGGCCGGCCCGGTGCGCCTGGCCGCCGACGATCACGAACGCGAACTGCTCACCACCGACCTGTCGGGCGCCAACGGGCACATCGGTGTCGTCGGCGCCCCGCAGACGGGCAAGTCGACGCTGCTGCGCACCCTGATGATGTCGCTCGCCCTCACCCACATCCCGCAGGACGTGCAGTTCTACTGCCTCGACTTCGGCGGTGGCCTGGCCTCGATCGGCGGCCTGCCGCACGTCGGTTCCGTCGCCGGCCGACTCGACCGGGACCGTGTACTGCGCACCGTCGCCGAGATGACCCAGTTGCTGGAACGGCGTGAACGCACCTTCGCCGAACGCGGCCTCGAAACGATGGTCGCGTACCGGGCGCTGCGCGCCGAGGGCGCCGTCGACGACCCGTACGGCGACGTCTTCGTGGTGGTCGACGGCTGGGCAACGCTGCGTTCCGAGTACGAGGACGCGGAAACCGTCCTGATGGACCTGGCCGCCCGCGGCCTCGCCTTCGGGCTCCATCTCGTCGGTTCCGCCGTCCGCCGGTCCGAGTTCCGGCCACGGCTGCGCGACCTGATGGGGACCGAGCTGGAGCTGCGGCTCGGCGACGCGGTGGATTCGGAAGTGGGCTCGCGGATCGCCGCCACCGTCCCCGACCAGCCCGGTCGCGGCCTGGTGGCGTCCGGCCACCACTTCCTGTCCGTGCTGGCCCGCATCGACGGTTCCGCCGGGACCGAGGACCTGACCACGGCGATCCGGCCGGCCGCTGCCGAGATCAACACCTTCTGGATTGGACGCCCGGCCCCCGAGGTCCGGCTACTGCCCGCCCGGCTGCCGGCCGGCCAACTGCCGCCGCCGGCCGACACCGAGGAACTGCGGTTGTGCCTGGGTCTGGACGAACAGCGTCTCGCACCCACCTGGCACGACTTCGGTACGACACCCCACCTGATGGTGTTCGGCGACGGCGAGGCCGGGAAGACCAACGCCCCGCGCCTGGCCATCCGTGCCGTCCTCGCCCGCTACACCGCCGACGAGGCGCGCATCCTGGCCGCCGACCCGGGACGCGGCCTGCTCCGGGACATCCCCGAGCCCTACCGGGTCGGCTACGCGGTCGACGGACCCGCCCTCACGGAACTGATGAAGTCGGCCGCGGTGTCACTCGGCAAGCGCGTTCCCGGCCCGGAGATCACCCCCGAGCAGCTACCCCGGCGCGACTGGTGGCACGGGCCCCGCCTGTTCGTCGTGATCGACGACTACGACCTGCTCTCCAGCGGCCCAGGGATGAATTCGCCCGCCTCACCTCTGGTGGACCTGCTGGCCCAGGGCCAGCACATCGGCCTGCACCTGATCGTCGCACGCAGTCCCTCCGGCGCCGCCCGCGCCGTGATGGACCCCCTGCTGCGACGGGTGTGGGAACTGGGCAACCCGGCCCTGCTCCTGTCCTACCAGGTTCATCGGCGAGGCCCGAACGCGCCTGCTGCCACCCGGCCGCGCCCAGCTGGTCACCCGGCGCTCGATCGGTCTGGTGCACCTGGGACTGGTGACCTCCGCGTGACCGCCACCCGCCCGAACCACTTTCCCGCCACCCCTTCCCGCAGCGGAGTAACCCCATGACCACCCCACCCCCGCTGACCCCGGCCGTCCCCGACCTGTGTCGTCTCACGATCGAGGGCCTCGCGGGGCGGGCCGACCTCGCCGTACCCGTCACCATGCCACTGGCCGCACTGCTGCCGGTGCTGTTGCGGCAGGCCGGGAAACCGTCCGATGACGGAGCCTCCTGGATACTCCAGCGGTTCGGCGAGGAACCACTGGACCTCGACGGCACCCCGCAGACCCTCGGCCTGCGGCACGGCGACGTGCTGTACCTGCGCCCCGCGGCGGAAGCCGTGCCGCCGCTGGTCTTCGACGACGTCGCGGACGGTGTCGCGCACGTCGTCGAAGGACGGCCCGGCCGCTGGTCGCCCGGCGCGACCCGGTGGCTGGCCCTCGTCACGGCCTGCCTCGCCGTCGCCGCCGCCGCGATCGCCGTCCTGCTCGCCGCCCCGGGCGGCACCACGGCCGCCGGCGCGGGTATGGCCGCCCTCGTTCTGGGTACCGCCGCCGCCGTCGTCGCGCGGCGCGGCCGGGCGGACCGGGCCGTCGTCGCCGTCGCCGGCTGCGGAGCGCTGGTCCTCGGCCTGCTCGCCGGCGTCGTCTCCACCCCGGCTCCGGACACCACGGGACTGCTGCTCGCCGCCGCCTGGCTCCTCGTCCTGTCCGGCGGACTCCTCGCGTGGCGCACCCTGCCGCCGCTGGTACCGGCCACGGTCCTCGCCCTCGCGGTCAGCACGGCCGTCATCTGCGCGGTCCGTGCCACGGGCTGCTCGGCCGCGAAGGCCACCACCCTGGTGGCGGGCGCCCTGTTCGTCCTCGGCCACCTCGGTCCGCGTGTCGCGTTGCGCACCGCCCGCCTGCGCGTGCCTCATCTGCCGTACGACGCGGAGCAGTTGCAGCAGGGCATCGAGCCGGAAGCGGAGGAGGACGTCCAGCGGCGGACCGTCGTGGCGGTCCTGCTGCT
The DNA here is from genome assembly GCF_002920615.1 of Streptomyces sp. Ru62. GTDB lineage: Bacteria > Actinomycetota > Actinomycetes > Streptomycetales > Streptomycetaceae > Streptomyces. Next base: position 86,440 of record NZ_PQSU01000003.1, read on the forward strand.
GGACGTACTGGCCCTCACCACCGCCGTGATCTGCACCGCCGCCTGGGGGCTGCTGTCCCTGGAGGAGGGCTGGATCGACTGGACGCTACCGCTGGTCTTCGGAGCCTCGTTGCTGCTGCGCGCCCGCGCGCTGACCGGTGTGGTCCAGCGGACCGCGACCACCCTGGGCGGCGCCACGGCCCCCCTTACGGTCGCACTCGCCCTGGGAGCACGCCACGGGACCGGGGCGTGGGCTGCGGTACTGGTGACGCTGCTCGTCGCCGCGGTACTGCTGCTGTGGACGGCGCAACGGCTGCCCGGCGGCAGGCTCCTGCCCGTGTGGGGACACGTCGGCGACATCGCCGAGTGGGTCTGCGCCATCGCGCTGCTGCCCCTGCTGCTGCAACTGGTGCACACGTACGGTCAGTTCCGTTACCTGGCCGGCTGAGGGAGCGGCGTGCAGACACGGGACCACCTCCAGGCCTACCAGTTCGCGATGGGCCGGCTGGCCGCGGCGCTGGTGACGGGACAGCCCGGCAACGGCGGCAGCCCCTACCGGCGCGGCTCGGTCGACCTTCTTCGGCGCCGTCCTCGTCCTGCTGCTCTGCGCGGGCTTCGCGGTGTGGGGCCTGATCGACCTGGTCGAGAAGGACACCTGGCGCCAGCGCGGATCGATCATCGTCGAGAAGGAGACGGGCACGCGCTACCTGCTGCTCGACGGCACCCTGCGGCCGGTGCGCAACTACGCTTCCGCTTTGCTGCTGACCGGGCTCTCGGGCACCGTCCGCACGGCGTCCCGGGACGCCCTGGAGGACGTACCGCACGGTTCACCCATCGGTATCGACAAGGCCCCGGACTCGCTGCCCGCCCCCGGCAACGTGGCCTTTGGCGGCTGGACCCGCTGCCTGCGCCCCGATCTTCCGGCCGGTGAGGTCCTCGACCTGACGCCGGCCGGGACGACACCGGTGTCCGCCGGCACCGCCGTCGTCGTCGCCGACCGCGCGGGCCACCGGTTCGTGCTGTGGCGCGGCGTCAAGTACCCCGTGCCGACGGCCAGCACCCTCATCGCGCTCGGTCTGGACGGCGGACGGCTCGTGACCGCCCCCGACGACTGGCTGGCCGAGGTGCCCTCCGGTGTGACGCTGCGGGCCCCGGCCGTCCCGCACGAGGGCGACCCGGTCGGCCGCATCGGCGGCGTCGCCGTGCGGGTGGGCCAGGTCCTGCGCACCTCCGGCCAGGGACCCGCCTACGTCATGCTCAAGGACGGCATCACGCGGGTGACGGCCACCGAGGCCGCCCTTCTCGTCGCGCGGCCCGGAGCGCCGGCACCGGCGACCTTCGACGCCGCCTCCCTCGCCGCCGCGCCCGTCGCCCGGCACCGGCCGGCCGCGACCCTCCCCGACCTGCGCGGAGCCCCGTTGCCCGGCGCGGACGGCGCGCTGCTGTGCCTTCGCCAGACCACGGCCGCAGTCCACACCACCAACAGCCTGGTACGGGAGCGGGGCGGTGTGCTCACCACCGAGCGCCCCGCGCTGGTTGCTCCCGCCCATGGTGTCCTCGTCGTCGACCAGGACGACCTGCGCGCACGCGTCACCTCCCCGCGCACCTACCTCATCGACGACCAGGGCACTCTCTTCCCGCTCTCCGGCCGGGCGGCCCAGGACCTGCGGCTCAGCGGCCCCACCACCGCGATGCCCGAGCGGGTGCTGAAGCTGCTGCCGGACGGCCCCCTGTTGTCCCCGGACGCCGCCACGGCCACCGTGAAGGAGAAGTGAGCGTGCGACTCGACGGCACGCTGGCCGCACGGCTGCGCAGCGGTCTGCGGCTGCGCCAGAGCGGCCACACCCTGCTGGTGCACCGCAAGGGCGCCGGACCCGGCCGCCGTCGCCCTGGCCGAGGGCATCGCGGCGGACACCCACCACCGCGTCGTCGTCGCCGACCTGCCCGCCGACGCACCGCTCACGGACTGGCAGGCGGCCGGCCGACTGCTCGCCGGCCGGACCGACGGCATCCGCCTGGTCTTCGCGCACGCGGCGTCGTACGACACCCGGCGCATCGGCCAGGCCGTCGCCGAGACCACGGGGGCGGCGGTACTGGCCGCGGACGGAACTCCCCGGATGCTCGCCGGGGGTGGCCTGTTCGTACCCCGGGACCAGGGCGCGGGCCGGCTGCGCTTCCAGCCGGGACGGCTGCCCGCGCCGGACTCCCGACGGGAGTTCGCCGCGACGGACGAGCCGTGGAGCCCCGAACCGGGGACCGTCGTGGAACCCGTCGCCGGCGGGATCTGGCTGCGCAGCACCGCGGACGAACGGGGACTCGGCGCCCGGCACTGGCTGGTCGACCGCATCCCCGCCGGACCTGACACGCTGACGGTCGTCCTGGGCAGTCCCGGCACGGCCCCGGTCAGCCTCGCGGCCGCCGTGCGGCTGTGGCACAGCGTGCTTCCCTCCGCCCGTGCCTGGCTGAGGTTCCTCCCGCTCGGGCCCGTCACCCTGCCCGGGAACGTGACTCCTGCGGCCAGGGCCTCGCCGACGCCGTCGGCGAACGGGTCGTCTTCTACGCGGGCGTGCCCACCCTGCCGCCGCACGGCGGCGACGGCGTGCGCGTCGAGGTCCCCAACCACGACGGCACCGCCGCGTGGCAGCCCTTCGTCACCGAGGCCCTGTACGTGCCGGGCACCGGTGGCACCCCTTCGCCGCTACCTGCTTCCGGAGATCCCCTTCGGACACGAGCTGTACCTGAATCCCGCGGGCGCCGTGGCGTACGTCGCCGATCCACATGGCGCTGCTCGGCGGAAGCGGGGGCGGGGCGGAGGACGGGGAAGGGGCGGAGGACGGGGAAGGGGCGGAGGACTGGAAGTGATCCTCCCGTCCTCCGCCCCTTCCTCCGCCCCGTCTTCGGGTGTCTTCCCTCAGCGCAGGGACAGCCCCCGCACCAGCAGATCCAGCAGCGCGCACACGAACAGCGCGATCCCGATGAAGCCGTTGACCTGGAAGAAGGCGCGGTTCAGGCGGGAGAGGTCGTGCGGGCGGACGATGGAGTGCTCGTAGACGAACGCGCCGGCGACGATCAGCAGGCCCAGCCAGAAGAAGGCGCCGGCGTGGGTTGACAGGGCGAACCAGACGAACAGGGCCGTGGTGATCGTGTGGCACACCCGCGCGCCCCAGATAGCGGCCGGGATGCCGAAGCGGGCCGGGACCGACTTCACGCCGATGCGCCGGTCGGTGTCGACGTCCTGGCAGGCGTAGATGAGGTCGAAACCGCCGATCCAGACGCCGACGGCGAGGCCGAGTATCACGGCCTTCCAGGACCAGGAGCCGCTGACCGCGAGCCAGGCTCCGACCGGGCCCATGGACTGGGCCAGGCCCAGGAACGCCTGTGGGAAGTCGGTGAACCGCTTGGCGTACGGATACACCACCATCGGGACGACGGCGACGGGCGCGAGTGCCAGGCACAGGGGATTGAGCAGGGCCGCCGCGCCGAGGAAGACGACGACGGCGACCAGCGCGCCCGTCCACGCGTGGCGCACCGACATCGCGCCGGTGACCAGCTCGCGGTGGGCCGTGCGCGGGTTCCGGGCGTCGATCTCACGGTCGATGATCCGGTTCGCGGCCATGGCGAAGGTGCGCAACCCCACCATGCAGACGGTGACCAGCAGCAGCTTCACCCAGTCGACGGCGCCGTCTCGCTCGTACATCGCCGTCAGGGTGGCGATGTAGGCGAAGGGCAGCGCGAACACCGAGTGTTCGATCATCACCAGCCGTAGGAAGGCTTTGGTGTGCCCCGGCTGGGGAACCGCCGCGGATACTGAACTCACAGGACGACTCCTTGCACGAGCGCGCCGTTTGCGCGCATTCGGAAGTGTGAAGATCGTACCTGTCGAGGCGAGGCCGGAGGTGACTGTCACGTGTGACTCATGTGTCGTTCGTACATGGGTCGGTACTGACTCGGCGGTCCGTACCGACCCGGCGCGCCGTTCCGCGCCCCAGCTGCGGGGGCGCGGAACCACACGTCATGGGCACCGGTTGGCCGGTGCGTACGGATCAGGGCCGGATGATGTTCTCCGCCTGCGGGCCCTTCTGGCCCTGGGTGACGTCGAACGTGACCCGCTCGCCCTCGACGAGCTCACGGAAGCCCGTGCCGGAGATCGCCGAGTAATGGGCGAAGACGTCCGGTCCGCCGTCCTGTTCGATGAATCCGTAGCCCTTCTCCGCGTTGAACCACTTCACCGTGCCGCTGGCCATGCTGTGTTCCTTCGGTTGTGCTGGGTCAAGTCCCAGGTGAACTGAGATGAGGGCCAACAGCGAAGACGCGGTGCGGCCCTTGGAACCACCCTGCCGTGTGCCGAAATTTCCGGCAACCGATAGGCCGGGGTGTCGCCCGGGTGTGCGGCCGGTGGCTCAGGACCGTCCGAACGACAGGTGCGCGCACGGGGTCGCGTCGGCGGGACGGGCCGTGGCGCGCACCGAGGGGGGCAGGACGGGGGCGGCGGACGGAGCCGGAGAGGCACCGGAGGGCTGCGCCGCCGTGCGGTCGGCCCGCAGCGCGGCCCACAGCCGGTCCGCGTCCGGCTGGACGAGCGCCACGCGTTCACCGGCGTACCGCCAGGGGACCGTGACGAACCGGGTGTCGTGCGGGTGGATTCCGCTCAGGGAGCGGGCGAACGCCAGCAGCTTCCGGGCACTGCCCAGACCGGGATCCACGATCGCGGACCGGGCCACCGTCCGCGCCAGCGGCAGAAGGCGGGCGGGGCTGAGGCCGCGGGCGCGGATCTTGCGCACGAGGGCGGCGACGAACGCCTGTTGGCGCTGGACGCGTCCGATGTCGGAGCCGTCGCCGAGGCCGTGCCGCAGCCGTACGTAGTCCAGTGCCTTGCGGCCGGAGACGGTCTGCTCGCCCTTGTGGAACACCAGGGCGCCGCGCGTGGACCGGTTCGGGTCGAGGTCCCGCTGGTAGACGTCGGCCGGGGAGCAGACGCGTACGCCGCCGACCGCGTCGGTGAGGGCGGCGAAACCCCTGAAGTCGATGACGACCGTGTGGTCGACCCGCAGACCGGTCAGTGCCTCCACCGTGTTCTGGGTGCAGGCCGGGTTGCCGGTGGGTGACCCTCCCACGGAGAAGGCGGAGTTGAGCATCGCGCCGGTGCGGGCCCGGCTCCAGACGCCGTCGGGAAGCCGGCACGGGGGAATGGTGACCAGCGTGTCGCGGGGCAGGGACACGGCCAGGGCGTGCCGCTGGTCGGCGTAGACGTGCAGCAGGATCGTGGTGTCCGCGCGGCCCGTGTCGGCGCCGTTCCCGCCGCCGAGGGCGTTGTTGCCCCGGTTGCGGGCGTCCGACCCGATGAGCAGGACGTTCTGTCCGGTCAGGTGTCCGGCTGCGGGCCGGTGCGGTGAGAGCCCGTCGGCGTCGAACATCTGTATGGAGCGATCGATCCGTAGCTGGACGGCGTGCAGGGCGAGTGCCGCCACTGCGGCGAGGATCAGCAAGGTGGTGCCGCGGGCGCGGATCGGGCGAGGGCGTCGCCGGTCCGCGCGGAGCTCGGTGTGCTGGGAGGAAGGCATGGGGAGCGGCCGGCCGAGATCACTCCTCGAAGGCAGCCCAGGCTCGCTCGAACTCGTCCGCCTGCGTCTCCAGCAGCGCGACGAGTTCGACGGCCCGTTTCGCCACCGCGGTCCCGAGCGGGGACAGACTGTAGGTGACCTTGGGCGGGATCGTTGCCTCGACGTACCGGTTGACGAGGCCGTCCCTGCGCAGTGTGAACAGGGTCTGGGACAGCATCTTCTCGCTGATGCCCTCGATACGGCGTCGCAGAACGTTGAAGCGGCACTCACGCTCGTACAGGGCCGACAGGACGAGGATGCCCCACCTGCCTGTCACGTCCAGTAGCACTTGGCGGGGAAGGCAGTCCTTTGCGAACACACTGATGGTGGGCTCACGTTTTGTAGTCGTCATAATCAGACACTATCCGGCCGGGACGTAGTCAGAAACTCACTCTACCTCTGCAACATGTGACTGTGAGCCCTTGAGTGCCACCGGCCCGGCCGGAGCGCCGTCAGCCCGCGAAGCGGAAGCTCTTCCCCACGAACCCGCCGAAGCTGTGCAGGTCACCCGCGGGCAGGGTGAGGGTGGAACCGGTGCATCCGGCGCCGTCGTAGACGAGTACGGTCCGGTAGCTGTAGTTGAGGTCGGCCTGCACCGAGAACGGCAGGGTGACGCACGAGGTGCCGATCTGGGACGGCGAGTACTCCAGGGTGGGCCCGGTGAATCCGCCCTGCCAGAAGGTGACGTAGCCGGGCGTGCCGGGATCCGCGGCGAAGGCGGGGGAGCCGGACAGTCCCACCGCCGCTGCGACGGCGCCTGCGGCCACGGCGACGGAAGCCAGGTTTCTCTTCAGGCTGTGCACAACAACCTCCGGTCATGAAGTCTCGTAGTGCGCCAAGGCTCACTCAACTCGGCGTACTCATGTGTCAGTTGCAATATAGGATGTGATACAGCCAAGTGTTATCCCGGCGCGTTATGTTGGCCGAGCAGAGGCGGTCTCCGGCTGGATGGCGCCGTTGCCGCGAGGCAAGCGGCGCACGTGCGGGTTCCGTTCCAGGTCGTTGCAGAGGTTGCTCATGGTTGCCGGTCGTGTGGTGCGGTTCGACAGTGTGCGGGGCCCCTGCCCGACCGGCGGGCAGATCTCCCGGGCCCGTGGAGCGCTGCTGGAACTCGGTCAGGGCCATGGCCGGACCGAGCACTGACCCCGCTGCCGCCGCCTTCTCCGACCCTCCTCCGAACGCCTTCGCTCCCGTGCCGGGCTGCCGGCTGTGCGCCGCGCTGGAGGCGGTGGCGGTGGCCGGGTGGCGCGGCGAGGACGGCCTCACCCCCCGCGACTGGCTGTCGGTGACGGCCTCCGGCATGCTGCACCGCATGGCGGACCACCGTCTCCAGCCCCTGCCACCGCACCGTTGAGCCCACCGGTGCGCTCGCGCTCGCGTGGCCGACGGGCGTACGCGCACCCGGAATCGACGGGTGAACCCGTACCCGGGAGTGGGGTGCGCCGCATGCTGCGCGGCACCGGGCCGTGGGGCTCGCTCCATGGCCGGGGACGGGTGCCCGGAGCGAGAGTGGGGGAGTCCGGGCCGCCCCCCGCGGCGAGCGTTCAAGGGGGCCGGCGCCGAGCCCGGCCGGACCTCGCCCGCGTCTGATCTCCGGCCGACGCCCTGAGCAGTCGATCGCTCGCGTACGAGGAGTGACGGGAAATGAAGGTGCTGTGCGTCCTCTATCCGGATCCGCTGACCGGGTACCCACCCGAGTACGTCCGCGACGCGCTTCCCCGGCTCACCGCCTATCCGGACGGCATGAGCCTGCCGACCCCGTCCGCCGTCGACTTCACCCCTGGTGAACTCCTCGGCTGCGTCTCCGGAGGACTGGGCCTGCGCTCCTACCTGGAGGAGCAGGGCCACGAGTTCGTCGTCACCAGCGACAAGGACGGGGAGGACTCCGTCTTCGAGCGAGAACTGCCCGACGCGGACGTCGTCATCTCCCAGCCGTTCTGGCCGGCCTACCTGTCCGCCGAGCGCATCGCCAAGGCGAAGAAGCTCAAGCTCGCCCTCACCGCGGGCATCGGCTCCGACCACGTCGACCTGGAGGCCGCCATCCGGCGCGGCATCACCGTCGCCGAGGAGACCTACAGCAACAGCATCAGCGTGGCCGAGCACGCCGTGATGCAACTGCTCTGCCTCGTGCGGAACTTCGTCTCCTCCCACGAGTGGGTCCGCAACGGAGGCTGGAACATCGCCGACGCCGTGTCACGGGCCTACGACATCGAGGGCATGGACGTCGGCGTCATCGCGGCCGGCCGCATCGGCCGCGCGGTGCTCAAGAGGCTCAAGCCGTTCGACGTCAACCTGCACTACATGAACCGGCACAGGCTCCCGGAAGCGGTCGAACAGGAGCTGGGGCTCACCTACCACCCGGACGTGCGGTCGCTGGTGCGCAGCGTCGACGCGGTGTCCGTACACGCGCCGCTCCAGCCCGAGACCTACCACCTCTTCGACGACGAACTGCTCGGGACCATGCGCCGCGGCTCCTACGTCGTCAACACCGCGCGGGCGGAGATCATGGTGCGCGACGCGGTCGTGCGCGCGCTGAAGTCGGGCCGGCTGGCCGGGTACGCGGGCGACGTCTGGTATCCGCAGCCCCCGGCACCCAGCCACCCCTGGCGGACCATGCCGCACAACGCGATGACCCCGCACGTCTCGGGCTCCACCCTCTCGGCCCAGGCACGTTACGCCGCCGGCACCCGCGAGATCCTGGAGGACTTCTTCGCCGGCCGCCCGATCCGCGACGAGTACCTCATCGTGGACGGCGGCAAGCTGGCAGGCACCGGTGCGCACGCCTACACCACGTCGGGCGCTGCGAGCCCGGGCAGCACCGGCGCCTGACCACCCCTGACCACGCGTGACGCCAGGGGGCCCTTCCCCCGAGGTCTCCCGGCGTCACCCTCCCCAGGGGGCGCGGGCCCGGCACCGGGCCCGCGCCCTCTTCATGGTTCCCGTGGTCACGCCCTCCGCAGCCGCAGCGTCACCAGCTCGAACGGGCGCAGGCGCACGGTGATCCGTTCGCCGTCGCGTTCCGGGGCGGCCGCGTCCGCGAGAGGCCGCTCCAGCAGGTCGGTGACGGTGAGGCCGGCCACCTCGAAGCCGGCCGTCAGGGTCGCCCGGACCCGGCTGCCGTGGGCTTCGTGGAAGCGGACGACGACGTCACCGCTGCCGTCGTCGGCGAGCTTCACCGCCGTGACGACGACGGCGTCGTTGTCGACGGTGACCAGCGGGGCGACCTCACCGGCACCGGTGAGACGGCGCTCGGGGAGGTTGATCCGCCAGCCCTCGCGGACGGCGTCTCCGATGGAGGCGCCGGGGACGAGGGCGTGCCGGAAGCGGTGGACGCCCTGGTCGGTCTCGGGGTCCGGGAAGCGCGGGGCGCGCAGCAGGGACACCCGCACGGTGGTCGTCGTACCGCCGTCGCCGTCGGTGCGGACGGTACGGGTGACGTCGTGGCCGTAGGTGGAGTCGTTGACGACCGCGACGCCCCAGCCGGGCTCCTCCAGGTGCAGGAAGCGGTGGTTGCAGGCCTCGAACTTGGCCGCTTCCCAGGAGGTGTTGGTGTGGGTGGGCCGGTAGGCGTGCCCGTACTGGGTCTCGGAGGCGTAGCGCTCGGCGTGCAGGTCGAGCGGGAAGGCGAGCTTGAGGAACTTCTCCGTCTCGTGCCAGTCGACCTCGGTGTCCACCACCAGGCGCTGCTCGCCCGCCGGCAGGGTCAGGACCTGGGTGACCCGGGAGTCGCCGAAGGCGCGCACGACCTGGACGGAGGTGCCGTCCGCCCCGGCGGCGACCGACTCGGCCTGGGTGAGGTCGGTGACGGTGTTGCGGTAGAACTCGTCCACGTCCCAGGCGTCCCACATGTTGGGGAAGTCCGGGTGGAGCTGGAGGAGGTTCGCCGCGTGGCCCGGGGCGATGGTCTCGCGGTCGGCGGCCAGGTCGTAGGCGGAGACGACCAGTCCCCGGGCGTCGATCTCGATGCGCAGCAGGCCGTTGTCCAGCACGAACCCGCCGTCCTCGCGAGAGGCGAGCCGCGTGTGACCGGTGACGGCCGGTACGGCGGCGCCACCCGCGATCACGCCCGCCCGCTCGTGCGGCGCGGAGTTGAAGACCAGCTCGGTGCCGCCCTCACCGGCCAGCGCCCGCTGCGCGCCCTCGATGATCGCGTTCAGCTCTCCGGCCAGACGCTCGTACGTGGCCCGTGCCTCGCGGTGGACCCAGGCGATGGACGAGCCGGGCAGGATGTCGTGGAACTGGTGCAGCAGCACCGTCTTCCAGATCCGGTCCAGCTCCTCGTACGGATACGGGAACCCGGTCCGGACGGCGGCGGTGGCGGCCCACAGCTCCGCCTCCCGCAGCAGGTGTTCGCTGCGCCGGTTGCCCTGCTTGGTCTTGGCCTGGCTGGTCAGGGTCGCCCGGTGCAGTTCCAGGTACAGCTCACCCACCCACACCGGCGGCTCGGGGTACTCGGCCTCGGCCTTCTCGAAGAACGTCCGCGGTGTCTCCCACACCACCTGCGCGGAGCCTTCCAGGTCCCGCAGCCGGGCGGCCTTGGCGACCATCTCCCGGGTCGTGCCGCCGCCGCCGTCGCCCCAGCCGGTCGGCGCCAGGGAGTGCCGGGCCCGGCCCTTGTCCTTGAAGTTCTTCGCCGCGTGGGCGATCTCGCTGCCCTTCATCGAGCAGTTGTAGGTGTCGACGGGCGGGAAGTGCGTGAAGATCCGTGTGCCGTCGATGCCCTCCCACTGGAAGGTGTGGTGGGGGAACTTGTTCGTCTGCGACCAGGAGATCTTCTGCGTCAGCAGCCACTTCGACCCGGCAGCCTTGATGATCTGCGGCAACCCGGCCGCGAACCCGAAGGTGTCCGGCAGCCACGCCTCCTCGTTCTCCACCCCGAACTCGTCGAGGAAGAACCGCTTGCCGTGCACGAACTGCCGCGCCATCGCCTCCGAGCCGGGCATGTTGGTGTCCGACTCCACCCACATGCCGCCGGCGGGCACGAACCGCCCGTCGGCGACGGCCTTCTTCACCCGCGCCCACACCTCGGGCCGGTGATCACGCACCCACGCCCACTGCTGCGCCTGCGACATCGCGAAGACGAACTCCGGCTCGTCCTCCAGCAACGCCGTCATGTTCGACGTCGTCCGCGCCACCTTGCGCACCGTCTCCCGCAGCGGCCACAGCCAGGCGGAGTCGATGTGCGCGTGGCCGACGGCGCTGATCCGGTGCGCGGACGGGACGGCGGGGGCGGACAGGACCCCGGTCAGCTGTTCGCGGGCGCGGCCGGCGGTGCCGTTCACGTCCTGGAGGTCGACGGAGTCCAGCGCCCGGTCCACGGCGCGCAGGATGTCGTAGCGGCGGGCGGAGTCCACCGGCAGCTCCGCCATCAGCTCACCCAGGACCTCCAGGTCCATCACGAGCTGCCACACCGTCTCGTCGAACACGGCGAGGTCCATGCGGGTGAGCGTGTACTGCGGCTCGCTCCCGGCGGTCTCCTTGTCCCCGAGCTGCGTGGGCAGGAAGGGGTGGTAGTCCAGGATCACCGGGTTGGAGGCGGCCTCGATGTGCAGGCGGACCTCCTCACCGCCCGCCACCGGCGCCCCGATCCGGACCCACTGGTTGCGCGGGTTCAGACCCTTCACCGGGGAACCGTCGGGCCGGTAGACCAGGCCCTCGCACTGGAAGCCGGGCATGTTCTCGTCGAAGCCCAGGTCGAGGATCGCCTCGACCGTCTTGCCGGCCCACGCCTCGGGCACGGTCCCGGTCACCCGGAACCAGCTCGTCCCCCAGGGGGCGCCCCACCGGGACCCCACCGTGATCGGCTCGGGCTCGGCCGCCAGGCCCTCCTCGACGGGCACCGGTTCACCCGGCGCGTTCCACACCGCAACCTCCAGCGGTACCGACTCCGGGTACACGGCGGGGCGGATCCGTTCGTCCAGGACACGCTTGAGGCGGGCTTCGATCAGCGTGCGGTCGTCATGCATGCGGAGTGCTCCATCGGTGCTGCGGGGTGAGAACCTGCTCGGCCGTGACGGTTTCGGTGATACCACGGGCCAGCAGGTGTTCCTGGTCGTCCGCGCGGACGTCGAGGACCGTGGTGGGCCGGGCGCCGTCGGCGGTGAGCCGGAAGAAGGCGTCGTACACCGAGCCGCCCGGCGCCAGCACGGTGCGCTGTTCCGGGTCGGCCGGTACGACGAGGGCGGTGGTGCGGGGTGCCGGGGCGGGGTGGGTCCGGCGGGCGGCGTCGGCCAGCACCCGTGCGATGTCCTTCGGCCGACGGTCGTTGGTCAGCAGGCCGAGGGAGTACTCCAGTTCCGGGAAGTCGGCGAGACCGCGCGAGACGTCGTGGGAGCACCACCAGGTGACGCCCCACAGGCCGGGGCAGTCCAGGACGTTCGCGACGGTCGCCTCGGTGAAGGCGGCGGCGTGCTCCGCGGGGACCAGCGGGGCGGGGGCGCCGACCTCCTGGAGCCACACCGGGCGGTGCGGGTCGTCGGCCCAGGCCTTGGAGAGCTCCACCAGGTAGGCGGCGTGGTGCTCGCTGGGCACGGAGGCACGGCCGTGGCGCTGCGCGGTGCCGTTGAACACCCAGGAGTGCACGGCGGTGACGCCGCCGTACCGGGCGGCCTGGGCCGGGGTGAACGGCATGTCGTGCTGGTACCAGGTGGCGTCGTACTCGGCGTGCAGGTGCAGCCGGCCGGGGGCGCCCTCCTCGCAGGCGGCCAGCATGCGCTCCAGCCAGGTGTCGATCTGCTCGGGGGTGGCCCGGTCCGGATCGGGATGGGGGTCGGCGCTGAACTGGTTGACCTCGTTGCCGACGGTCATGCCGATGAAGTTGGGCCGGTCGGCGAGGGCGGCGGCGAGGGTGCGCAGGTAGGTGGCCTGACCGTCGATGACGTCGGGGTCGGTGAAGAGGTTGCGCCGGTGCCAGGTGCGCGTCCAGGCGGGCAGGAAGTCGAAGCTGGACAGGTGGCCCTGCAGGCCGTCCACGTTCACGTCCAGGCCGCGTTCGGCGGCGGCGTCGGCGAGGGCCACGAGCTGTTCCACCGCGCGCGGCCGGACGAGAGCCCGGTTCGGCTGGAAGTAGGGCCACAGCGGGAAGACCCGGACATGGTCCAGGCCGAGCGCGGCGATCGAGTCCAGGTCGGCGCGTACGGAGTCGAGGTCGAAGTCGAGCCAGTGGTGGAACCACCCTTCGCTGGGGGTGTAGTTGACGCCGAAGCGCACGGCAGGAGGCATGGATGTCCTTGCGGGGGGTTTCGGTACGGCGGTCGGCCCTCGGTACGGCGGTCAGCCCTTGACGGCGCCCTCGCCGACCCCGCGGAAGAAGTACCGCTGGAGGCAGGCGAAGAGGACGATGAGCGGGGCCACGGCGATGATCGTGCCGGCGGCGACCAGCCGCTGGTCGTTGGCGAAGGTGCCGTGCAGATAGTTCAGGCCGACGGTGAGGGTGAACTTGGACGGGTCGCCGAGCACGATCAGCGGCCACAGGAAGTCGTCCCAGGCGCCCATGAAGGCGAAGATCGCGACGACGGCGAGGGTGCCCTTGACCGACGGCAGCGCGATCCGCAGGAACCGCTGCCAGACGTTGGCGCCGTCGACGAAGGCCGCCTCCTCGATCTCGTACGGCAGGTTGAGGAAGGCGTTGCGCATCAGCAGCACGTTCATCGCGCCGACGCAGCCGGGCAGCACCACGCCGATGAGGGTGTTGTTCAGGTCCAGCGACCGCATGGTCGTGAACTGGGCGATGATGATGCTCTCGGCGGGCACCAGCAGCGCCAGGATGAAGACCAGGGTCAGCGCCCCGCGGCCCCGGTAGCGCAGCCGGGCCAGGGCGTAGCCGGCGAGGGCGGAGCCGACGCAGTTGGTGACCACGCTGGCGACGGCGACCTTGAGGGAGTTCAGGGCGTAGTCCCAGACGGGGATGACGCCGGCGACCCGGCTGTAGTTGTGCAGCGTGGGGTGCTCGGGCAGGAACGACGGCGGGGAGCTGTAGATGTCCTCCGTCGGGCCCTTCAGCGAGGTCGAGAGCTGCCACAGGAACGGGCCGATCGTCAGGGCCAGCACGGCGAGCAGCAGCAGGTAGCGCAGGACGAGTTCCCAGGGCCTGACCCGCTGGCCGGTCTCGTCGGTGAAACGGGGGCGGCGGCCGGTCCGCCGGGCGGTGCCGGTCGTCGGGTGGCCCGGGCGGGCGGTGTGCTCGCCCGGTGTGCGCAGGGTGTCGGTCATGCCTGGGCCTCGTCCTTCCGGTCCGCGCGCAGCACCAGCAGCATCAGCACCACGGTGATCACGAAGACCACCACGGAGATCGCGGAGGCGTAGCCGACCCGGCCGCTGAGGCCGGTGCCGGTGCGCTGTACGAGCATCACGAGGGTGGTGTCCTCGCCGGCCGGGCCGCCGGTCGGGCCGGCCATCAGGTACACCTCGGAGAACACCTTGAAGGCGGACACCGAGGAGAGCGCGGCCACCAGGACCATCGTGGACCGCACGGCGGGGACGGTGACGCTGAGGAAGCGGCGGACCGCGCCGGCGCCGTCCACGGCGGCGGCCTCGTGCAGTTCGCGCGGTACGTTCGCGAGCGCGGCCAGGTAAATGATCATGTAGTAGCCGAGGCCCTTCCACACCGTGACCGCCATGGCGCTGACCAGGATCAGCCACTGGTCGCTGAGGAACCCGACCGGGCTCGCGCCCAGGCTCTCCAGCAGCGAGTTGACCAGTCCGCGTTCGTCCAGCAGCCACACCCAGATCAGGCCGACGACCACGATCGAGGCCACGACCGGGGTGTAGAAGGCGGACCGGAAGAAGGCGATGCCGGGGATGTGCTTCTGCACCAGCAGGGCGAGCAGCAGCGGCAGGATCACGAGCGCGGGGACGACCCCGAGGATGTACAGCGTGCTGTTGCGCAGGGCGATCCAGAACATGTCGTCGTGGAGCATCTCGCGGTAGTTGGCGAGACCGACGAACTGGCCGGGGATCAGCGTGCGACGGTCGGTGAAGGAGTTCACCACGGTCGACACGAACGGGTACAGCACGAACGCGGCGGTGACCAGCAACCCGGGTGCGGCGAACAGCCACGGACTGGTGGGCAGCTGACGCCGCACCCGGGAGCCCCGGCGAGCAGGGGAGGAGAGGGCCACGGCGGATCAGCCCTGCTTGAGCAGCTGGTCGCAGGCCTTGACAGCGTTGTCGAGCGCCTGCTTGGGGCTCTCCTTGCCCTGGAGCGCCTTGGCGACCTCCTGCTGGAGCGCGGTCTTCATCTGGTCGCTGAACTGCACCGGCGTGTAGTTCACGGCCGTCTTCAGGGACTTGGCGGCGGCCACCCGGACCCGGGTCTCGTCGGTGCCGTCCTCCTTGGTGAAGTACGGGTCGTTCAGGGAGCCGGCGGTGCTCGGGAAGATGGCGACCTGCTTGGCGAAGGCCATCTGGTTCTTCGCGTCGGTGACGAAGTGCGCGAAGGCCACGGCCGCGGGCTTCTGCTTGGACTGGGCGTTCACCATCACGTTCTGCACGTACATGTTGACGTGGCCGGTGCTGGTGATCTGGTCGGTGATGCCGATGTTCTTGTACAGGGTCGGCGCCTGCGTCTTGAAGTTCTTCAGGTCCAGTGCGCTGCCGGGGTTCATGGCGACGGCCCCGGTGAGGAACTTCCGGCCGGACGACTCGGGCGTGGCGGTCAGGGCCTGCGGGTCGAGGGCCTTGGCGTCGAACAACTCCTTGTACTTGGTGAGGAGTTCGACACCCTTGGCATCGTTGAAGGCGAAACCGGTGCCTTCCTTGTTCATCAGCTGGACGCCGTAGCGGCCGAAGTCCTCGATGGCCGGCACGTTGGCGAGGGTGGCGACCTTGCCGTCGGTCTTCTTGGAGATCTGCAGGCCGACCTTGAACAGTTCGGCGTACGTCTTCGGCGGCTGGTCGGGGTTGAGGCCGGCCTCCTTGAACAGGGCCTTGTTGTAGAACAGCGGGCCGGTGTTCAGGTACCAGGGGAACGCCCAGGTGCCCGGCAGGCCCGGGATGTCGGTGCTGCTCCACGCACCCGGCAGGTACTCGCTCTTGTACTTCGCCGCCGCCTTGTCCTTGTCCAGGTTCAGGGCGAGCCCGGCCTTGGCGAGCGGGGCGGCCAGGTCGGGGGAGACGTTGACGACGTCGGGCAGCGTGCCGCCGGCCGCCTCCGCGCTGAGCTTGTCCGCGTAGCCCTCGGCGGGCTGGTCGACCCACTTCACGTGGGTGCCCGGGTACTTGTGCTCGAAGTCGGCGATGACGCCCTCGAAGTAGGGCTTGAAGTTGGCGCGCAGGTTCCAGGTCTGGAAGGTGATGTTCCCCTGGATCTTGCCCGAGGCGTCGCCGGAAGAGCTGTCGTCGTTCCCGGAGCCGCAGGCACTCAGCGGCAGCAGGGCCGCGACGGCGACAGCGGTGGCGAGGGTTCTGTGGGATATGCGCACGGCTGGGGGCTCCTTCGGACAGCGGGCCACGGCGACGATGCCGGCCACGGGTTCAGGGGCAGACATTGCATCCTGTGGCGGAAAAATGTCAATGGATTCGACTGAGAACTTCCTGACGTCGATAGAAGTCGCAGGTCAGGCCGTCTTGACGCGAGCCGGACAACGGTGACGCGAGACTCTTGCCCCTGATCGCTAATGCGCTTTAGGCTGGTAACGCTCAAGCGCTT
Source organism: Streptomyces sp. Ru62 (assembly GCF_002920615.1). Taxonomy (GTDB): domain Bacteria; phylum Actinomycetota; class Actinomycetes; order Streptomycetales; family Streptomycetaceae; genus Streptomyces. The sequence continues at coordinate 102,667 of NZ_PQSU01000003.1, forward strand.
TAGTGCTCGACGCCAGGGAATGGGAGCGGAAGTGACGGACAAGCGTGCACCGGCGCGCCGGCCAACGATGAAGGACATCGCGCGGCGGGCCGGGGTCTCCGAGAGCGCCGTCTCCTTCGCCCTCAACAACCGGCCCGGCGTCTCGGAGGTGACCCGCGCCCGGGTGCGCCGGGTGGCCGAACAGCTCGGCTGGCGGCCGAGCACCGCCGCACGCCAGCTGTCCGGTGAGGGGACGGCCACGGTCGGGTTCGTGCTGGCCCGGCCCGCGCACACCCTTGGCGTGGACTCGTTCTTCCTCCAGTTGGTCTCGGGCATCCAGGAAGTGCTGGCCGAGCGACACCTCGGCCTGCTCTTCCAAGTTGTAGAGGACATTGCCGACGAATGCGCGGTATACCGGACCTGGTGGGCCGAGCACCGGGTCGACGGCGTCCTCATGGTCGACCCCCGCACCGACGACCCCCGCCCCGGTCTCCTCGACGAACTCGGCCTGCCCGCCGTGGTGATCGGGGGCGCGCCGGCCGGACTCGACCCCCGGCTGTCGGCGGTGTGGGCCGACGACGCCGGCGCGATGGCCGCCATCGTCGGGGAACTGCACGCGCTCGGGCACCGGCGGATCGTGCACATCGCCGGTCTCCCCGGTCTCGCGCACACCCAGCGGCGGGTGCGCAGCCTGCGCGCCGAGGCCGAGCGTCGCGGGCTGACCGAGGTCCGCTCGGTCACCACCGACTACTCCGACGCGCAGGGAGCCGCCGTCACCCGCCGGGTGCTGGGGGCCGCCACCCCGCCCACGGCACTGATCTACGACAACGACGTGATGGCGGTCGCGGGTGTCGGCGCCGCGGCCGAACTGGGCTTCACCGTGCCGGACGACGTCTCGGTGGTCTCCTGGGAGGACTCCGCGCTGTGCCGGATGGTCAAGCCCTGGCTGTCCGCGCTGTCCCGGGACACCGTGGCCTTCGGCCGTACGGCCGCCCGGGAACTGGTGTCCTTGCTGGACGGAGCCGCCCCGGGCACGGTCCAGGTGCCGCTGCCCGAACTCATAGCCCGCGAGAGCACGGGGCCGGCGCCCAGCCGGTGAGGGGCCGCCGACCGCAGCCGTGGGGTGCTCCCCAGGCCCGCCGTGTCCGGTCGTGGGGATCACCCCATGGCCCTCCGCGGGCCCCCTGACGAGAATCGGGGAACCGGCCGAGGCGTCGCCGCGGGGACCGTACGTCCCCGCCCAGGGCACGCGCCCCGCTCATGCCGCCGGCCAGAAACGGAGGACTCCCGTGACCGCGACAGCGGAGCAACTCGTCGACGTCCACGCCCACTTCGTGACCCCCGACTACGTCGAGGCCGCCAAGGCGGCGGGGCACCTGCTCCCCGACGGCATGCGGGGCTACCCCACCTGGTCGGCGGCCGGGCACCTGGACCTCATGGACGCCCACGGCATCCGCACCAGCGTGCTGTCCGTCTCGTCGCCCGGCACGCACTTCGGCGACGACCGCGCCGCGCGCCTGCTGAGCCGGCGGGTCAACGAGTTCGCGGCGGACGTGCTGCGCGCACACCCCGGCCGCTTCGGGCACTTCGCCTCCCTCCCGCTGCCCGACGTGGACGGGGCGCGGGCCGAGGCCGCCCACGCACTCGACGTCCTCGGCAGCCACGGCGTCGCCGTCGAGACCAACCACGCGGGCGCCTACCTCGGCAACGCCCGCTTCGAACCCCTCTGGCGGGACCTGGACGAGCGCGGTGCCGTCGTCTTCGTCCACCCCACCTCACCGCCCTGTCACGAAGCCGTCGCCCTGGACCGGCCCCGGCCCATGCTGGAGTTCCTGTTCGACTCCACCCGTGCCGTCTCCGACCTGGTGTTCAGCGGAGTGCTGCGCCGCTACCCGCGCATCCAGTGGGTCTTCACCCACGGCGGTGGCGCGCTCCCGCTGCTCGCCGACCGCATGGAGCTGTTCCGGACGGTGTTCGGCTTCGGCGACCAGGACGGCCCCACCGTGCAGGAGCAGCTGCGCGGACTCTGGTTCGACATGGCCGGCAGCCCCTTCCCGCACCAGATCCCGGTCCTCACGACGACCTTCGGCCATGACCGCCTTCTCTACGGCAGCGACTACTGCTGGACCCCGGCCGCCGGCGCCGTCGCGCAGATCGCCTCCGTCGATGCCGCTGAACAGCCGGCCGGCGGCACCTGGCGCGCGCTGACCACCCGCAACGCGGCCCGGCTGCTGCCGGACCTGCTCACTGGGCACTGAGCGGACCCACGGGGCCGAGCGGGGCGCCGATCATGCGCCGACCCCGTCGAATGACTGATGCCCATCCGTGTGCCGTCGGGAAGCCTGGTGGGGGGAAGGAACCGCCAGGAGCCGCACGGAGGAAGACATCGTGTTCGATGCGCCCGGACCGGATCAGCCGGACGGCCACCGACTTCTGCACTGGCCGATCGGCTACTCCCCGGACTTCTCGGACCTGTGGGCTGTCGGCGAGGCCGACATCGACGCGCGGCCGGAAACCGTCTTCGCACACCTGGCCGACCTGTGCACCTGGGCACGGGATGCCACGCCGGTCGACGACGGGTCCATGGCGGACCCCGAGCCGCCGGGGCTGCGGAGCGGCAGCGAGTTCACCTACCGGGTGGGGGCCTGCGGATGCGCGCACGGGTCGGCGAGTGCAGCCCCGGCAGCCGCCTGGCCTGGTTCGCACTGGGCAGCGATCTCGGCCTGTACCAGGAGTGGCTGCTCCTGGACCTGGGCGGTCGCACCCTGGTCCGCACGGGGATCGCGGCGCGCGGCCCCGCCGCCATCGCACGCCGGGAAGCGGACCCGGCGTCCGTCCGGCGCATGGTGGAGGGGTGGCTCAGGGCGCTGGAGGCACAGGCGTCCGGAGGCGACGGGGTGGTCCGCAAGGGGTGACTGCCCGGAGTTCCACGTCGGCGGCGGGTCCGACAACAGGGTCACTCACGGCACAGCCGTCACGCGTCGTCGCTGCCGATCGCGTCCCGCAGGGCCGCCCGCTTGGTGATGCCCAGCTTCGGGAAGATCTGGTACAGGTGACTGCTCACCGTCCGCGGTGAGATGAACAGCCGTTCGCCGATCTCCTTGTTCGTCATGCCGGACGCCGCCAGCCGGGCGATCTCCCGTTCCTGTGGCGTCAGGGCGGTCGCACCCTGGGTGCCGGCGGGGGTGCGCGCGGCCTGCCCCGCCGCCCTCAGCTCCCGTTCGGCGCGGGCCGCCCAGGGAGTGGCACCGAGCTTCTCGAAGGTGTCGGACGCCTCCTTGAGCTGGGCCTTCGCCTCGCTCATCGCCCGTGAGCGGCGCAGCCGTTCGCCGTGCAGGAGGCGAACGCGCGCGGTGTCGAACGGCCACTCGACGGTCCGCGGTGTCCGCAAAGCGCGTTCGAAGAGCTCCGGGGCCTCGTCATCGGCGACGAGTGCCGCCGCGGCCGTCTCCCGCATCGCGAGCCGGGGCGAGAGGGCCGCGGTGCCCGACTCGCGCAGTGCGCGCACGTGCCGCTCGGCCTCGTCCCTGCGGTCGGTGCGGACGGCGGCCTCGACCAGTTCCAGGGCAACCCAGAGACTGTGCGGTACGTGCGAGGCGAGGGTTCCGGCGGGGCTGATCTCCGTCGCCCGCTGGTAGGCCGACTCGTAGTCGCCCTCCCCGAGGTGGGCCAGGACCAGGGCGTGGCGGGCGTACGTCTGCGCCATGCCCACGCCGCGCGGACCAGCCCAGCCGATCATCTGGTCGGTGAGGGCGCGGCTGGTCTCGAACCTGCCCTGGACGGCGGCCAGGAGAGCCTGGTGATAGCGGAAGTAGAAGCTGAAGAACCTGCCCCCGAACTCCTCGCAGACCGCGAGACCCTCGGCCGCGAGTTCGCCGGCCTCGGCCCACTCACCGCGGACGAAGTCGTCGATGCACACGTCCATGAGAGCGACGATCCTCCGTCTGCCGGGCCCATCGGCCCGGCCCTGCCGGATGGCCCGCCACAGTGCCTCCCGTGCCTCGGCCAGCCGGTCCGCATAGATGGCACTGGCCGCCACGTCCTGCACCACGCCGGGATCCAGCTCCTGGTGGATCGTCGCGAGCCGGGCGTCCAGCACCGGCAGCAGGGCCACCCCGGTGCGGACCGGATCGGCGGCGTACAGGCCGGTGGCCAGGACCAGCACCTCCGGGGGCGCCGGCCGGAGGCGGGCCGCCGCCCGGTGGAAGTCGGCCCACGGTTCGGCCCGTCCGCCGACGAGGCAGACCAGGGCGAGCGTGGACAGTGCGACGACCAGTTCCTCGTCGTCGGCGTCCGTACGGTTCGGCCACGACTCGATCGCCTCCGCCAGCAGACGGTGGGCGGTGTCCACGTGCCCGTCCGCTTCGAGGAGCTGGAGCGCCGCGGCCGCCGCGTAGTGCAGGGAAGCGGACGGCTGGTCGTCGGACTGGCGCACATCCCGCAGCAGTTCCGGCGTGCTGCCCGCCGCCAGGCCTTCCGCTCCGATGTAGGCGGCCTCGGCCAGGCGGCTGCCGCGCGCCTCCGCAGTCGGGCTCAGATCGGCGGCCCGGCACAGCAGAGAGATGACGGCCTGGTAGTCCCCGCGCCCCCGGACACGGCGGGCCGCCGCCTGTAACAGCGCCGCCACTTCCTCGTCGGGTGCGACGGTGGCCTCGCCGAGGTGCCAGGCCCGGAGCTCCAAGTCGTCGTGGAAGACCTCCGCCAGGGCCTGGTGCACCTGCCGGCGCTCGGCGGAGGTCGACTCCGCCACGACGGCGGACCGGATCAGCGGGTGCCGGAACGCCACCGTGTGCGAGGCGGTCGTGACCCTGACGAGCTGGTCCCGCTCGGCGGGCGCCAGATCGTCCAGCCGGTAACCGGCGCCGGCCGCGGCCTGCAGCACTCCGAGGTCACCGGTGCTCTCCAGCGCGGCGGTGAGCAGCAGGGTCCGGGTCGCGGCGGGCAGGGCCGCCACCCGGGCCGCGAACAGTCCCTGCAGGCGCTGGTTCAGGGGGAGCACCCGGGGCACGGGCTCGGCGGGGCCGCGCCGGGTCTCCCGCACGGCGTGCGGGAGTTCGAGCAGGGCCAGGGGATTGCCCTGCGCGGTACTCAGTACCCGCGCCCGGACCTGGGGATCGAGGCCGGGGAAGCGCTCCGCCAGCAACTGGGCGGCGGCTTCGTCGTCCAGCGCCCGCAACGGCAGCTCGGGCAGGCCGCTGGTGTCGAAGTAGCCGGCCGATCCGGTTCTGTAGGACGCCAGCAGGCCGGCCCTGCTGCCGATCAGCCGGCGTGCCGCGAAGCTCAGCACCACCGCACTGGCCCGGTCGAGCCAGGGGAGGTCGTCGATGACCAGCAGCAGCGGCGCCCGCACGGCCACCCGTCGGAGCAGCAGGGTCACGGCGTTGGACAGCAGGAGCCGGTCCGGAGCGGAGCCGATCTCGAAGCCCAGGGCGACCCGCAGCGCCCCGGCGTGTTCCTCCCCGAGCGCGGAGAATTCGTCGACCAGGGGAAACAGGGCCTGGTTGAGCCCGGCGAAGCTCACCTCGGCCTCGAACTCGGCCCCGGTCACGCGCAGGATCGTCGCCCCCGACGCGCGGGCGGCGTCGGCGGTCGCCTCCAACAGGGCCGTCTTGCCCACACCCGCTTCTCCGGACAGCAGCAACGTGCCGCCGTTCACTCCGGTCTGCCGGAGAAAACGTTGCAGAAAGTCGATTTCTCGCAGTCGTCCCACGAGATTCTCGGGCCGGTCGCCGGGCTGGATCACCCGTGAAGTCTCCCTCGGGGGCCGCCGGCGTATCAAGGCGGGGCTGACGCAGGCACGTCCCACCCACCCCGCCACCGGCTTCCTCGGAGGGAAATCAGCCTTCCTCGGGAAATCACCTGTGGCCGGGGAAGCGGGCGCCGAAGCCGGGCCGACGGCCCTGTCACACCTGCGACGCCTCGGCGCGCCCGGTGGCGTCACCGGTGCCGGCGAGCTTGTACGTGATCGGCTCGCGCAACTGGAACCGCCGGTAGAGCAGGTGGTGCACCGACGCCCCGAGGACGGCGCCGACGATCGGCGCCACCATGTAGGTCACCAGGTCGGTGAACTGACCGGCGAGCAGGGCGGGTCCGAACTGCCGCGCGGGATTGGCGGAACCGCCGCTCAGCGGGCCGAAGACCACGATGATGAGCGCGATGCACACTCCCACCGTCGCCGGCAGCCACCGGCCGAACGCAGGATAGGCCAGCAGGAAGCCGACGGCGAGGGCCAGGACGAGGATGCACCCGGTCTCCGCGAGGAACACGGCCGACGCCGGCCAGGTGGGGGCGGGCCGCAGGGACCCGAAGCCGACCGTGGACACCACCGGTCCCCACACCAGCCGTCCGAGGGACGTCCCGAGCACGGAGCCCGCCAGCTGGGCGGCGATGTAGGGCAGGACGCTCACCCCGGGGAACACGTCCATCAGCCATACGGCGACGGTCACCGCCGGATTCATGTGTCCGCCGCTGCGGCGTCCCCACGGCGACAGGATCAGCCCGGTGATCAGCAGTCCGGCGACCGGCCCGACCACCGCGAGAGCAAGGCGCAGATCACCGACGTACAGCGGCGACGCGGGCACGCGGACCCAGCGCACGATGGTCACCACCAGGAAGAGCAGCACGGTCGTGAGAGCGAACTCGCACCACACCTGTCCGGTGGGCACGGCGGCGGGACGGCGGACGGACGCGGTCATACGGGTCACCTCGGCACGGCGATGGAAGCGGGGACGCTCACTGCGCAGCTTTCCAGCCACCACGACCTGGTGAAATCGAGCCTGCACCAGCCGGTGCATGGGGCAATCCCCACAACGCGCCGGTGACGTCACCTCGCACGCCGGGGCTGCGTCAACACATGGGCCAGTCAGCCACCCTCTGCTGTGCCACCTGCTGTTATGTGTTGCATGATGTCAGCATGCCCATACAACGCATAGGTCTCGTCGTTCATCAGGGACGGGCCGCCGCCCGGGAAGCGGCGCTGACCGTGCACCGGTGGAGCGACGCCCGAGGTATCGCGTGCACCGACATCGACGTGTGGGCCGAGGACCACGGCCGGCGCGGCGGACGCGAGGAGGCCGAGGCGGCAGGGAACCCCGACCTCGTCGTCACCCTCGGCGGCGACGGGACCTTTCTGCGGGGCGCCCGGATCGCGGTCAAGAGCGGGGCGAGCGTCCTCGGCGTCGACCTGGGCAAGGTCGGCTTCCTCACCGAGGTGCCGGCGGGTGACGTCACCGCCGCCCTGGACACCGTCCACGAGGGCCACGCCGTCGTCGAGGAACGCATGACCCTCACCATGCGCGCGTCGCGCCCGCTGGAGATACCGCCGGGAATGGAGGCCCTGCTGCTGTACGGGCGCGGCCCCGCGCTGCCCGCCCCGCACGTCCGGCCGGAGACCACCGAGGGCGAGGGCTGGGGCGTCGCCCTGGACGTCAACGCCCTCAACGACGTGGTTCTGGAGAAGCTCGCCCGCGACCGCCAGGTGAGCGTCGGCGTCTACCTGGCGGGCCGGCTGCTGGCGTCGTACTCGGCCGACGCGCTGGCCGTCGCCACGCCCACCGGGTCCACCGCCTACAGCTTCGCCGCCGGCGGCCCGGTGCTCTCCCCGCACATGGACGCGGTGGTCTTCACCCCCATCGCCCCGCACATGACCTTCAACCGCAGCATCGTCGCCGCGCCCGACGAACCGGTCGCCCTGCGCGTCCTGCCCCACTCCGGGCAGGCCGCGGTGAGCATCGACGGCCAACTGCGCGGGGTGCTCGACCCCGGTGACTGGATCGGCGTCTTCCGCGCCCCGGACCGGGTGCGGTTGATCCGCCTGCACCCGACTGACTTCTACGGCCGCCTCCGGGGCCGCTTCCATCTCACCGACGCCCCCGCCACGGCCAAGGACGGACCCTCGGCGCCGTTCTTCCGGCCCGACACGCCCATCCCGCCCGACCTCGCCGGCATGCGACTGCCGCCACCGGCCGCCGCTCGGTGAGCGGGCCGCCGGCCGGGGTGGTCGTACGCCGGGGTGGTGCATGCCGTCCGACGAGCGGAACCGCCGCCGGGTCCTCCGCAGTCCGTCGGCCGGGCTGCGGGCGGCTGCCGGACCGGCTGCGGGCCGGGCCGGTCACCGGGCTGACCGGCGACCCCGCCGCCGACAGGACCTAGCTGATGCGCAGGCTCGCGATCAGCCCGTCGCGCAGTTCGAAGGCCATGGGCCCGGTGCCGTTGTAGCCGTTGCCGGACACCTTCAGCGTCAGCAGGTAGCGGCCGTCCGCCGGGCCCTGCTGTGCCGAGACCAGGTCGAAGTGCGCCTGCACACCGATGTTGTCGGTGCGGTTCCAGTCGCTCACCCCACCGCGCCCGTGGAACTCGCGCCCCCAGTCGTTCAGGTACGCGTCCGGTGTGAAGGCGGCCACGAAGGCCTCGGAGTCACCGGCGTTGGTCGCTTCGATGAACACCCGGATGGCGTCGGGAAGTTCGATGTCGGTCATGGCAGCCGCTCCTCACGCGAAAGGGTCACTGGGCCGGTTCCGGAGCCGGCACCTCGAAGAGTTCATACTCGCCGACGACGGTGAATCCGAGCCGTCGGTAGACCGGCGTGCCGTCGCCGGTGGCCTGGAGCGTGGCGACGCGCAGACCGTTCTCCCGGGCGGCCTGCACCGCGGCCTGGGTGAGGACGGCGCCGATCCCCTGCCGCCGTCGCGAGAAGTCGGTGGTGACGACGTAGATCCCGGCGACGCCGTGTGCCACGTACAGCAGCGCGGTGCCCACGGTCTGCCCGTCGAGCCGGCCCGCGAACCGCGTGATCCGCCCGGCGTCCGTCCGCCCCCGTTCGATGCGGACGAGGTCGTCGTGCAGCTCCGGTGCGAGACCGAAGGAGGGGCTGTAGGTCCTGACCCAGTCGGACAGTTCCTCCAGGGAGTCACCGATGGGCCGTACCCGGAGAGCGTCGGGACCCGCCGCGTGCAGCACCTGGTCCGTCCGCACCGCCATGATCGGCATGACTCCCTCTTCCCGGGCCCCGCCGTCGACCAGACGCCGGCGTACGTCCGGCGCGCTGTCGGGACCGACCCACCAGGTGAACGGAAGGCTGTCGAACCGCTTGACCGCCTCGGCCACGGCCTCCTCGGCGCGGTCCGCGTCCCGCAGCCGCATCACACCGTTGACCTGGCTGTCGGCGAGACCGCTGCGGAACAGGGACAGACAGCCGTCCTGCCGCTCCTGTGCCCCCCAGCCGAGCCAGTAGTCACGGCAGTTGGCGAGCTGGGGTTCGAGGTCTGCAATGTCAGTGAGTTCAGTCACGAACCGAATATAACTCAACAGATGTTAATAACTGATATGAGGCGACACTCGTGCCTATCAAGACGTGGGTCCGGAGAACAGGTGGTACTGGGAGACGGTCTGGAAGCCGAAGCGCCGGTACAAGGGCTCACCCATCGGGCTGGCCCCCAGCGCGGCCAGGCGCATCCCGCGCTCCCGCCCGGCCCGCAGCGCCGCCGTCGTCAGGGCGCCGCCGATGCCCCGCCGGCGATACGCCTCCGCGACATGGACCAGGAAGATGCCGGCCACCTCGTGCGCCATCATGACCACCGTCGTGCCGACCACGCGGCCGTCGAGCACCGCGGCGAGACGGACGATGTCCGCGTTGTCGGACCGCCCGGCCTCGACGCGGACCACGCCGTCCTCCAGGCTCGGTGAGACCCCCATCGAGGCGCTGTAGGTGCGGACCAGTTCCCGCAGCCGGTCCCCGTCCCCGACCTCCTCGACCCGCGGGCCGGGCGGCGGCTCCTCGGTCTGCTCGGCCTGGTCGAGGGGGCGCGCCATCAGGGGCACGGCACCGAGGGACACCGCACCCAGACCGGTGAGCGCCTCGACGGTCCCCGCCGGGCTGTCCGGGCCGACCCACCACCACCAGGGCACGCCCGCGAGCCGGGCCCGCGCGGTGGCCATCGACTCCTCGACGACGTCCAGCGACCTCAGCCGCACGACGCCGTTGAACTGCGGCTGGGCCAGCCCGCTGCGATAGTGGTCCGGATCTCCCCACTCGCTCAGCTCTGCGCCCCAGCCCATCAGGTACTGGCGGAAGTTGGCGGTGACCCGCTCCAGGTGTTCGATGTCAAGTGTGGCTACCATGGGTGCCAGCCTATCTGCCAATGACATCAGGGGTTCAGAACACATGACACGCTTGAGTCTGCGCGCCCCCACTGCTCGGCCCGCGCCCCGCGGCCGGGACGGACGCGGGGCGTGCGGCGGGGGCTCGGGTCAGTCGGCCCTGACCGTGGACTGGTCGCCCAGGGACCGGCCCAGTTCGCCCAGGCGGACGGGGTCGCGCTGGAGCGCGCGCAGCCCGAGGAACCGGATCAGGTCGAAGAACACGTCGTCGTCCTCGATCTTCTGGTCCAGCAGCATGGCGAGCGAGCCGGGCTCGTCGTACGGCAGCCTGCGCACGGGCTGCTCCGCGCCGGCCGGCCGTACGGCGGGAGCGGCGGCACCCGGGGTCGTACGGGGCTCGGGAACCGCCGTCTCCGGCACGGTCGCGGGCGGCGCCGCGTCCATGACGGGGGCCGGGGCCGGGGCCGGGGCGCTCGGCGCGGCCGGCGGGGCCGGACGGGCCGTCGGAGGAGTCGGGGGCGTCGCCGGGACAACGGGCTCGGGCTGCGCGGCGTCCGACGGCACGGCCGGCTCTTCGGCAGCGGCCGGTGTCGCGACCACCGGCTGAGGCTCCGGTTCCGGCTCGGGCTCCGGCGGCCGGGGAGCCTCGCGCGCGAGCCTCTCCGCCTCCCTGCGGGCCACCCGCTCCGCATCGGCGCGCGCCCGTTCCGCCTTGAGCGCCTCCAGGGCCGCCTCCTGCTCCTCGGCCGGCTTCTTGCCGACGGCCCGGAGCAGATCGATCGGCTCCTGGCCGATGCGCGCCTGGAGTTCGGGGGTGAGCGTCAGCAGGGCGAGCCGCTGGGACACCCAGCCCTGGGACCGGTGCAGCCGCTTGGCCAGCGCGGTCTGGCTGCCGTGGATGGCGAGCAGCCGCTGCAGGGCGCGGGCCTCGTCGAGTTCGCCCAGGTCCTGGCGGTGGATGTTGGCCACGAGGGCCGATTCCAGGAGCTCCTCGGACGTGTTGCCCTGGTCGTCGCTGACCATGACCTTGACCGTGGTCAGCCCGGCCTCCCGGGCGGCGGCGAGCCGGCTGCTGCCGTCGATGACGACGTACGTGGTGTCCGGTTCGAGGTCGCCCTCGCGGTCTGGGTTGGCCTTGAGGTAGGCGTCCCGGTTCATGACCGTGATGGCCTGCTTCTGGCCGTGCGTCTTCAGGCTCCCCGCGAGGTCGGTCAGATCACCGAGCCGGGAACGGGGGTTGTCGGGGTTGGGGCTGACCCGGTGGATGGGCAGCTCGGTGGGGGGCGCGACGCCCTCGGTCGGCACACCGGTCGCGGCGGCCACCGCCTGCCGGCGCGCGCTGACGGTGCGGGCACCGCCGAAGCGGCCCGCCCCCAACTGGTCGGCCTTGCTCATGAGATCTCCCGGGCCAGCGCGCGCATGCCGACGGCCTGCTGGGACTTGGGTGCGTAGGACAGCAGGGGCTGCTTCATCCGCACGGCCTCCTTCTGCTCCTTGAGGTCTCCGATGAGGCCCACGACCCGCGGATCCTTTATGTCGACCCATCCCTGGAGGGAGGAGGTGGCGATGTAACCGCGGCGCGAGTCGTAGAGGTTGACGACGATGCCGAGGTAGTCGATGTCGACCTGGAGGTCCGCGCGCAGGTCCTCGATCTGCGTGGTCAGCAGCTCGTAGGCGTCGGCGGAGCTGTCCTCGGCCTGGACGACGATGAGCGCGCCGGACTGGCCGGGCTTCTCGCCGTCGCGGCGCCGGCCGTAGTACGCCGCCGCGTCCATGCTGAGGCCGAGGCTCGGCGGGCAGTCGATGAGGATGACGTCGTAGTCCGACTCCAGGGGGGCGAGGGCCCGTTCGAGGGCGGCCTCCCGGGCCCGTACGGCGGACAGCCGGACGTCGAGGAGGAAGGCGTCGTTGCACGCGGGCAGCAGGTGCAGCCGGCCGCCGAACTTCTCCTCGTCGATGGAGACGACGAGGTCGCGCAGGTCGCCCTTGGGGTCCCCCGCCATGTGGTTGGTGAGGCTGTCGCCGTTCATCGGCAGGGGAGTGGCGCCGAGCTGGTTGGTGAGGTGGCACTGCGGGTCGAAGTCGACCAGCAGGACCCGCATCCCGAGCCCGGGCAGGTTCTCGACGCCCAGCGGGTCGTCCTCCGGCTCCGCGGCGTCGGCGGCCGTCTCGCTGTCGCGCAGGGCCTTGGCGAGCGCCTTCGCCACGCGCACGGGGTGCAGGGCGTCCGGGGACTCGGCCAGCGCCTCGCCGAGCCCGGCGGTGATGGCGGTCTTGCCCACGCCGCCCTTCTGGTTGCAGATGACGATACGGCGGGTCACCGCGGGCCGTTCGACGTCGGGCGCCGGGTTGGTGTCCAGCCACAGCCGGACGGACTGTGCCAGACCCTGGATGAGGGAGACCCGGCGGTCCTCGGCGGTCCGCCGGAACTCCTCCCACTGGCCGGGCGGCAGGAAGGTGGAGAAGGAGTCGGCGCCCGCGGTGTCGACGGGGGCGGTGGCGGAAGCCAGCGCGCACCAGTCCCGGACGCCCTGTTCGACGGCGGTCTGGATCTCGATGCCGAGCTGGGCCGCTCTGACCTTGAGGTTCTGCCGGAGCCAGCCCGGCAGCTTGGAGACGACCTTCTCGCGGTCGCTGGAGGTGGCTGGAGAACTCATGGAGGACACCTTACTAACGCGAATGATCAGTTGAAGCATCGACGCGTTAGTTTTTAATGTCGTGTCGGTCCGTCAGCCCCTTTTGGGGGTACGGCGGTCCCGGCCGAGCAGCCGCTGCCGTGCGCGTTCGCCGTACCCGGCCAGGGCGAAGACGCAGTACACGAGCACGCAGTTGGCCAGGACGAAGGCGACGTCCGCGGCGGTACGGACGCGGGGCCAGGCGGCGAGGACGACGACGAGCCCGATCGGCGTGCCGGCGCACACCGCCAGCAGGACCGGGCGGCGGGCGGCGAACCGCTGGACCGGGGTGGGGGGCCGGCCGGCTCCGGCCGCCGCACCGAGGACGGTGCGGGCGAGGACGGTGACGATGCCGAGCACCCGGGCGGCCGGTCGGGGCGAGCGCCTGGTCATGACGCGTCCTCGGGTACCGGGAGCGCGAGATCGACGGTGGGGCCCTGAGCGTCCCGGACGCGGGCGCCGAGCGAGCGGCAGATGGACAGCATGTGGTGGTTGTCCCGGTCGGTCAGCACATGGACCGATGCCATGCCGAGGCGGTGGGCCTCCCGGAGGGCGTGCCGCACCAGGCTCGTGCCCAGTCCGACGTTCTGCCAGACGTCCTCCACCAGGATCGCGAGTTCACCGGTCCGGGCCGCCGGGGTTCGAAGCAGGTGGGTGGCGGCGATGACCCGGTACGGGTCCTCGACGGGCCGCGTCACCCACGCCAGGCCCCGGTCCGGTCCGGTCAGCGAGTGCCATTCGGAGGGGGTCAGCCTCTGCCGCGCCGTCTGGTAGCGCCGGTGGCGCGACTCCGCGCTGCAGCGCGCGTGCATCGCGTTGACGGCGGTGCGGTCGGCCGTCACGGCGGGACGGGTCAGCGTGGGCCGACCGTCGAGGGTGAGGATGGGATGGTCGCCGGGCCGGAGCGCGGCGGGGGCATACGACACGGACGTACCCGTTCTTCATGGAGTGCAGGTCGGCTTCGGCACTCAGGACATACGTGACTGTGAGCGTCCCGCATGTACTCATATGTTCGCGCTAGTGTGCGATGGTGCTGACAGTATGGTCAATTCGGCTTATGCAGTGGGTCGTTCGATGTCATCACCAGTCAAACACAGGAGGATTCAGTGAGTAACATCGTCGTCATCGGCGGGACGTCCGGTCTCGGCAAGGAGGTGGCACGGTTCTACGCCGAGCGAGGAGACGAGGTCATTCTGACCGGGCGCGACGCCGACCGGGCCGCAGCGGTCGCGAAGGAGGTCGGCGCGGCCCGGGGACTGGGGCTGGACCTCTCCCAGCCGGCCGGGATCAAGGAGGCGCTGGCCGGGGTGGGCCGGGTCGACGGACTGGTCCTGACCGCCGTCGCGCGCGACAACAACAGCATCCACACCTACGACATGGAAGCCGCCCTGCACCTGCTCACGCTGAAGTTCGTGGGCTACTCGCAGACGGTGCACGCCCTGCGCGACCGGCTGCACGAGGACAGCGCCCTGGTGGTGTTCGGCGGGCAGGCCAAGGAACGGCCCTACCCCGGCGCGCTCACCGTCGCGACCATGAACGCCGGCGTCACCGGACTGGTGCGGGCCCTGGCCACCGAACTCGCGCCGATCCGCGTCAACGGACTGCACCCCGGAATCGTCGGGGACAGCCCCTACTGGGAGGACAAGCCCCTCGACGCGGTCGTGGAGAGGACGCCGACCGGCCGGACGGCCACCATGGCCGACGTGGTCGACGCCGTCGACTTCCTCCTGCGGAACCGTTCCGTCAACGGAATCGACCTCGCCGTCGACGCGGGGTGGCTGCTGCGCTGATCCGGGGCGCGGCCGCCGCGGCGGAGACGGGTGCGGACTCCGGGCCGCCGGGGGAGCACCCCGCGCCGGTACCGGCGGGCCGGGGCAGTGTGACCGTAGGCGCGCACTCCTGGCCGGTGCGGCGTAGCGTGTGGGAGGCGGCGCACCGGCTCGCCCCCGTGTGCTGACCACGACCGGCCGTTGACGCCGCTGCCCATCCCCCGAGAACCAGGAGCACCCCATGACAGCCCGTCCTCGCCGACCCGGAGCAGGTCGTCCCGCGGCACTGCGCAGTGGCGTCCCGCTCGTCACCATGATGCTGGCGGCCGTCGCCTGCGGGACACCGGCCGCCCAGGCCCGCCCCACGGAACCTGCCGGGGCCCCGGCGCCCTCCGCCCTGGTCACCTCCCCCACCACCTGCGTCGACCGCGTCTACAACGGCATGACCCAGGCGCAGCGCATAGGGCAGCTCTTCATGGGAGGGGTGTCCGCCTCCCGCCCCAGTGCCACCGATCTGCGCACGCTCCGTGACCACCACGTGGGCTCGGTCATGCTGACCGGGCGCAGCAGTGCCGGCACCAAGGCGACGCGCAAGGTGGTGGACGGCTTCCGAGGCCAGGCGGACACGGTCTCCGGCCGACGGGTGGGCCTGCTGGTCGCGACGGACCAGGAGGGCGGCCAGGTGCAGGTGCTGAGCGGTCCCGGGTTCTCCACCATCCCGAACGCGCTGACCCAGGGCGGCTGGTCGACGTCGACGCTGAAGAGCCGGGCCGCCGGTTGGGCGGGCCAGCTGAAGTCCGCCGGGCTGGACCTGAACCTGGCCCCCGTGGCGGACGTGGTCCCGGCCAGCCTCGGCACGCGCAACGGGCCCATCGGGCGCTATTACCGTGAGTACGGCCACACCCCCGAAACCGTGACCTCGCACACCGGTGCGTTCGCCGCCGGGTTCAAGCAGGCCCATGTGATGACGACGTTCAAGCACTTCCCCGGTCTCGGCCGGGTGATCGGGAACACCGACACCACCGCGAACGTCGTCGACTCGGTGACGACCACCACCAGTTCCTACCTCACGCCGTTCAAGGCCGGGATCAAGGCCGGTGCGCCGTTCGTGATGACCTCCTCGGCCACCTACACGAAGATCGACGCCCACCACATCGCGGCCTTCTCGCCCACGGTCATCCGCAAGCTGCTGCGCACCCAGCTCGGCTTCAAGGGCGTCGTCATCTCCGACGACCTCGGGCAGGCCGTCGCCGTACGGTCCTTCACCCCGGGCCAGCGAGCCGTCAACTTCCTCTCGGCGGGCGGCAACCTGATCCTCACCGTGAAGCCGTCCACCGTACCCGCGATGACGCAGGCGATCAGCGACCGGATGCGGACCAGCGCCGCGTTCCGTGCCGACGTCGCCGACAGCGTGCACCGCGTTCTCCTGGCGAAGGTGAGCGCCGGACAGCTCAGCTGCGGCTGAGGGCGGCCGGGGCGGCGCCCATGATTCCGGCCGGCCGGGCGGTGGCCCGGTGACCCCGCCGCGCCATCGGCCGGTCGGACGGGCCGGCGGCGCCCCTTCCCGTCCGTGCGGCGACGCCCCGCCCCGTCCCGTCCGGGCCGGACGGGACGGCGGGGGTGACGGCGCCCGCGGTCGTGCCCTTGGTGGCCCGGTTCCCGCGTCGTGCCGGACCGGGAGCCCACGCCGGGGCAGGGCACGGTGCCCGGCCGCCCGGCGGCGGTCGCTACGGCTCGCCCGCGCCGCCGGCGTCCACACCCCGTACCACGACGGGCACGCCGTGCTCGGCCGAGACCCGGTGCGCGAGGTCCTCGGTGATCCGCCGGAACTCCCCGAGCAGGCGGGCTTCCCCGCTGTCGTACAGCACCATCTCGTGCCGTACGACCACCGGCACGGGCGGCGGGCCCCGGCCCGCTCGCGCCGACCGCGTATCCAGAGGCCGCCCGGCGTCACCTCCACCACCGCGTCCGGGCCGTAGCGGTAGACGCCGGGGCGCACCAACGGCCGTTGAGGCGGCGGCCAGTGATGGTCCGTCACCAGCGGATCCCGGTGCTCTCCGGCCCGCAGCGGCGGAAACTGGACGGACTCCCGGGCCATCACCATGCGGCCGGGGGAGCCGTCGGGACCGACCGTCACCACCGTCCCCGCGGTGTCCGGGCGGGAACCGGCGCCTACGGGCAGCCCGTTGTACACGCGCACCGCCGCCCGCGCCGTCTCGGCCAGCGACGCGCCGAGGGACACGCCCCCCGGCAGCGCGACGGGCCGAAGCGGGCGAACCCCGGACCGCTCGGTGGGCCCTCCGGTGGCGAAGCGGTGACACCCGCGGCGCCGGACACGTCGTCCACCCAGGGCAGTTCCTCGTTCCACAGGGCTGTCTCGGCGCCGGGGCCGGCCGGGGCCCGGCTTCCGTCCCGGTGTCGCGCCCCGGCGTGGGCTCCCCGCTCGGCTGCGGCACCTGACTGGCATTCATGTTTCCCACTTCACATCAGCATGCGCTCGGCGCGGCTTGCGAGCGCAGGCGCAGGCTGACGCGGCCGTGCGCGCGGGCGGCCGGTGCGGGGAGGAGGCGGATGCGAACGGGAAACCAGCACGGTCTTTCCGGGCACACCCGGCGGGCGGAACCAGCAGCCCGCCCCGTGGCCGACGGCCGTCGAGTCCGAGGGGGACCGCCTCACTGGGACGCGTCCCGCAAGGCCTACGCGACGACGGGGCGGCTCGGCGCCCGTCCCCAGGCCGCGACGGTGCCCAGACACAGGTCGATGAGCTCCCCGCTGCCGACCTGGGTCAGGAACTGCTCCAGCTCGGCAGCGCTGACGCCGAAGGAGCCCAGGAGATCGGACCTCAGCTGTTCCGCGCTGAGTTGCCAGAAGCGGCCCATGGGACCGGGGCCCACCGAGGACGCGGAGGCCTCCACCCCGACGGCCGTCAGGCCGACTGCCGCGAGAACTCCGGGGAGGTTACGGGCCCACGTGCAGTCGGTGCCGATCCGCGCCCGCACGGCGTCGCACATGGCGAGGCCGACCTTGCGGTAGAGCGGGTCGGGTGAGGACTCCAGCGGGAACTGGGCCAGGTCCTCGACGACGAGCCAGCCCCCCCGGCTTGAGCCAGCGGACCACCCTCACGAGGTCGGCGTCCCGGCTGCGCAGGTGGGAGAAGACCCAGCGGGCGTGTACGAGGTCGAAGGAGCCTGCCGGGAACTCGTCCCGTGTGACGTCGTGCTCCCGCACCTCCCAGCCGTTCCTGCTGCCGGTGTCGGGGAAGAGCCGGGTGTCGATGTCGGTGGCGACGACCCGCCCGCGCGAGCAACGGGCCGCCAGCCAGCGGGCAGTGGTCCCGAGCCCGGCTCCTATCTCCAGGCAGTGCCAGTCCTCCCGCAGGGGCAGCCGCTCGAGGCGTCGGAACGTGTTCTCGTCCAGCGCCCCGGCGAGCGCTTCGAGGCGCTCGGCCTCGTCCGGGCGCAGATGCGAGAAGACATGCTCGCCGTACACCTCCCCGGAGGGGGCTGGCGCGCCTGCTGTGTCGGTCACTGCATGCTCACCATTTCTTCATCGGACTGCCGACGGCGGAAAAGCAAAGGGCGACGGGATGTCGGCGGCCGGCTCAGGGCGCGACGGAACCGGACGGGATCAGGCCGTACCTGGCCCGATGAGATGCACGCGTTCCATCGTGTCCCGCACCCGGGTCAGAGCGCTGTCACGGTGCGGCTCCGACGACTCGGCCACGCTGAACGACAGGCCGAGAAGTGAACCGAACCGTCCGCCGTTCTCGTGGGCCAGCGCGACACTTCCCTCCCACAGGGCGGACCGCAGTAGGCCCGCGGTCAGTTGCAGATCACCCGCCGAGCCGATGACGAGGCGTCGCGCGAGGCTCCGCTCCAACGCGGTCGGCGTCCATTCGCCCGTGATCGCGTCCTGCTCCAGAGCCGCGGCCAGCTCGGTCAGCAGGCCGGAAGGCGAGACCGACGCCGAGACGACCGGGTCGTCCAGGACGAGTCGCTTGTGCATGTGTCGGTTCCTTTGAGTGACGGCCGATGTGTCGGCGACGAAGAAACACCTGATTCAAAGCGGTGACGGTTCAGCCGTCCTGACCGACACTACGTGTTCATACTATGTCAGGTAGTAGATGCCACGTAGGAGCAGAAGCATGGGCATGTCGCGCCGACCGTGGGCCCGGTCCACTCGGAGCGGGACCCCGGCCGGGGCGACCCATCGGTCAGCGGGTGCGCAGCAGCTCCGCCGCCCGCTCCGCTATCGCGTACACCGTGGCGTTGGTGTTCGCGGACACGATGGTCGGCATGACGGAGGCGTCGGCCACCCGCAGCCCCTCGACGCCTCGCACGCGAAGCTGCGGATCGACCACGGCTGTGTCGTCGGTGCCCATGCGGCAGGTGCCGCTGTAATGGGCATAGGTACGGATGTTCCGGCGGACGTAGGCGCGCAGGGCCTCGTCGTCCTGGGCGTCCGCACCCGGCAGGGCCTCCTCGCCGCGCCACTCGGCCAGTGCCTGCGTGCGACCGATCTCCCTCACGGTGCGCAGACCGTGCACCAGGGCGTCGACGTCCCGCGGGTCCGTGTAGTAGCGCGGGTCCACGACGAGCGCGCTGCCGGGGGTCGCGTCGGCCAGCCGGACCGTGCCGCGGCTGAACGGCCGCATGAGCGCCACCATGAGCATGTACCCCTGGTCCATCGCGGGGCCGGGCAGCGTGTCCTCGCGCAACGGCACGTCCACCATCTGCAACTGGACGTCGGGACCGTCGAGGGACGGGTCGGTGCGGATCAGCCCCGCCACCTCACCGTGGTTGCCCATCGAGGGGGGCACCGGGCGGGAGGCCTGGTAGACGACGCCCGTGAAGGCGTGGTCCTGGAGGTTCGCCCCCACTCCGGCCAGGTTCACCCGCGGCTCGACGCCCACCTCGCGCAGGTGGCCCTCCGGGCCGATGCCGGAGAGCATCAGCAACTGAACGGAGCCCAGCGCGCCCGCGGTGAGCACCGTCTCCCGGGCGGCCCGCGCGCTGTGGTGCTGCTCGCCGACCCCGTACTCGACGCCCGTGCACCGCTTGCCGTCGAAGGTCAGCCGGTGGGCGAGGGCGTCCGTCACCACGGTCAGGTTGGGGCGGTCGAGGACGGGCCGGAGATACGCGGTGGCCGCGTCCAGCCGGAGACCGTCGACGATGCTCAGGTCCTCCCAGCCGAAGCCCTCATCCAGACCGCTGGTGAAGTCCTCGGTGATCGGGTGACCCGCCTGCCGCACCGCTTCGAGGAAGGCCTCGGACAGCGGGTGGGGACGGGCGGCGGGAGCGACCCGCAGCGGTCCCTCCATGCCGCGGTAGCGGGGATCACGGCCGGGTACGCCCGTGAGGTTCTCGCTGCGCTTGAAGTACGGAAGGAGTTCGTCGTACGTCCAGCCGGTCGCGCCGGCCTTCTCCCAGGCGTCGTAGCTGGAGCGATGTCCGCGCAGGAACGTCATGGCGTTGATGGACGAACTGCCGCCGAGGGCACGGCCGCGCGGCAGGGGGATGACCATCCCGCCGGCGCCCTCCTGCGGGACGCTGTGGTCGGCCCAGTCGGCGTCGGAACCCATCAGGGCGGGCCAGGCGGGGGGAACGGCCATCAGGTCGAGTGGTTCGGCGCTGCCCGCCTCGATCAGCAGCACGCGGGTCCCCGGGTCCTCCGAGAGCCGGGCGGCCAGTACGCATCCGGCTGTGCCGGCGCCCACCACGACGTAATCGTACGTTTCCGTTTGCATCATCCAGCCTTCTCCCGGGAAGCCACATGGCTCTTCAGTGACTTACGTATACAGGCATGTTACGTCATGTGTTTTCACGGCACTGTCCAGCTCAAGACAAGAGGTTACAGTCAGGTGCCCAGAGCCGGCCTGCATGCGTCGCCTCCCCCGCTTCCCGGGACCATCACCGTCAGATGACGTATGGGAAAGAGGTCGGGGGGCCCGCATCATGAAGAAGCGGTACGGGGTGGTGCGGGGCGACCCTGTCCCAGAAGCGGGAAGCGAGCAGATGACACAGCCGGGAACAATGAAATACCACCCCTCCTACTCACGGCCGGAGCGGGGATGGACGGAATGAGAAAAGCGCATCTCACCTCCACCGCGACGTATTGGGTCGCCAAGCAGTTTCCGGTGATCATCTCCTGTGAGTTCTCCTACGACGTGCGCGATCCCTATGCCGTCACACTGATCCTCAACTCGGAGGGTGAGCATCCGGTGCGGTGGGTCTTCTCACGGGAGTTGCTCGCCGACGGGCTGACGGGCAGCGCCGGCGAGGGAAATGTCACCGTGTGGCCGGAGAACGACGGTGCCGACGGGTGGTTCCTGTGGCTGGAAGTGGGGCGCGACCCCCACACCGCTCTCTTCGAGATGCCGGCCGAGGCCGTCACCGAATGGCTGCTCGCGACCTACCGTCTGGTACCCGAGGGACAGGAAGCGGCATGGGTGACGTGGGACGAGCTGACTCACCTGATCGAATGAGACTGTCGGATTCTTGTGTCCGTACCGCTGCGGATCCCACCAAGGAATGTCACACTGAGTTCGTGCACTGACGCCCGGCGACGCGTGTGCGACGCGCCGCGGCGGCAGTCCGAGAAGGACCTTCGGAGCGTGATCTGCACTCGGAGCCGAACCAAGGAGGTGCCGCATGCCCGGAACCGAGGCGACGACCACCACGGACTTGGTGACGCACTACAGTGCCCAGTTGGCCAGTGACCTTGAGCGCAACGCCGAGGAGCAGGACGGGATCCGCGCCGAGCTGGAGCAACTCGAAGCACGCCTCAGCGCCCTGCAGCACAATCATGCCGTCCTCATGACAATGCGGCAGGCTCTGGAGAACGGCATTCCCCTTCAGCATCCGTCCGCGGCCCCCGGGGGGAACATGACCGGTGGCGCCCCGGGCAGGCGGGGTGCCGGCGGGCCGAAGCAGCGCGTGCCGACCCTGGTCAGCCTGATCCGCGCCCACCTAGGCGAGCGGTCCGGACCGTGTTCGGCCGGCGAGGTCGCGGCGACACTGAGCGAGGCGCATCCTGACCGGGCCATCAAGACCACTGTGGTGCGCACGACCCTGGAAGGGCTTGTCGCGAGGGGTGAGGCCCGGCGCATCAAGAAGGGGCATTCGGTGCACTACGTCGTGGCCTGAGACACACCGGTTCCCGCCCTCCCCCGGGTGACGGGCGGGAACCGGTGGCGCGGTCACTGGAAGTCGCAGCCCGGGTTGGGGGCGTCCTCGGACAGTGGTGCGCCGTGCGGCAGGACGTAAAGGACGTCGAGAACGACCGGGACGGTGCCGAGGTTGCGGCCGATGTGCACGTGGTCGTCGCCCGCGGGCTCCTTGATGAAGCTGCCCTTCTTGTAGACGCCGTCCGAGGCGCACGAGGCGTCGAAGTGGCTCAGTGTGCCCTGCTCCACGTAACCGACCAACGTGCCGTCGTGGTAGTGCCAGCCCGTGCTCTGCCCCGGCGGCAGGGTGATGCGCCGCAGGATGTAGTCCTTCGAGCCGACCGTGGTCTTCGAGATGATGGTTCCGGTCACGCCCGGGCCGGCCGGCGTTGCGGAAGCCGGCACCGCCGCGGCGCCCAGCGAGAGTCCCGCGACCGCCGCCGCAGCGAGGCCGGCGCGGACCAAGTTCCTGGTCATGAGTAACCTTTCGACAATAAGTCGTTGGAAGCAGCACTGATGTTAGTACCTCCATGGCACACCAACTGACATCACCTGTCTCTGTAGATGACATCATGCCCGTGTGTGATCGGTTGATCGCCGCGGCGATATAGTGGACAGGGCACGTCTGGGCGGTATACAGCCGTGCCATGAACCCGGTGTCGCTCGGCGTCTTCTTGTGCTTTTTCCTGCTGGTCACGGTCATGGGATTCCTGGCCGCACGGTGGCGCCGGACAGCCGATGAGCGGAGCCTGGACGAATGGGGACTCGCCGGACGATCCTTCGGTACCTGGGTGACCTGGTTCCTGCTGGGCGGCGACCTCTACACCGCGTACATTTTCGTGGCCGTGCCGGGAGCGGTTTACGCGGCGGGCTGGCCGGGTTTCTTCGCCATCGCCTATTCCAATCTCGTCTACCCGCTCGTCTTCACGTTCCTGCCGCGCCTGTGGTCGGTGTCCCAACGGCACGGATACGTGACCACGGCGGACTTCGTGCGGGGCCGGTTCGGCTCCAGGGCCCTGTCGCTGGCCGTGGCGGTCACCGGCATCCTGGCGACCATGCCGTTCGTGGCACTCCAACTGGTCGGCCTGCGGGCTCTACTGGACGTGATGGGCATCGGGGGCGGGAGCGACACCGGCGCGGTCGTCGAGGATCTGCCGCTCCTGCTCGCCTTCGGCGTGCTCGCGGCCTACACGCTCACCTCGGGGCTGCGCGCACCGGCCCTGATCGCCTTCGTGAAGGACCTGCTGATCTATGTCGTGGTCGTCGTGGCGATCGTCTACATCCCGCTCAGACTCGGCGGGTTCCACCATGTGTTCGCCGAGGTCCGTCACACGTTCGCCGGAACGGATCCGCGGACGGGGCAGCCGCGTGGCGCCCTGGTCCCGGCTGAGCGGGGACAGTGGACGTACGCGACGCTGGTCCTCGGATCCGCGCTGGCGCTGTTCGCCTACCCGCACGCCGTCACGGCGACGCTCTCCTCCCGAAGCCGTGAGGTGATCCGCCGCAACGCGACCATCCTGCCGTTGTACTCGCTGCTGATGGGTCTGCTCGCACTGCTCGGATTCATGGCGGTGGCGGCGGAAGTGAAGGTGACCGACGCCCAGTTGGTCGTACCGCAGTTGTTCGAGGACCTGTTCCCCGCATGGTTCGCGGGCGTTGCCTTCGCGGCGATCGGTGTCGCCGCGCTGGTACCGGCCGCCGTCATGTCGATCGCTTCGGCCAATCTGTTCACCCGTAACATCTACAAGGAGTTCATCAAGCCGGACGCGACAGCCGAGCAGGAGACCCGCGTCTCCCAGATCGCCTCCCTGCTGGTGAAGGCCGGCGCACTGGTCTTCGTCCTGACCATGGACAACACCGTGGCCATCAACTACCAACTCCTGGCCGGCATCTGGATCCTCCAGACCTTCCCCGCGCTGGTCGGCGGTCTGTTCACCCGCTGGTTCCACCGCTGGGCTCTGCTGGCCGGCTGGGCCGCGGGCATGGTGTACGGCACGGTCACCGCGTACGGGGTCGCGTCACCGGCGCAGCGGCACTTCGCCGGCAACGCCGCCGCGATCCCCGGCATCGGCGAGAGCGGCTACATCGGTCTCACCGCCTTCGTGCTGAACGCCTTGGTCACCGTGGCGCTCACTCCAGTACTCAGGGCCGTGCGGGCACCGGAGGGCGGCGACGAGACCAGGGCCTCGGACTACACGGCGGACCCGCACGGCGAAGCGGACGGGGCGACGCGCCGCCGCTGAACCGGCCGTACCGAGTCCTCCCCTACTGCGACAACGCGTCCCTGAGCGCGGCGCGGGAAGTGATGCCGAGCTTCGGGAAGATACGGTAGAGGTGCGTCCCCACCGTCCGGTGCGAGAGGTAGAGCCGCTCGCCGATCTGCTTGTTGGTCAGCCCCTCGGCGGCGAGCATGGCGATCTCCACCTCCTGGGCCGTGAGACTTCCGGTCCCCGTTCCACCGACGACCGGCAGGGGATGGTTGCGACCGGCGGCCCTCAGCTCGGCGCCCGCCCGGTTCGCCCAGGGGGTGGCCTGGAGGCGCTGGAAGACGGCGAGGGCGGTGCTGAGGTGGGAGCGGGCCTCGGCCACCTCGCCGATGCGACGCCGACGCTCACCATAGAGGAACTGGACGCGCGCGTAGTCGAACGGCCAGTGGTGGGCGCCTGACGCCGACACCGCGCGCTCGAACAGGTCCAGCGCCTCCTCGTCGGGGGCCACGAGTGCTTCGGCGGCCAGGGTGAGCAGGGCGAGCCGGGGCGAGAGATCCGGCAGCCCGGCCTCCCGCATGGCCCGGGCGTGCGCCTTCGCCTCCGCCGTGCGGCCGGTACGCAGTGCCGCTTCCACGAGGTCGAGGGTCACCCACAGGGCGTGGGAGGTGTACGGGGCCAGCCGGCCCGCCGGGCTGAGCCGGGACGAGTGCTGGTAGGCGGCCTCCCAGTCCCCGCGTCCGGCGGCGGCGAGCGCTCTGGGGTGGTGTGCGGTGCGGGCCGCGCCATGAGCCTTGCGGGCGGTGGTGACACGGGTGAGTTCATCGGCCCACCGGTCCGCCTCCGCGTCGCCGCGGACCGCGGCCAGCAGGGCCTTGTGGAGGTGGAAGAACCAGGTCACGAAGGTGTACCCGTGGGCCTCGGCGAGTGCCAGGCCCTCGTCGGCCAGCCGTTCGGCCTCCTCCCAGCGTCCGGCCGCGAAGTCGTCGAGGCCCAGGTGCAGCAACGCGCTCAGAGCGCTGCGCACGGCCCCGCCCGCCCGGCCGTTCTCGACGAGGCCCCATGACTGCGCGCGACAGCCGCCGAGCAGGTCCAGGTAGATCGCCGAGGCGTGGACGCGGACCAGCCGATGGGGCTCCCGCCACTCGTGCTGGCGGTCGATGAGTTCGGTCAGGCGCCGGCGCTCCCCGGGTGACGTGCGGGCGGCGTCGGGCAGGGTCCTGCTCATGAGCAGCAGCAGTTCCGGGGGCTGCGGCCGGAGTCGGTCGATCGCGGCGTACAACGGCGGCCAGAAGTCCTCCCGGCCGGCGAACCAGCACATCATCAGCAACGTGTGAAGTGCCTCGACGAGGTCGGTGCGGGAGGCGTCGTAGCCGTGATCGCCGTTCTCGATGGCGTCGACGAGCAGTGTGTGAGCCGTCTCGACGTCGCCCTCTCCGTTGATGAGCACGTAGGCGGCGGCCGCCACCGAGTGCAGCGAGCCGCCCCGCGGCGGGCCGGCGGCGCGGATCTCGGCCAGCAGGCGGGTGGCGGTGTCGAGCTCACCGGTGAGGTGGGCGGCCAGGTAGGAAGCCTGGGCCAGCCGTCGGCAGCGGTCGTCGGCGGCGGTGCTGAACTGCGCGGCTCGGACCAGAGCGGCCAGCGCACCGGCCGCGTCACCGCGACGGAGCTTGCGATGGGCGGCCTCCTCCAGCGGGTTCGCGACCGACTCGTCAGCCTCGCTCGCCGCCTCGGCGAGGTGCCGGGCACGGCGCTCCGGATCGTCGGTGAACAGACCGGCCAGCAGCCGGTGGATCCGGCGCAAGTCGGCTTCCCCGGCGGACTCGACCACCGCCGAGCGCACGAGGGGGTGACGGAACTCCACCTGGCGCGAGGCGAGGTCGACCTTGATCAGTTTCGCGCTCTCCGCCGGCGCGAGATGTTCGAGAGCGGGTTCGGCTCCGGCGGCTCGCTGTAGTACCCGCAGGTCACCGGTTCCCTCCTGGGCCAGGACGAGAAGGGCTTCCTGCGTCTGGGGAGGCAGCAGGGCGACGCGGGCCGCGAACACCGACTCGACATGGCGGGTGAGCGGGAGCACGTCCGGCAGCACCGCGACACCGGACAACTGGGCCGGAGTCAGGGCTTCGGGCAGCTCCAGCAGGGCCAGCGGGTTGCCGCGGGCCTCGGTGACGAGACGGTGCCGGACACTCGGTGCCAGGCCGGGGAACGCCGCGTCCAGCAGTTCCCCCGAGGAGACCTCGTCGATCGGCTTGACCTGGAGGGCCGGCAGCCCGCTGCGCTGGAAGTGATCGCGTTCGTCGGTGCGCGCGGCGGTGATCAGACCGACCGGGCTGCCGGTCAGCCGACGGGCCACGAAACCGAGCGCGACCGCACTGGGGCTGTCTGCCCAGGGCAGGTCGTCCACGACGAGGAGGAGCGGGCCGTCCTCCGCCTGACGGCGCAGCAGGGTGAGGAAGGCGTTGAGGATGACCAGCCGCGGTGGCACCGGGCCGGTCCGCCTGCCGAGGGCCGCCAGCAGAGCATCGCGGAACACGTCGTCCAGCTCGGTGACCCCCGAGGCCAACGGCAGGAGCAGCTCGGCGAGCACCCCGTAACTGACGTCCGCCATGTACTGCACGCCGGTGGCCCGGATGACGCGTGCACCCTGGGCGGAGGCGCGCTCAGCGGCGGCGTCCAGCAGGCGCGTCTTGCCCGCGCCCGGCTCCCCGTACAGGAAGAGGGAGTCGCCCCGGTGCCGGGCGCGCTCCACGAAGGTCTCGATCCTGCGCAGCTCTTCGGCGCGGCCGAAGAGTGCCGACGCAGGGGGCACATCGTCCATGGGTACACCTCTGGCGAGTCCCGCTGTCACCTTGGACAGCCTGGAGGAACTATAGGTGAATCATGGCGACTGACTGACTCTTTCATACATGTCCAACATACATGAATTAGTCTGCAAGGAGGGTCATAGGTATCTGTTGAACCTTCAAAAATCATGTCATTATGCTTCTGATCTCTACACGCGATCCCGAGTCCCGTAGGAGCACCTGGTGAGTACCCTCGACAGCACGGACATGTCAGCCCTGACCGGCGACTACACGATCGACCCGTCCCACAGCACGATCGGCTTCGTGGTGCGGCACGCCATGGTCACCAACGTCAAGGGCGGCTTCCAGGACTTCACCGGCACGCTCCACCTCGACGGCGCCGACCCCACGAAGTCCACGGCCACGCTCGACGTCCAGATGGCGAGCGTCGAGACGGGGAGCGCCGACCGCGACGGCCACCTGAAGTCGTCCGACTTCTTCAAGATCGACGAGTTCCCGGTCATGACGTTCCGCTCCACCAAGGCCGAGTCCCTGGGTGGCGACGGCTACCGCATCACCGGCGACCTCTCCCTGCTCGGCGTCACCAAGCCGCTCACCATCGACCTGGAGTTCAACGGCGCCGCGAAGGACCCGTTCGGCAACGAGCGCGTCGGCTTCGAGGGCAAGGCCGAGATCCTGCGCTCGGAGTGGGGCCTGACCTGGAACGCGGCGCTGGAGACGGGCGGCGTCCTGGTCTCCGACAAGGTCAGGCTGCGGTTCGACATCTCGGCGATCAAGCAGGCGTGACGGCTGGTACGGGCAGGGCGCCGGTGCCGCGCCGGCCGCTGGACGTACCCGGCGGCCGGTGCCGCACTCGACTCCCCGACGGCGGTGACCGCGGACAGGGCACAGCCCCGGCGGACCCTGCGGGCACCCCGTGCGGGCAACGGTCCCGGCCCGCGTGGAGACGGCCGAGCTGCGTGAGCGAGGGCGATCGGCGGCCTGCCCGGCGCCTCGGGCCGGCGTCCGGCTCGCGCCGACGGACACCGGGCCGCCGACACAGTCACCAGTTGACTCATGCTCACGGTAGTGACCCAGCAACTGGCTGATAATGACTTCAGGTAGTCCTGACGCATCCTGGTATCGATCAGCGCGCCACAGAATCATGACTCGCGCAACTGTCACTATCGCGCTGTCAAGAAAGGCTGCGATGAACGACGTGCCCTATGTGGGTCGCAGGCGTCTGCTGAAGATGTTCGGACTCGGTGCCACCGCCACGACCGCCACGGTCCTGCAAGCGGATCCCGTGCTCGCCGCGACGCTGGGCCACGACGAACGCACCGGAGTCTCCCCGACCGGCTACAGGGCCCCCACCGGCCTCGCCGGCGACACCCCCGCCAAGGCCACCGCCGATTCCTGGATCAAGGCCAACCGCCGCACGATCACGGATCTGAGCGACGATGTCTGGCAGCACGCCGAGCTGTCCCTGCGCGAGTGGAAGTCCTCCCAGGCGGTCGCCGCGCTGCTGGAGCGCAACGGGTTCCGCGTCACCTGGGGCTCCGCCGGCTTCCCGACCGCGTTCGTGGCCACCTACGGCTCCGGCGGGCCGGTGCTCGGCTTCAGTGCCGAGTACGACGCTCTGCCGGGCCTCTCCCAGAAGAAGGGCGCGTCGACCCACGACCCGCTCGTCTACAACTACGACGCCTACGGCCCGACGTACGGCGGCGGCCACGGCGACGCGCACAACCTGCTCGGCGGCGCCGCCACCGCCGCGGCGATCGCCGTCAGCAAGGCCATCGACGCACACGGCCTCAAGGCCATGGTGAAACTCTTCGGCAGTGCGGGCGAGGAGCAACTGGTCGGCAAGGCGTACGCCGTCAAGGCCGGGGTGTACGACGGCCTGGACGCCGTCCTCGACTGGCATCCGTTCAACGTCACGATGCCGTTCTGGAACACCACCAGCGCCCTGTTGTCCGCCACGTTCACCTTCCTCGGCGCCTCCGGCCACGGCGGGACCCCGCTGGGCAACAAGAGCGGCCTCGACGGCGCGCTGCTGATGGCAACGATGTCGGAGTACCTGCGGGAGAAGAACGTCGCGCCCTCGGGCCGCTTCCATTACGCCGTCATCAACGGCGGCGGCGCCCCCAACGTGACTCCCGACATGTGCTCCATCTGGTACTACGTCCGCGAGGGCAGCCCGGCCCGTGCCCAGGTGCTCTACGACAAGATCGTGGACTGCGCCAAGGCGGCCGCGCAGGCGAGCCAGACCCGGCTCGTGCACAAGTTCCACTCCGCGACCTGGAACCTGCTCGCCAACAAGGCGGGCGCCGAGCTGGTGTACGACAACATGCGGCGGATCGGCGCACCGCAGTTCACCGAGGAAGACCACGCCCTCGCCAGGGCGATCCAGAAGTCGCTGGGCAAGCCCGAGACCGGCATGCCCACCACCATCACGCCGCTCGCGCCGCCCGCCGCCAACTACACCGGCGGACTGGCCACCGACGCCGCCGACGTGAGCTGGCAGGCGCCGACGGCCACGCTGCTCGCGGCGGCCTACCCGCCCGGACTGCCCAACCACAACTGGGGTGTCACCGCCACCGCCGCGACCCACATAGGCCACCAGGCCATGCTCTCCGCCGCCCGCTACATGGCCGCCTCCGCCGTCGACCTCATCGAACAGCCCGACCTGCTCCAGGGCATGAAGGACGAGTTCGAGGAGCGCACGAGCGGGGTGACCTGGAAGAGCATGATCCCTGACGGCACCCAGCCACCGCTGTACGAACCGCCCGCCGAGTTCCTCAGGGCGACCGGGCAGTCCTGGCCGCCCCCCGGCGTCACCTGGCCGATCCCGCAGATCGTCGCCCAGGAACAGCTCGGCACCACCGGACCCGCGCTACCGCCGGTCACCTGACCCCGGCCGCGCCACACTCCGATCCTGTCTCCAGAAGAGGAGCCCCGTCCATGAACATCGGCATCGGCCTGCCCATCGGCGATCCCGGCCTGCTGACCACCTGGGCCCGGCGGGCCGATGCCGGTCCGTTCAGCTCACTGGGCCTGCTCGACCGGGTGGTCTACGACAACCCCGAACCCCTGGCCGCCCTCGCGGTCCTCGCGGGGGCCACCTCGCGCATCCGCGTACAGACCGAGGTCCTCCTCGCCCCCACCCGCGACACCGTCCTGCTGGCCAAGCAGGCGGCCACCATCGACCGGATGACCGGGGGCCGGTTCGTGCTGGGCCTCGGCGTCGGCACCCGCGCCGACGACTACGCGGCCGTCGGCGCCGACATGCGGAGCCGGGGGCGCCGCCTGGACGAACAACTGGCCGTCATGCGCCGGCTGTGGTCCGGCGCGGACCACGGCGACGGCATCGGGCCGGTCGGGCCGCGCCCCGCTCGCCAGGGTGGCCCCGAGGTCCTGCTGGGCGGATTCCAGCCGGCCGCGCTCGAACGCGTCGCACGGTGGGCCGACGGCTACCTCGCTGCCGCGCCCGTGCCGATGGTCGCGGACCTGTTCGACACCGTGCGGAAGGCCTGGCGGCAGCAGGGCCGGGACGGCGCGCCCCGGCTCGTCGCTCAGGTCAGCGTCGCGCTCGGACCCGAGCGGGTGATCGACGAGGCGCGCGCCGCCCTGCTCGACTACTACGCCTTCACGGGCATGGCCGACCGGATGGCCGCAGGCCTGCTCACCACGCCGACGGCCATCCGCGCCGCGATCACCGCCCTCGCCGACCTGGGCGCCGACGAGGTGGTGCTCTACTGCTACGGCGTCGACCCCGACCAGGTGGACCGGCTCGCCGACGTGGTGTGAGAAACCAGCAGCCGGGCGGCCCGGGGAGCGCTGACGCCGCCCGGGCCGCCTCGTACGAGGTGTGGCACCGACGGGGCGTGCCTTCCGCCGCCGTCAGGCGCGGGGCGCCGTCCCTTCCGCGTCCTTGTCCCCGCCGCCCGGTTCGCCCCGGTCGAGGGCACCAGCGCGCCCGTCCGGGTCGTCAGCGACCGGGGTGCCGCCCCGCTCGGCCCGCCAACAGCCGCGGATGCTGTCACGCCCGGCTCTTCAAGGGCTGGGGGTGCCCGGCGCCCGTTGCCGAGGGGCCGGGTGCCTGGCGTCCGTTGCCGAGGGGCTGGGTGCCTGGCGTCCGTTGCCGAGGGGCTGGGTGCCTGGCGTCCGTTGCCGAGGGGCTGGGAGTGGTGTTGCCTCCGGCTTCTCAGCGGCCGGAGAGGCTGCCGCCGCCGTCCACGCCGAGCACCTGGCCGGTGATGAAGCCGGCGTCCTCGCTCAGCAGGAAGGCGATGGCCGCGGCGACCTCCTCCGGGCGGCCGAAGCGGCCCATGGGCACGGAGCGCAGCACCCTGGCCTCGTCCGCGCCGCCCACCGGGTGCTTCTCGCGGAAGAGCTCGGTCTCCACCGGGCCCGGGGCGACCGCGTTGACCGTCACCCCGTGCTCCGCCAGCTCCAGCGCCCACGTGCCGGTCAGCCCCACCAGGGCGCTCTTGGCCGCCGCGTAGCTGCTGCGGGTGCGCGAGCCGTGCTGCGCACGGCTCGTCACATTGACGATCCGGCCCCAGCCGCGCTCCCGCATCCCGTCGACGCACGCCTGTGTGACCTGCACTGCGGCGCGCACGTTCAGGTCGTACACCTCGTGCAGCGCGTCGAGTGTGATCTCGCCGAGCGGTTGCGGCAGGACGATGCCGACGTTGTTGACGACCGCGTCCACGCGCTCCTCGCGGGTGATGGTCTCCAACAGCTCGCGCGTCGCCCCGGCGTCGGCGAGGTCGCACGCGTGCAGCACCCCCGGGAAGTCACCGTCCGGGACACCGCGGGCGATCCCCAGTACCCGGTGTCCCTGGCCGGCGAGCCGGTGGGCGGCGGCGAGGCCGATCCCCTTCGACGCTCCTGTGATCAGCACGGTACGTCCGGACAACAGCGGTCTCCTTGTCCTTGAGCATCCCTGACTGGATGGACCCTGTCGCCGATCCTTCCACCCGCCGCGTCCGGCACCACGCCGCCGTGCGCCTCCGCGGAGGCGCACGGTACGCAAGTGCCGGAGCCCGGGTAAGGAAAGGCATCCGCAGCGGGGGGGATTACGTCGTAATAGACGAGGGTGCTCCGCGGCCTCGGCGGCGTCGGAGTACAGGACCAGCGCCAGTCACCGGCGCCGGTTCCGTGGGCGGTCTTCAGGGCGAGGAGCGCAGGAGGCGGCCCAGGGCCGTGCGGGAGGTGACGCCCAGTTTGGGGAAGATACGGTGCAGGTGGCTGCTGACCGTCCGGTGGGAGAGGTAGAGCCGCTCGCCGATCTCCCGGTTGGTGAGTCCCTCGGCCACCATCAGGGCGATCTGGAGTTCCTGCGGGCTGAGCAGCTCCCGCACGTCGGGCACCGCCTCCGCGCTCGCCTCGCCCGAAGCGCGCAGCTCGCGGCGGGCCCGCTCGGCGAACGTGACCGCGCCCAGGGCGTCGAAGGCGTCCCGGGCGGCCCGCAGCGGGGTGCGGGCGAGGGTGTCGCGGCGTCCGCGGCGCAGCCACTCGCCGTAGGCCAGTTGCGTGCGGGCACGGGCGAAGGGCCAGCGCGTCAGGTCGGCGGCCAGCGCCTCGGCGAAGAGGCGTTCGGCGTCGGTGTCGTCGGCGAGGACCGCGCGGGCGAACCGCAGCCCGATGTGCAGCGCCGGCGACGGGTGCACGGCCGCGACCTGCTCCGCACGGGCGACGACCTCGCGGACCTCCTCCGCACGGTGCGCGCGCAGCGCCACGTCCACCAGGTCCATCAGGCCGTAGTGCAGCGCGGACGGGTGGAACGCGGGCGACGCCGGATCGTGCGGCTGCCGCAGCCGGTCCAGGGCACCGTCCAGGCAGTCCTGCGCGGCGGCGACCTGGGCGAGCGCCAGGTGGGCGGTCGTCAGGACCGGGCGGGCGCGGTGGGCGCCGCCGAGCCCGATCGCCTCCGTGGCCAGCTCCTCGGCCTCCGCGAACCGACCGCCCAGCGCGGCTATGAGCGCCTGGGCGGCGCGGGTCGTCGCCCGGAGCACCGGCTGAGAGGTCTCCTCGGCCAGCCGGAGGGCCGCGTCGGCCGACGGGACGGCCACCGTCGGATCGCACAGCAGCGCGGCGCTCCACGCCCGCACCGTCAGCGCCTTGGCCAGCAGACCGAGCCGGCCCTGGGCACGCAGTCCGTTCAGGGCGGCGGCGGAGAAGCTCGCGGCCAGCTCGAAGGCACCGGCCAGGACCGCGGCCGTACCCAGTGTCTGGTCGGTCACCGCGTCCCCGCTCGGATGCGCGGCCCAGTGGCGGAGCCGGGCGAGGACGTGCGCACCGTGCTCCACCGGCGCGGCGCAGGCCAGTACGGCCAGTGCCAGTGGCTCACCGGCCGGTTCCAGGCGTGCGGCGAGCGCGGCCACGCGTCCGGCGGCCGTGTGGTCGCCGTCCACCCACACGCAGTGCAGCGCCGCCGTCCACAGGATGCGCAGGGCGAGTGCGCCGTCCCCGTCGGCGGCCACGCCCTCGGCCAGTGCGATCAGCGTGACGACGTCGGTGCCCTCGGGCACGTCGTCGTGGAAACGGGCCGCCGTCCACGCCGCCCGGGCCCGCTGCCGCGCGGACAGCGGGCCGGCGCCCGCCCGGTCCAGCAGCCGGGCCACCTCGTCGCGACGCCCCGACTCGACCGCGAGATCGGCCGCGCGCAGCAGCAACTCGGCACGGCGCTCCGGGCAGTCGCCGAACTGCGCGGCGTCCTCCAGCGCGGCGACCGCGGCCAGGACACCGCCGCGTTCCGTGTGCCCGGCCGCCGCCTTCAGTACGGCGTCCACGTCGTCGTCTGGGGCCGGTTCCGGCGCGGGGATCCGGGGACCCTCGGACAGGAGGCGGGCCACCGTGGCGCGCACCGACCGGTGTTCGTCCGCGCCCGCGCCGGACAGCACGGCCGCGCGGATGACGGAGTGCCGGAACCGCACCTCGCCCCCGTGCACCGTGATCAGCCGGCCGCGGACGGCCGGTGCGAGATCGTCGGGGTGGACGGTGTCACCGGCGATCAGTTGCGCGGCCTCCACCAGCTCCGGGACGGTGCCTCCCCGGTGGACCGCGGCGATCAGCAGGAGCAGCCGGGTGTGCGGCGGCAGACCGGTCAGCCGGGCCCGGAAGGCGCTCTCCACCCGTGTCACGGGCGGAAGCGCCGCGGCCGACGCCGCCGCCTCGCCGTACGCGTCGCGGGCGACCCGGGTCAGTTTGGTCAGGACGAGCGGATGCCCGGCGCCCTCCGCGAGGATCCGCTCGCGCAGCGCGGGGGAGAGACCGGGCGCCTGGGCGTCGACCAGGGCGGCCGCGTCGGGCGCGGCCAGCGGTTCCAGCGGCAGGGTGGGCAGGCCGGCGTCGTCCGCCGGGCCCCGGAAGCCCTCGCGCACCGTGGCCAGCAGCACGATGGGTTCGGATGCGAGCCGACGGGCCACGAAGGGCACGACGGCGGCGCTGGCCGGGTCCAGCCAGTGCAGGTTCTCGACCACCAGCAGCACGGGGAGGCTCGCCGCTGCCTCGGCCAGCAGGTTCAGCGTGGCGAGCGCCACCGGGAAGGTGTCCGGCAACGGATCGGCGTCCTCGGCCTCGTGCGGGGCGACGCACCGCCGCAGCACCTCCCGCTGGCCGGGAGGCAGCCGGTCCTCGAAGGCGTGTACCGGCCGCAGCAGTTCGGCGAGCGCGGCGAACGGCTGACGGGCGCTCCGCTCCGTGGCGACGGCGGTGAGGACCCGCAGCTGCCCGCCGTCCAGGGAGCCGAGGACATGCTCCAGCAGGGCGCTCTTCCCGATCCCCGGTTCCCCGGTCACCAGCAGGGCACCGCCCGAGCCGGCCCGCCCGCGGTCGATGGCGTCCCGCAGGATGGCGACATGGCCGTCGCGCCCGATGAATGGCACCGCACTCGCTCCCGTACCCGTGACCTGCCCGGCCGAGTTTAGTCCGGTTCGTCACGTGGGCCTGGGCTGTGGACCCCCCGGGGGCTCACCGGGGCCGGGGGAAACTTCCCGGGGCCCGGACGGGAGGTTCCGGTGGCCGGACGTCCCCGGACCTGGGTCGTCGGCCTGCCGCTCTCCGGACGTGAGGCGCGGGCTTCCGGCGGCTGGGTGTCCCGTGCCGGCCCCGGCCGTCGGCTCCCACGCCCGGACGCTCACGGCCCGGGGCCGGCGCCCGTCGGTGCCCGGCCACTTCCCGTACCCGGGCCTTCGCCGTCCTGTGCCCGGCCGTCCCACCTCCAGGGCCCGACCGTCCCCGCCCCCGCACCCACGCCGGTCCACCAGCCCACCCGCTCCGCAGCCCTGGACCCGGACCAGTCCGTAAGTGCGGCCGCTGCGCGGCCGCGGACTCGCGCCAGTCCCCATCCCGCCCGCTGAGCCCCGGTTTCGAACCGCGCCGGCCTCAAGTCCGCCCGCTCCCCAGCCGTGGAGCCCCAGCCCCGAGCCCGGCCGCTGCCCGGCCGCGGACTTGCGCCAGTCCCCATCCCGCCCGCTGAGCCCCGGTCTCGAACCGCGCCGGCCTCAAGCCCGCCCGCTCCCCAGCCGCGGACCCGTGCAAGTCCGCACCCCCACCCCCAGCCCCGCCTCGGCCACCCCCCGGGTGCTCACCCTGTCGGTGGGAACACCGATGTCAGTTCCGCGCGGGAGGTGATGCCCAGCTTGGGGAACACCCGGTGCAAGTGGGTGCTCACCGTGCGGTGGGAGAGGTACAGGCGTTGGCCGATCTCCCGGTTCGTCAGGCCCTCGGCGGCCATCCGGGCGATCTGCAGCTCCTGCGGGGTCAGCCGGTCGCGGGCGTCGGGCTCGCGGCGGCGGCTGGTCTCGCCGGAGGCGAGCAGTTCCCGGCGCGCCCGCTCGCTCCACGGAACCGTGCCCAGCGCGTCGAACGCGTCGCGGGCGGCCCGCAGGTGCGTCCGCGCGTCCGTCACCCGCCGCTGGCGGCGCAGCCACTGCCCGTAGGCGAGCTGGACGCGGGCCCGGTCGAAGGGCCGACCGCATCCGTCCAGCGCCCCCGCGAACAGCTCCTCCGCCTCGGTGTCGTCGGCGAGGACCGCGCGGGCGTAGCGCAGGCCGCTGTGCAGCGCGGGGGAGGGGGTGCGCCGGGCGGCGGCCTCCATCTCCTCGATCACCGACCGGGCCCGCCGGGTGTCCCCGCTGTGTACGGCGGCGTCCACCAGCTCGATGAGGGCGTAGCAGCGCAGCGCCGGCTGGTGGGCGGGGTCCGCCGGGTCGTGCATGCGCAGCAGGTGCGCGTGGGCCTCGTCGTACCGGCCCGCCCCCATGGCGGCGACGCCCCTCGCGATCTGGGCGGTCGCGAGCACCGGGCGGGCGGCGACGGGCAGCCCGATCCGCTCGGCCCGCGCCGCCAGCTCCATGGCGCTGTCGTACCGGCCCTGGAGCGCGGCGGTACGGGCCTCGGTGGCGACGTTGATGCCGTGCAGAAACGTTTGTCCGGTTTCCCGGGCCAGCCGGCTGGCCTCTTCGGCGACGGGGATGGTGGAGTCCAGCCGGGCGAGCTGGGCGCCGCTCCAGGCCTGGGCGCCCAGCGCGCGGGCGAGCAGGCCCAGCCGGCCGTGCGCACGCAGTCCGGGCACGGAGACCTCGGACAGTTCCGCCGCCAGCTCGAAGTCGCCGACCAGGACGGCCGCGCTGCCGACCAGCCGGTCCGCCTGGGCGTCGCCCGCCGTCCGCCCGGCCGCCCGGCGTAGCTGGGTGAGGACCCGGCGACCGCTGGTCACCGGCTGGGCGTAGGCCAGGATCGCCAGGATGCGGGGGTCGTCGTCGGGGAAGGGCAGGGCGTCGGCGAGGGCGACGATGTCTCGGCGGGCCGCGTCGCCGGGTTCGGACCAAAAGCAGCGCAGCGCGGCGCTCCACAGGATGCGAACGGCGAGGTCGTGGTCGCCCTCGGCCATGACGGTCCGCACCAGCCGGGTCAGCAGGGCCGTGCCCTCGGAGGCGTCGCGCATGCCGTCCTCCAGGCCGCCCTTGATCCACTGGATGCGGGCCCGCTGCTGCGGGGTGGTGGCCCACGGGGTCGCCGCGTCCAGCAGCCGGGTCAGCAGGTGCTGCTGGCCGGTGTCCACGGCCTGGTCGGCGGCCTTGAGCAGCCGTTCGACCCGCCGTCCGGGCTCGCTGCTGAGACGGGCGGCCTGTTCCAGGGCGAACACGGAGTCGGCGGCGCCGCCACGGCGGTGGGCGCGGTCCGCGGCGGCCTCCAGCCGGTCGGCGAGCCGAGCGTCGGCCTGGACGGTGGCCGCCGCCTCGTGCCAGGTCCGGCGGTCTGAACCGGCGGGCAGGCAGCGGGCGAGGGCCGCGTGAACCTGGCGCCGCCGGGCCGCCGGGGCGGCCTGCCGGATCGCCGAGCGCATCAGGGGGTGCCGGAAGCGCACGGCGTCGTCGGACACCTCGGTCAGCCGGGCGGAGACCGCCGGGGCGAGGTCCGCGGCGGTCGCCGGTGCCGCTAGGTCCAGGGAGGCGACGCGCAGGATCTCGGTGAGGGACGGGCTGTCGTCGCAGGCGGCCGTCAGCAGGATGTGCCGGGTGGCGTCCGGCAGGGTGCGCAGCCGCGCGGTGAACGCGTCCTGGAGGCGCCGGGACATGGGGGTCCACGGAGCGTCGGGGGAGATGGTCTCCCGGCCGGAGGTGTCCGTCGCCAGCTCGGTCAGCGCGAGCGGATTGCCGGCCGCCTCCTTCAGCAGCTGCTGCCGGGCCACGCGGGCGAGGCCCGGCGCCCGCCGGTCCAGCAGCAGCGCGGACGCCTCGGCCGAGAGCGGCCCCACCGCGAGGTCCGCCACGTCGGTGCGGGTCAGCCGCGTGGGGTAGCCGTCCCGCAGGGCGGCCAGCAGCAGGATCGGCTCCGACTCCAGGCGCCGGGAGAGGAAGGAGATGACCTCCGCGCTGGCGCCGTCGAGCCAGTGCACGTCGTCCACGACGAGCAGCAGCGGGGCGCCGGCAGCGGCTCGGGCCAGCAGGTTCAGCGAGGCGAGCGCCACCAGGTAGAGGTCGGGGACCGGTGCGTCGGTGATGCCGAGCGCCGCCCGCAGGGCGTCGCGCTCAGTGTCCGGCAGGTCGTCGATCAGGGCCCGGAACGGGAAGACGAGCTGATGCAGTCCCGAGAAGGGCAGGAGCGTCTCCGACTCCACGCCGACCGTGGTGAGGACGCGGCTTCTCCTGAGCGCTGTGTGCCGTGCCGCCTCCTCCAGCAGCGCGGTCTTGCCGATCCCGGGTTCCCCGTGCACGAGAACGGCGCCGCCCTGACGGGACAGGACGTCGATCCGGTCGTGCAGAAAAGCCATTTCGTTCTCACGACCGAACAGTGCGTCGGCGGTGGGCCGCATCGCCGGCACCTCCATGGGAAACGTGCCAGAAACAGAAAAATACCGGTGGACGAGTGGGCGGATGGTTCTGAGCAGGTCCCCCTGGGGTGCACGGCGCGGCCGGTAACTTTTCCACAGCAGTGTACTACGGCAGGGTTTGCGGCATGCGGTGCTGCCTGCCGTGAACGGGGCCGACTCGTGAATTTCCCGTCGACGGTCCGCAGCGTGAACCCGGCCCGTTTCCCTGTCAGTTCCCTGAGTGGTAGCTGTTGGGGACGTGCCCGGGAATTGTCGGGATGACTCAGGCTTTAATTGTCACGCTCTGTCCGGATGGTGAGACCGTGGAATTCCCGGCAGGAGGGCGTATTCCTGTTCAGGTTCTTTCCTCAGTCGCGCCAGAGCTCACCGAGTCGGAACACCGTGGACGCGGCAGCGCCCGGGAACGTGCCGCCGGCCGACGGCGTGGCGGTGGGACGTGTGGCGGAAACGGTGACGGCCCCGGGGGCGGTGACTGACGGCATGGTAGGGGCCGACGGTGAGGAGACCTGGAACGGGGCGGCGCCTGACGGGGCCGCGGACAGTCAGGTGGCCACGGAGGGTGCTGTGGCCGCTGAGGGCGGGGCGGGCGCCCGGTGCTCGGCCACAGTGCGGGGTGCGAGGGCTGATGTCGGGGTGACGGCGCAGGGTGTGTCGGTGCCGGGGTCCGGCAGCGCGGTGGGGGCCGAGAGGCCGGTGGCGGTCGAGGGCGTGGGGGCTGCGGTGACGGCGCGGGGACCGGGAACGGGGAAGCGGTCGCAGGCGCGGGGATGCACGGCGGGGGAGTGGCCGCGGGGGCGGTTCGGTACGGGGGAGTGGTCCAGGACGTGGGAACGGCCACCACCGGCCGTGCTGCGGCGGGTGTCCCGGAGGGGGAGGCACCGGTGCGGCTGGACGTTCTGGTGAGAAGCTCGGTGGCGGCCGTGGCGGGCCACGAGGACTGGCGGCTCGTCGACACCGACACCGCGTTCCGCGACCTCGGACTGACCTCGTTGAGGCTGACGGAACTGCATGAACGGCTGCGCGAGGCCACTGGCCTGCCCCTGCCCACCGGGCTGGTCCGCTCGCTCACCCTGGTCGAGAGCGCCGCGAGTTCCGCGGCCCGCGGCAGCGAGGCCGTGGACGCCTACGAGCGCGCCGCCCGACGGCTGGTGGCCCGCCCGCCCGCCGACCCCGACGCCTTCTTCCGAAGGCTGTTCGCCCTGATCGACCCCACCACCCGTTATCCGGTGCCGCTCCCCGCGGAACTGTCCCGTTCCGCCCGCCGCCTCTCGCCGGACACCCGTTGGCCGTGGGAGGCGGTGGTTCCGGTACGGGAACTGCGCGCGGCGCCGTTCCCGGTTCTGATCGTCAGCGGGGGCGCGCGCCCGGTCTTCGAGCGGATCAGCGACGCCCTGGCCGAGCGACTGGATGCCCGTCGCCTGGTCGTCCCCGGTGGTCACGCCGTGCAGAACACCGGTGCCCCCTTCAACACCGCGCTGGAGGGGTTCTGGTCCACCGTCTGATCACAAGGCGGCGGGCACGGGCGCCCGCACGTCACCAGGACTCGCGGCTCCGGTCAGGCGCGACGCTGTACGCCGTGCCGGTGAGCAGGCCGGTGACCGTGCCGCCGATGGCCAGGAACACGGCGGCGGTCGCCAGTTTCGCGGCGAGGGCGAGGTCCGTGGTGAACGGCAGCAGGGCCAGCGCCACGGTCACCAGCCCGGCGATCCAGGAGAAGAAGGCGCGCGGCCGGGCGACGGTCAGCAACAGCAGGTGCAGCAGGCCGGTGGCCACGACGGCGCCCGCCGCCGCCCACGCGGCGAGGTACCCCGTCGTGGCGTCCCCCCACGCGCCCGCCGCCTCCGGTGCGAACACGGCGATGCCGAGGACACCGCGCACGAACATGGTCGCCACCACCGCGACCAGGGCGGCGACCACCGCCGTCGCGGCCCCGGTCGCCCACAGGCGGCCGGCCGCGACGGACCGCGGCCCGGTCGGCGTCCGGTACCCGGGCCCGCCGCGCGGGGTGTCGTAGGGGGGAACGTCGCCGTACGAAGCTGGGCCGGCCATGGGGAACCTCTCGGACGTGTCGTCACCGAGTTGACTTGTTGTCATGTCGACTGACTGTCACTCGACTTGCTGTCAGGTCGACTGGCGGTCGTGTCGCGCGGCTACCAGCATGCTCGGCTTCCGCCGTCGTCGCGACCGATGCGATCCTTCTCCCCTGCCGGCCAAGGGAATTGCCCGTACGGGCGCACCTGACGGGGCGAACGGGAAGACGCACGGCCGCGACGGTGCTTCACTCCTCTTCAGTGATCTTCCCGTGCCGAAGACAAGCGAAGCTGAAGCCTCCGTGGTCCGCACGGGACCACCGAACCGCACACTCGAGAGAGAACACCTTGCTCATACGTCGAAGCGCCGGGCCACGCCGGCGCAGACGCCAGGCCGTCGGCGCCGCCGCGCTGACCACCGCCGTCCTGGCCCTCCTCGGGGCCGTGACCCCGGCCCAGGCGGGAACCGGGGCGGTGCCCGTGAAACAGTCGGCGGCGCCCGCCTCACACGGCCGTACCGAACCGCTCTGCGGCCCGCCCAAGCCGCACGAGTTCACCTGCTTCGGGCTCCGCCGCACTGATCTGACGGCCCGTAAGGGTGTGCTCGGGGCGGCGGACGACCCCCAGGGCTACGGGCCGGCCGACCTGCGCGGCGCCTACGGCCTGCCCGCCGACGGCGGCGCCGGGGCCACCATCGCCGTCGTCGACGCCTTCGACAACCCGAACGCCGAGGCCGACCTCGCCGTCTACCGCGCCCAGTACGGGCTGCCGCCCTGCACCACCGCCAACGGCTGCTTCACCAAGACCGACCAGCGCGGCGGGAGCGACTACCCGGAGCCCGACTCCGGCTGGGCCTCCGAGATCTCCCTCGACCTGGACATGATCTCCGCCGTGGCGCCCAGGGCCCGCATCCTGCTGGTCGAGGCGGACACCGCCACGATCGACGACCTGGGCGCGGCCGTGGACCAGGCGGTCGCGCTCGGCGCGAGGTACGTCTCCAACTCCTACGGCTCCAACTACACGTTCTTCCCGGAGGACCCGGCGGAGTCGGCGGCCGACGTCCACTACGACCACCCGGGCGTCGCCGTCGTCGCCTCCTCCGGCGACTTCCGCTACGGCGTCTCGTACCCGGCCGCCTCCCCGAACGTCACCGCGGTCGGCGGCACCACGCTCACCAAGGACCCGGACGCCGCGCGCGGCTGGTCGGAGTCGGTGTGGGACCACGACGGCAACGGCACGGGCTCCGGCTGCTCCCGGTACGAGCCCAAGCCGGCGTTCCAGCAGGACACCGGCTGCCCGGGGCGCACCGTCGCCGACGTCTCCGCCGTGGCCGACCCGGACACGGGCGTCGCCGTGTACGACAGCTTCGGCGAGACCGGCGGCTGGGGCGTGGCCGGCGGCACCAGCGCCTCGGCGCCGATCATCGCCGGCGTGTACGCGAACGCGGGCACCCCGGCCGCGGGCTCCCGGCCCGCCGTCTACCCGTACGCCGGGGGAGGCCGGGGACTGCACGACGTGACCACGGGCGCCAACGGCGCCTGCGCACCCGCCTACTTCTGCACCGCGGGCCCGGGCTACGACGGCCCCACCGGCCTCGGCACCCCCGACGGCCTGACGGCCTTCACCATGGGCCCGCACGGCACGCTGACCGGCACGGTCACGGACGTGGGCTCCGGCGCGGGCGTCGCCGCGGCCGAGGTGACGGCCGGCCCGTACAGCACGGCCACCGACGCCCACGGCCACTACACCCTGCCGCTGCCCGCCGGTGACCACGACGTCCGGGTGACGGCCTACGGATACGCCACCGGCACCCTGACGGACGTCCACCTCACCGACGGCGGCACCGCGAACGGCGATCTGGGCCTGCGCAAACTGGCCACCCACCGGGTCTCCGGCACCGTCACCGACGGTTCGGGGCACGGCTGGCCACTGCACGCCAAGATCACCGTCGACGGGGTGCCGGGCGCCCCGGTGTGGTCCGACCCGGTCACCGGCGCCTACCGCCTCGACCTCCCCGAGGACCACGCGTACACCCTGCGTGTGGTCGGCGACGACAGCGACTACCAGTCCCTCGTGCGCCGGGTGACCGTGGGCGGCGCGGACCAGACCGTGGGTCTGGCCCTGCCCGTGGACACGTGGGCCGAGGACGACCCGGCGTACACCGTGAAGGCGGACACCGTCGGCAGCGAGACGTTCGACGGCGGTTCCGGGCCGCCCGCCGGCTGGAGCGTGACCGGCACTCCGGGCTGGACGTTCGACGATCCCGGCGGCCGGGGGAACACCACCGGCGGCTCGGGGGGCTTCGCCGTCGCCGACGCCGACCACGCCGGGAGTGCCCTGGACACCTCCCTGATCAGTCCCGCGTACGACTTCGGCCGCACCGGAGACCCGGCGCTCAGCTTCGACACCGACTACGAGGGATCGGCGGAGCAGAAGGGCGAGGTGCAGGTCAGCGCCGATGACGGCCGCACGTGGACCACGGTGTGGCACCAGGACCAGCTGTGGACGAGCGGCCGGGTGGAGATCCCGCTGACCGACTACGCCGGCGAGGACGCGGTACGGGTGCGGTTCCACTTCACCGGTCCCGGCCTGTTCTGGGCCGTGGACGACGTCACCGTCACCGAGCGGGTGGCCACACCCGTGGCCGGGGGTGTGCTCACCGGCACGGTCACCGACGCCAACACCGGCAAGGGGCTGATCGGCGCCGTGGTCCGCACCGGCGGCGCGAGCGCGCCGACCGCGGCGGCCTCCGGCGACCCGCGCGCGGGCGACGGCTACTACCGGCTGTTCGTCCCCGGCGGTGGCCGGACCACCGCGACGGCGGCCAAGCCGTCCTACACCGGGGCCACGCGGACCGTCACCGTGCCCGCGGACCGGGTCACCGAGGCCCCGTTCGTCCTCAGGGCGGGCCGGCTCGCGGTCGGCACGACCCGGATCGACGCGACCACCGCGCGAGGCGGCCGTGTCGTGCGGAAGGTGACGGTGCGCAACACCGGCACCGCGCCGCTGACCGTCCACGTCGGCGAGCGCACCGGCACCGCGCCGGGTTCTGAGGCCCCGGGCACCGCCTGGCGGGCCCTGCCCGACCTGCCCGCCGCCGTGATGGACAACGCCGTCGGCACCTACCAGGGCAGGCTCTACTCCGCCCTCGGCTCCGACGGCCAGGAGCCCACCGCCGACCTGTACGTCTACGATCCCGCGACCCGCGCCTGGCAGCGCGGCCCGTCCGCGCCCGAGCCGCGGCAGGCCACCGCGCACGGCTTCATCGGCAGCCGTCTGTACACGGTGGGCGGCTGGGGTCCCCAGGAGACCGTGAGCCGCACGACCCAGGTGTTCGACGCGGCCACCGGCCGCTGGTCGAAGGGCCCGGACATCCCGGAGGGGCACTACGGCGCGGCGAGCGCTGTGCTGGACGGGCGGCTCTACGTGGTCGGCGGCTGCACGAACACGGACTGCTCGGACTCGGTGTACGTCTACGACCCGGGCGCGCGCTCCTGGTCCCGGGCCGCCGCCTACCCGCAGACCATCAGCTGGGCCAACTGCGGCGCCGTCGACGGACGGCTGTACTGCGCGGGCGGCATCCACGACTACGTCGAGACCGGCGACGGCTACGTCTACGACCCCGCCTCCGACAGCTGGCAGCCCATCGCCGCCATGCCGGTCGGCCTGGCGACCGGCACCTACGCCGCCGCCAACGGACAGTTGCTCGTCTCCGGCGGCTTCAAGCGCGTCGGCGTCAACCGCGTCCTCACCGCGGAGGGCTACGCGTACGACCCCGGCAGCGACACCTGGACGGCGCTCCCGGACGCCCCGAGCGCCGTGTACCGCGGCGGCGGCGCACCGGGCCTGTACCGGGTCGGCGGAAGCCGCGAGGTCCGCTTCCCCATCCCCGTGTCCACGGCGATCCTCCTGCCCGGTTACGACCGCACCGAGACCGACGTGCCCTGGCTGGCGGAGACCCCGCACCGCCTGACGCTCCGTCCGGGCGGCAGGGCGACCCTCACCGTGACGCTCGACGCGCGCCGGCTGGAGGGTACGGGCGACTGGACGGCGTCCGTCGCCCTGGCCACCGACGGGCCGTACTGGGTGCCGGACGTCCCGGTCCGCCTGCGGGTCGTGCCGCGGAGTGCTTCCCGGGGCTGACGCAGGAACACGGCCGCACCGCCGGACACGTCCGTGTGTCCGGCGGTGCGGCCGGGCGCACAACCAGGTCGCGCACAACTCAGGCGGGCCGGTGTGGTCATGGCTCACTCCGTGACGGCACCTGTCCAGAGCGTATTCAGTTATGTATCTTGATGCGCTGTCCATCAAAGATAGATACGTTACTTACTGAAAGCGCGCGGCGTTCCCAACCTCTTCATC
The DNA here is from genome assembly GCF_002920615.1 of Streptomyces sp. Ru62. GTDB lineage: Bacteria > Actinomycetota > Actinomycetes > Streptomycetales > Streptomycetaceae > Streptomyces. Next base: position 147,079 of record NZ_PQSU01000003.1, read on the forward strand.
ACTGGGCGGAGCATGAGGGTGCGACGGTGGTACTCGGGCCGGCGACTGGGGCTGACCAGCCTCACGATCGCGGCGAGTGGTTTGCTCGCCCTGCTCATCGGTGTCGCCTTCGCCGTCCTGCTCTGGGCGATCGACGACGCCAACGACTCGACCTCGGCGCGGCGGGCCTCCCGGACTGCCCTGGTCGAGGCGGGAACCATGGAGCAGCTCGTGCTGGACCTGGAGACGGGCCAGCGAGGCTTCGTGATCACCAAACAGGAGCAGTTCCTCCAGCCGTGGAACGAGGCGCGCAAGAGTCTCCCGGCCGAGACGCGGCGGTTCACCGAAAGCACCACCTCGGCCGGTCAGCGACGCACCGCCGCGCAGATCGCGCGCGGCGTCCGGTCCTATCTGGACGACTATTCGGTCCCCCTGGTCGAGGCGGTCCGCCGGGGTGACCCCGCCGCCTCCGGACCGGCGGAGACGGACGAGGGCAAGCGGCGGGTCGACGCGCTGCGCGCCCAGTTCGACCGGTACACGGCCGACGAGCGCACGCAGCTCGCGGCGCGCGAGGACGCCGCGGGGGCCAACGGGCACCGGGCCGTGGTCGCCGCGGGCCTGGGCCTCGCGGCGTCGACCGCGCTGGTGGCGGCCTTCACGGTGCTCCAGCACCGTGCCGTCGTCCGGCCGGTGCGCGCCGCCGCCGCCGCGGCGCAGCGGCTCGCGGACGGCGACCTCGCCACCCGGATCACGCCCAGCAAGGTGGCGGAGATCGGCGCGCTCGGCACCTCGTTCAATTCCATGGCGGCCTCGTTGCAGGACAGCCGCAGGCGCGTCATGCAGAGCGTCGAGGAGGTGCACCGCCGCACGGCGCGTGATCTGCACGACGGGGCGCAGCAGCGACTCGTGAGCCTGATGATCGGTCTGCGGCTGGCGCGCGAGATGCTTCCCGACGAGCAGACCACCGCGACCGAGCTGCTGGAGGACTCGATCACCAACGCCCAGACCGCGATCGACGAACTGAGGGAACTCGCCCGGGGCATCTATCCGCTGACCCTCACGGTCAAGGGGCTGGCGGGAGCGGTGGCGGACCTGGCGTCCCGGTGCCCGGTCCCCGTAGTCGTCGACAACGCGTGCGACGGGCGGTTCGCCTCCGCCGTGGAGTCCAACGCCTACTTCATCGTGGCCGAGGCCGTGACGAACGCGGTCAAACACGCTCAGGCGTCCCAGATCGACATCTCCCTGGAGCTGACCGGCGACATCCTGCGGATACGGGTCGCCGACGACGGTGTCGGCGGCGTGGCGGGGGCCGCGGCCGGCAGCGGCCTGACCGGACTGGCGGACCGTGTGGCCGCGTTCGACGGCACGCTGTCCATCGAGTCGCCCCCCGGCGAGGGCACGTCGATCCTGGTGCGGATCCCCGTCACGGCCTGAGGACCTGGGGCACCCCGGCCGTCGTTCCGTCCCGGCGCGGCCCCGAGCCATGACGGCGGCACCCGCGCCAGGGCGTCGTTCCCGTCGGCACCGCCGCCGAGGCGGTGCGGTGCGCCGCTGTACGTCGGCCGGGAGCGGGCACAGCGTCGCCGTTGTCCGTTCCCGTCCCGCCCCTCCCGCTCCGGACGGCACGCGGCCCCCCGGTGAGCCCCCGGTCACAGAGGCGTGAATACGACACGGCGTCAAGACGCCAGCCCGGTGGCATTGACCGGTCCGCCCGGCCGGGCGATCTTCTGTCCATCGCGGGACACGACTCGCCGACAACGATGTCAGGCCAGGCGCCCGCTGCCTGCTGCCCTTTCCATTCCGGAGTTGCCCTGTGCGGACACCCCCTGCGGCCCGGCCATTCCCCGGCCGCGCCAGACCCGGTTCTGCCGTCTCCCCCCCGCCGGTCCGGCCATGGCGCCGGGCCGTCGGCACCGCCGCGGCGGCGCTGCTGACCGCCCTCGCCGTCCAGCTCCCGTCGCCGGCCGAGGCCGTCGCCGCCACGTCCGGCACGGCCAGGCCCGCGACCGAAGCCCTGTGCGGCACCCCGAAGCCGGGCCAGTTCGGCTGCTTCGGCGTCCGCCGCACCGACGTCCCCACCGCGCGGGTCCAGGCCGGCGGTCAGGCGACACCCGACGGATACGGCCCCGCCGACCTGCGTTCCGCCTACGACCTGCCAGCGGACGGCGGCGCCGGCGCGACCATCGCGATCGTGGACGCGTACGACAACCCCCAGGCCGAACAGGACCTCGCCACCTACCGGGCGCAGTACGGCCTCCCGGCCTGCACCACCGACAACGGCTGCTTCCGCAAGACGGACCAGCGCGGCGGCACCGAGTACCCCGCGCCCGACGACGGCTGGGCCGGCGAGATATCCCTCGACCTCGACATGGTGTCCGCGATAGCCCCGAAGGCGCACATCCTCCTCGTCGAGGCCGACAGCGCCTACACCGACGACCTGGGCGGCGCCGTCAACACAGCGGTCGCGCTGGGCGCCCGCTACGTCTCCAACTCCTACGGCTCCTACTCCGAGGACGAGAGCGTCCAGGCCCTCGACAAGGCCTACTTCGACCACCCGGGCACAGCCGTGCTGTTCAGCTCCGGCGACAACGGCTACGGGGTGAGCTACCCGGCCTCCTCGCCGTACGTGACATCGGTCGGGGGCACCTCGCTCACCCGGAGCCCGGGCAGTGCCCGCGGCTGGTCCGAGAAGGTCTGGAACACCGTCACCACCTCCGCCTCGGGCGAACAGCACTGGGGCGCCACCGGCTCGGGCTGCTCCCAGGCCGAGCCCAGGCCCGCCTTCCAGCCGGAGACGGGCTGCACGGGCCGGTCGGTGGCCGACGTCAGCGCGGTCGCCGATCCCGCGACCGGGGTCGCGGTCTACAACAGCTTCTCCGACGCCGGGTGGAACGTCTACGGCGGCACCAGCGCGTCCGCGCCGATCATCGCCGGCGTCTACGCCCTGGCCGGCACCCCCGTCGAGGGAACCTACCCCGCCTCCTACCCGTACCAGACGCCGGGCGCGCTCCACGACGTCACCGACGGCGACAACGCCAGCTGCCCCGACGCGGGGCTGTGCGGATTCGGTACCACGCCCCGGTGCGATCCCGCGCCCAGCTGTACCGCCGGTCCCGGCTACGACGGCCCCACCGGACTGGGCACACCCAACGGCCTCGCCGCGTTCCAGCCCGGCCCGCACGGCACCGTCTCGGGCAAGGTCACCGACCGGGCCACCGGGAAACCGGTGCCCGGAGCCGCCGTACGACTGGGTGACTACCACGCCTCGGCCGGCGACGACGGCACCTGGTCGCTCGTCGCCCCGGCGGGCACCTACCGGCTGACCGTGAGCGCCTTCGGCTACGCCGACAAGGACTTCGGCCAGGTCGAGGTCGCCGACGGCGCGCGGGTGAGCGCCGACGCCGCCCTGGCCGCCGTGCCCACCCAGACCGTCTCCGGCACGGTCCGCGACGGCGGCGGGCACGGCTGGGGCGTGTACGCCCGGCTGACCGTCGACGGCGTGCCCGGCACCGCCTTCACCGACCCGGCCACCGGTCACTACTCGATCCGGCTGCCGCGTGACGCGACGTACACCCTGAAGGCCACCGCCCTGTACCCCGGCTACCGGCCCGCCACCGCCACGGTCGCCCTCGGTGCCACCGCGCGGACCGCCGACCTCTCCCTGCCGCTGACCGGCACCGGCACCCTGCCGCCAGGCTACGCCGTCACCTACCACGGCGGCGGCCTCCAGTCCTTCGCCGAGGCGGCGACGCCCGAGGGCTGGAGCGTCGTCAATCACACCGACGCGGGCGGCTGGGAGTTCGGCGACCCCCTCAACCGAGGCAACCAGACCGGCGGTGACGGCCGCTTCGCGGAGGTCGACGACTACGCCCTCGGCTGGGCTCCGGTCGACAGCGAACTGGTCAGTCCCGCCTACGACTTCTCCGCGCTCACGCAGCCACGGCTGGAGTTCGACACCGCGCTGCCGGGCACCTACCGCTTCAGCGACCCCACCGCCGACGTCGACGTGAGCACCGACGGCGGCCACACCTGGGACACCGTCTGGCACACGACCGACGTCGTCAACGGCCCCGCGCACGAGACCGTGGCGCTCACCGCCTACGCGGGCAAGCCGTCCGTGCGCGTCCGCTTCCACTACAGCGGTTCGCTGACCGGCTTCTGGCAGCTGGACAACGTGGCCCTCGGTACCCGTTCGCTGGACACTGTGCCGGGCGGCCTGCTCACCGGACGGGTGACGGACGCCAACACCGGGACCGGCGTCCTCGGCGCCACCGTCGCCGCCCGCGCCGTACCCGCCGACAGTGGCCGCAGCGTCGCCTCGCCCGGCGACGCCACCGTGGGCGACGGACTGTACTGGGCCTTCTCCTCCCGCACCGGGAGACAGGAGTTCACCGCGGACCTCGCCGGATTCGGCTACCCGGCGGTCACCTCGACGGTACGGGTCAAGGCCGATGCCGTGACCACGGCCGACTTCCGTCTGCACCCCTCCCTGCTGGAGGCGAAGCCGTCCGCCGTCGCAGTCACCGTGCCCTGGGGCGGCCGGAAGACCGTCACCGTGAAGCTGCGGAACACCGGAGGCGCGCCCGCCACCCTCTCCGTCGGGGAACAGAACGTCGCAGGGAGCGCGCCCGCCTCGCCGGCCGGGGCGCCCCGCAAGCGCTCCGCCACCGGGGTCGGCCCGCTGGACATCCCGCGGGCCGCCAGGGGAACGGCCGCCGGCCTTCCCACCGACCAGGCGTGGAAACCGGTCACGGACCTTCCCCAGGCCACGAGCGGAGGCGTCGCGGCCACCCACGACGGCATCCTGTACGCGGGCCTCGGCCAGACCCCCGACGGCTGGCTGACCAACTCCCTGCGCTCCTACGACCCGGACACGGCCACTTGGAAGGACCTGGCTCCCGCGGTGACCAAGCGCTTCGGAGCGGCGGCCGGGTTCATCCGGGGCAAGCTGTACGTGACGGGCGGCAAGGACTCCGCGGGGCAGCCCATCGCGGGCGGTGAGGTCTACGACCCGGCGACCGACACCTGGTCGACGATCGCCGACGCGCCCGTCGCCTACGGCAGCCCCGGCGCGGCGGTCGTCGGAGACAAGCTGTACGTGATCGGAGGCTGCGCGCAGTTCTCCTGCGGCAGTGGTGACGTCCAGGTCTACGACCCGGCGACCGACTCGTGGTCACGCGGCCCCGCCTACCCGACACCGACGTCCTGGACGACGTGCGGCACCGCCGACGGGACCCTGTACTGCGCGGGCGGCGTCTATCAGGCCGACGGCGGTTTCCCGAGGGCGACCGCGGTCGGCTACGCCCTCGACCCCGCCAAGGGCCGCTGGACGCCGATCGCCGACCCGCCTGCCGACGTCTGGGGCGCCGCGGGCGCCGCGGCGGGAGGCCGGCTGCTCATGGGCGGCGGCGTGCTGGTCTCGGCGGGCGCCATGACCAACGAGGCCTACGCCTACGACCCGTCCACCGACGCCTGGACCGCGCTGCCGAACCTCCCGCAGCCGCTGTACGCGGCGGCCTCCGCACCGGGCTGGTACGTCCTGGGCGGGCAGTCCTCGGACCGCGTGACCCAGACCGCCGCCCAGGTGCTGCCCGGCTGGGACGCACCGCACGGCGACGTCCCGTGGCTGAGCGAGAAGGCCGCCGCCCGGACCGTCGCACCGGGGCGGACGGTACGTCTGACCGTCACCGCCGACGCCACGGCGATGGGACCCGCCGACGCGGGCGTCCACCAGGCGCGCCTGGTCGTCGACTCCGACGGCCCGTACGGGTCCGTGGCCGTCCCGGTCACCCTGACCGTGGTGCCGCCGCACGGCGCGCTCCGGCTCACCGGCACCGTGACCGCCGCCCGGCCGGGCGGCACGACGGGACCGCTGGCCGGAGCCACGGTCCGCGTCACGGCCGGCGGCGGCGCGCACACCCTGCGCACCGCGCTCGACGGCCGCTACGAGGTGTGGCTGCCGGACGCGGACCGCGCGGTCGGCCTCACCGTGAGCGCGGAGGGCCATCGGACGGTGCGGCGCACCGTCCGGGCGCACGGCGCCGCCGAGTTCACGGCCGACATCACGCTCGCCCGGCGGTAACCGTTCCCGGCCGTGGGGCCGTCCGCACACCGGCGGCCCCACGGAGCACCGGCGCGGCTCAGGCACCGAGGGGGTCGTCCGGCGTCCACCAGCCGCGCCGCGCCGCGAGCACGCCCGCCTGGAACCTGCTGGCCGCACCCAGTCGCACCAGCAGGGCCTGGACTCGCCGCTGCACCGTGCGATGCCCGATGCCTAGGTGACGGGCGATGGCCTCGTCCGGCAACCCGAGGCCCAGCAGCGACACGATGCGCCGTTCCTCCTCGCTGAGGAAGGCGTCCGGACCGTCCCGTTCCGTGGGGCCTGGCACGAAGGGCTGCGCCTGCTGCCACAGGGTTTCGAAGAGCACGCTCAGCGCGTCGAGCAGGGAAGAGGGGTGCACCAGGACGCAGGTGTCCAGCACCTCGGGGGTCGACACGAGCGGGATCAGCCCCGCCTGGTCGTCGGCCAGCAGCAGCTTCATCGGCGCCCGTGGTACGACGCGGACCTCCTCGCCGCCGGCGACGTCCCGCTCGATGCGGCCCACCACTCCGGGCAGGAACAGCGAGTCCCGGCCGTGGATGAACCGGCTGCGGACCTGCCTGCCGGTGATGTTGACGACCGAGTTGACCCGGCTGCCGTCCCCGGCTGCCGCGTAGGGCGGCGCGTCGATGCCCCGGATCTCCCGCTCGGCTCGCCGGAACAACTGCTCCCCGCAGCGCGCCACGCCCTCCGCGCCGGAGATCACCTCGATGAGCGAGGCCGACCCGCGGCCGCCCCTGGCCCGTTGGTGCCGCTCGCCGAGCCGCTGGGCGAGGGCCCGTACCCGTCGGATGTCCCGTTCGCGGGCCAGCAGCAGCACCTCCACCGCGTGCTCCGGCGGGAGCGCGGTGTACCGGGCGGGGCGCCCCGGCACCCGCGCGACGAGACCGCCGTCCTCCAGCCGGACCAGGGCGCTCTCCAGGTCGAAGCGTTCCGTGCGGGTCCGCTCCGCCAGTTCGGCCACGGTGAGCGACCGGCTGTCGACCAGCGCCAGGTAGGCGGCCTCGGCGCGCTCGTCCAGACCGAGGACCTCCAGCACCGCACACCCCCAACTCCCCGGGGAGAAGTCCCCTTTCCGGTCATCGCGGCCGGGACGTCCTCCAGGAGCAGAAGCGTAACGGGTCGGGCGCGTACGCACCGGACCGGCTCCTGTGCGCTCGACCGCCCCCGCCGGGACGCGGGTCAGCCGATGTGGAGCACCGATCCGACGCACCAGTCACCCCGGCGGTGAACACGTTCGGGTAGGTACGGGAGCAGGGTGCAACCGATCAGCCCGCTGTCCGCGTGGGCCGTCCAGGTCCCCGCGGCGGCGCACCACGCCGTCCCGCATGACCCAGGAGGTACGGACGAGGCCGTCGACGTCGTGGAACGGGTCGCCGTCGATCACCGTGAGCTCGGCGAGCCTCCCGCGCTCCAGGCTGCCCAGGTCGTCCGCGACCCCGGAGAGCCGGGCCGGGGCGGCCGTCGCCGTACGCAGCGCCTGCGCGGCGGACAGACCGCCGAAGCGGTGCAGGGCCCGCAGGGCGAGGTGGAGGTGGAGGCCGAGCGGGGTCAGGGGCGCATCCACCGCGCGTTCGACCGGCCGCCCTACGTGAACCGGCCCGGCAGCGACCTGGAGCACCAGCGTGGCCGGCAGCGCACCGGCGTCACCCACCGCGTGGTCTACGACCGGGCCGCGGTGGACTGGCCGGGCCGCCTGCGCGACGACATCCTGCCCAGCATCCGGTTCGGCGAACAGGCGCGGGTGCTCGCGCGGTTGCCGATGAAGCTGGTGATCGCCGACGACACCTCGGCGGTCATTCCCTTCAGCCTAGCGCCGGGCGGGCACCAGACCGCCTACCTGATCCACCGCTCCCCGATGCTCACCGCGCTGGAAGCGCTCTTCGAAGCGGAGTGGCAGCGTGCGGCACCGCTCCAGGACACCGGGCCGCGAAGCAGCCGGCCCGACGGACCCGATCCGGACACCCTCGCGCTCGTCAGACTGCTGGCGTCCGGATGCTCGGACACGGTGATCGCCCGCACCCAGGGCTGGAGCGCGCGCACCACCCAGCGCCGCATCCACCGGCTGATGACCGAACTCGGCGCGGCCACCCGCTTCCAGGCCGCGGCACAGGCCGCACGTCGCGGATGGCTGTGCTGACCTTCAAGGAGGGCGCGCCTCACCTGCCGGGGCCGGCCCTCACCCGGCTTGTGGCGCGCCGTAGGAGAACTCGTACCCGGCGAAGTCGGCGACACGGACGTACCCGATGCGCTGGTAGAGGGCGTTGCTCGTGGGGTTGTCCGGGTCCGTGAACAGGACGACGTCCGTCGCGCCCGCGGCCAGCGCGGCCCTGCTCACCTCGGCCGTCACGGCCGCCGCGTAGCCGCGGCCACGGAGGTGGGCCGGGGTGTAGACGGGGTCGACCCGGACCATGCCGCCGACCACCGACGTCGCGGCCGCCATCGAGACGGGGGTGCCCCGTGGGGTCTCCCAGAACGTGAAGTGCCGGTCGCCGAAACGCGAGTCGTCCCAGGAGCCGGCGTCGATCAGGTCGATGGAACGCTGTTCCCCGACGTCGACACAGAACTCACGGCACCAGCGCACGACGTGCTCTCGGTCCTTGACGCCCGTGACGCGGCCCCCGCCCTCCGGGTGCGGCCGCGGTGGGGTGAGCGTGCCGAGGCGGTAGAGATGCGTACGCCAGAATTGTGCCGGCGCCGCGCCCGTGTGCCGCTGCCACGCCTCGGCGAACGCACCGGCGGTGTCGTGGTCCGCGATGACGTTGGCGGGGGTGTGGCCGAGACCGGCCAGCCGAGCGGCGAGGGCGTCGGCCTGCTCGGCGGAGAGGGGGGTGAGGCCCAAGCGGCCGCGCGGAGTGTGATAGAAGACCGCACGTACTTCGCCCCCTGACTCCAGCCGGCCGAAAACGGCGGTCTCGGCATCACGATCGGCTGCCCTCCGTGTCCGCAGCTTCTCGATGTCCGTCAGCGGCGTGTTGTGCAGGGCGGGGCGCGAGCACAGGAAGTCCCCGGCTCGGGCGAGGAAGTCGTCGACGTCTTGGGTGAGGTGCCAGTCATCCGGGAGCATGCTTCATGGTCCCGGATGCGGGCGGCAGGACATAGAGAGGTGCGGGCCGGCGTGGTGTCGCTGTCGGGGCCGGACCCGTGACCGCCCGCCGTCCACGCCGCCCAACTACCGCGTTCCCGCGGCCACTCAGCGCCGGACCCTGGCCACCCGCTGTCCACGCCGCCCAACAGCCGCATCCCGGCGGCCACTCGGCCGGGGAACGTCTGCTTCCTCCGCGACGCACGCACGGATGGCCACTGACCACGGCCGCGCGGCGATGACCGATCATGGTCGGCATGTCACTCATAGCATCCGTTGTGGTGTGGGCCATCGCCTGCCTGCACGCCTACATCCTCGTGCTGGAGATGTTCCTGTGGACCGGTCCGAGAGCCCGGGCCGCCTTCGGGACCAGTGCCGAGTTCGCCTCCCGGACGAAGGCACTCGCGGCCAACCAGGGCCTGTACAACGGATTTCTCGCCGCCGGTCTGGCGTGGGGCGCGGTGGCCTCCGACCCGGTGGGTTTCCAGGTGAAGGTGTTCTTCCTGGTGTGTGTCGCGGTGGCCGGCCTGTACGGAGCCGCCACCTCCAGCCGGCGGATCCTGTACGTCCAGACGTTGCCGGCGGCCGTGGGGCTCGCGTTGGTGTTCCTGGCGCACTGACCGGAGGCCCAACGCGTCCGCGCATGCTTGCCACCGGCGTGGCGGAGGCCAATTGACTTCCGTTTGGGTTTCCGTTCCCTGAGCGTTCAACCGGTGCTTGCTGTCGGTGTCGTGTGAGCTTCCTAGGGTCCTTGAGGCTTTTCCGAAAGAAGGGGCTCATGGACTCACAGCTCGCGGTACGGGCGCGCGGCATCACCAAGTGCTTCGGTGATGTCGTCGCGCTCGACGGCGTGGATCTGGACGTGGCGCGGGGACAGATCCACGGGCTGGTCGGACCCAACGGTGCCGGCAAGACGACGCTGCTCGGCCTCCTTCTCGGCCTCGCCGTGGCCGACAGCGGCAGCCTGGAGATCCTGGGCACGCCGGTGGGCCGCGCGTTCGAGGCCCCCGGCGGTGTCTCCGGGTTCGTGGACGGGCCGGGGCTGTACCCCTCGCTCACCGCCCGGCAGAACCTCGCCGCGCTCGCCGCTCTGCGCGGTGACGACACGCGGTCGGCGGGGATCGACGACGCCCTCGACCAGGTCGGGCTCACGGATGTCGCCGACGAACGCACCCGCGGCTTCTCCCTGGGCATGCGTCAACGTCTCGGCCTCGCCGCGGCCCTGCTCACCAGGCCGCGGCTGCTCATCCTGGACGAGCCCTCCAACGGCCTGGACCCGGCCGGGAAGAGGCACGTCCACGGTGTCCTCACGCGGCTCGCCCGGGAGGGCACGAGCGTGGTGCTCTCCAGCCACCGGATGGACGACCTGGAGGCCCTGTGCTCCGAGGTCACCATCCTCGCCACCGGACGGATCGTCTTCTCCGGGCCGCTGGGCAAACTCGCCGCCGAGAACCGCGAACTGGACTACCGGCTGGTCACGTCCGACCCGGAACGCGCACGCCGGCTGGCCGCCGACGCGCCGGGCATCCGCCTGGCCGACGACAGCGCGGGGCGCCAGGGCGGAGAGGCGCTGGTGCTGCGCGCGCTGGTGCCCGCCCTCGACGACCTGGTGGTGAGCCTCGTCCACGAGGGCATCGCCCTGCGGGAACTCGCCCCGGTGGTCTCCCCGTTGGAGGCGGCGTTCCTGGCCCTGACCGAGCAGCGGAAGCCGGACGGCCATCAGCAGGACGGCGCCGGTGTCCCGCGGCAGTCCGACGCCCGGCAGCAGAAGGACGCCGACGCCCCGCAGCACCCCGACGCCCAGCAGCAGGAGGCCGGTCGATGACCGCAACGCCGACCCCCACCGCAAGCACGCCCCCGACCTCCGCCCCCACCGCCGTATCCCCTGCGCACACCACCGCGTCAGGCCGTGTCACAGTTGCCCGGAGCTACCGCTTCGAGGTCGTCAAGCTCCTCTCCCAGTGGCGGATCCGCCTGCTGCTCCTCGCCTGCTGGATCGCGCCCGCGCTCTTCGTGGCCGGGGTGAGCGCGCAGAGCACGCTGCCCACGGACACCCTCTTCGGCCGCTGGATGCACGCCACCGGCTGGGCCGGCCCGCTGGTGACGCTCGGTTTCGCCGGCACCTGGGCGCTCCCGCTGCTCACCTCCGTCGTCGCCGGCGACGTGTTCGCCTCCGAGGACCGGCTCGGCACCTGGCGCCACCTCCTGGTCGCCGTCCGCTCGCCCCGGCGGATCTTCGCGGCGAAGGCACTGGCCGGCCTCACCGTCATCCTGCTGCTCGTGGCCGGGCTGGCCGTCTCCAGCACGGTCGGCGGGCTGGTGGCCGTCGGCGACCAGCCGCTGGTCGGCCTAGACGGCCACCTGCTCACGCCGGGGGACGCCGCCGGCACGGTCCTGTGCGCCTGGGCCGGGGTGCTCGCCCCGACCCTGGCCCTCGCCGGGATCGGGCTGCTCGGGTCGGTCGTACTGGGGCGCTCCCCGATGGGTCTGCTGCTGCCCGCGCTGGTCGCGCTGGCGATGCAGCTCGTCCAGATGCTGCCGCTCCCCGTCGCCGTACGCCTCGCCCTGCCCGGCGATGCCTTCCTCACCTGGAACGGCCTGTTCACCAGCCCGGCGCAGCTCACCCCGCTCCTCATAGGCATCGTTGTCAGTCTGCTGTGGGCCGTGACGGCGACGGTGCTGGCCTATGTCCTCTTCCTGCGGCGCGACTTCACCAACCCCACCGACGACGGCTCGGCGCGCCGCGCGGTCACCCTGGCCGTCCTGCCGCTCGCCGGGCTGCTCGGCGTGACGGTCGCGGTCGTGGCGGCGACGACCACGGCCACCGGCTCCGGGATCGAGCAGGCGAAGGTGCAGCGCGCGCTCGCCACGGAGTTCGCCCACCTGTACCGCCTGCAGACCGAGCAGCTCCACCGGCCCGCCGTCACCGAGGCGCAGCTCAAGACCTCGGCGGCGTGCACCAAGGCCGGTGTCCAGGACGGCGCTCAGGGCCCGGGCAACGACTGGCGGTGCGTCGTCTCCTGGCACCTGCCGGGCGTCGCGGCCACCGGGTCGGCCGTCTACCAGCTCGACATCACGGCGGACGGGCGGTTCGTCGCCGACGGTGACGGACCGAAGGAAGTGAACGGCTACTTCCTGGTGCGGACTTCCACCGGAGACGCACCGAACCCGCTGTGGCAGTTCGACGGCAACGTCGACCTGCTCGCCGCCTCCCCGGACTCCCGGACCCACTGACTTCCTCTCCGGCCACCCCCCAACTCCTCCTCACCCCCAGGGAATCACGCATGCAGATAACACGCCGCCGTCGGCAGGCCGAGAAGAAGTACTACGACCTGCTGGGCAGACGTGTCAGCCGCCGGGCCACGCTGGTCACGGCATGCATCACCACGGCCGCCCTGGCCACCGGCACCGCCGTCGCGGAAACCCGCCAGTTCGGCACCGAGCAGGTCGGTCAGGTCACCGACAAGGGACAGGTCGTCTCCGCCGACCAGTACATCGCCCCGTACGGTGACCGCCTCGTCATCAACGACGGCAAGATCATGTCGTCGACTGTCAGCCCGGACGGCAGCCACCTTGCCGCCTCGGTCACCGACGGCGACGCCTCGCTGGTCGTCGTGGACCTCGCGACCGGGCAGATCAAGCAGCGCGTCGGCACCAACGCCGCCGACGACCTGCGCATCAGCAGCAACGCCGTCGGCCAGGAAGGCCCGGTGTACTCGCCCGACGGCAAGCAGCTGTGGCTGGGCCAGCTCGACGGCTACACCAAGTTCACCGTGAACGAGGACGGCACCCTCGCCAACCCGGTGACCGTCAAGATCCCGGCCGACGGCAGCAAGCAGGCCCTGGCCGCCGCGGCCGTCTTCTCGGCCGACGGCTCCACCGTGTACGCCGCGGTCAACGGCCAGAACCGGGTGGTCGCGATCGACGCGGCGACCGGAACCGTCAAGCGGAGCTGGACGGTGGGCAACGCCCCGCGCGGCATGGCCCGCGTCGGCGACAAGCTCTACGTCAGCAACGAGGGCGGCCGGCCCGCGAAGGCCGGCGAGTCCACGCTCAACTCCTACGGCACCCAGGTGCCGGCCGACCCGAAGACCGGCGCCACCACCACCGGCACGGTCAGCGTCATCGACCTGGCCGACCCGTCCGCCGCCGTCGGCACCATCGACGTCGGCCTGCACCCGACCGCGGTGTACGCCCAGCGCGGCGCGGTGTTCGTCACCAACACCGCCGACAACAACGTGTCGGTCATCGACACCGCCAAGGACAAGGTCGTCCAGACCATCGCCACCCAGCCGTGGCCGGAGGCCTCGGTCGGCTACGAGCCCGACGCGGTGACCCTCACCGACGACGGCCGGCTGCTGGTGACGCTCGGCCGTGCCAACGCCGTCGCCGTCTACCGCTACACCTCCCCGCAGGAGCCGGTCAGCTACGTCGGCCTCCTCCCGACGGACTACTTCCCCGCCGAGATCACCACCGTGGGCAAGAAGGTCGTCGTCTCCAACACCCGAGGCATCGACGCGCGCCGCCCCGCCGCGGCCGGCCACGGCACTCACGACACGACCTCCAGCCTGACGCAGTTCACCCTGCCCAGCGACCGTGTCATCCGCTCCCAGACCGCCAAGGTCTTCCAGCAGAACGGCTGGACCGCCGACTCCGTGCGGCTGGCCAAGGGCCACGGCAACGGCAACCGCAAGGCGCAGCCGGTCCCGACGCGGATCGGCGACCCTTCGACGATCAAGCACGTCTTCCTGATCGTCAAGGAGAACCGCACCTACGACCAGGTCCTCGGTGACGTCCCCGAGGGCAACGGCGACCCGTCGCTGACGCAGTTCGGCGAGAACGTGACGCCGAACCAGCACGCGCTGGCCGAGCAGTTCGGGCTGTACGACAACACCTACGACATCGGCACCAACTCGGCCGAGGGCCACAACTGGCTCATGCAGGCCGACAACCCCGAGTACACCGAGTCCTCGGCCGGCGAGTACAAGCGCAGCTACGACACCGAGGACGACGCCCTCGGCCACCAGAAGACCGGCTTCCTGTGGTCGGGCGCGCAGGCGGCCGGCAAGTCGGTGCGCAACTTCGGCGAGTTCCAGCAGTTCCTGACGAAGCCGTCGGGCGCCAGCTGGCAGAACCTGTACTGCGACGCCAAGAACATGGACGCCACCGGTCAGGCCACCGCCTACCCGCTGAACTCCTCCTCGCCGATCCCGTCGCTCAACGACGTCTCGGTGCCCGGCTTCCCGAAGTTCGACACCAGCGTCCCGGACCTGTACCGGTACGAGATCTGGAAGCAGGACTTCGAGAAGAACGGCCCGGCGAACCTCAACATGTTCTGGCTCTCCAGCGACCACACCGGTGGTCCGGCGAGCCCGGCCGCCCAGGTCGCCGACAACGACCTCGCCACCGGCAAGATCATCGACAAGATCTCGCACAGCAAGTACTGGAAGGACTCGGCGATCTTCGTCGTCGAGGACGACTCCCAGGCCGGCCTGGACCATGTCGACGGCCACCGCGCCCCGGTCCAGATCATCAGCCCCTGGGCCCAGCACGGCACGGTCGACAGCCACTACTACTCGCAGATCACGATGATCCGCACCATCGAGCAGATCCTCGGGATCCACCCGATGAACCAGAAGGACAGCGCGGCCACCCCGATGCGGGGCGCGTTCACCAAGCGCCCTGACTACACGCCGTTCACCGCCCTGCCCAACCGCACCTCACTGACGGACGGCGTGAAGACGCCGCCGTCCTGCGGCGTGGACACCCCCGCCGCACAGGACCCCAAGGCCGCGGCCGTGCCGTCGGCGAAGGTGCCGGCGGACAAGAAGTCCCTCGCCGCCGCCTGGGACGCCTGGAAGTCCAAGCAGCACCTGACCGGCCCCCACGCCATCCCCGACTACGCCAACCCGGCCCAGATGAACCACCTCACCTGGTACCAGACCCACAACTGGACGCGCCCGTACCCCGGCGAGAAGAAGATCTACGCCCCGAATGACGTGCCCGGCGCCTACATCCCGTCGGCGGAGAACGACGGCTGACGGCCGGCACGCGCTGATGTGAACCAGCGGGTCCCCTGGCAGAACGACCGTCTGCCGGGGGCCCTTTGCGTACCAGAGGTCACTGACCGCACGACGCGGCTCGCTCGACTCACACTGTGCTTGATGCTCTGCCGGCAAGAACTCGTTGCCGGGCCAGTTGGACGGCGGCGCTGAGAGCCTCGGAGTCGAAGGACCCGTCGTGGCGTCTCCCGTTGACGAAGAACGTGGGCGTTCCCACAGCGCCGCTGAGATCCGCCGAGCTCACGTCCTCTTCTATCCGCCTCAGTCCCCGCCGGGCCTTCATGTGAGCGCGGAACGCGTCGACGTCCAGCCCCAGCTGCGTCGCGTACCGGACCAGGTCCGCGGCAGTGAGCTGATCCTGGTGCGCCAGGAGCAGGTCGTGCATCTCCCAGAACCTGCCCTGGTCCGCCGCGGCCTCGGCGGCTTCTGCCGCCAACTGCGCGTGCGGGTGCACGTCGGGGAGCGGCAGGTGGCGCCAGACGTACCTCACGTCGTCGAGATCCGTCAGCATCTCGCGCAGAGCCGCTTCGGCCCGACCGCAGTGGGGACACTCGAAGTCCCCGTACTCGACGACGGTGATCTCGGCGTCGACCGGACCGCGTATGCGGTCGCGTATGGCGTCCACCGGGGTAACCAGATCGGTGAGCGGGCGGGCCCGTCCCAGCAGCGCACGGGCACGGCGTCGCGGGGACATGAGCTTCAGGACCCCGGTGGTGATCCACCCGGACACCATGGCTCCGGCAAGGGTCGACAGAATGGCTGTCCGCGCGTACGCGAGGTCGTCCCCGGTGAATGCCTTGGAGGCGATGAGCAGCGACACGGTGAACGCCGCCCCCGACACGGCGCCCCCCACCGTCGCGGCGCCCCAGCCGACGTTGGGTCGCAGCCGGCCGCCGGACAGGGCCGTCACCAGGGACAGTGAACCGACCACCCCGACGATCTTGCCCACGAGATATCCGCAGACGATGCCCCAGGTGATGGGCGAAGCGAAAGCCGCGGAGACCGTCCTGACGCTGAGCGGCACCCCGGTGTTGGCGACCGCGAAGAGAGGGAGAACCGCACAGTTCACCCAGGGGGTGAACTTGCGTTGGAGATGGTCGTTCTGCGATATGGCGGCCACGAGACCGCGTACCGCCGTCTGCTGCATCTCCGCGGTCGGCTGCTCCCGGAAGTCCCGCACCAGGCCGGTGGCGCGTTCCAGATCGTCGCGTCCGGCCGGCGCGGTGATCACCAGCAGGCCCACCGTCAGACCGGTCACGACGGGATCGACTCCTGCCTTGAGGAGCGCGCACCACATCACCAAGGAGACCGTGCAGCACACGACGCCGCTACGGAAGTTCGCCAGACGCATGCAGATGATGACCCCGGCGGCCGAAGACGCGATCAGGAAGGGGACGACCCGGAAACCCCCGCCGTAGAACACGGCGATGACCACGAGTGCCACGACGTCGTCCATCACCGATATGGACAGCATGAAAGCGCGCAGCGAGGACGGCAGTCGAGCTCCGACCAGCGAGAGGATCGCCAGGGCGAAGGCGGTGTCGGTGGACATGGCGACACCCCAGCCGTGCACACTCGTCAGGCTGGCGTTGAAGGCGACGAAGACGAGCGCGGGCACCGCCATGCTGCCCACACCACCGATCGCGCAGAGGACCACCCATTTACGGTCCCGCAGTTCGCCCTTGTCGAGCTCACGGCGCGCGTCCAGCCCGACGAGGAAGAAGAACAGCGCCATGAAGCCGCTGTTGATCCACTCGCGCAGTGTCAACCCGAGCGAAAAGGGCCCGACGGTGACGGACAGCCGAGCGGACCAAGTGGCATCGTACGTGCCCAGGCTCGTGTTCGCCCAGACCAGCGCCGCCAGCACCGCCACGATGAGGAACGCCGTGCCGCCGTTTTCCGACCTGGTGAACGCGCGCCAGCGCTGCAGAGCCATATCCGATCCAATCGAGCAGTTGTTCACGCGCCGGGCAGAGCGCCACGCACACGGCCTTCCGCGTGACTGCCGCACGTGCCCGGCGTGTGGGACGCGGGACAGGACGTCATCGCCCGCCCGGGCCGGCTCAGTCGTCGTACGCGGTGGACAGGCTCAGCTCGCGCCAGGCGTCGAGCTCTCGCCTGACGAGTTCCAGCTTGGCCTGGACACGGTCGACGCTGTCCGCGCCGAGTTGCAGGCGCAGCGGCGGCTCCTCCGTCACAGCCAGCGTCAGGACGGCTTGCGCCGCCTTGGCGGGGTCGCCGGGCTGTGAACCGCTGGCCGCCAGGAACGCGGGCCGGCCCGAGTGCACCGTCGCCTCGTAGGCGCCGAGCGGCTCGGCGGCCGTGACGCGGATGCTCGACTCGTCCAGGAAATCGGTGCGGAACGCGCCCGGCTCCACGACGTGGACGGTCACGCCGCTGCCCGCGAGTTCGGCGGCGAGGGACTCCGTGACGGCCTCCACCGCGAACTTCGTGGCGGCGTAGATGCCTGAACCGGGCAGTGCGGTGAAGCCGCCCACCGAACTGATGTTGATGACACGGCCGGACCGCTGGTGGCGCATCACCGGGAGAACCTGCCGCGTGACGTTGAGGAGACCGAAGAAGTTCACGTCGAAGAGGTCGCGGGCCTCCTTGTCGCTGGTCTCCTCGACAGGGCCGAGCAGGCCGTAGCCCGCGTTGTTCACGAGCACGTCGATACGTCCGAAGCGCGCGACAGCCGCCTCCACCGCGGCGGCGGCCCTGCCCTCGTCCCGCACGTCGAGCGGGACCACGAGGACCTGGTCAGAGGGCAGGTCGGCCACGGCGTCCGGGGTGCGGACAGCGGCCACGACCTGGTCGCCGGCGGCGGCAGCGGCCTCGACGATGGCGCGGCCCAGTCCACGGGAGGCGCCGGTGACAAACCAGACTGACATCACTTGTCTCCTACACTCGCTTGCTCACGGAGCACGGTTGTGCAGTTCGAGGATGGTGACTGACTCGAGAGGCTTCCAGGGTGTGCCACGGCCTCCCTGACCGGGAATGCGACGTCTAGCCTGGACGGTATGAAGGAGCGCAACGAGCTGGGGCAGTACCTCAAGGCCAGGCGCGCCCGGATCACCCCGGCGCAGGCGGGACTCATGGAGGGCACCGGTTACCGGCGGGTTCCGGGACTGCGCCGTGAGGAGGTCGCCGCACTCGCCGGCCTCAGCGCCGACTACTACGCACGGCTGGAGCAGGGCCGGGAGCGACACCCCTCGCCCAGCGTGCTGAAGGCGCTGGCCAGAGTGCTGCAACTGAATCCCGACGCCCAGCGTTACCTCTTCGCGCTGGCCTCTCCAGATGCGGTCGGTGAGCCCGCCGGGCCGGCCGACCGGGAGCCCGGACCGAATCTGCTGGCCCTGCTGGACGACTGGAGCGCCCATCCGGCGATCGTCACGGACCGCTGCATGAACGTGGTCGCGGCGAACGCGCTCGGTGCCGCCCTCTACGACAGTCACCCGAACCGGGACAACCTGGCCCGCCTGCTGTTCATCGATGATGCCTCTCACACCTTCTTCCGTGACTGGGAGACGGTCGCAGCCTCCACCGTCGCCTCGCTGCGCGCCGCCGCCAGTCATCGCATCGGCGACCCCGAACTGAGGTCCCTCGTCGGCGAGCTCACGCTGCACAGCGCGGACTTCACCCGGCACTGGCGGCGGGCGGAGGTGCGCGAGAAGACATCGGGCACGCTGCTGCTGCGGCACCCGCAGGTCGGCGACCTCGACCTCGCCTACGAGACGCTGCGGCCCAGTGCGTCCCCGGACCTGCTGGTCAAGGTCTACCGGGCGCGGCCGGAGACGAGCACCCGCGACCGGCTCGCCATCCTCGGCAGCCTCAGTGCCGCCCCCCGGCCCGCAGAGCGGTCCTCCGGTTCCGGCCGGTCCCGGTCCGGCGACGAGGAAAGGATCGCCGAACCGCCCTCCGGTCCGTTCGCCTGACCTGCGGCGGTTTCGTCCGCGGGCCGCTCTCCGCCGCTCGGCATGTCGGTCATGGCACGGCTCAGCTCGTTGAGGTGCCGTGCGACAGGAGCCTGCTGCCGTGCACGAGCTGGTCGAGTGGTTGCAGACGGTCGAGGGCGTCGTCGTCCAGGACCACGTCGACGGCGGCGGCGTTCTGCTCCAGCCAGCGCACCCGCTTGGTGCCGGGGATCGGCACGATCGGCACGCCCAGCCGCTCGGACTGGGCGGAGACCCAGGCCAGGGCGACCTGCGCGGGCGCCAGGCCGCGCTCCGCGGCGATCTCGCGCACGGTGTCGGCGATGCGGAGGTTGGCCTGGTAGTCGCTGCCTCCGAACCGCGCGTTGCGCGCGCGGACGTCGTCCGCGCTGATGGCCTGGGGGTCGAACGTGCCGGTCAGGAATCCCCGGCCGAGGGGCGAGTACGGCACCAGACCGACGCCCAGTTCGGCCATGACCGGGGTCACCGCTTCGACGTCACGCGTCCACAGTGAGTACTCGCTCTGCACGGCGGTGATGGGGTGCACGGCGTGTGCCCGGCGCAACAGGTCCGCGTCCACCTCGGACAGACCGAGGTGGCGCACCTTGCCGGCCTTCACGAGGTCGGCCATGGCGCCCACCGTCTCCTCGATCTCGGCGTTCTGCGGTGGCCGGTGCAGGTAGTACAGGTCGATGACGTCGATGCCCAGCCGGGTCAGGGAGGCCTCGGCGGAGCGTTTGACGTACGCCGCGTCTCCACGGAACGTCCGTGCGTCGTCTCCGGAGCTGCGGTCGATGCCGAACTTCGTCGCAATCCGGACGTCGTCGCGACGCCCGGCGACACCGCGGCCGAGGAGAACCTCGTTGTGACCGCTGCCGTACTGGTCGGCGGTGTCGAAGAGGGTGATGCCCAGGTCGATCGCACGATGGATCGTGGAGATCGACTCGTCCCAGTCGGTCGGCCCGTAGTACTCGCTCATGCCCATGCAGCCGAGCCCCTGCGCCGACACCGTCATCGCACCGAGTGCCACTGATTTCATCATCGAGTTCTCTCCTCACCAGTGAGCGCCCCCCTGTGGGAACGGCTCCGCTCAAAAAAGGCCGGCCCGTGGCCTTCCCGCAGTGCCAGGTCTCCAGCTTCGCGGACCACGAGCCGGGACGCTGTCAGGCGTTCCGTACAGTGCGCGGTCGGGATGTCCCCACGCCCACGCCGGGGACGCCCGAGGCGGGCGGCGGATCGGCGGTGTTGATCCACGGTGTGCCGCACCCAGGGAAACCTGCGTCCTGGTTGACGGGTCTCGACCGCAGCAGACTCCTCAGTGTCGGCAATGAGACGAGCGTCCGTTCTCACACATGACATCAAGGAGTCATCAGCGTGACACTCAACAAGGAACTCAGCACTACAGCTGGGACCCGGATGAATCGTGTCCTGACTCTGTTGTTCGCCGTGGCGGGTGGTGCCGCGGTCGGTAACCTCTACTACGCGCAGCCCCTTCTGGGGGACATCGCGGAGTCGCTGCACGTGAGTGAGGGCTCCACCGGGCTGCTGGTCACCGCGGTCCAGGTCGGGTACGCGCTCGGGATCGTGCTCCTGGTGCCCCTCGGTGATCGCCGGGACCGGCGCCGGCTCGTACCGTCCCTCATGGTCGCGTGCGCGGTCGCGCTCGCGGTCTGCGCGGTCGCGCCCGGACTCCCCGTGCTGACCGCGGCGTTCGTCGCCATGGGCCTGACGACCGTGTCCGGGCAGGTGCTGGTCGCGTTCGCGGGCGACCTGGCGGCCGATGCCGACAGGGGGCGCGTGGTGGGCGTCGTGGTCAGCGGTCTCGTGACCGGCATCCTGGTGGCCCGCGTCGTCAGCGGGCTGATCGCGGAAGTGGCCGGATGGCGTGCCGTGTACGTCGTCGCCGCGTGTGTCATGGTGGTGCTGGCGGTGGTCCTGTACCGGATGACCCCCTCGCTGCCGGCCAGGACGACGATGCCGTACCGGCGGTTGCTGCGCTCCACGGCGTCCCTGCTCAAGGAGCCCGTGCTGCGTGTGGCGGTCGCTTTCGGATCGATCGGGTTCGCCACCTTCACCATGTTCTGGACCGCCCTCACCTTCCTGCTCAGCGGTCCTCCCCACGACTGGTCCACGGCCCGGATCGGCCTGCTCGGGGTCGTCGGGCTGGTGGGATCACTGGCGGCCCAGGGGTCCGGGCGCCTTCATGACCGGGGCTGGTCCGTGCCCGTGACCGGCTGGTCCTGGGTGCTGGCGATCGTGGCCTGGCTGTGCGGGATGCTCGGCGCGCACGGCTTCGCCTGGCTGATCGTCTCGATCCTGGCCCTGGACGTGGCCACCCAGTCGCGCAACATCCTGAACCAGGCACGCGTCCTGGCGCTGTCGCCGGAAGCGCGCAGCCGCGTCAACACCGTGTACGTCTGCGGCAACTTCTGCGGTGGCGCGCTTGGTTCGACCGTCGCGACCGCGCTGTGGGCGGTCGGCGGCTGGAGCGCGATCTGCTGGGCGGGAGTCGGTCTGTCCACACTCGGCGCGCTCGTCTGGGCACGGACGCGCGCACTCATGGCAGCGGAAACAGCACAAGCAAACTGAAGTCGGGAGAAGACATGAGGCACACCAAGCTCGCGGGACTGGACGTCGCCCGTATCGGTCTGGGTTGCATGGGCATGTCCGCCTATTACACGGGTGCGGGAACCGACGACCGGGAATCCGTGCGCGCCATCCACCGCGCGTTGGACCTCGGCGTCACCCTGCTCGACACGGCGGACGTCTACGGCCCGCACACCAATGAGGAACTGGTGGGACGGGCGCTCGCCGGCCGCCGGGACGACGTCGTTCTCGCCACCAAGTTCGGTCTGGTCTCCTATCGTGCCGGCAGCACGCGGCAACGGGACAGCACACCGGCCAACATCCGGCTGGCGGTGGAGGGATCGCTGCGTCGCCTGGCCACGGACCGGATCGATCTGTACTACCAGCACCGCGTCGACCCGGACGTGCCGATCGAGGAGACCGTGGGCACGCTGAAGGAACTGGTCGACGAGGGCAAGATCCGCCACATCGGCCTGTCGGAGGCCTCCGCGCAGACCATCCGACGCGCTCACGCCGTCCACCCGATCACCGCCGTACAGACGGAGTACTCGCTGTGGACGCGGGACGTCGAGACGGAGGTCCTGCCCCTGCTGCGCGAGCTGGGCATCGGGCTCGTCCCCTACTCGCCGCTGGGACGCGGATTCCTCGCGGGCGCCGTCCGCCGTGCGGACCAGCTCGACAAGGACGACTTCCGGCGGACCATTCCCCGGTTCGCCGACGCCAACCTCGCCACGAACCTGCGGATCGCCGACGAAGTCGCCGCCGTGGCCGAGGAGATCGGCGCCACCTCCGCCCAGGTCGCCCTGGCCTGGCTGCTCGCGCAGGGCGACGACGTGGTCCCGATTCCCGGCACCAAGCGGGTGGACCGTGCCGAGGAGAACGCCGGCGCGGACGATCTCCGCCTCAGCAGCGCCCAGTTGTCCCGGCTCGGCGCCCTCGGCGGCGCCGCGGGTGAGCGCTACGGCGAGGCGAGCATGACCGCCATCGACCGGTGAACCAGCGATCACAGCATCCACCGGGCACCAGCGATCACCAATCACTGGGCATCACTGAACATCGAACACCACTGAGAGAGCATTCCATGAGCACTGATTCCCTGTCCGACTACCGTCTCCTGGGGCGTTCGGGTCTTCGTGTCTCCCCCCTGTCCCTGGGCACCATGACCTTCGGTGACGACTGGGGCTGGGGCGCGGGGGCCGACGAGGCCCGCCGCATCTTCGACCTGTACGTCGACCGGGGCGGCAACTTCGTCGACACGTCCGTCAACTACACCGACGGCTCCGCGGAGCGCCTCCTCGGGCAATTCGTCAAGGACAAGCGGGACAAGGTCGTCATCGCTACGAAGTACACCATGGCCCGTGACCGGGGGAACCCGAACTCGGGCGGCAACCACCGCCTGAACATGGTGCGGTCGCTGGAGACCAGCCTGCGCAACCTCGGCACCGACCACATCGATCTGTTCTACCTGCACGGCTGGGACCACACGACCCCGCACGAGGAGGTGATGCGGGGCCTGGACGACCTGGTACGCAGCGGCAAGGTCAGCTACATCGGCATCTCCAACACCCCGGCCTGGCGGATCTCCGCCATGCAGACGCTCGCCGACCTGCGCGGCTGGACACCCCTGATCGCGCTGCAGATCGAGTACAGCCTCATCCAGCGGACCGTGGAGCACGAGCTGATCCCGATGGCACGCGAGCTGGGACTGGGCGTACTGCCCTGGTCCGCGCTCGGCGGCGGCCTGCTGACCGGCAAGTACAGCCGCGCCGACCTGGCCGGACAGGAAGAGCAGAACTCCGCGTCCGGCTCCCGCAAGGGAGTGATTGCCGCCTCCGGCAACCTCACCGAGCGCGGCGTGACCATCGCCGAGGCGGTCAAGGAGGTCGCCGCCCAGGTGGGCGCCAGCCCGGCCCAGGTCGCACTGGCCTGGACCCTGCTCAACCCGGCCGTCGTCTCCCCGGTCCTCGGCGCGCGCACCGAGGACCAACTGCGGGACAACCTCGGCGCCCTCGACGTCGTCCTCGACGAGGAACACATCGCACGCCTGGACGCCGTCAGCCGCCCCGACCCCGTCTTCCCGTACGGCTTCGTCTCCACCCCCATGGTCCAGGACCTCATCTTCGGCGGCGCCCGCGTCACCACCCGCCACCAGCCGTGAACCGGACACCCGCCCGCCGACGCCGCCGCCACGGCACCCGGGTCCTTCCACACGACCACCCCGATTCCGACGAAAGGCAATCGTGAAACGCAGTTCCACCACCTCGCTGCTCACGGTCACCGCGCTGGCCGTCTCGCTGGCGGCTCTGGGCGGCCAGGCGCTGGCCGCGGACCCGGCGCTGACCGACGTCCACACGATCAGGCATCTGGACCTGGCGGCCGGTGAGCAGCCCGAGAACCTGGCCGTCGAACGCGACGGTTCCCTCGACCTGACGATGTCCTTCGCCCGCAGCATCGAGCGGCTGACGCCCGACGGACACCTGACCACGCTGGCCACCCTGCCCGCCCCGCCCGGGGGAACCGACGTTCCGCTCATCGGCCGGGCCTTCGTGGGCGGCGTCGTCATGGCGCCGGACGGCACGCGGTACGTCACCTACGCCGCCGGCACCGACGCCCTGACGGGCGTGTGGCAGCTGCCCCGGCACGGCGCCCCGCGCCGGGTGGCCGCCCTGCCGGCCGCCGCGGTGCCCAACGGCCTCGCCCTGTACCGCGGCCGGCTGTACGTCAGCGACTCCGCCCTCGGCGCGGTGTGGCGCGTCCCCCTGGGCGGCGGCACCGCCACCGTCTGGTCACAGGATCCCGAACTGGCCGGCAGGCCGGGCAAGTTCGGTGCCAACGGGCTGAAGGTGCACCACGGCGCCGTATGGGTCGGCAACTTCGACCGGGGCACGCTGCTGCGCATACCGGTCCGCCACGACGGCACGGCCGGCCGGGTCCACCTCGTGGCGGACGGGCTGGGTCCGGTCGACGACTTCGACTTCACCGGACACGGCGACGACGCCCTCGTCTCCACCAACCCCGGCAACGAGGTCGAGCTGGTCCGCGGGGACGGCTCCCACCGCACCGTCCTCACCGCCGCCGACGGGCTGCAGAACCCCACGGCCGTCGCCGTGCGCGGCGACCGGGTGTACGTCACGGACGCCGCCTACTTCACCGCCGTCGACCCGAACATCGTCGGCGCGCGGCTGCACGGTCGTCACTGACGGCGGGTGAAGCGGCCGGCGGGCGGGACGTCCCTGACCGTCGAGTCCGGTCGCGGACGGCGGCAAACACGGTCGCAGTGCGCGGACTGAGACCGTGCTTGCCGTGTCCGTCGGCACGGCGGTCACTCGAGCCGACCGAGGCCGGCATCACCACGCCGGTGAAGCCGGCCCCGCACTACACCACCGGACCACTACGGCCCGGCCACCGAGCGGGACCTCAGAACTCGTCCTCCGGGAAGTCCTGGTCGAGACCGCTCATGTCGATGTCGGGGTCGCCCATCGGCGGCCCGCCGAGGAAGCCGTTCATGAGGTCGCCCAGGTCGAGCTTCGTGGCACCGGCCGGAGCGGTGGGCCTGGTGCCCTCGCTCATCCGCAGCCTCAGGCCCAGCTTCTTGACCTTGGCGGTCTCGGCCAGCTTGGCGAGGTCCACGTCCACCTGGGACAGCTCGCCGTTCTTGAGGGTGAAGTCAGCCGTCACCTTGGCGTTGGGCGCGTCCTTCAGGTCCTTGTCCGTCGGCAGCTCCATGCCCGGCGGCAGGTCCTTCGCCAGCGGCCGCAGCTCGCCGAACAGCTCGGTGACCAGCTTGCGGAAGGGCGCCGTCGCGGTGACGTGCTCGGTTCCGTCGCCGCCGCCGGCCGTCTTGAAGCGCACCTCGCGGGCGACGACCTCGCGGAGCGACTGCACCAGCTTCTTCTGCGTCTTGGCGTCGAGGGACGGCGCGGGTGCGGGACCGCCCCCGCCCTTCTCGCCCTCGGCGGCGGCCTTGTCCATCTCCTTGGTGCTGAACTTGACCCACTTGCCCTCAAGAACGGCCTTGAACGCCCCGGCCTCCGGCGGCAGGTCGTCGGCGGACGGTACGGGGCTGCCCGACATCTTGCCCATGGCGTCCATGTCGACACGCACGTAGACGTAGTCGCCGATCATCCGGTACTCGGCGAGGTCGCCGTCCGGGGTGCTGACCTTCATGGCCGTACCCACGAGGTCCTTCTCGCCGGACTCGGCGAGCGGCTTCTTCGACTCCACGGTCACGGTGATCTTCGCGTCGCTGATCAGCTTGGCGGCCTCGTCCGGGATCTCCTCACCGGGCGCGGGGTCGGACTCGGCGTCCAGCGCCTTGAGGGTCGCGGCGTCGGTGTCCACGTCGAGCTCGAAGGAGAGCCTGTTCTTCTCGCCCAGCTTCTCGAAGGCCCGGTCGAGCTTCTTGCCGGCGGACAGCTGCTCCACCGTTCCGCAGGCGGCGGAACCGGCGAGTACGGCACCGACGACGGCGGTGGCGGTCAGGGTCTTGCGTATGGCGTTGATGATGGTCTCCTCGTTGCTCCGATCACCATGTGATCGATCAGAAGACTCACAAGCGGCCCACAGGGTTGTACGGGCCGGTGACCGAGTGTTCTCCGGGAAGCGCGGCGCGCGATCCGGCGTGTACCGCGGATGGCGTATTCTGGGTAGACCGACCTACCTAGTTTGGACTGCGATGACCGAGAACCCCGCGAGAACAATGGACGGCGCGCGGCGGCGCCCGGCCCGCGAACGCCTCCTCGCGGCGGCGGCCCGCCGCTTCTACGCCGACGGCGTGGCGGCGACCGGCATCGACACGATCACCACCGAGGCCGGCGTGGCGAAGATGAGCCTCTACAACAACTTCTCCTCCAAGGCCGACCTGGTCAGGGCCTACCTGGACGCCCGGCACGAGGAGTGGCTCGGCCTGTACCGGGCCCGGCTGGAGCGCGCCGGCGGCCCGCGCGACGGTGTGCTGGCGGTCTTCGACGCCTACGCCGACCACGCGGCCTTCGCCTACGAGCACGGCTTCCGCGGCTGCGGGCTGCTCAACGCCGCAGCCGAGCTGCCGGCCGGCGACGAGGGCCGTGCCGTGGTGCGCGCCCACAAGGAGGAGGTCGAGCGGCTGATCGCCGGACACCTGGAGGAGCTGCTGCCCGGGCGGCCCGACGAGGCCCGGGCGACGGCCGAGCACCTCGCCTTCCTCCTGGAGGGCGCGATGGCCCGCGCCGGTCTGGAGGGCGACGGCGACCGCCTCCGGCACGCCCGCGCCATGGCGGCCACCCTGCTGGACCGGCTGTGAGCCGGCCCACCGGGCCCGGCCGGTCCGCCGGCACAGGGGCGCTGTGCGTGCTGGCGGCCTCCGTCCTGTGGGGCACGACGGGTACGGCCGCCACGTTCGCCCCACGGGTCGGCCCGCTCGCCATCGGCGCCGTCGCCATGGGCCTGGGCGGGCTTCTGCAGGCCCTCGTCGCCGCCCTGGGGATCGCCCGCCACGCACCCCGGCTGCGCGAGCGGCGCGGCACGGTGCTGCTCGGCGCCGTCTGCGTCGCGGTGTACCCCCTGGCGTTCTACACCTCGATGCGCCTGGCCGGAGTCGCCGTGGGCACCGTGGTGTCTCTCGGCACCGCCCCGCTCGCCTCGGCCCTGATCGAGCGCGTCGTGGACGGCCGCCGGCTCACCCGCCGCTGGACGACCGCCGCCGCGCTGGGCCTGCTCGGCACCGCCTTGCTGTGCGTCGCCGAGGCCACGCCCGCGGGCGACGGCACGGGCCGGGCGTCCATGGCCGCCACGCTGCTCGGCGTGGGCCTCGGCCTGGTCGCCGCCGCCACCTACGCCCTCTACTCCTGGGCGGCCCACCGGCTCATCACCCGCCGGATCCCCTCCCGCGCGGCGATGGGCGCCGTCTTCGGACTCGGCGGGCTGCTCCTCCTGCCCGTCCTCCTGGCCACCGGCGCGCCGCTCGTCAGCTCCTGGTCCAACGCGGCGGTCGGCACGTACATGGCCCTCGTCCCCATGTTCACCGGCTACGTCCTGTTCGGCTGGGGCCTCGCGCACGTACCCGCCAGCACCGCCACCACGCTCTCCCTGCTGGAACCTGCCGTCGCGGCCGTACTCGCCGTCCTGGTCGTCGGCGAACGCCTCCCCGCGGCGGGCTGGGCGGGGACGGCACTGGTCATCGCCTGCCTCGCGGTCCTCACCGCCGCCCCTCGCCGGCGGAAGCAGTCCGAGGGCCCGCCCGGAACGGCACCCGGGGAAGCGCCACCGGCCACAGCCGGCCTCACCATGACCCCCGACCAGGCGGCAGACTGAGCGGTTCGGCGCGCGGCAGCGACCCGGCGGGCCGCGGCGCCGGGCGTCGGGGGGCATGCGGCGGCCTTCCCGTACCACTACCGCGCAGGGCGTCGGGCAGTGCGGCGGCGCGATCCCGTGCGGCTACGGCGCCGGGTCCTCCTGCGTGCGCCGGACCGCCGTCTTCACGGACTGCTCCAGCTCGTACCGCGACCCGCCCTCGCGCGTCGCATACGCCGTCAGGGCGGTCTGGAACGCCTCGGCCGCCCCTCGCCACGCCCGCCACTGGGCGTCGTACTCCGCACCGCACAGGCCGGCCAGCTTCGCGCGCTCCGCTTCGCAGGAACGCTCCAGCTCGACCAATTCGTCCGGAATGTCTGTCACACAAGGATGCTATGCACAGCATCACCGGGACGCCCGTCAGCACCTCGGAGGACCGGCGGGCGATTCTGCCGGGCGGAACACCGGGCTGTGCGGCTCCGCGGCAGTGCGGCACCATCCAGAGGTCAAGCAGGTGGCCGGCATACGGAGGAGGCACACGTGCCGAGGATCGGTGGCGCCCTGCCCGAGCGCTGTGACGTCGCACAGGACACGCACGTTCTGGTCAAGCCGGACGGGCTGGCACGCGGCCTGGCCCCCACCGTCGTCCACGGGCTGCGGCGTGACGGCCTCCTCGTCGAGACGGTCGGCGTCCTGCGGCTGAGTGCCGCGGACGCGGAACGCTGGTATCCGGAGAAGCGCGACGAGCCGGACGGCGGGCTGACCCTGGCCTACCTCTGCGAGGGCCCCGTGCTGCTGCTGGCCGTGCGGGGACCGGACGCCATCCGGCGGGCGCTGTCCACCAAGCGCCGGCTGCGCGCGGCCCTCACCCGTGATGAGCGGCGCAATGTGGTGCACTGCCCGGAGACCCTGGGCGAGCGCGACCACGAACGGACGGTCTTCGCGCCGCTGCTGCTCTGAGGACGCCGGGTGCCGCGACCGGCCGCCGCACCGGTGCCGGACCCCCCGGCGACCGGTGCGCGAGCCGTCGTCGGTCAGGCCGAGAACTCGAAGGCGCCCCGGCCGCGGCCCCGCCGCGCCATGAAGCGGAAGGCGGTCATCGCCGCCAGCAGCCACCCCGCGCCGCAGACGGCGGCGGCCGATGCCGCCAGGGTGACCGACGCGGCGGACTCCCCGGCCGCCACCGCCCGGACCGCGGCCAGTGCATGGGTGAGCGGCAGCACCGCGGCGACCGCCTGCAGCCAGGACGGCCAGAACCCGACCGGCACCTGCACCCCGCAGATGGCCATCATCGACAGATAGGCGGTGTTGGAGACGATGTTCCGCACGCCGGGAGCGCCGATGACCAGCACGGACAGGAACAGCCCGACGCTGTAGGTCGTGAACGAGGCCAGCAGCACCAGCAACGCCACCACGGGGACCTGAGCGGCGGTCCAGGAGACGCCGAGCAGGGGGCCGAGGGCGAACAGCGAGACCAGGGAGGTGGCCGCGCCGCTGATCGGCCACTCCAGACTGCGGCCGAGGAAGACCCAGCCGAAGTCGGCCGGTGCCGCCGCCAGCAGCGCCAGGGTGCCGCTGCGCCGCTCCCGGGTGCTGGTGGCGATGACGTTCATCGCCTCCACGGCACAGGTCATCACCGCGTTGCCGATGACCAGGAAGCGCACCTGCGCGTCCGAGCCCGTCAGGCGGCCCAGCAGGGCGAAGAAGGTGACCTGCGCGAGCATCCGGCCGAGCCAGCCGAACGTCCAGCTGTACCAGGTGTAGGAGGCCCGGAAGTCGGCCAGCGCGTTGGCGGCGCTGTACCGGACGATGCGCAGTGGCTGGAGGAGCTTCGTCATGAGGAGCTGGATGTCCACGGTGGCCTCAGATCTTGGACAGGGTGCCGAGGACGTGCACCCGGCGGAGGAAACGGGCCAGCAGCAGGGAGCCGCCGGCGTAACCGGCGAACCCGAGCAGGACGATGGCGGCGAGCCGTCCGGCGGGGTTCGTGACCGGGTCCGGTGCGAGCGAGCCGCGCAGCAGGTCCGCGCTCCAGGACAGGAAGACCACGTGGGAGACCGGACGCAGCCACCCGGGGAGGAACGTGATCGGGACGACGACACCGCTCAGCAGGTAGAACGGGTAGCTGAGGGTGTTCTGGACGATCCGGGCCGAGGGCGCGAGCACGAACACGGCCGACAGCGTCAGCGCGGTCCCCGCCATGGCGAAGGAGGAGGTCAGGAGACAGGCCGCGAAGAGCACCGGATGGTGGATGGGCAGCACGATGCCGAAGACTCCGAACGCCGCGGCCCAGGACTCCGCGAAACTGGCCAGACTCAGCGTCGTCACCGCGAAGATCCGTGCGGTGAGGACGGTCGCGAACGGCGCGGGCGTGGCCACCAGCGCCTCCAGCGTCCCCCACGACCGTTCCTGGCTGATCAGTTCCCCCGCGGTGAACAGCGCCATGGCCCACAGGGACATCAGCACCGGCGCCAGGATCGCGTACGGTGCCAGGTCGCGCCGTCCGGCGTACTCGCTGATCGCCAGGAAGACGACGGTGAACAGCGGTGTCGTGACGAAGACATGGACGGTGTCAGGGGTCCGCAGGGCCAGCGACACCTGGAAACGGAACGCACTCAGCGCGAGTCTCATCGGGGCACCGCCATGCCACGGCTGCCGATCATGTTCAGATAGACCTCCTCCAAGGTGGGGCGCACGGTGCCCAACGAGGTCACCCCCGCGTCCACCAGCACCGCGAGGACCTGCCGCACGGTCGCGTTGCCGTCGATGTCGACCAGCACCCGGTCGCCGGGCCGCCGGTGCACCGCAAGCACCCCGTCCAGCAGCTCGATCCTCCGCAGCACCGCGTCCGGTACGTTCTCCGCGGTGACCTGCTCGTACCGGGAGATCCGCTCGGCCAGTACGGCCGGACGCTCGGTGGCGAGCACCGCGCCCTGGTCGATGAGCGTCACCTGGTCGCAGACCGCCTCCGCCTCGCTCATGTCATGCGTCGTGATCAGGATCGTGCGGCCCTCGGCGCGCAGCTCGCCGATCAGGGCGCGGAAGTCCAGGGCGGCGACCGGGTCCATTCCGGTGGTGGGCTCGTCGAGCAGGAGCACCTGAGGATCGCTGATCAGGCCGCGGGCCAGGTGCAGCCGCTGTTTCATGCCTCGGGAGAAGCCGTCCACGGACTCCCGGTCCCGGCTCGACAGGCCGACGCGCTCCAGCAGCGAACCGGTCCGACGACGCAGCTCGGCGCCGTGCAGACCGTACAAGGCGCCCCAGAACTCCAGGTTCTGACGGGCTGTCAGTCTGCCGTACAGGCCGCGGTCCCCGCCGAACACGATGCCCAGCGCGTTCTGCACGGCGCGCGCCTCGGACACGACGTCGCGGCCGAGCACCCGCGCCGAACCGGACGTCGGGTGCAGAACGGTGCAGAGGATCTTGCAGAGCGTCGTCTTGCCGGCGCCGTTGGGTCCGAGCAGGCCCCGGACCTCGCCTCGTTCGATCCTGAGGTCGACCCCGGACAGGGCGACCACCTCGGGGGTGCCGCGCCGGGCCGGATAGGTACGGCGCAGCGCCGTGGTCACAATGGCGGCGGAATCTGCGGCCATCACTGCTCCTTCACGATGAGCCCGGCTCGCCGGGCGCGGGCGGGTCGATACGGTCCAGCTCCCGCAGAGCGGAGTGGTATTGCTCGGGGGCCACCAGGGGGCCGGTCACCAGTAGGAAGTCCGCGACTGGTGTCCGCAGCAGGGACCCGTCGGCGAAGTCGTGGCGCCGCGACGGGGACAGTCCGGCGTCGAACGGCCGGTGCCGCAGGGGCATGCCGTGCACCGGCAGACCCGACGCCAACCGGTCGTCGATGCCCAGGCAGTCCGCGGGGCGGTCGGACACGACGGCCGCCCGGCGGGCCCGCTCGGTCGCCACGGGACCTCGCAGCGCGGCGGTCACCGCGTCCAGCCGGGCAGCGGTCAAGCGGCCCAGGACTCCCGGGGGCACACGGTCGCGGCTGTACGTGAGGAGGTGCAGCAGTTCCGGCGCCAGCCGCAGCGTTCCGGCCGCGGCGGCGACGGCGGACGGGTCCGGCCGCCCGGAGTCCTCTGGCGGCGCGCCGAACAGGAAGAGCACATCCACCACGTCCCTCGCGTGGAAGGGGCGCTGGAACGCCTCCTCGGCGAGGGACAGCAGGTCGGCGACGAAGGGCTCCTCGGGCAGCCGGGCCCGAGGCGGTACGTCGGGGTGGCGTCCGGGGAACGCCAGGGTGCTGACCTCGACCCGCAGGTCACGGTCGAGCAGGGCGTCCGGCGAAGGCCAGCTGAGGCTGAGCACCAGGTGGGTACGGCTGCCGTCGTGCAGCAGGGCGAGATCGACGTCGGTGAGGTCGGCGTACGCGGTGACCGCCGCCACGACGCGCCACAGGTCCTCCTCGTCGCCGTCGACGACCAGGTCGAGGTCGCCGACGGGGCGTCGCAGTCCCTCCGGGTAGTGGGCGGCCAGGGAAGCGCCCTTGACCTGCCGGACGGTGGCCGAGGAGACGTCGGCGCAGACGGCGGCGAAGACCTCGCGGTAGGTGTCGGCGCGCTCGCCGGCCCGGCGCAGCTCGTCCGCGGCACCGGTGCCCAGCGCCAGACCGTCCCGGCGGGCGGCCGACAGCAGGAGCTGGGGCAGCGCGGTGGACACGGCCCGGGCCTTGCGCAGCAGGGCCCGGGGGTGCGTGTCGTCGTCCGCTTCCAGCAGCCGGGCCAGGAACGGCAGGTCCACCGGGTCGGCCGGGGCGGACGTCATGACGCCTCGGGACGGACGACGGCCAGCAGGCCGGCGTGCACCTCGGCAGCGGCGGCCCGGACGTCCTCGGCGGTCACCGCCCTCAGCCGGGCCAGTTCCTCCTCCAGCGTCCAGGAGACGGTCCCGCAGGCGGTGCGCTGCGCGATGAGCTGGGCGTACTCCAGAGGCGACTCGGTGGACAGCAGCAGCCCCATCTCGGCCTGCCGGCGCGCCGCGGCGAGCCCGGCCTCCGTCGGCCCCGCGTCCGCGACCTCCCGCAGCGCCGAGGCGACGGTGTCGACCAGCAGTCCGGCGTTGGCCGTCTCGACACCGGCGAGGAACCGCCAGGCCCCGGACTCCGCGTAACCGCGCGACCAGGCCTGGAAGTTGTAGGCCAGGCCCTTCTCGGTGCGCAGCCGGCGGTACAGCAGGGACGAGGGGCTGGAGCCGAGCAGCTTCGCCAGCAGTGTATGGGCCGCCCCGCGCGGATCACCCGCACGCGGTGCGCGGGCGCCGACGCAGACCCAGCAGAAATCACCGTCGGGCTTGAGGTCGTCCGTGCCCGTAGGCGCGGGCGGCAGCGGCACGAGGGCCGGCGGCGCGGCACTGGCGACCGCCGCTCCCGGTGCGTGGACGTCCGCGCCGAGCGAGGCGGGTATCGCCGGACCCACGACGACGAGGGTCATGGGGCTGTCGTCCAGGACGCGGCGGTGCTGGGCGTACAGGTGGTCCAGCGTCAGGCCGTCGAGTTCGCCGACCGTGCCGCCGACCGGGCGCCCGAGGGGATGCTCCGGGAACAGCCGGGCGAAGAACGCGTCCTGCACCGTGTCGCTCGGGTCCGCCGCGGCGGCGGCCAGCTCCTGCCGCACCACGGAGCGTTCGCTGTCCAGGAGGTCCTGCGTCCACGTCGGTTCGAGCAGGACCTGCTGGAGCTCGGCGACGGTGGCGTCGGCGTCGTCCGCGTGCACCTGCGCGTAGAACTGCATGGCCTCCAGCCTGGTCGTGGCGTTCGCGTGCCCGCCCAGGCTCTCCACGCGCTCGCTGAACGACCGCCGGCTGCCCATGGGGGCGGACATGACCAGGTGCTCGAAGAGATGGGCGATCCCGCCCTGGCCCCGGGGATCGTGCCGGGCCCCGTAGCCCACGGCCAGGCACAGCCCCGTGGTCTTCAGCCGCTCGTCTACGACGCCGATCACGGGGACGCGTCCCGAATTATCAGTGCGGTTCATGTGGTCACCGGCCAACTTTCACAGAATGCGCAGCAATGCGCCGGACCATTGCGGTTCATGAGACGGGCTGTTTCTATCAGCGGCAATTACCGGAAAAACAGGCGGTGTTCCACGTTCCGTCCGCCGGAACTCCGCCTTGTTTTTCTCACGCGGTAGCGACGGTGACGAGCAGCATGACGGCCTGGGCCTCCGTGACCGCGGCGCCCGGGAGAAACACCGACGCGACGGCCGCCAGCAGGAGCGAGGCCGCGAGCGGGGCGGACGCGCGCAGCCGGGCCGCCGCGACCGTGCGGGCGTCTCGCGCGGTCGCGGCGGCGACCATGTGCGAGTGGTGCTCGTGGGACCGTACGAGTAGCGGCAGCACCGGCCAGCCGGTCAGCTCGGGCCAGTTGTCCGGCTCCACGGCGACCCGGAGGACCCTCCGGACCGTGCGCGCCGCGTCGGCGGCCTCGCCGGTCAGGCCGACGCGAGGGGCGGCGGGCCGGACGGGCAGGAGGAGCGGCAGCAGGCAGCAGGCAAGGACCGGATGGACACTCAGCGCGGTGGCGAGCCGGACCGTACGGTCGACCGCGAAGCGGAGTGGACGGGCCGGGCCGGGGTCGCGCCGCGTGCTGCCCGCGCACCACAAGGAGCAGACGAGCCCCAGCACCGCCACACCGGGCAGACCCCGCACGCACTGCGAGGCCACCTGGCCGCTCCACCAGCCGAGGGAGGCTCCGAGCGCGCCGGCGACCAGCCCCCCGACCACGTGGAGACGCGTCGGTGACGGCGATCCGGGTGAGGGGGCGGGCAGCGGCCCGGTCGCGGTGAGGCGTGCTCGCAGGTTTGGTCCGGGGGAGGGGGCGGTGCGTGTGCGTGCCTGTTTGAGGCGGGCCGGGAGTCGCGGGCCGAGGGTGGTGGCGGCCAGTGCGCGTGCCTGTTCGAGGCGGGTCCGAAGTCGCAGGCCGGGGGTCGTGGCGGCCGACGGCCCGATCGCGGTGAGACGTGCTCGCAGGTGTGGGCCGGTGTCCCTGGCTCCGGTGCTCATGTGCCCTCCGGTTCGTCGGTGGCCGCGCTGTGTCCCAGTTGCAGGACGCACGCCCCGGCCGTCCGGGCGGCGGCGAGGACCCGGGACAGCGCGGGGTCCGGTTCGGCTGCCAGGCACACCAGTTCGGTGCCGGTGCGCAGGCGTGCGGCGACCCGCGCCGCGATCACCGTGGACCAGCCGTCGGAGTCGAGTTCCTGACCCCGCGAGAACTGCGCGGACAGCACCGTGCGCCATCCGTGCCGGAGGCCGGCCGCGATCCGGGACACGTCCGGCAGGGCCTGCGGGGCGGGGGCCAGGACGCCGCCCAGGGTCACGTTGTCGGCCAGGGACGCGAATCCCAGCCGCAGCGGAGCGGGCGGGACCAGCAACAGCGGCGGGGCGTCGCCGGAAGCCCCGCCCCGCCCGGGACGGGCGGACTTCAGCAGGTCCCGGAGCACGTCGGCGCCTCCGTCCCCGGTGCCGAGGCGCACATGGCTGCCGGGGGACAGCCGGACCTCGACGCACCCACGACCGCAAGGGCGCGGCCGGCTGATCCGGACCCGCACGTCGCCACCGGGCAGTCGGCGCGCGGACAGCCGGACCCCGGCCGCCGCGCCCGCGGACCCCGGGTCCCCGGCCAGGGAGGCGAGCCGGCGCACCCGGCGCAGCGCCGTCACGGCGCAGCGCAGCGCGGTGGCGTCCACCGACGCCGCCACGATCCCGGCGCGGTACAGCAGCACACCGGCCAGTACCGAGCCGGCCGCGAGGCCGGGCCGGCCGCCCGCCGTGAGGACCGCCGTCAGCCCCGCGGCGACGGCCCACGCCCGCGCCACCACAGGCCGCCGGCGTGCCCGCCGGGCGAGCGCCAGCCACTGGTCGCGGCCGAAGCCGGCGCGGTCGCGCGTGTGCCGCCACGTGCCGGCCCCGGCCAGGACGACGGCGCCGGCGCAGCACAGCCCGGCCGTGGCGGACACCGAGGAGAGTGCCAGGCACAGCCCGGCCGAGGCGACGGTCGTCTCCAGCAGGAGGACCACCGGCGCCACCGCCGTACCGGGCTTCGGCTCCCAGCGGACGGCCACTCCGGCGGCCGCGTGCGCGGCGTCCCGCAGCGTCCGGCGGTCCGGATCCAGCCGGCCGGAGTCCGCCAGCCGGGTGACGGCGGTCAGGACGGACCGTCTGGCCGCGCGGTCGACGGCCCGTGACACCTGCGGTACGGCGAACCCGGCCGCGGTCCGGGCCAGCCACCACACCGTCCAGCACACCGCGAGGCCGCACAGGGCACCGGGCCGGGTGATCCCGCTCCGGTCCTCCCCCAGCAGTAGGAGGACCGCCACCGTGGGCGCGGTCGCGCCGAGCAGCGTGGCCGCGAGGAGACCGGCGGTGCCGACGGCGAGCGACGGGGGCCGCCGTACGGCCCCGGCCGCGACAGCCGGTACCGCTCCCGTCGACGGGCCGGCGGGGGTCAAGGCTGGTCCTGCAACTCGGGTATCACGAGGATCCGGCGTGCCACCGCGTCCGCCGCCGTGCGCAGCTGGGCGATGAAGGCCCGCGGGTCCGGCCGCTGCACGACGACGGAGAGGGCGCCGATGAGATCCGCCTCGGCGGCGCGCACGGGAACCGACACGCCGACGGTGCCACGCCCGTCGTACGCCAGCGCGTATCCCCGCTCCGCGACGGCGGCCGGTGTCTCGGCGGAAGGGCTCGCACCGGAGCCGGCCGGCTGCCGGACCGGGCCCCCTTCCCGGTGGGCGTGCAGGACACGGCCGGCGACGATGTCGCAGACCCGGTCCGCGCCCGTGCCGGGCCAGTGCGCCGGTCCCCGCCGGTACGCCCCGACGCGCTCCAGGTGGATGACGTCCGGGCCGACCAGGACGGACAGGTAGACCGCGCCGCCGGTCGCCTCGTGCAACCGCTCCAGCACGGGGGCCGCGGCCTCGCGCAGCAGTCGCTGCCGGGGCACGCGTGAGCCCAGGGCGAAGAGCTGCTGTCCCAGTCTGACGCCCCGTACCCCCCGTTCGAGGACGCCCCGTTCCACCAGCTCGGCGACCAGCCGGTGCGCGGTGGGCTTGGGCAGCCCGGCCCGCCGCGACAACTCGGCCAGCGTCAGCTCGGTGTCTCCGGTGCGGAACACGCTGAGGATGGCCAGCCCGCGCGTCAGCATCGACCTGCCGTCCCGGCTCACGCCGCCCGATGCCGGCCGGACAGCCGTCTGAAGAGTCTGCATGGCGCCTGCTCCTTTCTCGCTCTGTTCCTTGCGGAATTTCCCTTCGGAGACATTCCGGCGGGAACACACAAGGGTGGCTCTGCGGCGCATCATTGCCA
This sequence comes from Streptomyces sp. Ru62, assembly GCF_002920615.1. Classification (GTDB taxonomy): domain Bacteria; phylum Actinomycetota; class Actinomycetes; order Streptomycetales; family Streptomycetaceae; genus Streptomyces. The sequence goes on from NZ_PQSU01000003.1 coordinate 184,396, forward strand.
CCGGCGGCCTGTTTCGGCGGAACGGCCCCACAAATCTTCTGTCGGCAGAGGACGTTCCGACACATCGAGGCTGGCAGCCGTGGGTCAACAGGCAATCTACGGTGAATAGGAGCCGCCCCGGGAATGAGCCGCGAAGCTCCCCGGGGACGGAGCGAGTGCAGGTGAACGGAGCCACCATGGCCCGGGCTGCCCCCGGCGTACACCCGCGGGTTCCACCGCACGAGACGGCCGCGACCTGAGAGTCCCCCGGGCGAAGAAGGCGTTTCGCGGAGAGAGACAGCCGGTTACCGAGCGGTGCCGTCGTCGCCCAGGATGCTCATCCAAGTGCACCGTTTCACAGAGGAGTTGACCGTGTCCGTATCCCGCAGGGAGTTCGTCAACCGCGTGGCGCTCACCGGTGCCGGCGTGCTCGTCACCGGCAGCGCCGAGGCGTTGGCCTCCGCTCCTGGCGCCGTCGCGGTACCGCAAGGCGGCTCGTCGGCCGTGGGGGAGACCACCGCCCTCGGCTACGGTCCGCTGGTACCCGACCCGGACGGCATCCTCGCGCTGCCGGAGGGTTTCACGTACCGCGTCGTCACCTACAGCGGCAGGACCGTGCTGCGCACGGGCGAGCCGACGCCGAGCAACCACGACGGCACCGCGGCCTTCCCACGGCCGGACGGGGGCGCGCTCCTGGTCAACAACCATGAACTCATGGGCCCTCGTGCCGACTGGGCCCACCCGGTGCCGTTGCTGGAGAACCACGTCTACGACCCCGGGGCGGCGGGCGGCTGCACGGTGGTCGAGGTGGACGAGGACGGCACCCCGCTCGGCGAGTGGGTGGGCATCGCCGGCACCTCGTCCAACTGCGCGGGAGGCCGCACGCCCTGGGGCACCTGGCTGACCTGCGAGGAGACCGAGGACCTCGCCGGAACGAACGGCATGACCAAGGACCACGGGTACGTCTTCGAGGTCGACCCGTACCACCCGGGTGCCAATCTCCACCCCGAGCCGATCAAGGCCCTGGGCCGCTTCGCCCACGAGGCCGTTGTGATCGACCCGAAGCGCGGCCACGCCTACCTCACCGAGGACGCCCGCCGCCCCAACGGCCTGCTCTACCGCTGGACCCCGCCGGCCGGCTTCCGTCACGGCAGAGGCCGCCTGCGCGCCCTGGCCGACGACGCGGGCGTGCTGGAGGCCTTCAAGGTGTTCGACAACCGGGGCAAGCACGTCGACGACCTCTCCCGCGCCACCGAGGTCGGAACCGTCTACGGGGTCGACTGGGTACGCGTCCCGGACCGCGACGCGCGTACCGTCCCGATCCGCCAGCAGTTCACGGACACGGAGGTGACCCGCGCCCGGAAGCTGGAGGGCATGTGGTGGGGCGACGGCGGCTTCTACTTCGTCTCCAGCTACGCCCGTAGCGAGAGCCCGGTGCCGCACGACGGCCAGGTGTGGTTCTACAACCCGGCGCGCCGCACCATCATCCTGAAGGTGATGTTCACGGGCAACCACGAGGTGTGGACCGACAACGGGAACTTCGACGGTCCGGACAACATCACCGTCTCCCCGCACGGTGGCCTGATCATCGCCGAGGACGGTCTGGGCTACCAGCACCTGTTCGGCACGACCGACGACGGCCGTACCTACCCGCTGGCGCGCAACGAGTTCAACGTGGGTACCGCGGACGAGCCGAGCTACGCGGAGTTCACCGGGGTGACGTTCTCGGCGGACGGCAGGACCCTGTTCGCCAACATCTACGAGCCTGGCATCATGCTCGCCATCACCGGGCCCTGGGAGACGGCCCGTCGGCACTGACCGGACGGGCCGTGGAAGAGCGGTCCGACGGAAGGAGGGGCACCCCGGCCGGGGTGCCCCTCCTTCCGTCGGACCGCCGAGGAATCAGGCGGTGTGGAAGACCACTTGCGCGGAGAGCCGGTCACCGTGCCCGTCCCCCGGTCCGGCGTCGCCGCGCACGCGGGCGACCGCGTGCCAGGAGCGTTCGGAGCGCACCAGCACGACACCGCTGCCGCCCAGCGGAGGCACCCGGTGCACCACGTCGTCCTCCGACGGGGAGCCCAGCAGGAGCAGATCCCCTCCCTGACCGGCCGGCCAGTGCGGGGTGAGGTACAGCACGTGGGTGACGAGCTTCTCGGGCTTGTCCACATGCGGGTCGAGCCAGCAGCCGCGCCCGTAGCGCCACAGGTTGACCTCGACTCGGGCCCTCTCCAGGGGCACGCCGGTGAGTGCGGCCAGGTCGCGCCGGTAGGCGGCACCCGTGACGTACTCGGTGAACCGCCGCCAGGGCGGGGGCGTGCGGTCACGCTCCCCGGCCCCCGCGGGGTGCAGCCTGCGCACGCGCATCGTGTACGACTTGTCCCGCCGGGTGCTGCTGGTGTCGGCGAAGCCGTCCTCGGGGAAGGACCGCTGGAGCTCCGCCAGGGTTCCTGCCGGGAAGACACCGGGAGTGTGGTGCCAGCGGAAGGGAGCGTCGTAGGAGACGGCGCTCGTCAGGGAGAGCATCGGGGTCTCGGCCGGGCCGGTCATGCGCGCGCCTCCGTCACCGCGCGCGCCGCCCGCCCGCGCTCGATCTCCTCGACGAACAGCTCCAGTTCCGTGGAGCCCACGGCGTACGGGCAGTACTCGTGGCGCGCCCGGGCGACGGCGTCCGCTGCCGTGGCCCCGGTGAGGACGTCCATGACCGCGAGCGCCGTTCCCGTACGGCCGTGGCCGCCGAAGCAGGCGATCTCGACCTGCCCACCGTCCCTCGCCACGCCGAGCGCCTCGTCGAGGACGGTCAGCAGTCGGTCCGGTGCGGTGGGGGCTTCCAGCTTCGGCCAGTCCACGAAACGGATCCGCAGGGCGTCCGCCTCCCCGTGCCAGCGGTCGTCCAGGTAGATCCCCAGGTCGGCCCTGGGCGCCGCGGCGCGCCCGGCGCGCCGCTGGTCGGAGTCCAGGGAGGTTCCCCAGACCGTGAGGGACCCGAAGTGGTAGGGAGTCCGCCAGTGCCTGTCCTTCATCGGTGTGCGCCTTTCTCGGTGGTCCGCCGTTGCTCCGAGCCCTGCTCCGGTCCGCCGTCCGCGCGCAGCGCGGCCCTGATGGCCGCCAGGTCGCCGCCGCTGACGCCACGGGCCAGCAGCGCCTCGGGGAGTCCCTGATGACGTCGCCCGACCGCGGCCAGCCACAGCCGCAGCGGCCCGGGATCGGTGGCGAGCCGCAGGCGGAAGTCCTCGGGGGTGTGGCCGTAGCGAACCCGCGTGTCCTCGAACCGGTGGGCCTTGTCCAGCAGGTCGTCCGCGCCGGCCGCGAAGTCGGCGGCCGTCTCCTCCTCTGACACGCCGGCCACCGCCAGCAGGGACGCCACCACCACACCGGTCCGGTCCTTGCCGAAGTGGCAGGAGACGAGCGTCGGTTCGTGCAAGCAGCCGGCCAGCGCCGCCCCCAGGCGGGGCCAGCACCACGGCGCGCTGTCGCGGAGGATCGCGTCGAGGTACTCCGCTCGCTGGGCGTCCGTGGGGCGTGGCGCCTCGATGGCGGTGCCGGGGTGGCCGGTCAGCGGTGCCCGCACCCAGCGCACCCCCGCTCTGAGCAGGGTGTACGGCGGACCGTACCGGGCGAGCTCGCCTTCGGAGCGCAGGTCGACGACGGTCCGCAGGCCGTGCTCGGCGACCAGCCGGTCCGCGTCGTGGACGGTGAGCGCGGTCAGGTCCCCGGAGCGGAACAGCCGGCCGGGGACCAGTCCTGACCCCCGGACCTCCCGCAGGTTCACTCCCGGGCGCCAGCCGTCGCTGTGCTGCGGACTCATCGTTTCGCCTCCGTGGGAAGTCGGGTCGAGCCTTTCGGCTGCTGGGGATCGGGTCCGGCCGGACGCCGGACCCGAGGGAGGTGGGGCTGGTGCCGTCGGTCCGTCACGGATCGTGCCGCAGGGCGGCGAGTGCCGAGAACCTCGCGTTCCGCCCGGTGGAATTCTCCGGCTGCGGCGCGGCGCGGCTGGCTAGCATCGGCAGCCCGGAAGGCCGGATGTCCGCGGCAGTTCAGTGACTTGAGAGGGAGAGGGCCGGATGACGAGGGACCGGGGGCTGACCCATGCCCGGAAGTATCTCGGAGACCTGGAGTCGGCCGTGGCCGCCCGGATCGAGCAGCAGGGCAGGGTGCGGCTGCTGGAGGCGGGCTGTGGCTATGGCATGGCCATGCTTGAGCTGGTCCGGAGGTTCGGCGACGCCGTCGAGGTGTGCGGCTTCAACTACTCGCCGATCGACGGTGACGAGCAGCGCATGCGCTCCGAGGCACTGGCCCGCGGCATCTTCTCCGCGGAGGAGCTGGAGCGGACCCAACTGCCGCGCATCGTCTTCTGTGACGCCTCGCGCCCGCTCCCGTTCGCCGACGCGTCCTTCGACTTCGTCTACAGCCAGGCCTCGTTGTACCTGTACGACGACAAGGCGGCCTTCCTGGAGGAGTGCAACCGGGTGCTCGCACCCGGCGGGCAGGCCCGGATCAGCCCGTCCCTGCACTTCGACGAGAAGGACGCCCCGGAGAAGTACCAGGGCTACTGGGAGATCTGGGACCAGGGCCGCGAGGTGGAGCTCGGCGAGTACCTCCGGCGTGTCCCCGGCATCGACCTGGTCTGGCCCGCCGGTGCCGAGCGCCCCGACCTCGCCTATCTGGATCTGCGCCGGCAGAACCACCTGGACCTGGGGCTGCGCCTGGTGGCCTCCGTGGACCTCAACTTCGTCTGGCACGAGTGGGGCGGGGTCCGGAGCATCTACTCGACCCAGGTCGCCTTCACCCCCCGCTACAAGCGCGAACTGGCGCGGCCACGGCCCTGAGCGGTCACTGCGGGAGACGCCGGACACGCCCTCCACGGCCGCCGGATAGGCTGACGGCATGAACGAGCCAGCAGCTCCGGGCCTCGGCGGTGCTCCGGCCCGCAGGATCGAGATCGTCGAGTACGACCCGCGGTGGCCGGGGGAGTTCGCCTCCCTCGGCGCCGTTCTGCGTGGCTCGCTGGGCGCGGTGCGCATCGACCACATCGGCTCGACGTCGGTCCCCGGCTTGCCCGCGAAGCCCGTCATCGACGTGCAGATCTCCGTCGCCACCCTGACACCGGACGACAGCTTCCGGCCGGCCCTGGAGGCACTTGGCTTCCGCTACCGGCCGGACAACCCCGACCTGTCGAAGCGCTACTTCCGCGAGGCACCCGGCCGACGCCGTACGCACATCCACGTACGCCGGGCCGGCAGCCTCGACGAGCAACTGGCCCTGGTCTTCCGGGACTACCTGCGCACCCACCCGGCCACCGCCGACGAGTACGCCCGCGTCAAGCGGGAACTGGCCGTGGCACACCGCGACGACGCCCACGCGTACACCGAGGGCAAGAGCCCCTTCATCTGGGGGACCCTGCGCGAGGCCGCCTCCTGGGCGCAGGAGACGGGCTGGCAGCCGGGCCCCAGCGACGCCTGAGGCCGCCGGCCGCGGGCGCCACACCCACCGGCGCGGGGGCCGTATGCGCGTCGACGCGGAGGGTCCGGCGGCACGGCCGGTGACCGGGCGTGCCGCCGGACCCTCCGCGTCACCGGGCGCTTCCCGCGCACCGGCTCGCGGGCCGTCCGGTACCCCCCTCCGCTCAAGCGGCCTCGGCCACGGCGCTCATGACGCGGGCGCCGAGCCGGGTCAGCTTCTCGGGCATGTGAGCGTATCCGCGGTGCAGGTGTTCGGTGCCCGTGATGACGCTCCGGCCGTGCGTGGCCAGGGCGGCCAGCACCGTCACCGCGGCGGCCCGGGTGTCCCCGGGGGTGAGCGGTGCGTCGGCGGCCCGCAGCGGACCGCCGTGCACGACCAGCTGGTCCGGGCCCTGCTCCAGCCGGGCGCCGAGCCGCCGTAGCTGCTCCGCGTAGTGGTACCGGCCGCTCCACACCGCGTCCCGCACTACCGACGTACCGGCCGCACGCAGCATGACGGGGGTGAACAGCGGCAGGGCGTCGGTGCACGGTCCGTCGTTCACGGCGACCACGGTCGCCGGCCGCAGCTCGGCGCGGTCGCCCTCGGCCACGGCGCCGTCCGCGTCCCAGCGGACGGGCAGGCCGAGCCGGTCGAAGACGGCCAGCTCATGGCGCATCGCCGCGCGCAGCCGCTGGGGGTGCTCGGTGAGGACGCGAACACGGCCGCCGGTGGAGGCCGCGCAGGCCATCCAGGTGGCGGCCTCGCACGGATCGGGCAGCAGGCTGACGGAGGCCGGGACGGCACGGGCCGGGCGCCCGCATACGGCGACTCCGTCGGCCGTGTGCGTCACCCGGACCCCCGCCGCGACGAGGAAGTCCAGCAGATCCCGGGTGGCCCACAGCAGCAATGGGTGACGGACGACCGAGGTCTCGGGAACGGTGGCGGCGAAGATCAGCGCCGCCTTGGTCGCGCTGGACACCCGGGGGCCGCGCAGAACCCCGGGGACGCTGCTCCACCCCATGATGTCAGGGCGTGCGCCGTGCCGTTCCGCGCACCAGCCGTGCACAGTTCCGTCGTCGGAGGTGCGGAAACGGCAGCCGAACTGTTCCAGCACCTCCAGCATCTGCGCGATCGGACGTCCCTGCCCGTGCTCGTAGCTGCCCAGGTGGTCGCCGCCGGCTCCGGGGAAGAGGACCTCGCCGAAACGGGCGAGCATCGCGGGCATCAGGTAGAGCGAGCCGTGGACCTTGCGGGTCAGCTCCGGCCGCAACTCACCGGGCCGGGCCTCCACGGTGTCCAGTACGACCCGACGGCCGGAGACCCGCGCCGAGCAGCCGAGCAGCCGCAGCTGCTCCAGGAGGATGTCACGCTCGGACACCGCCGGCACGTTGTCGATGGTGACCCGGGTGCCGAGGGCCAGGGCGGCGGCGAAGACCAGCACCATGGAGTGCTTGTGCCCGTCGACGGTCACGTCCCCGGTCAGCGGCACGCCCCCGTCGATGACGAGCGCGTCCGGGGCGAGGACGGGGCGGGAACCCGGTCCGGCCGGTGCGGACCCGGTGGGGGCGGACTGAAAGATGGTCATCTGTGGTCCTCTGATCGGGTGCCGACCGGTTCTGGACGGCAGTGTTCGGATGTACGGTCCTTGACCTGAGCGGCGGCGCCGAGCAGCGCCCTGACGTCCTTGCGGGAACGCAGCCGGATGACGGTGCAGCCCGGGGGACGGCGGTCGAGCTCCTCGACCACGGCGGGGCGGACCCGACGCCGGAAGGTGGCGATGAAGTACAGGAAGCCCGGGAGCTCCGGGGGCAGGCGCACTCTGCCGTCGCTGCCGGTCGCATAGGCGGGTGCTCGGCCGCTGACCACCCAGCGGGTGCTGCGCCGCAGATACCCCCAGAGGCAGTGCCGGGTGGGGAGGTCGAGCCAGATGACGACGTCGGCCCTGCGCAGCCGCCCCTCCAGGGTCGAGGCGTGGTTGCCGTCCAGGATCCAGGCGGGCCGCTCGGTCAGGGCGTCATGCGCCGTGGGCCAGGCGTCGTACGGCTGGCGCAGCTGCCACGCGCGGTCGTAGTAGTGGTCGTCCAGTCCCAGGTACGGCAGTCCGGTCAGCGTGGCCAGCCGGCGCGCCAGGGTGGTCTTGCCGCCGCCCGGGCAGCCGATCACGGCGATGCGGCGGGCCGCCGCCAGACGCGTCGGCCACAGTCCGCCCCGCCCGGTTCCGGTCGCTGTCACCGTGCGTCCCGCAGTGTCCGTACCACCTCGTCGAGGACGTCGCGGGTGGCCATGCTGACCCGCACGACGGGGCCGAGGACACCGAGGGGACGCAGATCTCGGACGGCGATCAGCTCCCGGTCCAGAGCGGCCAGCACCCGGTCGGCTGTGGCGTCGTCACCGGTGTGCACGCACACGAAGTTGCCCTGCGAGGGCAGGGCGGTCAGCCCGGGAACGGCGCCGACGGCGCCGGTGAACCACGCCCGGTTCGCCCGGATCTCGGCATGGACCTCGGCTACCCGGCGCCGGGTGCGCAGCAGGTGTGCGGCGGTGTGCAGGGCCGGACCCGAGACGGGGCTGGCCGTGTTCCACCGCGCCAGGTAGCCGATCAACTCGGGGTGGGCGAGCAGATAGCCGAGCCGGGCGCCGGCGAGTCCGTAGCCCTTGGAGAAGGAGCGGATGCGCACCACGTGCTCCAGGCCGTCCAGGGCGCCGGTGGTGTCCTCGTCGGCGAAGTCGCGGTAGACCTCGTCGACCACGAGCAGGTTGCCGCTCCGGGCAGTCTCCTGGGCGAGGAGGGCGAGTTCGGCGGTGGAGAACGCGCTCCCGGTGGGGCCGTTCGGCTGCGAGATCCAGACGATCGCGGCGCCCGGGCGCAGGCCCTGCTCCCGGACCAGGTCCGCGACGTCGAAACCGTGCCAGGGCCGGTAGGGGACCTGTACGACGGGCAGCCGCCGCAGCACGGCGAAGTGCGACAGCGAGGCATAGGTGGGGTGCTGGGCGACCACCGTCACACCCCGCGCCGGCGCCTCCCGGGGCAGCGCCTCCAGCAGCAGCCGGTAGGCGTCGTCGGACCCGGCCACCAGCAGCAGCGACTCGGGGCTCACCGACAGGGCGTGGGCCAGTTGCTCGATGAACGGGGGCCAGGACGGATACCCGGACAACTGCCCGGTGCGGAAGGCCTGCGTGGCCTCTTCGATCAACGAGGCGAGAACCGGGTGGTGGAGTTCGTTGTTCGCGAGGTTGACCACGTCCGTGCGCCGCACCCGCCGATGGGGCGCGAGGGCCAGCACGGGTGAGCGCTTGAACGTCGACAGCCAGGGGCCCGACGGCGGGTCGGTCATCGTCATGGAGGCCGATCCTGGACGACCGCCGCACACGGCCGTAAGCGACCGTTCCTCCTGGCGAAACGTCTCGACCGCCGTCTCACGCGGTGGAATCCGCGGATGTGCTCCCGCCACCTCCCCGGCAAGGGTGGACCCCGTCGTGTGACCGCCCCACCCTCCGAGGAGCCACGGTCATGTCTGAAGGACACGAGCCCAGCATCCCCGCCCCGACCACCGCGAACGGCCGCCCGCTGCCCGTCGGCTGGGACACCCTGCGCCGTTCCCGGCCCGCCGCAGAACCGTTCGACTGGCGGACGGTCTCAGGCATGTTCCCCGCCGAACTGCTGGCCACCCTGGAGGCGGAGTTCCCCCGCGGCGGCTTCACACTCTCCGAACGCCCCGACGGGATCCCGGGAACCAAGGGCTACCGCACCTACAACCTGCCGCTGGTACACGATGACGCGCCCTTGTCCGACAACCTCGCCCGGCTGTCACCGACCTGGTGCGACCTGGTCGGAGAGCTGCGCTCCGAAACGTACCGGTCGGCGGTGGAGCAGGCGACCGGTCGCGACCTGACCGGCTGCCTCCTCCAGATCCGCGCGATCCGGTACGCCCCCGGATGCTGGATCAGCCCGCACACCGATCGCGCCGACAAGATCGCCACGCAGACCTGGTACTTCAACTCCGGCTGGCGGCCCGACTGGAGAGGAGAGCTGGTGGTGCTGAACTCGCCGGGCATGGACGACGTCGCAGACTCGGTACTGCCGGATTCGGGAGAGTCGGTCCTGCTGTGCCCCTCCGAGCGGTCCTGGCATGCCGTCGTCCCGGTGGCGGAGCACGCCGCCGAGGATCGCAGGACACTGCTGGCCCATTTCGTCGCGCCGGACCCTTCCCTCGTCCGGCAGTGAGCACCGACGTCTCGCCCCACGAAGCCACCGTGACCTGCTGGGGCCCGGTGAGCTGGGAACTGCGCACGCCCGACGCCGGCGAATGCCGCTGGTTCACCGAACACCTGTCGGTCACCCACAGCCGCCTGTCACCGCCCTTGGTGCCGCGCCGCCACTTCCGCGTCGAGGTCCGCCCGGGACCGCTCCCGGGGCGCGGCACCGCGGAGCCGGGGCAGCCGGTCGTCCGCATCCGCGACGAGTCCTACCGCCGGAGCGTGTTGGGCGGCCTGCCCGCCTGGACCTGGGAGGAGCGCGCCGACACGGCCCTGCCGCCCCACGCCTTCGTGCGGCGCGGCGACGACGACTGGCTGGTGCTGCGTGCGCGGTCCGGCGGCCCGGACCGCCGGACCGGCCGGGAGGACGGCCGCCACCGGCCCGCCGAGATCCTGGCGCGTGAGTTCCTGACCGGCGTGCTGTCCGCCCGTGGCGGACTGACCGTCCACGCGTCGGCCGCGTACTGGACGGGAGGCCCGGGCATCGGTGGGTCCCACCCTCCCGGAATCACCTTGTTCTGCGGGGCGTCGGGTGCGGGGAAGAGCACGCTGGCGCTGGCCCTGGCCACCGCGGGTGGCTCCTTCGTGGCCGGGGACCGCTGTGTGCTGCTGCCCGGACGGGACCGCTGGGACGTGGTGGGCGCCGCGGTCGCCGCGCGTTTCGGCTGGGGCACACTGGCGGGAACCGGCCGTGCCGGACTCGTCCGCGCCACGCCACTGCTGCGGCACGGCGGGACCCCGGTGGGTTCGCTGCCCCACCCCCGGCCAAGGCACTGCTGACCCGGACGGAATTCGAAGAGCTGCTGGGAGCGGCCACCGCGGACGGTGGCCCGCTGGCGCGCGTCGTCTTCCTGGAGCGCGGCGCGCCGAAGAGGCCGGTGCTGGAGGTCGTCCCGCCGGAGCGGGCCGCGGCCATGCTCCGTGCCAATCTCCTCGCCGACGCCGACCCCACCTGGTGGCAGGAGCCGCCCGCGACGGCACGTGCCGCACCGGACCATCCCGCACCGGCCCTTCCCGTCCCCGCGCTCCGGCTGCGCTGGGACCCGGCCGCGCACGCCACCGGGACGGCACTGGACCTCATCGCGCAGGCCGCCGCCTGACCGGACCGGCGCGGTTCCCGCCGGAACATCCGCGTTCCGTCCCGAGGAACGACGGCTTCACCCCGGAAAACCCCGCTGCGAGGCTTGCCGGAGCCACCGGCATACCGAGCGCTCCCAGGCCTTCAGCGGCCCGGACCCGACCACTCTCATCCCGACCAAGGAGTCGTGCGCCGTGAAGGTTCTCGTCATCTGGCCACCGCATGTACCCAGCTACTTCAACGCCGGCCACCACACACCGCTGTTCATGACCGCGGGCCACCTGCGGACCCTGGAAGGCGTCGAGCAGGTCGACGTCTGGGACACCGGGGTGGTCGCGACCAACTGGAAGGAAGTCGGTGACCGTCTCTTCCAGGGCCGCTACGACGTCATCGCGATGATGAACGACTTCGACGCGGTGGACGGCTTCGAACGGTTCGTCACCTACGCCCGCGAACTGTCCCCGGACAGCCGCCTGGTCACCTTCGGCCGGCTCAGCAGCATGAACACCGGCTTCTTCACCCAGTTCGACATCGATGCCATCGTCCAGTCCGGGGACTACGAGTGCGGGGTCGCCGCCGTGGTCACCGCGCTGCGCGACGGCGAGCTGGACCGGCCGCTGCCGGGTGTCGCCGTGCGGTGCGCGGGCCAGTGGCAGACCCAGAGCGCGCCGGGCGCCGCGCTCGACGCGCAGGACTGGATCCTGCCGGACCACGCCGACATCCCGCACGCCGTCCACGACCAGCTCTACGCCAAGGACGAGAACAAGTTCTGCGGCATCCCGTTCCGCAGGGAACTGGTGGTGCCCGTCTCCCGCGGGTGCCCGATCGGCTGCGACTTCTGCGACGTCCCCCGGATCTTCGGCAAGGCGGAGCGACGCCTGTCGGTGGACCGGACGGTGGAGTACATCGAAAGCAGCTTCGCCCAGGAGCCGTTCGAGTACGTCTCCTTCTACGCGCCCACCTTCACCCTGGACCGGCGCTGGGTGCGCGAGCTGTGCGCCCGCTTCCAGGCGGGCCCTCTCTCGCCCCGCTGGAAGTGCAGCACCACCATCCACCACCTCGACGAGGACCTGGTGCGCACCATGGGCGCCGCCGGATGCTTCCGCATCTCCGTCGGCCTGGAGACCCTCGAACCGGACGCCCACGGCGGCCTGCCCCGGGTCAAGCACACGGAGCAGGAGCGCTTCCACCAACTGGCCCAGTGGTGCCGCGAGGCCGGCATCGAGCTCAACGTGTTCGTCATCGCCGGGCTCCCCGGGACGAGCCCGGCGGGCATCCAGCGCACCGTGCGGATCGCCCGCGCGGCCGGCGCCCGGATCCGCCCGACCATGTACACCCCGTTCCACCGCATGCGACCGACGATGACGACGGCCGAGATGGGCCGCTACAACCGTCAGCTCCTGCCCGAGGACGCGGCACCGGCCGATCCCGCCGAACGCGCGGAGCTGTACGACGTCCTCTTCGGTCACGAGGAACACCCCACCACGGTGTACGAGAAGATCCCGCGGCACGTGTCGACGACGGCCGGGGCGGCGGTGTGAACCACACTGCCCACCCACCGGCCCGGGCCGCCACTCGGGCCGGTACGGACACGGAGACGTTCTCGCTGTCCTGCCTGGGGGCACGCGTCGACGTCACCTCCACCGTCGCCGGGCTGAGGAGCGCCGCGACCCGCGCCTTCTCCCCGATGTTCGCCGTGGGACCGCGTGGCGGCGACGCTCCCGTCCGGCTCCGCTTGCGCACCCGGACCGCGTTGCCCGCCCCGTCCGACTCGGCGCCCCGCCTGCGCCTGGACCACGACGGACCATGGCTGTACGTCCTCGACCGCACCTCCGACACGACCGTGGTGCTGAAGTGCGCCGACGATCCCCGGCAGGCGACGCTGCTCATCACCGCCACACCGCGGACAGGCGACGTACTCGTCGAGACGGGCCCGCACCAGGACGGCCACACCGCCCTGCTGCGTTTCCTGTCCTTCGCCGTCGGGGCCCAGCTGCACGCACACGGAACGCCGTGGCTGCACTGCTCCGGGGTGGCCCGCGACGACTGCGCGGTGCTCATCCTGGGGCCGAGCGGCAGTGGCAAGTCGACGCTCGCCTTCCTGGCCGCCACCCGCGCCGGGTACGACTTCCTCTCCGACGACACGATGCTGCTCGACGAGGACGACCCGCACGGATCGATCCGGGCGGTGGGGTGGCCACGGCGGGTCGGCATCGGAGTGAGCGCGCTCGCCGGCCACCCCGCGCTGCGACGGCTGGAGAGCGCCGCGCTGCGCCGTCACGCGGGACCGCTCGGGAAACTGGACACCCGCGACTCGCGGCCGTGGACCAGGGAGGGCAGGTCCAGGATCTTCCTCGACCCCCATGAGCTGACCAGCCTGACGGGCGCACGCATCACGGCCGGGGCCCGGCCAGCCGCGCTGGTGCTGGCCGAGGCGGTCCGTGATCTGGAGGGCTGGAGCGTCGAGCCGGTCGCCCAGCCCGACCTCTGGCGGGCGGAACCGCTGATCACCGGAGCCCGGCAGAGGCACGTCGTGGACTACCTCGGACTGCTGCCACGGTCCGGACCGCCACCGGCCCCGCGCCTGGGGCTCCTCGACCGCATCGCTCAACTGCCGTGCGTACGTGTGCGCTACGGGCCGCAGGTCAACGAGCGCTTCCCCGAGTTCTGGGCCGAGGTGACCGGGCGAGCGGGCTTCCCGTCCGGGAAGGCGCGGGCAGCCGGCACACCGGGGGCGGACCGGTGACCCCGGCAGACCGCCGTCCGTACACGGTCATCACACCCGTACCCCGCCGGACCTGGGAGGAGGCGGTACGCGACGACCCCCTGGCCCTGCCGACACAGACGCCCCAGTGGGCGGACGCGGTGCGCGCCACGCGCGGGTACCGCGATGCCAGCCGGCTCTATGTCTGGCCGGACGGTACCCGTCTCGTGCTTCCGATGGTCCGCCGCTCGCCACTACCGGCCCCGCTGGCGCAACACCTCTCCTGGCCGCTCGACTTCGGCCTCGGCGGAGTCCTCGCCCCGGACGGCGAGGTCACCCCTGCCCAGGCCGGTGCGGTCATCACCGACCTGGCCCGCCGCTCACTGCGGCCCACCTACCTGCGTCCGAGCCCGCTGGCCGACCGGGTGTGGCTGGACTGCGCGCCCCCCGGGGTGACCCGCAGACCCCGCGTCACCCAGATCCTCGACCTGTCCGGAGGGTTCGAGGACGTGTGGCGCAACCGGTTCCGCGGCGCGGTGCGCAATCAGGTACGGCAAGGAGAACGCGCCGGGCTTGACGTCGAGCGGGACTCCACCGGCCGTCTCGTGCCCGTCCTGTACGGCCTCTACCAGATGTCCGTCCAGCGGTGGGCCCGGCAATCGGGCGAGTCGCCGCGTGCCGCACGGCGGGCCGCGGAGCGCAAGGACCCTTACCGCAAGTTCGACGCCGTCGCTCGGAACCTGGCCGGAAACTGCCACGTCTGGGTCGCCTCCTACCAGGGAGCCCCCGCCGCGGCCATCATGGTCCTCCGTCAGGGCGAGCACGCCGTCTACTGGCGCAGCGCCATGGACAAGGAACTGACCCGCCGCACCAGGGCCGTGCACCTGCTGATGAGCCGTGCCATCCAGGACGCCTGCACCAGCGGCGCCCGGTACTTCCACCTGTGTGACGACCATCCCGGATCCTCGGTCGAAGCCTTCAAGGCGAGCTTCGGCCCGCAGCGCTACCACACCGCCGGACTGTGGCTCGCCCGATCCGGACTGCGCGACGCCCTGCCCCGAGCCCGGACCACGCGGTCCGCCTCCCCGACCGCGTAGCCGCGCGAACCGCTCCCAGCGCCTTCGCGGCGCTGGGAGCGACGGCCGTCACCAGGCGCACTCCCAGAAGGAGTGGTCGACCGACCATCCGGAGCGCACCAGAGCGTCGAGCACGGCCCCGGCACGGGCCGCCTCCTCGGGTGGGTACGGATGCACGACATGGCCGCGCAGCGGCAGGCCGGGCGTCGCCGCCACCGCGGCGGCGACCAGCGCCGACGTCGCGGCGCGCCGGTGCTCGGGCGGGTCCACCAGGATGTCCACCAGCTCGGCGTAGGGCTCCTCGGTGACCTCGTCCCGCTCACCGGTCAGCACGGTGCCGTGGCCCACCGGCCGGCCCCCCGCCTCGGCGATGAACGACAACCGTCCGGGGTTCTCCATGACGGCCGCGATGTCGGGGTGGTCCGGATCGACCTCCCCGTCGTAACCGGTGCGGAACGCGCGCACCAGCCAGGCGTGGACGCGCGCGTCGTCCGCGGGCGTGGCGGGACGCACCCCGAGCCCGTCGCCGTCGGCTGCTCCCGGGGCCGGGTCGGACGCGGACGCCGGACCACGGCCGTGCTCGATGTACGTCAGGCGCGGCCGCCAGGGCGCCGGCAGACGGACCGGGCCGGTCACGCGCAGCAGGACGCTTCCGCACGAGGGGTGCCGCAGCCGCAGCCGGGCGCGCAGTGCCTCCAGGGCGCGGGTCTCGGACACCAGCGCGGGATCGCAGTACTCGACCAGGACCTGGGGCCGGCCGGTGATGGGATCGTCGTACCGGTCCGCCACGTACGGGCGGCCGAGGACCTCGTCGACGAGGCCGGCCTCACCGGCGCGTGCCAGGTACTGCGCTGTGTCGTTCATCGGGCCTCGGCCTCCGGGCGTACCACGACGCGCAGTCCGGCGAGGGTCTGTTCGGCGGCCCGCCGGATGTCGTCGGCGTCGATCCCGTCGATGCTCTCGATCTCGCGGGAGGGCGACCAACCGGTCGCTCCGCCGCTGTGCACGGCCAGGTAACGCGCGCATTCCAGGGGGTTGTCGAGGGTGGTGAGGACGCTCATCCGCGCCTGGCGGAGCGCCGGGGCCAGGTCGTCCGGCTTCGGGCCCCGGTCCGCCAGCTCCTCCAGCGTGGCCCGCACGACGTCGACAGCGGCGTTCCCGTTCTGCGGCTCCACCCCGGCCAGCAACCGCCACGCCCCGGTGTCCGCGTACCCCCGGTGCCAGGCCTGGAAGGCGTAGGCCAGCCCGGCCTCGCCCCGCAGCCGGCGGTACAGCAGCGAGGACGAGCTCGAACCGAGCAGATGGGCGAGGACGTCGAAGTGCGGGCGCCGTACGTCGTGCTGGGGCACGGACCGCGCAGCCGCGCAGAACCAGGAGAACTCTCCGGGCCAATTCGGCTCGGTCACGGCGACGGGTTCGGCAAGGGGGGCCGGCAGGTCCGCGGCGGTGCCGACGCGGGCGAGGGTGTCCGCGGCGACGGCGGCGATCGCCGGATCGATCGCGGCGGGAGCCCGCGGCCCGACCACCACCGCGGTGAGCGGCGCCGTCAGGAGCCGCTCGGCATGCCCGGCGGCGAGGGAGGCCAGGTCGAGTGCTTCGACATCCGCGGTGGTGCCGCCGACCGGCTGCCCCAGCGGGTGGCCGGGGAACAGGGCCGCGAGGGCGGCATCCTGAACGAGGTCCGCGGGGTCGGCGGCGGCTGCCGCCAGTTCCTGGAAGACCGCGCGCTTCTCCCGCACCAGGGTGGGCTCCTCCCACCGCGGCTCCAGCACCGCCCGGTAGAGCAGGCCGGCGATGTCCTCGGCGTCGTCGGGATGCACCTGGGCGTAGAAGAGCATGCGGTCGGGGCCGGTCTCCGCGTTGGCGTGGCCGCCGAGGCGTTCGACGTGTTCGCTGAGCGACGGCACGTCCCCGGAGGGGGCCGACATCAGCAGGTGCTCCAGCAGGTGGGCGGAACCGCACCGGCCCACGGGGTCGTGCCGCGCGCCGTACGCGGAGGCGAGGCAGATGGTGGTCGTGCTCAACCGCTCGTCGATCAGCGTGACGACGGGGACGGGACCTTCGGTGATCGTGTAGTGATCCACAGCTGTCTCCTGGGCCGAAAAGTGCCGCATCAAGCGGAATGCCGCCACCCGAGGGTGGCGGCATTCCCGGTCACGCTGTTGTTCAGCGGTCCTGCGGCTTGATCTTGTCGAGACGCGGACGCAGGATGGAGGCGTGGTTCTTCATGGTGATTCCCCTTTCATCGAATGGGTGGAACGAGAACGAAGTTAGGCTCCCCGCCGGGCAACCGGCAACAGATCCTTCTGTATTCGGAAATTCGTCTGCTGAATTCGGAAGAGAAGATTCCTGGGTGGTCCCACCTGCTGTTACGTTGCGGAGCCGACCTGTACCCATGGAAAGGAAATCCTCATGAAGCCAGCCATACTCGGCCGATGGGTCGGTGACACGGGAGAGTTCTTCGCCTCCCGCTGGCACCGCGAGCCGGGGGTATTCACGCCTGCCGGAGGTGCGTACACCTCTTTCGGTCTCGCCGATGCCGAGGACGCGCTCAACACCGGATTGTTCCGCGTTCCGTACATCGAGATGTGGGAGGACAACGCCCTCCTGCCGGCCAGGAAGTTCACGGCGGCCAGGACCGTCGCCCGGGAGAACCCGGCGGGCTTCGCGGACCACGAGAAGATCCGCGCCCTGCTCGACCGGGGCGCGACCATGCTGCTGCGCTGCCTGGACCAGTGGCACCGGCCCACCCAGGAGATGCTGGCCGGCCTGGCGGAGGAACTCGGCCGACCGGTCGAGGCCTTCTTCTTCGTCACCCCGGCCGGACAGCCGGGTCTGCCGCTGCACCGGGACGACGCGGACGTCCTCGTCATCCAGGTGGCGGGTGCCAAGAGGTGGCGGATCCACGAGGGGCCCGCGGACGGGAACTGGCGTGCGGGCCGGATCAAGGACGACGAACCACAGCCGGCCGAACTCCTGGAGACGGTGATCCGTCCGGGGCAGGTCCTCTACATCCCGCGAGGCTTCGCCCACCGTGCCGTCGGCCAGGAAGGACTCTCCGCGCACCTGTCGCTGACGATCCGTGAGGCCGGCACGGCGGACCTGACCGACGCCCTCGCACGACACGCGGTGGCAGGCGCGGGACTCGACGCCCTGCCGGTGACCGCGGACGCCCTCACCGGCACGGCCAAGAAACTGCTGGAGAACGCGGTGCGCCGGCTCTCCGAACTGACACCGCAGGAACTCGTGGACAGCGCGCGGCGCCACCGCATGGCGCACATGCCCGCCGCCACCGCACCTCTGTCGCTCACGGAGACGGCCGGGCGGTGACGCGGACACCGTGCCGCCACGACCGGGCATGGGCCCGTGCCGCGCGCGGGCGGGCCGGGGCGGGACCGTGCGCGATCCGCGTTGACCCGGCGGCGACCTCCCGCAGATCGAGCCCTGCGAACCTCGGTCCAGTGCGATCCGGCGCCGTCCCCCGACGGAGCCGGAACACTCCGCCCGGCACCGCCGGCGGACTCGCACTGGGACCTGACGACGCATGGGAGTCCTGGTGAAGGATAAGCCGAGCCTGGGGCCAGATCTCCGTCCGCGCAGCAGCAGGACGGAACAGAGATCCACGCTTCACCTGCCGCTGGACGAACGACAGCGCATGCTCATCCATCTCCTGCTCGCCGGGCACACGGACGCCAGCGCGGCCGGCCGGCTCGGCATCAGTTCCCGCACGGTGACCAACATCCTCAGAAGCCTCATGGACCGCCTCGGCGTCGACAACCGCTTCCAGCTCGGCGTGGCCCTGGGCACGCGGATGCACCCGCGGGACAACCCGCACCGCGTCCAGGCGGCGCGCGGACCAGCCCTCCGCGGCACCGTGGCGCGGCCCGAGAAGCCCCTCTCCCTGACGCCCCGTCCGCCGGCCCACCCGCGCGACAGCACGGACGCGGGATGAGACCGGCATGGGGATCGTCGTAGAGGCATGGCTGGCGGACGTCACCGAGGTGCGCGAGGACGCACTCGACCTCCAGGTGCTCGACGCCGCCGAGCGCGAGCGCGCCGACGCCTTCCTGCGGCCCGCGGACCGGGTGCGCTACCTCGCCGCCCACGTCCTCCTGCGCCACCTGCTCGGCGGGCGGACCGGCCGGGCCCCGCGGGAGGTGCGGTTCGCGCGGCTGGCGTGCGCCGGCTGCGGCGGACCGCACGGCCGCCCGGTGCTCGACGACCCGTGCACCGGCGTCCACTTCTCCCTGTCGCACGGCGGGCGCCTGGTCATGGCCGGACTCGCCGGCGTCCCCCTCGGCGTCGATGTCGAGCCGTGCCCGGAACCCGGCACGGTGGACAGGCTGAGCAGGCTGCTCCATCCGGCCGAACAGCACGATCTGGCCGCGGTGCCCGCGCCGCGGCGACCCGCCGCCCTCGCCCGGCTCTGGACCCGCAAGGAGGCCTACCTCAAGGCCCTGGGCACCGGCCTGACACGCGGCCTCGCCGCCGACTACACCGGTGAGACCGGCCGCGCCCCGGCACCGCCCGGCTGGACGATCACCGGCGTGGACGCCGCACCCGGCCACGCGGCGGCCGTCTGCTACGCGCACGACCGCCCGGCCCGCCTGCTCCTGCGGCGGGCGGAGCACCTCATCGGCCCCCCATGACCCCACGGCGCGGCGCCGGCGCCCGGCCGCCGCGCACCACACCGCACACACACCCACTGCCCGGGCGCGCTGTCCGGGACGAATCGACCGAGCACCATCAGCAGGCGGGAAGAGTTGTATGCAGCCGAACGTCACTTTCCGTGTCCTTGGCACAGTGCAGTTCGGGAGCGGTGACCACTGGCGGCGCGCCGGCTCGCCACAACAGCAGGCCGTACTGGCCGTGCTGCTCCTGCGCGCCGGGCGGCTGGTCACCGCGGACGGACTGGTCGACGCGGTGTGGGGCGACGCGCCCCCCTCCAGCGTCATCACCGTCCTGCGCACCAACATCTGGCGCCTGCGCCGGATCCTGGAGGCCGTCGGAGCCCGGGACAGCCTCGTGTCCGTCGCCGACGGCTACCGGCTGGACGTCGAGCCGGCGGCCGTGGACGCGCTGCGGGCCGAACTGCTCCTGTCCCGGGCCGAGGAGCTGCGCCGCGAACGGAGCTTCGCGGACCAGCGGCGCACACTGCTGGAAGCCCTCGCCCTGTGGCAGGGGGTACCGCTGGCCGGGGTGCCGGGTCCGTTCGCGGAACAGCAGCGCAGCAGGCTGGAGGAGCTGCACTTCGCCGTGCGTGAGGAACTCTTCAAGGCCGAACTGGCGGAGGGGAACGCGTCCTCGGTCATCCCCGGCCTGACCGCGCTCAGCGCGGAGAGCCCGCTGCGTGAGGGCCCGTACGAGCTGCTGATGCGCGCGCTGTACGAGGCCGGACGGCGGTCCGACGCCCTCATCGTCTACCGGCAGGTGCGGGAGCGGCTGCGCGGGGAGCTGGGCATAGAACCCAGCAGTGAGTTGCGTGACCTGCACGTCCGTATCCTCGCCGACACCATGGAGGTGCCCGCCCGGCCGGGGGACGGGCCGGCGGCCGGCGAGGCGCGGGAGCGCGTGGTCACCGCCGCGTCGGCGGCGGCCGGTGCCCCTCCGGCGGCGGGCGCCGCTCCCGCGGTGCCGGCCGCCACCACCGACACGCCGCCCACGGCGCACACCCCCGACTTCACCGCGACGCCCGCGCAACTCCCCTCCGGCATCCCCGACTTCGTCGGCAGGGACGCCACGCTCCGCCTGCTGGAGACCGCCGTGGACGCCGGTGAGGGGCACACCCCGCTGATCGCCTCGATCACGGGCATGGGCGGGGTGGGCAAGTCGGTGCTGGCCCTGCGCTTCGCCCATCAGGTCAAGGCCAGGTTCCCGGACGGTCAGCTCTACGCCGATCTCTACGGCACCGCGGACGACCCCGAGCGCCCCAAGGTGGTCCTGGACGGCTTCCTCACCGCCCTCGGCGTGCCCCGCAGTCATCTGCCGCCCGACCAGGACGGCGCCTCCCGGCTGCTGCGGACCATGCTCGCCGACCGCCGGATCCTGCTGCTGCTCGACGACGCGCGGGACGCGGCACAGGTACGGCCGCTGCTGCCCGGCTCGACCGGTTCCGCGGTCGCCGTCACCAGCCGCACCAAACTGATCGGGCTTCCGATCGGCGTCCAGGTCGACCTGGACGTCTTCACCCGGGAGGAGGCGTGGGAGCTGCTCACCCGGGTCGTCGGCGCGAAGCGGGTCGCCGCCGAACCGGCCGGTGCCGAGCGGCTGCTCGCAGCGTGCGGCCAGTTGCCCCTGGCCGTGCGGATCGCCGCGGTCCGGCTGGCGGCCCGCCCGCAGTGGTCCATCGGCCGGCTGGCCGACCGGCTCGCGGACAGCCGCCGCCGGCTGTCCGAGCTGCGGGTCGGCGACCTGGCCGTCACCAACGCGTTTGAGCTCAGCCACCGCATGCTGTCGCCCGCGCAGGCCAGGGCGTTCCGGCTGCTCGCCTGCGTGACCCGCTCGACCAGCCTGGAATCCGGCTGTGCCGTCCTCGGACTCCCGGAGGGCCAGGCCGAGGAACTGCTGGAGTCACTGGTGGACGTGGCCCTGCTGGAATCGCCCCAGCCGGCCTCCTACCGGTTCCACGAGCTGGTCCGCTCCTTCGCCGCCGAACTGCCGGCCGAGGAGGAGAACGAGCGCGTCGAGGCCTTCGAACGGCTCATGGACCATCTGCGAGCGGGCGCGTACCGGGCCTTCCAGGCGATCCTGCCCGGTGACCCCGTCGCCGATCTGCTGGTGCCCAGCGGACCGTTCCGCCCTGCCTTCGCGAGCCTCGCCGACGCGCGCGCCTGGGTGCACTCGGAGTTCGTGACCGCCGTCGACGCGATCCGGTCCGCCGCCCACGGAACACCGGCGAACGAGGGCGCCCTCGCGGCGGCCGCCGACCTCGGCGTCCTGCTGAGCGCCTTCGGCCGGGAGATCCCGTACGACCAGCTCGCCGACGCGGCCGAACTGGTCGCCGGGGCCGCCGAGCGCGCGGGTGACGATCTCACGGCCGGCCGGGCCCGTTTCGTGTGCGGCAACGCGCACCTGCAGAACCTGCGGCTCGACACGGCCGAGGAGCACCTGCTCGCCGCGCGAGGGGCGCTGCACCGGGTCGGGAAGCCGGCGCTGATCCACCAGGTCCTCAACGACCTCGGGCTGATCTCCCAGCTCCGGCAGCGCTACGCGGAGGCCGGACGGCGTCACGACGAGGCGGCGGCGCTGGCCCGGGCGGTCGGGCACCGTCTCGGTGAGCTGGTGTTCGGCCTCAACGCGGCCCTGGCGCGGCTCCACGACGGCCGGCCGGACGAGGCCCGGGTCGCCGCCCGGGCCGCGCTCGGGCCGTTGCGTTCCCTGGGCCACGCTCCCGGCCTCTCGTTCGGGTTGTACGTGTACGGGCTGGCACTCCACGAACTGGGCCGGCACCGGGAGGCGCTGTCCGCGTTCGAGGAGTGCCTGCAGATCTGCACGGAGGCCGGCGTCCCCGGCCGCGAGGGCATGTGCCGCGCCCGCCTGGCCGACACCCTGCGTGCCCTCGGCAGGCCGGAGCAGGCCCTGCCGCACGCCGTGCGGGGCCTGGAGCTGTGCCGTGAGCGGGGCGACGGCCGGGACACCGGCCGGGCCCGGCTGATCCTCAGCAGGGTGCTCGGCGCGCTGGGCCGCTGGGACGAGGCAGCGGCCCGTACGGCCGAGGCGCTCGCGGAGTTCCGGAGGCTCGGACTGGCCGAGGCCGCCACGGCACAGGCGCAGCTGCGGGAGCAGGAAGGAGACCGGGCCCGGCAGCGTCAGCAGTCCAGCCCGGCCATCCGCGTCGGCAGTGAGCTCCAGACTCCCGGCGTGTAGAAGTGCGCGCCGGGGAGAAGGTCGTGCCGGAAGCCGCCGACGGCGACCTTCTTCATCCGCTCACCGGCGTCCGGCGGGATCACCGTGTCCGACAGGCCGGTCAGCAGCTGCACCGGCAGGTCGACCGTGACGTCCCGCTCACACGTGTAGGAGTCCCGCACCCGGATGTCCGCGCGCATGATCTCCACCGCCATGTCCCTCAGGTCCGGCTCGTCGAGCGCGTAGCCGGGCAGGATGCCGAAGGTCCGCATCCACTCCAGGATCTCCTCGTCGGAGGACTCCAGCCAGGGGGTGCCGGGGAACATGTCCTTGGCCGGCAGACCGGGACGCGGGGCGCCGACGGCCGACAGGACGAGGGAGCGGGGAGCCGGGACGTCCCGCTCCAGCAGCCGGACGGTCACGTCGAGCGCCAGGAGGCCGCCGAGGCTGTGCCCGAACAGGACGTACGGCCGCTCGGTGAGGGTGGCCAGCGCGGCGAGCACGTCCTCGGCCAGCGCGTCCCAGTCCTGGGCGTACTCCTCCAGGTAGCGGCCGTCCCGGCCGGGGTAGCAGATCGTCGCCAGGTCGGTCCCCTGGGGCATGGCGTTCGCCCATCCCGCGTAGGCGCCCGCGCCGCCTCCGCAGAACGGGAGGCAGACGAGGTCCTGCCGCGCGTCCTCGGACCGGGACGGGCGTACGACGACGGTGTCGTTCACAGTGTGCTTCCCGATCCCTCGGTGGTGGTCCGTTCGCGGGTCTGTCCGCCGGTCTGTTCGCCGCGCATCGACTCAAGGCGGTCGATCAGGTCGGCCAGCTTCGGGTGCCGGTAGATGTCCCTGATCGACAGGGGCAGGTCCAGGGTGTCCCTGAGCTGCTTGAAGGCCGCGAGGGCGGTCAGCGAATGGCCGCCCAGCGCGAAGAAGTCGTCGCCGGGCCGGATCTGCGCGCGTCCGAGGACCTCGGACCACACCCGGGCCGTCACCTCGGCGACACCCGACGGCTGTTCCGCGCCGCCCGTCGCGCCCTTCGCGGGCTCCGGCAGGGCGGCTTCGTCGATCTTCCCGTTCACGGTGAGGGGCATCCGCTCCAGGACCACGACGGCCGACGGAAGCATGTGGTCCGGGAGCACGCGTGCCGCGAACGCGGTCAGTTCGCCGGCCGGGACGGCGGAGCCGGCCGTCGTCGCGTACAGCACCAGATGGGCCTGTGCCGTGCCACGTCCGCGCACCACGGCGTGGGCGGTGGTGACGTCGGGGTGACCCTCCAGGACGCGTTCCACCTCGCCGAGTTCCACGCGGAAACCACGTATCTTCTCCTGGCGGTCACGGCGTCCCAGGTACTCCAGGGTGCCGTCCGCTCTCCTGCGGGCCTGGTCGCCGCTCGCGTACATGCGCGTCCCGGGCGGGCCGAAGGGGTCGGCCACGAAGGACGCGGCGGTGAGCGCCGGGTGGCCCGCGTACCCGTTCGCCACCCGGTCCCCGGAGATGAAGATCTCGCCGGCGGCGCCGTCCGGCACGGGGCGCAGCCGGTCGTCGAGGAGGTGGACCCGGCCGCCCGGCAGCCCCCGGCCGATCGTCGGAGTGTCGCCGGTCACGGGGGCCGAGGTGGCGTCGACGGTCGTCTCGGTGGGGCCGTAGAGGTTCAGCGCCTCCAGGACTCCCCGGTCGGTGGCGGCCGCGATCTCCCGCCAGGTGCTCCGCGGCACCGGCTCCCCGCCCATGAACAGCCGGAGCCGGCGCCCGTCGGTCCTGGGCGTGAGCAGGACCTCGCGCAGGATCTCCCAGTGCGAGGGCGTCAGATCCAGATCGTCCACCCGCCGGTGCTCCAGGACGTCCGCGAGGCGCTCGGGACGCAGACGGTCCTCGTCGTCCAGCACCACGACGGTGTCGCCCCGGCAGACACGCGTCCACTGCTGCACCGAGGCGTCGAAGCCGACGCTGGCGTTCCAGGCGACCACGCGAGGCAGGGGGGCGTAGGCACCGGCCTGCTCCAGCGCCGTGATCAGCGACGCGACGCCGCCCCGGGTGATTTCGACACCCTTCGGCGTACCGGTGGAGCCGGAGGTGAACAGGACGTACGCCGGGTCGAGCGGCGACGGCGCGGAATCCGGCCGGCCGTCCGCCTCGGGCTCCCGCGTGCACGCCTCGTCCAGAGCGACGACCTGCACCCCTTCCGGGGCGAGGGCCGTACCGCCGTCCGTGATCAGCAGGTCCAGCCGTGCCTCGGCGGCCATCCGCTCCAGCCGCAGCCGGGGATAGCGGGGGTCGAGGGGGACGTAGGCCGCTCCGGCGCGCCACACCCCCAGCAGGGCGACCACGAGCCCGGTGCCGCGGCCCACGCACACACCGACCCGGCTGCCGCGCCCGGCCCCCCGGGCGCCCAGCCGCGCCGCGACGCGGCGGGTGCGCAGATCGAGCTGGGCGAAATCCAGCTCACCGTCCGAGGCCGCGACGGCGATCCGCGTCGGACACCGGTCGACGGCCGAGCGGAAGCGGTCCAGCAGGTCGGCCGGCTCAGGGGCGGCGCCACTCATGCCGCTCATGGGCGAACTCCTTTCACACGGCGGTCCGCTGACGCGCCGCGCAGGCATCGAGGGAGACAGGACGAACTCCGGGCACGCACGACAGGACCTAGCGGAACGCGCCGGCGCGGTGGGTCGGCGCCGCCATCGCGACGACGATCTCGCGTTCCCCCGTGTAGGGCTCGCGGGCGTGCGCGGTGAGCATGTTGTCGAGCAGGAGGATGTCGCCCCGGCGCCAGGGCACGCTGACGGTCTCGGCCTCGTAGGCGGCCCGGAGCGCGGCCACGGTCGCGGGGTCGATCGGTGAGCCGTCGTGGTGGCGTGTGTCGTAGGGGAACTGGTCGGCGGGGAACGCGGCCAGCAGATGCTCCTGCACCCGGGGGTCCAGCGTCGTCGGGTGGAAGAACGTCAGGTGATTGAACCAGAGCCGTTCACCGGTGACCGGGTGCGGCTCCATGACCGGCCGCAGCTGGCGGGTGCGCAGGAGACCGTCCGGGAGCCACTCGCACTGGATGTCGTGCCGCCGGCACACCTCTTCCAGCTCCTCCTCGGTCCGGCACCCGAACGCCGTCTGCCACGACAGGCCGAACCCCTCGTGGAAGTGGCGCACGAGCTGGTACCCGCCGGCGAACCGGTCCACGATCCCGGGCGCTATGCGGCGCGTCACCCGGCGCACGTCGGCGATCGGGGTGGCGCCCCCGGTGCCGGGCTCGGTCACACAGTGGAAGGCGATGAAACCCGGCCAGGTGTGCCCGTACGACTGCTCGTTGTGCAGGAAGATGGCCTGGTCCGCCGGATGGTCCGTGGACGTGTAGACGTTGTTCGAGACCGCGTGGCGCGGGGACGAACGCAGCTCGTAGGGCAGGGGCTCACCGACCGCCGAGCGTACGAACGCCTCGAACACGTCCACGGACGGCACCGACCACCCACGGAACAGCAGCGCGCCGTGTTCCAGCAAGCCGGCCCGGATATGGTCCCGCGCACTGGACGTCCAGGCGAGCAGATCGGTGCCGGGCGACGGCGGGGAGACCAGAAGCGGCAGGGAGGACGCCGGGGCGGGCGCTGACCCGGTCGGAGCTGAGTTCATGGGAGTCGGCTTCCTTCGCATGGTTCGTCACGGCGGTCTACCGCGGTCATCGTGCAGAACCCGGATCTCCATCCGATCCGGGCCGCGGTGGCCGCGGTGTTGATGGGCCGCACATCGCATGCGGAAGCGGCCGGGAGAGGCTGTCCGCGCGAGCGGATGCGAGCGGTTGCCGACAGCGCGTTCTTCCCGGCCCCTCGCGTTCATCCCCGGCCTTGCGCATTTCTTCCCGGCCACTCGGCCCATTTTCGAGGGAGTGACACCCATGATTCCCCTGTCTCCTGGTCAGCAGCGGTTGTGGTTTATCAATCGGTTCGAGGGGGCGAGTGGGGCGTACAACAGTCCGGTGGCGTTTCGTTTGCGGGGCCGGGTGGATGTGGGGGCGTTGCAGGCGGCGTTGATGGATGTGGTGGGCCGTCATGAGTCGTTGCGGACGGTGTTTCCGGTGGTGGACGGGGTGCCGTGCCAGTGGGTGGTGGAGGGTGCGGATTCCTTTGTGGAGTTGGTGGTGGAGGAGTGTGGTGTTTCGGGGGTGGGTGAGGCGGTTTCGCGGGAGGCGGGGCGTGCGTTCGATGTGGAGCGGGATCTGCCGGTGCGGGCGCGGTTGTTCGTGGTGGGGCCGGATGAGTATGTGTTTTTGGTGGTGTTGCATCACATTGCGGTGGACGGGTGGTCGGTGGCCCCGTTGTTGCGGGATCTTTCGGTGGCTTATGGGGCGCGTGTGGGGGGTGGTGTTCCGGGGTGGGTTCCGTTGCCGGTGCAGTATGCGGATTACACGTTGTGGCAGCGGGAGGTGCTGGGTTCGGAGGCTGATCCGGAGAGTGTTTTGTCGCGTCAGTTGGAGTACTGGCGTGGGGTGCTGGCCGGTTTGCCGGAGGAGTTGGCGTTGCCGTTCGATCGGTCGCGGGGTGGGGTGGCGTCGTTCGAGGGTGGTGTGGTGTGGGGTGGGGTGGATGCGGGGGTGGGCCGGCGGTTGGCGGGGTTGGGGGTGATTGTGGTGTGACGTTGTTCATGGTGGTGCAGGCTGCGGTGGCGGTGGCGTTGTCGCGGCTCGGTGCGGGTGGGGATGTTCCGTTGGGTACTCCGGTGGCGGGTCGTATGGATGACGCGTTGGAGGATCTGGTCGGGTTCTTTGTGAATACGTTGGTGTTGCGGACGGATGTGTCGGGTGATCCGTCGTTCCGTGAGGTGTTGGGGCGGGTTCGTGAGGTGGATCTGGGGGCGTTCGAGCATCAGGATGTTCCGTTCGAGAAGTTGGTGGAGGTGTTGAATCCGGCGCGTTCGGTGGCGCGGCATCCGTTGTTCCAGGTGTTGGTGCAGATGGAGGACGCGGGGGGTGCCGGGGGTCTGGAATTCGCCGGCGTGGAGGCGGTGCCGGAGCGGTGCGGCCCGGTGGCGTCGAAGTTCGACCTTTCTTTCTGTTTCTTCAGGAATTCCGTGCCCGGAGCCGGGAATGAGGACGGGCTGACGGTTTCGCTGGAGTACGCGGCGGATCTGTTCGATCGTTCGACGGCGGAGCGGATTCTGGGGTGTCTGCTGCGGGTGCTGGAGTCGGTGGCGGCGGATCCGGATGTCCGGGTGGGGGAGCTGGAGGTGCTGTCGGCGGGGGAGCGGCGCCGGCTCCTTGAGGACTGGAACGGCACCGTCTCGGCGGTGCCGGAGGGTTCGTTGCCGGAGGTGTTCGCGGCGCGGGTGGCGTCGGTGCCGGACGCGGTGGCGGTGGTGTGCGGGCCGGAGTCGGTGACGTATGCGGAGCTGAACGCGCGCGCGAACCGGCTGGCCCGGCTGCTGCTGGAGCACGCAGTGGGTCCGGAATCACTGGTCGCGGTCCTCATGGAACGCTCGGTGGAGACGGTCGTGGCACTCCTCGCCGTACTCAAAGCCGGCGCGGCCTATGTGCCGCTGGACGTCCGGTCGCCCGCCGAGCGGCTGAGCAGGGTGATGGCCGACACGGGCGCCTCGGTGCTGCTGACGGACCGGGCGTCGCGGGGCGTGGAGTTCGCGCACGCGGCCCGAGTGCTGGTCGTGGACGACACCGGGCAGCCGGTGGCCTCGCCGTCGGACGACCCGGGGATCACCAGCCGTCCCGAGCAGCTCGCCTACGTGATGTACACCTCCGGTTCGACGGGTGTGCCGAAGGGCGTCGCGGTCACGCACGCGGATGTCGTCGCGCTGGCGGCGGACCGTCGCTTCCGGGAGGACGCGCACCGGCGGGTTCTGATGCACTCCCCGCACGCCTTCGACGCCTCGACGTACGAGATGTGGGTGCCGCTGCTGTCCGGCGGGACCGTCGTCGTGGCTCCCCCCGGCGACCTGGACGTGCGTGCGCGGGAGCGGGAGATCCGCGACCGGGGCGTGACGGCGCTGTGGCTGACCGCCGGTCTGTTCCGGCTGCTGGCGCAGGAGGCGCCCGGGGCCTTCACCGGCGTGCGCGAGGTGTGGACCGGCGGCGACGTGGTCCCGTCGGCCATGGTGCGTCGGGTGCTGGAGGCCTGCCCCGGGATCGTCGTCACCGACGGCTACGGACCGACCGAGACGACGACGTTCGCCACCTGCCATCCGCTGCGGTCGGTGGCCGAGGTCACCGACACCGTGCCGATCGGCCGGCCGATGGACGGCATGCGGGTCTATGTGCTGGACGCCGGTCTGCGCCTCGTACCCGTGGGGGTGGCGGGCGAGCTGTACATCGCGGGTACGGGACTGGCACGCGGATATCTGAACCGCCCCGGGCTGACGGCGGAACGGTTCGTGGCGGACCCGTACGGTGGGCCGGGGACGCGGATGTACCGGACCGGTGACGTGGTGCGGTGGAGCGCCGACGGACGGCTGCTGTTCGTCGGCCGCGCCGATGACCAGGTCAAGCTGCGCGGGTTCCGGATCGAACCGGGCGAGATCGAGGCCGTACTCGCCGGGTGCGACGGCGTGGCACAGGCCGCCGTGGTGGTACGCGAGGACGCTCCGGACGTGAAGCGGCTGACGGCGTATGTGGTGCCCGAGGGAGGGACGGCCCCGGACGCGCAGTCCCTGCGGGCACGCGTGGCCGCGGTGCTGCCCGACTACATGGTGCCGTCGGCGTTCGTGGTGCTGGAGGCGTTGCCGTTGACGCCGAACGGGAAGCTGGACCGCAAGGCGCTTCCCGCCCCGCGGGTGGTGGCCTCGGCGGAGGCGCGGCTGCCGCGCACGCCGCGCGAGGAGATCCTGTGCTCGCTCTTCGCCGAGGTCCTGGGTGCGCAATGGGTCGGCGTCGACGACGGCTTCTTCGACCTGGGCGGCCACTCGCTCCTCGCGATGCGGCTGATGAGCCGCGTCCGCAGCGTGCTGGGTGCCGAGCTGACCATCCGCGACCTGTTCGCCCACCCCACCGTCGCCGAACTCGCCGCACACCTGGAGAGTGCCCGCGACGCTCGCCCGGCACTCGCCGCGGGGCCGAGGCCCGAGCACGTTCCCCTGTCTCCTGGTCAGCAGCGGTTGTGGTTTATCAATCGGTTCGAGGGGGCGAGTGGGGCGTACAACAGTCCGGTGGCGTTTCGTTTGCGGGGCCGGGTGGATGTGGGGGCGTTGCAGGCGGCGTTGATGGATGTGGTGGGCCGTCATGAGTCGTTGCGGACGGTGTTTCCGGTGGTGGACGGGGTGCCGTGCCAGTGGGTGGTGGAGGGTGCGGATTCCTTTGTGGAGTTGGTGGTGGAGGAGTGTGGTGTTTCGGGGGTGGGTGAGGCGGTTTCGCGGGAGGCGGGGCGTGCGTTCGATGTGGAGCGGGATCTGCCGGTGCGGGCGCGGTTGTTCGTGGTGGGGCCGGATGAGTATGTGTTTTTGGTGGTGTTGCATCACATTGCGGTGGACGGGTGGTCGGTGGCGCCGTTGTTGCGGGATCTTTCGGTGGCTTATGGGGCGCGTGTGGGGGGTGGTGTTCCGGGGTGGGTTCCGTTGCCGGTGCAGTATGCGGATTACACGTTGTGGCAGCGGGAGGTGCTGGGTTCGGAGGCTGATCCGGAGAGTGTTTTGTCGCGTCAGTTGGAGTACTGGCGTGGGGTGTTGGGGGGTTTGCCGGAGGAGTTGGGGTTGCCGTTCGATCGGTCGCGGGGTGGGGTGGCGTCGTTCGAGGGTGGTGTGGTGTGGGGTGGGGTGGATGCGGGGGTGGGCCGGCGGTTGGCGGGGTTGGGGGTGATTGTGGTGTGACGTTGTTCATGGTGGTGCAGGCTGCGGTGGCGGTGGCGTTGTCGCGGCTTGGTGCGGGTGGGGATGTTCCGTTGGGTACTCCGGTGGCGGGTCGTATGGATGACGCGTTGGAGGATCTGGTCGGGTTCTTTGTGAATACGTTGGTGTTGCGGACGGATGTGTCGGGTGATCCGTCGTTCCGTGAGGTGTTGGGGCGGGTTCGTGAGGTGGATCTGGGGGCGTTCGAGCATCAGGATGTTCCGTTCGAGAAGTTGGTGGAGGTGTTGAATCCGGCGCGTTCGGTGGCGCGGCATCCGTTGTTCCAGGTGTTGGTGCAGATGGAGGACGCGGGGGGTGCCGGGGGTCTGGATCTCGTGGGTGTGGAGGCGGTGCCGGAGCGGTGCGGCCCGGTGGCGTCGAAATTCGATCTCTCGGTGTGTTTCTTCCGCGAAACTGAAGAAGGGCTGACGGTTTCGCTGGAGTACGCGGCGGATCTGTTCGATCGTTCGACGGCGGAGCGGATTCTGGGGTGTCTGCTGCGGGTGCTGGAGTCGGTGGCGGCGGATCCGGATGTCCGGGTGGGGGAGCTGGAGGTGCTGTCGGCGGGGGAGCGGCGCCGGCTCCTTGAGGACTGGAACGGCACCGTGTCGGCGGTGCCGGAGGGTTCGTTGCCGGAGGTGTTCGCGGCGCGGGTGGCGTCGGTGCCGGACGCGGTGGCGGTGGTGTGCGGGCCGGAGTCGGTGACGTATGCGGAGCTGAACGCGCGCGCGAACCGGCTGGCCCGGCTGCTGCTGGAGCACGCAGTGGGTCCGGAATCACTGGTCGCGGTCCTCATGGAACGCTCGGTGGAGACGGTCGTGGCACTCCTCGCCGTACTCAAAGCCGGCGCGGCGTATCTACCGGTCGACCCGGAGTATCCACGGGAACGCATCGAGTACATGCTCGCCGACGCCCACCCCGCGCTCCTCCTCACCGACACGTCCTGCGGCACCACCTCGGCGGCCCCGGCCGGAATCCCCCTGGTCGTCACGGACGGCCCGGAGACCGCCGCCGCACTCCTGCGGTACCCGGACGGCGACCCCACCGACGCCGACCGCACCCGCCCGCTCCACCCGTCGCATCCCGCCTACGTCATCTACACCTCCGGATCGACCGGCCGGCCCAAGGGCGTGGTCGTCCCGCACCGCGGCCTGCTGAACTTCCTGGCGGCGATCGAGGAACGGACGGCACTCAGCCCGAAGGACCGGCTGCTCGCGGTGACCACCGTGGCGTTCGACATCCACGTGCTGGAGCTGTTCGCCCCGCTGCTCGCCGGGGCCTGCGTCGTCCTGGCGGACCGTGCCGCCGTGCGCGACCCGGCGGCCCTGGCCCGCATGGCCGAGCGGCACGAGGTGACGGTCATGCAGGCCACGCCGACCCTGTGGCAGGCGCTGCTCGCCGAGCACGCCGCCGCGGTCCGGGGACTGCGCATGCTCGTCGGCGGCGAGCAACTGTCCTCGGCCCTGGCCGAACGCATGCGGGAGACGGCCTCCGAGGTCGTCAACCTGTACGGCCCCACCGAGGCCACCGTGTGGTCGACCCAGGCCCGGGTGACAGCGGAGCACCAGGGCAATCCGCCGATCGGGCGCCCCCTGGACCGGACCCGCGCGTACGTCCTCGACGAGGGGCTGCGGCTCGCGCCCGTCGGAGTGGCCGGCGACCTGTATCTGGCGGGCGACCAACTGGCCCGTGGATATCTGAACCGTCCCGGACTGAGCGCCGAGCGGTTCGTGGCGGACCCGTACGGCCCGGCGGGGACACGGATGTACCGCACGGGGGACCGGGCGCGGTGGACGGCGGACGGGACTCTGGAGTACCTGGGCCGGACCGACGACCAGGTCAAGGTGCGGGGCTTCCGGATCGAGCTGGGCGAGGTGGAGGCCGCGCTGGCCCGGGTCCCGGGCGTCCGGCAGGCGGCCGCGGCGGTGCGTGCGGATGCCGGGGGCGGTCAGCGGCTGGTGGGTTACGTGGTGCCGGCCGAGGAGGGCGCCGTCGACCTGGCGACGGTCGCGCGTGCCGGGGTGGCGTCGGTGCTGCCGGCGCACATGGTGCCCTCGGTGGTCGTGGTGCTGGAGGCGTTGCCGCTGACGCCGAACGGGAAGCTGGACCGCAAGGCGCTTCCCGCCCCGCGGGTGGTGGCCTCGGCGGAGGCGCGGCTGCCGCGCACGCCGCGCGAGGAGATCCTGTGCTCGCTCTTCGCCGAGGTCCTGGGCGCGCAATCGGTCGGCGTCGACGACGGCTTCTTCGACCTGGGCGGCCACTCGCTCCTCGCGATGCGGCTGATGAGCCGCGTCCGCAGCGTGCTGGGCGCCGAGCTCACCATCCGCGACCTGTTCGCCCACCCCACCGTCGCCGAACTCGCCGCACACCTGGACGACGGCGCCCGGAGCGACCCGCTCGACGTGCTGCTGCCGCTGCGCACACGGGGCTCGGCCACGCCCCTGTTCTGTGTGCACCCGGCCGCCGGCATCAGCTGGGTCTACGCCGGCCTGCTGCGCGACCTCGATCCCCGGTGCCCGGTCTACGGTCTTCAGGCCCGCGGGCTCACCCGTCCCGAAGACCGCCCGGCGACCGTCGCCGAGATGGCCGCCGACTATCTCGCCCGGATACGGGCCGTCCAGCCCGAGGGCCCGTACCGGCTCCTGGGCTGGTCCTTCGGCGGACTGGTCGCCCACGCCATGGCCGTCGAACTCCAGGCGGCGGGCCAGCAGGTCGAGTTGCTGGCGCTGCTCGACAGCTACCCCGGCGGAGCCGGGGCCGACGAACCGGCCATGACCGCCGACGCCCCCGAGACCCTCGCCGCGCTGCTGGTGTCCCTCGGGTGCGAACCCCCCGCGGCGCCCGACGGCACACCCCCGCTGGACCCCGCCCGGTTCCTCGACACGCTGCGCGCGGCCGGCCACCCGCTGTCGGGTCTCGACGAGCGGCAGGTCCGGAGGATGGCCGAGGTGTTCGCCGCCAGTGACACCCTGATGCGCGCCGGGGCGCGGGGCGTCCACGCCGGCGAGACGCTGCACTTCACCGCCGCGCACGGCAGGGCGGCGGACGCGCCACGGCCGGAGGACTGGCGGCCGTACGTGTCCGGCACCCTCACCACGTACGAGGTGGCCTGCACGCACGGGGAGATGACCCGGCCGGAGCCGGTCGCGTTCATCTGCGCCGTGCTCAACCAGCGCCTCGCCGACCCGGCCCCGGAGGACATCGCACCGGCGAGCTGACCGGCTCCTCCGCCGCGGCGGCGCGCGGGTCCACGGAGGTTCAGGACCAGGCAGGGCACCCCCGGGCGTCCGCGGAGGCCCAGGCCCAGGACCAGGCAGCGCACCCCCTTGGGCGCCCACGGAGGCTCAGGCCAGCTAGGAACCCCCTGGGCGTCCGAGGCAGCTCAGGGGCCTGGCCCGGCGCTCCCGGCGTGCCCGATCCGCCACCCCCGGCACCTCTCCCGGCGTGCCCGATCCGCCACCCCCGGCACCTCTCCCGGCGTGCCCGATCCGCCACCCCCGGCACCTCTCCCGGCGTGCCCGATCCGCCACCCCGGGCACCGCTCCCGGAATGGCGGCCCTCCGCCTCTCCGGCCGCTCTCCCCTCGATCCGCAACCGGATCTCCGCCCCCCGAAGGCGCCCGCGCCGGCCGCGCAACGGATCCGCGAAGCGCCGACGTGGAGATCCGGAGTCGAGAGCCGGTGAAGATGGGCCGCCGATCCCGGTCACCGAAACTCACCCCATCACGTAGTCCGCGGCAGTCGCTCGACGACTGGTCGTCATTTCGCCGATCTGAGAGACACCATGGTCTTCGCAGTGCTTTTCCCCGGGCAGGGCGCGCAGATGAAGGGAATGGGGACGGAGCTGTTCGGCCGTTACCCCGGGATCACGCGTTTCGCCTGCGACCTTCTGGGATACGACCTCGTCGCGCTGTGCCGCGACAACCCTGACAACCGGCTCGCGCGCACCGAATACACGCAGCCGGCGCTGTTCACCGTGAACGCACTGCACATGTTCGAGCGCACCCACCGGGAAGAACGGGAGCCGGACTTCCTCCTCGGCCACAGCCTCGGCGAGTACAACGCGCTCCTGGCCGCCGGTGCGTTCGACTTCGAGACGGGGCTCCGCCTCGTCCAGAAGCGAGGCGAACTGATGGCCTCGGCGTCCGGCGGCGGGATGACCGCGGTCATGGACGTCCCGGCGAGCCGGCTGCTGGACATGCTCGGCGCGGACGGGATCGAGGGCATCGACCTCGCGGGGTTCAACAGCCCGGGCCAGACCGTCATCGCCGGCCCCGCCGAGGAACTGCGCGCCGCACACGACGTGTTCCGGCGCAGAGGGATCCGATTCGCCCCGCTGAACGTCAGCGCGCCCTTCCACTCCCGCTACATGGAGCCGGCCCGCGCGGAGTTCGAGCGTCATCTGCGCCGGTTCACCTTCCGGGAACCCACGGTGCCGGTCATCGCCAACGTGACCGGGCGCCCGTACGCGCGGGGATCGATCGTCCAGACCCTGTGCGACCAACTCGTCGAGCCGGTGCGGTGGGTGGACAGCATCCGGCACCTCCTGGCCGTCGACCCCCGGGTGACGTGCGAGGAAATCGGCGGCCGCGCCCTTCTCCGCATGGTGGACCGCATTCGGGACGACTTCGTCCCCGATCGACTCAGCGAAGCGAGGAATTAAGGACTGTGGACAGGAAAGAACGGATTCGCCAGTTCATGGAGGACCAGTTCCTCATCGACTTCGACCGGGACGTGGCGGCCGACACCGATCTCTTCAAGGCAGGGGTCATCGACTCCTTCGGATACATCCAGCTGATGGCCTTCATCGGGGACGAATTCGGCTTCGAGGTCGCCGCCGAGGACATGCTCATGAACGTCCTCGTCTCCCTGGAGGCGATCGAGGAATTCGTGGCCGGCAGGACCGCCGAGCTCGCTGCCGCGCGGCAGGGGGACGTCACGTGTGCGGAATAGCAGGATTCCTCTCGCCCCGGACGAGCGCCGGTGCGGCCCCGGACGTGATCACCTCCATGCTGGGTCTCATCCGGCACCGCGGACCGGACGAGGCGGGGTACTACCTCGACGACGGGTGCGCGATGGGCACGGTCCGCCTGGCCGTGGTCGACATCGCCGAGGGGGCACAGCCCATGGCGGACCCGGCGCAACGCTACTGGATCTGCTTCAACGGCGAGCTGTACAACCACCGTGAACTGCGCGCGGAACTGGAGCGGCTGGGCCGCGTGTTCCGCACCCGGTCGGACACCGAGGTGGTCCTCCAGGCCTGGGCGCAGTGGGGCCCCGCGTGCCTGCCGCGCTTCAACGGCGCGTTCGCCCTCGCCGTCCGGGACGCGGTCACGGACGAACTCGTGCTGGCCCGGGACCGCTTCGGCAAGCGCCCGCTGTTCTACACGGAGTGCGGCGGCGACTTCCTCTTCGCATCCGAGATGAAGGCCTTCCATGCCTTCCCCGGCTTCCGCTTCGCCCTCGACCCCGCGCAGCTCCTGTCGATCTACGCCGCATGGACGCCACTGCCCGACGGCACCCCGTTCGCCGGCATCCGCCAGCTCCCGCCGGGCAGCCTGCTCACCGTCCGGGACGGGCGACGACTCCTGGAGACGTACGAGGAGTTGCGGCTGGACGTACCCCCGTTCGCGGGCACCGAGGCGGAGGCGGTCGCCCGCGTCCACGAGACGCTGCGCGAGAGCGTCGAGCTGCGGCTGGGCGGCGACGTCGAGGTCGCCGTCTACCTGAGCGGCGGACTGGACTCCACCATCGTCACCCGGCTCGCCGCCGAGCTCTCACCCGGCCGGCTGCGCACCTTCTCGGTCGCCTTCGACGACCCGGCCTTCGACGAGTCGGACAGCCAGCGCGTGGTGGCGTCCCGCTTCGGCACCCGGCACTCGTCGCTCAGGGTGACGGACGCCGACATCGCCCGGCACTTCCCGTCGGCGGTGCGGCACGCCGAGGTCCCCGCGTTCCGCACCGCCTTCGTGCCCATGTACCTGCTGTCGCGCCAGGTCCGGGACGAGGGCATCAAGGTGGTCCTCAGCGGGGAGGGCGCCGACGAGGCGTTCCTCGGCTACTCCCTGTTCCGCGAGACCCTGCTCCGGGCGGCCTGGAACGAGCTGTCCCCGGACGAGCGGGCGGCCCGGATCGCCGGCCTCCACCCCGAGCTGAGCCACTTCGGCCCCGCGCACCGGGCGAGCGTCATGGGCCTGATGCACCAGTTCTCCACCGAGCGCCTCCCCGGTCTCTTCTCGCACGAGATGCGCTACCAGAACGGCCGGTTCGCCGCGCGCCTGCTGAAGGACCGGGGCGACCCCTTCGCCGGCCTCCTCGCGCTCGTACGGGAGACACCCGGCTACGCGGAACTGACCCCGGTGCAGAAGGCGCAGTGGCTGGAGTACAAGACCCTCCTCCCCGGATACCTGCTCTCCACGCAGGGGGAGCGGATGAGCCTGGCACACGGCGTCGAGAACCGGTGCCCGTTCCTCGACCCGGCCGTCGTGCGGCTCGCGGCGTCGGTGAACCTCCGCTTCGACGACGGGTCCGACGAGAAGGCCATCCTGAAGAAGGCCTTCCGCGGCGAGCTGCCGGAGTCCAGCCTGACGCGTCCCAAGCAGCCCTACCGCGCGCCCGGGAGCGCCGTCTTCAAGGACCAGCGGCCGGACTACCTGGAGCTGCTGCTCTCCGACACCGAACTCCGCGCGCTCGACTGCGTCGAGCCGGTCTTCGCCAGAAAGCTGACCGACAAGATCATGTCCACTCCCGCAGCCCAGATCAGCACCAAAGAGGACCAGGCGTTCGTCTACCTGCTGTCGACGGCGGTCCTGAACCAGCAGTTCGTCACGAACCCGGAGAGCCACATGGGCACGCCCTCCCGAGCCGCCGTACCGATGCGGACCGTCGCCGACCGGCGCGACAGCAGCAAGCTCGCCGGAGCGCTGCGATGAGCGCCCCGACGCCGACGCCCGGCGAGGGCGACATCGCGGTCATCGGCCTGGCGCTGCGCCTGCCCGGCGCGGAGACGCTGGACGAGCTGTGGCGGCACCTCGTCGCGGGCCGCTCGCTGATCAGCGAGGTGCCGGCCGAGCGCTGGTCGAAGGAGCGGTACTTCGGCGACCCCAGGACGGCGAAGGACAGGACCAGCAGCATCTGGGGCGGCTTCATCGAGCAGGCGGACTGCTTCGACGCCTCCTTCTTCAACATCTCCCCGCGCGAGGCGGAGTCCATGGACCCGCAGCAGCGCTTCGCGCTGGAGCTGTCCTGGAAGGCGCTGGAGGACGCCGGATACCCCGCGAGCCGGCTCGCCGGCACCGACACGGGCGTCTTCATGGGCGTCTGCCACGCGGACTACGCCGAGCTGATGGAGAGCCACGACGTCCCCACCGACGTCTACTTCCCCACCGGCACGGCCTACTCGATCATCTCCAACCGCGTCTCGTACTTCTTCGACCTGCACGGGCCCAGCATCACCAACGACACCGCCTGCTCCAGCTCCCTGGTCTCGGTGTACGAGGCGGTCAGCGCGCTGCGCAACGGCGAGTGCGGCCTCGCCCTGGCGGGCGGTGTGAACCTGTGCTGGTCGCCGAAGCACTTCATCGCGTTCAGCCAGGCCAACATGCTCTCGCGCACCGGCCGCAGCCGGGCCTTCGACCGGTCGGCCGACGGCTACGTCCGCGGCGAGGGCGGTGCCGTCCTGCTGCTCAAGCCGCTCGCGCGGGCCCTGGCGGACGGCGACCCCGTCCACGCCGTCATCAAGGGGATCGCCACCAACCACGGCGGACGCACGAACTCCCTCACGGTCACCAACCCGGCGGCGCAGGCGGATTTGATCGAGGGCCTCTACACCCGCGAGGGCATCCGGCCCGAGACGGTCACCTACATCGAGGCACACGGACCGGGAACGCCGGTCGGCGACCCGATCGAGACCACCGCGCTCACCCGCGCGTTCCAGCGCCTGCACGCCGCCCAGGGCACCACGGCGGAGCCGGATACCTGCGGGATCGGCTCCGTCAAGAGCAACATCGGCCACCTGGAGGGTGCCGCGGGTGTCGCCGGGATGGTCAAGGTGATCGCCGCGATGACGGGCCGTACCCTCCCGGCGACCGCCGGCTTCGAGGAGCGCAACCCGCTGGTCAGACTCGACGGCAGCCCCTTCTACATCGTCGGTGGGACCCGCCCCTGGACCGCGCCGCCCACCGACGCTGACGGCCGGCCGGCACCCCGCCGCGCCGGCGTGAGCTCCTTCGGGTTCGGCGGCACCAACGCCCATGTGGTGCTGGAGGAACACCCCCTCGGCGAGGACGAGCGCGCCGCGGCGCCCACGGGACCGCAGGTCGTACCGCTCTCGGCCAAGAGCCCCGAGCAGCTGCGCGTCCTGGCGGGCCGGCTCCGTGACCGCCTGCGCGCGGCCGGGCCGGACGAGGTCACGCTGGAACGGCCGGAGGAGCTGGCGGACGTCGCCCACACCCTGCAGACCGGCCGGGAGGCCCTGCCGGTACGGGTGGCCTTCCTGGTCGCCGACACCGGCGAACTCCTGGAACTGCTGGACGCCTTCGCGGCCGGCGACCTGCCGGAGTCCGAGGTGCACACGGGCACCCGGGCGGCGGAGGGCGACGACACCGACGAGGCCGGGCCGGCCCGGACCGCCGCCCGCTGGGCCGGAGGTGGAACGGTCGACTGGGCGCGGCTGCACCAGGACGCGGCAGCGCCTCCGCGCCGCGTGCGCCTGCCCTCGTACCCCTTCGCGCGTGAGCGCCACTGGTTCTCGGCACCCGGCACGCCGTCGGCCCCGGGCGAGCCGCCGACCTCCGCACGGCTGCACCCGCTCGTCCACCGGAACGTCCCGGACCCGGACGGACCGCGCTACACCTCGACCTTCACCGGGGACGAACCCTTCCTCGCCGACCACCGGGTGCGCGGCCGGCGCGTACTGCCCGCGGCAGCCCAGATCGAGATGGCCCGGGCCGCGGCCCGCGAGGCCCGGCCCGCCCTCGGGGACGCGGAGTTCTTCCGCCTGCGCGACCTCGCCTGGCTGCGCCCCCTCAAGGCCGGTGATGCCCCGCTCGACGTGCAGACCTGCCTGACGGCGGCCGACGGCGGCCACCACCGGTTCGAGGTCCGCACCACCGCGCCCGACGGGGACGGGGCGGCTCCCGTCGTCCACAGCCGGGGCACCGTGGAGGCGTGCGCGTCCGCCGCCCCCGAGACCCTCGACCTCCAAGCGCTGCGCGCCGCCTGCGCCACCGTCCGCGAGCCGGCCGACGCCTACGCGGCGTTCCGGGCCGCCGGGCTGGAGTACGGCCCGGCGATGCGCGGGCTGCGGGAGATCCTGATCGGCGACGGCGCCCTGCTCGCCCGCATCGCGCCGCCCGCGGAGGCGGACGCGGACGGCGGCCTGGTGCTGCCCCCGAGCGTGCTGGACGCGGCCCTGCAGGCCTCACTCGTGCTGATGGACGCTGAGGACGCCGGCCCGGCCCTGCCGTTCACGCTCGACCGGATCGACATCCACGGGCCGTGCACGGGCGAGACCTGGGCATGGGTCCGGCGGCGCGGGGGCGGCAGCGGCTTCGCGACCTTCGACATCGACCTGTGCGACGCCGACGGAGTCGTCGGCGCCCGACTGCGCGGGCTGACCCAGCGCGTGGACGAGGGACCGGCCGTCCCGGGCGCCCCGCGCGTGGTCACGGCCACCTCCCGGCTCGCCGAGGCACCGCTCGGCGCGGGCGGCACACCGGCCGCCGTCGTCCACTGCTACGTGCTGGGCGGCGACTCCGCGACCCTCGCCGACGTGGCGGAGAGCACCGGGGCGGTGTTCACGCGGCTGCCCGGGCCCGCCTCGGGAAGCGGCCCCGAGGACGCGGAGGCGGCCCTGGAGTTCGTCTTCCGGCGCGTGCAGGAGGTCATGACAGCGAGCCCCCGGCAGAGCAACCGGTTCCTGGTCCTCGTGGACGACCAGGTGCCGCGCCCGGTGCACGCGCCCCTCACCGGTCTGTTCCGTACCGCCGCCGTGGAGAACCCCCTGGTCTCCGGGCGGGTGGTCCGCGTGGCCGGGCTGGACACGGCGACACCGCAGCGGCTGGCCGGGATCGTCCGGGGCGAGGCGGCGGACACCGGGCGGACGGTGGAACCGCACCACGCCGCCGACGGAACCCGCCGCGCCTGGGAGATCGCCGACACCCCGCTCGCCGAGGGACCGCGGGTCCCGCCCCTGCGGGACGGCGGCGTCTACTGGGTGACGGGGGGCCTCGGCGGGATCGGCCGCCACGTCGCCCGGTACTTCGGGCGGCATCCGGGGACGACCGTCGTGCTGAGCGGGAGGAGCGCCGCCGACGCGGACACCGAACGCGCCGTGGCCGAGCTCCGGGCGGCCGGCGTCGACGCCCACTACCTCGCCGTCGACGTGTCGGACCGCGCGGACACGGCACGGGCACTCGGCGTCATCGCCGACCGGTACGGGCCGCCGAACGGCGTCGTGCACGCGGCGGGTGTCCTGCGGGACGCCTACATCCTGCGCAAGGACCCGGCGGACCTGGCCGAGGTGACGGCGCCGAAGACACACGGCACGGTCAACCTCGACGCGGTGACGCACGACCTGGACCTCGACTTCTTCGCGGTCTTCTCCTCGGTCGCGGGCGTCTACGGCAACGCCGGGCAGGCCGACTACGCCGCGGCGAACGCCTTCCTGGACGCCTTCGCCCGGCACCGGCAGGACCTGGTCGACCGCGGCGAGCGGTCCGGCCGGACCGTCGCCGTGAGCTGGCCCCTGTGGGCCGACGGCGGGATGACCGCCGACACGGTGACACGCGACCTGATGCGCAGGCAGCGGGGCTGGGAGCCGCTTCCCACCGAGGAGGCCCTGCGGCTGCTCGGCCGGGTGCTGACGGACGGACCCACGCACGTCATCGCCGCGTTCGGCAGCGAGGCCACCCTCGCCCTCCAGGGCCGGGAGCCTGCCGCCCCCACGGCGGAAGGCACCACCCGGCCCCCCGCCGACACGCCTCCCGCCGAGGGTGCGGCGCTGTCCGAGGACGCGCTGACGGAGCGGGCCTCGACCCTGCTGAAGCGCCATGTGGGCGAGGTGCTGCACCACAGCCCCGCCGACCTGGACGGCTCCACGAACCTCGTCGAGTACGGCATCGACTCGCTCAGCATCCTGGAACTGACGGCGCGTCTGGAGGAGGTCTTCGGCCCGCTGCCCAAGACGATCTTCTTCGAGTACCTGACCATCGAGGAGGTCGCGCGCTACTTCGCCGAGGCACACCGTGCCCGGCTGGAGACGGTCCTCGCCGCCGACCGGGCCCCGAGGGAACCCGAGGCGGCACCGGCGCGGCCCGCGTCCGGGGCCGGGCAGCCGGCGCAGGACGGCCCCACCCCCGCCGTCGGCACCGGTGCCGTCGTCCATGACCGCCCCGGGCGGGACGCCTACCACGACATCGCGGTGATCGGACTGTCCGGCCGCTACCCGGGCGCCGAGACGACCGAGGAGTTCTGGACGCTGCTGGCCGAGGGCCGGCACGCGTTCGAGGAGGTCCCGCGCGACCGCTGGGACCACGACGCCCTCTACAGCCGTGACCGCGGCGTCCTCGGCAGGAGCGTCATCCGCACCGGGGCGTTCCTGCGCGACATCGACCGGTTCGACCCCCGCTACTTCCGCGTTTCCAAGCGCGAGGCGGAACAGATGTCACCCGAGGTCCGCCTCTTCCTCCAGGCGGGGGTGGAGGCGCTGGAGGACGCGGGCTACTCGCGCGAGACGATCCAGCGGCGGTACCAGGGCGACGTCGGCGTGCTCGTCGGCACGATGAGCAACCACTACAACCTCTACGGCTTCCAGAACAACCTGGTCCGGGGCGCCCCGGCCAGCGGCAGCTACACCGGGACGCTGCCCAACATGCTGTCGTACTACTACGGGCTGACCGGGCCCTCGATCTTCCTGGACACCATGTGCTCGGCCTCCTCCACCTGCATCCACCAGGCCGTGCAGATGCTCCGGGCCGGCGAGTGCAAGATGGTCGTGGCCGGCGGGGTCAACCTGCTGCTGCACCCGTACAACCTCGTCACCTCCTCCCAGGAGCACTTCACGACCGCCACGTCGGACGTGATCCGCAGCTTCGGCCGCGGCGCGGACGGCACGATCCTGGGCGAGGGGGTCGGCGCCGTCGTACTCAAGCCGCTGGTCGAGGCCGAGCGCGACGGCGACCACATCTACGCCGTCATCAAGGGCACCGCGATCACCAACGCGGGCGTGCGCAACGGGTTCACCGTGCCCAGCCC
The DNA here is from genome assembly GCF_002920615.1 of Streptomyces sp. Ru62. Taxonomy (GTDB): domain Bacteria; phylum Actinomycetota; class Actinomycetes; order Streptomycetales; family Streptomycetaceae; genus Streptomyces. The sequence goes on from NZ_PQSU01000003.1 coordinate 226,827, forward strand.
CCGCATGCAGGCCCGGGCCGTGGAGAAGGCCCTCGACGACGCGGGCGTCGACCCGCGGACCATCTCCTACGTCGAAGGCCACGGGTCGGGCACCGCGCTGGGTGACCCCATCGAGGTCAAGGCGCTGACCACCGCCTTCCGCGCGCACACCGACGACTCCGGGTACTGCGCCCTCGGCTCGGTCAAGTCGAACGTCGCCCACCTGCTCGCGGCGGCCGGCGTGGTCGCGTTCACCAAGGTGCTCCTGCAACTGCGCGAGGGCAAGATCGCGCCCTCCCTGCACAGCTCCGAACTCAACCCCGACATCGACTTCACCGACACCCCCTTCCACGTCCCGCAGCAGCTCACCGACTGGAAGCCCGCGGTGACCGTGGACGAGGACGGACGCACCCACGTCCACCCGCGGCGTGCCGGGATCACCTCGATCGGCGCCGGCGGGATGAACTCCCACATCATCGTCGAGGAGTACCGGGGCGGTGAGCCGGCACCCCGCGGCGCCGGGAACGAGGGCCGGGAGGAGCTGTTCGTCTTCTCCGCGATGACCGACCAGGCCCTGGAGGCCGTCCTGCTCCGCTTCCGGGACTTCGTCCGCGCGGCGGACCGGCCCGGTCTCGCGCCGATCGCCTTCACGCTCCGCGTCGGCAAGAACGAACTGCCGCGGCGCTGGGCGTTCGTCGCCGCGGACGTCCACGGGGTGTGTGCGGCCGTCGAGCGCTACCTCGCGGGCGACCGCGATCTCGACACCGCGCTCGCCGGCCAGGACCCGCGGTCGGCGAAGGCCCGGGAGCTGGCGCGTGCCTGGGTGGGCGGGAAGAGCGTCGACTGGGGCTCGCTGGACGGGCCGGAGACTCCCGGACGTGTCTCGCTCCCGGCCTACCCGTTCGAGCGCGTGCGCTGCTGGGTGCCGCGGGAGACCGGTGCCCCGTCGGTCACCGCGCCGCTGGCCCTGCGCGAGAAGGCACACCCCTTCCTCGGCCGCAACGAGTCCGACGTCGACGGCCTGCGCTACGGTCTCGACCTCCACCTCGACGACCTGGCCGACTACGCCCACCAGCGGGACAGGGCCGCCGAGATCGCCTCGACCTACTGTGTCGATCTCGCCCTGGCCTGCGCCAAGGTCTCGGGCTTCGCCGCCGACCCCGTGGTGCACGACCTGCGGGTGCTCGACGAGGTCCCGTGGACGTCCGCCGCCCGCCTGGTGACTTCCCTCTCCGTCACCGGACCCGCCGCGGCCCGCGGCACGGTGTTCGCCGAGGACGCCTCGGGACGGCGTACGGCCGTCCTGGAGTTCGGTGCGCGTCCGCACGACGGGCGGACGTCCCCGCACGAGCCGGTCCGGGTGGAAGCGCTGCGACGGCAGGCGGTGAGCGTCCTCGACACCGCCGGGTTCCTCACCGCGCTCGCCGACGGCGGGGTGATCGCGCCCGCGGACCACTGCGGTGTCCGGGCCGCGAACCGGCTGCCGGACGGGCGGCTGCTGCTCGAAGTGGGCGCCCCCGAGCGCCGGCACGACCAGGCCGCGCGGAACACCACCGTGGCCCCGCACGTCCTGACGGCGGTGGCCCAGGGCCTGATGCTCACGGCCGAGCGGGCGGGCACCCCCGGCTGGGAGCTGACCGCCATGCGGGAGGCCGACGAGATCCACGTGACCGGTGACCCCGGCGACGTGGCGTACGTCCTCCTGGAGCCGGCCGCGGAGCCGGACGGGCCGAACGGCGGCGTCCTGCTGCTCGACGCCGCCGGACTGGTCCTCGGCCGCCTGGACGGGGTGCGGTGCGGCACCCCGCCACCGGGCGCGCGGGTGAGCCCCGTGCCGCCCGCCGAGCGGCCCGGCGCCAGGCCCGCGGAGGGCGACGGCACCGCCGCGTTCGCGGTGGAGGTCCTGCGGGAGATCGCCGCCGGCATCCTCAAGTTCGACACCGGGGAACTCGAAGGCGACACCCGGTTCGACGCCTTCGGCTTCGACTCCGTCTCGCTCGTCGCGTTCTCCGACCGCGTCAAGGACAGGTTCGGCATCGAGCTGAGCCCCGCGGTGCTGTTCGACGTCAACACGCTGGACGCGCTCGGCGGCCACCTCGCGGCCGAGCACCCGGAGGAGGTCCGCGCGGAGCGGGAACGCTCGCTCCCCTCCGCCGGACGGCCGTCCGGGCGCCCGGAGCGCGGGCGCGTCGGCACGGAGCGGGCGCGTGCCGCGTCGGCGCCCGGCCGGCCCGCCGGGACCGGGCAGCCCATGCCCATCGCGGTCGTCGGAGCCGCTGGCCGTTTCCCCGACGCACCCGACCTCGACACCTACTGGGCCAACCTGATCGCCGGGCGGGACTCGGTCACCGACTACCCCACGCACCGGCACGGCGACGCCTACCGGAAGACCGTCGACTCCTCCGACTTCCCCAAGCGCGCGGGCGTCCTCGACGACGTCGACGCCTTCGACGCCGGCTTCTTCGGGATCTACCCGCGCGAGGCCGAGCTGATGGACCCCCAGCACCGCCTGGCGCTGGAGACCGTGTGGAACGCCCTGGAGGACAGCGCGCACCGGCCGGCGGACCTGCCGCGGAACACCGGCGTCTTCCTCGGGGTCTCGGGGCACGACTACGAGACCCTGCTGACCACCCACGGGGTCCCGGCGGACGCCTACACCTCGACGGGCAACGCGCACTCGATGCTGGCCAACCGCGTCTCGTACGTCCTGGACCTGCGCGGGCCGAGCGAGCCGGTGGACACCGCGTGCTCCAGTTCGCTCGTCGCGGTGCACCGCGCCATGGAGGCGATCCGGTCCGGAGCGTGCGACGCCGCGATCGCCGGCGGTGTCAATCTCCTGCTCAGCGTCGACACGTTCGTCAGCGCCCACCGCGCGGGCATGCTCAGCCCCGACGGCCGCTGCAAGGCGTTCGCGAAGGACGCGGACGGTTACGTACGCGGCGAGGGCGTCGGCGCCGTCGTCCTCAAACCGCTCGCCGCGGCGGAGCGGGACGGCGACGCGATCCTCGGCGTGCTCGTCGGCAGCGCCGAGAACCACGGCGGCCGGGCGAACTCGCTGACCGCACCGAACGCCGACGCGCAGGCCGATGTCGTGACCCGGGCGATGGGCTCGGTGGACCCCGGCACGGTCGGGTACGTCGAGGCCCACGGCACGGGAACCGCGCTCGGCGATCCCGTCGAGGTGCGCGCCCTCCAGACCGCCTTCCGGCGCCTGGGCGCGACCGGCCCGGGCACCGTCGGGATCGGCTCCGTGAAGGGGAACATCGGCCACCTGGAGGCCGCGGCCGGGATCGCCGGCCTGCTGAAGGTGCTCCTGGCGATGCGCCACGGGGTCATCCCGGCGACGCTCCACTGCGCGGAGATCAATCCGTACATCCAGCTCGGAGAGGGACCGGTTCGCATCGTGCGCGAGAACGAGCGCTGGCAGTCCCCGCGCGACCGCACGGGCGACCGCGCACCGCGGCGCGCCGGGGTGAGCAGCTTCGGCTTCGGCGGCGCCAACTGCCACGTCGTGGTGGAGGAGTACGTCGGGGAGCACCTCGCGGAACACGTCGAGCAGCACCTCGCGGAGTACGCCGAGGAGCCCATCGTCCGCGAGGGCGCCCCCGGTACCGGACCGGCCGTCGGCGAGGCGGTGGTCGTACCGCTCTCCGCCCGCACGGACGAGCAACTGCGGCAGCGCGCCGCCGACCTGCTCCGGTACCTGGAGCGCTCACGCCCGCCGGCCCCGCTGCCCTCGATCGCCTGGACCCTCCAGACGGGACGCGAGGCGATGGCCGAGCGTGTGGGCTGGGTGGTCACCTCCCACGACCGGCTCGCCGGCTGCCTGCGCGCCTTCGTCGCCGGTGACGACCGGCTCCGGGACGGCGCCCGTGGCCGGGTCCCGCGCGTGAGCGTGCCCGCGCCCCGCTCGGCGAAGGCTCCGTCGGGCCCGCCCGAGCGCGACCCGGCCGCCGCGCTGGCGCGCTGGGTCGCGGGGGACGACCCCGACTGGCGCGCCCTGCACGGGAGTACGACCCCGCCGCGGGCCCACCTGCCGGGTTACCCCTTCGCCCGGGAGCGCCACTGGATCCCCGGCGACCACCGGCCCGCGGAGCCGCCGGCGACACCCGGGGGTACGGCACCGGCGACGACGAACGGGCCCGGGGTGGCGACCGCGCTCCTCGTCCCGCACTGGACACCCGCCCCCGTACCGCCGCGGCAGGCCACCGGGAAGCCGGCCGGTGCCGGCCGTGTCGTCATCCTCTGCGGAGCGGCGGCGGCGACGCGGGAGCCGGTCGAACGGGCCCTGCCCGAGGCCCGCTGCTTCGCCGTCGGCTCGGCCCGGCAACGGCCGGACAGCGCCTTCACCGATCTCTCCGCGCAGGTCTTCCAGATCGTCCGCGACCTCGCCACCGCCCCGGACCGGCGCCCCGTTCTCGTCCAGGTGGTCACCGCCACGCACGGCGAGGACGCCCCCCACCTGGCGCTCGCGGCACTGCTGCGCACCGCCGCCCTCGAACACCCGTGGCTCGGCGGACAGGTCATCGGCCTGGACCGCACGGGTGCCGACGAGGTGGTGGCCGCGCTGCTCGCCGAGGACGACCGTCACCCCGGCGCCGACCTGGTGCGCTACCAGGACGGCCGGCGCCTGGTGCGCACCTGGGACCGGGCCGTGCCGCAGGACGGTACGGCGGACACGCCCTGGCGCGACGGCGGCGTGTACCTGATCACCGGTGGTGCCGGAGGCATCGGCTCGGCCGTGGCGCACCGGATCGCCCGCGATGCCGCGCGGCCGACCCTGATCCTGGCCGGGAGGTCACCCCGGGACGCCGGCATCGACACGACCCTGGCCGAGCTGCGGGCCGCCGGTGCCGAGGCCAGGTACGAGCCCGTGGACGTCTCCCGCTGGGAGGAGGTCCGCCACCTGGTCCAGAAGGTCCGCGCCGAGGCCGGGGCGCTGGACGGAATCATCCACTCCGCAGGGGTGGTCCACGACGCCCTGCTGGTGCGGAAGACCGGCGAGCAGTGGACGGACGTCCTCGCGCCCAAGGTCGCCGGCCTGGTCAACCTCGACCGCGCCGTCGGCACCGCGCCGGTCGACTTCCTCGTCGTCTTCTCGTCCGGCTCCGGGATCACCGGGAACACCGGTCAGGCCGACTACGCCACGGCGAACGCGTTCCTCGACGAGTTCGCCGCGCTCCGCGCCGCACGCGTCGCGGCGGGCGAGCGGTCGGGACGCACCCTTTCCGTCGCCTGGCCGCTGTGGAAGGACGGCGGGATGCGGGTGGACGAGGCGGCACGGGCCCGTCTGTGGCGAAGCCGCGGACTGTCGCCCATGGAGACGGCGCAGGGCCTGGAGGCCCTGCTGGACGCCTGGCGGCTCGGGACGCACCAGGTGTGGGTCCACCACGGCGACAGCACCCGGATACCGGCGGCCCCCGCGGCGCCCGCGGAACCACCGCCCGCACCGGCCCCGGCCGCCGCACGGCCCTCCGAACGGCTGCGCCGGGACACCCTCCGACTCCTCGCGGACCTCTTCGCGACGGTCACCAAACTGCCCGCTGCCGCGGTCGACGTCGATCGGCCGCTCGATGAGCTGGGCCTGGAATCGATCATGGTCATCCAGTTGAAGACGGCACTGTCCCCCACGTTCCCCGACCTCTCACCGACGGTCTTCTACGAGTTCCCGACGCTGCGCGCCATCGCCGACCACCTGGCGTCCGCACACGGACCGCAGGCCCTGGCCTGGACCGGCGGCGGCACCGAGGACCCGGCGCTCGACCGGCCGCGCCCGCCGCGCACCGCGACCGGCCCCGCGCCGGCGGCCCCCCCGCTCCCGGCCGGTACCCCCGAACCCATCGCCGTCATCGGCATGAGCGGGCGCTACCCGAAGGCGGCGAACCTCGCCGAGTTCTGGGAGAACCTGCAAGCGGGCCGTGACTGCGTCGACGAGATCCCGGCCGACCGCTGGTCGCTCGACGGCTTCTTCGAACCCGACCGCGCCAAGGCGATCGCCACCGGGCGCAGTTACAGCAAGTGGGGCGGCTTCGTCGACGGGTTCGCGGACTTCGACCCGCTCTTCTTCCGGATCGCCCCGCGCGACGCCTACGCCATGGACCCGCAGGAGCGGCTCTTCCTCCAGGCCGCGTGGGAGGTGCTGGAGGACGCCGGTTACTCCCCGGAGGAGATCGCGCGCCGCCACCGCCGGCGGGTCGGTGTCTTCGCCGGCGTGACCAAGTCGGGCCACGCCCGCCACGACGCGGCGCGCCTGCCGTCGGGGGAGACGGTGGTCCCCTCGCTGTCGTTCGCCTCGGTCAGCCAGCGGACCTCCTACGTCCTGGACCTGACCGGGCCGAGCCTGACGATCGACACCATGTGCTCGGCGTCGCTCACCGCGATCCACGAGGCGTGCGAGCACCTGCGCCAGGGCTCCTGCGAGGTCGCCATCGCCGGCGGCGTCAACCTCTACCTCCATCCGCAGGACTACGTGGAGCTGTGCCGCTCCACCATGCTGGCGGCGGACGCGCGGTGCCGGAGCTTCGGCAGCGGAGGCCACGGATTCGTCCCCGGCGAAGGGGTCGGCTGCGTCCTGCTCAAGCCGCTGGCGCGGGCCGTGGCCGACGGCGACCAGATCCACGCGGTGATCCGCGGGACGGGGGTCAACCACGGCGGCCGGTCCAACGGGTACACCGTGCCCAACCCGGCCGCCCAGGCCGAGCTGATCCGCGAGGTGCTGGACCGGGCGGGCGTCTCGGCCGCCGACGTCGGATACGTCGAGGCGCACGGCACCGGTACGGAACTCGGCGACCCGATCGAGGTGGAAGGGCTGACGCGGGCCTTCCGGCACGACACGGACGCCACGCGGTTCTGTGCGATCGGCTCCGCCAAGTCGGCGATCGGGCACCTGGAGGCCGCCGCCGGCATCGCCGGCTTCACCAAGGCCGTCCTCCAGCTCCGGCACCGCAGGCTCGTGCCCACCCTGCACGCCGACCCCGGGAACCCGGACATCCCCTTCGACCGGACTCCGTTCCGGGTCCAGCACGAGGCGGCCGACTGGACCGGCGACCGCCCGCGGATCGCTGCGGTCTCCTCGTTCGGCGCGGGCGGCTCGAACGCGCACGTCGTCCTGGAGGAGTACACGGCCCCGGCGAGTCCGCCGGACGGCGCCGGCGGTGACCGGCTGGTCGTGCTCTCGGCACGGACACCGAGCCGGCTCCGTGACTCCGTCGCCCGCCTCGCCGACTTCCTCGACCGCGAGGACGTCGACCTGGAGTCCCTGGCCTACACGCTCCAGGTGGGCCGCGCGGCGATGGAGGAGCGGCTGGCGATCGTCACCGCCTCCACACGGGAGCTGCGCGACACCCTGCGCGCCTACCTGGACCAGGGTGCCGAGGCTCCCGGTGTCCTGCTGGGTACGGCCGGCACCGGGGGCCTGGCCTCCGAGATCGCGGCCGACGCCGACCTCCAGCGGATGCTCGTCGAGCGCTGGGTCGAACAGGGCAAGCTCGACAAGCTCGGCGCCCTGTGGGCCGACGGCGCGGCACTGGACTGGAGTTCGCTGTACGCAGGCCGGGTCCCGGGACGCGTCTCCCTGCCGACGTACCCGTTCGCGCGCGACCGGTACTGGATCGCCGACCTGGAGCCGGTGGCCCGCGCCACCGTCACCGGCGGACCGTCCGGCACCGGCGCACAGGCCGCCGGTACCCACCCCGCCGCGACCACCGGAACCACGGGTCCGGATCCGGTGCCGCGGACGCGCCCGTCGCTGGAGGAACACGTCACCCGGGTGGTGCGCGAACGGCTGGCCCAGGCGCTCGCCATGGACGAGGACGACATCGACGGGACCCGGGCCTTCGCCGACTACGGCGTGGACTCCATCATCGGCGTCCGTCTGGTGCACGAGCTCAACGAGGCCCTGTCGGTCGGACTCACGACGAGCGCCATCTACGACCACAGCACCGCCGACCGGCTCGTCGCCCACCTGCTGACGGACCACACCCCCGTCGCCGAGTGGCCCGCGGACGACGTCACGACCTCCCCGGCGGACAGCGCGAGCGGACCACGGCCCTCGCCGTCCCCGGGGCGCGAGCCGATCGCCGTCGTCGGCATGAGCGGCCGGTTCGCCGGCGCCGACTCGCTCGACGAGCTGTGGAAGCACCTGGAGAACGGGGACGACCTGGTGCGCGAGGCCACCCGGTGGGACGCGCCTGCGGCCGACGCGGCACCGCGCGGGGGCTTCCTCGACCGGATCGACGCGTTCGACCCGCTCTTCTTCGGCATCTCCGGCGTCGAGGCCGCCAGCATGGACCCCCAGCAGCGGCTCTTCCTGGAGGAGTCGTGGAAGGCGCTGGAGGACGCCGGGTACGCCGCGAGCCGCATGCGCGGAAGCCGCTGCGGCGTCTATGCCGGCTGCTGGTCCGGCGACTACGAGCCGCCGGGGGGACCGCAGGCACCGGCACAGGCGCTGTGGGGCACCATGGCGTCCGTCATCCCCGGCCGGGTGTCCTACACCCTGGACCTCAGGGGCCCCGCGATCGCGGTCGACACCTCGTGCTCCAGTTCGCTGGTCGCCGTCGACCTCGCCTGCAAGGACCTGTGGTCCGGCACGACCGACATGGCCCTCGCGGGCGGCGTGTACGTCCAGTCGACACCGCGCCTGTACGGACTGGCCGAGCGCGCCGGCATGCTGTCGCCGACCGGCCGCTGCCACACCTTCGACCACCGCGCCGACGGCTTCGTGCCGGGCGAGGGCGTCGGCGTCGTCGTACTGAAGCGGCTGTCGGACGCCCTCGCCGCCGGCGACCACATCCACGGGCTGATCAGCGGATCCGGCGTCAACCACGACGGGGCGACCAACGGGATCACCGCCCCCAGCTCCCTGTCCCAGGAACGCCTGCTGCGCGAGGTCTACCGGTCGTCCGGGATCAGCGCCGGTGACATCCAGCTCGTCGAGGCGCACGGCACGGGCACCGCCCTCGGCGACCCGATCGAGTTCCAGGCCCTCACCCGCGCCTTCCGGGCCGACACCGACGCAACCGGCTACTGCGCCCTGGGCTCGGTCAAGACGAACATCGGCCACGCCCAGTTCGCGGCGGGCATCGCCGGCGTGCTCAAGGTGCTTCTCGCGCTGAAGCACCACCGGATACCGAAGTCCCTCCACTTCGAGAAGCCGAACGAGGCGATCCGCTTCGACGGCAGCCCCTTCTACCCGAGCACCTCCACCCATGACTGGAAGGCACCCGCCGCGGGCCCGCGCCGGGGTGTCGTCAGCGCCTTCGGCGCCAGCGGGACCAACGCCCACCTCGTCATCGAGGAGGCCCCGCCCGCCGGTCCCGGCCGCGCCTCCCGCGCCCACCAGCTCGTGGTGCTCTCGGCCCGCTCGCGCGAGCAACTCGCCGAGCAGGTCGAACGGCTGAAGGAGCACTGCCGGCGCGGCACCGACCCCGGCTGCGGGGACGTCGCTTACACGCTCGCCGTCGGCCGGGAACACCTCGCCCACCGCTTCGCCTGCGTCGTCCGGGACCGCGCCGAACTCCTGCGCACCCTCGACGAAGGACTGGACGGCCCGCAGGCGTTCGTGGGCCGGGCCCCCGCGCGGCGGACCGGCCGCGGCGCCGCGCGGGACACGGCCGTACCGCCCCTCGGCGCCGCGACCCGCGAGGACCTGGCGGCGCTCGCGCGGCACTTCGTCGCGGGCGCCGACCTCGACACGGACGCGCTGTTCCCGGCGGGCGAGTACCGGCGCGTCCCGCTGCCCCCCTATCCGTTCGCGCGGGAGAGCCACGGAACCGTGGGAGCGGAACGCGCCCCCGCCCTGCCGCACCCCGCTCACCGCGTCACCGGTGACCACCCCGGGACCGGCCGGCCCGGCCACCCCATGGCCGGCCCGACCGCGCCGGTGCCGGGCGAACCGGGAGCGCTGCGGGCCACGACGACGCTGACCGGCGAGGAGTCCTTCCTCCGCGACCACCTGGTGCGCGGACGCCGGGTCCTGCCCGCCGTCGCCCACCTGGAGATCGCCCGGGAGACGGCGGCCCGTGCGCTCGGTACCGACGACGGGCAGCCGCTGACCCTGCGGAACGTCACCTGGGTACGCCCGCTGACCGTCGACGGCACACCCGTGACCGTCGAGGCGACCGTGCGCCCCGCTCCCGGCGGTGGGCTCTCCTTCGAGCTCGCCTCGGTGACGGGACAGGACAGGACCGTCTTCAGCGAAGGGCAGGTGGTCCGCTCCGGCGGCGCGCGTCCGCGACCCGTCGATCTCACGGCCGTCCGGGCCAAGTGCCCCACCCCGGTGCCGCCGGAGGCGATCACCCGCGCGCTGAGGTCGATGGGGATCAGCCACGGTCCGTCGCTCCGCGCGATCGAGGGGGCCTGGGCCGGCCCGGGCGTCGTGCTCGCCGAGCTCCGCGTACCGGCAGGCGTCCCGTCCGGCGCACCGTACGTCCTGCACCCGTCGCTGCTGGACGCGGCGATCCAGGCGTCCACGGCGATGCAGCTCGCCGCGGGCGGCGCAGCACCCGAGACCGCGGTGCCGTTCTTCCTCGACCGGCTGGAGATCCTCGCTCCCTGCCCCCGTTCGATGTGGGCCGTGGTCCGGCTGGCGGACGGCGGCACCGAGGCCACCGCGACGAGCACGCTCCACATCGACCTGCTCGACCCCGACGGCGAGGTCCGCGTCCGGATGACCGGGTACACCTCGCGCGTCGTCCCCGCGGAACCGCCCGCGCTCCTCGCCCCCGTCTGGGACCCCGTCACCGCCGGCCCGGACGACCGGCCGGTGCCGGCCGCCGACGACCGTGTGCTCGTCATCGGCGGCACGGACGGCCAACGGGCCGCGCTCACCCGGCTCTTCCCCCGCGCGGTGTTCCTCGCCGCGGTACCGTCCGCGTCGCCCGAGGAGACGGACGACGCGTTGCGGACCGCCGGACCGGTCGACCACCTGGTCTGGATCGCCCCCGGCACCCGCGTCGAGGCGACCGACCTGCCCGGTTTCTCCGCCGCCCAGGAGGACGGCGTCATCGCGGCGTTCCGCACCGTCAAGGCGCTGCTGCGCGCCGGCTACGACGCGCGTTCGCTCGGCATCACGCTGGTCACCCGGCAGTGCCTCGCCACCCACCCGGAGGAGGAGGTGCGGCCCGCCCACGCCGGCCTCCACGGACTGTTCGGATCGCTCGGGCGCGAGTACACCAACTGGACCGTCCGCAGCGTCGACCTGGACGGCGACGCGTGGCCCGAGGACCTGACGGCGCTCCCCGCACACGCGGACGGCGACAGCTGGGCACGGCGCGCGGGCCAGTGGCTCGTCCGCCGCTGGGCGCCGTACGAGAGCGAGGCGCACGGCCCGGACGCCTACCGTGAGGGCGGCGTCTACGTGGTGATCGGCGGCGCCGGCGGCCTGGGCACCGCATGGACCCGGCACGTCGTCGAGCACTACGGCGCCCACGTGGTCTGGATCGGACGCCGGCCCCAGGACGCCACGGTCGACGCCGCGCTCAAGAGCGTCCACGGCAGGGGCGACGTCCGCTACATCGCGGCCGACGCGGGAGACGTGCAGGCGCTGCGCCGGGCCCGCGACGAGATCAGGGAGCGGCACGGGCGTGTCGACGGCGTCGTCCTGGCCGCGCTCGACCTGCGCGACCGGACGCTGGCCACCATGGACGAGGCGGACCTGCGCGCGAGCCTGACGGCGAAGGTCGACGTCACGGTCGCCGCGGCCCATGTCTTCGCGGACGACGCGCTCGACTTCATGCTCTCCTTCTCCTCGATCCAGTCGTTCACGACCGCAGCGGGACAGGCCAACTACGCCGCCGGATCCACCTTCAGCGACGCCTACGCGCACCTGTTGTCCCACAGCGTGCCCGCAGCGGTGCGGGTGATGAACTGGGGCTGGTGGGGGAGCCTCGGCAGTGTCTCCTCCGACTTCTACCGGGAGCGGATGACGCGCGCCGGCCTGGTGTCGATCGAGCCACCGGAGGCCATGGCCGCACTCGGCCGGCTCCTCGGCGGCCCGCTGACACAGCTCAGCTTCGTCCCGACCTCCCGTCCCGACGCCCTCACGGCCGTCTCCCCCACGACCCGGGTCACGGTCCACGACAGCGGGCATCAGCCGGCCGCCGACGACGCGGTCGAACCCCTCGCCGCCTCGCGGGCCGATCGGGAACTGGCGCGTGAGACGGCCCGGTGGCGGCGCGACGAGCGCGATCCCCTGCTGGCCCGGCTCGTCCGCGCGCACCTGGCGGCGCTGGGCGCCGTGCCCGCGGAAGGGGAGACGGACACGGACCTCGCCCGTCTGCGCGACCGCGCCGGAATCCTGGAGCGCTACACGACGTGGCTCGACCACGCGCTGCGGACGGCTCCCCCCTCGGCGCCGCCGCTCGGCGAGGTCGTGCGCGAGTGGGACGAGCGCCGGGCGGAGTGGTCGGCGGATCCGGACAGGAAGGCGGAACTCGCCCTGGTCGACGCCACCTTGCGGGCCCTGCCGGACATCCTCACCGGCACGACGCGTCCCACGGACGTCATGTTCCCGCGCGGCTCGATGGAACTCGTCGAGGGCTGCTACCGGGACAACCGGGTCGCCGACCTGTTCAACCGCGCCATGACCGACACCGCCACCGGCCTGGTGGCGGAGCGCGTACGACGCGACCCCGGGGCGCGCCTGCGCATCCTGGAGATCGGCGCGGGCACCGGCGGAACGAGCGCCGGCATGTTCGAAGCGCTGCGCCCCTACCAGGACAGGATCGAGACCTACACCTACACCGACCTGTCCAAGGCGTTCCTGAACCACGCCCGGACCGCCTACGGCCCCCGGGTGCCGTACCTCGACTACGCGCTCTTCGACGCCGAGCGCCCGGTCGGGGACCAGGGCATCGTGCCCGGGAGCTACGACCTCGTCGTGGCCGCCAACGTCCTGCACGCCACCCGGGACACCCGCAACACCCTGCGCAACGCGAAAGCGGCCCTGCGCGAGGGGGGCTGGCTGCTGCTGAACGAGCTGGCCGCCTTCGACGTGTTCAGCCACCTCACCTTCGGCCTGCTGGAGGGCTGGTGGCTCTTCACGGACGCGGCACTGCGGATCCCGGGCTCGCCGGCGCTGTCGCCCGACAGCTGGCGGCAGGTGCTGCGGGGCGAGGGCTTCTCGCGGGTGGTACCGGTGCTGCCGCACGCCCTTCCGCTCGGGCAGCAGGTCATCGCGGCGCGGAGCGACGGCGTCGTGCGACAGCAGGGCTCCACGGGGACGCCCCGTACGTCCGTGCCGCCGGCGTCGGAACCGCGTCGGCCGGGGCCGCAGCCGCAGCCGCAGTCACGTGCGCAGTCACATGCCACGCCCGCACCGGCCACGTCGGCCACGCCGACCCCGGCCACCCCCGCCCCGCAGGCCGCGCCCCCCGTCGACGCGATGGTCGGGTACCTGCGGCACAAGGCGGCGGCGACGCTCGGCATCCCCGCGGAGAAGATCGCCGCCGACGAACCCCTGAGTGCCTACGGGATGGACTCGATCCTCGTCCTGCGACTGACGAACGAACTGCGCGAGGATCTCGGTGACATCCCCTCCACGCTCCTCTTCGAGCGGGAGACCCTCGACGAGCTGGCCGACCACTTCCTGGTCACGCATGGCGAGCGGGCACAGGCCCTGTTGGCGCGCCTGCGCCCGGCGGACACCGCCCCGACGACGGCACCGGACGCACCCCCCGCACCGGCACGCTTCCCGCTGTCGCAGGTGCAGACGGGCATCTGGACGGAGCAGCGGACCAGCCCGGAGCTGACCGCCTACAACGTTCCCGTCGCCTGGGAGCTGGCCGGCGACCTGGACGAGCGCGCCCTGGAAGAGGCGTGCCGTGCCCAGCTCCGGCTGCACCCGGTCCTCGGCGCGGTCGTCCGCGAGGAGGACGGCGTGCCCCACCTGGAGTTCGGCCGGTCGCACGGGCCGCTGTTCGAGAAGGTCGAGGTCACGTCGGCGTCCCGGCAGGAGCAGATCGAGGCCCTGCGGGGACTCGCGAGCGTCCCCTTCGACCTGGAGAACGGACCGCTCCTGCGGGTGCACCTGGTGACCGCCCCCGCGCCGGACGGCAGCGGCGAGCGCCGCCTGCTGCTCGTCACCGCGCACCACATCGTCCTCGACGGGACCTCGGCCGCGCTGCTGGCCGGCTCCATCGCCTCGGCGTACCGCGCGGCGCTGCGGCCGGGGGACGCGCAGGACCCGCCGGTGGGCGTCGACTACACCGAGTTCGTCGAGTGGGAGGCGCGGATGCTGGCCGGCCCCGAGGGCGAGGCCCATCGCGCCTACTGGGTCCGGGAGCTGCGCGCGCCGCGCGCACCCCTGGCCCTGCCCATGGCCCGGCCCGCCGAGGAGCGGTCGCGGACCCGGACGGAAGTCGCCGTGGCGACCCTGACGCCCGAGCTCTCCGCGGCGCTCACGCGGCGCGCCCGGGAGACGCGGGTCAGTGCCACGGTGCTCTTCCTCGCCTCCTACCTGGCGTTCCTGCACCGGGCCACCGGACAGAGCGACCTGACGGTCGGCCTGCCGAACGCGGGCCGGGCGCAGGCGCGGTTCTCCGAGGTCATCGGCCACTTCGTGAACCTCCTGCCGATCCGCGTCACGGTCGGCGCCGGCCCCTTCACCGATCTGCTGACGGCGGTCCGGCGGGCCGTCGTGAACGGCCTGGAGCACGGCGCGTACCCGTTCTCGGAGATCGTCCGGGCGCTCGGTGAGGAGCGCGCGGGTACCGCGGCCGGCCTCGTTCGGACCTGCCTGTCGTTCCAGAACTTCGAAGGGGCCGAGCTCTTCTCCGAGGAGGCCACGGCGGAACCGGGTGAACTGGGTCTGCGGCCCCTGGACGGCGTGTTCCAGCAGAGCGCGTTCGAGCTGACGGCCGAGATCTACCAGCAGGCCGGCGTCTTCAAGATCCTCTGGAAGTACGACGCGGGCTGCTACGACGCCGCCACGGCGCGGAACCTGCTCGACCAGTGGCTGGACCTGCTCGAACAGGTGGCACACGACACCGGTCTGCGACTGGAGACCCCCACGGCCCCGAAGACCGCCGTGGAGTCCGGGACCCCCACGGCGGACGGGACTCCCACGGCGGATGGGACCCCCACGGCGGACGGGGCTCCCACGGCGGATGGGACCCCCACGGCGGCCGGGACCCCCACGGCGGCCGGGGCTCCCACGGCGGACGGGACGCCCACGGCGGATGGGACCCGCACGGCGTCCGACACCCCCGCGGGGGACGGGACCCGCACGGCGTCCGACACCCCCGCGGGGGACGGGACCCCCACGGCGTCCGACACCTCCACGGCGGATGGGACCCCCAAGGCCCCGGACAGCCCCGCCGGCCCGGAACGGGCCCCTCGCCCCCCGCGGAACGCGCGCGAGGAGACGCTGTGCCGGCTGTTCGGTGACGTCCTCGGGCGGGACGGCGTCGGGGTGGACGACAACTTCTTCGCCCTGGGCGGCTATTCGCTCCTGGCGATCCGGCTGGCCTCCCGTGCGCGTACCGCGTTCGGCGTGGACGTGCCGGTCAGAGACGTGTTCCGGGCGCCGACCCCCGCGGGGCTGGCGGCGCTGCTGGACCAGCCGGCCGCCCGGCGACAGCGACCGAAGCTCCGCAAGGTGACCAACAAGGGAGAGACCTCATGATTCCGTTGTCCTACGCACAGCGGGGACTGTGGTTCCAGCACAGGTTCGAGGGCCCCAGCGCCACCTACAACATGCCCCTGGTGCTGCGGCTCGCCGGCGAGCTCGACCGGGACGCGCTGGAGTCGGCGCTGCGGGACGTCGTCGCCCGGCACGAGGCGCTGCGCACGGTCTTCCCGGAGGAGGCCGGGGAGGCCCGCCAGCTGGTCCTCGACCCCGACGCCGGCTGGACGGGGATGCGGACGCTCTCGCTCGCGCCGCAGGACGTGCCGCGGGCCGTGGAGGCGGCGGCCCGGCACGCCTTCGACCTGTCCGCCGAGCCTCCCCTGCGCGCGACGCTGATCGAGGTCACGCCGCGGGACCGGGTGCTGGTGCTGGTGCTCCACCACATCGCCTGCGACGGCGCCTCGCTGGGCCCGCTGGCCCGGGACCTGTCCGAGGCCTACCGGGCGCGGCTGGCCGGCCGGGCGCCGGCCTGGACCCCGCTGCCGGTGCAGTACTCCGACTACACCCTGTGGCAGCGCGAGCTGCTGGGAGATCCGGACGACCCCGACAGCGCGCTCTCGCAGCAGGTCGCCTACTGGCGCGAGGCGCTGGACGGCATCCCCGAGGAGCTGTCGCTGCCGTACGACAGACCGCGCCCCGCGGTCGCGTCCTACGCGGGCGGCTACGTGCCGTTCGAGATCCCCGCCACCGTGCACGAGAGTCTGCGGCAGGTCGCGCGCGGGCACGACGCGACGCTGTTCATGGTGCTGCACGCCGCGCTGGCCGCCCTGCTCTCCCGGCTGGGCGCGGGCGACGACGTGCCGATCGGCTTCGATGTGGCCGGCCGGCAGGAGGAGGGCCTCCAGGACCTCGTCGGCTTCTTCGTGAACACGCTGGTCCTGCGGGCGGACGTGTCCGGGGACCCGTCCTTCGGTGAACTGCTCGCCCGGGTGCGCCGCACCGCGCTGGCCGCCTACGCGCACCAGGACGTGCCCTTCGAGCACCTGGTCGGCACACTGGCCCCGGCCCGGTCGGCGGCCCGCCACCCGCTGTTCCAGGTGGAGCTGGTCGTGGAGGCCGGGGAGCGCACCGGCTTCGCCCTGCCCGGGCTCGGGGTGAGCGCGGAGATGGAGGGCACCGGCCGCTCCCGCTTCGACCTGATGTTCTCCGTGCACGAGCGGACCACGCCCGGCGGTTCCGGGGCGGGGATGTCGGGAGTCGTCGAGTACGCCGTCGACCTGTTCGACCGCGACACCGTCGAGCGGCTCGTCGAGCGGTTCGTCCGCGTCCTGGAACAGGTGTCGGCCGACCCGGCGACGCGCGTACGGCAGCTGGAACTGCTCTCGGCCGAGGAGCGCCACCAGGTGCTGTCCGGCTGGAACGACACGGCGCGCGCCGCCGACGCCGAGGACTTGGTGGAACGCGTCCGCAAGGCCGCCGCCGAGACACCGGACGCGACAGCGGTGGTGGACGCCTCGGGCGAACTCACCTACGCCGAACTGCTCGCCCGCGCGGCTGGGGTGTCCGCCGCGCTGCGGGAGGTGCCCGGCTGGGCACCCGGTGAGGTGGTCGCGATCCTCGCCGACCCCGGCGCCTGGTTCGTCGCCGGCGTCCTCGGCGTGCTCGGCGCCGCGGGGGCCTACGTACCGCTCGATCCCCAGGCCCCCGAGGCCCGCTCCGCCGCCGCGCTCGCGGACTCCGGCGCACGGGTCCTGCTGGCGGGCGCCGGCCGGGAGACCGCCGCCGCCCGGATCGCGGCCGAGTCCGGCGGCGCGGCCGAGGTGCTCGCACTCGGCGGGGACACGGGCGCGTGGGCCGGGCCGTGGCCCGCGCTGTCGGCCGATCCGCTGGACCTGGCCTACGTGATCTTCACCTCCGGCTCCACCGGCCGCCCGAAGGGCGCCATGGTCCACCGGGCGGGCATGGCCAACCACCTCGCCGCGAAGACCGAGGACCTGCGGCTGACCGCCGGGGACCTGGTGGTGCAGAACGCGCCGCTCACCTTCGACGTCTCCGTCTGGCAGATGCTCGCCCCGCTCGCGGTGGGCGGCCGGGTCCGCGTCGTCGACCACGCCACGGCCACCGACCCCCGTGCGCTGTTCGGCCTGGTGGAGAGCGAGGGCGTCACCGTCCTCGAAGTGGTGCCCTCCCTGCTGCTCACCGCCCTCGACACCTGGGACGAGACGCCGTCCGCCCCGGATCTCACCGGCCTGCGCCTGCTGGTGGTCACCGGTGAGGAGCTGCCGCCGGAGCTGTGCGAGCGGTGGTTCGCCCGCTACCCCGAGGTGCCGCTGGTCAACGCCTACGGCCCCACCGAGTGCTCGGACGACGTGACCCACGCGGTGCTGACCGGGCCGGTGGGCGCCGCACGGGTGCCGATCGGCCGCCCGGTGCGCCACACCCGGCTCCACGTGCTGGACGACGCCCTGCAACCGGTGCCGGTCGGCGTGGCCGGCGAGCTGTACGTGGCCGGTGCCGGAGTGGGGCGCGGTTACGTGGGCGATCCCGCGCGCACCGCGGTGACCTTCGTGCCCGACCCGTACTCCCCGGACCCCGGCGGGCGGATGTACCGCACGGGCGACCAGGTGCGCCGGCGCGCCGACGGCCAGCTCGAATTCCTCGGCCGCCGCGACTTCCAGGTGAAGATACGCGGCCACCGCGTCGAGCTCGGCGAGATCGAGGCCGTACTGCGCGGCGCTCCCGGGGTGACCGGTGCGATCGTCGTCGCCCGGAAGGACCAGGCCGGCCGCGCCCAGCTGTGCGGCTACGTCACCGGTGCCGCCGACGCCGCAGCCGTACGTGCCCATGCGGCCGGTCACCTGCCCGGCTACATGGTTCCCGCAGCGGTCCTCGTCCTGGGCGCGTTCCCGCTGACCCCGCACGGAAAGATCGACCGCCGGGCGCTGCCCGAGCCCGAACTGGGAACGGACGGCGCGTCCCGTCCCGCGCGCACCGCCGCCGAGGAGATGCTCTGCGGCCTCTTCGCCGAGGTCCTGAAGGTGCCACAGGTCGGTGTCGACGACGGCTTCTTCGACCTGGGCGGCCACTCGCTGCTGGCGACCCGGCTGACCTCGCGCGTGCGCAGCGTCTTCGGCGTCGAACTCCCCGTCCGCGAGGTGTTCGAGGCTCCGACGCCGGCGGCGCTGGCGCCGCGCCTGGACACCTCGTCCGCCGCCCGGCCGGAACTCTCCCGCAGGACCCGCCCCGACGCCGTTCCGCTGTCCTACGCGCAGCAGCGGCTGTGGTTCCTGCACCGCATGGAGGGACCCACCGCCACGTACAACATGCCCGTGGTCATGCGGCTGACCGGCGACCTGGACACGGCCGCGCTGGAGGCGTCCCTGCGCGACCTCATGGCCCGGCACGAGAGCCTGCGCACCGTCTTCCCCGAGGAGGCGGGGGTGCCCCGGCAGAAGGTGCTGGAGGTCGAACAGGCCTGGCCGGGCCTGGAGATCGTGCCCGTGCCCGAGGCCGGCGTCGGCGCGGCCGTCGAGGCCACGGCCAGGTACGGATTCGACCTGTCCCGCGAGGCCCCGCTGAGGGCGACGCTGCTGGAGGTGTCCGCACGCGAGCGGACCCTCGTCCTGCTGCTGCACCACATCGCCAGTGACGGCTGGTCGCTGTCACCTCTCGCGCGGGACCTCGCGCAGGCCTACGAGGCCCGCGCGCAAGGCCGCGCCCCGGACTGGTCCGGGCTGCCGGTCCAGTACGCGGACTACGCGCTGTGGCAGCGGGAGATCCTCGGCGAACCGGACGATCCGGACAGCGTGCTGGCCCGGCAGGTGGCGTACTGGCGGCAGGAGCTGGCCGGTGCGCCCGAGGAACTCGTCCTGCCCTACGACCGGCCCCGCCCGGCGGTGGCGTCGCACGAGGGCGGCTTCGTCACCTTCACCCTGGGCGCCGAACTGCACGAGGGCATGCTGCGGATCGCCCGCGAGCACGATGTCACCCTCTTCATGGTGCTCCAGGCCGGGCTGGCCGCCCTGCTGTCACGGCTGGGCGCCGGTGAGGACGTGCCGATCGGCTTCGGTGCCGCCGGGCGGCTGGACGAGGCCCTCGACGACCTGGTGGGCTTCTTCGTCAACACGCTCGTGCTCCGCGCGGACCTGACCGGGAACCCGACCGTCGCCGAGCTGCTGGCACGCGTCCGGCGGACGTCGCTCGCCGCGTACGCCCACCAGGACGTGCCGTTCGAACACCTGGTCAGTGCCCTGGCCCCGGCCCGCTCGGCCTCGCGCCACCCGCTCTACCAGGTCGCGCTCGTCCTGCAGAACAACCAGCACGCCGAGTTCGAACTGCACGGCCTGGAGGCCGGACTGGAGTGGGCGCGGAAGGGCACGTCCCAGATCGACCTGCTCTTCTCGCTGAGCGAGCGGGAACACGCGGACCGCTCCGTGGCCGGCCTGCACGGCTTCGTCGAGTACGCCACCGACCTGTTCGACCGCTCCACGGTGGAACGGATGGTCGGGCGTCTGCTGCGGGTCCTGGAACAGATGGTGGCCGACACCGGCGCGCGCGTCGGCCGTCTGGAGGTACTGGACGCGGACGAGCGCCGGGCGCTGCTGAGCGCGCGCGGCGAGACGACGGTGAGCGGACCGGGTGCCCCCGGCACCTTCCCCGCGCTGTTCGAGGCGCACGTCGTCGCGGCGCCGCACGCGCCGGCCGTCGTCCACGGCGAGCGGATCCTGACGTACGCGGAGCTGGACGCCCGGGCCAACCGGCTGGCCCGGCACCTGGCGGGCACCGGCGTGGGACCGGAGGACGTGGTCGCGGTGGTCCTGCCGCGTTCGGCGGACCTGGTGGTGACCGCGCTCGGCGTGCTCAAGGCCGGCGCGGCGTACCTGCCGGTGGACCCCGGTTACCCGGCCGAGCGGATGGCGTACATGCTGGCGGACGCCGGCCCGGTGGCCCTGGTCACCGACGGCCGCACCGCCGCCCGGCTGCCGCACTCGGGCGGCCCGCGCCTCCTCCTGGACAGCCCCGGCCTGGCCCGGACGCTGGCGGAGCTGCCGGGCACGCCCCTGACCGACGCCGAGCGGGTGCGGCCGCTGCGGCCCGCGAACGCCGGGTACGTCATCTACACGTCCGGGTCCACCGGCCGCCCCAAGGGCGTCGTCGTCCCCCACTTCGGCCTGCCCAGCCTGGCAGCCGCCCAGGCCGGGCACCTCGGCGCCGACGCCTCCAGCCGGGTGCTGCAACTGGCCTCGCCGGGCTTCGACGCGTCCGTGTGGGAGATGCTGATGGCGCTCGCCTCCGGGGGCGCCCTGGTGGTTCCGGACGTCGAGGGCCCGCTGGCCGGGGAGGAACTGGCGGCCGCGCTGGCGTCCGGCGGGGTCACCCACCTGACGGCCACCCCGTCCGCGCTGGAGTCCCTGCCCGAGGGAAGCGAGTCGTCCCTGGGCGACCTGCGCGTCCTCGTGGCCGCCGGGGAGGCGTGCTCGCCCGCGCTGGCGGCGCGGTGGTCCGCCGGACGCCGGATGGTCAACGCGTACGGACCGACCGAGACGACGGTGTGCGCCACCATGAGCGAGGCGCTGACCGGCGGGCCGGCCGACGGCGGAGCCGTCCCGATCGGCCGTCCCGTCCACGACGCGCGGGTGTACGTCCTGGACGAGCATCTCCGCCCGGTCCCCACCGGGGTCGCCGGCGAGCTGTACGTGGCCGGCGCCGGGATCGCGCGCGGCTACCGGGGGCAGGCGTCGCTCACCGCGGGCCGGTTCGTCGCCTGTCCGTTCGGCGCGCCGGGCGAGCGCATGTACCGCACCGGAGACCTGGCGGCCTGGACGAGGGACGGACAGCTGGTCTTCCGGGGACGCGCGGACGACCAGGTGAAGGTCCGCGGACACCGGGTGGAGCCCGGCGAGGTCGAGGCGCGGCTCTCCGAGCACCCCTGGGTGCGCCGGGCGGCCGTGGTGCCGCGCGAGGACGTACCCGGTGACACCCGCCTGGTGGCGTACGTCGTCCCGGACACCGGCACCGACGACGACACCGGCACCGACCCCCGGGCCGGCACCGGCGGGGAGCTGGTGGGTGACTGGCGGGAGATCCACGACCAGGTGTACGCCGGAGCCGGGGACGCGCCCTGGGACGAGGACTTCCGAGGCTGGGACAGCAGCTACGACGGCCGTCCGATCCCCGTCGAGCAGATGCGGCAGTGGCGGGACTCGGCGGTCCGGCTGATCCGGGAACTGCGTCCGCGCCGCGTCCTGGAGATCGGTGTGGGCTCCGGGCTCCTGCTGGCGCGGCTGGCGGGCGCGTGCGAGACCTACTGGGGCACGGACCTCTCCCAGGAGGCCGTGGACCGGCTGGAACGGCACCTGGCCGACGTGCCGGCACTCGCCGGACGCGTCCGGCTGAGCTGCCTGCCCGCCGACTCCCTCGACGGCCTGCCCACCGGTCACTTCGACACCGTGGTGCTCAACTCGGTGGCGCAGTACTTCCCCGACGCCCGGTACCTGACCCAGGTCATCGACCGTGCCCTGGACCTGCTGGCACCGGGCGGGGCCATGGTCGTCGGAGACGTACGCAACCTCAGGACGCTCCGTGCCCTGCGGACCGGCGTCGCCTGCCGGCGCCTGCCCGCGGCGACACCCCCCGCCCGGCTGCGCGCGGCGGTGGACCAGTCGGTGGCGGCGGAGGAGGAGCTCGTCGTCGCCCCCGAGTTCTTCACCGCGCTGGCGGCGGGCGACCCCCGCGTGGCCGGGGTCGACATACGGCTCAAGCGCGGCTCGTTCCACAACGAACTGACGTGCCACCGCTACGAGGTGGTGCTGCACAAGGCGGCTCCGGACCAGAACGGACTGCCGGCCCCGGCACGGGAGGTGCCGGGGGACGAGGCCCGGGTGGGCGAGATTCCGCACCGGCGGTGGGAGGACATCGCCACGGAGGGCTCCGACGCCTCCGTGGATCTCGCCGCCCTGCTGGCCTCGTCCCCGTCCGGGCTGCGCGTCACCGGGATCCCCAACGGCCGGGTCACGGGCGAGTTCCACGCGGCCGAGGCGATGCTCCGGGACGAGGACGCGCACGGAGCGCTGGAACTGCTCCGCGGGGTGGGCCTGGACCCCGAGGAACTGTGCCGTCTCGGCGAGGCCCACGGCATGCGCTCCGTGCCTACCTGGAACGCCGGCCGCGACGACCTGTTCGACATCCTGTACCTGCCCGCCGACACCACCGGACCGGTGGAGGCCTACGCCGGGGCGGCGGCGACAGGCACCGCACTCGCCAACGACCCGTCGGCCGCCCGCCGGCGCCGGCGCCGTGCCGCCGGCACCCCCGCCGTCCTCCAGGAGCACCTGGCGGACGTCCTGCCGGCCGCCATGGTGCCCGCGGCGATCGTGGTCCTGGACGACCTGCCGGTCACGCCGAACGGGAAGGTGGACCGGCGGGCGCTGCCGGCACCGGACTTCGGTGCGCCGGCACAGCCTTCCCGGGCACCGGGCAATCCGCGGGAGGAGGCCCTGTGCGGGCTGTTCGCCGAGATCCTCGGCCTCGAACGGGTGGGCGCCGAGGACGACTTCTTCCGGCTGGGCGGCCACTCGCTGCTGGCGACCCGGCTCGCGTCCCGGGTGCGCAGCGTGCTGGGGGCGGAACTGCCCGTGCGCGCGGTGTTCGAGGCGCCGACGCCCGCCCGGCTGGCGGTCCGGCTGTCCGCCGGGAGCAGCGCCCCGGCCCGCCCCCGGCTGCGCCGGATGGCGCGCTGACCCCCGTTCCGTAATCGACCTGAAGACCTGTGAAAAGGGAGATCTGCTGTGACGAACCCGTTCGACAACGCCGAAGGGCGCTTTCTCGTTCTCGTCAACCACGAGGGTCAGCATTCACTGTGGCCGGTCTTCGCGGATGTGCCGGCCGGATGGCAGGCGGTGTTCGGCGAGGACAGCCGGGAGGCCTGCCTCGCCCACATCGAGGCGAACTGGACGGACATGCGTCCCAAGAGCCTGATCGCGGCCATGGACTCAGCGGCACGGGGAACGACCGACCGATGACAGGCGAGACCCGAGCACCCGGCATTCTCTCGACGATCGGATCCACACCGCTCGTCGAACTCACCAAGCTTTTCCCGGACGACCGCGTCAAGGTCTATGCCAAGCTGGAAGGCTTCAATCCCGCGGGCAGTATCAAGGACCGTCCCGCGGTCACCATGCTCCGCGAGAAAATCCGCCGCGGGGAGCTGAGCCCGGGAAAGTCCGTGGTCGTGGAGTCCAGTTCGGGCAACCTCGGAATCGGCCTGGCCCAGGTCTGCCGGTACTTCGATCTGCGCTTCATCTGTGTGGTCGACCCGCGGGCCAACCAGCAGAACCTCGCGATCATGCGCGCCCTCGGTGCCGAGGTCGACCTGGTCGCCGAGCCGGACGAGGCGACCGGCGACTACCTGCCGAGCCGGCTGCGCAGGGTGCGTGAACTGGTGCGCGCCGTACCGGGCGCCTACTGGCCCGACCAGTACGGCAACGAACTCAACGCCGCCGCCCACTGGACCACGATGCGGGAGATCGTCGAAGGACTGCCCGGCGGGCACCTGGACTACCTGTTCTGCTCGGCGAGTTCCTGCGGGACCCTGCGGGGCTGCGCGGAGTACGCGCGCGAGCACCGGCTGCCGGCGGAGATCGTCGCCGTGGACGCGCTCGGCAGCGCGATCTTCGACGCGTTCCCCCCGGCGGTGCGGCGCAAGCTCCCCGGCCACGGCGCCGCCCTCCGGCCGGCGCTGTACGCGCCGGGCCTGGCCGACCGGGTCGTCCACGTCAGCGACCAGGAGAGCGTCGCCGGCTGCCGCCACCTGGTGGCCACGGAGGCGATCCTGGCCGGCGGTTCGTCGGGGGCCGTGGTCGCGGCACTGGCCCGGCTGCGTCCGCTCCTGCCGGCCGGCTCGACCTGCGTCCTCGTCTTCCCCGACCGCGGCGAGCGCTACCTGAACACCGTTTACGACGACGCCTGGACCGCCGCGCACCTGGGTCCCATCCCGGACGTCCCCGGCACCGCAAAAGAGGAGCAGTTCGCATGCTTGTGATCGGAAACGCCACTGTCCGCGGGGTGCTGGACGGACGTGACGGTGACGTCCTGGACGCCGTCCGCCACGCCTACACGGCCCACGCCGAGGGACGGTCCGCCGTTCCCCACTCCGTCTTCCTCCGCTTCCCGGAGCACCCCAAGAACCGCATCATCGGACTCCCCGCGCATCTGGGCGGCGCGGACGAGATCGCGGGAATCAAGTGGATCTCCTCCTTCCCCGACAACGTCGAGGCGGGCCTGGAGCGGGCCTCGGCGGCGATCATCCTCAACTCGCTGCGCACCGGTCACCCGGAGGCACTGATCGAGGCCTCGGTCATCTCGGCACGCCGTACGGCGGCGAGCGCGGCACTCGCCGCGGCGGCGATGCCCGGTGCCGCCGCGGAGACCTCGGTGTCGCTGATCGGCTGCGGGGTGATCAACCGGGAGGTCCTCCGCTTCCTGCGCGTGGCCGTACCGGGCATCCGGTCGGTCCGCCTCTTCGACCTGAACCGCCGGCGAGCCCTGGACTTCGCGCGGTCCTGCCCGCCCGGCCTGGAGGTCGAGGTGGCCGAGACGATCGGTGAGGCGATGGCGGCGAGCCCGCTGGTGTCCTTCGCCTCGACGGCGGCCGTCCCGCACGTCGGCCTCGAACACTGCCGGCCCGGGACGCTCGTACTGCACCTGTCCCTGCGGGACCTGACGCCGGAGTCGGTGCTGGAGGCCGTGAACGTCGTCGACGACGCGGACCACGTCTGCCGCGCCGCCACCTCCGTCCACCTGGCCGAACAGCTCGTCGGCAACCGGGACTTCATCAGCGCCGCCATCGGCGGGATCCTCTCCGCGGGAGAGCCGTACCGGCGCGACCCCGGCAAGGTCACCGTCTTCTCCCCGTTCGGCCTGGGCATCCTGGACCTCGCGGTGGCGCGGCTGGTCCGCGACGTGGCGGTCGACCGCGGATGGGGCGTGCGGCACGACGACTTCCTGCCGCACAGCCGGGCGGCGGCACCCGACGTGCTGGGCGCGGCCGGGTAGAGCCGCGGGGCCGCCCTGTCCCGGTCACGGGCCGGCCGCGGCCTGGAAGCACCAGGCCGCGGCCCGCCGGACGCCGCGCACACCGCCCCGGCCGTCAGGCGGGCGGTTCCACCGAAGCCTGCGCGTCCCGCGCGCCCGGCCGCGCGTCCGAGGGCGAGCCGGTGGACCGGGGAGACCCCGCTGCCAGGCGGGGGCTGATGAGCGCGGCCACGAGCAGCAGGACGCCACCCGTGAGGAACGGGGCGCGCAGCCCGAACGAGTGCGCAACCAGGCCGCCTGTCGCGGCGCCGAGCGCGCTGGCGCATCCGGTGACCATCTGGTAGGCCACCGTCACACGTCCCAGCAGCACGTTGGGGACGAGCGACTGACGCTGTGTCAGCACGGTGACGTTCCAGACGGCGTTGACGGCGCCGTACACGGCGATGCCGCATCCGGCGGCCAGGCCCCCCGGCGCGGCACCGGTGGCCACGACGGAGAGCGCGCCCCCCACCAGCGCCAGACGCAGCAGGCGTCCGGGGCCGGCCCACCGGACCATGCGCGGTGTCACGGCGGCTCCGGCGACGGCGCCGAGGGCGGACCCGGCGAGCAGCAGGGAGTAGCCGAAGCCGGACATGCCCAGGGTGTTCCGGGCGTAGAGCACCAGAACGGAGATCACTCCGACGCCGACGAGATTGCAGAGGCCCGTCACCAGGCACAGCCGGCGCAGCTGCCGATGCCGCCAGAGCCAACGGACGCCTTCGACCGTGTCACGTCGCAGCAGCGCGGCGGTGGGCTTCGGTCCCCCCGCCGCACGCGGCCGGAAGTCCCCGCTCAGGGTCATGACGAGGAGCGCGGCGAGCCCGAAGGAGACCGCGTCCAGGCCGAAGGGGAGAGCGGCGGAGACGGCGAACACCACGGAGCCCAGGGGAGTCCCGATGAGGGTGTTGCTCGTCAGCGCGCCCATGTGCAGGCGGGCGTTGGCCGAGGCGCGCCCCTCGGGCGGCACCAGCGTCGGCACCAGCCCCGACCACGCCCCTCCGTGCAGGACGAAACCGCATCCGAGGAGGAAGGCGAAGACCGCGAGAGCGGGGATCGACACCACGTGTGCCGCCACCGCGAGCGCGAGGGAGCCGGCCACGACCGCCCGTCCGGAGTCGACCACCGCCATGATCCTGCGGCGGTCGAAGCGATCCGCGAGCGCCCCGGCCACCGGGCCGAGCAGCAGCCAGGGGAGCTGTTCGGCCAAGGAGACCATGGCGGTCCGCACCGGGTCGTCGGTGAGCTGAGCGGCGAGCAGGGGCAGGGAGACCAGGCGCAGGCCGTCCCCGAGGCCGGACACGACCACCGCGGCCCAGGCCCGTCGGAATCCTGAGCCCAGCCGCTTGCCACGGCTGACATGAGACATGGGGGTCCTTGCAGTAGGAGGTGGAGCCCGCCGGGACCTTCACGGTGGTCCGCCCGGCGGGACGGCTGGCGCGGTCCGCCCGGCGGGACGGCTCACGCGGCTCGCCCGGCGGGACGGCTCACGCGGCTCGCCCGGCGGGACGGCTGACGCGGCTCGCCCGGCGGGACGGCTCACGCGGTCCGCCCGGCGGGACGGCTCACGCGGCTCGCCCGGCGGGACGGCACACGCGAACCGCTCGGCGGGACGGCTCACGCGGCTCGCCCGGCGGGACGTTCGTCCGCCCGGCCGGCGGCATTGTCCCGAGCCCGGATCTTCGGGTGATCCGCGCCGATCGAGCAGGCCCGGGCCCCGCCGCCGCGGCTGCGCCGCTGACGGTCCGCCGGCCGTTGATGCGTTGCGTATCGCGCTGGAAAACAGTGGAGCCCTCCAACGGCGCCCAGGCGCCCATCAAGAGAGGCCGGATGCCATGCCCGTCGAGTTCGTCGGCGCCCTCTTCACCGGTGACGGTTCCGAGGTCCGCCCCCGCACCACCGCTGTCCTCGACCGCGACTACGCCCTGCGGCTGGCCCGGGCCCACGAGGACCACGGCTGGGACCGCGTGCTCGTCGCCTACTCCGCCGGAACCCCCGACCCGGTGACCGTCTCCACCTACATCGCGGCCAGGCTCGACCGGCTCCGGATCCTGCTGGCGCACCGTCCGAACGCCTGCCACCCCACCGTGGCCGCGCGAACCTTCGCCACCCTGGACCAGCTCAGCGGCGGCCGGCTCGCCGTGCACTTCATCTCCGGCGGCAGCCAGGCGGACCAGGAGCGCGAGGGCGACTTCCTGACGAAGGACGAACGCTACGCCCGCACCGGCGAGTACATGCGCATCGTCAAGAAGGCCTGGACGGCCCGGGAACCCTTCAGTCACGAGGGCACCCACTACCGCTTCAAGGACTTCCACCCCCTGTTCCCGCCGGCCCAGCCCGCCGGCCCCCGCATCTCCTTCGGCGGCTCGTCGCCCGCGGCGTTCGCGGTCGGTGGAGCCGAGGCCGACGTCTACGCCTTCTGGGGTGAGCCGCTCGCCCACACCGCCGCCGAGATCGAGAAGGTGAGGGCGGCCGCACGCGCGGCCGGGCGGACCGACATGCCGCGCATCCAGGTGGGTTTCCGCCCGATCATCGCGCCGACCGAGGAACTCGCCTGGGAGAAGGCGCGCCGCCTCGGGGCCGCGGTCGCGGCGAGGAGGTTCTCCCTGGGTGAGGCCGAGAACACCGCCTCCCGGCGGCTCGCGGCGATCGCCAGGGAGGGCGAACGGTACGACCGCGCGCTGTGGACCGGAATCGCCTCCCTCGTCGGTGGGATCAACGACTGCAACGCCCTGGTCGGCACCCCGGAGACGGTCGCGCAGGCCCTGCTCGACTACTACGACCTCGGTGTCGACGTCTTCACCCTCCGCGGCTACGACTACATCGACGACACGATCGACATCGGCCGGTACGTGATCCCGATCGTCCGGGAGGAGGTGGCCAAGCGGGAATCCGAGGCCGGCGGGCGGCGCGGCGACGGCTGATCGTCGCCGGCGGGCTCGGGGGCGGCTACGGCATCCGGCCGACCCGGCCCCGGTGGAAGCTGAGCACCGGTCCACCGGACTCGGCCATGCCGACGACCTGACCGACCAAAATGACGTGGTCCCCGCCGTCGTACTGCTGCCACGTCCGGCACTCCAGGTGCGCGGCGCAGCCCGGCAGCAGTGGCGCCCCGGTCGTCCCCGTCACCCAGTCGAGTCCGGCGAACTTGTCGCCGTCCTTGCGGGAGAACCGGGTCACCAGATCGGACCGCCCGGCGGGGAGGATGTGCACGGCGAACGCCCGGGCCCGCAGCCAGACCCCCAGGCGCGACGACTCCTTGCCGACGCACCACGACACCAGCGGAGGGGACAGGGAGACCGAGGTGAAACTGTTGCACACCAGCCCCGCCGGCTCTCCCGCGTGCTGGGCGGTGACCACGGCGACGCCCGTCGGCCATGCGGAAAGGACCCTGCGGAAATCGAGCGGAGAGAACGCGGCGGTTCCGGCATCGGGCGTGGCCGCGTGGTCACGCGTGGCCGGCGGAGGACCGGCCGCGGACTCGTCGGAGAGCGTCATGACACCTCATCTGCGTACGGGTGTGTCAGGGCGACCCCGGTCAGGAGCCGGTGCTGTTCCACTCGTCCGTGGTGACGCCGTCGCCCGGGCCGTCGGCGCGGACCACCGAGGCGGTGTGGCCGGATGCCGTGCCACCGGTGAACAGCGGGCCGGCGAAGAGGGTCATCGCGAGCGCGGTCATCGCCACCGACGCGGTGAGCCGCGCCTTGGTGCGGAGGGAGAGCTTGCCCTGGCGGGTGGTGGAGGCCTGCGGCTGCGTCATCGGTCTGTCCTTCCAGCGGTCCGGTTCGACGCGAGAAGAGTCGCAAGGCGTGTTCACCACGGGATCTGTCGTGAATACAGGCCGATATACGCGCGATCGACGCCCCGTCAACCCGGTGTCACGGGGTCCGTTCCGGACCATGGGCCGGTGGCCGGATGCTGCTGAATCCAGAAGTTCGGTGCTAACCGCGGCGCGGCGCTCTGATATCTTTTCGTAAAATGGACAAGAAGCGGCTAGTGCACGGCAACTAGACTCGCGAAAGGAAAGCGTGACCGGCATGACGTCACGTATCGTCATCGTATCGGACTGTACCGATGTCGCCTATGTTGAGATGCGTCTGGCCATCCTGAATGCCGCGTCGACGTTGAATCCCGAAGTGGATGTAAGAATTGAGCCACTGGTGGCGGCCCAGCCGTTCTCGGTAATCAATGCGGCTTTCCTTGTGCGACTGATAGCGGAATCCGCCGCCCCGGGAACGACGATCATGTGCGTCCTCAACAGCCTCCCCCAGAGGACCGAACGCCTCGTGGGCCGTACGGTGCGGGGCGGTCTCGTCTTCACCGGAGCGAACACCGGCGCCCTGGGCTGGCTGGCCGAGGACTTCGGAGTGGCCGAATGCTTCCACATCGACGACCCCGGTTTCGTCCCGTTCGGCGGCAGGACGATCCACGCACCCGCGGTGGGGGCTCTGGCCGCCGGCCGCCGGCCGGCGGACCTGGGAAGGCCGTTCCCGGCCGGCGCGGTGCGCCGTATCCCGGTGTCGGAGGGCCTGATCGTCCACGTCGACAACTTCGGCAACGCCAAGTTCGCCTTCGACGCGGACGGATTGCTTCCGGGCGACCCGCTGAGAGTCACCCTCGGCGACCGGACGATCGACGCGGTCTACGGGCAGCGCATGATGGATCACGAGGACGGGACATGGGTGGTGTACCCGGGCAGCTCCTTCGGGCTCCACGAGCTCGGCCAGGTCCGGTCCCGAGGTCTGCTGGACCACGACTGCGGCGCGGGCCACACCGTGGAGATCCGCCGTCGGCGCTCCCGTGTGCCGTCAGCGTCCACAGGAGTCTGGCCGCACACCGTGTGAGCACACCGGTGGACAACTCCCTTGCCGCTTGGGAATCATGGGCCCTGCTGAGACGCGGAGCCGCAGACCGGGAACACGCGGAGCGCGCGGCGCTCAGCGCTCGCGCGGCCGGCGCCGGGAGTTCGGCCACCGGCGCGGAGGCGCCCCCGCGCCATGTCGCCCCCGCAAAGGTCACCCACCTGTGACCAGCCTGTCGAGCCCCGTCGCTCGCGTGCGGCCCACAAAGCCCGCCCCGTGCGAACAAGCCTCCTGTCGCGCTCCCCGGTCCAAGGTGAAAGGTTCGTGTCATGTTGCATGTGTGTGAGGACGACTCGTCAGCCGTGGTGCGGGACTTCTTCGAGCGCAAGGCCATCGGCTACGACGAGAACTGGCGGGGAGCGTACGGACGTCTGGTGGACGCCCTGCAGTGGTCGGCGCTGGAGCTGTCGGTGTTCTCCCGGCTACCGCCCGGCTTCACCTTCCTGGACATCGGGGGCGGAGCGGGGCGCTGGACCCACCGGATAGCCACACACTTCCCGGACAGCACGGGAATGCTGTACGACCTGTCGTCCGGAATGGTCGGCCAGGCCAGGGACCGGGCGGCCCGGCACGGTTACGACCACCGGGTCCGCTTCCAGAACGCCGACGTCCACGACGCGGCCGACCTGCTCGCCGGACAGACCTTCGACCTCGTCTTCAACAGCCACCACCTGCTCGGCTTCGTCCCCGACCCGGGGCCGGTGATCGCGTCGCTCACCCGGTTGCTCGCGCTGGACGGGCTGATGGTCTCGTTCCTGCCGAACCGCTGGCACGCGGCTTTCGAGGATCTGGCCGCGGGCGAGACCGAACACGTCGTGCGGAGCCTCGAAGGCAGCCGGTGGGCCACCAACTCCGCGCCGTACCGGCATCTGTTCACGCCGGGGGAGATCCGTGCCACGCACGCGGCGTCGAACCTGAGCGTCGACCTGCTCACCGGATTTCCCAGCCTCATCTACCCCGACGTCCACGAGACACCGGGTGCGGGGTCGGAAAGCGTGCTCCAGGACGAGAAGGTCTTCCAGCGCGTCCTGTCCATGGAGAAGGAACTGCTCATCGATCCCGACTCGGGAGGCCGGGGCGCCAACCTCTTCGTGGTCGCCTCGCACGCGACACCCCGCATCCGCTGACAGAGCCGAGCGCGCACGGACCCCGCAGTCACGGCCGGCCACCCGTCCCCCGGCCGCCGAGCAACGCCGTGAGCCGGGCGGGCTGTCCCGCGCCGGGGGGCAGCCGCAGACCGGCGAAGACCTCGTCGGCGCGGGTGAGGCTCTCCTGGGCGGCCGGCTCCTGCCCGAGATCGCGCAGCGCGTGGCCCAGCACCGTGAGTGCCCGGCCGAGGTTGCGCATGTCGGACACTTCCTCGCACAGCTCGACCGACTGCTTGGCTTCGGCGATGGCCCGGTCGAGCAGCTTGACCGCCCTCAGCGACTCCGCGAGCCGCAGCCGGGCCTGGCCCTCGCGAGCGCGCAGCCCGTGGGAGATGCAGACGGAGAGGCACTCCTCGAACCAGCTCAACGCCGACTCGTATCCGCCGAGACTGTGGTTCGCCAGCCCCAGCACGTAATAGGTGTACGCGATCCCGGCGGTGTCCTCCTGCGACACCAGCCCGGTGAGGACCTCCTGACAGATCTGCTCGGCCTCACGCGCCTCGCCCATCTGCACCTTCAGCAGGGCGACGTTCACCGTGGTGGCCACCTCGCCCGTCGTGTGACCGAGCCGGCGAGCCAGGTCGATGGCTTCGTCGTAGCACTCGATGGCCTCCTGGAACCTGCCCTGCATCTGCTTGGCCAGGCCCAGGTCGTTGAGCGCCTGGCGCAGGATGACCAGGTCCTCGGCGGCCCGGCAGTGCTGCACCGCAACCGACGCCTGCTGCTCCGCGCGCGCGAAGTGGCTCATCGCGAGTTCGTAGTTGCCGCGCAGGAACCGCACCCTGCCCATGATGTGCGGGTCCCCCGTGCCGGCGACGGCCC
Source organism: Streptomyces sp. Ru62 (assembly GCF_002920615.1). GTDB lineage: Bacteria > Actinomycetota > Actinomycetes > Streptomycetales > Streptomycetaceae > Streptomyces. Next base: position 259,271 of record NZ_PQSU01000003.1, read on the forward strand.
GCTCCAGCAGGTCGACGGCGTCCTGGAAATAGGTGGAGTTCAGGCTCTGCCGGTGCGCGCTGAGGACGATCAGCAGGTCGACGTTGGAGCGCAGCAGGGTGCGGGCGTCGAACGGCGGCTCGGTGCCGTGCGCTCCGGCTCCGGTCGCCATGGCCCGGGCCAACTGCCGCACCAGGGCGAGCGCGCACTCACCGTCCTCCGCGGCCCAGCTCCGCGCCTCCTCGGGCCCGGCGAACCACAGACCGGCGGCACGCGTCGGGCAGAGGGCACGCTCGATGGGATCTCCCGCCACCACCTGGGCGAAGGCGTTCTTAGCCGAGGCCAGCAGGAAGTCCAGCAATCTGGCCATCGCCTCGTGCCGTTCGTCCGGAAGGGCCTTGCGCCGCGCGAAGCCGCGCAGCAGACCGTGGAACCGGTAGCGGCCGGGCTCCGGCGACTCCAGCATCGCCTGGTCCACGAGCGCGTCGAGCAGTATCTCCGCGTCCTCCTCCGACGCGTCCAGCAGCGCCGCGGCGCACGACAGCGAGAGCGAGGGGCTGTCGACGGTGGCCGCCCGGCGCAACGCGCTCGCCTGCTCCTCGGGCAGGTGCCGGTACGTGAGGTCGAAGACGGCGGAGATCGTCATGCTCCCCGACCGGAGTTCCTCGACGCGTTTGAACTCGTCGGCGAGGCGGGTGCTGAGCGACCGGAGCGACCAGTTGGGCCGGGCGGCCAGCCGGGCGGCGACGATCCGGATGGCGAGCGGCAGCATCGCGCAGGACTCGACGATCTCCACCGCCGCCGCACGTTCGGCCTCGACGCGTCCGGAACCGATGGTGTGCGCGAGCAGATCCAGCGCCTCCGACGGGTAGAACGCCTCGACCTCCACCTGGAGCGCCGGCAGGCCACCGAGCCGGGTGCGCGTGGTGATGAGCACACCGCACTCCGGCGAGCCCGGCAGCAGCGGGCGCACCTGCTCGGCGGTGACCGCGTCATCCAGAAGGAGCAGCACACGGCGCCCGTTGAGCACGGTCCGCAACAGGGCGGTCCGTGCCTCCAGGGTCGCCGGCAGGTCGTCGGGACGGTAGCCGAGCGAGACGAGGAAACCCGCCAGCACGTCGTCCGGCGGTACGGGGCCGCCGTCACCGGCCCGCAGGTTGGCGTAGAGCTGGCCGTCGGGGTACGAGTCGCGGATGGTGTGGGCGACGTGCAGGGCGAGGGCCGACTTGCCGACGCCCGCCATCCCCACCAGCACCACCAGGGGCAGAGCGGACCGGTGGGGGCTGTTCATCAGCGAGCTGATCGTCAGGGTGAGGTGGCCGCGCCCGGTGAAGTCGACCAGGTCGGGCGGCAGTTGCGCGGGGTGCGGGTACGGTTGGTCGTCGCGGCCGGGCGCCGCGGCGGACGCCTCCTCCGCCGCGGGCGCCGCTTCCTCGCCGGCCACCGCGGACGAGGACGGCTCGGCCGGGGGCGTCACCTCGGGTCGCGGCGCCGGCGGGGTCGCCAGCAGCTCCTGGGCCCCCGCCAGGACGCGCTGGTGCAACGCGTGCAGTTCCGGCCCCGGCTCCACACCCAGTTCGTCGATCAGCACCTCGCGCGCCCGGCGATAGGTGTCGAGCGCGTCGGCTCTTCGCCCGGACTGGTACTGGGCGTGCATGAGCAGCGTGTAGAGCCGTTCCCGCAGGGGATAGCGGTGGATCAGGCCGGGCAACTCGGACAGGTACCGGATGCCTCGGCCCAGCGCGAGACCTATCTCCATGCGTTCTTCCTGCAACAACAGGCGCACTTCGTTCAGCCGGTCCCGCTGGCGGGCGGCGAACGGCCCGGGAATCGCCGCGAGCGGCTCACCGCGCCACAGCGAGAGCGCCGCCTCCAGCAGGTCGTACGCACCCTCCAGGTCGTCGGCCTGCCGCGCGCGCTGTGCGTTGCGCGCCAGCTCCTCCACGTCCTGGAAGTCGACGTAGTCACCGTCCAGGACCAGGCGGTAGCCGTCCCCGACCGACACCAGGACGCTGGGGGACTTGGTGTCCTCCTCCAGTACCTTGCGCAGCCGCCAGGCGTACGTGCGCAGCGTCCTCGTCGCCGAGGTGGGCTCGTCCTCACCCCACAGTGCCTCGACGAGGTCCCCCGCGGTGGCGGTCCTGCCCTCCCTCATGAGCAGTGCCAGGAACAGGGACTGCTGCTGCGGGCTGCCCAGATCCACCTGCGTTCCGTCCCGGTCCAGTCGAAGCAGGCCGAGGATGGAAACGTGAAGTTTTGGCACCCTTCGTCCTTACTGCAGGAGGGGATTGCCCTGGGAATGTGAACAATGCGGTGCTGTTGCGATGATCAGAGTAACGGATGAGGCTTCCCGCGGGAATGTGAACGCTCCGACGGCGTGGCGGGAGTTGGGGCGGTCACGCGCTACGGACGCGAGGACGGCTTCTCCGCCTCGTCCTCACCCCCGCCAGCAGCGGATCCGTCATTGACCCGCGCCTTCCCGTGTGTTGACCGCGCATTGATCACCGATCGCGAACATGGACGCCGCCGGGCACGGCCCCCGCCCCGAGGAGGAGACCATGAGCAACCCGTTCGACAACCCCGACGGCACCTTTCTGGTACTGGTGAACGACGAGAATCAGCACTCGCTGTGGCCGGAATTCGCCGAGGTACCCGAGGGCTGGACGGTCGTCCATTCCGCCGGCACCCGGCAGTCCTGCCTCGACTACATCGAGACCCACTGGACGGACCTGCGCCCCAAGAGCCTGAGGGAGCGCACGGGGTGAACCCGCACCGTCACGTCGCCTCCGCCACGGCACGGCGGACCCTGGTCGACAACACCGATCCCTGGTTCCGCCGGTACCCGGTCGACGCGCCCGTGGCCCGCCTGGTCTGCCTTCCCCACGCGGGAGGCACCGCCGGCGTGTTCCACCACCTGGCCGCGAGCCTCGCACCCGGCATCGAACTGCTCGCCGTGCAGTACCCCGGCCGGCAGGACCGGCTGGAGCACTCGTGGCCGCGGAGCCTGGAGCATCTCGCGGAGGAGATCGCCGCCCGGCTGCCGCCCTATCTCGACGTGCCGGTCGCCGTGTTCGGCCACAGCCTGGGAGCGTCCGTCGCCTACGAGACGGCCCGCAGGATCGAGGACTGGTATCCGGGCTCCCTGACCCGGGTGTGCGTCTCGGGGCGGGCCGCCCCCTCCGGGGACGCGTACGACCCCGGGCCCCTGGACGACGAGGCCCTGGTCGACTGGGCGATCGGACTGGGAGGACCGGGATCCGAGGTGTACACCGACCCCGGCCTGCGCGCACTGCTGCTGCCCGCGCTCCGCGGCGACCTGCGGCTCCTGCGCGCCTACAGTCCCGCCGGGATCGTACGGCTCAAGGCGCCGGTCACGGCCTTCGGCGGCGCCGCGGACCCCACCTGCCCGCCCGAGGAGCTGGCCACGTGGGCGGACGTCACCGCCTCCGGCTTCGACTTCCGCATCTTCCAGGGAGACCACTTCTACCTGGTGCCCCACGCGGCGGCCCTGGCCGCCGAGATCTCCTCCCGGATCCGCGGATGACCTTCCTCGACCGCCAGGGCGGCGTCCATGACCGTCATGGACGCCGCCCGGGACGGGGAGGGGCGCGGAGGTCCCCGCCCGCCGTGTTCAGGCCCGGCTCACCGGAGCCTGCAGTTCCGTCACCCAGTCGTCGCGGTTCTCCGGGCACTCCAGGTTGACCTCTCGGGGATACCCGGTCGACCGGTAGCCGCCCGCGTCGATCCAGCGGGTCAGGGTCTGGGCGGTGGGCAGCACGGTGTCCGGAGAGCCGCGGTGCACGATGGTCGCCGCCTGGTCGAGGGCCGGCAGGTCGAGGACGCGGAAGGCGCCGTCCTCCTGGAGGGGCGCGGAGACCTGGACGGCGGCGTGGACGGTGATCCTGCCGCCACCCTCCGGGGCGTCCTCGTAGAAGGCGACGCCGGCGCCCGTGGGTGTGATGCCCGCCGAGTCCAGGCGTCGGAACAGCTCGGCGTAGAGCGGTTCGATGACCGGGCCGATGTCCTCGGGGTCGAAACTGGCGGCGGTCGCGGTCAGTTCGGCCACCCGGACGCCGGGGACGCTCTTGATGACGACGTCGTTCGTGGGCATGTGCCCCTCGCTCTCGATCGCTCGGAGCCTCGCCTCGACCTGGACCAGCCGCGCTTCCGCGGCGGCCACGGCGGTCTCCAGTTCGGCCCGCCGCAGCCGCAGCATGCCGCGCAGCTCCTCGGTGCCGACCTTCTCGTCCACGATGTCCCGGACCTGCTGGAGGGTGAATCCGAGGTCCTTCAGCGCGATGATCCGGTTGAGCCGGGCGAGCTGGGCGGCGGTGTAGTGGCGGTAGCCGCTGGCGGGGTCGACGTGGGCCGGGCGCAGCAGACCCGTCGCGTCGTAGTGGCGCAGCATCCGGACCGATACGCGGCCGTGCCGGGCGAAGTCTCCGATGGTGAACATGATGTCTCCGAGTCCACCGCCTGACACGGTGTGAGAGTCAAGGAACCCATCCGGCGCGGGACACGTCCCTGCCGAGGGCTGTTCACCAGTGTTCCGTGGATCCGGTTCGTGCGGCCCTCCTCCCCCGTCCGCCGGGGGACGAGGGCCGCGCGCGTCGTACCGGCGTGGTCCACACGGACCCGCCCGTGGCGTTACGAGGTCGGGTCGCCCACGCGGGAGCCCGTGCTGTTCCAGTCCTCCGGGTCCGAGCCCCCCGTCGTACCGTCGCCCCCGGCCACCGCGTGCACCGCCGTACCGTCCGCCGGGGCGGGGGCGGACGCGCCGGTCACTCCGGCGACACCGGCCACCAGCGCCAGCAGCCCGATGCCCGCCGCCGCCAGGCGGAGCCGCCTGTCCCCGATGCGCATGACGTTGGACTCGTCCATGAGTGATTCCTTCCGCAGATCCGTGGGGTGTTGGTGCTCTTCGATGCTGGCAAGCCCCGATCAACGGCCGATCACCACCGGAGCACACGGCCGTGCGCGCGCCACCCGATCGGGCCGCGCCGGCCCGGGACCGCTCACGCGCCGGCGGCACGATCGCCGCACGGGTGCGGCACCCCGAGGCGGCGGCCGGCGCAGCGGGCGCCATGTCCCCACGCGGGGCTGCGCCCGTCGCTCGGTGCCGACGGCGCCGGCGCGCGGAGGGGCGGTGCGCGGAGGGCCGGATCTGACGGCGGGCACGGGGTGATGGTGTCCACGGGGTGACGGTGGCGCCGGTGCGCGGAGGGGCGGGCTTGACGGCGGGCGCGGGGTGATGGTGTCCACGACGGGCACGGCGTGCGGAGGGCCGGGCTTGACGGCGGGCACGGTGTGATGGCGGCCAGGGCGTGATGGCGGGCACGGCGTGATGGCGGGCACGGCGTGATGGCGGCCACGGGGGTGACGGCGTCCACGGCGTGGCGGTGGCGTGGGCGTGCGGAGGGGCGGGCTTGACGGCGGGCGCGGGGTGATGGTGTCCACGACGGGCACGGCGTGCGGAGGGCCGGGCCTGATGGCGGCCACGGCGGGCACCGCCCGACGGGGTCAGGCGTCGGGTGGCACCGTCCCGAACTCCCTCTCCACTCGGCCGGTGTCCAGCCGCAGCCGCCAGGTGTTCCGGCGGTGCGCGGTCGCCAGCGCCTGCTGAAGCGGGGACGGCGGCACCGCGAGGACGGGACAGCCGGCCCGGGCGAGGCAGTAGCGGCCGGCCGACGGCCGCAGGACCCGGTGCAGGCGGCCACGCCGTCCCGCGCCGACCACGAGGACGTCCTGCGGACGGTCGGCGATCCGCACCAGCGCCGGCCCCGGGGCGCCCCGGGCGACGAGCGCCTGTCCGGGGACTCCCGTGTCCGTACCGCCGAACACGGCACACAGCGCCCTGAGCAGCCTTTCCCGGGCCAGCCGCTCCCACTCCGGGAGCAGGACGATCGCCGCCGGCGACCTGCGCGCGGCGAGATCCCCGCCGGGAGGCTCCCAGGCCAGCACCGGCCACAGCTCAGCCCCACGGCACCGGGCCACGTCGGCGGCCCGGCGCAGGGCGGTCAGACTCCCCGGCGAACCACTCACCCCCACCACGACGCGAGCGACTGGGGCCGTGCGGGACTCGGGCATCGCTTTCACCTACCTGATCGAAAACCGCCTCCAGGACAGCTCCCCGAGAGGACCCCGACCAGCCCGGGGGCCAGTTCCTGACGCCCCTCTGACAGCACCTCGGATGCCCTGTCGCCAGGCGTGTCAGCATCCCGTCAAGGTCGACCGGCTCACCGTCAGCGTCCCGTCAGGGCACGCCGGAACCCCCCGCAGACCGGTCATACCGTCGAGGACGAGCCCTGGCCGCCTCCCCGCGGCCGGGGCGTCCCCGACCACCTTCTCCTGCCCTTCGAGAGGCACCCCATGGCAGAACTCCGCTATGGCGACGACGACCCCGAGCCCTCCGATCCGTTCCCGGTCGGACCCTTGTACGTCCCGGTCCGGCCGGGCCCCTCCGGCTGTGCGGCCCGGCTCTTCCGCACCCCGCTCGGCGACCGCACCGCCGTGGGCTTCACCTCCGCGAGCCGGCTGACCGCCACCCTCGGCGCCGGCCAGGCGTGGATCCGGCTCGCCGAGCCCGCACTGCGCGCGCTGACCGCGCCGCTCGGCATCACCACCGTCACGGTGGACCCGCGGCTCACCGCTCCGGCTCCCACGCCGGTCACGGCTCTCACAGCGGTCACCTCCGGGTTTCCCGTATCGCGGACCGCCTGAGAGGGGCAGCACCGATGACCACGATCCACGAACCCACCACCCCCGCGACGGCGTTGACCGTGTGGCCCGCCTCGGCCACCGAGCCCCGTCCGGGCGACCTCCACGTGGGCGGCGTACCGCTCGCCGAGGCCGCCGACCGCTTCGGCACCCCCGTCTACGTCCTGGACGAGGCCGAGGTCCGCGACCGCTGCCGTACCTACCGGGACGCCTTCCCCGAGGCCGAAGTCCTTTACGCGGCGAAGGCGTTCCTGTGCCGGGCGATGGCCCACTGGGTGGCCGAGGAGGGCCTCGGCCTGGACGTCTGCTCCGCCGGCGAGCTGGAACTCGCCGTCACCACCGGCTTCCCGCCCGAGCGGATCGTGCTGCACGGCAACGCCAAGTCGCCCCGCGACCTGGACACCGCCCTGCGTCTGGGCGTCGGACGTGTCGTCATCGACAGTCCCGCCGAGATCGCCCGGCTGGCCGCCGCCGTCGGCCCGGACGGCCACCAGAAGGTCATGGTCCGGGTCGTGCCCGGCATCAGCGCGGGCGGCCACGAGAAGATCCGCACCGGCACCGACGACCAGAAGTTCGGCCTGTCGATCGCGGACGGCTACGCCCAGCACGCCATCGCCCGCATCCTCGACCAGCCACAGCTCGAACTCACCGGTCTGCACTGCCATCTGGGCTCGCAGATCAGCAGCGTCAAGCCGTACCTCGTCGCCGTACGCCGCCTGGTCGGCCTGATGACCCGGCTGTACGAACAGCACGGCCTGACCCTGCCCGAACTCGACCTCGGCGGCGGCCACGGCATCGCCTACCGCCCCGGCGAGGAGGCCCTGGACCTCACAGCTCTCGCCGGCAGGGTCCGCGCGGAACTCGCCGGCGCGTGCGCGACGGCCGGCCTTCCCGTGCCCCGCCTGATCATCGAACCGGGCCGGGCGATCGCCGGCCCGGCGGGCGTCGCCGTCTACCGCGTCCTGGCGGTGAAACACACGGGCGGGACGGTGTTCGTGGCCGTGGACGGCGGTATGAGCGACAACCCGCGCCCCGCCCTGTACGGCGTCCGGTATGCGCCCCGGCTGATCGGCCGGGCCGGCACCGCGGCCCCGGCCCGGGTGACCGTGGTGGGCCGGCACTGCGAGGCCGGCGACGTCCTGGCCGCCGACGTGGAACTCCCCGCCGACATCCGCCCCGGTGACCTGCTGGCCGTGCCCGTGTCCGGCGCCTACCAGGTGTCCATGGCCTCCGGTTACAACCTGGTCGGCGCCGTCCGCCGGTGGTCGCCGTGCGCGACGGTCTCGCCCGCCTGCTGGTCCGGCGGGAGTCCCTGGCGGACATCCGCGGCCGCGACGTGGGTCTGTGACCCTGAGGACTCCCGGGCGGGGCCGGTCCGGCCTCCCTCACCGACCGGCCCGCCCGGGGCCTGACCAGTCTTCCGGCGGGCCCGACGCCGCGTTCAGGGGGCGATGGTGAGCGCGCTGATGAGGTCGCCGTCGAGGGTGAAGCGGAAGTGGAGGTCGACCGTGCCGCCGGGGAAGTCGCCCCGCAGGCGCTGGGTGACGGTGCACTGGCCGGCGGCGTCCCCGCGGGCGCTCAGCAGCTCGGTGGTGTAGGTGTACTCGGAGGCGGCGCGGCCGAGCCATTGCTCGACGGCGGCGCGGCCGCGGTAGGTGCGGCCGTCGTCGGTGACGGTGGCGTCGGCGGTGAGGGCCGCGGCGGCGGCCGCCGCGTCATGGGCGTTGTGCGCCTTCAGGAACCGCTGGACGACGTCGGGCAGCTCATCGGTGCCGGGCGCGGGCGTGGTGTCGGTCATGTGTGCCTCGCTTTCGGGTCAGAGGGTGGGGATGGTGCCGCCGTCGATGACGTGTTCCGCTCCGACGATGGCGGAGGCCCTGTCGGACACGAGGAAGGCGACGAGTTCGGCGACCTCCTCGGGACGGTTGGGCCGGCCGAGCGGGATGCCGCCGAGCGAGTCCATGAGCGAGGCCAGCGCGGAGTCGCGGTCACCCGTCCGCTCGGCGATCCGGTCGACGAGCGCGTTGGCGGCGTCGGTCTGGATGAACCCGGGGACCACCGTGTTGACGCGCACTCCGTGTGGGGCCACCTGGTTGGACAGGCCCTTGCTGTACGTGCTCAGGGCGGCCTTGGCGGAGGCGTACGCCAGCGTGCCGTTCCACAGCGGCATGCGGCGCTGGATCGAGGAGACATGGACGACCGCGCCCCGCCCCTGCGCGATCATGCCCGGGACGAGCGCCCGGTCCAGCCGCACCGCGGCGAGCAGGTTGTGGCCGAGTTCCTGCGACCAGATCTCCTCGGTGAGCACCTCGAAGCCGCCGGCGGGGGCGGACGATCCGCCGAGGGTGTGCACCAGGATGTCGGTCGTACCCAGCCGGCGCATCGTCTCCCGAGCCACGTGCCCGGCGCCTTCCGGCGTGGTCAGGTCGGCGCCGACGAAGTCCTCCTCGGCGATGTCGTCGGGCCTGGAGCGGGCGGCGACCAGGACGGTGGCGCCGGCGGCGCGCAGCCGCGCGGCGATCGCGACGTGGGCGAGTGGTGGACGCTGCTGATCCTCCACGACGCCTTCGACGGCTACACGCGGTTCGACCAGTTCCAGCAGAGCCTCGGCATCTCGACCAGCATGCTCACCGCCCGGCTGAAGACGCTGGTCGCCGACGGTCTGCTGGAGCGCCGCCCGTACCGGACCAACCCGGTGCGCCACGAGTACGTGCTCACCGAGAGCGGCCGCTCCCTGCGTCCCGTGATCGTCGCGCTGGCGGCCTGGGGGAACCAGCATCTGCCGCCGGAGGAACGGACCATGATCCTGGTCGACGCGCAGACAGGGGAAGAGGCCGAGCCGGTCGTGGTGGACCGGCACACCGGGCGGGACCTCGACGACAGCGAGGCGTTCGTCTTCACCGCGGGACCGGCGGCCGGCCCGGCCATGCGCGCCCGGTACGCCGAACTCGAACGGCGCCGGCGGGAGGCAGGGGCGGAGGGGTAGGCGCGGGCGGTCACCGCGATGAGTCGCCGGCCGCGGCCCTGGACGACACGACTGACTGCCCTCGACGCAGGGCGCTGCGGGCGGGCGCGGCGGTCCTCAGCGAACTGGCCGTCTGTGACACCCTCTGAGCGCCCCGGGCGCGGCGCCCGCGGTGCTCCCTCGCGTGCCCCGCGCCCGGTGTGCCGTTTACCGGGCGTCCACGCCCGGCCGATCGGCCGTTGACCAGGGGCTGTTTCGATGCACCCCGTCGCTGCACACCGGTTTCCGCGGGAACCCGGCGAAAGGGGAGTCGATGAACATCACGCAGACGGCGGGGGACGACCTCGCCCAGACCCTCAGCCCGCGCGAACGGGAGATCCTCAGCCGGCTTCCCGGCGGCGGTACCTACGACGCCATAGCGCGCGGCCTGGGCATCAGCAGGCACACGGTCGACACCTACATGCGCAGGATCCGGGCGAAGGTGGGCGCCGCGAACCGAACCCAACTGGTCGTGCTGGCCCTCCGGCTCGAACAGCCGCACACCCCCGTCGAAGCCCTCCAGGAGAGGTGAGCAGCGCCGTGCCGCTCGCCTCCACCGGAGCCTCGCCGAGGACTTGACTGAGCCCCAGGCGGTCCGACGGGTCCGGCCGTACCGCGCGGTGGCTCCCGCCCGCGCCCGGACCCGTCGCCGCGCCGCCGTGCGGGAGCCCCGCCGGTGCTGAGGCGGCGTTGTGCGGGCCCGGGGAGCGAGGGCCGCGTCGTGCGTCGCGCCCCGGCAGCCGGGGGAGTCGGCGCCCACCACCGAGCCCGGCATCTCCCGCGGCCTTCGAGCGGAGACTTCTTCACCGCGGCGGCGTCCGGGAAGCTGATCCCGCGCGTCGTCGCCGCGTGTGCCCCCACGGGCACCCGGTGCCGGTTCCGCGCCGGACGCCCGGCGTCCCCGCCGGGGAACTACGACTCCGGGGACTCGGGCCCGTCCAGGGCCGTGAAGGCCCCCGCCAGTGCCCCGGTCACCTCGGTGCAGAAGTGCGCGTCCAGCAAGGGGCGGACCAGCTCGGCGGCGTCCACGCCGGTCGTCCGGGACACCTCCTCGACCACCACCGGGCGGCCCGACACCAGCAGTCTCAGGGCGGGCAGAGCCTCGGCGGGGAAGGTCAGCCGCCGGCCGTTCACGGTCACCACGGCGTTGCCGCCGCCGGCCGTCAGATGCGGCGGGAAGTCCGTCAGGCACACCACCTCGGAGACCGGCCCGAACGCACCGCCGGTGTAGGGGTGCTGGGTCTCCCGCCAGCCGATGCCGCCGCGGTCCGAGTACGCGGTACGGGCCTGGAGGAAATGGGTGGGCCGGTAGGTCCGCGCGAGCAGCGACAGCGCGGCGGCGAGGGCCTCGTCCTCGTCGGTGTCGTCCGTCAGGTCGCGCCGGAACACCTCCAGGTTGCAGGCCAGTTCGGTCAGGGCCCGCAGCCAGTCGACGCCGGTGCGCCGGACCACTCCGAAGGTGACGTGCAGCGAGTAGCCCCCCGCGCCCTGGTCGGACCGGGTCGCGGTGTGCCAGTAGCCACGCGGCACGCTCATCGCCTCACCCGGACCGAGGGTGCCCTCCCAGAGGATCTCCTCGCTCGGCTCGGCCGACCGGCGCACCTCGTTCAGCGGCGCCTTCATGGACTCGCCCCGCACCTGCCAGCTCTTCGTGCCCTCCAGTTGCAGGACGAGCGAGTCGGAGGTGTCCACGTGCAGATTGAAGCCGCCCGCCTCGCCGGTGGCCAGGAACGCCGTCGCGTAGACACGGGCGCCGGTCAGCCACTGGAGCGCACGGCACGCGATGTCGAACACCGGGTCGATCTTCTCGATGCCGCCCACCACGACCTGGCAGCCTTCCCGCAACAGCAGCCCCAGACGGTGGGTGTCGACCATCTCCAGTTCCTCGCCACGGGTGGTCCGCGAGGTCATGAAGCGCTTCGGAGGGAGGAAGGACCCCTGCTGGAGGACCAGGACCTGACCGGTCCGGGTCATCGTGCGGTACGTCAGCATGTCCATCAGCCGGTCCACCGTCAGCAGCCGCGCGCCCCATGGCGGCGGCAGGGAACCCCGCGTGAAGTCCAGGCCGAGCCGCCGTCCCTCGCGTCCGTCCAGTGCCTTGTCCACCGCGCGCACGAATTCCAGGTCCATGGACGCGATCATCCATCGCGCGCGGCGGCCGGCGGAGTCACGAATTCCCGGTACCCGCACCGGAGTTACCGCATTTACGTGACTTTCCCCGCCGTCGCGGTCCGGAGAGAGTGATGACGTGCCGCCGAGGGAGAAGCCCGAGAACGGCACGACATCCCGTCCACCGAATCCTGGAATGAGGTTTCACCATGAACGCTGTCACCGCGTCCGAGCTGCTCCGCGTGGAGACCATCGTCGAGAACCTGCGCGCCATCGACGCCACCGTCGACGGCCAGGAGGCCCTCGCCATGACCCAGGCGCTGGCCAGCCCGGGTGAGCACGGCGAGTTCTGATCTCACCGCTCCCGCGTCACGTGCCTGCCGACGCCGTCCGGTCCCCGGCCGGCGTCCGGCAGGCACGACGCGCACGACCGGAGGAACGAGCCATGGCAGGCAGCACGCAGCACCCGCTGCTCGCTCGGTACGCACAGGTCCGCGCGCAGCTGGCCCAGCGGTACGGCCCCGACAGCCAGGCCGTGGTCTTCCTGCTCTACGAGGAGCTGCTGTCCCTGCGGACCGTGCTCCTGGAGAACCGCGCCGCCCGCGAGGTCGGCGCACGCGTCGAGGCGCTGGTCCGGGAGATCCAGCGCCGCTACGACCACGGCGGCATCGTGTCCGCCGGGCGCGACCGCCGGCGCCTGATCCACACCGACCCCCCGCTGATCGAGTACGACCGGCCGGCGTTCGACCGGATGTACGCGCCGCTCCTCGACGACGGCCGGCCCGACGTGCTGCACGTGACGAGCGCCGCCGACGCCTTCGCGGCGCTGTCCCCGGGCAGCACCCACATCTACGTCGTGGACGACCGGCACCGCCTGCTGGTCTGGCCCGAGCCGTTCACGCTCGCCGAGACCGTCTTCGGCCGTACACCCGACCGCCGGCGGCAGGGCGCACGAGTGGTCCACCCCATGCTCGTGCCCGAGCGGCTGCGCGTGCGGGCCGCGGGTGAGCTGGTGCTCCTGGGCGACCCGCACGACTGCATGGTCGTGGCCAACCTCAAGTCCGGCCACTTCCTTCCTCCACCGGCCTGCGCACCCGTGCTGCGCACGGTCCTGGAGCGGGTCCTCCCCGTCGCTCCCGGTGACGTGGACATCTTCACCCTGCCCGAACCGCCGTCCGGCCCGCGGGCCGCGAACCCAGTGGACGCCCTACGATGACGAAGCCGCCGGAACCCCCCGCACCACCGCAGGACCTGCGGGAAGTCGTCGGGGTCGAGCACGAGTGCAAGTGGGAGCTCCCGCTGGAGGTCTACCGGTCCGGACCGGAGGACCTGCTGCGCGGCGGACCGCTGCACACCCGGCTGACGCCGCTGCGCCGGCCCCTGTCCTTCGTCTCCTCCACGCTCTACGTCGACGACGCCGCCCGGTCCCTCATCCGGGCGGGGCACACCCTCGGCGCCGTCGTCAACACGGGAGCCGCCGCCGACGTGTGCTGGCTGACCTTCAAGCAGGCCATCCGCGTGCACGCCTGGCGGGACGGGCTCGAACTCGCCTCCAGGATCACGCCGGACCAGGTGCCGCGGGCGCTGGACGACAGCTCGCTGCTGCCGGTCGGACACGTCCGGCGCAACCGGCTGGCCGAGGGCCCGCTGGGCGTGGCGGCCGTGGCGACACAGCGGCGTACCAAGGGCCTCGGGCGCACCGCCGACGGGGTGGAGGTCGCCTGCAGCGTGGACCTGGTGACCTTCCGGGCGCCCGAGGACGGACGGACCGTACTGGGCGAGTACGCGTGCGTGGAGATCGAGGTCAACTCCTCCGCGCCGAACGCGCTGCGGGCACTGGCGGGACTCGCCACCGACATGGACCACTGGCTGGCGCGTCCGCGTGCCCGGCGTACGAAGGCCCAACTGGCCCTGGACGCGGCGGAGCCGGCCGGACGACAGCAGGAGGACGCGGCATGACCGCATCAGCGCCGGCCGCCGGCGCCGCCCCCCGGGAAGCGCTCGGCTCCGTCTTCTGGACCTTCTGGTTCGGACGCAGCCTGTCCACCCTCGGCGGCTATCTCCAGTTCCTCGCACTGCCCCTGTGGGTGCAGCGGGCCACCGGTTCCGCGCTGGCCGCGGTGGTCTCCTTCGCCGTGTTCCATCTGCCGAAGCTGCTGATCTCGCCCTTCGCCGGGCTCATCGCCGACCGCTTCGACCGGCGCCGGGTGGTCATCGTCACCGACCTGGCCGCCGCCGCGGTCGTCGCCGGCATGATCGGCGCGGTCCGGCACCGCGAGGTCACCCTGCTGCTCCTGCTGCTGTTCGTCCTCCAGGCCCTGGCCGTGGCCCGGGTCCCGGCGCTGTCCAGCCTCCTCCCGGACGCCATCCCGCGCAGCCGGCTGCTGACCGCCAACTCCCTGCTGGACGCCACGACCGGTCTGGCCATGACCCTCGGTCCGCTGATCGGCACCGCGGCGCTGACGGCGTTCGGCATCGAGTGGGTCCTGCTGCTCAACGGCCTGACCTTCGTCGTCGCGGCGATCTGCATGACACCGCTGCCCGCCGCCCGTCACGAGCCCCTCCCGCACACCGGCCTCGCGGCACTGCTCGGCGGCGTGCGCGCCGTCCGCGAGGACACCGTGCTGCGCGACGCGCTGATCGCCGAGGCCGCCGTCTACCTCTTCTTCGGCGCGGTGACCGAACAGCTCGCCGTCCACCTCGGACAGCACCACCCCGGCTCGCTGGTGGGCGTGTTCGGCGTCGGCACCGGCCTGGGCTGGATCGCCGTGACGGCGCTGATGGCCCGCGCCCGCGACACGCTGTCCCCGGCGCGCCTGCTGTGGTGGAGCTCCCTGGCCTGCGCGCCCGTGGGACTGGCCGCCGTATGGCTGGTCGGCCACGCGCTCTGGCCGGCCGTGGCCCTGGCCGGAATCGTCATCAGCGTCCACCAGTTCGCCTACGGCATCGGCCCCGTGCTGCTGTGTCAGTTGCGCGCCCCGAACGCCGTACGCGGCCGGGTCATGGCCTTCCGGCGCATGCTCACCACGAGCGCGCAACTCGTGGCGCTGACCGCGGGAGCTCTGCTCGCCTCCCGCACGCCGGTGACGGTGGCCGTGTGCGGGGTGCTGGCCGCCGTCGCCGCCGCACCGTTCGCCCACCGCGCGGCGCGACCGGCTTCCCCCGGGAGCCCACGCCCCGCCGACCCTGCCTTCGACCCCGCCACCGCCCCGTCAGGACAGTGACCATGAGCACCCACCCGTCGGCCCCCCACCCCACCGAACCGGCGCCGCCACACGGGTCCGGGCGCGTGAGGGGCGACGGCCTCCCGGGCCCGGGGCCGTACCGCGGCGAACCACCGCCGTTCGGCGGGCCGGGGCACGCGGTGGTCGTCGAGCTGCCGCACGGGCACGACGACGACCCCGCCGCGCACGCGGGACTGGCCGCCCTCGTCGCCCGGCTGCTCGCCGACCCGCGCGGCGGTGGTGCCGCCGCGCTGGCCCGGCGCGAAGGGTGGCTCACCCGCCACCGGCTGCGGCCCCGCCGTTCCTCGTTCGCGTACTGGTCGCGGCACGACGATGTCCACGCGGCCGGCGAGGCCTTCACCCCGCACGCCCTCGTCCTGCCCGACGACGACCGGATCCGGGCCGCGGCCACGGCGCAGGCGGCCCTGGCCGCCCGCCGTGCACAGGACGTCCTGGTCCTGCTGAACCAGGCGTCCCGGCAGGCCGCCTTCGGCGAGCCCGGAGCGGACGCCCTCGGTACACCGCGGACGATCGCGTCGATCCCCGCCGACGTCGTCCGCGCCGAGATCGAGACCGTCGTGGCCCGCCGGACCGTCGTCACGGCCGGCCCCGGCCGCGACCTCCCCGCCCCGCCCGGTGCGCCCACGGCCCTCGCCGCCTCCACCGCGCCGGTCCATCTCGCCGTACCCGCCCCGCCGGCCGGACCTGCCGGACCCGCCGTTCCCGAGACCCCGCCCCCTGTCCCCGCCCGCACCTGGCGCGGCGGCTACGTGCACCAGGACCTGCCGGGCGACGCGGCACGGCTGTCCGTGCGGATACCCCTGGCCGAAGCGCCGCCCGGAGCGCTGGAGGTGCTGGTCGAGGTGCTGGGCTCCGGGCCCGAGGGCCGCCTCTACGACGCGCTGCGCGGCGGCGAGGACACCCTCGCGTACGGATACTCCGCCGGGTACTGGTCAGGACAGGACGACGGCCGTCCGTCCGTGGCCGTCACCGCGGCCGTCCGCCCGGCGGACGTTCCCCGCGTCGCCGGGCTGCTGCGCGCGACCCTGCTGCGCACCCTGCGCGAGCCCGTCCCCGCCCAGGAGTTCCACGCGGCCCGGGACCGCTGCCTGGCCCGGGTCACCATGCTCCTGGACGATCCCTACGCGGCCGTCGACGAAGCAGCCGCGGCCGTGGCCGGGGACACCTCGCCCGCCCGGCTCGCCACCGCGCTGCGCACCCTCCCGGTCCCGCCCGTCCTGCGCCCGTTCGCGGCGCCGCCGGCCGTCGCGGTGGTCGGCCCCGCCGCATGCCGGCTGAGCGACGAGCAGGCCGCCCGGCTCACGAAAGCACCCGCCCTGTGACGACGTACCGCACCGCCCCCGACACCACGCCGGCCACCGTGACGCGGGTCCACGGACTCCGCGTCGTCCTGCACCCCCTGCCGTGGGCCCACTCGGCCGCCGCCTGCCTGAGCGTGGAGTGCGGCTCGCGTGACGACCTGCCCGCCCCGCCCGGCACCGCCCACCTGGCCGAGCACGTCCAGATCGCCGCCACGCGCCGTCCCGGTGAGGAGCGGACGCCGATCCTCGCCGAGACCGACAACGCCCGGACCGTGTTCCGCGCCACCACCACACCGGACAAGGCGGTGGACATGGCTGCGCTGCTGCTGCGCGTCCTCGCGCCGTACGACTGCCCGGCCACGGTGCTGGAGGCGGAACGCGCCGCGGTCACCCTGGAGACGGCCCGGATGGACGCGAACCCCCTGCTGCGGTCGGGAGGACTGCTCGCCGCGGCCGATCCGGCGGGCGAGCCCGGCTCGGACGCGGTGGCCCGGACCTTCGTCACGGACGTGGCCGCCGTGACGGCGGCGGACGTCCGGCGGCTGGTCGGCCTCGGCTACCACCCCGGCAACGCCGTCCTCGCCGTGGCCGGTCCGCCCGCGTCCCTCGCCGGGCTGACCGACGCCGTCGCGGACCTGGTCCCGCACCGGCCCGCGCCGCCGCCGGCCCGTCCGGCGCCGCGTGCCGGGCAGCCGCTGACGCTCCCGGCGCTGGACGGCCTGGTGGCCGTGACCCACGCCCGGCCCCGCACCGCCCGCCACCCCGGGGTGGACGCCCTGCTCGGCGAGTCGGGTCCGGTGGTGGCGGCCGCCGCCGCCCTGGGCGTCCCGCTGCTCGGCCGTACCACCATCGACAACTCCGGCCGGGCGGTGGACGTCTGGTGCTGGCGCCCCGAGCGGGCACAGGCCGGCCGGCTCGCCGCACGGCTGCGGGAGGTGTGCGAGGCCATGGGCGGCCGGATGCCGGCGGACGCCGTCGCGCGGGCCGAGGCCCGGACGCTGAACCAGCGCGCCTTCGACACGTGCACCCCGCTGGGCCGGGCCACCGCCGCGGCCACCGAACAGAGCCCTGCCCCGGCCACCGCCGCCCCGGGCCCCCTGCGCCTGTGGACGATCCGCGACGGCCGCCCCCGTCCGGCCGGCGTTCCGGTGCCGGTCGGTGGGTGAGGAGGAGCGCTCTGGCCCCACGTGCCCCTGCCCCACCGGCACCGCCGGTGTCGCGCTGTGGAGCGCCTGCGCGCCGGTCGTCACAGGGGTGGCCTTCCCCTCCTGGTGAGGAAGCCCCCGGTGCGGGTCGAGCGTCTGCCGGCCGACTGCCTGGAGGAGATGCGCACTCGTCGATGCGCTCGTCGCTTTAGGCCGCGGTCGTCCCTCCGACCCACGAACCAGCTCACGGAATCGCCTGATCCGTATGTGGCGGTCTCTGAGGAAGCAGAGAGACCAGCGGCCGACGGGGGACGTTTCCCGGTTCAAGGGATCAGATCCGTGGTGGAGGTTCCACGGAGGTGGGACAGTGCCCGTCCCTGTGCGGATGCCGCCGGAAGGCGGCGACGCGGTGCGCGAACTGTCCCGGACCCTGAACGAGTCGCTGGTCCCCGTACCTGTTGACCCGATTCACTCCTTGGTCGCGCCCGCCAGCATCCCCGAGACCAGGGTGCGCTGGGAGAAGAGGAAGAGGACCAGGACGGGGAGGATGGCGATGATGACGGCGAGGGCGAGTTCCGGAGTCGTGATGTTCAGGCCCGCCCCGGCCACCGGGTTGAACGACGGGGTGGACGACAGGAGCTGGTTCAGGCCGACCTGGATGGGGAACTGCTCGCTGTTCGGCAGCACCAGATACGGCAGGAAGAAGTTGTTCCAGTTGCCGACGAAGCTGAAGAAGGCCACGAGACCGATCACGGGCTTCGCCAGCGGCAGGGCGATGCGGGTGAACAGCTGCCACTCCGAGCACCCGTCGATGCGCGCGGCGGCGAGCAGATCGCGCGGCAGGCTGGTGGCGAAGTAGATGTAGACCAGGTACACGCCGAACGGGTAGAAGGAGAACGGCAGGATCACCGACCAGGCCGTGCCGATCAGATGGAACGCGTTGAGCTCCAGGAAGACCGGCAGGACGAGCGTGGCCGACGGCATGATCATGGTGACCAGGGTGATCGCCAGGAGGACCTTGCGGCCCCGGAACCGGGTCAGGGCCAGGGCGTAGCCCGCCGGGATGCTGGTGAGCAGGGTCAGCAGCAGCGAACCGCCGGCGTAGACGGCCGAGTTGCGCAGCCACACCAGGACCGCGCCGTCCTCGAAGGAGAACAGGTGCCGCCAGGCGTCCCCGATCCTGCCGAACGAGCCGAAGGACAGCGGGTTGTCGTGGACGATCTGCCCGGCGGTCTTGCTGGGCGCCAGCAGCAGCCACAGCACGGGCAGCACGAAGAAGACCAGCAGGACGGCGAGCAGCAGGCCCACCACCAGGGCGGAGACGGCACGCGACGGCGTGGTCCGCGAGCGCGTGGGCGCGAGGAGTCGTGTCGTCATCTGTCCTCCAGGGTGAAGAGGCTGGAGCGCCGGACCAGCACGCCCGCGCAGAGCAGGCCGAGGGCCAGCAGGAAGACGGAGATCGCGGCGGCACCGTTGAAGTCGCCCTGCTGGAAGGCGTACACGTAGGCGAGCTGGTTGGGTGACCAGGTCGGGCTGACCCGGCCCAGACTGGCGGTCTGGAGCAGCTGCGGCTCGACGAACAGCTGGGTGCCGCCGGCGAACGCGAGGATGGCCATGTAGGTGATCCACTGCCGGATCATCGGGATCTGGACGGACCAGGCGATGCGCCAGGGCCCGGCCCCGTCGATCCGGGCGGCCTCGATCACCTCGTCGGGGATGTTGTTCAGCGCCCCGTACATCACCACCATCCAGCCGCCCGCCCCCGTCCAGAAGGCGATCAGCATGAGGATCACCGGGAGGTTGCCGGGTGCCAGCACGGCGGCGAAGCTGTCCAGGCCCATCCGGTGCAGCAGCCACGACACCGGGCTGACGTCCGGGTCCAGCATGAACAGCCAGACCAGGACGCTCGCCACCCCGGCCAGCGCGCCGGGTATGTAGTAGAGGAACCGCAGCAGCGCGGAGACTCCCGCCCGGACCCGGCTGCGCAGGACGACGGCCGTGAGCACCGTCAGCACGACGAGGACCACCAGCCAGAGGGCGAGGTACAGCAGGATGTGGCCGAAGGCGGGCAGGAAGCGGTAGTCCCGGGCGACCCGGAGGAACTGGTTGAGGCCGGTGAACCGGCCGCGGTCGTTGGTGAAGGCCAGGTAGAACGCGTAGCAGGTGGGGAACACGCCGAAGGCGAGCAGCAGCAGCGTGTACCCGGCGACGAAGAGGTACCCCGTCGTGCCGCCCCGCCGCCGGGGCGCGTCGCCGCGGCGGGTGGGGGCGGTCACGGCGACGGGCTGGGCGTCCAGGAGCGTCATCGGTCGGTCACCTGGTACCCGTTGGCCCTGGCCTGGTCGCTGATGGCCTTCTGCCACTCCGGCAGGGTCGCCGTGAGGGTCTTTCCGGCGGTCAGGGCCGGCAGGACGACGGTCGACCAGGAGGTGGCGTCGGAGAACCTGGTGTTCGACCAGCCGGTCCACACCTCGTCGGCCGCCTGCCGGAACGGGCCGCTGACGTCGTCGGCGAAGTAGTCGCGGTGCGCCGGTTCGGCGAGCCAGGCCTTGGCGGCGGGCGCGTAGGCCGGGTAGGTGGGTGCGGTGGCCTGGTTCGCGTCCGACGTGGTCAGCCAGGTCACCAGGTCGGTGGATGCCTTGAGGTTGGCGCTGTGCGAGGAGACCATCCAGACGCCGCCGCCCACGTTGCCCGTGCCGGCGGTGGTCTCACCCGGCCATTTCAGCGGGGCCGCGGCGGCGATCCGCTTGGCCGGGGTGTGGAAGGCAGCCTTGAACAGGTACTGGCCGTACCAGGAGGGGCCGTAGGCCATCAGGACCTTGGAGCCGCTGCTCTTGGCGAACCCCTGGCTGAAGAAGCCCTGGGTGGTGACGGCCTTGGCGGAGATCAGCTTGTCGAGCAGGGACGCCATGCGCGTGCACGCGGGGTCCTTGAGGTCGACGCGCAGCGTGTCCGGTGCGGTCAGGTGGAAGGCCGGGCACCGGCTGGACCAGAAGTACGACTCGTGCGAGTTGGTGTCACCGACCGAGCCGACGAGGTATCCGGGGTGCTCCTTGGCCACCTTCAGACCGAGGGCCTGATACCCGGACCAGGTGGTGGGGACCTGGTAACCCCACTTGTCCATGAGGGACTTGTCGTACCAGAGGACGACCTGGGCGATGTCGTTGCGCAGGCAGTAGGTGTGCCCGTGGAACTGACAGGGCGTCAGGGAGCCCTTGGCGAAGCCGTCCAGTGTGCTCCGCGGGACCAGCTTGTCGTCCAGCGGGGCCGCGAAGGCGGCGGCGCCCGGCTTGGTGGGGGAGGAGGCCCAGGTGACGTCCGTGGGGGAGCCGAAGACGACGTCGGGCCAGCCCTTGCCGGTACGGTCGAACAGCTGCACCTTCGTCTGGAGGTAGGTCGAGCCGTCGGCGCCGCCGTCGTAGGTGACGATCTTCATCTTCACGTCCCGGTGCGACTTCTGGTACGCCTGCACCGACGGCAGCCGCGTGGAGTCGGTCCAGACGGTGATTTCGGAGCCGTCCTTCTGCGTGGCGGGCGTGAACCGGGACGTGCCGCCCCGGTGGTCCGGCCCGGTGGACGGGTCGGCGCTGGCGCAGCCGGCCAGCGCGGCGACGGCGGCGAGGGCGGCTGAGGCGGCGAGGGCGCGCACGGCTCTGCCGCGCCGGCCGGAGGTCGGAACGCGCGAAGACGTCATCGTCTTGCCTTTCGTGGTTCGGGATCGTGCGGGGGTGGTGACGGCGGCGGGTCAGCGGGGCTGTTCCACGAACCGCTGGAGCGCGCTGCCGTAGCCGAAGTCCAGGGGCAGGGCGATGCCCGGCCCGGTCGGGGCGTGCACCAGGCCCCGGTCGTCGACGTGACGCTCGCGGACGACCGTGGTCGAGGTGACCAGGGACTCGTAGTAGGTGGTGTTGGAGATGGCCATGCACAGGTGCTGGTTCGGGATGTCGGAGCCGTGCACCTCGGCACGCAGCCGGAAGGCGTCCGCCAGGTGCGCGGTGCGCATGGCGCCGGTGACACCGCCGCGCAGTGTCGTACTGGCACGGACGCCGAAGGTGGCGGCGCCGCTGCGGATGAAGTCGGCGGAGTTCATGTGGGCGCCGTCGGAGGTCTCGGCGACCAGCAGCGGTACGGCGACGGACTCGGCCAGCCGCCGGTAGGCGCTGATGCTGAACTCCCGCATCGGCTCCTCGTACCAGAGGTAGTCCGCCTCGGCCAGGGCGTGCCCCAGGTAGAGGGCGTCGGGCAGGTCGAAGCCGGCCGAGCCGTCGTACATCAGCGGCACGTCCGGGCCGACGTGGTCGCGCAGCGCCTGGCACAGGGCGGCGTCGCGGCGGGCGTCGCCCCAGGCGTGCAGCTTGATGCCGTGGTAGCCGAGCGCCAGGCACTGGTCGGCCACCGACAGGAACTCCTCGGTGGTGGCGAAGGTGGAGGTGGAGGCGTAGGCGGGGATGGCCTCCCGGAAGCCGCCGAGCAGCTGCCACACCGGCCGGTCGTGCACCCGCCCCGCCAGGTCCCACAGCGCCACGTCGACCAGGCCGAGCACGGGCAGGGGGAGTTCGTGGATGCGATCGAGCTCCCAGACGCGGTGCCAGAGCCATTCGCGGCGCAAGGGGTCGGCGCCCAGCAGTTCCTCCCGGAAGACCCGGTCGACCAGGTCCCGCAGGGTGACGGCCGCCCCCGGCCGTGCGAACACCGCCACCCCTTCGGCGCCCTCGTCGGTGCCGATGTGCAGGACCGCGCCGTCACCCACCGGGGCGCTGCCGCTGAGCCCGTGCCGCCAGGAGAAGGGCGGGTCGGCGGCGGGGACGTCGATCCGGTGGACCTCGACATGTGTGATCTTCATGGTCGCTTTCTGTTCCTGGTGTGGGGTACGGCAGGCCGGGAGCCGCGCACCTGGACGCCGGGGGCGGGAGGCCGGGGACCTAGAAACCGCCGTAGGCCTGGAGTTCGTAGAGACTGCCGCCGTTCCAGCTGGAGGCGGTCACGGTCAGGCGCAGATAGCGGGCGTCGACCGGGGTGTCGGGGAGGGAGTAGGCGGTCTGGGCCGTGGTGTACGCGGCGGTGTGGTCCTCCAGCGCCGACCAGTTCAGGCCGTCGGCGGAGTACTCCAGGAGGTACTTGTAGCCGCTGGGCTTCTCGAAGGTCGTGACCACACCGGAGACACTGGTGACCTTCCCCAGGTCGACCTGGATCCAGGACGGGTCGGGCAGGCCGAGGCCCTGGGCCCAGCGGGTGGACAGGTCGCCGTCCACGGCCAGTTCGGGGGTGTTCGGCTCGGAGTAGGAGGAGACGGTGACGGGTGCCTTCAGGGCGAGGTCGTGGTCGGCCGGCATGGTGACGGTCGCCGCAGGGCTCGCCTCGGAGGCGTTGAGCGCCGCGTCCCTGGCCACGACGGTGAAGCCGTACTCCTTCCCGGGCGTGAGGCCGCTGACCCGCAGCCGCGTCGCGTCGGTGACGGCGATCCGCTTGCCGTCCTGGTAGACGGCGTAACTGGTGACGCCCTGGTCGTCCGGGGCGGCCGGCCAGCTCACCTGGGCGAGGCTGGGCAGCAGCGGGGTGGCGGTGGGCCTGGCCGGCGCGTCCGGAGCGGTGTGGTCGTCGCCGGGGGCCAGCGGGGTGCCGTAGACCTGGAGTTCGTAGATGCTGCCGCCGTTGAAGCTGGAGCCGGTGACGGTCAGCCGCACGTACCGGCCGTGGACGTCCTTGTCCGCGAGGGAGTAGTTGGCCTGGGCGGTGGTGCCACTGCCCGTGTGGTCGTCCAGGGTGGACCAGTGCGCCTCGTCCGGGGAGACCTCCAGGCGGTACTTGTAGCCGCTCGCCTTCTCGAAGGTGGTGATGGCGCCGGTGACGTCGTACTGCGCGCCCAGGTCGACCTGGATCCAGGACGGGTCGGGCAGGCCGAGGCCCTGGGCCCAGCGGGTGGACAGGTCGCCGTCCACGGCCAGTTCGGGGGTGTTCGGCTCCGAGTAGGAGGAGACCGTGACCGGCTTGTGCAGCGCCAGGTCGGCGCCGTCGGGGAGGGTGACCGTCACGGGCGTGCTGGGCGGCGACTCGTTGCCCGCCGCGTCGCGGGCGGTCACCGTGAAGGTGTACGACGCCCCGGCGGTGAGGTTCGGGATGCGGACCGAGGTGCCCTTGGACGCGCTGACCACCTTGCCGCCGCTGTGGATCGCGTAGCCGGTGACACCGTTGTCATCGGTCGCGGCCGGCCAGCTCAGATCCACGACGGTGGGCAGGCCGGCGACCGCGCCGGGTTTGCCGGGCGCCGTCGGCGCCGTGTGGTCGCCGGTCTCCGGGTCCGGGTCGAGGTGCCGGTACGGCGGCTGGAGGCCGGCGTTGTCGACGATCGAAGCGGGCAGCTGCTCACAGCCGTCGACCGTCGTGTTGTTCACGATCGTGTCGTCGGTGCTGTTGAACTGCGCGCTGAACTTCGGTGTGGTGGTGAAGTTGTAGTCGGCGGTGATGTCCATGCCATGGTTGAGCAGCAGCCACTGGTAGGCCACGTCGCAGAAGGCATTGCCGGTCGTGTGCCAGTAACGGCTGCCCTCGTCCTGGTAGATGGCCCCGTAGGCCAGCTCCGGGACCTTCCTGATGTAGTTGCCGGAGACGATGCCGCCCGGATTGGCGCTCAGGGTGTAGATGGCACCACCGTCGGCCTGTGACTTCATGATGTCACTGATCTCGTTGTCACTGATGACGTTGTCACGGGAGGTGGTGGGGGTGTCCCACACCGGTACGCCGGAGTTGCCCGGGTAGTTGGTGTCGCCGCCCGGATCGGTCAGGCCCCAGCCCCAGCCCACGGAGATGCCGCTGTACGGCAGGTCGTACACCTTGTTGTGGGTGATGACGGTGTGGTCGGTGTAGCCGGCGAAGATGCCCAGGGAGCCGTTGTACTGGTCGGCGACATGGGTGACGACGTTGTTGTCGACCGTGTTGTCCTTGGTGACGTCCCGGGGATCGTCGGGATGTGCGTCCACGACCTCGACCCCGCCGACCTGGACACCGGTGGCCGCGATCTGCCGGAACACGTTGCCGGTGACGTTGGTGCCCCGGGTCCCCGTGTTGAGGTTCAGGCCGACGGCGCCGAGGTGGGTGAAGGTGTTCCCCTCGAAGGAGATGCCGTGACCGTGGCTGACGTTGACCGCTCCGGGGGTCTTGACCCACTTCAGGCGGGTGGAGTCGAAGTCCGGGTTGTCGTCGCCGACGATCCGGAATCCGGCCTGGCCCTCGATCAGCCCGTCGTCCGAACTCGGGGCCAGCCAGGTCGAGTAGGAGAAGGTGATGCCCCGGAAGGAGATGTCGCCGACCGGGTGGTCCTTGGTGCCGTCCAGGTCCACGAGATCCTGCACACGCGGGACGGTCACGGTCGCCCTCGCCAGGTCCTGCCCCTTCTTGGGCATGTAGTAGAGGTCGCCCTCGCTCTTGTCGAGGTACCACTCGCCGGGGGTGTCCATCAGCTCCCGCGCGTTCTCCAGCCAGGTGGGGTTCTGGATCTCCTGGCCCTCGTGGAGGTTGGCGTTGTGGAAGCAGGGCTGCCGCATGGTCATCGTGGTGCCGGAGACGGACTGCACGGGGCAGCGCATCATCATCCAGCCCCACTTGCTGACCACCTCCATGTCGGACTGGTTCTCGTACGCGTCCAGACGGGTGTCGGTGATCTTGTAGCCGGTCGCCGTCTTGGAGAAGCCGGGCGGGTTCTCCGGACCACGGGCCCGTGTCTGAAGCTCGCCGTCGACGTAGAGCTGCCGGGTGTCGAGGTCGCCCACGTGCGCCTTGTACACCGTGCGGCCGGCGTCGACCGGAGCCCAGCCGGTGACCTGGCTGCCGCCGCTGATCACGGGGTGCGCGCCCGGAGCCGCTTCGTAGACGACGCGGTGGCCGTTGGTGCCCGAGTCGCGGGGCGTCAGGGTGAAGGTGTCGGTGAGCCGGTAGGTGCCGGAGAGCAGCTCGACATCGATGTCACGCCGCATGTCGCGGTTGATCTTCCGCACGAAGTCCCGGGCGTGACCGAGCGTCCGGAACGGGTGCTCGGAGGTGCCCGAGCCGGTGTCGCGGCCGTACTCCGGCGACACGTAGATCTTCAGCGGGGGCGGATCGGCGGCGCGCGGGGCGGCCTGGGCGTGCGGGACGGTGAGGGGGAGGGCCGCGGTGGCCAGGGCGAGGACGGTCAGTGCGGCTCTTCGCCGGGGGCGGGGTGGGGTTGAGGGTATGGACATGGGAATCCAATCGCCTGCGGGGAGGGGAGATGGCGGCTCGTTCCGGGGGGCGTGCCTGTGGGGGCCTCGGGGTGGTTCCGTGTCACACCCATGCCGGTGACCTCGTGTCAGGAGGCGGAGGGCACCGGCGGGGTGGGCTTGGGTGTGGCGTCGGTGTCGGTGGTGGTCTCGGACACGCCGCCCGCGGCCGGTTCGGTGCCGCGGGCGGCGACATTGAACAGACGGTCGCGGATACGGCGCTCGAACTGCTGCCGTGTCGTGGCGATGTGCTCGGTCATCAGCACGGCGGCCCGGTCGGCGTCCCCCGCGGCGATGGCGTCGGCGATCGCCATGTGCTGGTGACCCGCCACCTCCAGCGAGCCGGGCGTGTCGCCGTGGAAGAGCAGTACGTCGGACTGCGCGGCCAGACGCCGTACGTTGGTGACGCTGGAGCGCAGGAAGATGTTGTGGGCGGCGATGCCGACCGCGTCGTGGAAGAGCTGGTCGGCCACGGCGAACGCGTCGGCGTCGTTCTCACGGCCGGCCTCCAGGGAGCGCTCGGCGCCCTTCCGGATGTTCCGTACCTCGATCGGCGCCGCCTGGCCCGCTGCCCTGCGGGCGGTCTCGGCCTCGATCAGGCTGCGGTAGTCCAGCAGCATCAGCACGTGCTCCATGCTGGTCGGCTGGAAGTGCCCCAGGCCGTCGTCGGCGAGCCCGCCCGGCGAGTCGGCCACGAAGATGCCGGCGCCCCTGCGGACACTGAGCCGGCCGAGGGCCGCCAGCACCTTCACCGCCTCGCGGGTGACATTGCGCGAGGTGCCGAGGATCTCGGCGAGCCCCGCCTCGGTCGGCAGCCGCGCGCCGGGCCGCAGGCCCTGTTCGGCGATGTACCCGAGGAGCTGCTCGGCGACCAGCTCGTAGCCCGGCCGGTAGGGCCTTGACGTCGTCCCGTCACCCTTGGCCGATACCTTGCGCTCTGCTGACACGGAAACAACTCCCGGCGCCCGAAATGAATCTGACTCATTGGCGGGGCAACTATGGCACCGGGGTGGGAGGTCGACAAGGGTCGCGGCCGACTCCGTTGTGTTCGCGTCCAGGCCATTGCGTCCGGAAGGGGCGGAAGCCTATGGTCCATGCGATCCATGCGGCCGGGGCGACAGCGAATGAATCAGACTGTTGACGGCGCCTTCCGGTCGCCGGGCCGCCGCCCGGGGACGTCCGCCGGTGGGCCTGGCGTGCCGACCGGGGCGCGCTTCCTCCTCCTCGGCCGCGAGGCACGACACGTCGCCCCGGCGGCTCCGCCTCCCGAGGAGGCACCAGCGGCCTCCACGCGCTCCGGGATGCCCAGTCCCTCCGCCGTGGACCTGTTGCCGGCCCACCGGTTCGGCAGGGGCATGGCCGCTGCCGGTCCGCTCGGGGTCAGGTCGACCCGGCCCCGAGCGAGCAGGGCCCGTCCGCCGGGCCCCGCCGGCCCAGGCCCGTACTGTGCCCCTCCAGCGGCAGGACCGCGTCAACCCAGCCTGTCTGAGCCGGATCCGTTCACGCCGGTGGCCCGGTCAGGGCGGTCGTGATGTGGTCGGCGAGGCGGGGCAGCCAGTCGGGGCGGGCGTTGCCGAGGAGGTGGTCGCCGTGCGGGACGGTCAGGTAGGTGCCGTGCGGTGCCAGGCGGGCCAGGGGCTCGCCGTCGGTCACACCGGGGATGACGTCCTGGCCGCCGTCCACGACCAGCAGCGGGGCCGCGATGCGCGGAGCCAGGTCGGTGAGGTCGACGTGGCGGGCGAACGCGCGGGCGGCGTCCGCTCCTCCGGTGCGGCGCGCCATGATGTCCCGTACCGGCGGGGGCAGTTCGGCCCAGTCGAGGCGGAAGGGGCCGCTGACGGTGGCGACCGCCGCCACCCGCGGCTCCAGCGCCGCCGCGCGGGCCGCGAAGTAGCCGCCCAGGCTGAGGCCGACGAGCCCGACGCGGGCGACGCCGAGGGCGTCGACCACCCGGCCGACGACCTGCTCGTACTCCGGTCGCAGCACCGTCGTGGCCGCGAGCGCACCCTGCCCCGGGCCGTCCATCGAGAACACCGCGAGGCCCCTGGCCAGCAGCGCGGCCACCAGGTCCTGGAACTCCTCCTTGGCGGAGTCCAGCCCGGGCACGACGACCACGGTGCCCGGCGCGTCGGCGGGGCCGCGGAGCCAGCCGGTGAACCCTTCACCGGTCACGTGCCGCGCACCGGGCTCCAGGAGGGCGAGGGCGCGGCCCAGGGCCCGGTCCGCCTCGGCCGCGGCACGCGGGGCGTCCGGGTACGGGGCGAGCGTGGCCAGGTGGAACCACCGGGCCGCCATGAGCAGGTGCCCGCCCGCCGAGACGGCGGAACCGGCCCGCTCCGCGCGCTCCAGGTGGGTGTGCCCCGTACGCACGCAGGCGGGTCCCCACTCGGCGACGGAGACGAGGCCGTCGGTGACGCGCCGGTACTCGTGCGGGTCGACGCCCGTTCCGGTGGCGCGGGTCCACTGGGCGGCGGCGAACTCCGTGGCGTTCATCGTTCCTCTCCCGTCGTCAGGACGGCCTTGCCGCGTATCCGGCGCTCCCGCAGGTCGACCAGGGTCCCGGCGGTCTCGGCCCAGTCGGCTACCCGGCCGATCTCCGGACGCAGCCGCCGCTGTTCCACGAGGCGTACCAGCGTCGCGAGATCGGGGGCGTACGGGGCACCGGCGTAGTGGAAGTGCTGGATCGTCACGCGCTCGGGCCCGCCCAGCAGCTCGAAGAAGTCGAGGGTCACCGGGGTGCGGCTCGCCTGGCCGAACCAGACCAGCGTGCCGCCCGGACGCACCTTCGACAGGGCCCGCGGCAGATCGGGCCCGCCCGTGGACTCCAGTACGACGTCGAACGGCCCCCGGGCCGCCGCCACGTCGTGGACCACCTCGGCGCCCAGCTCCGCGAGCCGTGCACCGCGCACCGGCGTGGCCGTCACCGCGGTCAGCTCGGCACCTGCCCCGACGGCCAGCTCGGTGACGTAGTGCCCGACGCCGCCCGAGGCGCCGGTCAGCAGCACCCGCCGGCCGGCCAGGGATCCGGCCGCACGCAGCAGGCGCAGCGCGGTGATCCCGGCCAGGGGCAGGGCTGCCGCCCGTACGGCGTCGATGCGGGGCGGGAGCACCGCGAGGGAGTGCGTGGGCACGGCCGCGTACTCGGCCCAGCCGCCCCGCGCCGGATGCCCGACCACGCGGGTGCCGACGCCGGGCCCCGAGCCGTCTGCCGCGGCCTGGACGACGAGCCCCGCGATGTCCTTGCCGGGCAGCAGTCCGGGCCGGGGGCGTTCGAGGAGAAACGTCTCGCCCCTGTTCGGTGCGAACGCCTCGACCTTGACCAGCGTCTCATCGGGCTCCGGGACGGGCAGGGGGACCTCGGCGAAGGCGACCGGACGCGCCGCGTCCCCCGTGGGAATCAGTCTTCGCATGCCGGGAATGGAACCCCCGCGCCCGTGCCGGGATCCAACAACGAACCGGCGTGATCCACAACCGTTGGTTGTCACCTATGGTGAGGGGCATGGATCTGGACGGAGCGCAGCTACGCGCCTTCGTGCGCGCCGCCGAGGAAGGGCACTTCGGACGGGCGGCGGGGACGCTCGCCATCTCCCAGCAGGCGCTGTCGAAGCGGATCGCCCGGCTGGAATCCCTGCTCGGCACCGAGCTGTTCGACCGCGGGGGCGGCGGAGTACGCCTCACCGAGGCCGGCCGGCGCTTCCTGGGACCGGCCCGGCAGACCCTGGCCGCGGCTGACGCGGCGGTGGCGGCGGCGGTGGGGGAGGACCGGCCGCTGCGGGTGGACGTGTGGGGGCACCTGTACGCGCCGATGCGGACGTTGGCCCAGGTAGCCGGTACCGGTACCGCCGAGGGGCCCGGGCAGGCCGAACGGGCCGCACCTGTCGGCGATCTGGTACTGGGCCACGGGCGTGATCTCCCGTCGGTGACGGCGGCACTGCTGCACGGCGACATCGACGCGGCCTTCGGCCGGGTCCACCCCCCGTTGCACACCGGACTGGCACACCGCCTGGTCCGCCTCGAACCGGTGGACGCCGTCCTCAGCGCGGACCACCCCCTCGCGGCCGAACCCGCCGTGCGTCCGGACCAGTTGCGCGGCAGCCTGCTCTGGGCGCCCGGTCCGCTGGACCGCCTGGACTTCCTCCACCAGTTCGCCGACCGGTTCGCGATCCGGAACAGTGCCACGAGCGTCAACCTGGGCCTCGCCCACTTCCTCGCCGAGGTGGCGGCCGAGCCGCACCGCTTCTCGCTGCTCCCCGCCGACGTGCCCCTGCCGGACGTCCCCGGGTTGCGCTCCGTACCGCTCGTCCGGCCCACGCCGCTGTACGCCTGGTCACTGCTGTGGCGCACCGGCACCCGGCACCGGGGGCTGCACGACCTCATCGCCGCCTGCGCCGAGCGGGCGGGACACAGCCGGTGGCTGGAGTACGACCCCGCCCGCGACTGGCTGCCCGAACCGCAGGCGCCCTGTCATGCCGTGTGACCCGGGGCGGGGCGCGCTTGCCGGTGTCCGCCGGGCGATGGCCTCGGTCACCTGCTCGACCGCCGGGCGATGGACTCGGCCACCGGCTCGATCGCCGTACGAGGCGAGGCACCGCAGGCGTCGTGGGACGGGCTCGGCAACGAGGAGTTCCCGGGCCAGGGGCTGTGGCTCCGCTCATGCGGCTCCGCGCGGGAGCCGGGTCACGGTTCCGGAGCCGGCGGCACGACCGTGGTGACGGAAGGCGAAGGACTGGCCCACCTCAAGGGCGACGGTCCGTTCGAGCGCGACCGTCACCGCGCCCTGGTGCAGCGGCTGGAGCGCCTCCGTGTCCTCGATCGACGTGACCACGCCCGACACCACGGCGGTGCGGACGTGGAACTGGAGCCGCTCACCCGTGCGTACTTCGGCGCCCCCGTGTACTTCGGGCAGCAGGATGATGTCCGCGGCGAAGCCGGCGTGCGCGGCGACCGAGCCCGGTGCCGCGAGCACCTGTCCCTGCTCGACCGCTCCCGCCGTCACACCGCGCAGCAGCAGTCCCACGTTCATGCCCGCGCACGCCTCGTCCATGGGCGGCTCGCCCGCGTCGATGCCGGTGACGTGCGCCGTCGCGCCGTCGAAGCCGACGAGTTCCACCTCGTCGCCCTCGCGCACCCGACCCCGCTCGATCCGGCCCGTCGGCATGATCAGCCGGCCCCGGCGGAACACGTCCTCGACAGGCATCAGGAACGGTTTCTCCACGGCACTCACCGATGCTCCCCCTCACGGCCCTGCGGACCGGTCTCGTTTGACATGGAGCGCACTCCAGTACCTAGCGTCCCAGGTGAACGGTCCGACGAGTGCAGGAGGCAGCAGCATGACCGACGTCCCCACCCGGTACCTGGGCGAACTGGCGGTCTCCGCGCAGGGGCTCGGCTGCATGGGCATGAGCCACGGGTACGGCGCCGCGGACGACGCGCAGTCGGTCGCGACGCTGCGCCACGCCCTGGACCTCGGGGTCACCCTCCTCGACACCGCCGACTTCTACGGCGCCGGGCACAACGAGGAGTTGATCGGGCGGGCCGTCGCCGACAGGCGTGACGAAGTGGTGCTGGCGACCAAGTTCGGCTTCGCCAACCGCCTGGGCGAGCCCACCCTGATCCGCGGCGACGCCGCCTATGTGCGCCAGGCGTGCGAGGCATCCCTGCGCCGGCTCGGGGTCGACCACATCGACCTCTACTACCAGCACCGGGTCGATCCGCGGGTACCGATCGAGGAGACCGTCGGGGCCATGGCCGAGCTGGTGTGGGCCGGCAAGGTGCGGTACCTGGGGCTGTCCGAGGCCGGCGCGGAAACCGTCCGGCGGGCGCACGCGGTCCACCCGATCTCCGCGCTGCAGAGCGAGTGGTCGCTGTGGACCCGGGACCTGGAGGCGGAGACCGTCCCGGTCTGCCGCGAACTCGGCATCGGTCTGGTCCCCTTCTCACCGCTCGGGCGCGGCTTTCTGACCGGCCGTTACAGCTCGGTCGCCGGGCTGGCGGAGACCGACGTACGGCGCGGCCAGCCGCGGTTCGCCGACGGCAACCTCGAACGGAACCTGGCGATCGTGGCCAAGCTGGAGGAGCTGGCCGCCGCCAGGTCCGTCACGGTCGGCCAGCTCGCCCTGGCCTGGTTGCAGCACCGGGGTGACGACGTGGTGCCGATCCCCGGCACCCGGCGGCAGCGGTACCTGGAGGAGAACCTGGCGGCGCTGGACGTCGAGCTGTCCGCCGAGGACATCGCCGCGATCGAGGCCGCGGCCCCGCCCGAGCTCATCGCGGGCAGCCGTTACGACGCGACCAGCCTCACCTTCGTCAACCGCTGACCCCGGCAGGGCCGGGTGCTGCCGGGCGGCGCCGCTCGCGCGCGGGACGCGCCGGTGGCCGCACCCGCCCGCTCACCGACCCACGGCGGCGCCGAACCACCGGGACAGGTGGTCGAGCAGATCCCGCTGGTCCTCGCCGACCCAGGCCACATGGCCGTCCGGCCGCAGCAGGACCGCGGGCACGTCCAGTTCCTCGCTGACGTCGGCGACATGGTCGACCCGGTCCGCCCAGCCCGCCGCCGAGAGCCGGCCCGTCTGGTCGAGCAGCAGGCCCCGGCCGCCGTGCATCAGCCCGTAGAGGCGGCCCCGCTTCAGCGGGACGTCCCGCAGACGCCGGCCGAGCAGGTCGTGCCCCTCCCCGAGGTCGTAGCGGACGTCGACGGCGGTGATGATCCCGGTGACGTACCGGTTCACCTCCTCGAAGTCCATCAGCCTGCCGAACAGTTCCCGCAGCGCGGTCGCACCCGGGTCGGTCCCCAACAGCGTCATCTGCGCACGGGTGTTGTCCAGTACGGCGGCGCCCACCGGATGCCGTTCGGCGTGGTAGCTGTCCAGCAGGCCCTCCGGCGCCCAGCCGGCCACCTCGGCGGCCAGTTTCCAGCCGAGGTTGAACGCGTCCTGGACGCCGAGGCTGAGCCCCTGCCCCCCGGTCGGCGGGTGGATGTGCGCCGCGTCGCCGGCCAGCAGCACCCGGCCGACCCGGTAGCGCTCGGCCTGCCGGGTGGCGTCACCGAACCGGGACAGCCAACGCGGTGTGTGTGCCCCGAAGTCGGTGCCCGCGACCGCCCGCAGCCGTGCCTTGAACTCCTCCAGGGTCGGCGCGGTCGTACGGTCCTCGGCCACCCCCTCGGCGGGGACGCCGATGCGGTACACCCCCTTGTTCCCGTCCACGTCGGGAATGGCGCCGAACCGGAGCTGGGTCTTTTGGACCTCCGCGACGACGGCGGCGATCGTCTCCGGATCCTCGGTCACCTCCATGGCACCCAGCAGCGTCTCGACCTTGGAGGGCTCACCGGGGAAGCCGACGCCGAGCAGCTTGCGCACCGTACTGCGGCCGCCGTCGCAGCCGACGAGGTACCGCGAGCGCAGCTGCGTGCCGTCGGCCAGTTCGGCCGTCACCCCGTTCGCGTCCTGGCTCAGCCCGACCACCTCCTGGCCGCGCCGGATCTCGGCCCCGGCTTCCAGGGCACGCTCGTTCAGCAGCCGCTCGGTGGCCTGCTGCGAGATGGCGAGGCCGTACGGGTGGGCCGTGTCCAGCCGTTCCGGCCACGGCTTGATGACACCGCCGAAGAGCCCGCCGACGCGGAACTTCTCACCGGCCGCCAGGAACCGGTCGAGCAGGCCGCGCTGGTCCATGATCTCCACGCTGCGCGCGTGCAGACCGCGCCCGCGGAACTGCGCGGCCGGCTCGGTCAGCTTCTCCAGCACGACCACGTGTACGCCGTGCAGCCGCAGTTCGCAGGCCAGCATCAAGCCGGTCGGTCCGCCGCCGACCACCAGCACGTCGATCATCAAGGCCCCCCATTTCCGCAGGTTCTGGTCGAGGCCGGAGATTCTGCAACACCACGGGGGCCTTGCCGCAAGGCCCCCCGTGCGCTATATGTTGAGAGTGGCAAGGAGTGGGTGACCTCCTTGCCTTTGTCATGTGGGCCGAGTCATATATGCCGGGTCATGTGTGCCGGCTTCTCCCACCCGGGCCGGGCCCCGTCGCCTCAGCGTTGGAGACGGACGGTGAAGTGCCGCTCGGTGGCGCCCGCGGGAACGGTACGGACGAATCCCCGGGCGGTGCTGTAGGCGCCCGAGCCGCCGGTGATGCCGACGTCGACGGAGGACGGGGCGGGCAGGTGCAGCAGCGATTGCGCGCTGAACTGCCCCTCGGGAAGCGCGAAGGTGCCGATGCACTGGAGGGCGGCCGGGCTGACCCGGGTGAAGGTGCAGACCGAACTGTGATCGCCCACCTTCTCGCCGTCGCGGTAGAGGTCCTCGTGCACGATCCGCTGATCGCCCACGCTGATGCCCGGTTCGCCCAGATCGACGTCCCCGGACGAGGTCTGCTGGCCGACCAGTTCGAAGGTTGTCGCGTGCGGCCTCGCGACGGTCGCGTCCGCCGACGCCGACGGTGCGAGCGCCGCACCGCCGGCGACGGCCACGGCGGCTCCGGCGGCGGCCAGCAGGTAGCGCGCCCTGCGTGTTCCGGTGATGTCCGGCATCTGTGTGCTCTTTCTGTTCAGGGGACTGTGAAGTGGGGCCGACCGCCCCGGCAGGGGCGGCGGAGTCAGGCGGTGGCGAACGCGCGCCGCCGTGCCCGGCGGCCACGCGGGACGAGGAGCACCGCGGCGACGACGGCCCACAGGGCCAGCGTCATGACGGGTCCTGCCGCGTGCGCGCCGTGGAAGTAGCTGAGGTCGGCGATGGCGCGGACCGCGGCGCCGGGTGGCAGCAGCGCGGAGACGGCCCGGGCCGCGGCGGGCAGCAGGTCCGCCCCGATGGTGGCACCGCTGGTGGCGTTGCCGACGGTGAGGAGCAGGAGGGTGGCGACCGGCAGCCCGATGGGGCCGAGGTAGGTGCCGAGCAGCTTGGTGGTGAAGGCGGCCGCCGCCGCGAGCAGGGCGAGGGTGGCGATCAGTGGGACGACCGGTGCCGGAACCGCTCCCAGCACCGGCCCCGCGATGATCGCGGCCACGGTGCCGATGGCCGCGGAGGCGCCGGTCAGCAGCCAGAACCGGTGGCGCAGACGGAGGAGACCGGCCAGGCCGACGGCGTTCGAGCCGAGCACGAAACCGGCCAGGGTGACGCCGAAGGCCAGGTAGAAGCCGGCCAGCCCGCGGGCGTCGTAGTGGGCCAGCGGCCGGACGTCCTCGGTGCTGACGCGCATGCCCGCCCCCTGGGCGTAGGCGCCGACGAGGGACTTCACGGCGGCTGTGGTGGACGTGCCGTTGGCCCCCGCCACCTCCAGGCGCAGCTCGCCCGGACCGTCGCTGCTGAGCGCGGCGACGACGTCGTGGTGCTCCAGGGCCCGGCGGGCCGCGTCGGCGTCGGCGGCGGGGCGCACCTCGACGCTGTCGCCGAGTGCCCGGTGCATCTCGCCCGGCAGGTCGGTACCGGCGACGGCGAGGGGGACGTGGTGCGGCTGCGGGTCGCGCTGGAGCCCCACGTAGCAGCTGACGAAGGCCGCAACGACGATCAGGGCGATGAGGGCCGGTTGCAGCCAGGCTCTGACCGGCGGCCGACGGTGGACGGCGGTGTGACCGGCCGGGGCGGGGGTTTCCATGATGAGGCTCTCTGACGGTGGGTCGGGGAGTGTGCGGGGGCATGTATGGGGCCGCACAGGGCGCGACCTGGCTTACGAGCATATGCTCCTATTTTGGTGGTGGCAAGAGCGGAGACCCTGTCAGGGGCGGGGAACGGGCGCGAGACCGTCGAGACGTCGGGGAACGACCACCGGGCACGCATCGCCGCGGTGACGCCGGCCGGACGTGCGGTGACCGTTCCCGTCGTGCCGCCGTTCCCGCAGTGCCGCCGTGCCGCCGTGCCGCAGTGCCGCCGTGCCGCCGTGCCGCTGTGCAGACGTGCCGCCACGGCCACGGCGGCTCAGTGCGGATGCGGATGCGGAGGGGAGTGGTCGTCGGAGTGGTCGTGGCCGGCAGGGCGCTGGGCCAGCGCTCCGGCGCGCGCGGTGACCTCCTCCGGTGTCACGGCGCACAGGCCGGTGAGGACGTCCTCCAGGGCGGCGAGCCAGAGCCGGTAGTAGTCGTAGGGCTCGTCCGGCGCCGCCGTGGACTCCCAGGCGGTGATCCGGGCGACCAGCGCGGCCTGGAACTCGGGCCAGGTGAACGCGCCCGCCTCGTACAGGCTGACGGCCATGCCGAAGGCGCGGCTCTCCCACGGCTCGGCGAACACCAGCTCGCCGTTGGAGCGCGGCGGTGCGGCCGGCCCCTCGATCTCCAGCGGCGCGCTCACGGTGCCGCCACCTTCGCCACGCCGACCATCGCGTCCCGCGTCACCAGAGGCACGAGCTCCTCCTCGGACAGGTGCTCGGTTCCGGCCGGACGCTCGGGCAGCACGAGCCAGCGGACCTCGGCGGTGGAGTCGTGGACGGTGATGCGGACGTCGTCGTCCAGGTCGAGTCCCATCTCGGACAGTACGGTGCGCGGTTCCTTGACCACGCGCGAACGGTAGGCGGGGTCCTTGTACCAGCTCGGCGGCAGGCCCAGCACCGGCCACGGGTAGCAGGAACACAGCGTGCACACCACCACGTGGTGGGTGGTCGCCGTGTTCTCCACCACCACGATGTGCTCACCCTGCGCCCCGGAGAAGCCCAGCTCCTTGATGGCCGCCGTGCCGTCCTTGAGCAGCCGGCGCCGGTACTCCGGGTCCGTCCACGCCTTCGCGACGACCTTGGCGCCGTTGAGCGGACCGACCTGGGTCTCGTAGGTGGTGATGATCCCGTCCATCACCTTCGGGTCGATCAGACCCCGCTCCGTGAGCAGCTGCTCCAGCGCCTCCGTGCGCAGGGAGGGGGGAAGGCGGTCGCCCGTTCCGCTGGTGGTGGTCATGAGGTTCGCTCCAGATAGCTCTCGTACATCTCGACGGTGAGGGCGAAGGGTGCGGCGTCGGCGCCCCACAGCTCGCGCGAGTCGAACCGCACGGAGTAGACGTGCTGCGGGTTCTCGCCGAGGAAGTGCGCGTTGGTGTCCGGCAGCACGGAGGCGGGCTGGACGCGCTCGACGACACCGACGTGTCCGCGCACGTAGGCCGGCAGCCGGGTGTGGCCGGGCACTGGCATGTCCCTGGTGCGCACCCGCTCTCCGGCGGTGAAGGCCGGGTCGGTGTCGACGGTGCGCAGCGAGCCGGCGCCTACCGGCGCCGCGGTCGGCGCGTAGTCGGGCCGCGGGGCCGGGACGGGCGGCTCCTCGACGTGCTCGCCCCGCAGATTGCGGGCGCGGGCGTCGATCGCGTCCGGAGCCAGGGTGGCGCTTTCGGTGAGCATCAGCTCCGCGCCGTTGAGCCAGCGCCCGTAGTAGCCGTCGTCCAGGTAGGCGGCCCGGTCGAGGCGCTCCATGGCATGGCGGAAGGCGTCCGCGTTGTAGCCGCCGCACGCGATGCGGCTGGCAAGGAGCGCCAGGGCGAACGCCCGGCCCTGCCAGGGTTGTTCGAAGACCGGTTCATCGGCCCTCGGTGGGTGAAGGGGGCCCCATCCCGGGGTGCCCCCCATATCGGCGATGCCGTCCATGGGTGACCTCTCGTGCATATGCCTGATAAGGGCCATTTTCGATCACATTGGGGCGAATGGCTCGATCGGCGAGGTGCGAACCCCGGTGAATCCGCCGCGGGGTGCCGTGCGCGGGGAGCGGCGGGTGGCCCGCTCGCCCAGCAGGCCGAACGTGGCGCCGAGCGTCGCCCGCAGCGCCGGCAGGGCGAGGGCGACGGCGGTGACGGCGACGGCGGCGTCACGCGGCCGACGACCCGCCACCGCCATGGAGTCGCCGGCTGCGGGACAGGGGTGGATGCGGCATGGGGGCTCCTTCGTGGGGGCCTCGGGGCAGCGGTGCCAGGTTCATCACCGGGTCGGCTCTGTGCCCGTGCCCGCGTCACCGTTGCGGCTCGGCGAGCCGCAGCAGAACGTCACACAGCACACCCGGTGACTCGGAAGGGACGCACAGGCGCACATGGCCGGCGGCGCGGACGACCGACAGGGCCGGGTCCGGGGCCGTGTCCTGCGGGGAAGGGTCCGGCCGGAGGGTCACCGACCTGCCGCGGGCGTCGAGCGACCACCGCCCCGTGCCCGCTAGCCCCGCGCCCGACGGCGTACCGACCGGCGCACCGGCCGCCGGGAAACGGCCACTCGGCGGCGAACTCGACCTGCCCGCCCCCGTCGCCCTCCGCCCTCAAGGTGCCGAGGAGCGCCGAGCGGGAGGGGGCGGTTGAACCAGGGCTTGGCGTCGTGCGCGGCGACGGCACGCCAAGGCCATGGCGCCGGCCGCCGCGGCGGCCACGCCCGCGAACACCGCGCGACGCCGCCACCGCACCGGTCGCCGCTCCTCCTCACGCACCGTGCCGCCGCTCTCCCGCACCAGTCGGTCTCCGATCCCTGCCGTGGCGATCACCGATCCGGCCGGACGGGGTGCGCGCAAGCCGCTCCCCAGGGCCGGTGGCGGTGGCGGCGGAGTGGTCTCCTGCGGGCGTGCGTTCGCCGGTTTCCGGAAAAACTGCCCCCAGCGTGGTAACAGCTGTTACCGTCGAGGTATGGCGAAGACACAGCTGGGCGCGCGCGTCGATGAGGAGATCGCGGAACTGGCCCGGGCCCGGGCCAGGGACCGCGGCCTGAGCGTCGGCGACTACATCGCCTCCCTCGTACGGGACGACACCGGCGGACTGCGGCAGCGCGGCATGGACGCGGCCCGCCGGTTCCTCGACGAGCACCAGGCCGTCTTCGACGCGGCCGAGGACGCGGACCGGGGCACCCCGGGCGTGCACGCGGCCTGATGGAGCTGTACATCGACGTCCCCTGGATCCTTGAGGTCGCGGAGCTGGCCGGGGCGCGGGACCCGGCCCCCGAGGACTACGGCGTGCCGGTGGCCGCTGTCGCCTGCCACCGCGCGGAACTGCTGGAGCGACCCGTCTACGACGGTCCTTTCGCCCGGGCCGCCGCCCTGGTGCACATCCTGGGGCGCTGCCGCTGGCTGGAGCGCTCCAACATGGCCGTCGCGGCGGCGACGGGCGTGATGTACCTGGAAGCCTCCGGCATCCCGGTCAAGCCCACCCGCGACGACGCCGTGGCCCTGCGCGACCTCCTGCGGGATCCCCAGTGCACCGCACCGGGGATCGCCGCCCTGCTGCGCACCTGGCCCCGGGCGACCTGACCGCCACGTCCGCCCGTCGCGTTCAGGACCACATCGCCTGGGCGATGGCGGCGCCGATGAACGCGGCACCGAGGCCGGTCACCACGCTGGCGATCACGTTGGCGGCGGCGAAGAACCTGGCGCCGCTCTCGGCCAGCCGCAGCGTCTCGTAGGAGAACGTCGAGTACGTGGTCAGGGCGCCGCAGAACCCGGTGCCGAGCAGAAGGTGCACCGAGTGGGAGGCGGCGCCGTAGGTCACGGCACCGGACAGCACGCCCAGGACCAGGCAGCCGGTCACGTTGACGACGAACGTGCCCCAGGGGAAGACGGTGCCGTGCCGGGCCTGTACGGCGCGGTCGGTCAGGTACCGCAGCGGCGCTCCGACCACGGCACCGGCGATGACGAGGAGCCAGTTCACTTCGCCTGCTTCTCCCTGTCCTGTCGGACGTAGTGGATGACCTCGCACTCGTCGAGGATCACCAGCCCCTCCGTGACCAGTTCGTCCAGTCGGGGAAGGAAGGCGCGGACGCGGGCCGCGTCGTCCACGATGACGATCGCCACGGGCAGGTCCTCGCTGAGCGACAGAAGGCGGCTGGTGTGGATCAGGGAGGAGGCGCCATAGCCCTCGATGCCCTTGAAGGCGCTCGCGCCGGCCAGCCCGGCCTCGTGCGCGCGGTGGATGATCTCGTTGTAGAGCGGCTTGTGATGGAAGGTCTCGCCCTCGCTGACGAAGATGGTCAGGCGGAGCGCGGAGCCGTGCAGCCGTGTCACTTCGTCCTCCTCGTCCTCCACGAGATCAGGCCGCGGGTGGCCGCTGCCGCGAGCCACACGGCCGCGAGCGCGGCGAACAGGGTGGCGGCCAGGTACGCCAGGCCGGTGCGGGCATGGCCGCCCTGCACCAGTTGGTGGATGTCGACGCTGTAGGTGGAGAAGGTCGTGAAGCCGCCCAGGACGCCGGTGCCGAAGAAGGGGCGCACCAGCCGGTGCGCGGCCCACACGTCCGTGATGACGACCATGAAGGCACCGATCACCGCGCAGCCGGCCGCGTTCACCAC
This sequence comes from Streptomyces sp. Ru62, assembly GCF_002920615.1. Classification (GTDB taxonomy): domain Bacteria; phylum Actinomycetota; class Actinomycetes; order Streptomycetales; family Streptomycetaceae; genus Streptomyces. Next base: position 299,219 of record NZ_PQSU01000003.1, read on the forward strand.
CAGGGTGGTCCAGGGGAAGGTGCCGGGTGCGGTCGGCCAGAGCAGGGAGGCGCCGTAGCGGGCCATGGCCCCCAGCGCGCCGCCGGCCGCGACGACCGCGATCACGGGCGCCTGCCCGTCGGCGAGTCCGCGGCGTCGCGTGGGCGCCGACGGTGTGACGCCGGGAACCGTGGGCTCCGTGGTCTGATCGCGGGGAGCTGTCATGGACGCGCGTCTCCTACTCGTGCGGCCGCCCGGCATGCGGGCGCGTGCGCTCACAAGCAGGGACTGTCGGCGGCGTCGATGCCGCGGTTCGGGTGCGGCGAGCCCCACCGCCGCGCGACCGCCTGTTCCGGGCTGCCGTCGGTGACCAGGGTAACCGGGGGCACGGAGCACCGTCGCGCCGGCTGCCGTGGAGCGGCGTCGGGGGGTCAGCAGAGGTCGAGCGCCGCCCGCAGGTTGTGCTCGGCGATGCCCGCCATCGTCGCCCGGTCGGGAAAGTCCCCGTCGAGCAGCCGCAGCGGCCCCGCCGTCAGCGAGAGCCGCTGCGCCAGCAGGTAGAGCGCGAGCCGGTCCCCGTCCAGGCCGGCCACCGCCAGCGGCCCGTACGCGTCGCCCAGGCGGATCCGCAGGAAGACGTGCTCCCATTCGATGTCGAAGTACATCGTGCCCTCGATGTCGATCACCACGGGGTGGCCGTCCGCGTCGACCAGCACGTGGTCGGGTCCCAGCTCGCCGTGGACGACCGCGTACCGCTGGCGGGGCCGCACCGCGCCCGCCAGGTCCCGCAGCCGCTCCTCCAGCCGGACGCGGGCCGCGTCGATCCGCGGATCACGCGAGGCGGCCTCCGCGAGGTCCCGCAGCGCGCGGGCGAGGACGACCCCCTCGCACGACGTCCCGCGTGACGTCCCCCCGCCGTCGACCACGGCCACTTTGCCGTAACCGGGCGCCCGGTGACGCCGCATCGCCTCCAGCGCCTCCCCGAGCCGGTCCAGGACCGGGGCGGCGGCGCGGGGGTCGCGCGCCATGAGGTGCTGGAGGTTCTCCCCCCGGACGTCCTCCACGACCGCGAGATCGGACGGGCCGTGCACGCCGGCCCGCTTGGTCAGGCGGATCGCCGGGACACGGACGCCGAGCGCGTCCAGCCGCGCGTGCGCGGCCTCGAACAGGTCCAGCCCGAGACCGGGCGAGAACGGGTCGGTGAGGTCGTCGTCGCCCGGGGCCGCCGGCCAGTAGTTCTCGCCGTGGTCCCACACATACGCGACCGCCGTCGACGCGTCGTCCATCACCAGCCGGTACACGCCCTTCTTGCTGCCGCCCGCGAGCCGCTCGACCGCCTCCAGCCGTCGCCCACCGCCCAGCGCGGCCCGCGCCGCACCTGCCAACCGCTCGCGCGTCACTGCCCTGGGTGCCACGTCCCGCCCGTCCCTCCGTCACGTCAACTCGCGCACTGTACGGGAGCGTTGGAAGCGTGGCGACTCGGAGAGGAGGACGCGCGCCCTCTCGCCTAAAATGGACCGGCAAGTCCAGAGTGTGGGGTGGAGGAGGGCACGCGAGCATGAGTGGTGGGACCGCACCGCGGCTGACCCCCAAGGGCATGGCCACCCGGCGCCGCATCGTGGAGGGCGCGGCCGAGGAGATCCGCGAGCGGGGCGTCGCCGGGACGACACTCGACGACATCCGGGCGCGCACCGCGACCAGCAAGAGCCAGATCTTCCACTACTTCCCGGGCGGGCGGGAGGAACTGCTGCTGGCGGTGGCCGCCCGCGAGGCCGAACGCGTCCTGGAGGACCAGGAACCGCACCTCAGCGACCTGACCACGTGGTCGGCCTGGCAGGACTGGCGGGACGCGGTCGTACGGCGGTACGAACAGCAGGGCGTCAACTGCCCGCTCGGCACGCTGATCCTCGAACTCGGCCACACCACTCCGGCCGCACAGGCCCTCACGGCCCAGTTGGTCAGGCAGTGGCAGGCGGCGCTGCGCATCGGCATCCAGCACATGCAGGACAGCGGCCAGGCCGACCGCCGGCTGGACGCCGACCGGCTGGCCGCCGCGCTCGTGGCCGCGGTGCAGGGCGGCGTGACCATCCTGATGGCGACCGGCGCCATCGGACACCTGGAAGCGGCGCTCGACACGACGTTGGGGCTACTGCGCACCCCCGCCCTTCCGGCGGTCCGCCCCGCGACGTGACACGACCGCGCCGAGCACGCCGTATCCATGAGGCGGTACGCCATTACATGAGTCGGCACGCCGCATCCATGAGTCCGGCGCAAGTCGGACACGGCTAGCATGCGGGCCCATCATGGATTTCACGGATGTGTCACTCACCGCGCTGCGCGTCCTCCGGGCCGTCGCCGAGCGGGGGACCTTCACCGCGGCCGCCGCGTCGCTGGGCTACACCCAGTCGGCGGTGTCTCGGCAGATCGCCGCGCTCGAACGGGCGGCGGGCGCCGAGCTGCTGGAGCGGCGGCGCGGCGGCGTACGGCTCACCGCGGCCGGCCGTGTCGTCATGCGGCGGGCGACGGTCGTGCTGGACCAGATCGACGCGACGGCCAGGGAGTTGTCGGGCCTGCCCGGGCAGGCCGGGACGGTCCGCCTGGGCTGGTTCCCGAGCGCCGGCGCCGTGCTGCTGCCGCGCGCGCTGACGGCACTGGGCCGTACCGACCCCGGTCTTCGGGTCGTCGGCCGGGAGGGCAGCACCCCGGCGCTGGTGCGCGCCCTCAGGGCCGGCAGCCTCGACCTGGCCCTGCTCGCGTCCGCGCCGCCGTTCCGGCCGCCGGACGCCGAGTCGCCCCCGCTCGTGGTGCGAACCCTCACCGAACGCGCGCTGTGTCTGGCGGTGCCCGCCGGCCATCCGCTGGCCCGCGGCGACTTCGTCGACGTGGCCGACCTGCGGGGGCAGCGCTGGATCGCGGGGTCCTCCTCGGGCGAGGACCAGCTCATGGGTGTGTGGCCGGGCCTGGACGAGCGGCCGGAGATCGCCCACACCGCGCGCGACTGGCTCGCCAAGCTCCACCTCGTCGCCGCCGGCTGCGGGCTGACCACCGTGCCGGCCGCCCTCGCCGCCGCCGCGCCACCGGGCGTCCGCGTCCTCCCGGTCCGCGGCGGGCCCCAGGAGCAGCGGCGCGTGCTCCTGGCCCGGCTGCCCCATCCGCCGGCGGACCCGGTCACCCGCGTGGCGGCGGCCCTCCGCGCGGCGGCCCTCGAAGTGGACGCGCCGTCGTCGCCGCCGTGAGGGAGGGCTGGGCGCGGCCTCGCGTCCACCGCCCCTGTCCCTTCCTCGGACCGGTGCCGGGGGCTCGACCGGGGCGCCGGTCACGGGCGCCGCATGCCGGGCCGAGGAGTCAGCGGGTGCCGCTGCGCCGGGTGGCCTCGTCGGCGTCCGTGAGGAGTCGTTCCAGGCGCGTGAGCTGACGGGCGTCGAGGGCGCCGAAGATGCGCCGGAGTATCTGGACGCCCGCCTGCTCGCCGGCGGCGAGGGCCGCGTGGCCCTGCTCGGTCAGCGTGACGGTCTTGCGCCGGCGGTCCACGGGATCGGGGGTCCGGGTGACCAGCCGCAGGCGTTCGAGGGCTTCGACGGCCTGTGTGACGGAGCGGGGCGCCTGACCGAGCGCCTCGGCGAGTTCGGCCTGATGGAGAGCGCCGCGCCGGGCGAGGAGCCGTAGCAGCTTGGTGCGGGCCAGGGACAGGCCGGCCGCGGCCATGTGCTGATCGACCGCTGTCCGGACCTGGTGGGCGACGGTCAGGAACCGCAGGCCCACGTCCGCGGGGTCGGGGCTGGTGGGCGGCGCTGTTTCGTGCTTGCTCATGACGTCGGGTATCGTCCCACACACGATTGATGAGGTACCTCACGAGTGGGGGAACGGTGACTCGTCCCGTTGCTGTGATCACTGGCGCGACCTCCGGGCTGGGCCGGATCGCCGCCCTGGAGCTCGCCCGCCGCGGCTACGACCTCGGCATCGTGGCGAGGTCCCCGCACAGGGCCGAAGCCCTGCTCGCCGAGCTCGGGGAAGCTACCGGAGGTGCGGCGCGGGCCGGCGTCTTCCTCGCGGACCTCGGAGTCGTCGCAGAGGCCCGACGGGCCGGCCGGGAGATCGCCGCGCGGTATGCGCGGCTGGACGTACTGGTCAACAACGCGGGTCTGCACGCGTTCGCCCAGCGCGTCACGGCCGAGGGGCTGGCGGAGATGACCGCCGTCAACTACCTCGGCCCGTTCGCCCTGACCCAGGCGCTGACGGACACGCTGCTGGCGTCCGGTCCGGCGCGGATCGTGAACGTCGCCTCCGAGGCGTCCCGAAGGGCGGGCAGCATCGCGCCGGCCACGGACCTGCGGGACACCGCCCCCTACACGCGGCGCGCGTCCATGGCCCTGTACGGCCGGACCAAGCTGATGACCATCATGTGGACCCAGGAACTGGCCCGGCGCCTGGACGCCACGAAGGTCACGGTGAACTGCTGCGACCCGGGCTTCAACGCCACCGGTCTGGGCCGCGACCTGCCCGGCTCCGCCGCGCTGCGGCGCGTCCTGAACGCCCTCAGGATCGGCGACCCGCGCAGGGGCGCGGGCATCATCGTCCGCCTGGCGACCGATCCGGCGTTCGCGCACACCACCGGCGGCTACTTCTCCGTACACGACGCCAAGCCGTTGCGGTGCCCCGAGCCCGGCCGTGGCGAGGACGTCCAACGGCAACTGTGGGCGGAAACGGAGTCGTTGCTCGCCCGCTGAGGTTCTGGCGCGAGCCGCTGCACGTGATGACCGACGCCGCCGGCCTCCGCCGTGCCGCCATCAGCGAGCCGCAGCCCGACCCGGCCGGCCGTGACCTGCTCCCCGACCACCAGCTCGCCGACACCATGATCGAGGTGCTGGCCTCGGCCGGCCCGGTCGCCCGCGCCTCCGCCGCGACCCCGGACGACTACCGGTACCGGCCGGAGGTCTTCCACGACGAGGCGGGCGGCGTCCTGTGACGGCAGGCGTCCCCGCCCCGTTCAGGACGGCAGGCGTCCCGCCCCGTTCAGGACGGCAGGCGTCCCGGTCCGTTCAGGACCGCAGGCGTCCCGGTCCCGTTCCGGGGGCGGACCGGGAGTCAGGGCGGTGGGCCCGGACGAGCGTGCACGCCAGGGGCGTGTCGTCGGCGGGGGCGGTGAGGACGTCGATCCGGTCGACGAGGAGGCCGTGGTCGACGAGGAGGTCTTCCCAGAGGGTGGGGGTGAGCACCCACATCCGAACGGTCAGGGAGCCGCCTCCCGCGAGGGGCAGCCTCTCGGGCCGGGCGGTGACGGAGGTCGACGGACCGTCCCCGGCGGAGCTGGTGTGCAGGGCCGAGAAGACGAGCCGGCCACCCGGTGCCAGCGCGCCCGCCAGGGCGGGCAGGAGGCGGTGCGGGTCGATGTACGGCAAGCCGTGGACGGAGTAGACGACGTCGTACGGCTCCGCCCCGCCCAGGTACTCGGCCGCGTCGGCGTGGATCAGGCGGAGGCCCGCCTGACCGCCGTAACGGGCGACCGCCCGTTCGTGCTGGGCACGGGCACCCTCGACGGCGTCGACGCAGGCGCCGTTGCGTGCGAGGTGGGCGGGGAACTTGCCGGTCCCCGAACCGAGGTCCAGGACGCGGCGGCCGGTGAGATCGCCGAGGACTTCCTCGCCGGGGCCGGCGGTGGGCCAGTACCCCCAGGAGAGCCGGTCGGCCTCGGGGATCTCGGTGCCGCGGGCCTGATGATGGGTGCCGTAGGCGTTCCAGGCGAGGAGGGTCCGGCGTTCGATGTCCAGCACGGTGGCTCCCAAGGCGGGTTCGACGGTGGTCAGGGGTTCAGGGGTGCGGCTCTTCGGTGCTGCGCTGCTGTAGCTGCCACAGGGATCGGAACAGGCCCGGCTCCCGGGTCAGGTGCGCGTACGTCCCCTCCTGGACGATCCGTCCCTGGTCGAGGACCACGATCCTGTCCGCCACGGCGACATTGGCGAGGCGGTGGGTGATCAGGAGGATGGCGCGGTCCTTGGCCAGGTCGCGCAGGCCGGAGAAGACGCGGTGTTCCGCGCGGGCGTCCAGCGCGGCCGTGGGCTCGTCCATCACCAGCAGGGCCGCCCGCCGGTGGAACGCCCGCGTGAGCACGACGCGCTGCCACTGTCCCCCGGAGAGCTGCTGGCCACCGAACCACTCCGACGTCAACAGGGTGTCGAGCCCCGACCGCAGGCCGGGCAGCATGTCGGCCGCCCCGGACGCCTCACAGGCCGCGAGGACGGCGGCGTCCGTGGTGTCGCCCTGCCCGAAGGTGATGTTGTCGCGCAGGGTCAGCGGCAGATACGTGTACTTCTGCGGGGCCAGCGCCACATGCTTCCACGCCTCCCAGGGCTCCAGGTCCGCCGTGCGCGTGTGGTCCCAGGCCACCTCGCCGGACGTGGGCAGCAGCAGGCCGCAGAGCAGACGGGACAACGTGGACTTGCCCGACCCGTTCTCGCCGACCAGCGCCACGATCTCCCCGCGCCGCACCCGGAGGGACACCCCGCTGAGGCTGTCCCTCGGAGCACCGTCGTACCGGTGGCTGACGTCACGGACCTCGAAACGCTGCGGCGGCCCGGGCAGCGTCCCGGTGCCCCGGGACGCCGTCATGGCCTGCCCGTGGGCGTTGTCGAGGAAGTTCTGCCAGTCCTGCACGTACCAGCCGGTGCGTACCAGCCGGGCCCCGCCGTCGATGATGCCGCGCACCGAGCCGGTCGCCGTCTGGAGCGCGAAGACCGCGCCGCCTCCGGCCGCCAGGTCCATGCGGCCGGAGGCCAGGAGCCACAGCAGCGCGGCCCACACCGCGGCGGACGCGACACCGCCGGCGACCGCGCCGGCCAGCCCCATCCACGCACCGGTGTCCGCGGCTGCGCGCTCCGCCGCGTTGACGGACGCGGCGAGGCGCCGGTACCGGCCGATCAGGAACGGTCCGGCCAGGCAGGCCCGCATCTCCTCGCTGGACTCCGCGTAGGCCATGTGCCAGCGGAGTTTGTGCAGCATCCGGCGCCGCCCCGAGGTCTCCAGCCCCGCCAGGTACACCACCCGCGCCGCACGCACATATGCGGCGGCCTGCGGCAGACACGCCAGGAGCAGCAGCGGCAGCAGGACCGGGTGCAGCACGGTGAGGACCGTCGCTCCGGCGGCGAGGGTGGCCGTGGCCGCCAGGACGTCCTGCGCCTCGTCGACCAGGTCCGGGGTGACCTGGGCGCCGCGGTCGGCGATGTCGTAGAAGTCGTTGTAGCCGGGCTCGTTGTTCGCCGCCAGCTCGGCGCCGAGCGCGGCCTCGATCATCGTCAGCTCCGCCGCGCGGGCCAGGACCGGCCGCAGCCGCCCGGTCAGCCAGGTCACGATGACCCCCAGCAGGGCCCGCAGGCCGGTCGCCGCCGCGATCACGGCCAACTGCGGGGCCGCCTGCCACAGCCGTTCGGTGATGTCGCCCGAGGAGATCAGCGCGGTGATCGTCCCGGTGACCGCGAGCAGTCCCAGGGCGGCGAGCACACCCGTGCCCACCTGGCACGTCAGCAACCCCACCGTGGCGGCGCGGTCCACCTGCCACGCCATCCGCAGCGAGCGCAGGACCAGCGCGGGCAGCCGCCGAGCCATCGTGCCGGTCGTCATCTGCGCGCCCGCGCGGAGCCGGGACGTGTCGCGGAACAGGAACTCCTCGTTCTGTGCCGCGCCGGTGCCGGGCGTCGGATCGTCCTGTGTGCCGGCCGGAGTCAACATGGTCCCCCTGACGGTCGTGCGGCTGGTTCGTCAGGGTCAACGACCGGGCCCGGATTTCGAACACATGTGTTTCGGTCGGGCCCGGATCCCCGGGATCGCCCGCGCGTCGGAGCATGCGGGATGCACCGACCCTTGCCGCGCAAGGACCGGCTCCGCGACGGCCGGTGGCCGAAACGCCGAGCGTGCCGCCGCGCCGTGTCCTCTCCGGACCGTGCCTACAGCGCCCGGGCCACCAGCAGGGCCACGTCGTCGTGGTCGTCGGGGTGCCGCAGGCCGTGCAGCAGGAGGTCGCAGGTCTCCTCCAGGGGCCGCTCGGGCGCGTCGAGGAAGCCGAGGAGGGTGTCCAAGCGGTCGTCGATCGAGTGCTGCCGGGTCTCGACGAGGCCGTCGGTGTAGAGCACGAGCAGGTCGCCGGGGCCCAGCTCGGCCGTGGCGGTCTCGAACCGGATGCCGCCGACGCCGAGCGGAGCACCGGCGGGCAGGTCGAGCAGCCTCGGGTCCTCGCCGGCGCGGGCCAGCGCGGGGGGCATGTGTCCCGCGTTGGCGATGCGGCACTGTCTCGTGTGCGGGTCGAACACGGCGTAGAGACACGTCACGATGTAGTGCTCCAGATCGCAGGTGATCTTGTCCAGGTGCTGGAGCACCTCGCCCGGGTCCAGGTCCAGGTCCGCGTAGGCGCAGGTGGCGGTGCGCAGCCGGCCCATCGTGGCGGCGGCGTCGATGCCGTTGCCCATGACGTCCCCGACGACCAGGGCGGTCTTGTCGCCGGTGAGGGGGATGACGTCGTACCAGTCGCCGCCCACCTCGCTGGTGGCCTGCGCCGGCTGGTAGCGGGAGGCCAGGACCAGGCCCGTGTGGTGCGGCGGATGGTCGGGGAGCAGGCTGCGCTGGAGGGTCAGGGCGGTGTTGCGCACGCTCTGGAACCAGCGGGCGTTGTCGATGGCGATGGCGGCACGGCTCGCCAGCTCGCCGGCCAGGATGACGTCGTCCTCGTCGAACGGGTCCGGAGTGCGGGTGCGTTTGAGGTCGAGGGCGCCCAGCACCTCGCCGTGGGCGATCAGCGGTACGGCGAGGTACGAGTGCACACCGGAGCGCGCGAGCAGCTCGGCGGCCTCGGCGTCCCGGGCGATCCGCCGCAGATCGCGTTCGCGGACGTGCCGCACCAGGACCGGCCGGCCGGTGTGCACGCAGAGCGTGACCAGGCGGTCCCCGTCGTAGGAGGCGAGGTCACCGGGGGCGTCGGCCGCGCACAGTGCCACGGTGGGGTGGGCCGCCCTCAGGGCGAGGGCGCGGAACAGCTCCGGGCCGCCCGCCGGCGCGCGCACGCGGCGGCAGGCCAGAGCGGAGTCGAGTACGTCCACGGCGACCACGTCGGCGAGTTCCCGGCTGGCGATCTCGGCCAGTTCGGCGGCGGTCTGCTCCACCTCCAGGCTGGTGCCGACGCGGGTGGAGGCGTGGGCGATCAGGGCCAGCCGGCGCCGGGCCCGGTCCGCCTCGGCCGCCGCGCGGTGCCGCTCGGTGACGTCGACGACGGATGTGGCGGCACCGAGCACCCGCCCGCTCGGGTCCTCCAGACGGTAGAAGGACAGGGACCAGGCGTGCTCGTGCTCGGGGTCCGAGCGGGGCCGGCCCACGTGGTACTGGTCGAGCAGCGGGGTGCCGGTGGTGAGCACCTGGCGCAGCGCGGACTCGACGGTGTCGACGTCGGGGAAGGGCAGGGTCTCCCGCAGCCGGCGGCCGAGGTGGTCCTCGGCGGGGATACCGTCGATCCGTTCCAGCGCCGGGTTGACCAGCAGATACCGCAGATCGGGGTCCATGAGGGCGAGACCGATCGGCGACTGGTTGATCAGCCGCTCGCACAGGGCGAGATCGGTCTCGACGCGCTGGAGCAGACTGTGGTCGGCGGCGAGCCCGAGGGCGTAGACGTCCCCGAGGTCGTCGAGCAGCCGCATGTTGCGGAACTCCATCAGGCGCGTGCTGCCGTCCTTGTGCCGGATGGGGAACGCGCCGGCCCAGCTCCGGCCCGTCTCCATGACGTCCGCGAACAGCTTGACGACCGCTTGCAGGTGCTCCGGGTGGATGATCAGGCGGGCCGCCGGTCTGCCGAGTGCCTCGTCCGCGGAGTAGCCGAACAACTCCGCGGCCTGCGGGGTCCAGAACACGATGCGCCCGTCGGTGTCGAGCACGAGCGCGGCCACGCTGAGCACGTCCAGCAGGCTGGTCCGCCGGGGCGGCTCGGCGCCGTACGGATCATCGTCGGGCGGGAAGGATTCGGCTGTCATCCCTGAGCCTCCTGTACCGGCCGGCGGCGCCCGGCCCAGGCCCCGGTCCCGGGCGGACCCGGTTCCTTCCATGCTCCCTCCGGTCCTCCGCGGGGGCGACACAGCCCCGTGATGCCCCGGCCACGTCAGCGAACCCGGGTGGCGGCCCCCTTCAGACCCCGGACCGTGCGCATCAACCGGACAAGCAGGACCATAGTCATGTAAAGGACGGAACCCATGAATCCTGCGCTGAACGGCTCCGATCCGCCCACGCCCGCCGCCGCGCGCGACCTGTTCGACGCGTCCTCCGACGCGGCCGTCGTGCTCTCCGGCCGTGGCATCGTGCTCGGCTGGACCCGGGGCGCCGAGGACCTGCTCGGCTACCCGGCGGCGGAGGCCGTCGGCCGGTCCGCCGCGCGCCTGGCGGCCGTTCCGGAGGACCCCGTGCGCATCGCCGGCATCGCCGAACGGTGCCGGGCCGGCATGGGATGGAGCGGCCTCGTCCCCGTACGGCACCGCGACGGCCACCGGATGGAGGTCGACCTCCGGGTGTCCGCCGTCTTCCGCATCCGCGGCGACGAGTGCTTCCTGCTCTCGGCGCGCGAGCGGCGGCAGCGGTGGTCCGTGGGCCAGTCGGTCCTCGACGGGTTCCTCACCCGCTCGCCGGTCGGCATGGCGGTGGTGGACCGGCAGCTGCGCTACGTGTGGCTGAACGACACCCTGGAACGCCTGGGCGGCGTGCCCCGGGAACAGCGGCTCGGGCGCCGGCTGAGCGAGCTGCTGCCCGGGCTCCAGACCGACACCCTCGAAGGGCTGATGCGGAAGGTCGTGGAGACCGGGGTCCCGGTCACCGACTACGAGTACGTGGGATGGAGCTGGTCCGACCCCCACCGCCAGCACGCCTTCTCCACCTCCTTCTTCCCGCTGGTGGACGCGGACGAGTCGGTCACCGGCGTCTGCTACATGGTCCTGGACGTCACCGAGCGGTGGAACGCCCGCCAGCTGCTGTCGCTGGTCAACGAGGCCGGCACCAGCATCGGCAGGACGCTGGACGTGGTGCGCACGGCCCAGGAGCTGGCCGACTTCGCGGTGCCCCGCCTCGCGGACTTCGTCGTCGTCGACCTGCTGGAATCCGTCCTCAGCACGGCGGGACACGGGGCGTGGCTGACCGACGCGGGACCGGCGTCGGCGCGGCCGGTGATGCGCCGCGCCGGGATGAGCTCGGTGCGGGAGGGCTGCCCGGAGGCGGTGGCACGGATCGGCGACCGGGTGGACTTCCTCCCTCCGCCGCGCGACCCCGGCATGCTCGTCAGGGGTGAGCCCACGCTCGTCCCGGTGCTCGACCCGTCCGACGACCTCTGGATCGCGGAGCAGCCGGACCGGGTCGGCAGCATCCGGGAGTTCGGACTGCACTCCCTCATCTCCGTGCCGATGCGGGCCCGGAACACCGTCCTCGGCCTCACCACGTTCGTACGCTCGGTCAATCCGGTCTCGTTCCAGCCCGACGACGTCCTGGTGGCCCAGGAACTGGTGGCGCGGGCGGCGCTGTGCGTCGACAACGCCCGCCGCTACAGCCGGGAGCACATGGCGGCCGTCACCCTCCAGCGCAGTCTGCTGCCGCACGCCCTGAGCGGCGGCACCGCGCTGGAGGTCGCCTCGCACTATCTGCCCGCGGACCCGACCGGCGGGGTCGGCGGCGACTGGTTCGACGTGATCCCGCTGTCCGGCGCCCGCGTGGGACTCGTGGTCGGCGACGTGGTCGGCCACGGCATCACCGCCGCGGCGGGCATGGGCCGGTTGCGCACCGCCGTACAGACCCTCGCGGACATGGAGATGCCGCCCGACGACCTGCTGGCCCACCTCGACGACCTCGTGCTCCGGCTCAGCGAGGAGGAGACCGGCGAGGGGGCGGCGGACGACGGCGCGAGCGCGTTCCTCGGCGCGACCTGCCTGTACGCCGTCTACGACCCCGTCACCCGGCGGTGCACGATGGCGCGGGCCGGCCATCCGCCGCCCGTCCTCGTGACCCCGGACGGACGCGTCGACTTCCCCACCCCGCCCGCCGGTCCGCCGCTCGGGCTGGGCGGATTCGGATTCGAGACCGGCGAGATCGAACTGCCACCGGACAGCGTCTTCGGCCTCTACACCGACGGACTGATCGAGGCGGCCGACCGCGACATGGAGGTGGGCATGGCCCGGCTCGGCGAGGCCCTGGCCCGGCCCGGCACCGACCTGGACACCCTGTGCCGGGCGACCGTCCAGCGCTTCGCCTCGGGCCCCCAGTCCGACGACATCGCGCTGCTCCTGGCCCGTACGCACGCGGTACGGCCCGACCAGGTGGCCTCGTGGGTCGTCCCGGCGGACCCGGCCGCCGTCGCCGACGTCCGGACCCGCGCCGCCCGCCAGGTGGAGGTGTGGGGCTTCGGGGACCTGGCCATGACGACGGAACTGATCGTGAGCGAGCTGGTCACCAACGCGATCCGCTACGCGGCCCCGCCGATCCGTCTGCGCCTCCTGCGCGACGCCCGCCTGACGTGCGAGGTCGCCGACGCCAGCAGCACCGCCCCACGGCTGCGGCACGCCCGCAGCACGGACGAGGGCGGCCGGGGGCTGTTCCTGGTGGCCCGACTGGCCCATCGCTGGGGAGTCCGGTACACACCGGACGGAAAGATCATCTGGGCGGAACAGGAGATCCCGTGAGACAGCGGGCCGGAGCGGGCCGGCAGGCGGGCGGTGAGTGCCTGGCCCAGCGCGAGTGTGCTCAGGCCGAACATGAGGACGCCCAGGGGGACATGGAGCGACGGGACGTGCGCGATGCCCGTCACGTAGCGGGGCGGTACGGCGCTCAGTTGAACGTGTCGGGGTCCGGACCGGTGCGCAGGCCACGGTCCAGCGCGGCCAGGCTCCGCAGGTCCTCGTCGGTCAGCTCGAAGCCGAAGACGTCCAGGTTCTGCCGGATGCGCTCGGGCGTCACCGACTTGGGGATCACGATGTTGCCGATCTGGAGGTGCCAGCGCAGCACGACCTGCGCGGGGCTCACGCCGTACTTCGCGGCGAGGTCCGCCACCGCCCGGTCGCCGAGGACCGCGCCCTGCGCGAGCGGGCTCCACGCCTCCGTGGCGATGCCGTGCCGCTCGTGGAAGGCGCGCAGTTCCTGCTGCTGGAGGCCGGGGTGCAGCTCGACCTGGTTGACCACGGGCGTGACGCCGGTGTTGGCCAGCAGCCGCTCCAGGTGGGGCACCTGGAAGTTGGAGACGCCGATGGCACGGGTGCGGCCCTCGCCGAGGATCTTCTCGAAGGCCCGCCAGGTGTCGAGGTAGAGGTCGCGGGCCGGGGTGGGCCAGTGGACGAGGTAGAGGTCGACGTAGTCGAGGCCGAGCTTGTCGAGGGAGGCGTCGAAGGCCGCGAGGGTCGCGTCGTGGCCCTGGTCCTCGTTCCACAGCTTGGTGGTGACGAACAGTTCGCCGCGCGGGATGCCGGACTCCGCGATGGCCCGGCCGACGCCCCGCTCATTGCCGTAGATCGCGGCCGTGTCGATGCTGCGGTACCCGGCCTCCAGCGCGGTGGCGACCGCCGCCGTGGTCTCGTCGTCGGGGACCTGGAAGACACCGAAGCCGAGCTGCGGCATCTCGATGCCGTTGTTCAGCGTCACGTTCGGGATCGCGTTCATGGCTGTGCCGTCCTTCCGGAGGTGCGCCGCTCACCGGGTGCGAGGCGTCCCGTCCGGGTACCCCTCGTCGCGTCGTCCGAGAGCGACCGTGTACTTTCCAGGCGCGGGCGATCCATGCGCACACGCCTTACGGTCGTCGACAATATTTGCGGACGCGGTATAAGTGCAAACGCAAGCGGTTCGGTGGTGTGCGCCTACTTGGATTCCAGCCGCCCGAACGCGTGCGGGCCGGTGGCCAGCGCGTCCTGTGCGTCCCGCCACGCGCTGTCGCCGGGGCTGAACGCGCTGCGCAGGTAGGCGGAGGTGAGCCGGGCGAGCGCGGCGACCCGTCCGGGGTGCTCGTCCGTCGTCTCGGCGGCGTCGTACCCGGCGATCCCGCCGAGGCCGTGCTCCGCGTCGAACAGGGTGAGCAGGGTCTTGGGGGCCGGGGCGAGGTGGTACGGGTCGGCGTGCCAGGCCGGACCCATGTCCGTGAAGTGCCCCGAGTCGTCCTTCTCCCCGGCGACGACCAGCGCGGGCGTGGTCATGGTGGAGAAGTCGAGGGTCCTGAAGACCGGCAGCCGTTCGGCCATGGGCCCGTTCAGGACGTCCCCGCCCCGGCCGGGGGCGGCCAGCAGTACGCCCTGTTTGATCCGGGGCTCGAAGAGGCGCACGTCGCGACCGTCGTCGGGGTCCGTGAGCCGGGCGCCCAGCAGAAGGCTCGCGGTGAAGCCGCCGAGCGAGTGTCCGGCCACGGCGACGCTGTCGTGGTCCAGGCGCCCGGCGAGCCGCGGTACGGCGTTCTCGATCACGTCGAGGCGGTCGAGGACGTGCGTCATGTCCTCGGCGCGGGAACGCCAGAAGAAGGGCGCTCCGGGAGCGTCGGCGAGCACGTGGGCGAGTGTCCTGGAGCTGAGGTGGGTGGGCTGGACGACGGCGAAGCCGGAGGCGGCCCAGCGGTGGGCGAGCGGCGCGTAACCGTTGAGGGAGGACAGGTTGTTCGAATTGCCGTGCCCGTGGGAGAGGAGGATGACGGGCAGGTCGGTCCCGGTCGCCGGTGCGGTGACGCGCACCTGGAGGTCGACGGGGCGTCCGGGTACGGGCAGCACCACCGGGCTGTACGACAGTACGGGGGTCGGCGGGGTGGCGGTGGTGGCGGGGTCGGGTGTGCTCACGGGTGCGGCCTTCCTCGGTGTTCGGCATCGGCCGGAATGAAAACGGAACGTTGTTCCGCTTGGCGACGGCTACGATACGGAACGTCGTTCCGCTTCACAAGTGCATGCGGAACATTGCTCCGCTTATCGGCGGCGAACGCGAGGAGACAGAGCGGTGTCCACTTCAGGCCAGACCGGACCGGCGCCTGCCGCGGGCAGGCGGGCCGACGCGGTGCGCAACCAGCAGAAGCTGCTGGCCGCCGCCGCCGAGGTGTTCGTGACCTCCGGCGTCGACGCGCCGATCCGCGAGATCGCGGCCAGGGCGGGCGTCGGGATGGGGACGATCTACCGGCACTTCCCGACCCGGGCCGATCTCGTCGTCGCCGTCTTCCGGCACCAGGTCGAGGAGTGCGCCGAAGCGGGCCCGCGCCTGCTGGCCGACGCCGACTCGCCGCTCGCGGCGCTGCGTCAGTGGATCGACCTCTTCATCGACTTCCTGGTCACCAAGCACGGACTCGCCGACACCCCGCAACCGGACAGCAGCGGCTTCGCCGCGCTCCACACCTACTTCCTCGACCGCCTGCTGCCCGTCGCCGAGCAACTGCTCGACGCGGCGGTCGAGGCGGGCGAGATCCGGCCGGGCATACAGCCGTACGAACTGATGCGCGGCATCGGCAACCTCTGCGTCGGCTCCGGCGACGACCCCCGCTACGACCCCCGCCGCCTGGTCGCCCTGCTCCTCCAGGGCCTCCAGCCGTCGCGGCCGTCCTGAGGATCCCCCCTCGCGGGCGCGACTGTTCGCCGGAGGCGACCGCCGGTCCCGTGGAGCGCGGCGGGGTGACGCTGACCTCCCCCCGGGCCGGAAGGACTCCACGGGGCCAGGCGCTGTGGATGCGGAGCGGAACCCCGCGGTCGCGGCGGCCACCGCCTCCGCGATCACAGGCGCCCACCAACACGGGCAGGTCCACGCCGGCGCTTCCGGCGCGGACCTGTCCGACGACCTGCTCTCCGCGATCGACCAGGCGACCGGCGACGGCCCCGTCACCGAACCGGTCCTCGCCCCGGCGCCCAGCACCGCTGACCGGCCGGGCGCCGGCGCCGTACCCGAGGTCCGTCAGGCGACCGGGCACCGTTGACCGGCCGGGCGTCGTACCTGAGCTCCGTCAGGCGACCGCCGCCCGGCCGCCGTCCCCGCGGCCGCTCCCGTTCTCGTCCTCGTGATGGATCGGCGTCTTCCCGCCGGTCAGCGGTACTCCCGTCCCGCCCCGCCGCGCGGCGACGATCTCCGCCGTGATGGACAGGGCGGTCTCCTCCGGTGTGCGGGCGCCGAGGTCGAGGCCGATCGGTGAGCGGAGCCGGGACAGCTCCCGTTCGGTGAGACCCTCCGCCCGCAGACGCCGGTCGCGGTCCTCGTGGGTGCGGCGCGAACCCATCGCCCCGACGAACGCGACCGGCATCCGCAGGGCCACCTTCAGCAGCGGCACGTCGAACTTCGCGTCGTGGGTGAGCACGCACAGGACCGTACGGGCGTCGGTCGCGGTGCTCCGCAGGTAGCGGTGCGGCCAGTCGACGACGACCTCGTCGGCGTCCGGGAACCGGTCCGGCGTGGCGAAGACCGGGCGGGCGTCGCAGACGGTGACGTGGTAGCCGAGGAACTTGCCGGCCCGGGCCAGCGCCGACGCGAAGTCCACCGCGCCGAAGACGATCATGCGCGGGGGCGGCACGTTCGACTCCACCAGCAGCGTCAGGCCGCCGGGGCAGTGCGAACCCTCCGCGGAGAGCTCCACCGTGCCGGTGCGGCCCGCATCCAGCAGGGCACGAGCCTCCGCCGCCGCCACCCGGTCCAGCTCCGGCCGACCGCCGAGACCGCCCTCGGACGTGCCGTCGGACCGGACCAGCAGGGCCCGGCCGAGGAGTCCGGCGGGGCCCCGGGCGACCCGGGCGAGGGCCGCCGGCTCGCCCCGCGCGGCGGCCGACAGCGCCGGCCGCAGGACGGTCCGTACGGGGGTGTCGCCGGCCACCGGCGTGACCAGCACCTCGATCGTCCCTCCGCAGGTCAGGCCCACGGCGAAGGCGTCCTCGTCGCTGTACCCGAACCGTTCGACCACGCTCCGGCCGGTCCGCAGCGCCTCGCGGCACAGCTCGTAGACCGCGCCCTCCACGCAGCCGCCGGAGACCGAGCCGATGACCGTGCCCGCGCTGTCGACGGCGAGGGCCGCGCCGGGACCGCGCGGCGCGCTGCCGCCGACCGCCACCACGGTGGCGACGGCGAACTCCCGGCCCTCCTCGGTCCAGCGGCGCAGCTCCTCGGCCAGGTCAAGCATCCGGCGCTCCCGCGGCGGCCGACAGGATCCGGTCGGGCCGGATGGGCAGGGCACGGTGGCGTACGCCGGTCGCGTGCCAGACCGCGTTGGCGACGGCCGCCGCGGCGCCGACGATGCCGACCTCTCCGATGCCCTTGATGCCGACCGGGTCGTCCGGGTCCGTGTCGTCGATCCAGTCCGCCTCGACGCGGGGCACATCGGCGTGGGTGGCCACGTGGTAGCCGGCGAGGTCGGCGCCGACATGGCCGCCCGAGGCGCGGTCCCGGACGGCCTCCTCGTGCAGGGCCATCGAGATGCCCCAGATCATGCCGCCCCGTAGCTGGTTGCGGGCGGTGAGGGGGTTGACGATCCGGCCCGCCGCGAAGACGCCGAGCATGCGCCGTACCCGCACCTCACCGGTGCCGACGTCCACGGCGACCTCGGCGAACTGCGCGCCGAAGGAGTGCCGTTCGGCGGGCGGCAGGGCCGCGATGGCCTCGGCGGTGTTCGTGCGGACGGTGACGCCCTCCGGCGGGATGTCGGCGCCGAGTGCCAGCCGTTCGCGCAGTTCACCGGCCGCGGCCCGGACCGCCCAGGACCAGGAGCGGGTGCCCATGGAGCCGCCGGCGATCATCGCGGGGCCGAAGGCGCTGTCCCCGATGCGCATCTGGATCCGCTCCGGCGGCACCCGGAGCGCGTCCGCCGCGACCAGGGTGAGCGCGGTACGGGCGCCGGTGCCGATGTCGGCGGCGGAGATCCGCACGGTGAAGGTGCCGTCCGGGTGCGCGGTCGCGGCGGCGGTGGACGGCGCGGCGCCCGCCGGGAACGAGGCCGCGGCCGTACCGGTGCCGAGCAGCCAGCGGCCCTCGCGGCGCACCCCGGGACGCGGGTCCCGGTCCGCCCAGCCGAACCGGCGGGCGCCCTCCCGGAAGCAGGCGGCCAGATTGCGGCCGGCGAACGGCAGGCCCGACACCGGGCCCTTGTCCGGTTCGTTGCGCAGCCGCAGCTCGATCGGGTCGATTCCGCACTTCTCGGCGAGTTCGTCGAGCGCCGCCTCCAGCGCGAACGACCCGGGTGCCTCGCCCGGGGCGCGCATGAACGTCGGGGTCGGCACGTCGAGCCGCACGAGGCGGTTGGCGGTGTGGTGGGCCTCGGCGTCGTACATCACCCGCGCCACCCCGGCGCTCGGCTCGACGAACTCGTACACCGTGGAGGTGGCGCTGACGGAGCTGTGCTCCAGCGCGCGCAGCCGTCCGTCGGGGTCGGCGCCGAGCCGGACCCGCTGGGTGGTGGGGCTGCGGTAGCCGGCCAGGGAGAACATCTGGCGCCGGGTCAGGACGACCCGGACGGGCCGCTGCAGCACG
Source organism: Streptomyces sp. Ru62 (assembly GCF_002920615.1). GTDB lineage: Bacteria > Actinomycetota > Actinomycetes > Streptomycetales > Streptomycetaceae > Streptomyces. Next base: position 317,651 of record NZ_PQSU01000003.1, read on the forward strand.
GTCGCGGCCATCACGGCGGCGACCTGGTGGGCGCGGACGCCCTTGCTGCCGAAGCCACCGCCGACGTGCTCGGAACGCACCCGCACGGAGGCCGGGTCGAGCGAGAAGAGGTTCGCGAGTTCGCCGGCGACCCAGGTGACGCCCTGGTTGGAGTCGATCACCTCAAGCTGTCCGCCGTCCCAGCGGGCGGTCGCCGCGTGCGGCTCCATCGGGTTGTGGTGCTCTTCGGGGGTGGTGTACTCGGCGTCCACGACGACGGGCGAGGCGGCGAGCGCGGCATCGAGGTCGCCCTTCTCCGTCACCGCCGGCATGTGGCCGTCCAGCGGGTACGCGTCCGGGCGCTCGCCCGTGAAGGCGACGTCGTGCGGCTCCTGCTCGTAGTGCACGACGAGGGCCTCGGCGGCCTCCCGCGCCTGCTCGGACGTCTCCGCGACGACCAGTGCCACCGGCCAGCCCCGGTGCGGGACCCGGTCGTGCTGGAAGACCGCGCAGGTCGGGTCGGGGCGCATGCCCATCAGACCGGTGTAGTCGGTCTCCAGGCGCAGGGCGTTGCGGTGGTCCAGTACGGCGAGCACGCCGGGCATGGCGAGGACGGGCTCGGTGTCGAGGGCGCGGATGCGGCCCCGGGCGACCGTGGACAGCACCAGCCAGCCGTGGGCGAGGCCGGCGAAGGGCACCTCGCCCGCGTAGCGGGCCGCTCCGGTGACCTTGTCCCTGCCCTCGACACGGGTATGGCCGGTGCCCACGGAGGGCGCCTGCGCGGGTGTTCCGGTGGTGACGGCGGTCATCGTGCGGTCTCCTCGGCGAGTTCGGTCAGGACGGCCACCACGAGGTTGCGGACGAGGTCCACCTTGTACCCGTTGTGCGGCAGCGGCCGTGCCGCGGCCAGCTCGGCGTTCGCCGCGGCGGCGTAGGTCTCGGCGGTGGCCGGTGCGCCGGTCAGGACCCGCTCGGCCGCGGCGGCCCGCCACGGACGGGAGGCCACGGCGCCGAGGGCCAGGCGCACGTCCCGGACGACGCCGTCACGGACGTCGAGCGCGGCGGCGAGGGAGCCGATCGCGAAGGCGTAGGAGGCGCGCTCGCGGACCTTGCGGTAACGGGAGCGGGCGGCGACCGGGGCGGGCGGCAGCGTGACGCCGGTGATCAGCGCGCCCGGCGGCAGGGCGGTCTCCCGGTGCGGGGTGTCCCCGACGGGCAGGTAGAAGTCGGCGAGCGGCACCTGTCCGGGCCCCTCCGCCGTCTCGAACAGGACCACGGCGTCGAAGGCGGTCAGGGCCACGGCCATGTCCGAGGGGTGTACGGCCACGCAGTGGTCGGAGGCGCCCAGGATCGCGTGGTTGTGGTGCTCGCCCTGGATGGCGGGGCAGCCGCTGCCGGGCACCCGCTTGTTGCAGGGCTGGGTGACGTCGGTGAAGTAGCCGCAGCGGGTGCGCTGGAGCAGGTTCCCGCCGACCGTGGCCATGTTGCGCAGCTGCCCGGAGGCACCGGCCAGCACCGCCTGCGCGAGCGCCGGGTAGCGGCGCCGGACCTCGGGGTGGGCGGCCAGGTCGCCGTTGGTGACGGTGGCGCCGATGCGCAGGCCGCCCTCCGGCGTCGTCTCGATCTCGTCCAGCGGGAGTTCGCGGATGTCGACGAGCCGTGCGGGCCGCTCGACACCGGTCTTCATCAGGTCGACGAGATTGGTGCCGCCACCGAGGTAGCGGGTGTCCGGGTCGGCGCCGAGCAGGGCGACGGCCCCGGCGACGTCGTGCGCCCGCTGGTAGTCGAACTCCCTCATGCCACGGCCTCCTCGGCGCTCGTCGCGGAGTGCGCGCGACCCTCGTCCGGCTGGACCCCGGCCGCGCGGGCCACCGCGTCGACGATCGAGACGTACGCGGCGCAACGGCACAGGTTTCCGCTCATCCGCTCGCGGATCTCCTCGGCGGTCAGGGGCGGTGGTCCCGCTTCGGGGCGGACGTCCTCGGTGACGGCGCTCGGCCAGCCCGCCGCGTGTTCCTCGATCATCCCGATCGCCGAGCAGATCTGGCCCGGTGTGCAGTAGCCGCACTGGAAGCCGTCCAGGTCGAGGAAGGCCTGCTGCACGGGATGGAGCCGGTCACCGTCGGCCACGCCTTCGATGGTGGTGATCTCCCGGCCCTCGGCCGCCACGGCCAGTTGCAGGCAGGCGACCGAGCGGCGCCCGTCCACCAGGACCGTGCAGGCCCCGCACTGCCCCTGGTCGCAGCCCTTCTTGGTGCCGGTGAGATCGAGACGCTCGCGCAGGGCGTCGAGCAGGGTGGTGCGGTGGTCGACGGGCAGTGTGTACTTCTCTCCGTTGATCTTCAAGGTGATGACACTGGACGTCGATGAGGCCATGGGCTGCTTCTTTCGCGTTTCCAGGACAGACGGGGGACCGGCGGCCGGGGTGGGCGGCGCGGGCTGTGCGTCGTGCGGTGTGTGCGTCGTGCGGTGTGCCGTGAGGGACGAGGCGACGGTGCGGGTGCCAAGGTGCGCGGGACCGGGGGCTGGGACCCCGGTGAGGGCGACCAGCGACTGCCGCAGGGCCGCCTCGGCCGCTATGGTGAACGTAAACGGATAACTGTCCGCTCACAGGAAACGTAACGGACACTTGTCCGCTTAGCAAGGGCGAGGTTCGGCCACGCCATGAGGAGGACGAGTGCCGCAGCAGAAGGACTCACCCCGGCGCTCGGACGCACAGCGCAACCGCGAGCGCATCCTGGAGGTGGCGCTCACCGAGCTGTCGCACTGTGCCGACGCCCCGCTGAGCGTGATCGCCAAGAAGGCCGGTGTCGGGCAGGGCACCTTCTACCGCAACTTCCCCAACCGCGAATCACTCGTCCTGGAGATCTACCGCCATGAGATGCGGCAGGTCGCGGACAGCGCGGAACACCTGCTCGCCGGCCGGGCACCCGACGAGGCCCTGCGCGCCTGGATGGACCGGCTCGCCGAGTTCGCCATGGCCAAGGCCGGACTGGCCGACGCGATACGCCAGGTCACCGGCGCGCCGGGCGGCCCCGCCAAGCCGTCCCCCACCCCGGTGGCCCACGCGGCGGAACTCCTGCTACGCGCCAACGAGGAAGCGGGCACCATCCGGCCCGGAGTCACCGCGGACGACTTCTTCCTCGCCATAGCGGGCCTGTGGCAACTCGACCCCCACGACGACTGGCAGCCCCGCGCCGCCCGCCTCCTCGACCTTGTCATGGACGGGTTGCGGAGCGGGGCGCGTGGAGGGTGAGGGGTGTGCGGCGTGGGCGACGGGGCGCCTTGGGCTGAGGCGGGCGTCCCCGGCCGGCGCCGCTGGACTGCGCACAGGGTGCCGCGGCCGGCGAGGCGCCTGGGCAGGCGATGCCGGGGGGCGGGCGAGCGCTCCGCGCCCCCTGGGTAAGACGTCGCACGGAGGGCGGTCGGAGGCGGGCACGCCTCGCGGGTGAGCGGCTGCGCCGGCGACGACCCTCTAGGGGAGGGGCGACGACGCGTGGCCGACGGCCACCGGTGGGGGAGGGGCGACGACGCGTGGCCGAGGGCCCGCCGTCAGAGCGGCACGCGCCGGGGCTGCCGACAGGGCGGCCACACCCCGACGGCCCCCGGCAGGGAGGGACGCCGCCGCGGGTGCCGCGCCGACGTCAGCCAGGCTTCCCGGCACCGTGCGCGGGCCGGGCCGGGCCGCCGGAAGGCCACCACCACATGCCCCACTCCAACCGGCGCGCGCCCGAAGACGAGGCCCCTGCAGCCGCTCGGCGGGCAGCGGCGAGGCCATTGCGGTGGGGCCGGTGTCGACGCGTCGACGTCGGGCCGGTGTCGACGCGTCGGCCTCAGGCCGTGGCCTCGTCGAGGAGTTCCAGCACGTGCCGGTACGGCCGGCCCGTGGCCCGGGTCATTCCCAGCTCGCAGGTGCGGTTGCAGGAGGCGTACGCGTCGTACGTGCCCGCGTTCAGCTCGGCGGCCTGGGCGGCGACGGCGGACGCGGTGATCTCCGGGTGGAGCAGGCCCCGGTCCCCGGCGAACGCGCAGCAGCCCCAGTTGTCGGGGACCGTCACCTCGTCGCTCACCGACGCGGCCACGGTGCGCAGGGCCGTCTCGATGCCGAGGTGCACCGTGGAGCAGGTGGGATGCAGGGCGAGGCTGCCCAGGCGCCGGGGTTCGGGCAGGGCGGGGAGCAGGTGCTCGGCGGCGAAGACGACGCTGTCGACGAAGCGCAGCGAGGCGAAGCGGGCGCGGTCGGACTCCGGGAGGGCGTCGCGGAGTTGGTCCAGGCCGTGCGTGCAGGACGAGGCGTCGCACACCACCGGCAGCCGGCCGTGCTCGCTCGCCTCCCACAGCGCTTCCAGGGTGCGGGCGGCCATGGTGCGGTACCCGGCGGTGTACCCCTTGGACTGCCAGGGGGTGCCGCAGCACAGCCCGTCCAGCCCGGAGGGTACGGCGACGGGGACCCCGGCCCGCGCACACAGGCGCAGGAAGGCCCCGGCCGCGCCCGCCGCCCCGTCAGGGCTTCCCTCCCCGCCTACCTCCGGCGCGAAGAGACTGCCGATGCACGCGGCGAAGAACACCGCGCGGGCTCCGGCCGGGTGGCGGGGTGCGGGACGGGCGGGGCCGCCACGGGGGATGTCGTCGGTCCAGGCCGGTACCAGCTCGCCCGCCCCGAGCCGGCGGAGCGCGCCGGTGGCGGTGCGCAGGACGGGGGAGGGGGCGGCGTGGGCCGTGTTCAGGGCGACGCGTACGGCCTTGACCGTGGTCCCCCAGTGCCGGGCCACCGTGTTCCCCGCGCGCTGTGCGACCGCACCGTGCCGGTCGGCGCGCAGGCGTTTCATGACCGCCCCGGTGTCGATGGTGACCGGGCACGCGGTGACGCAGAGGCTGTCGGCGGCGCAGCTGTCGACGGCCGCGTAGCCGTAGTCCTCCGCCAGTGCGCGCCGCCGCTCCTCGTCGCCCGCCGCCGCGGCCAGCGCGATCTCGCGCCGCAGGGCGATGCGCTGACGCGGTGTCGTGGTGGCGTCGGCGGTCGGGCACACCGGCTCGCAGTAGCCGCACTCCACGCACGCGTCGACGGCGGGGTCGACCTCCGGGATGCTCTTGAGGTTGCGCAGGTGCGCGCTGGCGTCGTCGTCCAGGAGCACACCCGGGTTGAGCACCGCGTGCGGGTCGCACAGCCGCTTCAGCTCGCGCATGACGTCGTACAGCTCGTCGCCGTACTGCCGGCGCACGAACGGCGTCATGGCCCGCCCGGTGCCGTGCTCGGCCTTCAGCGTGCCCCCGGCGTCCAGGACGAGGTCGACCATGGCGTCGGTGAACCGGGCGTAGCGCTCGACCTCGGAGGCGGAGTCGAAGTCCTGGGTCAGCATGAAGTGGAGGTTGCCGTCGCGGGCGTGGCCGAAGATCACCGCGTCCTGGTAGCCGTACCGGTCGAAGAGCCCGGTCAGGCCCTCGCAGGTACCGGTCAGCCGGTCCATCGGCACCGCGATGTCCTCCAGCAGCGCGGTGGTGCCGGGGCGGCGCGCGCCCGCGACGGCGGTGTACAGGCCCTTGCGCAGGTGCCAGAGCCGGGCCCGCAGGCGCGGGTCGCCCACGAGCGCGGTGTCGCTGACGGTGGGCATCCGGTCCAGGGCCCGCCGCGCGTCCGCCACCCGCTCCGCCAGCAGCCCGGGGTCCTCCTCGGCGAATTCCACCAGCAGCGCCGCGTGCCGCTCCACGCGCAGGCCGCGCACCTCGTCGACGGGGTCGGTGGACTGCTGCGCCACCCGCAGCGACGCCGCGTCGAGGAGTTCGGCGGTGCGGGCACCGGCGGCGAGCAGCGCGGGCAGGGCGTCGGTGGCCTCCGCGAGGCCCGGCAGCACCAGCAGACCGGTGGCGGTGTGCGGCAGCAGCGGGACGGTGCGGAAGACGGCCTCCCCGACGAAGCCGAGGGTGCCCTCGCTGCCGATCATCAGGTGGGCGAGGATGTCCGCCGGTTCGTCGTGGTCCAGGAACGAGTTGAGGCCGTAGCCCATGGTGTTCTTCATCGAGAACAGCCGCTCGACGGTGGCGCGGGACCGGGCCGAGCCGCGCACCCGGTCGCGCAGCCGCAGCAGGCCCGCGTGCAGTTCGGGTTCGCGCTCCCGCAGCGCCCGGTCCGCGTCGGGGAGCGCGGTGTCGACCACCGTGCCGGAGGGCAGCACGAACTGCAGGGACTCCATGGTCCGGTAGGCGTTGTCCCGGGTGCCGCAGTTCATGCCGCTGGAGTTGTTGGCGACCAGGCCGCCGATGGTGCAGGCGGACTCGCTGGCCGGGTCGGGGCCGAGCCGGCGCCCGTGCCGGGCGAGCCGCGCGTTCACCTGCCGCACGGTCAGCCCCGGCTGCACCCGGATGCGCAGCCCGTCGTCGAGGACCTCGGCGGCGCGCCACGCGCTGCGGACGTCCACGAGGATGCCGTCGCCGCCCGCCTGTCCCGCGAGGCTGGTGCCACCCGAGCGCAGCGTGAGCGGCAGCCCGGCGGCGCGGGCGCCGGCCATCAGGGCGCCCACCTCGGCCGCCGACACGGCACGCACCACCGCGCGCGGGGTGAACAGGTACGGCGAGGCGTCGTGAGCGGCGGCGACCCTGCGGGGGACGTCGGTGGTGACCCTGGCCGGGTCGTCGACGCACGCGGACAGCAGCTCGGCCAGGCGGTCGGGCCGCTCCACCGCGTGCGCGGTGGCGGAGGGGGCGTCGGTGGGGCTCATGGGTCCTCGGATGGGGTCAGACGATCCGCAGCAGGTGCGGCGGCCGGGCGACGGGTGCGGGCAGGCGCAGGGGCGCCAGGCCGGGGGTGATGCTGCCGAGCAGCGTGGCCCTGACGGCGCCGGTGGCGGAGGGGTGGGTGCCGGGCAGGCCGTGGACGGTGAGGAAGCCGAGGACGGCGAAGGCCAGGGCCTCCTTGGCGTCGGAGGGCAGCCCGAGGTCGTCGCTGCGGCGCACCGGCACGCCGGGGAGCTCTTCGTCGATCATGCGCATGAGCACCGGGTTGCGGGTGCCGCCACCGGAGGCGACGAGCTCGGTGACCCCGTGGGCCCGGCAGGCGTCGGCCACGGTCACGGCGGTCAGCCGGGTCAGCGTGGCCAGGACGTCGTCGGTGGCGGGCGTGGGTACGGCGTCGAGCGCCCGCAGCAGGTACGGCAGGTGGAAGAGCTCCTTGCCGGTGGTCTTCGGGGCGGGCCTGCGGTAGTAGGGGTCCGCCAGCAGGAAGCGGAGCAGCTCCGGGCTGACCGTTCCGGCGGCGGCCCGGCGTCCGTCCGCGTCGTAGGCGGCGCCGTCGCCGGTGAAGTGCCGTACGGCCGCGTCGAGCAGGGCGTTGGCGGGGCCGGTGTCGAAGGCCAGCGGTTCGGCGCCGGGCGCGACGACGGTGACGTTGGCGATGCCGCCGAGGTTCAGCGCCGCCGGGGTGCCGGGCAGGGCGCGCAGCAGCAGGGTGTCGGTCAGGCCGACCAGCGGGGCGCCCTGGCCGCCGGCGGCGACGTCCCTGCTGCGCAGGTCGGAGACCACGGGCAGCCCGGTCTCCTCGGCGATCCAGGCCGGCTGGCCGAGTTGCAGAGTGCCGCGGACGACGCCGTCCTCCACCCAGTGGTGCATGGTCTGGCCGTGCGAGACCACCAGGTCCGCCGCCCCCGCGCACAGCTCCCGCAGGGCCCGCGCCGCCGCTGTGGCGAAGGCCTGCCCGATGCCGCTGTCCAGCGCGCAGACGGCCTGCGTGGTCGTGGCGGCCGGCGGCAGCGTGGCGGCGATCAGGGCGCGCAGGTCGTCCGGGTAGGGCACGGACAGGTGCCCGAGGGGGCGCAGCAGCAGGCTGTCGCCGTCCAGGGTGAGGTCGGCGGCGGCCGCCTCGATGGCGTCGTACGACGTGCCGGACATCAGCCCGATCACCCGCATGGTGCCTCCGGGACCATCCCCCGCCCGCTCGGCGGGCGGAGTGCGCTGCGACTGGGACATGGTGCGTGCCTCCGGGAAGCGCTTGGGGGGAGTAGGTGCGGTCCTTGTTCGCCGGCGGAGGGCGGTCGTGCCGTCCCGCCCCCCGCCGGGCGGCACTCAGTCCTGCTGGACGGCCGCCGTGACCCGCCCCTCGTCCGGGCCCGGTTCGCCGTCGGCCGGCCGGACCTTGGCGGGTTCGGGGGCGCGGTGGAACAAGCTCATCAGACCGCCGACGACCAGGGTGACCAGCACGCCGATCGGGACCAGCCACTGCGCGGCGATGGCCGTCGGCACGGTCGCCCCGGCCACGGTCACGTCGATCTTCACCTCGCGCACGATGTATGTCATCACCGCGACCGTCACCAGGAACGCCACCACGGAGTCGACCTCACCCGCGCGCCGGACGATCCGGCCGAGCAGGAACGCGCCGAGCAGGGCGCCGTAGGTGTAGCCGGCGATGGTCAGGCCGGTGAGGTAGACGTTGCCCGTGCTGGTGCTGAACGCACAGGCGAAGACCGCCATCAGCGCCGCCCACACCAGCGTCATCACCCGGGCGAGCTTCAGCAGCGACGCCTCGGACGGCGTCGTACGGAAGAAGCTGTGGATGATGTCGGCGACCGTCGAGTTCGACATGGAGTTCAGCGCCGAGGACAGCGAGCCCATGGCGGCGCCGAGGATGCCGGCCACGAGCAGGCCGGAGATCACCACGGGCAGCCCGTGCAGGATGAAGTTCGGGTAGAGGTTGTCGGAGCTGTTCAGGCCGAGCTCCTTGAAGCTCTTGCCGTCGTTGTACGACCACAGCAGCGCGCCCACGAGGGAGAACGCCGCGAACTGGAAGGTGACGAAGACACCGGAGGCGATCATCGCCTTCTGGCCGTCGCGCAGGGAGCGGGTGGCCAGGATGCGCTGGACGATGAGCTGGTCGGAACCGTGACTGGCCATGGCGAAGATCGCGCCGCCGATGATCGCGGTGGGCAGGGCGAACGGGCTGGTGAGGATGTGCGCGAGGTCGAAGTCCGTGTCGAACAGCTTGAACTCGCCCGCGTGCAGGGCGCGCGAGAAGCCGGCGCCGCCGACGTGCCCGGACAGGACGGCGATGGCGAGGACCGCACCGCCCAGGTAGAGGCCCATCTGGATGGCGTCGGTCCAGATGACCGCCTTGATGCCGCCGAGGTAGGTGTAGACGACGGTGATCACGGTGAGCACGATGATGATGACGCGGTAGCCCGCGTGCACGCCGAACTCGTCGAGCAGGAGCTTGATGGGGATCGCGGAGGCGAACAGCCGCACGCCCTCGGCGAGGAGGCGGGTGAAGACGAAGGTGACCGACGCCAGCCCCTGGAGTTTCAGCCCGAATCTGGTCCCCAGGTACTGGTAGGCGCTGACGAAGCCGCCCCGCTTGTACAGGGGGATGAGGACGGTGGCCACGACGACGCGGCCGATGACGTAGCCGAGGGCCAGTTCGACGTTGCCGAAGCCCTGTCCGCTGTAGGCGCCGCCGGGCACGCTGATGACGGTGAGCACGCTGGTCTCGGTGGCGACCACGGAGAACGAGACCGTCCACCACGGCATGCTGCCCTCGCCGACGAAGTAGTCCTTCGACGTCTTCTGCCGGCCGGCCAGGCGCAGTCCGATCACGGCGATCGCCACCAGATAGACGACGATCACCACGAGGTCGAGTTGGCGCACGCTCTCTCCTAAGCAACGGCCGGCGGGGAGACCGGCGGGGTGGGGACAGGGGGGAAGGGGGCCGTCCGCCGGACGCGGACGACATGGGGTTCGTGCGGCCTGCGGGCGTCCAGGGCCAGCAGGCGCGCGCCGTCCAGCGGGTCGCCGAGCGGGGGGCGCGGCCGCAGGGGGCGCGGGAAGCCGGCGAGTGCCGAGCGCAGCGGTCCGAGCAGGGGTTCGCCGAGGCCGGTGAGTCCGCCGGTGACGGCGACGTCGAGGCCGTCGCCTCCGATCCGGCGGGCCGCGGCGAGCACGGCCTCACCGAGCGCGGTGGCCGCGTCCCGGAGGATCGTCGAGGCCGTGGGGTCACCGGCCGCGGCCGTACGCGCGACCTCTGGTGCGAAGGACGCGGCGGTACGCGCGGGGTTGCCGTCGCGGCCCAGGGCCAGCGGCAGCCGGTCGGGATCGCCGAAGCGCTCGGTGGCGGCGGCCAGCAGCGCGGTGTCCGGGCCGCGTCCGTCGTGGGCGCGCAGCGCGGCCCGCAGCCCGGCGGTGCCGATCCAGGCGCCGCTGCCCTCGTCGCCGAGCCAGGGACCCCAGCCGTCGACGCGGGCGTACGTGCCGTCGTCCCCGATGCCGATGGCCACCGAGCCGGTGCCGATCGCGAGCACGACGCCGGTACGGCCGCCCAGGGCGCCGGCGTGGGCGGTGACCGCGTCGCTGGTGACGGCCACCTCCTCGGCGGACAGGTCGTCCAGGAGCAGCCCGGCCAGGGCGCGGGCCGCGTCCGGTGCGGCGGCGGCACCCGCCGCGCCCACGCAGACGGCCGACGGCCGGACGGACGGCTCCCGCGCCAGGAGGGGCCGGACGGCGGCGAGCACGGCCGCGCGGGCGGTCGTCACCCCGTCGTCGGTGGCGAGCCCGGGGGCGCCGGGCACCTCGTGAACGTCTCGGGCAGGGCCGGCGCCGTGCCACAGCACGGCACGGCAGCCGGTCTTGCCCAGGTCCACCGCGACTGCTGCTGTCATGCGGCACGCCTTCGTGTGTCCAGGGGATCCGTCACGTCGAACGGTCACAGGGTGGCCAGGAGGCCAGTGGCCGGCGCGGATCGCGGTGCAGCGAGTATCAGAAGGCGAACCTCCGGATGTCAATAAGTAACCTCATCGGGTGAGGTCCGTAAATTTTTGACGCGCCTCGCGGGGCCTGGTTACTGTGGCGCCACCCAGACGGGCGTTCACCCAGGAGGAAGCGGTCATGGCCGGCCAGAAACCACCCCGCACCCCGGCCCGGCCGGCGGACGAGTCCCCCGCCGGGACCCTGGCGCGCATCCGGGCGGAACTGCCCGCCATGGCACCGTCGGAACGGCGGGTGGCCGACGTCGTCCTGGCCGATCCCGCGCAGGCGTCGGAGCTGTCCATCAGCGCGCTCGGCCGGCGGGCGGACACGTCCGTGGCCACGGTCATGCGCTTCTGCCGGACGATAGGCATCACCAACTACCCCCAGCTGCGCCTCGCCCTCGCCGCCGCCGCGGCCCGCGAACACGCCCTCGACGGCGAGCGCCCGATGCCGAGCACCGACATCAGCGCCACCGACACGCTGAGCGAGATCGTCGAGAAGATCGTCTACAACGAGGTGCGGGCCCTGGAGGACTCCGGGGCCGGGCTGGACATCGACGTACTGGGCCGCGCGGTGGACGCCGTGGCGGGCGCGCGGCGGATCGACATCTTCGGCGTCGGCGCGAGCGCCTTCGTCGGCCAGGACCTGCACCAGAAGCTCCACCGCATCGGCCACATGGCGTTCATCTGGACCGACCGGCACGCGGCCCTCACCGCGACGGCGCTGCTCGGACCCGGTGACGTCGCCCTCGCGATATCCCACTCCGGGGAGACCGAGGACACCGTCGAACCGCTCCAGGCGGCCGCCGCGCGCGGCGCCACCACCATCGCCCTCACCAACGTCCCCCGCTCCGCGCTGGCCCGCAGCGCGGACCTCGTGCTGACGACCTGCGCCCGGGAGACGCCCTTCCGGTCCGGCGCGACCGTCAGCCGCATCGCCCAGCTCGCCGTGGTCGACTGCCTGTTCGTCGGCGTCGCCCAGCGCGGGTTCGACGCCGCGACCGCGGCGCTGCACGAGACCTACGAGGCCGTCCGCCGCCGCAGGACCCCGCAGCCCGGACGCCGCGCCCAGACCGCCGACTAACGCCACGCCGGCCACCGTGCCGCGTTGCTCCCGGAGAGTTCCCCGGCTCCTGCCAGGAGCCCCTACCCCTGCGCAAGAGCCCCCGGCTCGGACCAGGAACCCTCCGACCCGCCCAGGAGCTCCCCGCCTTCGACCAAGAGCCTCCGTCCCCGCCCACGAGCCCCCGACTTCGACCGCGAGCCTTCGCCCTCGCGCACGAGCCCCCCGCCTTCGACCAAGAGCCTCCGTCCCCGCCCACGAGCCCCCCGGCTCCGACCGCGAGCCTTCGCCCTCGCGCACGAGCCCCCCGCCTTCGACCAAGAGCCTCCGTCCCCGCCCACGAACCCCCCGGCTCCGACCGCGAGCCCCCAGCTCCGATCACGAGTTCCGGCTCCCCCCACAAGCCCTCGCCCCCGCCCTCGCCCCGCCCTCAGCCTTCGGCCCGGATCCGGAGCTTCCGCTCCGCCCACGAACTTGAGTACCGCCCAGGAAAGGACAAGCCGCCATGGACCTCAGCACTCTCGGCACCGAGACCCGCAACGAGCGGACCGCTGACCTCGATCGCATGCCGGTCGGTGAACTGCTGTCGGTCATGAACGACGAGGACCAGACGGTCGCCCTCGCGGTACGCGGCGCCCTCGCGGAGATCGGCACCGCCGTCGAGGCCATCACGGCGTCCCTGCGCCGGGGCGGCCGGCTGATCTACCTCGGCGCCGGCACCAGCGGCCGTATCGGCCTGCTCGACGCCGTCGAGTGCCCCCCGACCTTCGGCACCGCCCCGGAACAGGTGGTGGGCCTGCTCTCCGGCGGTCCCGGCGCCTTCGTCGTCGCGGTGGAAGGCGCCGAGGACGAACCCGAGCGGGCCGCCGCGGACCTCGACGGGATCGGCGTGGACGACCGGGACACGGTCGTCGGGCTCGCCGCCAGCGGCCGTACCCCCTACGTCGTCGGCGGCCTGAAGCACGCCGCCGCAAAGGGCGCGACGACGGTGTCGGTCGCCTGCAACCGGGACGCGGTGATCAGCCGTTACGCCGACATCCCCATCGAGGTGCCCACCGGGCCGGAGATCCTCACCGGGTCCACCCGGCTGAAGGGCGGCACCGCCGAGAAGATGGTGTGCAACATGCTCTCGACCGCCTCCATGGTCCGCCTGGGCAAGGTCTACGGAAACCTGATGGTCGACGTCCGGGCCAGCAACGAGAAGCTGCTCGACCGTGCCCGCCGCATGGTGGTCCAGGCGACCGGCGCGGACCCCGACGCCGCCGCCGAGGCGCTGCGGGCGGCGGGCGGCCACGCCAAGACCGCCATCGTCATGCTCCTCGCGCACTGCACCGCCGAGGAGGCCGCCCGACGCCTGGAGAAGGCCGACGGCGACACGCGGACGGCGGTGGGCCGCCCCTGAACAAAGCGACCCCCGGGCTTACTTCAAACCTTGACTTAACATCACGGAATTGCTTGGATCCGGAGCGGTCGCGCGCCGCCGGCACCGTACGGCGCCGGCCCCCGACACCCCCGGAGCCCAGGGAGCAGGCGTGAGACGTCATCTCACCGCACTAGCGGCCGTCGCGACCATGACCGTGTCCGCGCTGGTCGGCGCGGGCCCGGCCGCGCACGCCGACCGAGCCGCGGGCGGGCCGCCCGGACACGGCCGGACCGTGACCGGCACCTACTCCACCGGCGCCGCGCGGGCATGGCTGCCGCTGCCGGCGGTCAGGACGGACACCGATCCCGGCGGCCCGGTCACCGCCGCCGTCGTCGCGGACCCGAACGCCGTCCGGCAGCGGTACGCGGGCGTGGGCTTCTCCCTGGACGAGACGAGCGTGTCCAACCTGTGGAAGCTCACCCCCGCCAAGCGGGAGGAGGCCGTCCGGCTGCTCGTCGACCCCGTGCACGGCGCGGGCCTGGACCGGTTCCGGCTCACGATCGGCAGCCCCGACCTCATCGAGCACCTGCCGTTCTGGTCGGAGGACGACCTGCCCCCCGGCGTCACCGACGACTTCGGGCTGAAGCACTTCTCCATCCGGCGGGACATCGACCTGCACATCATCGACACGGTCAAGCTCATCCAGCGCTACAACCCGCACGCCACCTTCTTCGCGTCGGCATGGAGCGCACCGGCGTGGATGAAGACGAACAACCGGTTCACCGGGCAGGTCGCGCTCAAGCCCGGGAGCAGCACGGAGTACTACCAGGTCGGCAAGTTGCGGGACGACTGCATCGACGTCTTCGCCCGGTACTACGTCAAGTTCGTCCAGGCGTACGCCCGGCACGGCATCCGGGTCGACGCCCTGACCCTGCTGAACGAACCGGGCATGGACGTCGTCTACCCGGCCATGGACATCAGCGTCGCCCAGCAGCAGAAGCTGGCCCTGGCGATCAAACGGGAGTTCCGGGCCGCGCACCTGAACACCCAGCTCTACGTGCACGACTTCAACTTCTGGGACTGGCGCGACCCGGGCAGCACGGCCACCAAGAACTACCACCGCATCTTCGACGACGCCCCCGACGGCTCGGTGACCGGCGAGCAGGTCCGCGAGGCGGCCGACGCCATCGCCTTCCACCCCTACTGGGGGGACCCGCGCGTCATGCGCGACGCCTACGAACAGACGGGCAAGCCGGTCCAGCTCACGGAGACCAGCGACCTGTCGCCCTCGACCATCCTCGACGACTTCCGCCTCGACGCCGGTTCCTACATCCTGTGGGCCCAGACCACCGACCAGGACGGCGGGACCCTGCACTGGACACCGGCCCGGGACAACGACGTCGACTGGGACCAGGTCGCGGCCACCACCAAGTGGCGGGACCGGCTGGTGACGGTGAACACGGCCACGCGCGACTTCACCGTCCGCGACGAGCTCTACCCGATCGGGCAGTTCGCCAAGTACCTCTCACCCGGCGACGTACGCCTCGGATCCAGTGCCGCCGAGCACGGCATCGGCAACGTCGTCTACCGCACGAAGGACGGCACCTTCGTCGCCGTCCTCGGCAACAGCACCCACACCGACGGCAAGGTCCGGATCACCGTCGCCGGCCAGTCGTTCGTGGTGACGGTCCCGGCGGACTCCTTCGCCACCTACCGCTGGAGGAGCGGCCCCGGCCACTGACGTCAGTGACCGCCCGGGGCCGCGGCCTCCAGGTCGGCGACACTGCCCGACATGATGGTCCGCACGTGCTCGGTGATGTGCTCCAGGGGCCAGTCCCACCAGGCCACCGCCAGCAGCCGGGCGACGTCCCGAGGGGTGTGGCGGGTGCGGATGAGGCGGGCCGGGTTGCCGCCGACGATGCCGTAGTCGGGCACGTCGCCGGTGACCACGGCCCGGGTGCCGATGATCGCGCCGTGCCCGATGCGCACCCCGGGCATGACCGTCGCGCCGTGGCCGAACCACACGTCGTTGCCGACGACGGTGTCCCCGCGGTTCGGCAGACCGGTGAGCAGGTCGAAGTGGCCGGCCCACGAGCCGCCCATGGTGGGGAAGGGGAAGGTCGAGGGGCCGTCCATGCGGTGGTTGGCGCCGTTCATGATGAACCGCACGCCCGTGCCCAGCGCGCAGAACTTGCCGATGACCAGCTTCTCCGGCCCGTAGTGGTAGAGCACGTTGCGCGTCTCGAACGCTGTCGCGTCGTCCGGATCGTCGTAGTAGGAGAACTCCCCGACCTCGATCAGCGGGGACTTCACCAGCGGCTTGAGCAGCACCACCCGCGGCTGCTCGGGCATCGGGTGCAGGACCGTCGGGTCGGGGGGCACGGGCACGGCGAAGGGTCTCCCAGCGGTCGGCGTGATACGGACCGCTCCATGATCGCGGTACCGGGTCGCCCCGCGCACCGATTTACTGGGGGGCGATGGCGGTCTTGCGCCATGCCTTCGGGGTCGCCGCGAGCAGGGGAGTGTCGGGACACATGGATGGGACGCCGGACAGCCCGTGGCCGGGGACCGGGCTGGACCCGCTGGCCGGGCGGGTGTTGGAGTACCTGGTGAGCGTGCCGTCGGCGGACACCGTCCAGGTGGCGGCGGCGGTGGGCGTGCCCGGACCGGCGGCGCGGGACGCCCTGCGGCAGCTTGAGGAGGCCGCGCTGGCGCTGCGCGTGGACGGTGTGACGGCACGGTGGGCGGCAGGTCCCCCGCGCGCGTCGCTCGGCGCGCTGCTGGCCCGGCGCCGGGCCGAACTGGCGCGCGCCGAGGCCCTGGTGGAGCGCCTGCACGAGACGTACGAGGAGGTGTCCGCGCCGCGCGCCGCGCACCTGGTGGAGGCGCTGGAGCACGAGGAGGAGGTGGCGGCCCGCTACGGCCAGCTGCTGAAGGGGACGTCGGCCGAGGTGCTGCACCTGGCCAAGCCGCCGTACGTGACCGGACGGCACACCTCCGCCCGGGAGGTGGGCGTGGCGGACGGGGTGCGGATGCGGTCGGTGTACGAGACGGACGGTTTCACCGACGCGGTGTCGCTGGAGACGGCGCTGCGCGGGACGGCGGAGGGCGGGCAGCTACGGCTCGCCTCCCGGCTCCCGGTGAAGCTCGTGGTGTTCGACCGGGCGGCCGCGCTGCTGCCGGTGCGCGGGGACCGGCCGACGGCGGGCTCCCTGGTGGTGCACTCGCCGGCGCTGGTGGAGGCGCTGGTGGCGCTGTTCGAGAGCGTGTGGGAGCGGGCCGAGCCGGTGTCCCTGGCGACCCGGCGCGACGGTCCGCCGCCGTCCGCGCCCCGGCCCGAGGACCCCGCGCCGGACAGCGACGCGCAGGCGGTACGGCCGGACCGGCGGACCCGCGAGATCCTGCATCTGATGGCCACCGGGATGAAGGACGACACGATCGCCCGCGTGCTGAAGGTGAGCCGGCGCACGGTGCAGAAGCACGTCAGCGAGGCCGGGACCCTGCTGGGCGCCCGCACCCGGTTCCAGATCGCGCTGCTGGCGGCGGAGCGGGGGTGGCTGGAGGAGCAGCCCTGACCGTCTCGGCGGCCCGGGCTCCGGCGCCGCCCGCGGGTCCGGGCGGTGCCGGTGGCGTGCCCCCCGACGGGACGCGCCACCGGCACCGCGTGGGTCAGCCGTGGCAGGTCACGGCCGCGCCCTGAGCGCGAAATCCCTCCCGGTGACGCGGTCGTCGTGCACCACGGCGCGTCGGGTCAGCGGCGCGTACCCGTCCGCCGTCGCGCGCAGCCGGTGCACCCCGGGTCCCGTGAACAGCGTGTACAGGCCGTCGCCCACGGCCGGGTCCTCGGGTGTGGCCACCGTGGTCGCGACGGCGTCCGGTGCCGAGGCGTCCGTGACCGTCGCGCCGACGACGCCGTGGCCGGTGCGGGCGTCCTTGACGGTGCCGACGGTCAGCCCGCCCGGCACCGGCCGAAGCGTCCGGCCCTCCACTGTCACGTCGTCGACCTCCCAGAAGTAGGCCCAGTTCGCGACGAAGTGGAAGCGCAGCCGCACGGACGGCTGCCCCGCGTACTCCCGCAGCGGCACGCGCACGGTGACGTGGTCGGCCTGGCCGCCCGTCTTGGGGCCGCCCCACACGCTCTGCCAGGTGGCGCCGTTGTCGGTGCTGGCCTCCACGGTCATGTGCTGCTGGCTGAGGTTGGTGATGTAGCCGGTCCTGAACGTGAGGGAGGCCGACTGCGCGTCCGACAGGTCGTAGGCGGGACTGACCAGCGAGGTGTCCTGGTGCGGTCCGAACGGTCCGCTGTCGCTCTCGATGACGGCGAAGGCACCGCTGCCGCCGGTGGTGTTGCCCCGCTCGTTGGGGTCGTCGAACCGCCAGCCGTTGTCGCTGCCCGCGTCGGACACCGTCCAGCCCTGCGGTGCGGCCGTGGTGGAGTCGAAGCCCTCGGCGTGCTCGGCGCGGTGGAGGTCGTAGCCGACGGCGGTGGCCGCGTCGGGGTCGGCGGTCAGTGCGGCGTTCACCGTCACGGGACCGCCGCCCACCTTCACCTCACGGGTGAGCGCCTCGTAGCCGGGGAGGGCGGCGGTGATGCCGAGACTGTAACCGGCGTTCTTCGGCAGGGAGATGTCGTAGTCACCGGTCACCGGGTCGGTCCAGACCGGCGCCTCGGGGGAACCCTCGACGGCGATCCTGGCGTACAGCGGCCAGCCGTGCCCGGAGCCGTCCCGGACGGTCCCGCGCACATGGGTGCGGGGCAGGGCCTTCAGGCCGAAGTCACGGGTCACGGTCGTACCGTCCGCGATGTCCACGGTGACCGGGGCGGGGGACGCGTAGCCGAACGCCGTGACGGTGAGACCGCCGACCTCACCCGCGGGCAGGTTCAGCGTGTACGTGCCGTCCGCGCGCGTCGTGGCCACGTCGAGCCCGGAGCCGACGGTGGCGCCGGCGACGGGCCTGCCGGTCTTCGCGTCCGTCACCGTGCCGGTGAGGGTGCCGCTCGGACCGCTGCGGAAGGCGGCCAGACCGGAAGGGGTGCCGAGGCCCGTGGGGCCGTCGTAACCGGTGCCCGCGGTGCACAGGTAGGCGGTGGCGCAGGTGCCGTTGGACCCGGAGGTGATGTCGTTCAGCCCCGGGCCGTCCGTCGCGTACGGGTAGGCGTTGGGATAGGTGCCCGGGCGGGGCGGGCCGGCCAGCGCGTAAGTGGCCGCGATCACCGGGGTGGCCGCGCTGGTGCCGCCGTAGCGCTGCCAGCCGGTGCCCAGCGAACCGAACGTCGAGTACACGGCAACGTTGTCAGCGACCGCGGACACATCGGCGACGCTCCGTCCCGAGCAGCCGGTGTCCTTCTGGAACTCCGGTTTGGCCTGGTACGACGCGCAGCCCGAGCCGGGGCCGTAGAAGCCCCGCTTCCACACGGTCTCGTCCCAGCCGCGCGGGCTGTCCGGGTCGGCGGTCAGGTTCGTGCCGCCGACCGCCGTCACGGTGGACAGGGTGGCCGGGAACGAGACGCCGTAGCCGTTGTCCCCGCTCGCCGCGACGATTGCGACGCCGGGGTGGTCGTAGGAGGACCCGTACGTCGCCTGGTCCGAGGCGAAGTCGCCCGTGCGGCCGTAGGAGTTGGAGACGTACTTGGCGCCCAGCTCGACGGCCTTGTCGACGCCGGCCGCGAGCCGGTCCAGACCGTCGTTGTCCGTCTCCACGAGCAGGATGTTCGCCCGGGGGGCGACGGCGGAGACCATGTCGAGGTCGAGGGCGATCTCACCGGCCCACATGTCGTTCGTCGTGGGGTAGTCCGTGCCGCCGCGCTGGTCGACCTTCTTGAAACAGCCGTTGGCGGTGGTGCACGGCGGCAGCCCGTACTGGGCGCGGTAGACCGCCAGGTCCGCCTCGGCGTTGGGGTTGTCGTACGCGTCGACGATGGCGATGGTCTGTCCGGCGCCGCCGTCGGCCGGGAGGCTGTAGGCGCTCTGCAGGTCCTGGGGGCCGAGTCCCGGCGGTGTCTGTGCCGCGGCCAGCCGGCGCAGCGGGGGCTCGTCGGAGCGCATGGCGTAGCAGGACGCGTGCCCCTCGGCGGGTGTGCCGCACACGGGGGTCAGGTCGGTGCCGCCGGCCTGGTCGGCGGCGGACGCGGGCGGGGTGACGCCCAGGAGGACGAGGGCAAAGAGTCCGGCGGCCACCAGGCCGTGCCGGACAGCGCGAAAGACGGTTATTCGCTCTCTGCGAAGCGAGGATGACGTCACTTCGTACCTATCGTGAACAGGCCCTCGGTCGAGGGCCGACTTCCGGCCAATTAGCGGGAACGAAATAACGACCTGTCAATACGTGCCGGGTCAACGGCGGATGAGCCCAGCTCACAGCCTGGTTCCCACTTGTGCAGGAGCACGAAATGCCCTCGCCCCGCCGCTTGTCGGGCCGCCGTTGAGGAGTTCAGAATGACGCCGGAATCGAAATGCGGGAACGGGTGGGAATTCAGGTCAGCCGGCCCGTCCGCGGTAGTCGCGGGGTGACACTCCCATGACCCGTTTGAAAGCGACGCTCAACGCGCTCTCGGATCCGTAGCCCACGGACCGGGCGATGGCGGCCATCGTCTCGGTGCCCTCCCGCAGCCGCCGGGACGCGAGCTCGATGCGCCATCGCGTCAGGTAGGCAAGCGGTCCCTCACCGACCGTGTCCTTGAAGCGTGCGGCGAGGGTCGACCGGGAGACCGCACCGACGCGCGCCAGATCAGCCACCGTCCAGGAACGCGCCGGGGCCTCGTGCATGGCGCGCAGCGCGGCGGCCACCGCGGGGTCGGCAAGACCGGCCAGCCAGCCGGACACCGCCCGGGGCTCGCGGGCGAGGTGGAAGCGCAGCACATGGATCAGCATGACGACGGCGAGGTGTTCCGCCATCAGCGTCGAGGCGGGCGGTCTGTGCAGCAACTCCCGGTCGATCGCGGCGAGCGCCCACTCCACGGCCTCCGCCTGGCCGGTTCCGGCAGGCACAAGGACGACCGGCGGCAGAGTGTCGAGCAACAGCTCGTGCGCCCGCGTGCCGAAGGAGAAGCGACCGCCGATCAACAGCACCTCGTCGCCGTGACCGACTCGGGCGACCCCGCCTTCGGCCCGGGCGAAGACCGGCCCCGCGCTGACCGGAGCGGCTTCCGGACCGCTGCTGAGGGTGAAGGCGCGCGGGCGCGTGAGGAGGTAGCAGTCACCGGTCGCCAGAGTGATCGCCTCGTCGACACCGTCGACTTCGAGCACGCAGCCACCGCGTCGTACGGCGTTGAACTTGACTCCGGTGGGCGGATCGAACCGCACGGCCCACTGCCCGCCCGCCACCAGGCTCGTGGACAGGTGACCGCGGGTCTCCAGCAGACCCAGCACATCCTCCAGGGGATCCACGAGCAGCAACTCCTCGGACGATGACTAAAACACTGCGGACGCTCGATGATAGAGCGTCCAGCGGGGCCGCCCTAAGGTCGGGAGGCGTGACAGCGATCCCGATCCGGAGAGGCACCCCGTGAACGCCGAGTCCCTTCTGACCACTCCCTTCGACTCCTCCGCCACCGCCGCGGAGGTGATCGACGGTGTGGATCTCACCGGCCGCCGCGCCGTGGTCACCGGTGGCGCCTCCGGCATCGGCACCGAGACCGTCCGCGCCCTGGCCACCGCCGGCGCGGAGGTCACGATCGCCACCCGTCGGCCGGCGGTCGCGGAGCCGCTCGTCCGCGAACTCTCCGCCGTTCCCGGTGCCGGCCCGGTGCGGGCCGTGGCACTCGACCTGTCGGAGGCGGCCTCGGTCGACTCCTTCGCGCGGACCTGGCGGGGGCCGCTCGACATCCTCGTCGCCAACGCCGGGATCATGGCCCTGCCCACGCGGACCGTCACCGCCCACGGCTGGGAGATGCAGCTCGCCACCAACTTCCTCGGGCACTTCGCCCTGGCCACCGCACTCCACGCCCGCCTGCGCGAAGCCGGCTCGGCCCGCATCGTGGTCGTCAGTTCCGGCGCTCACCGCGACGTGCCCTTCGACTTCGACGACCCCCACTTCGCGCGGCGCCCGTACGACCCGTGGACGGCCTACGGGCAGTCCAAGTCCGCCGAGGTCCTGTTCACGGTGGCCGCCCGCCGCTGGGCGGACGACGGGATCACGGCCAACGCGCTCAACCCGGGCTACATCCTCACCGCCCTCCAGCGTCATCTCGACGACGACACCATGCGCGCGTTCGGGGTGATGGACGCCGAGGGAAACCTCACCCCGCTCCCGCACTACAAGACTCCCGCCCAGGGAGCCGCGACCTCCGTGCTGTTGGCCGCGTCACCGCTGCTGAAGGGTGTGACCGGCCGGTACTTCGAGGACAACCAGGAGGCCCGGGTCGTCCACGGTGACGAGGAAGGGCCCGGTGGCGTGGCCGCTCACGCCCTCGACCCGCGGGCGGCGGACCGGCTCTGGGCCTACGCGGCCGACGCCCTCCGCTGAGGACCCTGCCCCGTGCCACGTCCTCTGTCGTGGCACGGGACACCAGAGCGGGGCTGTGGGCTTCAGCCGAGGTGGGTCACCTGTAGCACGGTGATCGTTCTGAGTGCCTCCCCGATGAGGAGGAGGGCGAACGACTGCCGGGTCACGAGCGCGCGGACGACACCGTCATCCTCGCCGTACGGCTCGGTGGCGCCGATCGGATCGTGGCAGGCGTCGGCGAGGGCGAGGGTGAGTTCTTCGCTCGCCGCCGTCGGCATCGCCTCGTGGACGGCTTCTGCCGCCTGGTCGTACTTGAGCCGATAGGTCACATGGCCTCTCAGGGTTCGAGCACCAGATCGTGGTCGCACAAACCACTGGACGGCGACGGTGATTCTGCCCGGCCCAGCGTAGCGAGCCCGGGACGGGGCGTGGCACCGGACGGCGGATCAGGCGGCGCCGCGCGCACGGATGCGCTCGGCTTCGGCGAGGACCCGGTCGGTCGCGTCGACCCACTCGCGGGCCGGCTCCTCACCGCGGGCTTCGGCCGCGGCGATCTCACGTCCCCGCTGAACCGCGGCGACGGTGTCCTTGGCGATGCGCTCCCAGCGGGCGAAGACCCGCAGCAGCTCATGGGCGGGCGCCCGGTTGATCTCACCGAGGAAACGCTGGGCGAGAGCAGGGTTGCCGAGGGCGTGACGGATGGACTCGATCGTCCACGGCTGCTCGCTCATCCCGGCCTCCGAAGGAGAAAATGTCACCGCCGCTTTCAGAGTATCGGGTCGGCGGTATCAGCCTGATACCGCTGACGGAGATTGCTGTCCGCGATGTGCTGTCGGCGATCCGCTGTCCGCGATCCGCTGTCCGCCATCTGCTTTCTGCGATCCGCTGTCCGGTATCTGTTCCCCGTGAGCCGCTGACGGCGACCGCTGTCGCGCGGAGCAGTCGGTGCAGCGGGCGCCGACGGCGCGGCTCAGGGTGTGGAGATGGTTGGCCACGCGGGCGCTGAGCGCGGCGGACGTGTCCGGTTCTCGCCGTTCCGCGTTAAATGCCTGGACTGAGAAACTCCGTGGACGGGAGACTTCCCACTTCCGAACCTCCGGGAGTGTGATGGGCACCACAGACAATCGAGGGCCGACACCGGGCAGGAGCGCGGTGGTTCTGGCACTGCGCCGCTACGGCCGGGAACTGCTGCGACTACGACTGCTGACCCTGCCCGCGCTCCTGCTGCCGGCGGTGGGCAACATCGGCATCCGCTACGTCGCCCCCCTGCTGATCGCGAAACTGGCGGGACAGGCCGCCGGTGCCGGAGGTATCACCCTCGGCTCGGCACTGCCGTACGTGCTCGGCTTCGGCGTGACGCTGCTGTCGGCCGAGGCCGTGTGGCGGGTCGGGCAGCACTGCCTGAACCGCCTGGACGCCTTCGGCATGGAGCACCTGTACGTGACCGGCATGGACGAACTCCTGGCCAAGGACGCGGCGTTCTTCCACGACAACTTCGCCGGCTCCCTGACCAAACGGGTGCTCAGCTACGGCAAGCGCTTCGAGGACTTCGTCGACACGGTGACGTACCGGATCGTCGGCAGTCTCGTCCCGCTGGTGTTCGGTTCCGTGGTGCTGTGGAGCTACGAACCGATGCTCGTCGTCGGCCTCCTTGTGATGATCGCGCTGACCGTGGTGGCCGCGACGCCCCTGATCCGCCGTCGGCAGAGGCTCGTCAACGACCGTGAGGCGGCGATCGCCAGGGTCTCCGGCCACGTCGCCGACAGCCTCGTGAACATGGAGACCATCCGGGCGTTCGCGGCGGAGCGGCGGGAGGCCGACGAACACCGCAGCCGCGTCGCGGAGTCCCGGCGCCTGACGCTGAGGTCGTGGGACTACGGCAATCTGCGCGTCGACACCCTGGTCGCCCCCATGTCCGTGCTGACCAACGTGCTGGGTCTGCTGGTGGCGGTCGCCTTCGGCGGCTCGGGCCAGGGCGTCGAGCAGATCGTCGTCAGCTTCACCTACTACTCCAACGCCACCCAGATCATGTTCGAGTTCAACCAGATCTACCGGCGTCTGGAGAGCTCGATGACCGAGGCCGCGCAGTTCACGGAGCTGCTGCTGGATCCGCCCACCGTCCTCGACCCGGTGGAACCCGAAACGCTCGCACCGCGGGACACGGGCATCCGCTTCGAGGCGGTGACCTTCGCCCACGCGGGTGCGAAGCCGATCTTCCAGGGACTCGACCTCGACGTGCCCGCGGGCGCACGGATCGGTCTGGTCGGCAGGTCCGGCGGCGGCAAGACCACCCTCACCCGGCTCCTGCTGCGGATGTCGGACATCGACGGCGGACGCATCCTGATCGGCGGTCAGGACATCAGCCGGCTGCGCCAGACCGACCTGCGCTCACTGATCGCCTACGTCCCGCAGGAACCCGCCATGTTCCACCGCAGCCTGCGGGACAACATCGCGTTCGCCCGGCCCGGCGCCACCGACGAGGAGATCCGCGCGGCGGCCGAGGCCGCGCACGTCACGGAGTTCGCCGACCAGCTCCCCGACGGCTTCGCCACCCTGGTGGGGGAGCGGGGGGTCAAACTCTCGGGCGGCCAGCGCCAGCGCGTCGCCCTGGCCAGGGCCATCCTGCGCGACGCCCCGGTCCTGCTGCTCGACGAGGCGACCAGCGCGCTCGACTCGGAGAGCGAACTCCTCGTCCAGGACGCCCTGTGGCGGTTGATGGACGGACGTACGGCCCTCGTGGTGGCCCACCGCCTGAGCACCGTCGCCGGCATGGACCGTCTCGTCGTCCTCGACCGCGGAAGCGTCGTCGAGCAGGGCACCCACGAGGAACTGCTCGCCGCGGACGGCGCCTACGCCAGGCTGTGGCAGCACCAGTCGGGTGGCTTCCTCGGTGAGAGCGCCGAGTCGGCTCTCGGACGCCCCGTTCCCCAAGCCGGCGGGCTGTCCGGACCGGCCGGCCCGGCACCGGACGGCGGCCACAGGACACCGTCGCCCGCCCGGACGAGCCCCGGGTTCACGTGAACGGCACGATTTCCGGACGTCCTCGACCGCGCTGACGTCATGCGCCGAGGCCCCGACGCACCGGAGCGCTCCCGTCGGCAGGCGGCCGTGAGGCCGGCCAGGCGCAGGGCGCGCCGGTGCGGGCCTTGATGTCCTCCACGGTCAGATCCGGGGCGGTCTCCACGAGGGCGGGGCCGTCCTCGTACGGCGCGCCATCAGCGGCCGGTTACCGCGAGGCGCGGCGCGGCGGTCCGGCACTGACCATCGCGGCGTGCCGGGACAGGGTCGCCCTGCCCGTCAGCCCGCCGTCGACGGGATGTTCGGCGGGGACGAACCGACACTGACCCGTCTCCGGGACCACCCGGACCACCGGATCACCCGGCGCCCGCCTCCACCACTACCGTCATCCGCCCCGGCTCAGGCGAGGGACAGGAAGAGCTTCTCCAGCCGGGCCCTCATCTGCTCCCGGTCTCCGGCGTCGGCGAGCTCGGAGTCGCTGAGGCAATGCTGCAGGCCGGTGGCGATGACCGCGAAGCCGGCCTTGTCCAGGGCGCGGGAAGCCGCGGCGAGCTGCGTGACCACCTCCTCGCAGTCCCGCCCCTCCTCGATCATCCTGATCACGCCGGCGATCTGCCCCTGCGCCCGGCGCAGCCGGTTGACCACGGCCTTGAGTTCGTCCGCCGCCATCCCCAGTTCCACGATCCACTCCTCCGTCATACCCCTGCGGGTATCTTACGCTCCCGCGATACCCCCTGGGGTACTCCTGTACGGTGGCCGGTATACCCCCTGGGGTACTGGTGATACGGTCGTCCATATACCCCCTCAGGTAATTCTGAGGAGAGGAGTGCCCGAGGTTCTTCGTCGACACCATCTAGCTGGAGGGGCTGGGCAACCGCAGCTATCTGGCCGGCGGCACACACACGGCCGCGGCTGTCGACCCGCCGCGGGACATCGACCGGGTCCTGGCCGCGGCCGCCCGGCGCGGGGTGCGGATATCGCACGTGGTGGAGACCCCGCCGGGCCGGGGAATCCGGGGAGGCCATGAACACCCCGCCCCACCACCACACGAACCACAGAGACTGCACGAGGGAGACATCCGCCATGACCACACCCACCACCCTGGACCCCCGCCAGGCCCACGCCCGCCTGCACGAGCTGACCGTCATCGACGTCCGCACCCCCGGCGAGTACGCCGGCGGCCACGTGCCCGGTGCCCTCAACATCCCGCTCGACCAGCTCGACCGGGCCCTGCCCGACATCCGCACCGCCGCCGGACGCGGTGACATCCTCGTCGTCTGCGCCTCCGGCGCCCGCTCGGAGAACGCCTGCCGCGTCCTCGCCGGGAGCGGCATCGCCGGCGCCACCCTCGCCGGGGGAACCGCCGCCTGGACGGCCGGGGGCTATGACACGCACCGGCCCGAGGCGACCACGAAAGCGACCTGGAGCATGGAGCGTCAGGTCCGGTTCACGGCCGGTACGGTCGTGCTGCTCGGCCTCCTGCTCGGCCTGTCCGTCCACCCGGCCTTCCAACTGCTGTCCGCAGGCATCGCGGGCGGCCTGGTCTTCTCCGCTCTGACCAACACCTGCGGCATGGCGGCCGTGCTCGGCAAGCTGCCCCACAACCGACCCCGCCGGGCCGACCTGGACGCCGCACTCGCCCGACTGCGCGGCACCGCCGAGCGATGAGCCGTCGGACCGCGTCCGCCCTGCTCGGCCACCGCGCTCGCTCCCCGGTCGGCACCTTCCGGCGGGCCGCGGCGTGCCGATCGCCCCGCCCCCGTGGATGATCGTACGGAGAGGAGGCCGGACACCGACATGCCTCACAGGGCGTATGTGCCTGACATGTCCCGGCCTCGTTCGTCACCGCAAGGGAGACACCTGTGATGCGCTCGATCATGACGGGGACGGCGGCGGGCCTGCTGGGCGCCGCCGCGCTGTGCCTCGGAACCCCGGCCCCCTCGTTCGCCGGTACCGAGGGCGCCGCCCGGTCGTCGGTCACGTACTGCGGCGCGGACAAGGCGACCGGGCTGGCGGTCTGGGCCGAATCCGCCGGGTCCTGCGCCGCCGCCCTGGAGGTCGCGAGCGCCTACACCAAGGCCGCGTCCAGCAAGTCGGGCGCGCCCGCCACGATCAGTGTCGGGGAGACCACCTGGACGTGCCAGGAGCGTCAGGGCGACCCGAACCCCTACCGGGAGTGCGTCACCGACAGCGGAGGCCGGGTCGTTCTCACGTCGTGAGGCCGGCGCCCGGCAAGAACGATCACCGCTCACCCCGCCGTGGCGGACGGCTCGAACCTGCTGTTCAATACATGAATCGACCGATTGAGGTCGCATCACGGCTTGGGGAGAGAGACATGACGACGGGACCCGGCGCCGAGGCCGAGAAGCAGATCCTCGGACGCATCACGGAGATGATCAACCAGGAGAAGGACCTGCGGGACCGTCTGGCGGACCACGACATCGACCAGCCGACCGAGCAGGAACGCCTGGCGCGGCTGGAGACCGAGCTCGACCAGTGCTGGGACCTCCTCCGGCAGCGCCGGGCCCGCGTCGCCGCCGGTCAGGACCCCGAGGAGGCCCAGGTGCGCCCGGCGTCGCAGGTGGAGCGGTACCTGTCCTGACGACCGGCGTGTGCTCGTCCGCCCATGCCCTCACCCTGGAATGAACGCCCCACCCGCCGCTGTTGCCCCGGCAGTGCCGGCACGGCACGAAACCCTGCGCGAGGTGGAGATGAGCACGGATGAGCATGGCGTTCGCACCCGACGACCTCTCGGGCCAGACCGCCTGTTCTGGATCCCGCTCACCGCTGCGCCACTTCCTGCGGACCGAGACCGGTAGCGCCGCCGTCCTGGTGACGGCGGCGCTCGCCGCGTTGCTGTGGGCCAACGCGGCTCCCGCGGGCTACGCGTCGTTCTGGGAGACGCACCTGTCCGTCGGGATCGGCACCCACGGTCTGTCCCTCTCACTGCGGGAGTGGATCAACAGCGGACTGATGGCGCTGTTCTTCTTCGTCGTCGGACTGGAGGCGCGCCGCGAGTTCGACATGGGCGAGCTGCGCGACCGCCGGCGTCTGGCCCTGCCGCTCGCCGCCGGGATCAGCGGCATGGTCGTACCGGTCGCCCTCTTCCTCGCGGTCAACGCGGGGCACTCCTCCGCGCACGGCTGGGGCGCGGCGATGTCCACCGACACCGCCTTCGCCCTCGGCATGCTCGCCGTCGTCGGGCACCGGTTGCCGAGCGGACTGCGGATCTTCCTCCTGTCGATCACGGTGGTCGACGACTTCGTCGCCCTGGGCGTCATCGCCGTCGCCTACAGCGAGCACGTCGACGTAGCGGCGCTGCTGGTCGCGGTGGCGGTGTTCGGCGTCGTCCTGCTCGTCCGCGCGCTCGGGGTGCGCCGGGGCCTGGTCTACGCGCTGCTGGCGCTCGTCGCCTGGGTCGCGCTGCTGGAGTCGGGTGTCGATCCCGTGGTCATCGGCCTCGCCATGGGCCTGATCACCTACGCGTACCCGGCGGCACGCGCCGACCTGGAACACGCCACGGGCCTGTTCCGGATGTTCCGCGAGCAGCCGACGCCCGAGCTGGCACGCTCGGCGCAGGCCGGCCTGGCGTCCGCGATCTCGCCCAACGACCGGCTGCAGGGCCTGTACCACCCGTGGACCAGCTATCTCGTCGTCCCGCTGTTCGCCCTGGCCAACGCCGGTATCCCGCTGGATGCCGACCAGCTCGCGCGGGCGTTCACCTCGCCGGTCACGCTCGGCATCCTGCTCGCGTTCGTCGTCGGCAAGCCGCTGGGCATCCTCGGGGCGTCCGCGCTGGCGTACGGGGTCAGCCGGGGGCGGGTCCGGCCGCCGGTCGGCTGGGGAGCCGTCGCGGCGGGCGGGGCCCTGGCCGGGACGGGCTTCACCGTCTCGCTGCTCATCGCGACCCTCGCCTTCCGGGGGACACAGCTGGCGGACGCCAAGATCGGCATCCTCAGCGCGCTGGTCGGCTCCTTCCTGATCAGCCGGCTCCTCACCGCGGTCCTCGCGGTGCTGCCGGGCCGGCTGCGGCAGCGGGCGCTGCTCGGCGACGCCGAGACGCTCGTCGACCTGGCGGTGCCGGTCGATCCCGACCGCGACCACGTGCGGGGTCCGCGGCACGCGCCGGTGACCGTCGTGGAGTACGGCGACTACGAATGCCCGTACTGCGGACAGGCCGAACCGGTCGTCCGTGAGCTGCTCGGTGACTTCGGCGACGTGCGGTACGTGTGGCGGCACCTCCCCCTGACGGACGTGCACGTGCACGCCCAGCTGGCGGCCGAGGCGGCGGAGGCCGCGGCCGCGCAGGGCCGCTACTGGGAGATGCACGATCTGCTGCTCAGCCACCAGGGCGAGCTGCGCCTCGGGCATCTGCGCACGTACGCCGACGCCCTCGGGCTGGACGCCGAGCGCTTCGACCGGGATCTGCGGTCCCACCGGGGCGCGGCACGGATCGCCGAGGACGTGGAGTCGGCGGACCTGAGCCAGGTGGCGGGCACGCCGACGTTCTTCGTGAACGGGCGCCGGCACCACGGGGCGTACGACATCGGCAGCCTGTCGGCGGCGGTGCGGGCGGCCCGGGAGCGGGCGGCGATCGGGGCCCGCGGGGGGCGGTGAGGGCCGGGAATGCATCGCGGGGTGGTGGTGTTGAGAGAACCGTCTGACATGTTCGAGTCAACGGGCTCGGACGGTCGGCGGAAGGAGTCCCTCATGGCACGCAGCACCACACGCCCGGTCGTCAAGCTGAGGTCGACGGCCGGAACCGGAGTCACCTACGTGACCCGCAAGAACCGTCTGAACGACCCCGACCGGCTGGTCCTGCGCAAGTACGACCCGGTGGCCGGCGCGCACGTCCTGTTCCGCGAGGAGCGCTGACCCTCGCGGGGAGCGCTGACCCCCGCGGTGAGCGCTGACTCCCGCGGTGAGCGCTGACCCGCGCGCAACCCCGCCCTCCTGAAGAACGCACTTCCCCCGAGGAGGAACACCCCATGAGGAACGGCATCCACCCCGTCTCCCGTCCCGTCGTCTTCCGCGACCGCGCGGCAGGCTTCCAGCTGCTGACCCGCTCCACCATCGAGTCCCGGCGGACGGTCGAGTGGGAGGACGGCACCACGTACCCGGTCGTCGACGTCGAGATCTCGTCGGCGAGCCACCCGTTCTACACCGGCACCTCGCGCGTCGTGGACACCGCGGGCCGGGTGGAACGCTTCCAGCGGCGCTACGGCCGTACCACCGCCGACCGCCACTGACCTCACAACCCGTTCGACGGCACGACCCGCTTGACGGCACAACCCGTTCGACCTCCCGGGAGGAGACCGCGATGAAGGTACGCAAGTCCCTGCGCTCGTTGAAGGCCAAGCCGGGCGCCCAGGTGGTGCGCCGGCGGGGCAAGACCTTCGTGATCAACAAGAAGGACCCCCGCTTCAAGGCCCGCCAGGGCTGACGCCCCGCAACGCCGAGCATTCCACGGCCCGGCACCGCACACGCGGTGCCGGGCCGTTCCCGTTCCCGGCACCGTGAGGAGAGCCCCGCGGCGGTAATCTGGCGATCATGGGGGAGTGGAGGATCCGGCCGGCGTCGGGGACGGACGCCGAGGCGGTGGCGGAGTTGCGGGCCGTGGTGCTGCGGGCGGACCTGGAGCGGCTCGGGCGCTACGACGAGCGGCGGGTGCGGCAGCGACTGCGGGACGGGTTCGTCCCGGCGCACACCTGGGTGATCGAGGTGGGCGGCGCCTTCGCCGGCTGCGTGGCGCTGCGGCCGGCCGAGGACGCCCACTGGCTGGAGCACTTCTACCTGGCCCCGCACCTCCAGGGCAACGGCATCGGCGCGGCCGTGCTGCGCGGACTGCTGGAGCGGTGCGACCGCGACGGCATCCCGGTCCGGCTGAACGTGCTGCGGGGCAGCCCGGCCCGGCGCCTGTACGAGCGGCACGGATTCATCCTCCAAACCGAGGATCCCGTGGACGTCTTCATGGTGCGCGAGCCGGCCCCGGCCGCGCGTGACAGGTGATCACCCGCCGCTGTCGCACCGAGGCGGGCGGACGGCGGTAGACGCTGGCCAGGGCCGCGACCGTCCGCGCCCTCCGCGCCCGCGGCTCGGAGGGCGCCACCACCTCGGCCTCCGGGCCGAGCCGTAGCAGCGTGCCGACGGCGTGTCCGACGGACCCGGCGGGTGTCCGACGGACCCGACGGGGATGACGATCCGGACGCTGCCGTCGGGGCCCGGTGGCCCGGCGCTGTCCTGGGCGGCGGGCGCCACCGCGGGCTCCATGAGGTCGGGCAGCCGTGCCGCGAGCGCGGGTGACAGCCGAACTCGGGTGGCCCTCGCCTCACCTGCGCCAGAACAGGTGGTGCGTCACGCCGCTCGGGCTGGGCACGACTTCCAGGTGGAACCGGTCGAGCAGCTCATCGGGAGACTCCCAAAGACGTAGTCCGGACCCGAGCCTCACCGGCGAGACCGCCACATGCATGGTGTCGACGAGGCCGGCGTCGAGGAACTGCCGGATGGTGGTGACCCCGCCGCCGAGCCGGACGTCCTGGCCTTGCGCCGCTTCCCGCGCACGTTCGAGGACCGTGGCCGGGTCGCCGTCGACGAAGTGGAACGTGGTGTCGGAGAGCGTGAACGACGGACGTTCGTGGTGAGTCATGACGAACACCGGAGTGCGGAACGGGGGCTCCTCCCCCCACCAGCCGCGCCACTCATGGTCCTGCCAGGGCCCGCGCTGGGGGCCGAACTTGTTGCGGCCCATGATCTCGGCACCGATGCCGCGTGCGAAGTCCCGCGTGAAGTAGTCGTCGAGGCCACGGCTCCCACCGGGGTCCGTGCGCATGGGCCAACTCGCCGTGGCTCCGGCCCAGGCGAACAGCCTCTCGGGATGCTCGAAGCCGAACGGCCGCTCGAAACTCTGGTGCTCACCGGCACCGATTCCATCACTTGAGACATTGAAGTTCATGACTCTCAGCAACTGATCCACGTCTGTCCTCGTCAGGTCCTGTCGCGTCATCGTGCGGCGAGGCGCCGCACATCATGACGTCGAACGGGACGCGGCCGGATCGACAGCGGCCCGCAACTTTTTTCAGGGGCGCGTCAGGAAGCGGTCCCACCGCGGTCTGGCCGTGGCGGACACGGTGACCGCCGGGGACCACTCACATGAGCACTCCCTCAGTTCACACGGCCGTTGTGACGACGTGCATCCGCGAGGCGGTGGTTGTCGGACGACTCTTCACCCTCTACGAGGCCGCCGCCTTCATGAAGTCGCTCGGCGCCGTCCGGGCGATGAACCTCGACGACGGCGGCTCCACCGCGATGGCCGTGGCCGGCACGCTGGTCGACACCCCGTCCGACGTCACCGGCGAACGCCCGGTCGGGGACACCGTCCAGGTCGTGCCGGCGGCTCACTGACCGGGGGCACGGCTCTGCAACCGGCTGCGTCGGGCAGCCGGCCGGCCGCGAGGCGGTCCCCGAGGTCCGGCAGATCGGTCAGCGGCGGCACCCGCCCGCCGCACCCTGGCAGGGGACCTGAAACGGCCCGGTCCCGGCCGATGTCCCCCGGCCCGGCCGCCCGAACGCGGAGGGCATCCGGCGCGTCCCCCGCCGCCGGCCCCACGGCGGCCGCGAGGCGTGGTTCACGGGCTTCAGCCGCGCAGGCTCTCCGCGTCACGCGGAGGCGCCCCCGTGCGCCGGGTCGTCGCCCACAGGAGCAGGGCGGCGAGGCTGAAGGACGCGCCGAGGGCCGATACGGCCGGCCAGCCCGCCGTCGCGTAGGCGAGGGAGGAGCCGAGGGCGCCGAGGCTGCTCCCCGCCGAGTAGAAGACCATGTAGCCGCCGATGATCCTGCTGCCCGCGTCGGGCCGGACGGCGTGGATCAGGGTCTGGTTGGTGACGTGGACGGCCTGCACGGCGAAGTCCAGCACCACGGCGCCGATCGCCGGCGCCCACAGCGACCGCGGGGTCAGCGCGATCGGGAGCCAGGAGAGCGTCAGCAGGACCAGGCCGGCCCCGGTCGTGCGCTGGGCGAACCCCCGGTCGTTCCAGCGCCCGGCCGCCTGCGCGGCGACGGCCCCGGCAGCCCCGGCCAGCCCGAACGCGCCGATCGCGGTGTGCGACAGCGACCACGGCGGACCGCTCAGGGGCTGCGTCACACCGCTCCACAGGGTGCTGAAGGCGGCGAACACCAGCAGGGCGAGCCCGCCCCGGACCCGCAGCAGCGGATGGCGGACGAACAGGGTGACGGTCGAGGCCACCAGCCGTCCGTACGACACCGCGCGCACCCTCGGGGACGGCGCGCCCGGGGGCAGTACCCGGAGCAGCAGCAGGGCGAGGACGGCGGTGGCGCCCGCGGACGCCAGGTACACCGCCCGCCAGCCGGCGAGGTCGGCGAGGAGACCGGCGGCGGCGCGGGCCAGCAGA
Organism: Streptomyces sp. Ru62; assembly: GCF_002920615.1. GTDB lineage: Bacteria > Actinomycetota > Actinomycetes > Streptomycetales > Streptomycetaceae > Streptomyces. The sequence continues at coordinate 350,646 of NZ_PQSU01000003.1, forward strand.
ATGCCGGTGACGATGCCGCCCGTGACGGTGCCGACGGCGCGGCCACGCCGGGCGGGCGGGGTCAGGGCGGCGGCCGCCGCGACCATCGTCTGGGCGACTACGGCGAGCAGCCCGACCGCGGCGAGCGCACCGAGGAGCGCCGCCACGTCCGGCGCCAGCCCGGCGGCCAGCAGGGCGAGTGCCAGCAGGCCGAGCTGGCCGGTGACCAGCCGCCGATGGCCGAGCAGGTCGCCGAGCGGCACGAGCGTCAACAGGCCCAATGCGTATCCGAGTTGGGTCACGGTGACGATCGCGCCGAGCAGCCCCGCGCCGAGCGCGAACCGCTCGCCCAGGGTCACCAGCAGGGGCTGGGCGAAGTAGACGGTGGCGACGGAGCTGCCGCAGGCCAGTGCGAGCAGGGGGATGAGCCGGGTGGGTGGCGCGGTCTCGGACGCCGGAGCCGTGGGCGGCGCCGCGCCCGGCACCGTACCCGCGGTATGCGCCCCGTGGCCGCCGGTCCCCGTGGTTTCCCCGGTCCCGCCGCACCCGCCGGCCGTACCGGAGCACTGGATCGCCATGTCCTACACCCCTCCCGATCGGTTGCATCTTGCTACCTGTGTGACCGTAGCCGGGCGCGGTAGCATGTTGCAACCACGCCGCCCGGGGTGGAGGAGAGGAGCCACGGATGGTCGCCCGCACCCGTTTCGACGCCGACCCCTGTCCCGTCGCCCGGTCGGTGAACGCCATCGGCGACTGGTGGTCGCTGCTGATCGTGCGGGACGCCTTCGACGGCAGCCGCCGCTTCGGCGAGTTCCAGCGCAGCCTCGGCATCGCCAAGAACATCCTCGCGGCCCGACTGCGCGCGCTGGAGCAGGCCGGGGTGCTGCGCGGCGAGACCGCGCCGGACGCCGGATCCCGCCGCGAGTACGTCCTGACCGAGAAGGGCCGCGCCCTGTTCCCGGTGATCGTCGCCCTGCGCCAGTGGGGCGAGGACCAGTGCTTCACCTCCGGTGAGGACCACTCCCGGCTGCTGGACCGCCGGACCGGCCGCCCGCTGCGCCCTTTGCAGATCCGGGCGGCGGACGGACGGCTGGTGGGGCCGGAGGACACGGTCGTGCAGAAGGTGCGGGAGGCGGAGGGGGACGGGAAGGAGTCGGGGGAGGCCGACGAGGTGAGCTGAGCGCGGCCGTGGCGCGGTGCGGCCGGAACGGTGGCCTTGTCGTCGCAGCGGGTGTGTCAGCCGCGTCGTGGCGGGCGTGTCAGCGTGGGATCACCCAGCCCGGCGTCCATGTCCCGGCGGGGGTGATCACCCGCAGCAGCCGTCCTGGGGCGCGGAGCCCGCGGCGGCGGTCCGGAGGCGGCAGAAGCAGGACGCCTCGACCGGTACGTCCGCCAGCGCGGCGGCGATCTTGAGCTGCTGGGCCACGATCCGTGCCTCCCCCTCCTTGCCGAGCCGCACCAGGCACTCGTGGAGACCGTGCAACGCCCAGACGTTTCCCGGGTGTTGCAGCGGGCGGGGGAGCGTGTCGTCGAGTCCGAGGTCGGCACGGTAGACGGCCTCGGCCTCCGCGACCAGGCCCCGTTCGAGGAGCAGGGCGCCGTAGGCGTGGCGGGTGGGCTGCATCCAGCCCCACGGCTCGTCGTACGGCAGACCGTCGTCCAGCTCGATCGACCGGCGCAGCGCCGCGAACGCCGCCTCGTACCTCCCCTTGCGGAATTCCAGTTCGCCGTCCAGCATCTGTGCGGCGATCGCCAGGATGTCCGTACAGGTGTTGTTGAACAGCATCCGTGTCTCCGGCACCCGGGCGACGGCCTCGTGGAACAGCGCGCGTTCCGTGCCGGCCTCGCCGGTCCGGCCCGTGGCCGAGAGGGCGACCCCGCGCGCGTAGCGCAGCATCGCGGTCGTGACGCAGTAGAGGTGGGCGTCGGCGGGCAGCGGCAGGCGCAGGACGTCGTCCCAGCGGCCGAAGCGGATGAGCACGTGCACCCGCATCGCGAGGAAGCCCTCCAGCCAGTCCGCCATGGGCGGGCTCTCCACGCGCAGCAGCTCCTCGGGTACGGCGGCCTCCAGCCGGTCCGCCGTCTCGATCGCGTCCTGGAAGCGGCCGAGGAACATCGCACCGTAGATCTTGAAGTGGAGGTTGTGGCACCGGTACAGGGTGTAGAAGTTCATCTCGCCCGCCCTGGCACGGAACCTCTCGTCGGCAGCGATCGCCCCGGTGTTGTCGGAGACCACCCGGCGGTAGTCGCCGCAGAGCACTTCCAGGTGGGACGGCATGTGCTGGAGATGGCCCGCGTCCGGCACCAGACCGCGCAGCCGGTCACCCGCCGGCAGGGCGGCCTCGGGCGTCGGGGACATCTCCATCAGGTGGATGTACAGGTGGAGCAGCCCCGGGTGCCGTGCCCCGGCCCGGGTGGCGAGGGCCTTCTCCAGGACCGCCTTGGCCTCGGTGGTGCGCGCGTCCAGGGCCGGCCGGCCCGAGCGGATGTCCCAGAGCCGCCAGGGCGTGAGGTTCATCAGGGCGTCGGCGTACAGGGTGGCCACGTCGAGGTCGCCCTCGGCCAGTCGGTGGACGGCTCGCATGCGGTCGGCATAGGCGGCGTTCCACACGGAACAGTCTTCGGCGTCCGGGGCCCGGGACCGTGGATAACGGGCGCCCAGCGCACCGACGAGGGCCTGCTCGACCGGGGTGGCGCCGGCCGCCTTCGCGTGAGCGCGCCGTACGGCGGCGTGCGCCCGCTCCACGGTCCGCTCCAGGTCCTGTTCGTCGAAGAACTCCCAGGGCTTGTTGTAGTTCGGGCCGAGCGCGTAGGCCAGGCCCCAGTCGGCCATGGCACAGTCCGGGTCCGCCGCGGCGGCGGCCTCGAAGCAGCGGACGGCCTCCTCGTGGTTGAAGGCGTACGTCCAGTTCAGCCCGCGGTCGAACCAGGTCTGCGCCTCGTCGGACGACGTGGTCACGCGCCGGCGGTGGCTGCCGAGGTCGTAGTACTCCATGCCCGCGCCTCCCTCATAGGGGTTGTCAACGGGTCGCGCAGCGAAGGCTATCTTCCAGCGAACCGCATGTCGTCAACCACCGGCGGCCCGGGTGTTCGGGTTCAGCCGATCCACCCGCCTGGGAGCCGGAACGGCCGCCACCGCACAGGCCCGGTCGTGGTCGTCCCAAGCGGTCCCGGCTCCCGCCATGACCCCGGTCCGCCCGCATCCGCGCCATGCGCCCGACGCGGAGACCGTGTGACCGGGAGCCACCTGACGCGGCAGGGCCCCGCAGGCTCCTCGCGGGCTCGCTCAGGTTCCTCCACGAGAGCGTGGAAGAAACTTCGGGCGGCGATGTCGAGAACCCGTGACCGGCTCCGTCCCAGGGGTGAACGCGGCCACAATGGGTCGCACCAGCACCGAGGAGAACCACGATGGCCAAGTACCTGCTGCTCAAGCACTACCGCGGCGCTCCGGCAGCGGTCAACGACATCCCCATGGACCAGTGGACGCCGGAGGAGATCTCGGCGCACATCCAGTACATGCGGGACTTCGCGGCCCGGCTGGAGGAGACCGGCGAGTTCGTCGACGGTCAGGCGCTCGCCCCCGAGGGGACGTGGGTCCGGTACGACGGTGAGGGGCGCCCGCCGGTCACCGACGGCCCCTTCGCCGAGACCAAGGACCTCATCGCCGGCTGGATGGTGATCGACGTCGACACCTACGAGCGCGCCGTCGAGCTGGCCGGGGAGCTGTCGGCCGCCCCGGGCGCGGGCGGCAGGCCGATCCACGAGTGGCTGGAGCTGCGCCCGTTCCTGACCGCGACGCCCGACGTCACCGAGTGCCATTGATGGACGAGGCCCTGCTGAGGAGCCTCACGCCGAGCGTGCTCGCCCTCCTCGTCCGCCGCGGAGCAGACTTCGCGGCGGCCGAGGACGCCGTCCAGGAGGCGCTGGTCGAGGCGGTCCGCGTCTGGCCGGCCGACCCGCCGCGGGACCCGAAGGGCTGGCTGGTCACCGTGGCCTGGCGCAAGTTCCTCGACCAGACCCGGGCGGACACCGCGCGCCGCCGGCGCGAGGACCGTCTCGACGAGGAACCGGCCCCCGGACCGACATCCGCGGTGGACGACACGCTCCAGCTCTACTTCCTGTGCGCCCACCCGTCGCTGACGCCCTCGTCGGCGGTCGCGCTCACGCTGCGCGCCGTCGGCGGGCTCACCACCCGGCAGATCGCCCAGGCGTACCTGGTGCCCGAGGCGACCATGGCGCAGCGCATCAGCCGGGCCAAGCGCACCGTCTCCCAGGTGCGGTTCGACCAGCCCGGCGACGTCGCCACCGTGCTGCGCGTCCTCTACCTGGTCTTCAACGAGGGCTACTCCGGCGATGTCGACCTCGCCGCCGAGGCCATCCGGCTCACCCGGCAGCTCGCGGCCGGGATCGACCATCCCGAGGTGGCGGGGCTGCTCGCCCTGATGCTGCTCCACCATGCCCGGCGCGCCGGCCGGACGGCGCCCGACGGCAGCCTGGTGCCGCTCGCCGAGCAGGACCGCGCCCGCTGGGACACGCGCCTGATCGCCGAGGGCGTCGCGATCCTCCAGGCCGCCCTCGCCCGGGACCGGCTCGGCGAGTTCCAGGCGCAGGCCGCCATCGCCGCCCTCCACGCCGACGCGCCCACCGCCGAGGAGACCGACTGGGTGCAGATCGTGGAGTGGTACGACGAACTCCTGCGCCTGACCGACAATCCGGTCGTGCGGCTCAACCGTGCCGTGGCCGTCGGCGAGGCCGACGGCCCGCGCGCCGGCCTCGCGGCACTCGCCGAGCTGGACGACTCACTGCCCCGCCACACCGCCGTAGCGGCCTACCTGCACGAACGCGACGGCGACCTGGCGACGGCGGCGCGGCTGTACGCCGAAGCGGCCCACCAGGCCCTCAACCTCGCCGAACGCGACCACCTCACACGCCAGGCCGCCCGCCTCAACACCCGCCTGCGCCACTGAGGGGCCGCGCCCCAGCCTGCGTCCCGCCCCGGGGCCGGGCCGGGTCGCTACTGGATGCTCCAGCGGTGCGGATGCTCCGGATGCTCCGGGCAGGCGAACACGTTGAGTTCACCCCAGCGGCCCACGACGACCTCGGTGGGGGTGGCGGAGCGGCGGCCGGACCGGTCCTCCAGGGGGCGCCAGCTCCCGCTGCCGCCGTCCCACTCCGAGCTGTCGACGGTCAGGAGCAGGTGCATCGGGGCGCCGCACGCCGGGCAGTCCATGGGGTACGGGTCGGTGGCGTGCCAGGAGGCGAAGCCGCCGACGCGCCAGCCGGGCGGGATGGACAGGTCGTACTGGTAGCTCGGTGGCTCCACCGTGTCCCCGTCCTCTGTCTCCCCTGCCTGCCCGGTTCCCGCCTGCTCGCCTTCCGCCCGCTCGGCTTCGGCCTCGACGGCGTCCTCCCAGGCGTCGATCCGGGCGCACAGCTCCTCGGGGAGGAGGTCGGCGTACGGGTAGGTGAGCACCTGCTCCGGGTGCAGCACACAGGGTTCGGGCAGGAACCCGTCGGACCCGATGACCGGCGGCTGCGGCGGCGCGGTCAGCACCCGGCCGACCTCCCACGACCGACGCCAGCGCAGGTGCAGCTCCAGGCCGTGGCCGGTGGGGCCGTGTGCGCTGAAGGGGCACCAGAACGCCTGGAGCAGATCGCAGTCGTCCGGCCCCGCCGGGAGATCGGGGACATCGCGCCGGTAGAGCTGCGCCAGACCGATCATGGGCAGCGGGTCCGTCTCCGCGACCCCGGGCAGCCGGTGCTCGCGGTCCAGCTCGGCGAGCAGCTCCCGTTCCTCGTCCGTGGGGCCCGGGGCGTGTTCCCGGGCCCATGCGGCAGCCAGCACCCGCCGCCGACGGTGGATGTCCGCCGGACGCCGGCCGCGCCCGCGGGCATGGGCCTCGCCGCACACCGGCCAGGGCTCGTCCGCCGGCCACAGCAGGGGGCCACCGACGGAACTGTCCGCAGGGCCGGGGCTGCCCGGCCGGGGATGCAGCCGTGTCGTCGTCCCCCGGTGTGCGGCCAGTTCGGGAAAGAGCGTCTCGACATCGGGCGGGCGCGGCGGCGTGGTCCTCGGCATGGACGCGACCTTAGACGCGGGACGGCTCCGGCCGTCGGGAACCCCGGCGCACGGCGGCACCGAGGGGAGGCAGCCGCCCTTACGACTGGTGCCGCGGCCGTACTCGGGGATCGACCGCGGCACCAGCCGTCCAGGGCACTTCCGCGCACGGCACGAATGCCCCGCGCCGGCGTGCGTATGCGGCGCCGAACGGGTGAACCGCCAGGAATCCAGGGGCCGGTCGAGGGCTTCCGCGGCCGCCGGCCGGACGGCCGGTGCCGAGGCCCCTGGGGTGGGGCGAGGGGGCACCGGCCGTGGCCTGGCAGCCGGGCGCCGTACCGTGGAGTGCCGCGTCTCGGGCGCCGCACGTCTTCCCGCCGACGGGAAACGGCACCCGAAAACCGGTCGCCCTCCCGGTCCGTCCCGGTCCCCGCTCACGGACACCGGCCGGCGACGCGAGCGATGCCGATCGGTACCCGCGAGGGTGTCACCACGCGGTCACTGATCACCGCATCCGCAGGCCAGCGACCCCGCGCCACTGAGCATGCAGCACGCAACCAGTCGATATCTACGGTGAATCTTTTACATCAATACCGCGTGACACTAATTAAACTGAGCGGCAGTCAACGCCAGCCCCGGGGGACAAGCCACCAGTGAACCGCCAAGCATTGAAGAAACTCCTCAAAGACCGCCGCGCGCTCATATCCCCCGAAACGCACGGACTGACCCGCCCCACCGGCCGGGGGCGCCGCGCCCCCGGTCTGTCACAGGGTCAGGTCGACGAACTCCTCGGCTACTCCGAGCGCACCTATCAGCGTCTGGAATCCGGCAACTACCACCACCCCCCGGTCGACCTCCTCCGCGACGTCGCGCGCCTGTACGGCATGAACGAGCAGGAATGGATCAGCCTCTGCCGGTACGCCCGCGGCGAGGACCCGCCCGGCCCGCTGTACGACACCTCCGGCCACGCCCTGCCCGCCGCCTGGGCCGACGCCGTCGCCGGCATCACCCACCCCGCGTACGTCACCGACGCCTCCTGGAACCTCGTCACCTGCAACGACCGCTTCCACGCCCTGTTCGACAGCGGCCGGGCGCCGGCCAACACCATGCGGTGGATGCTCCTGGACGGGCGTGACCAACTCATCGACTGGGCCACGGCCTGGGCCCCGCTGGTGATGCCCCAGTTGCAGGCCGCGCTCGCCCAGCGCTCCGACGACAAGGTCTTGAGGCAGATCGAGGCCGACATCCTCGCCGACCCGCTCGCCCAGCCCCTGTACGAGAAGGGCGGGGCCTCCATCCACCCCGACGGCGACGAGCGGCCGATCCGTCACGCGGTCGAGGGGCCGGGGTGGGTGACGATGTGTGTGGCGCAGCCGCTCGCGGCGCCCGGGTCCCGGTGCATGATCCTCGTTTTCCGGCCTGGCCCGCGACGGACCGTCAGCCGACCGCGTATGTTGAAAGCCCAGGAGAACGGCATGAACGCCTGAATTTGCCCGTCTTTGGTGCGCGGCCAGGCAGTATTTCAGGGACGGCGAAGGAAACAAACCAGCCAATTTTGCCGTACCTTGACCTAATCAGGTCGCAGCGCCTTCAGGGGGGAACCCATGCCTGCTCATATCGCCCGCCCCACGACCGTCCTCGCCGCACACAAAATCACCACAACCGAGATAGCCGACGACATTCGCGCCCACCATCCGCACCATCCCCGGCTCGGCGCGATCCTCCGTGTCCTCGGCAACTGCGGCGTCGAGACCCGCTATTTCACCCAGCCCCTGGACTCGCCCACCATCAACGGCACGGCGGAGGTGGGCGACCGCGCCGCCCGCGCCTTCGCGGACGGCCTCACCATGGCCGAACAGGCCGCCCGCGCCACCCTCGACCGCTACGGGCTCCAGCCCGGCGACATCACCGGCCTCATCACCACCCACGCCACCGGCTGGGCCGTCCCGAACCTCGACGTCCACCTGGTGGAACGGCTCGGGCTGCGGCCCACCATCCGCCGCACCGCCCTGACGACCACCGCCTGCGCCGGGGGAGCCCACGCCCTGGTCCGAGCCGTGGAACAGGCCCTGCTGCACCCCGGGTCCCGCGTCCTGGTCGTCGCCGCCGAAGTGCTGTCCACCGCCTACAACCACGCCGACACCAAGATCGAGCACATGATCTACAAAGCGCTGTTCGGCGACAGCGCAGCCGCCACCGTCGTCTCCAGCGACCCCCTCGGCCCCGGACTCGCCGTCGACGCCGACGGGCTGTTCGAGTACGTCCTCCCGGACAGCCTCGCCCTGTACGCCGGCCGGATCGACAGCACGGGTCTGCACTTCGACAGCACCAAACAGGCGACCGGCGGCGCGAGACACGTCATGCCCGCCGTCACCGACTGGCTCGCCGGCCGCTCGGTCGACGTGCCCGTCATCCACCCCGGATCGAAGCCCATCATCCTCGACACGGCCGACGCCCTCGGTCTCACCGCGACCGACGCCCGCCACTCCCTCGACACCCTCTCCGAAGAGGGCAACCTCGGTGGCGTATCGGTTCTCCGGGTCCTCGAACGCACCCATGGCGAGCCCCCGGCCGACGGCGAGAGCGCGCTGGTGGTCGCCTACGGCCCGGGATTCTCCGTCTCCGCCCTCCGCGGCACCTGGCAGGACTAGCCGGCCGCCGGCGGCGCCGGCCGGGGCCCCACAGCGGGCCCCGGCCGGTGCGGGAGGGCGGGCATCAGCGGCGCAGTGCCGCCAGGTTGCGGTAGCCGATGGCCGCGTGCTCCAGGGACTGGGCCGGGTTGGCCGCGCTCGGGGCGTTGTCCTGCTCGACCATCGGGTTGTGGTAATTGCGGTGGCCCACGCGGGAGAAGAACGTCGTGTAGTCGATGACCCCGGTGCCGAACGGGACCATGTCGTACCCCATGCCGTTCGTGGTGTTCACGACGCCGTCCTTGGCGTGGAAGAGCGGGTACCGCTTGTCGTGGCAGGTGACCAGGCCCGCCGGGTCGAAGACGTCCGTGCGCGTGGAGCCGTCGTGGGCGGTGTAGGTGCGGAACTTGTACTGGGCGACGTGCGCCCAGAAGACGTCCATCTCCAGCCAGACCAGCTTCGGGTCGGTGACCGACAGGAAGTACTCCAGCTTGCGGATGCCGGAGCTGCGGGTCGGCCTGCCCTGGGCGTCCAGCGGGCCGCCGTCCAGCAAGAAGTCGTAGGCCGCGTCGTGATTGTGGGTGTACAGCTTCAGGCCGGCACGGCGGGCGATCTCCCCGAGGGCGTTCCACTTGTCGGCGGCCACGTCCCAGTCCGCCTTGTACCGGCTGTTGGTGGGGTCGGCGCCGGTGCCCATGTGCGCCATGCCGAGGATGTTCGCGATCTCCAGGTGCTTCTTGAAGGTGTCCAGATCGCCGCTGGTCAGCGGCCAGGAACCCGGGATGAAGCCGTGGTTGCCCTGGGCGCGCAGGCCGTTGTCGTCCAGCCAGCGGCGCAGCAGCTTCGCGCCCTGAACGGACTCCAGGCTCGCCCCGCCGGGCGCGTTCGCGTGCTGGCCGTAACCGGCGAACTCGACCTGGCGGTAGCCGAAGCGGGCGAGCTGCTCGAACACGGCGCGGAAGCCGGACGGCAGCGAGGTCGACAGCGGGTCCCGGCCGATGGCGTCACGGACGGTGTAGAGGATGATGCCGCGCTTGTCCGCGGGCACCAGGGCATGGCCCTCGCCGCCGGCCGCGGCCCGGGGAGCGGCCTGGGGGGCCGCCTGGACGGGGGCGGCGCCGAGGACCGGTGCGGCGACGGCGCCGGCCGCGACGGCGGTGCAGGTGCTCAGGAAGCGGCGGCGGCCGATGCCGAGGCTGCGGCGCAGGTCTTCGTCGGTGTGCTGGCTGATGTTCACGGGTGCCTCTCTCTGGACGGGTCGTCGGCGGTGAGACCGGCGAGGTGCAGCAGGAGCGGTTTCACGTCGGTGGCCGCGATGCGGTCGCCGACGGCGCGGGGGGTGGAGCACAACAGGAGCGGACCGTCGTCGTCGCTCGCGGGGAGGCGGCCGTGGCTGCCCCGGATCGGTGAGGGGTCGAGGGGGACGACCGCCATGCGGTAGCGCAGCCCGAGCTTCTTGCGGGCCAGCGCCGTCGCCGCCCTGACCTTCACATAGGGGTCCTCGGGGTCCATGAACAGCTCGACCGGGTCGTAGCCGGGCTTGCGGTGGATCTCCACGAGGCGCGCGAAGTCGGGGGCGCGGGCGTCGTCCAGCCAGTAGTAGTACGTGAACCAGGCGTCCGGTTCCGCGACGGCGACGAGTTCGCCGGAGCGCGGATGGTCCAGGCCGTTGGCCTTCTTGCCCTGGTCGTCCAGGAGTCGCTCGATCCCGGGCAGGCCGTCGAGGGCGGCGCGGGTGGCCGCCAGGTCCTCCGGGCGGCGGACGTACACATGGGCGATCTGGTGGTCGGCCACGGCGAAGGCGCGGGACGCCATCGGGTCCAGGTACTCCATGCCGTCCTGGGTGTGGACCTCCAGCAGGCCGGCGCGGCGCAGGGCGCGGTTGATGTCGACGGGCCGGCTCACCGGGGTGATGCCGTACTCGGACAGCACCACCACGGTACGGCCCTCCGCGCGGGCATCGTCCAGCAGCGGCGCCAGGGCCGCGTCGAGGTCGGCGGCGGCCTTCAGGGAGCGCGGGTCGTCCGGGCCGTGGCGCTGCAGGTCGTAGTCGAGATGCGGCAGGTAACAGAGGGTCAGGTCGGGCCGGCGGGTGCGCAGGACGTGCCGGGTGGCGTCGATGATCCACTGGCTGGAGACCAGGTCGGCGCCCGGACCCCAGAAGCGGAACAGCGGGAACGTGCCGAACCTGTCGGTGAGTTCGTCGTGCAGGGCCGGTGGCCGGGTGTAGCAGTCGGGTTCCTTGCGGCCGTCGGCGTAGTAGACGGGTCGCGGGGTGACGGTGATGTCGGTGTCGGCGCCCATGGCGTACCACCAGCAGATGTTGGCGACCGTGTAGCCGGGGTGGGCGCGGCGGGCGGCGTCCCACAGCTTGTCCCCGGCGACCAGGCCGTTGTGCTGGCGCCACAGCAGGACCTCGCCGAGCTCCCGGAAGTACCAGCCGTTGCCGACGATGCCGTGCTCGGCGGGGAGCGTGCCGGTGAGGAAGGTGGACTGGGCGGCACAGGTGACGGCCGGCAGCACGGTACCGAGGTGCGCCCGGGAACCCGCGGCGGCGAGGGCCTCCAGGTGGGGCATGTGGACGAGGAGACGGGGGGTGAGACCGACCACGTCGAGGACGAGCAGCGGGGTGGGGGTCCGCTCGGTCATGGCAGCTCCTTCAGGCCCAGATCGGTCAACAGGTCGCGGGCGAGGGCGAGTTCGGCGGCGATGCCGTCGGCGAGCCGGTCCCGGCCGCGCGGGCGCAGGCCGGGCGGGAGCGCCTGCCAGGTGTACGTCTCGACCTCCAGGTGCCGGGTGAGCGGGCGCGGCGCGCCGACGAGCCGGGCGAGGGCCGCGCGGAGCACGGGGAGCGTGCTGGTCAGCGGCGCGGTGGGGGACGCGTGCAGGGGGACGTGGAAGTGGGCGCGCCAGGGTGCGTCCGCCGGCAGCGGGCCGCCGGCCAGGGCCTCGGGCAGGTCGTCGGTGCCGCGCACCCCGGCGTCGGTGAGCGCGCGGGTCTGGTGCAGGAAGCGCGGCTCCGCGAAGGCGGCCAGGGCGGTGCGCACCTCCGGCCGGCCGGGGTGCTCGGCGTGCAGCGCGGCCGACAGCTGCGCCTTCACCACCGGTACCGGGGAGGCGGCCAGGGCGTCCAGCGCGGCCGTCGGGTCCTCGAACGAGGTCGCGAGATGGCAGGTGTCGACGCAGACGCCGACGCGGGGATGGCCGACGGAGCCGAGCGGTGCCAGGGCGTCCGCCGTGGTCTCCACGATGCAGCCCGGCTCCGGTTCCAGGCCGACGCGGACCGAGCGGCCGGTCAGCTCCGCCAGCGAGTCCAGGCGCTGCCCGAGCGTGCGCAGTGCCGCCCGGCCCGCTTCGGCGCGGTCGGCGGTCCAGGTGGTGCGCCAGCCGAGCGGCAGCGTGGAGACGCTGCCCTCGGTGACGTCGTCGGGCAGCAGCGCGGCCAGGATCCGGGCGAGCGCCGTGGTGTACTCCAGGCGCTCCCGGTCCGCCCAGTCGGGCTTGTAGACGCGGTACTTGACCTCGTCCGCGCCGAAGCCCTCGTACGGGAACCCGTTGAGGGTGACGACCTCCAGGCCGCGCCGGTCGAGTTCCCGCCGCAGGGCGCGCAGCGCGGCCGGGTCGGTGTCCACCGCGCGGGCCGCGTCATGGGCGAGCCACAGGCCGATGCCGAGCCGGTCGCGGCCGAGCCGGCGCCGGACGGGCTCGCAGTGGTCGCGCAGCTGGGCGAGGACGCCGTCGAGGGTCTCGGCGGGGTGGACGTTGGTGCAGTAGGCGAGGTGGACGGTCGTACCGTCCGGGTGGCGGAAGCGCATCGCTCACTCCCCGCCGCGCAGCAGGGAGTTGCCCTCGTGGGTGGCCTCGGGCGGTAGGACCTCCAGCTCCAGCCGGCCGCTCATGCCGTAGAACGCGACCGGGTTGCGCCACAGCACCCGGTCGACGTCGTCCTCGGTGAAGCCCTCGGCCAGCATCAGGTCGGCCACCCGGCGGGTCTTCAGCGGGTCGCTGCGGCCCCAGTCGGCGGCCGAGTTCACCAGCACCTTCTCGGGGCCGTAGGCGCGCAGGATCGCCACCATCCGGCGCTCGTCCATCTTGGTGTCGGGGTAGACGGAGAAACCGAGCCAGCAGCCGCTGTCCTTGGCGTCCCGCACGGTCGTCTCGTTGAGGTGGTCGACCAGGACCCGGTCGACGGGCAGCGCGGACTCGCGGACGACGTCGAGCGTGCGGTGCAGACCGGCGAGCTTGTCGCGGTGCGGGGTGTGCACGAGCGCGGGCAGGCCGTGGTCCGCGGCGAGCTGGAGCTGCGCGGCGAGGGCCTTGTCCTCGGCCGGGGTCATCGCGTCGTACCCGATCTCGCCCACCGCCACGACCTGGTCCTTGACGAGGTAGCGCGGCAGCTCGTCCAGGACGGGGGCGCAGCGCGGGTCGTTGGCCTCCTTCGGGTTGAGGGCGAGCGTGCAGTGGTGGGCGATGCCGTACTGGGCCGCGCGGAACGGCTCCCAGCCCAGGAGCGAGTCGAAGTAGTCCAGGAACGAGGCGGGGGAGGTGCGGGGCTGGCCCAGCCAGAACGACGGCTCGACCACCGCGCGGACGCCCGCGTCGCGCATGGCCTCGTAGTCGTCCGTGGTCCGGGACGTCATGTGGATGTGCGGGTCGAACAGACGCATCAGGTGGCCTCCTTGCCGGACTCCGCGCGGGCGAGGGCGAGCACGCGGTACAGACCGTCGGGGACGGGGCGGCCGGCGGCGGTGCGCTCGGCCGCGAAGTCGGTGAGCATCCGGGCGAGTTCGGCATCGTCGCGGGCCCGCTCGGCGAGACCGGCCACCGCTTCGACGGGGACGCCGGTGAACAGGCACTTCAGTACGGCCTGCCGCCAGCCGTGGGCGTCGAGGTGGCGTGCGGTGTAGGGGCCCACGGCGGCGGCGAGCAGCCGGGTGTCGTTCGTGCGCAGGGCGTCCTCGACGAGGGGGACCGCGTCGGGGCCGCGGACGAGGTGGGGCAGGGCGAGCAGCACGGCCCGGCGTTCGGCGGCGGTGCCCTGCCGGTAGACGCGGGTGAGGGCGGCGAGGTCGGCGCGGGCCGTGTGCAGGATCAGGACACGGGCGGCGTCCGCGTGCCGGCTGCCGCAGCGCCGGCCGGCCTCGGCCAGCCGCAGCTCCCAGGCGGAGATCGGGCCGTGTCCGCCCGGGTGGTCGGCGGCCTCGGCCAGTGCCCCTCGCAGCCAGGCGCGCGCGGGCGGGTCGAGGTGCGCGTCGAGATGCTCGCGCAGCGCGTCGGGCGAGGGCGCCGCGGCGGCGGTCGAACGGGTCACGGAGTACTCCCTTCGGGCACGGGGGCGGCCGGGGTACGGGTGGTGGCTCGGCGGAGGAACGGCAGGGAGGTGGCGGCGTGGTGGGGGCCGGCGTGGGAGTGGCGGGGCAGCTCCACGACCGTCAGGCCCCGGTAACCGGTGGCCGCGAGCGCCGCGAGGACGGGCGGGAAGTCGATCTCGCCCTCGCCGAACGGGAGGTGGTCGTGCACGCCCCGCCGCATGTCCTCGATCTGCACGTGCCGCAGCCAGGGCGCGGCGGCGCGTACGCAGTCGGCGGGCGGCAGCGGCTCCAGACACTGGCAGTGGCCGATGTCGAGGGTGAGGCCGAGCGCGGGCGGGTCGCCGAGGAGGCGGCGCAGGTGGTGGAAGTCGGCGAGGGTCGCGAGGAGGTGGCCGGGTTCGGGCTCGACGGCGAGGGGGACGCCGGCGGACTCGGCGGCGTCGAGGACGGGGGAGAGGGAGGCGGCGAGCCGATCCCACGCCGGCGCCGGGCCGGTATCGGTCGGCGGAACGATTCCGCTGAAGCAGTGCACGGCCGTGGCACCGAGGTCGGCGGCCACCCGCACCGCCCGCAGCAGCAGGTCCACGCGGCGGGCGCGGGCCTCGGGGTCGGGGTCGAGCAGCGAGGGACCGTGTTTGCGCCGCGGATCGAGGACATACCGCGCGCCGGTCTCCACGGCCACGTCGAGCCCCAGCCCGGCCAGGCGCCGGGCCACCCGCCGGGTACGGCCGGCGAGACCGGGGGCGAGCGGGTCGAGGTGCATGTGGTCGAGCGTCAGCCCGACACCGTCGTACCCGAGGTCGGCGAGCAGGGCGAGGGCGTCGTCCAGCCGGAGATCGGCGAGACCGTTGGTGCCGTAGCCGAAGCGCGGGGGGTTCACGCGGGGCTCCCTTCCCTGACGACCGGTTCCACGCGCCGCGCTCCTTCCTGACCGAGCGGGCCGGGGGTGGCGGTGAGCGCGGCGGTGGTTTCGGCTGCGGGCGTGTTGCCGGTCGAGCCGACGGCCGGTGGGCTGAGGGGTGCCGTCACCGGCGCGGTGGTGTGGGCTCGGGCGTGGGTGGTGGGCGTGTTGCGGGTCGAGTGGGTGGCTGGTGGGCCGGCGGATGCCGCGGTCGGGGCGGGGGCGTCGGTTCGGGTGCGGGCGTCGGTCACCGCGCGGGTGGTGGGCGGGCCGGGAGTTGCCGTGACCGGGACGGTGGAGGTGCTTGGGGCCGCGTGGGTGGTCGGCGAGCCGAGTGCTGCCGTGGCCGGGGCGGCGGTGCCGGTTCGGGTGTGGGCGGTGACGGCGTTGTCGCCGTGGCGGGCGCGGACCGGGTTCATGTGACGCTCACCCTTCTCGCCGCACGGGCGGCCAGTGGGCCGAGGGCCGCTGTGATCAGGGCGGTCGCACCGGCTCCGGCGCGCGCGGCGAGGGCGGCCTGGAGAGGGATGGTGGCGCGGATGCCGGCGCCGACCGCGCGCTGGGTGAGCGGGGGCGACGGGTTGAGGGACGCGTGGAGGTAGGGGCGGGCCGTGGTCCGGGCGTAGCCGAGGGCGAGCGCGGTGGTGAGCGGACGGTCGGGCAGCAGCCGGGTCACCGCACCGGTGGCGGCCAGCGCGGCGAGCGGGGCGAGCGGAGAGCCGCCGCGGGTCTCCTGGCGCGAGACGGCCGTGACCGCGAGCGTGTGGGTGCCGAGCAGGGCCGCCGACGACAGGGCCGGCCGGACCCGCCCGGCACCGGCGGCGGCGCCGAGCAGCAGGTCCAGGGCGCGGGCGGCGGCCATCGCGGCGGGGCCGGCCGGGGTCCGCTTGAGCAGGAGGTCGTACGACCACACCGTGGCCGCGAGCGGGGTGGCGACCGCCAGCGCCGGCCGCCCCGCGCGGGCGGCCAGGGCGAGCCCGGCGGCCGTGAGGGCACAGGCCGCGGTGAGGGCGGCGGCGGGCCGGATCCTGCCGGACGGCAGGGGCCGGTGCGGGCGCTCCACGGCGTCCTCGGCGCGGTCGGCCCAGTCGTTCAGCGCCATCCCGGCCTCGTACAGGCACACCGACGCACCGATGGCGAGCAGGCTCCCGCGCCCCGGCCGGGCGCCCACGGCCGCCGCTCCGGCGAGCGCGTCCCCGGGAACGGTGAACAGGGCGGGCAACCGCAGCAGTTCGGCCCACGCCCGTACCCGACCGCCGGGCCGCGAGCGACCGGGGGAGCACGCCACCCGGCTGCGCGACCTGCTCGGCGCCGGTCCGCCGGGTCCGTGGGGCGTGTGGCCGTGGGGTGCGCTCGGTGCCGGTCCGCCGGGCTTGTGCGGGACGTGGCTGTAGGTGTCGCTCGGTGCCGCGCTCACTCGGCGTCTCCCAGTTCGTGGGCGAAGTGCAGGAGCGCGGTGTACTGGTCGGCGAGGGCCGCCGGGGCGGTGCCCATCGGGTCCTTGAAGTAGAAGGACAGGGCGGTGAGCGGGCCGGTGCGGCCGGTCTCGTGGGCGCGGGCCGTCAGCCGGGCCAGGTCCAGGACCAGCGGTGCCGCCAGGGCAGAGTCGCAGCCCTGCCAGATGGTCTGCAGCACCATGCGGGTGCCGAGGAAGCCGTCGAAGGCGATGTGGTCCCACGCGGTCTTCCAGTCGCCGAGCGCCGGTACGTCGTCGATGTGGACCTCGCCCTCGGGGACCGTGCCGAGGGTGTCGGCGAGGACGCGCTCCTTGCCGGCGTTCTTCGCCGCCGCGGCGGCCGGGTCGGCGAGGGCGGCGCCGTCCCCGCCGCCGAGGAGATTCGTTCCGGACCAGGCCCGTACGTCCAGCGCCCGCTGGGCGAACATCGGCCCGAGGGCGGAACGCAGCAGCGTCTGCCCGGTCTTGCCGTCACGGCCGGCGTACGGCAGCCCGCTGGAGGCCGCGGGGCCGGCGAGCGCGGGGTGGTGCAGCCCGGTCGAGGGGGTGAAGTTGACGTACGGGCAGCCGGCGCGCAGGGCGGCCGCCGCGTAGAGGGAGCTGGGCGGGAGGTCCGTACCGGTCGCGGCCGGTTCCGTGGAGGCGACGTTCACCACCACCGCGCGGGCCAGACCGTGCCGTCGGACGAAGCCGCGCAGGTCCTCGGTGAAGGCGGCGATCAGTTCCTCGACGGTGCGGGTGTCGCCGGGGAGGGGACCACCGGTCCTGATCTCCCGGTCCGCGGCGGCGAGTTCGGCGGCGACGGCCGTGGGGAGGCCGGGCGGGAGGACCCCGCCGGCGGCGAGTTGTTCGGCGCGCTTGGGCAGCGGGCAGTCCGTGGTGTCATGGCCGCCGAAGACCAGGGACGACAACGCGGGCAGGCCGCTGCCGGCGAACGCCGGGCCCTCGGTGACCAGGCCCGTCGGCCGGTGCAGGCCCGCCGTCAGCGCGGCGCAGCCCGCGACCACGGTGGTGGCGACGGAGCCGCGGGCCCCGATCAGCCAGACGCCGACACGCGGGGAACGGGCGGGGGGCGCGGACATGGGCAGCCTCCTTGACGAGCGCGGACACCGGGAGCGGTGGGGGATGACGCCGTACGTGGGGGGTTCGGGCGTGCGGAGGTGGTGACGGCGGGCGGGAGTCCGGCGTCTCCCGCCCGCCGCCGTTCAGTGGCCCTTGGCGGGCAGTTCCCTGATCCGGATGTCGCGGAAGGACACCTCGTCACCGGCTCCGTGGTTCTGGATGCCGATGTGTCCGTCGGTGAGGCTCCGGGCCGGATCGGTGTTGGTGAAATCGTTGATCTTCACGCCGTTGAGCCAGATGCGGAGGCGTTCGCCCTCGACCCGGATCTCGTACGTGTTCCACTCCCCCGGCGGGTTCAGCGCACGGTCGCGCTTCTTCAGGTCGGCGGAGCGGAAGCCGTAGACGGACCCGGTGGTCTTCTCCGGGACGTCGGTGGCGTCGATCTGGATCTCGTAGCCGTTGTCCACGGCCGACCACGGGTCGTCCGAGGGCGGGAAGCCCACGAACACGCCCGAGTTGTCGTCACCGGACATCTTCCAGTCGAGCTTCAGGGAGTACGACCCGAAGCTCCGGCCGGCGTACCAGAGCAGGCCCATCCCGCCGGACGAGGTGAGCGTGCCGTCGTCGGACAGGGTGAAGGAGCCGGGGCCCGCCTGCCGCCAGCCGTCGAGCGAGTCACCGTCGAACAGGCTGGTGTATCCGCTCTCCGGCCGGCAGTCGGCCTGGACGGCGCCGATCGCGTACCGGATCCCGCCCAGCAGGTGCCGGCGGAACTCCGGGTCGGCGTACGACTCCTTGGTGTGGCCGCCGCCGGTGTAGAAGGCCCGGCCGCCCTGGTACTCCTGGCACCAGGCGATCGGATGGTCGCCGTTCATGGTGCCGCCGGTGTACGACGACTCGTCGAGCGAGGCGAGGACGTGGGCCCGGTCCCGGGGGTTGGAGCGGTAGTTGTACCACTCGTCGGTCCGGTTCCAGGTCCGCGCCAGCCCGGACGTCGCCGGGTGGGCGCGGTCCTCGACCCGCACGGTGGCCGGCTGGATCGCCGGGTGCGACTGGAAGTACGCGCCGGCGAGGCCGCCGTAGAACGCCCAGTCGTACTCGGTGTCTGCCGCCGCGTGGATGCCGACGTAGCCGCCGCCGTGGTGGACGTAGTCCTCGAACGCCGCCTGCTGGGCGCTGTCCAGGACGTCCCCGGTGGTCGACAGGAACACCACGGCGTCGTAGCGCCGCAGGGTGGACAGGGTGAACGCGCCCGCGTCCTCGGTGGCGTCGACCGCGAAGCCGCCGCTCTCGCCGAGCTGCCGTACCGCGGCGACGCCCTCGGGGATCGAGTCGTGCCGGAAGCCGGCCGTCTTGGAGAAGACCAGCACCCGCTTGCCGTCGTCCGTGTCGTGCGACGCGGCCGGTGCCGAGGCGCAGCCGAGGAGCAGCGCGGCCGTCGCGACGGCGGTCACTGTGCGCATGTGCCTCTCCTCTCAGCCGGTGGTGAAGGTGAAGTCGTCGACGTCGAACAGGGCTCCGCTGCCGCCCTTGAACACCAGGTAGAGGGTGGTGGTGCCGCGCGGGGCGCGGGACAGGTCGGCCTGGACGTCCTGGAAGGTCTCCCAGCCGCCGGTCACCGGCACGGTCGCCTTGCCGAGCAGGGTGCCGCTCGCCGAGCCGGCCCGGACCTCCAGGGTGCCGCCCGCGCCGCCGGAGGAGACGCGCGCGGTGATCTTCTTGGCGTTCTCCAGGACGTACGGCGTGAAGGAGATCCAGTCGCCGTTGTCGATGTCGCCGACGGTCCTGCCGCCGTGTGCCGTGTCCTTGGCGATCACCGAGACGCCGGAGCTGTTGCCGAAGTGCTCGGCCTGGCGGTGGCGGGGCTGGAGGACGCTCTGGTCGTGCGAGGTGAGCGCGGCCTGGCCGCCGCCCCCGTTGTCGGTGTACTCGGCGTTCAGCACGCCGAAGATGTTGGCGTCCTCGTCGTGGCCGCCGTCGGCGCTGGTCTGGATGGTGCCGGAGCAGCCGGTGGCCGAGGTGAGCGGGTGGCCGTGGGTGTCGTGGCCGAGGACGAAGGTGACCTTGACCTTGGCGCAGTCGATCCGGCGGCCGTCCTCGGGGTCGGTCACCTTCACCGTGAAGGGGACGGCGTCACCGAAGCTGAACAGCTGCCCGTCCTTCGGGGTCTGGAGCACCACGGTGGGCGCGGTGTTGCCGACGACGATCTGCACGCTGGCGCCGCCGGTGCGGCCCGAGGGGTCCTTCGCGGTCACGGTCGCCGTGTAGGTGCCGTTCTTGCGGTAGGTGTGCGCGGGGTTCGCGTCGGTCGACCGCGTCCCGTCGCCGAAGTCCCAGCTGTAGGTGAGAGCGTCGCCGTCCTGGTCGCTCGTGCCCGCCGAGGAGAACTGGACCTTCAGCGGCGCCTGGCCGGAGGTGCGGCTCGCCGCGGCCTGGGCGACGGGCGAGTGGCCGTCGGTGGCGTTCTCGATGCGGTACAGCGCCGAGTTCTCGTCGCCGCCGAACCAGGAGACGCCGTAGTCGAGGACGTACAGCGCGCCGTCGGGGCCGAACGCCATGTCCATCACCTGGGTGCCGGTCCAGGGCACGTCGTTGATGGACTGCACGGTGCCGTCCGCGTCGCTGCTGATGCGCTTGATCCAGCGGCGGCCGAACTCACCGGCGAAGAAATCGCCGTCGTAGGCCTCGGGGAACTTGACCGGCGAGTCGAGCGCGGGGTCGTAGTGGTAGACCGGGCCGCCCATCGGGGACTCGGAGCCGTCACCGAACTCGGGCACGGAGGGACCGTTGTACGGGATCCAGGCGGGCTGGGCCGGCGGCAGGTCGGTCAGGCCGGTGTTGTGCGGGGAGGTGTTCTTCGGAGCCGAGCAGTCGAAGGAGGCACCGGACGTCTTGGTCGCGAAGTCGTAGTCGACGTAGGCGTCGTTGGCGCCGGTGCAGTACGGCCAGCCGAAGTTGCCCGGCTTGGTCACCCGGGCGAACTCGACCTGTCCGGCCGGGCCGCGCCCCGGGTCGGCGGCGCCGGCGTCGGGGCCGTAGTCGCCGACGTAGAGGATGCCGGTCTCCTTGTCGACGCTGAACCGGAACGGGTTGCGGAAGCCCATCGCGTAGATCTCGGGCCGGGTCTTGTCCGTGCCGGGCGGGAAGAGGTTGCCGTCGGGGATGGAGTAGGAGCCGTCGGCGTCGACCTTGATGCGCAGGATCTTGCCGCGCAGGTCGTTGGTGTTGCCGGAGGTGCGCTGGGCGTCGAAGCCCGGGTTGCGGTCCGCGCGCTCGTCGATCGGGGTGTAGCCGTCCGACTGGAAGGGGTTGGTGTCGTCGCCCGTCGACAGGTAGAGGTTGCCGGCCGCGTCGAAGTCGATGTCACCGCCGACGTGGCAGCACAGGCCGCGGGTGGTGGGCACGTCCAGGATCTTCTTCTCGCTGGCCGTGTCCAGGGTGCCGTCGGTGTTGAGCACGAACCGGGAGAGGCGGTTGACGCCGTCGAAGGGGGCGAAGTCGGCGGCGGTGCCGGTCTCGGGCGCGTCACCCGCCGGGGTGTTCAGCGGGGGCGCGTAGTAGAGGTAGATGAACCGGTTCGTCGCGAAGTCGGGGTCGACGCCGACGCCTTGCAGGCCCTCCTCGTCGTGGGAGTACACGGCGAGCTTGCCGGCGATCTTGGTGTTGCCGGCCGCGTCCGTCAGACGCAGCTCGCCGTCGCGGGAGGTGTGCAGGACCGAGCGGTCCGGGAGGACGGCGAGCGACATCGGCTCCCCGGTCTCCGCCTCGCCCTTGGCGAGGGTGACCTGCTGGAAGTCCTCGGCCGCCGCGGCCGGGTCCTGGTCGGCGACGGCTGCGCCGGCCTGGGGAGAGGTGAGGGTGAGGGTGGCGCCCGCGAGGAGGGCGCCGCCGAACAGGGCGAGCGCCTTGCGCAGGCGTGGTCTGCGGGTTCCGATGCGGGTGGTGCGGTCGTTCCCGTGCACGAAAGGCCTCCAGAGTGGGGCTGGTTGTACGGGGCGGGTGGGTACGCCGGGACGCGCCGTCGTCCCGGAGTGGTGAACCGACCGGTGTGAGAGGTCAGTTGGAGAACGCCGCGTCGAACGAGGCCGACGGCGGCTCGAAGTCGTAGGTCTTCAGGCGGGCCAGGGCCTCGGGTGCGCCCTGGAGCCGGTCCATGCCGGCGTCCTCCCACTCCACGGAGACGGGTCCGCCGTAGTCGATGAAGCGCAGCATCCGGAAGACGTCCTCCCAGGGCACGTCACCGTGTCCGGCGGAGACGAAGTCCCAGCCGCGGCGGGGGTCCCCCCAGGGCAGGTGGGAGCCGAGGCGCCCGTTGCGGCCGTCGAGCCGCTTGCGGGCCTCCTTGCAGTCCACGTGGTAGATCCGGTCGCGGAAGTCCCACAGGAAGCCGACCGGGTCGAGGTCCTGCCACACGAAGTGGGAGGGGTCGAAGTTCAGCCCGAAGGCGGGGCGGTGGCCGACCGCCTCCAGGGCGCGGTGGGTGGTCCAGTAGTCGTAGGCGATCTCGCTGGGGTGGACCTCGTGCGCGAACCGTACGCCCTCGGCGTCGAAGACGTCGAGGATCGGGTTCCAGCGGTCGGCGAAGTCCTGGTAGCCGCGCTCGATCATCGATTCGGGCGCGGGCGGGAACATGGCGACCAGGTGCCAGATCGCCGACCCGGTGAAGCCGATGACGGTGTCGACGCCGAAGGCCGCCGCGGCACGCGCGGTGTCCTTCATCCGGTCGGCCGCGCGCCGCCGTACGCCCTCCGGGTCGCCGTCGGCCCAGACCGCGTCCGGCAGGATGGCCCGGTGCCGCTCGTCGATGATGGCGTCGCAGACCGCCTGGCCGACGAGGTGGTTGGAGATCGCCCAGCACTTCAGGCCGTAGGAGTCGAGGAGCTGGTGCCGGGACTTCACGTACCCGGGGTCGGCGAGGGCCTTGTCGACCTCGAAGTGGTCGCCCCAGCAGGCGAGTTCGAGGCCGTCGTAGCCGAAGTCCCGGGCGAGCCGGCAGACCTCCTCCAGGGGCAGGTCGGCCCACTGGCCGGTGAACAACGTGAACGGGCGCGGCATGGGGCGGCCTCCTTCAGCCCGCGACGGGCGTGTAGACGGAGTTCTTCTCGGCGCTCTCCTCCACCGCCGCCAGGACGCGCTGCACCTGCAGTCCGTCGGCGAAGGAGGGGTCGGGGCGGGTGCCCGCGGCGATGGCGTGGACCAGGTCGCGGGCCTGGTGGACGAAGGTGTGCTCGTAGCCGAGGCCGTGGCCCGGCGGCCACCAGGCGTCCAGGTACGGGTGCTCCGGCTCGGTGACGAGGACGCGGCGGAAGCCCGCCTCGGCGCCGGGCCCGGTGGCGTCGTGGAACCACAGCTCGTTCAGCCGCTCCAGGTCGAAGGCGAGCGAACCGCGCTCCCCGTTGAGCTCGATGCGCAGGGCGTTCTTGCGGCCGGTGGCGTACCGGGTGGCCTCGAAGGCGGCGAGGGCACCGGAGGCGAACCGGCCGGTGAACACGGCGGCGTCGTCCACGGTGACCGTGCCGGTGCTCACGCCGGGGGTGCCCGTCGCGGACCCCGCCGCCAGACCGCGGCTCGGGCCGCCGGGCAGCGGGCGCTCCCGGACGAAGGTCTCCGTGAGCGCCGACACCCCGGCCAGCGGCTCGCCCGCCAGGTACTGGGCGAGGTCCACGATGTGCGCGCCCAGGTCCCCGAGCGCACCGGAACCGGCGTGTTCCCTGCGCAGCCGCCAGGTCAGCGGGAAGGCGGGGTCGGCCAGCCAGTCCTGGAGGTACGTGACCCGGACGTGCCGCAGGGTGCCGAGCCGGCCGTCGGCGATCACCCGGCGCGCGAGCGCGGTCGCGGGCACCCGGCGGTAGTTGAAGCCGACCATCGCCACCTGCCCGCGCCCGTACGCCTCCTCGGCGGCGCGCGTCATGGCCTCCGCCTCGGCGACGGTGTTCGCGAGGGGCTTCTCGCACAGCACGTGCTTGCCGGCGGCGAGCGCGGCGACGGCGATCTCGGCATGGCTGTCACCAGGGGTGCAGATGTCCACGAGGTCGATGTCGTCCCGGGCGATCAGCGCGCGCCAGTCGGTCTCCACGGCGCCCCAGCCGTGCCGCTCGGCCGCCGCCCGGACGGCGGCGCCGTCCCGTCCGCAGAGCACGGCCAGCACCGGCCTGCGGGGCAGCTCGAAGACGTGGCCCACGGTACGCCAGCCCTGGGAGTGGGCGGCGCCCATGAAGGCGTAACCGACCATGCCGACGCGCAGCGGTGGTCTCCCGGCTCCGGGTGCCGCGTCCGGTGCCGTCCCCGGTGCCGCGTCCGGTGCGGCCCCGGGTGCCGTCTCCGGTGCGGCCTCGGGGCCGGCTGACTGCTGCGGCTGTTCCATGCGCTCGTCCTCCTCGTCGTCGGGGCGCGTTCGTCGTGGCGCGGTGGGGGGTGCGGGCGGGGCCGGCTCAGCGGAAGCCGGTGGACATGTACCGGTCGACGTTGGTCTTGTCGACCACGGCCGAGTAGAGGGTGAGGGACGCCGGGATCTCGAACTCGGCGAGACCGCCGATGCCCTTGCCCTGGCCCAGGGCGCGGGCCAGGTCGATGGCGGAGGCCGCCATCGTCGGCGGGTACAGGACGGTCGCCTTGAGCACGCCGTCGTCCTGCTTGATGGCCTGGAACGCGGAGAGGGCGCCCGCGCCGCCGACCATCAGGAAGTCGTCCCGCCCGGCCTGCTGGATGGCGCGCAGCGCGCCCACGCCCTGGTCGTCGTCGTGGTTCCACAGGGCGTCGAACTTCCGCTGCGCCTGCAGCAGTTGAGCCATCTTGGCCTGGCCGGACTCGACGGTGAACTCGGCCGCCTGCCGGGCCACCTTCTTGATGTTCGGGTAGTTCTTCAAGGCGTCGTCGAAGCCCTGGGTGCGCTGCTTGGTCAGCTCCAGGTTGTCCAGGCCGGCGAGTTCGACGACCCGGGCGTCCGGCTTGTCCTTGAGCTTCTCGCCGATGTAGTGCCCGGCGTTGAGGCCCATGCCGTAGTTGTCGCCGCCGATCCAGCAGCGGTAGGCCTGCGCCGAGTCGAAGATGCGGTCCAGGTTGACGACCGGGATGCCGGCGCGCATCGCCTTGAGACCGACCTGGGTGAGGGCCTTGCCGTCGGCGGGCAGCACGACCAGGACGTCGACCTTCTTGTTGATCAGGGTCTCGATCTGGCCGATCTGCTGGGCGGTGTCGTTGGAGCCCTCGGTGATCTCCAGGGTGACGTCGGAGTACTTCTTCGCCCGGTTCTTGGCGTTGTCGTTGATGGCGTTCAGCCAGCCGTGGTCGGCCTGCGGTCCGGCGAAGCCGATGGTGACGTGCTTGCCGGGCTTGTCGTCGGCGGCCGGCTGCTCGTTCGCGGCCGTCTTCTCGTCCTTCGTCTCGTTGCTCGTGCAACCTGCGAGGAAGGCACCGGCGGAGACGGCGGCGGTCCCGAAGAGCAGTCCTCTGCGGCTCGTCAGCTGTGACATGGTGGTGAACCCTTTCCTCAGGTCGTGCTCGCGGTACGGCGCTGGACCAGGACGGCGGCGACGATGATCGCGCCCTTGGCGATCTGCTGGACGTCGCTCTGGAGGTTGTTCAGGGCGAAGATGTTCGTGATCGTCGTGAAGATCAGCACGCCGAGCACGGAGCCGGTGACGGTGCCGCGGCCGCCGCTGAGCAGGGTCCCGCCGATGATGGCGGCCGCGATGGCGTCGAGTTCGTACAGGTTGCCGTTGGTGTTCTGGCCGGAGCCGGAGAGCACGATCAGCAGGAAGGCGGCGATGCCGCAGCACAGCCCGGACAGCAGGTACAGGTAGAGCCGCTGGCGGCGGACGTCGATGCCGGCGAGCCGGGCGGCCTCGGCGTTGCCGCCGACGGCGACGGTGCGCCTGCCGAAGGTGGTGCGGTTGAGCAGCAGCCAACCGAGGACCGTCACACTCGCGAACACCAGGACCAGCGGCGGGATGCCGAGCACATAGGAGTCGCGCTCACCGAGGTTCAGGATGCCGTCGACGGTCACGATCTGCGTCTTGCCGTCGGTGAGCTGCAGGGCGAGTCCGCGCGCCGACGCCAGCATGGCGAGGGTGGCGATGAAGGGGACCATCCCGCCGTACGCGATGAGCAGGCCGTTGACGAGCCCGCAGCCGAGGCCGACGACCACCGCCGTGAAGAGGATCCCCGCGAAGCCGTACTCCTGCGTGGCGACGGTGGTCGCCCACACGGAGGCGAGGGCGACGATGGCGCCGACCGACAGGTCGATGCCGCCCGAGGTGATGACGAAGGTCATGCCGACGGTGACCACGCCGATCACCGACGCCTGGGTCAGCACCAGTTGGAGGTTGCGGGTGTCGAGGAACTCGTCGGGCTTGGTGACGCCGCCGATGACGACCAGCGCGGCGAGCACCCCGAGCAGGGAGAGGGTACGGAGGTCGGCGCGGGCCGGCAGGCCGCGCCAGACGGGGAGCCGGGCCGGCGGTGTCGGGCCGGCGGTGTCCCGGGGCGGGGAGACGTGCTGCGTCATGACGCCGGGCTTCCTTCCATGACGAGGTCGAGGACTCGGTGTTCATCCAGCTCCTGGGCGGGCGCCGTGTGCACGACACGGCCCTCGCGGAGCACCAGTACGCGGTCGGCGAGGCCCAGCACCTCGGGCACCTCGCTGGAGACCAGCAGGACGGCGAGGCCCTCGTCCGCCAGCCGGCGCACCACCGCGTACAGTTCGGCGCGGGCGCCGACGTCGACGCCGCGGGTGGGCTCGTCCAGCAGCAGCACCCGGCAGCCGCGCAGCAGCCAGCGGGCGAGCACGGCCTTCTGCTGGTTGCCGCCGGACAGGGTGCGCACGGGCACGTCCGGGTTGTCGGGGCGCAGCGACAGCTCCCGGGTCGCGGCCCGGGCGGCGCCGCGCTCGCCACGCCGGTCGATCCAGCCGCCCCGGGAGAAGCGGGACAGGGAGGACACCGACACGTTCCGCGTGACGGACTCCAGCATCAGCAGGGCCTGCGCCTTGCGCTCCTCGGGCGCGAGCCCTATCCCGGCGCGCACGGCGGCACGGACGCTCCCGGTGCGCAACCGGCGGCCGTCGACGACGACATGGCCCGCGGTGGGCCGGCGCGCCCCGTAGACGGTCTCCAGGATCTCCGAGCGCCCGGAGCCGACCAGTCCGGCGAGCCCCACGATCTCACCCGGGCGCAGATCGAGGTCGAGCGGCGCGAACTCACCGTCCCGGGCGAGGCCCCGCACCTGGAGGACGGGCTCGGCCTGAGGCGTCCGGGCGGGCCGCTCGGGGAAGACGTACTCCACGTTGCGGCCCGTCATCAGGGCGACGACGTCCCGGGTCGGGGTGGTCTTCGCGGGCAGTCCGCCGGCGACGGCCCGGCCGTCCTTGAGCACGGTCACCCGGTCGCCGATGCGCCGGATCTCCTCCAGCCGGTGCGAGATGTAGACGACGGCGACCCCGTCGGCGGTGAGATCGCCGACGATCCGGAAGAGGTTGTCGACCTCGTCGGGGTCGAGCGCGGCGGACGGCTCGTCCATCACGATGAGCCGTACGTCGTGGGAGAGGGCCCGCGCCATGGACACGATCTGCTGCTGCGCCGCCGACAACTCCCCGACCAGGCGGGCCGGATCGATCTCGGGATGCCCGAGCCGCTTCAGCAGCGCGGCCGTCGCGGCGCGGGCGGCCTTCCCGCGGACGACGAACCCGGCGGCCGTCGGCTCGTGGCCGAGGTGGACGTTCTCCGCCACCGACAGGTGTTCCACCAGGTCGAGTTCCTGGTAGATGGTGGCGATGCCCAGGCGCATGGCGGCGATCGGGGAGCGCAGGGTGACCGGCTCGCCGCGCCAGTGGATGCTGCCGCCGTCCGGCTGGTGGGCGCCGGCCAGCACCTTGATGAGCGTGGACTTACCGGCGCCGTTCTGGCCGAGCAGGCAGTGCACCTCCCCGGCCTGGACGTCGAGGTCGACGCCGTCCAGAGCGCGGACTCCGGGGAACGACTTGGTGATTCCGGACATGCTGAGCAGCGGTGGTTCTGGTGCCATGTGAGTCCCCTCGGCGGGCGTGCGGACCGGTGTCAGGGCGTAGCGGGGCGAGCGCCCTGCGGCCAGGGAGCGGCGTTACACGAGTAAGCGGGGTGGTGCGGGAAAGGTCGCTGATGAGGATGGGGGCGCGTGGGCGGGCGGAACGGTGGTCGCTTGCGCGGGCGGAACGGTGACGGCTTCCGCGGCAGGGCGGTGGTCGCTTGCGCGGGTGGGACGGGTGTGGACTTGCGCCGGCGGACGGGGGTTCGCTTGCGCGGGCGGGGCGGGCGGTTCGCTTGCGCGGGTGGAACGGGTTTGCTTGTGCGGGCGGTGCGTCTACGCGGGTGAGAAGAGGTGGTCGCTGATCAGCCGGGCGGCGCCGATGACACCGGCGCTCGGTCCCAACTCCCCGAGGACGATGGGCAGGTTGCCGGTGGCCAGCGGCAGTGACTGGCGGTAGACCTGGGTGCGGATCGCGGCGAGCAGGGTGTGGCCGAGGCCGGTCACCCCGCCGCCGATCACCACCAGGCCCGGGTTGAAGAAGGACACGAGTCCGGCGATGACCTGGCCGACCCGGGTGCCGCCCTCACGGATCAGTTCGAGCGCGGTGGCGTCACCCGCGGCGGCAGCGGCGGCGACGTCCACGGCGGTGAGGGTGCCGTTCGCCTCCAGCCGGGCCGCGAGTTCGGCGGACAGGCCCTGCCCGGCCGCCTGCAGCGCGTCCCGGGCCAGGGCCGCGCCGCTGAAGTGGGCTTCCAGGCAGCCCCGGTTGCCGCAGGCACAGGGCCGGCCGTCGGGCACCGCCTGGATGTGGCCGATGTCGCCGGCGCTCCCGGTGGTGCCCCGGTGCACCCGGCCGCCCGCGACGATGCCGCAGCCGATCCCGGTGCCGATCTTGACGCAGAGGAAGTCGGCCGTGGTACGGGCGACTCCCGCGTGCTGCTCTCCCATCGCCATGAGGTTCACGTCGTTGTCGACCATGACCGGGCAGCCGAGTTCCTGGCTGAGCGCCTCCCGGACGGGGAAGCCGTCCCAGCCGGGCATGATCGGCGGAGCGACCGGTACGCCCTCGGGGAAGCGGACCGGTCCGGGGACGCCGATGCCGGCGCCGTCGAAGCCCTCGGCGAGTCCCGCGGCCTTCAACTTGCCGGCCAGGTCCAGGACTTGCTCGAAGACGGCGACGGGCCCCTCGCGCACGTCCATGGGCTGGTTGAGATGGCCGAGGATCTCCAGTTCCGGGGTGGTGACGGCGACGTCGACCGAGGTCGCGCCGATGTCGACACCGAGGAACCTGAGGTCCGGATTGAGCCGGACGTTGTGGGAGCGCCGGCCGCCGCGCGAGGCGGCGAGTCCGTCGGCCACCACCAGGCCCGTCTCCAGGAGCCGGTCCACCTCCACGGCCAGCTTGGACCGGGACAGGTCGACCTGGTCGCCGAGCTGGGCCCGGGAGTTGGGGCCCCCGTCACGCAGCAGCTTCAGCAGGCGGGCCTGGTGCGCGTTAGCCGGTCGAGCCGTCATGCGTCTCACGTGCCCCTCCCCGCCATTTTCGGCCACCAGTGTCGGGCTTTCGACAGGGAACGTAGCAGTGGCCGCCGGGCCTGGGAAGAAGTTGTGCATGGATTCCTGTGAACTTCTTCCACTGAGAGGACAAAGATCGGGGCCGGTCACCGCTCGCGCGGTGCGTTCAACCGGGGCGGACATCCTCGGCGTTGACATCCTGGAGCCGGATGTCGGGCAAGTGTCCGGCAAGCGCCGGTGTCGCGAGCCGGCGGAGCTCCGGTGGTCACGCCAGGAGGCTCATCAGGCTCCGGGCCTCGTCACGGGCGGCGGTCACCGCCGACTCGTCCAGCCCGCACAACCGTAGGCACGAGGACGCGATGGCCTCCGTGTCGGCCGCCTCCGGCTCACGGGAGCGGCGGATCTGGATGACGACCTCGACCAGCTGGATCAGCAGTTCGCCGAGCTGCTCGGCGGTCATGCCGCGGGCGACGCCCTCGCTCGCGGCCAGCGCGCCGAGGGCGCCGTAACTCGCCTGCAAGCGGCCCCGCTCGGCGCGGAAGGCGTCGAACCGCTCGGCCCGCACCTCCGGCAGCAGATAGAGCGTGCCGATGTTGTACGGGGTGCGGGAGAGGGTGTCCACGTCCATGGCGGCCACCGCGTAGAGCGCGGCGGCCGGACGAGCCCGCTCGGGCACCAGCTCCCGGACGCGGTCCACCATGTGCAGGCTGGGCCGCACCGAGGTGGCCAGCAGCTCGGCGAGGATCTCCTCCTTGGTGGGGAAGTGGTAGTACAGCGAGGCCTGTCTGATGCCCACCCGCTCCGCGATCATCCGGGTGCTGGTGCCGGCGATCCCGCGTTCGACGAAGAGGGCCCCGGCTGCGTCCAGGATCTGGTCCCGGGCGGACGTACCCGGGTCGGACGGCGGTGTGTGCCGGGGCCTGCCTTGGCGGGGACGCGTCATGCTCATGGTCCCATGCTGCCACCTCTCGTCCCTCGCCCGCTCTCACCCGGACGCCAGGTACGCCCGCCAGCCGCCGAAGCGTGTGATGTCGGGCGCGCCCTCGACGGCGTACGGCTCCACCAGGAAACCGCTGACGTGCCGCCCGTCGGCGAGTTCGACGGTGCCGATGGCCATCGGCGCGGGAACGCCCGCGACGAACACCCCGAACCCGGCGGCCGACAGCCGCCAGACCTCACCTTCGATACCGGCTCCGGCAGGGTTGCCGGCTTCGGCGGGGGCGGGGGCTTCGGCGGGGGCGTCGGCTTCGGTTGGGTTGACCGGTTCGGCAGGGACGCCGGCTTCGACAGGAACGCCGGCTTCGGCAGGAACGCCGGCTTCGGCAGGGGCGCCGGCTCCAGTTGGGCTGACCGCTCTGGCAGGGGCGCCGGCCTCGGCAAGGTTGCTCGCTCGCGCGGGGTTGGTTGCCGCCACGGCGTCGCAGCCCCGGGCGGGGTTGCCCGCCTGCGCAGGTCGGCTCGCTCCCGAGTCCCGGCCCACTCCCGCAAGGCCGCCCACTCCCGCAAGGCCGCCCACTCCCGCAAGGCCGCCCGCTCCCGCGGCACCGCCCACTCCCGCGCCCCGGTCCGTCCCCGCGTCAGCGCCCGGTCCGCCCCCGGTGGCCCGCCGTAGGCCCGGTCCGCCTCCGGTGGTTCGCAGCAGGCCCGGTTTGGGTGGGGTGGTGTCCAGGGCGTACAGGCGGTAGTCGGGGGTGGTGTGTGCCGGGCCCAGCAGGGTGCCGCCCGCCTGTACGAGCTGGGCGTTGAGCGGTTGCCCGGTGAGGTGGGCGCCGACCACGAACAGGTCGAGGGGCGGGGCGGCCAGCCGTTCGGCCAGGGCGGCCAGGGCGCGGTCGGAGAAGGCCGGGCCGGTGAGCATCACACCGAAGGGCAGGCCGTCCACGAACCCGGCCGGGACGGCGAGCGAAGCGCAGTCCAGCAGGTTGGCGAAGTTGGTGAAGCGGCCCATCCGGGCGTTGGCACCGACGGGGTCGGCCGCCACTTCCGCGAGGGTGGGGTGCCAGGTGGTGGTCGGGGTCAGGAGCGCCGCGCAGCCGTCGAGCGCGGCGCGTCCGGCGGCGCCCAGCGCGGCGAGCCGGGCGGTGTCGGCGGCCCAGTCGGCGGCGGTCTTCTCCCGGCCGGCCAGCACGATGGAGGCCACGGTGGCGTCGAGTCCCGTACCGATCAGGTCGCGGTGTTCTTCCACGTGGCGGCCCACGGCGGCGTACCGCTCGGCGACGAAGGCCCCGCCGTACAGCAGGTCCGCGGCCTCCAGCAGCGGGGTGACGTCGACCCGGACGATCTCCGCGCCGGTGCCGGCCAGGCGGGCGACCACGGCGTCGAAGGCCGCGCGCCAGCCGTCGGCCATGCCGTCCAGGTGCTCCGGGGCCGGTACGGCGATCCGGGGGCGCGCGGGCGGCGGCGGGAGCTGGGTGCCGGTGCGGGAGAGCGGGTCGGCCGGGTCGGGGCCCTCGACGATCTCCGCCGCGGTACGGGCGAGCCACAGGTCGCGGGCGAAGACGGTGACGCAGTCGAGGGTGTAGCAGGCGGGGACCACCCCGGTCACGGGCACCAGGCCCTTGGTGGGCTTGACCCCGACGATGCCGTTGAGGGCGGCGGGCACCCGCCCGGAGCCGGCCGTGTCGGTGCCGAGCGCGATGTCGGCGATGCCGAGGGCGACCGCGACGGCCGAACCGGAGGACGACCCACCCGAGACGCGGGCCGGGTCCCAGGCGTTGCGCACCGCGCCGTAGGGACTGCGGGTGCCGACCAGGCCGGTGGCGAACTGGTCCAGGTTCGTCTTCCCGAGCACCACCGCGCCGGCCGCGCGCAGCCGCGCCACCGCGGGCGCGTCGGCGCGCGGCCGGTAGGCGTACGACGGGGCGCCCGCGGTCGTGGGCAGGCCGGCCACGTCGATGTTGTCCTTGACGGCCAGGACCAGACCGGCCAGGGGCAGCGCCGGGTCGATGCCGGCGGCCTCGGTGAGCACCTCCTCACGGGGGCGGAGGTGGATCCAGATCTCGGGCCGGCCGGCGCTGCGGAGACGGTCGTAGGCGGCCTCGACGCGGGCGACCGGCGTGCCGGCGTTCATGCCCGTACCGCCGCGAGGACCTGGCCGGGGGCGACCTGTTCGCCGGGCCTGACGTAGATCTCCAGCAGTGTCCCGGCGGCGGGGGCGCTCACCCTGGACTCCATCTTCATCGCCTCCAGGGAGAGGATCGGGTCGCCCTCGGCGACGGCGGTGCCGGGCTCGGCGACGGTCTGCCAGACGGTCGCGGTGAACGGCGCGGTGACCGGCACCGCTCCGTCCGGGACGGTGACGCCACCCGGACCGGCGCCGGTGACCGCCGGCTGGTGAGCGTCGTCCCGGTCGAACTCGCCCGCCGCCCGCCAGCGTTCCTTCTCCGCCTCGAACGCGGCGTTCTGCCGATCGCGGAAGGCGGCGATCGAGTCGGCTTCGGCGGCCAGGAAGGCCTGGTGCTCGGCGATCGAGAAGGTGCCCTCCTCGGTCGCGAAGTCACCACGGCCGGCGTCCGTCTCGGCGCGCAGTTCCAGCAGTTCCTCCGCCGTGACGGGGTACCACTCGATGCGGTCGAAGAAGCGCAGCGCCCAGGGCGAGTCCCGGAACAGACCGCCGGTGCGGAAGCGGTTCCAGATCTGCACGGTGCGGCCGACGAACTGGTAACCGCCGGGGCCCTCCATGCCGTAGACGCACAGGTAGGCGCCGCCGATGCCGACGGAGTTCTCCGCGGTCCAGGTGCGGGCCGGGTTGTACTTGGTGGTCACCAGGCGGTGGCGTGGGTCGAGGGGGGTGGCGACGGGCGCGCCGAGGTAGACGTCGCCGAGGCCGAGCACCAGGTAGGAGGCGTCGAAGACGGTGCGGTAGACGTCGTCGGCGGTCTCCAGGCCGTTGACCCGGCGGATGAACTCGATGTTCGAGGGGCACCACGGGGCGTCGTCGCGCACCCCGGCCATGTACCGCTCGATCGCCAGACGGGTCGCCGGATCGTCCCAGCTGAGCGGCAGGCGCACGGTGCGGGAGGGGACCACCAGCTCGTCGGTGGGCGGCACCTCGTCCTCCAGCTCGCGCAGCAGGACGGCGAGGTCACGGGGTTTCAGCCGGCGGGCGTCGGTGTGGATCTGCAGGGAGCGGATGCCCGGGGTGACGTCGAGGATGCCGGCGGGTGCGTGCGCGGCGAGGGTCTCCTGGAGCGCGTGCACCCGCATCCGCAGGCCGAGGTCGAGCGTCATGGGGCCGTACTCGACCAGGAGATTGGCGTCGCCGTCGCGGCGGTAGGTGACGCCGGGGCGGGTGTCGGTGGCGGCCAGGCGGCCGAGCACGCCGTCGTCACCGTCGCCGCCGCCGCTGATCAGCGTGGGGGAGGCGCGGCGGGCTTCGAGGCCGGCCGTCTCGGCCTCCCGGACCGGTACAAAGCGGACGGTGTCGCCGGGGCGGAGCTGGCCCAGCTTCCACAGCTCGCCGCCCGCGACCACGGCGGGGCAGACGAACCCGCCCAGCGACGGCCCGTCCGGGCCCAGGATGATCGGGGTGTCACCGGTGAAGTCCAGGGCGCCCACCGCGTACGGCGTGTCGTGGATGTTGGACGGGTGCAGCCCGGCCTCGCCGCCGTCCTGACGGGCCCACCGGGGCCGGGGTCCGAGCAGGCGGATGCCGGTGCGGGCCGAGTTGTGGTGGACCGTGTAGTCGGTGGCGTAGAGGGTGTCGATGTCCTCGCGGGTGAAGAACTCGGGTGCGGCGTGGGGGCCTTCGGTGACGGCGATCCGCCAGTGCGAGGTGAGGGCGGGGCGGCGCTCGGGCGGGGTGGGGCCGCCGCCGGTGAGGGTCGTGCCGGTGCCGGTGCCGGTGCCGGTGCCGGTGCCGGCGTCGGCGGCCGGGGTGTCGGCCTTGGGCCGCAGGACGTCTCCGGCGACGAGGGCCCGGCCGCCGTGGCCGCCGAAGCCGCCGAGGGTGAAGGTGGAGGCGCTGCCCAGGTACGCGGGTACGTCGATGCCGCCCCGGACGGCCAGGTAACTGCGCAGGCCGGGCCCCTGGCAGGCGCCGAGGACCAGGGTGGCGCCGGCCGGGACCGGCACCGGCTCCCACAGGGCCGCCGTGGTGCCGTCCACCGTGACCGGGACGGGGGCGCCGGTGACGGCGATCACGGTGGCGTCGGAGAAGCGCAGGGTCAGCCCGCCCGCGGTGACCTCCAGCGCGGGCGCCCCGGCCGCGTTGCCGACGGCCAGGTTGGCCTCGGCGAAGGAGACGGCGTCGAAGGGGCCGCTCGGTGGAACGCCCACGTGCCAGTGGCCGAGCCGGCCGGGCAGGTCCTGGACGGTCGTCATCGCGCCCGGCACCAGCACGTCGATGCGCGGCTCGGGATCGGTGGCGGTGTCGAGAGTGCCGGTGCTGTGCACGGCCGCGCGCACCTCCTCCCGCACGGTCAGCGACCGCAGCAGGCCCAGGTTGGTGACGACACCGTCGACCTTGCAGGCGGCCAGGGCCCGGCCCAGCACGTCGAAGGCGGCGTCCCGGCCGGGGCCGTGGGCGATCACCTTGGCCAGCATGGGGTCGTAGTGGGGGGAGACCTCCAGGCCGGTCTCGGCGAAGCCGTCGACGCGGACGCCGGGCATCTCCTCGGCGCCCTGGCCGGGGAACACCGCCCGGGTGATCAGGCCCGGGGACGGCTGTGAGTCCCGGCCGGGGTCCTCGGCGTAGACGCGTGCCTCCACGGCGTGCCCGGTGGGCGTCCACTCCCGCTCGAACACCGCGTCGTCGACCGCGCCGTCCCGGGCCAGGGTGAGCATGAGGGCGACGAGGTCGACCCCGTACGCCTCCTCCGTCACCGGGTGTTCGACCTGGAGCCGGGTGTTGACCTCCAGGAAGGCGGCCTCCTCGCGCACCGGGTCGTAGACGAACTCCACCGTTCCCGCGCCCCGGTATCCGACCGACGCCAGCAGCCGCCGCGACGAGTCGTGCAGCAGCGCGCGGACGGCGGCGGGCAGGGCCGGGGCCGGGGCCTCCTCGATCACCTTCTGGTTGCGGCGCTGCAGCGAGCAGTCCCGGTCGCCGATGACGGCGATCCGGCCGGTGCCGTCGCCGAAGACCTGCACCTCGACATGGCGGGCGGGGCGCACCAGGCGTTCCAGGAAGACGCCGGCCGACCCGAAGTGGGACTCGGCGAGGGCCGCGACGCCGGCGAAGGCCTCGCGCACCTCTCCCGCGGTGGCGCAGGCCCGCATGCCGATGCCGCCGCCACCGCCGGTGGCCTTGACCATCACGGGCAGCCCGATCGACTCGGCGGCGGTGACGGCCTCCCCGGCGCTCGCGAGCAGTTCCGTCCCGGCCAGCAGGGGAACCCCGGCCGCCTTGGCCAGGGCGCGGGCGGTGTGCTTCTCGCCGAAGGCGGTGATCTGGTCGGCGGTCGGTCCGGCGAACCGCAGACCGGCCTCCTCCACGGCACGCGCGAAGGCGGTGTTCTCGGAGAGGAAGCCGTAGCCCGGGTGGACGATTCCGGCGCCGTGCGCGAGCGCGGCCTCGATGATCGCGTCGCCGCGCAGGTACGAGTCCCGGGCGGGCGCCGGGCCCAGGCGGACCGCGTGATCGGCCTCGCGGACGTGCGGGGCGGCCCGGTCGGCGTCGGAGAAGACGGCGACGGTGCCCAGGCCCAGCTTCCTGGCGGTACGGATGACGCGGCGGGCTATCTCACCGCGGTTGGCGACGAGTACGGCGGTGGGGCGGGTCACGCGGCATCCTCCGGGGTACGGGCGGGCTGCGCGGACCTTGCGGCGTCCGCGCCGGGGCTGTGCGTGTCGCGGACGTCCGGGCCTGTGGCGGCCCGGCCCCGCCCCGGGTCCACGACGATCATGCGCAGGGGCGTCGGGTTGAAGTCGTTGCACGGGTTGTTCATCTGCGGGCAGTTGGACACCACGACCAGGACGTCCATCTCGGCGCGCACCGCGACCCGGCGGCCGGGCGCCGACATGCCGTCCACGATCCCCAGCGCGCCGTCCGCCTCGACGGGCACGTTCATGAACCAGTTGAGGTTGGAGACGATGTCCCGCACGCCGAGGCCGTGCCGGCCGGCCTCGGCGAGGAAGTTCTCGCGGCAGCCGTGCTGGAACATCACATGGTGGCCGTAGCGCAGCGTGTTGGACTCCTTGCCGCAGGCGCCGCCGATGGTGTCCTGCCGGCCGAGTTCGTCGGCGACGACGGTCATCAGCGGGCGGCCCTCCCCGCTGCGCAGCACGGTGCCGGTGCGCACATAGGCGTTGCCCTGCCAGGCCAGGGTGTCGGGGACGCTGTAACGCTCCTCGGGATCGCGGGCGTTGTAGAGCAGGCAGTCGGCCGACTGGTTGCCGCCGACGTCGACGATCGTCAGGACGTGCCCCTTCGCCACCACCGCCGACCACGGCGCGTTAGGGGCCACCACCTCGTCCAGGACGACGGCGCCCTCGACCAGGCTCGTTCCCCAGTCCAGGGCGGAACCCTCCGCGTACACGGCGCCGACGGGGACGGTGGAGGCGACGGTGCCGCCCGCGACGGTCGGCCACATGGTCGGTGTGCTCTCGGTCACCGGGTTCTCGGTCACCGTCTGCTCGGTCCGCGTGGTCGCCATGTCACAGCCCCCTGGCTTCGCAGTAGTCGGCGGTGTTCAGGTACGCCCGGTGCAGTTCCGGCGTGGCGGTGAAGCGCGGCTCGTCCGGGCCGGTCGGCAGCCCTCGCCAGGCGTGCACCCGCAGCGGTCCGACGACGTAACCGGGGCGCGGGTCCAGCGGATGGGCGACGTTCGCGACCAGCACCAGCAGCGGCATCTCCGCGACGAGTTCGACGTGCGTGCCGGGACCGGCGCCGCCCCGCCAGACGAGCGCGCCGTCCGCCTCGACGCGTACGCCCTGGAAGAAGGACACGCCGGGCGGCAGATCGCGGCGGCCCAGGCCGTGCTTGGCGGCCGCCTTCAGGAAGAGCCCGCGCCCGGACGGGGACGGTCCCTCGGGGCGGGCGTCACCGTACTTGCGCTCGTTCCAGGCGTCGGTGGTGGTACCGCAGAAGGCGTCGTGCCGGCCGGAGGAGTCAGCGCTGATGACGGCCAGGACCCGGCCGTCACCGGACAGCAACGGATGGTTCTCGCCCAGGTAGGCCTGCCACGGGACCTTCTGGGTGTCGGCGACGTTGAGCCGCTCGACCGGCTCCAGCGCGTTGAAGAGCAACAGGTGGGCGCAGGCGTCACCGGTCGGGTCGTCGAAGCGCAGCCGGGTGCCGCGGGCGAGGACCTTGTGGGTGTAGCCGCCGGGGGCCACCGTCTCCGCCCACACCAGGGCGGCCGGGTCCACCCCCGGCGGGCGGTACGGGCTGCCGGACGCCGGGAGGTACGGCATCCACGCCCCGGCCCGCCCGGCCTGGGCGCGGGCGTCGTCCCGGGCACTGCGGACACTGTCGGTCAGGTGCTGGTCCCGCACCCGGGCACCGGCCTGTTCGCCGGAGTGCCGGTCGTACGGCGCGCGGGCCGTCGATCCTTCGGTCCTGGTCATGATGTCCCGCCGTCCTCTCGTCGCTACGTCGGTACGTGGTGGGTGCGCGGTCCGGCGCCGGGGGAGGGCGCCGCGGGAACCGCCGGACCCGTCAGGCGGGTTCGCCGACCGTCCGGGCCGGGGCGGCCGGCTCGACGTGGGTGTGGGGCACGGGCCGCAGCGCGATACGGCGGTGCAGCCGGCGCGCCGCGAAGTAGCCGGCGCCGGCCGCCAGGCTCAGCCCGATGAAGAGCAGCGCGCTCCACCGCAGCCACCACGTGCCGCCGGTGAGGTCGTAGATCTCCGCGCGAGGCCAGACCAGGTTGACCGTCATGCCGGTCTGGAAGAGCACGGCGAGCGCGTTGACCGCCACCCCCCACCGGCCCAGCGAGAACAACGGCCGGCCCGTCTCGTCGACGCCGCCGGGGAGTCCGCCGGTGTCCCGGTGCCGGATCCGGACGGCCAGCAGTGGCACCGTCACGCCCAGATAGGCCAGGTACAGCAGCGCGATGCAGAGGCTGGACAGGGCGGTGAAGACCGCCGACTGGCCGACGTTCAGCAGCAGCGCGACCGCGGCGCCCACGCCCACCACGACCGACGTGACGACCGGGGTGCCGGTGCGGGGCGAGACCCTGCGCAGGTGCCGGTGGAACGGCAGGGCACCCTCGCGCGCCATCGAGTACATCATCCGGGCGCCGGAGGTCTGGACGGCCAGGGTGCAGGCGAACACCGCCACCGCGACGCAGCACAGCAGCAGGCGTCCCAGGACCCCTCCGAGCCGGTCGGTGAGCACCCAGGACAGACCGCCGGCGGCCAGCTCGCCGTCCGTCAGGCTGCTCGCGGCCGTCAGCCCCGCGAGGATCAGCAGCGCGCCGCCGAGCCCGGAGGTGATCAGCGCCCGCAGGATCGTACGGGGCGTGGTCCGGCGCGGGCTGTGGGTCTCCTCCGCCAGTTCACCCGCGGAGTCGAAGCCGACCATGACGTACGCCGCCATCAGCGAGGACGCGAGGAAGGCACCGGCGTAGCCGCCGTGGCCCGCCCAGCCGGTGTGCTGGGCCACCACCTGCGGGCCGCGCTCGGGCAGGAAGAAGAGCACCAGCACCAGCGCGATCACGCCGATGATCTCGACCGCGACGCCGACGCTGGTGGCGGCGGCCATCTGGCGGACGCCCAGGACGTTGACCACCGTGGTGACGACCAGCAGCAGGCAGCCCAGCAGAACCGCGTTCCGCGCACCGGTCGGCGAACCCACCGACGGATCGGCGCCCGGACCGCCGACGATCTGGAAGCCGGACCAGATGCCCGGCAGCACGGCCTGCGCCGCGATGGCCGCCGCCGCCACGGTGAGGATCTGCCCGAGGATCATGATCCAGCCGGCGAACCAGCCCGTCGTGGTGCCGGCCAGCCGGCTCGACCACTGGTAGATCGCCCCCGAGATCGGCCAGCGGGCCGCCAGTTCGGCGAAGCAGAGGGCGACCAGCAACTGGCCCGCGAAGACCAGGGGCCAGGTCCAGAAGAACGACGCCCCGCCGAGGCCGAAGCCGAGGCCGAAGAGCTGGAAGACGGTGGTGAGGACGGACACGAAGGAGAATCCGGCGGCGAACGACGCGAAGCCGCCCACCCCGCGGCGGAGCTCCTGCTGGTAGCCGGCGCCGGGGGGACTGGTCGTGACACCACCGTCAGGGCTCTGCCCGAAGACGGGTTCGGGTCGGCTCATCACCGCACCTCCGATCGGTCGCGAATACCTGTCACTTGACAGGTATGGCGATCGTCGGCCGCACCGGTCTCACCCCCGAGTCGGGGGAGTTAACTTCGTGTGTCCCACGCCCGGGGCGCTGCTAAGGGACGACTCCCAGTTCCGGCTGGGGTTCCGGTTGCGGTACCGGCGGGGCCTTCGGTTCCCACAGCGCGGTGGTCCGTACGAAGCCGTGGACCACGGAGAGCATCGCCAGGAGGAGAAGGGGGCCGAACAGCCACGGATGCGCGGCCATCTGCACCGGCAGAAAACGGTAGGACAGCAGGAGCGCCGTGAATACGGCCGCGCCATGGGCGACCAATTGGATTCCGGACCGCTCCCAGCCCCGGTCGAACGCGCGGAGCGCTGCCTCGATCGTGAGCGTGAACACCACACCGGCGACGAGATCGGCGCCGTAGTGGTAGCCGAATCCGAGTGTGGCGGTGAGCGTGGCGATCAGCCAGAACGTGCCCGCGTGGCGCAGGAACCGCGGTCCCTTGCGGGAGTGGACGAAAATCGCGGTGGCCCACGCCGTGTGCAGGCTGGGCATGCAGTTGCGCGGGGTGATCTCGTCGAACGGTATGTGCTGCGGGCCGACGATCGGCGTGGGCGTGTCCGGCCACAGGTCGGCGACCGCCCAGTGCCCGCCGTCGGCGCCGTAGGCGAAGACCGGCCCGACCACCGGGAAGATCATGTAGATGGCCGGCCCGAGGAGGCCGATGACCAGGAACGTGCGCACCAGATGATGGCGCGGGAAACGGCGCTCGGTCGCCACGTGGCGCAGCTGGTACATCGCGACGACGACCGCGGCCACCGCGAGCTGGGCGTAGACGTAGTCGAGAGCGTGGGCGCCGATCGTACCGGTGGCCCGGACGATCCGGCCCACCACCCACGACGGGTTGCCCAGCGCGTGATCGGCGGTCGCCACGTACGGGTCGAGCACCGTCGGGCGGGTCTTCGACGTGATGAGGAGCCAGGTGTCGCCCGTCTTGCGGCCGGCCACCAACAGCAGGCCCAGTCCGACGCCTTTGAGCAGCAGGAGGCGTTCCCGGCCGGTGCGGCGCGTGACCGCGATGACCGCACAGCCCACGATGACCCACAACGCGCCGTTGCCGAAGGGATGGCCGTCGGTCAGGTCGGCGCCGGCCGCCCACCGCGCCAGCAGGAAGACGATGTCGATGCCGATCGCGACGCCGATCGCGATGAACCGTTCCCGCCAGGTGAGGACCACCATCGTCAACGCCATGCTGGCGTACAGCAGAAACCCTGATTTAGGCGGAAATACCAGCTCTCGTACCTGATAGGTGACCGGCCCCGGCAGACCGTAATGACGCGCGGTGATCTCCAGCGCGACGAGGAATGCGAGGGTCACCACACCGGCCGCGGCCCACAGCACCGTCCGGGGCCGGCGCCATGCGGCGAACGAATTTCTGCTCTTTGACGGCGGAATGACCCGCGTTGCTCTAGGTATCAATTGTTTGGCCGATGTGTTGGGTGTTGTTTGGTTTTCCGACGAGGTCGGGCAATGAGGGCGTGCTTGTCGTGAGTTCGATCATGTTATCGGAGCGTCGGCACATTGTGGATGGGGAAGTGCCCGCGCACGGTCAGCACTCGATGCCCGTTCCGTCCCACGGACTCGGCCCCGTACCGTGGCACCAGGCGTCCAGGGCGCGGCCGTCCACGCACACGATGCCGCACTGGCGCGCGTACTCAAGGGCGGGCGCGGTGAAGTCGCTCGTCGTCACGACCGCCGCGACATCGGCCTCGTGAATGGTGAAGCAGGTTCCCCCGAACCGCTGGAGGTCCTGCGAGCCGACCTTGTTGGCCGCACCGTACTGCTTGCACTGGATCACCACGCGCCGTCCGTCCGGGGTGACCGCGGTGACATCCGCCCCCAAGTCGCCGGCGCCTCCCACCACCTCCACCTCCTGACAGCCGTCACGGGCGCACAGGTCGGCTATGGCCTCCTCGAAACCATCGGGCTCAAGCTCGGCGCAGTCCACCACACCGCCGGGGAACGCGGTCGTCTCCTCGTCGGCCGGCCGCGACGGAACGGACGCCTCCGCGGTCGGCCGCGGAGCAACGGCGGCCTCCTCGGCCGGATGCAGCGGAACGGCTGCCTCCGCGGCCGCTTCCTCCAGTGCCCGGGCGGCCCGGCGCGCGTACGTCGCGGCGGAGAAGCGGCGCCACCTGGACCGGCACAGCACAGCGGCCGCGATGCCGAGCACCGCCAGGACCCCGGCCCACAGCGGGCGCCGCTCGACCATGCCCGCGGCCGTCCGCACCACCAGTGCGAGGAGGCACAGGAGCACCGCGAGCAGCAGGAAGAACAGGGCGGTCGTGCGCAGATCGAAACGTCGGTCGTTCCGCACACGTCGAACGGGGCGCAGAGGTACGGACACGCGGGTTCCCTCCCGGACGGCGACGACAAGGGCCGGTCCTCTCCGGATGCCCGAGATCACCGAAAGATCGCACACCGCTCATGGCTCAGCCCTGGCCGGCGACCTCGCCGACCAGGGCTGTCCTCGGTACCGGGAGCCGGGGAGCCCCTCCGCGCGGTGTCTATCCGCGCCGGAGCAGGTACTTGTGCTGTCCGGACAGCACCAGCTCGCCGCGCTGGTTGTGGATGGTGGCCTCCGTCACCACGACACCCTCCTCGCCGCGCGGTTCCAGACCGGTGATGGTGAGCGCCGGGTACAGGGTGTCCCCGGAGTGCACCTCGGCCAGGAACGTGCAGGACAGCTCCAGGAAGCTGATGAACACCTCGCCGATGAAGTGGGGGAACAGCGTGGCGCCCGGCGCGGTGAACGCCAGTACCTGCAGACCGTGCACCACCGGCGCGGAGTGCCCGTGCCGGCGCGCCCACTCGGCGTCGTAGTGCACCGGGTGGTTGTCCGCGGAGACCGTCTGGAAGGCCGCCGCGTGGGCGTCGGTCAGGGTGCGGCTGGGGGCCCGGAACACCTCGCCGACGCGCAGGTCCTCGAAGGTCCTGGGCGGGACGACGAGGAACGCGTCCGGGTCGAACCCGGTCGCCGGCGCCGGCGTGTCCCGTGTGTCCATCGTGCTGTCCTCTCGCTCGTCTCTCGTCGTGCGCGTCACGTCCGTGCCTACTTGCCGGGGGCGGGGGCGGGGGCGATCCGGGCGGTCAGGAGGTTGGGGTCCTCGTCGGTGAAGTAGGCGGCGCTGGCGACGTACGCCGTGCGGCCGCGTACGGCGAGGGAGGTCGGACCCTCAAGTCCGTCGGCGGCGGTGAGCACGACGGTGTGTCGGCCGCCGGGTTCGACCCGGGCCACCTCGTTGTCCTTGTTGATCGCGGCCAGCAGGGTGTCTCCGCGGCCGGTGAACGCGAAGTCGTCGATGTCCACCAGGCCGGTGGCCCGGGTCGAGACGGGGCCGGCCGCGCCGTGGCGGGTGACCGGTATGCGCAGCACGGTGCCCCGGTCCAGGTTCGACACCCAGACCGCGCCGTGGTGCACCTTGATGCCGTTGGCGCCCAGGAACCCGTCGGCGGCCAGCTCGGGTGCCGTGGACCACGCGGTGGCGGTCCCGCCGGTCAGCGGCACGCGCCAGACCGTGCCCAGGACCGAGTCCGCCGCGTACAGCAGACCGGCCTGCTCGTCCAGCGCCAGGCCGTTGGGCAGACCGTCGGCCGGGAGGGCGGCGATGCGGTGCGGTGTCCCGCCCGGCCGCAGGCGCCACAGGCCGGTCAGGTCCTTGCTGCCGGTGGCGTACAGGAAGTACAGCGTCCCGTCGTGCGTGCGGACGATCCCGCCGAGGAACGGCGAGGTGAGGGCCGGGGTGACGGAGCCGGCGGGCGGCTCGGGCAGCCTCGCCAGGACGTGCACCCGGCCGTCGGGGGTGACACGG
Source organism: Streptomyces sp. Ru62 (assembly GCF_002920615.1). GTDB lineage: Bacteria > Actinomycetota > Actinomycetes > Streptomycetales > Streptomycetaceae > Streptomyces. Next base: position 393,650 of record NZ_PQSU01000003.1, read on the forward strand.
GCGACCTGGCGGCTGTAGGCGAAGGTGACGACCGCGCTGCCGCCGGGCTCCAGGGTGATGTTCTCCGGTCGCTGGCCTTCGCTGACGTCAAGGTGCGCGAGGAAGCGCGTGGGGGAGGCCGGGCCGACCGAGCTGGTGGATGCCGGGGCGGCCGTGGCCGGACCGGTCGCCGTGACAGCGAGGGCCGCGACCACCGCCGTGGCCAGGAGACCGGTGCGCGTCCGCGTCGTCATAGGGCTGGTCATGTCGTTCCTACTCTGTGAGGTGGACAAGCGGTACTTGAGGGTGCGGTGGGGTGAAGAAGGGCGCGCTCGGAAGGGTGCCGGCCGACGGTGAGCCCCGTCACATGACTCCGGTCGTCGGCCTCGGGCACCTGGCAGGCGGGCCGGTGCGGGGCGTGCTGCCGGACCTGGTCACCGGCCCCTCGTGGTCGGAGCTGCGGGCGCGGGCGGGCGGAACTCGAAGGCCGGCTGGGCGGGTCGGGCGATGACGGGCGGTCCGGTCATCAGCGCGACGAGTTCTCCCGCGGCCCGGTCGGTCCGTTCGGCGAGTCCTTCGGCGCCCCAGTCCTCGGAGGCGGCGTAGACCCCGGTGGGGACGACGACGGCCCGCAGGTAGGCGAACAGCGGCCGCAGCGCGTGTTCCAGCACCAGCGAGTGCCGCCCGGTCCCGCCGGTGGCACCGATCAGCACCGGCTTGCCCGCCAGCGCGTCCTTGTCCAGCACGTCGAAGAAGGACTTGAACAGCCCGCTGTAGGAGGCGCTGAACACCGGGGTGACCACGATCAGCCCGTCCGCCCGCGTCACCGCGTCCTGCGCGGCGGCCAGCGCCTTCCCGGCGAACCCGTTGGTGAAGTTGTGCGCGATCTCCACGGCGAGGTCACGCAGCTCGACCACCTCGACGTCCACCGGCGTCGTACGGTTCACCGCGGCGGCGAGCCGGTCGGCGAGCAGCCGGGTGGAGGAGGGAACGCTCAGCCCCGCCGACACCACGACCACCTTCATACGCTCGGTCATACGCTGCTCTCCTCCTTCTTCTCCTGCGTGTTCTGTCCGTTCTTCTGCTGGGTGTTCTTCGCGGCGAGCAGTGACTGGTGCGTCGGTGCCTCGGGCACGTCGGCT
>NZ_PQSU01000004.1 GCF_002920615.1 Streptomyces sp. Ru62
GGAGGCCGCCGTGGCCGAGGAGGCCGCTCCGCGCCGTACGCGTCGTCGTGCCACGCGCCGGGTGTCCGCGCCCGACACCGCCCCCGCCACCGAGGACGCCGCAGAGGCCGAGTCCGCGGTGGCCACCCACACCCCGGAGGTCCCCGCGACCACGCACACCACCGAGCCGGCCGCGGCCACCCAGCCCGCCCAGGCTCCGCAGGTTCCCGCACCGGCCGCCGAGGCCGGGGGGCCGCGCCGGGCCCGGCGCCGGGTCGTCCGCGCCGCGTCCGGGTTCTCCGCTCCCCGGGCCACCGAGCCGGACGAGGCCGAGGCCCCGCGCCGGCCCGCCCGCCCCGCCGTCGCCGTCTTCCAGGCGCCGGTGTTCACCGAGCCCAAGTTCCAGACGCCGGAGCGGGCCGCCGCCGAGGCGGCTGCCGAGGCCGCCGAGGTGGACGAGGCCCCCGAGGCGGACGAGACCGAGGAGTACGCGGAGGAGCGCGCCGAGACCGGTGGCCGCCGCCGCCGGCGTCGCCGTGGTGCCGCCGAGGAGAGCAGGCCGGCCGAGGCCGCCGTCGAGGACGAGGAGCCGGAGGAGGCCGAGGAGGCCCCGGAGGCCGCCGAGGACCTCGCTGAGGCCGAGGGCGAGGAGGGCGACGAGACCGAGGGCGCCGAGGGCTTCGAGGAGTCCGGCTCGCGCCGTCGCCGCCGCCGTGGCGGACGCCGTCGCCGGCGCGGTGACGCGGCCGACGGCGAGTCCGGCGAGGGCGTGGACGGCGACGCCGAGGAACTGGCCGCCGAGCAGGCCGCGCAGGACGTCGAGGACACCGCCGAGCAGGAGGAAGAGGACGCCGAGGAGGCGCGTGGCGAGGAGTCCGGTGGCTCCAGCTCCAGCAGCCGCCGGCGCCGTCGCCGCCGCCGTCGGGCCGGTGACACCTCCGTGGACGCCGAGCCGTCCGAGGACGACCCGGAGCGCACGGTCGTCAAGGTCCGCGAGCCGCGCAAGCCCAGCGAGCCGTCCGACGAGGTGCAGTCCATCAAGGGCTCGACCCGTCTGGAGGCCAAGAAGCAGCGCCGCCGGGAAGGCCGTGAGCAGGGACGCCGACGCGTTCCGATCATCACCGAGGCCGAGTTCCTGGCCCGCCGGGAGGCCGTCGAGCGCGTGATGGTCGTCCGTCAGCACGGCGACCGTACGCAGATCGGCGTCCTGGAGGACGGCGTGCTCGTCGAGCACTACGTCAACAAGGAGCAGTCGACCTCGTACGTCGGCAACGTCTACCTGGGCAAGGTCCAGAACGTGCTGCCGTCGATGGAGGCCGCCTTCATCGACATCGGCAAGGGCCGCAACGCGGTCCTGTACGCCGGTGAGGTCAACTTCGAGGCGCTCGGCATGGCGGGCGGCCCGCGCCGGATCGAGTCCGCGCTCAAGTCCGGCCAGTCCGTCCTGGTACAGGTCACGAAGGACCCGATCGGGCACAAGGGCGCGCGGCTCACCAGCCAGGTCTCCCTGCCCGGGCGCTACCTCGTGTACGTCCCCGAGGGCTCGATGACCGGCATCAGCCGCAAGCTGCCCGACACCGAGCGGGCCCGGCTGAAGACCATCCTCAAGAAGATCGTCCCCGAGGACGCGGGCGTCATCGTGCGCACCGCCGCCGAGGGCGCGAGCGAGGACGAGCTGCGCCGCGACGTCGAGCGGCTCCAGGCGCAGTGGGAGGACATCCAGAAGAAGGCCAAGAACGGCGGCAACGCTCCGACGCTGCTGTACGGCGAGCCGGACATGACCGTCCGGGTCGTGCGCGACATCTTCAACGAGGACTTCTCCAAGGTCATCGTCAGCGGTGACGAGGCATGGCAGACGATCCACGGGTACGTCTCGCACGTCGCCCCGGACCTGGCCGGCCGCCTGTCGAAGTGGACCTCCGAGGTCGACGTCTTCGCCACCTACCGGATCGACGAGCAGCTCGCCAAGGCGCTGGACCGCAAGGTCTGGCTGCCCAGCGGCGGTTCGCTGGTGATCGACCGGACCGAGGCGATGGTCGTCATCGACGTCAACACCGGCAAGTTCACCGGCCAGGGCGGCAACCTGGAGGAGACGGTCACCAGGAACAACCTGGAGGCGGCGGAGGAGATCGTGCGCCAGCTGCGGCTGCGCGACCTCGGCGGCATCATCGTGATCGACTTCATCGACATGGTCCTGGAGTCGAACCGGGACCTGGTGCTGCGCCGCCTGCTGGAGTGCCTGGGCCGCGACCGTACGAAGCACCAGGTCGCGGAAGTGACCTCGCTGGGCCTCGTGCAGATGACCCGCAAGCGGGTCGGCCAGGGCCTGCTGGAGTCGTTCTCCGAGACCTGTGTCCACTGCAACGGGCGCGGTGTCATCGTCCACCTGGACCAGGCGACCGCGAACGGTGGCGGCGGCAAGCGCAAGAAGCGCGGCCGGGGCGCCGAGGCGCCGGAGCCCGTGCACGAGCATGTGCACGAGACCGCCGCCGTGGCCGTGGAGACCGGCGAGGCCGTCGAGCCCGAGGTGGAGACCGCCGTGGAGGTGGCCGCCGAGGTCGCCGAGCCGGTGGCCCTGCCGGCACCCGAGTTCGCGCCGGACGAGGAGCTGTACAGCAGCGTCGCCGAGGCCGAGGCGGCGGCCGGCCGTGGCCGTACGCGGCGCCGGGCGAGCCGCCGGGTGTCGGCTCCGGCGGGTGCGCCGAGGGCGGAGAAGGCGTCCCGGGCCGAGCGTGCGCCCCAGGCCGGTGAGGCCGCCGCGGAGGCCGAGGTTCCGACCGCCCAGGAGGTCACCGCCGAGCAGGCGGCGGCGCGCCCGGTGCAGCCGGAGCCTGCCGCCGAGGCGCTGGCCGAGCCGGCGGCCGTCGAGGACCAGGTGGTCCCGGCGCCGCAGGCCGAGACCCAGGCCGCCGAGGAGGCCGCGCCCAAGGGCCGTACGCGCCGTCGGGCGACCCGGAAGGTGTCGGCCCCGGCCGGCTCGCCCGAGGGTGCCGAGGCGGCCGTCGTGACGGTGCCCGAGACGGCACCGGCGGCCGAGGCACCGGCGGAGCAGCCCGCTCCGGTCGCCGGGACCACGGCTGAGGCCCCGGCCGGGCAGCCGGCGGAGGCCGTGAGCGCTGCCGCCCCGGCCCGCCCGCGCCGCCGTGCGGTGCGCAAGGCCACCGCGCCGACCGCGCCCGAGGAGGCGGCCGTCGTGGTCGTCCCGTCGGCCACGGCGGAGGAGGCCCCGGCGCCGGAAGCCCCGGCCGCCGAGGCTCCGGTGACCGAGGAGACGGCCGCCGCGCAGCCGGCTGCCGAGGAGGCCGCGCCGGCCAAGAAGACCGCCCGCAAGACGGCGGCCAAGAAGGCCACGGCGAAGAAGACGGCCGCCAAGAAGACCGCGGCCAAGAAGACGGCCGCCAAGAAGACGACGGCCAAGAAGGCGGCGAAGACCGCCAAGACGGCCGCGGCGAAGTCGACGGCGAAGAAGACCACCACGGTCTCCACCGCCGCGGACGAGGACTGAGTCCCTCGTCCCACCGGGTGTGGTCCTGTCCCTTCGGGCAGGGCCACACCCCTTGTCGGGGCCTTGGAGCGAGTTCTCCGCGGGGCGCCGGAGCCGAGTCAAGACGTACAGTGCCTCGGCACAGCTGAAACAAAGGAGAGAAACCGCGATGATAGGCCTCGTTCTGGCGGCCGGCGCCGGGCGCCGTCTGCGCCCCTACACCGACACCCTGCCCAAGGCTCTGGTGCCGGTGGGTCCCGAGGGCGCGGAGGAGTCGCTGACGGTCCTGGACCTGACCCTGGGGAACTTCGCCGAGGTGGGGCTGACCGAGGTCGGGATCATCGTCGGCTACCGCAAGGAGGCCGTGTACGAGCGCAAGGCGGCCCTGGAGCGGAAGTACGGCCTGAAGCTCACCCTGATCGACAACGACAAGGCCGAGGAGTGGAACAACGCCTACTCCCTGTGGTGCGGCCGTGACGCCCTGAAGGACGGCGTGATCCTCGCCAACGGCGACACCGTGCACCCGGTCTCCGTCGAGAAGACCCTCCTCGCCGCGCGCGGCGACGGCAAGAAGATCATCCTCGCCCTGGACACGGTGAAGAGCCTGGCCGACGAGGAGATGAAGGTCGTCGTCGACCCCGAGAAGGGCGTCCGGCGGATCACCAAGCTGATGGACCCGGCCGAGGCCACCGGCGAGTACATCGGCGTCACCCTGATCGAGGGCGACGCGGCCGAGGAGCTGGCGGACGCGCTGCGGGCGACGTTCGAGCGTGACCCGCAGCTGTACTACGAGGACGGCTACCAGGAGCTGGTCGACCGCGGCTTCAAGGTCGACGTGGCGCCGATCGGCGACGTGAGCTGGGTCGAGATCGACAACCACGACGACCTCGCCCGCGGACGGGTGATCGCGTGCCAGTACTGACCCGGCTCATCCCCTCGCCGGTCGTGGTGGACATCCGCGCGGGTGCCCTCGACGACCTGGCGAGTGTTCTGGCCGATCAGCGGATCTCGCACTCCGGGCGGCTCGCCGTCGCCGTCAGCGGGGGCTCCGGGGCCCGGCTGCGCGAGCGCCTCGCGCCCTCGCTGCCCGGGGCCGTCTGGTACGAGGTGGGCGGCGGCACCCTGGACGACGCGGTCCGGCTGGCCGACGAGATGAAGTCGGGTCACTACGACGCGGTGGTCGGTCTCGGCGGCGGCAAGGTCATCGACTGCGCGAAGTACACCGCGGCGCGCGTCGGTCTGCCCATGGTCGCCGTCGCCACCAACCTCTCCCACGACGGGATCTGCTCGCCCGTCTCCATCCTGGACAACGACGCCGGCCGTGGCTCCTACGGCGTACCGACCCCCATCGCCCTCCTCATCGACCTGGACGTCATCCGTGAGGCGCCGATGCGGTTCGTGCGGTCCGGCATCGGTGACGCCCTGTCCAACATCTCCGCGGTCGCGGACTGGGAGCTGGCCAACCGCGTCAACGGGGAGCAGATCGACGGCCTGGCCGCCGCCATGGCACGCCAGGCGGGTGAGGCCGTGCTGCGGCACCCGGGCGGATGCGGCGATGACGAGTTCCTGACCGTGCTGTCCGAGGGGCTGGTGCTGTCGGGCATCGCCATGTCGATCGCCGGGCACACCCGCCCGTCCTCCGGCGCCTGCCACGAGATCAGCCACGCGCTCGACCTGCTCTACCCCAAGCGGGCGGCGAGCCATGGCGAGCAGGTGGGACTGGGCGCCGCCTTCGCCATGCACCTGCGGGGCGACACCGAGCGCGCCCTGCTGATGGCCGAGTCGCTCCGGCGGCACGGGCTGCCGGTGGTGGCGGAGGAGATCGGGTTCCGTGACGACGAGTTCGTCCGCGCCGTGGAGTTCGCGCCGCAGACCCGGCCCGGCCGCTACACGATCCTGGAGCACCTGGAGCTGTCCCCGGAGGGCATCGGGAAGGCGTACGCCGCCTACGTGGCCGCGGTCGCCGACTGAGCCGGGGCCCGGTTTGACCCCTACGGTCCGGGCCCGTAACCTTGACCGTCGGCGTGTCCACTGAACACGCCACATCCCCGTAAACCTCTTCCTCCCGGGCACACGGTTGGCCGGGAGAGGTCGTCCGTGGTTTTCCCGGGCGACTGGCCTGCGGGGGTGCCGTTTCTTCGAGCGAAAGTGAGATCCGCGTGTACGCCATCGTGCGCAGCGGTGGTCGCCAGCACAAGGTTGCTGTCGGCGACATCGTTGAGGTTGACAAGATTTCCACTGCCAAGGTTGGCGACACGGTCGAGCTCTCGACCCTGCTCGTTGTCGACGGCGACTCCGTGACCAGCGACCCGTGGGTGCTGGCCGGCATCAAGGTCCAGGCCGAGGTCGTGGACCACCACAAGGGCCAGAAGATCGACATTCTGCGCTACAAGAACAAGACCGGCTACCGTCGTCGGCAGGGCCACCGCCAGCAGTACACGGCGATCAAGGTCACGTCGATCCCCACGGCTGCGAAGTAAGGGACTGAGGAGACATGGCACACAAGAAGGGCGCATCGTCCACCCGGAACGGTCGCGACTCCAATGCCCAGCGGCTCGGCGTGAAGCGCTTCGGCGGTCAGGTCGTGAACGCGGGCGAGATCCTGGTCCGCCAGCGCGGCACCCACTTCCACCCCGGCGCGGGCGTCGGCCGTGGCGGCGACGACACGCTGTTCGCCCTGCAGGCCGGTTCGGTGCAGTTCGGCACCCACCGTGGCCGCAAGGTCGTGAACATCGTTCCGGTCGCCTGAGTCGGCTGATCGGAAGCTTTCGCGAGGCGGACCTCACTTCCCGGTCGGGAAGGCGGGTCCGCCTTTCGCGTGTTACCCACAAGACATACCCGGACGTTCCTTCTGGAGGCACTGAACCATGACCACCTTCGTGGACCGCGTCGAACTGCACGTCGCCGCGGGTAACGGGGGCCACGGCTGTGCCTCCGTCCACCGTGAGAAGTTCAAGCCGCTCGGCGGCCCGGACGGCGGCAACGGCGGCCGGGGCGGTGACGTCATCCTGACGGTCGACCAGTCGGTCACGACGCTGCTCGACTACCACCACTCCCCGCACCGCAAGGCCACCAACGGCAAGCCCGGCGAGGGCGGCAACCGCTCCGGCAAGGACGGCCAGGACCTGGTCCTGCCCGTGCCGGACGGCACGGTCGTCCTGGACAAGGCGGGCAACGTGCTCGCCGACCTGGTCGGCCACGGCACCTCGTACATCGCCGCGCAGGGCGGCCGGGGCGGCCTCGGCAACGCGGCGCTGGCCTCCGCCCGCCGCAAGGCGCCCGGCTTCGCCCTGCTCGGCGAGCCCGGTGACGTCCAGGACATCGTCCTGGAGCTGAAGACCGTCGCGGACGTGGCCCTCGTCGGCTATCCGAGCGCCGGCAAGTCCTCGCTGATCTCCGTGCTGAGCGCGGCCAAGCCGAAGATCGCCGACTATCCGTTCACCACACTGGTCCCGAACCTGGGCGTGGTGACCGCAGGTTCCACCGTCTACACCATCGCCGACGTGCCCGGTCTCATCCCCGGCGCCAGCCAGGGTCGCGGCCTGGGCCTGGAGTTCCTGCGGCACGTGGAGCGGTGCAGCGTGCTGGTGCACGTGCTGGACACCGCGACCCTGGAGTCCGACCGCGACCCCGCCTCCGACCTCGACGTCATCGAGGAGGAGCTGCGGCAGTACGGCGGCCTGGGCGACCGGCCCCGCATCGTCGTCCTGAACAAGGTGGACGTGCCGGACGGCAAGGACCTCGCCGAGATGGTCCGCCCCGACCTGGAGGCCCGCGGCTACCGCGTCTTCGAGGTGTCGGCGGTGGCGCACATCGGGCTGCGGGAGCTGACCTTCGCCCTCGGTGAGCTGGTCGCGGGCGCGCGTGCCGCCAAGCCGAAGGAGGAGGCGACCCGGATCGTCATCCGGCCCAAGGCCGTGGACGACGCGGGCTTCACCGTCACCCGTGAGGAGATCGGCGGCGAGCCGCTGTTCCGGGTGCGCGGCGAGAAGCCCGAACGCTGGGTCCGCCAGACCGACTTCAACAACGACGAGGCCGTCGGCTATCTCGCCGACCGGCTCAACCGCCTCGGTGTGGAGGAGGAGTTGATGAAGGCGGGTGCCCGCGCGGGTGACGGCGTCGCCATCGGTCCGGAGGAGAACGCGGTCGTCTTCGACTGGGAGCCGACGGCCATGGCCGGGGCGGAGATGCTCGGCCGGCGTGGCGAGGACCACCGCTTCGACGCGCCCCGGCCCGCGGCACAGCGCCGCCGGGACCGGCAGGCCGAACGGGACGAAGTCAGCCGGGAGTTCGAGGACTTCGAGCCGTTCTAGCCCACCGGCGGGGCGGCGGCAACGCGAGAGGGCGGGCCGGAGGTTTTCCTCCGGCCCGCCCTCTCGCGTTGCCGCCGCCCCGGTGTCAGGCGTTGTCGTCCATCAGCTCCTGGCCGACGTAACCGCGGAGCCAGGTCCGGAAGTCCGGGCCCAGGTCTTCACGTTCGCACGCGAGTCTGACAATGGCACGCAGGTAGTCGCCACGGTCACCGGTGTCATAGCGGCGGCCCTTGAAGACGACGCCGTGCACCGGGCCGCCGACCTTCTCGTCCTGCGCGAGCTGCTGGAGGGCGTCGGTGAGCTGGATCTCGCCGCCGCGGCCCGGCTCGGTCTTGCGCAGTATGTCGAAGACGTGCGGGTCGAGGACGTAGCGGCCGATGATCGCGTAGTTCGAGGGGGCGTCCGCCGGGTCCGGCTTCTCGACCAGTCCGGTCACCTTGACCACGTCAGCGTCGGCGGTGGCCTCCACGGCCGCGCAGCCGTAGAGGTGGATCTGCTCGGGCGCGACCTCCATCAGGGCGACGACGCTGCCGCCGTGCTGCTCCTGGATCTCGATCATGCGCGCGAGCAGCGGGTCCCGCGGGTCGATCAGGTCGTCACCGAGGAGGACGGCGAAGGGCTCGTGGCCGACGTGCGGGGCGGCGCACAGCACGGCGTGCCCGAGGCCCCTGGGATCGCCCTGGCGCACGTAGTGCATGGTGGCCAGGTCGCTGGACTCCTGCACCTTCGCGAGCCGTTCGGCGTCGCCCTTCTTCTCCAGCGCCGATTCCAGCTCGTAGTTGCGGTCGAAGTGGTCCTCAAGGGGACGCTTGTTGCGCCCGGTGATCATCAGGACGTCGTCGAGCCCCGCCGACACGGCCTCCTCGACCACGTACTGGATCGCCGGCTTGTCTACGACCGGCAGCATCTCCTTGGGAGTGGCTTTGGTGGCCGGCAGGAACCGGGTGCCGAGGCCGGCTGCGGGAATGACAGCCTTGGAGATGGTGGGGCGGGAAGCCATGTGGTGCTCTCTTCTCTCTTTCCGTGTGTCAGGCCCCGATGAGGCCACGCTCGCCGGTCGGCTGCAGCGGGATGCGCGCCTTGGCGAGGACGGACGGTGCGGGCGCCGGAGTGCGCTCGTGCAGGGGCACCACCGCGGGAGCGGCATCCTGACCGAGGAACAGGTGGCGCACCACACGCTCCGCCGCATTCCCGTCGTCGAACTGCACGAACCGCTCGCGGAAGGCGGCCCGCAGCTCGGCGGCCTTGTCGCTGTTCCAGGCGCCGGAGCGGAAGACCTCGATCAGCTCTTCCTCGCTGGTCGCCGTCGCGCCCGGCGTCTCGCCCGGCTTGCCCGAGAGAATGTCGAAGTAGACGCCGCGGGCCCGCTGGTAGACCTCCCAGTCGTCCGCGTAGGTGACGATCGGGCGGTCGAGGCACGCGTAGTCGAACATGATGGAGGAGTAGTCGGTGATCAGCGCGTCGGCGGCCAGGCAGAGGTCCTCCACCACCGGATACCTCGACACGTCCTTGATCAGACCGCGGTCCTGCAGCGCCTGCAGCTGGGGGTCGGCGCCGTAGAAGTAGTGGGTGCGCACGAGTACGACGTAGTCGGGGCCCAGCTCGCGGCAGAACCGCTCCAGGTCGATACGGGGCACATAGCCCTTCTGGTAGTCGCGCACCGTCGGGCAGTAGAGGATGGCCGTCTTGCCCTCTTCGATGCCGAGTTCGGCGCGGATCCGCAGGACGTCCTCACCGGTGGCCCGGAAGTAGACGTCGTTGCGCGGATAGCCGTATTCGACCGCCTCGAACGCGCAGGGGTACACCCGCTCCCAGATCTCCGTGGAGTGCTGGTTCGAGGTCAGGCTGAGGTCCCACTTGTCGGCCCGCTCCAGCATCTTGGCGAAGCTCATGTTCTTGGCGGCCGCGGGGTACCGCTGCTGGTCGATCCCCATCTGCTTGAGGGGAGTGCCGTGGTGGGTCTGCAGATGGACCTGCTCCGGGCGCTTGACGAAGTTGTTCGGGAAGTTGACGTTGTTGACGAGGTACTTGGCACGCGCCATGACCTCCCAGTACCGCGGTGAGTTCGCCACGACGTAGTCCACGCCTTCGGGGACGGTCTCCACCGCGTCGCGCCGCACGATCCAGACGCCGTGGACATCGGGAGCGAGTTCTTTCGCCTTCTGGTAGATGGCCGCGGGGTTGCAGGCGACGCCACGGTTCCAGTAGGCCGAGTAGACGGCCAGCTTCTCGTCGACGGGGCGTCGCAGATGCAGCTGGTAGAGGCGGTTGTAAGCGGTCTTCCCGAGCTTGGTCTTGACCTTGGTGGCCCGCTTGATCACCTGGCGGCGGGTCTTGGTGGCGGCCGTCACCGCCGCGTACGCCGTGTAGGAACCACGCTCCAGCAGCTGGAACCTGACGCCCTGCGAGCCCTCCGGCAGGACGAACCCCTTCGGCTTGAAACGCTTGTAGTGCGCGGCCGACAGCTTGAAGAACTCGGCGCGGTCCCTGGGGACGATGCGGTCCTCACGGGCCAGGGTGAACAGGAAGTGGCTGGCCGCGCGCTCGAACAGCAGCGCCCGCACCGGCTCCAGGTGGGGGCGCTCGTCGAGGAACTCGAAGAGCCGCGTGTACTGCTCGAAGATCCCGAAGTGCTTGCGGCCGGGCGTGCGCATGGAGTTGCCCTGGCGACGCTGTCGGTACTCGACGCACACGTGGTCGGTGGCGGCGATGCGCTGCGCGGTCAGCATGGTCTTGTAGACCATGAGCGCGTCTTCGTAAATGCCGTCGGTGAAGGTGAAATTGTTGCCGACGTAGAACTCACGGCGGTAAGCGCGGTTCCAGACCACGGCGAACATGGTGAGGAACTCGGGGCGCTCCAGGGCCGTGAAGACGTCCGTGCCCGCGCCGGCGAGCATTTCGCCGGCCGCACTCGCCTGAACACGGTTGTTCCAGTAGGTGCGGACGTGGTTGAGCAGCAGGATGTCGGGGTTGCCCGTGGCCTCAAGGCGGTCGGCTATCGCCTGCAACGCGCCCTCGGCGAGGGTGTCGTCGCTGTCCAGGAACAGGATGTACTCGCCGCGCGACTTCAGGGCACCGGCGTCCCGCGCCTTTCCGATGCCCCGGTTCTCCTCGAAGTGCACGGGTATGACGCGGCTGTCCAGGGCGGCGTACTCATCCAGTATGCGACCACAGGCATCGGGGGAGTGGTCGTCGATGGCGACGATCTCGAAATCCTCGAAGGACTGGCTGAGTATGGAATCCAGGCATGCGCGCAGGTACCCCTGAACTTTGTAGACTGGGACCACAACGCTTATTTTCGGCGAAGCGTTTCCATTCTCAACGGGCATGCTTGGGGCTCCTGGACTGTCGTTCAGACTCGACCGCGCCCCGCAGTCGGGCGTACGGTGGCGGGACGCGAGAGGCACAAGGAGTGCGAGGTTAACGTTTGTAGAAGCGTACCGTACGTCTCTGTGCCGATGGTCCTACCGTATGCCCGGCCGTGGCTGGTCGGCCGGGGTGTGGCAAGGGTCACGGATGAGCCCGGTGAGGGCTGGACCAGGACCGTCCGGTGGTACGGACCGCACCGGGTGCCGACCGGGAGGCGGGGTGGCTGCCGCGGCGCAGTCAGGTGGAGGCCGGGTGCGTGCCGGAAATGGTGAAATCGATCCCGGTATTCACGATGCGCCGGAATCCGCAGAGGTACACGGAAGTGCGGGCGGCCACGGATCCGGGCTGTCGGCCGAAGCTCCGCTCCCGTCGGAATTCCGGGCGCAACACTCCTGGTGTCCCCTCAGGCCTTGAGGTCCGCCCTGTCTCCCATCACCACGACCGGGCGCAGCCGGGGATCGAGGGTGCGCAGCAGGTACCGCATCGCCGACTCGGACTGGCTCACGCACGCCGAAGTACCGCTGCCGTGATCCATGTGCAGCCAGATGCTGCCGCCCTTCGACTGGCCCTGCGGCCGCGTCGGGTCATTGGGCGCGGTGCCCTTCACGCGGTTGTAGTCGATGGCTATGACGTAGTCGAAGTCGTGCCAGTACGCCTTCTTCCAGTAGTGGGGCGCCTGGAAGGCCGAGGACCGGGTGTACGGCAGCTTGGTCCCCGGTGCGGCGAGGACGCCGCCCGCGTCGCTGAGCGTGAACACCCCGACGGGGCTGCGCAGATCACCCTCGTGATGATCCGTCGTCCAGCCCTTCCGCCCGTTGTGCGCCGCCCAGGAGCGTTCCTGCTTCCAGACGGCGCCGTGCTTGGTGAAGAGGGCGACGGTGGAGTCGGGGGAGTTCTTCCCCGCGCCGTACACCGCGACCACCTGGCGGGAGCCGGCCGGTACCTGTCGCCACAGCCGGTCCCCGATGCCGGGTACGCGCTTGAGGGCCGTCTTCCGCGGCTGCGTGTCGTCGGACTTGTCCCGAGGTGCGGCACTCCCGTGGCCCGAAGCACCGCACGCCGCGACCGACATCACCAGCAGCCCACCGAGGACCCCGCCCAACCCTGCCCGTGCCGAACCTCTTCTCCGCATGGGGTCCATGGTCGCAGACCGCCGCGAACGCGGCCGTACCGCCCTGGAGGCCCCTGAGGCGAAACCACCGCCCAGCCACACCACTTGGGGCTCGCCGCGGACGAGACCCGGACGAGGGTGTTGCCGTCCGGTGACACGGAGCCGTCCTCGCCGTACCGCGAGCCGCCCTGCTGGAGGCAGAGGTGGCCGCCCCAGCGGGTGAAGCCCTGGAGGTGGCCGGGGCACCCTGAGGGCGAGGACGGTCCCGGCCCGGCGGACGCCCGCGGGTCCCGGCCCGGGACTGTCCGGCGGTTGAGCAGCGCGGGCACGCCGTGCCCGGCTTCCCGTAGATTGAGGACGCCGGGAAGCACGGTGCCGGAACGCGCACGTGAAGGAGACGGACCGCAGGTGGCAAGGGCAAGGCAGGCCGTGGGCGAGGCCCGCAGGATCGTCGTCAAGGTGGGCTCCTCCTCGCTGACCACCGCCGCGGGCGGCCTGGACGCCGACCGCGTCGACGCGCTGGTCGACGTCCTCGCCAAGATCCGCAGCGGTGGCGAGAAGGAGATCGTGCTGGTCTCCTCCGGCGCCATCGCCGCCGGCCTCGCCCCGCTCGGTCTGCGCCGCCGCCCCAAGGACCTCGCGCGCCAGCAGGCCGCCGCCAGCGTCGGCCAGGGCCTGCTCGTCGCCCGCTACACCGCCTCCTTCGCCCGCTACGGCGTCCGCGTCGGCCAAGTCCTGCTCACCAGCGACGACATGAGCCGCCGCGCCCATCACCGCAACGCCTCCCGCACCTTCGACCAGCTGCTCGCGATGGGTGCCTTCCCGATCGTCAACGAGAACGACACCGTCGCCACCGACGAGATCCGCTTCGGCGACAACGACCGCCTCGCCGCCCTCGTCGCCCACCTCGTCCACGCCGACCTGCTGGTCCTCCTCTCCGACGTCGACGGCGTCTACGACGGCGACCCCAGCAGGCCCGGCACCTCCCGGATCGCGGAGGTGAAGGGCCCGCAGGACCTCGCCGGCGTCGAGATCGGCAGCGCGGGCAAGGCCGGCGTCGGCACCGGCGGCATGGTCACCAAGGTGGAGGCCGCCCGGATCGCCGCCGCCGCCGGCATCCCGGTGGTGCTGACCAGCGCCGTCCACGCGGCCGAGGCCCTGGCCGGCGGCGACACCGGCACCTACTTCCACGCCACCGGCAAGCGCTCCGCCGAGCGGCTCCTCTGGCTCCAGCACGCCTCCACCCCGCAGGGCGCCCTGATCCTGGACGACGGCGCGGTGGACGCGGTCGTCAAGCGGCGCACCTCGCTGCTGCCCGCCGGGATCGCCGCCGTCGAGGGCGAGTTCAGCGCGGGCGACCCCGTCGAGCTGCGGGACACCACGGGCCGCGCCGTGGGCCGGGGACTCGTCAACTTCGACGCCAAGGAGATCCCCCGGCTGATCGGGCGTTCGACCCGCGAGCTGGCACGTGAGCTGGGCCCGGCGTACGAACGCGAGGTCGTACACAGGGACGACCTGGTCCTCCTGCACCCCTGAGGCCCGCGGAAGGCCCGTGAAACGGGGCCTGTGGGACGCCCCCGGTGGGGGACGTTCCGTAAAACCGCCACGCGGAGCCCTGCGGCCTGCTCAACTTTGTCTGGGGGACATGTTGAAGGGACGGGTTCCGTCAAGGGGCCGAGCGAGCCATACGAGCATGCGAGCCGTGCGAGCCACGTGAGCCGTGCGAGCCATGCGTGAAGGAGGCCGTCGTGAGACGAGTGCGCCCGGGGGCGGCGTCCCGTGGTGCTCTGACGAGCGTCGCGGCCGGGGACACCTATGAGGAGCCCAAGGACCTGCCCAGGCTGTGGCACGTCACCCTCAGCGTCTCCGGGGAGAAGGTCCCGCTGCCCGAACTGCGGCGGGCCCTGGAACAGCTCGCCCACGACCACCCCTTCCTGCTGACCAGCAGATACGCGACCGACCACGCCGAGATCCGGTACTGGGAAGAGGCCCGCGACCTGCACGACGCCGCCGCCGTGGCGCTGCGCCTGTGGGGCGAGCACCGGCAGAGCGCCGGCCTGCCGCCCTGGGAGATCGTCGGCCTGGAGGTCATCGACCGCGAGACGTACCACCACCGCATCGCCGAGGGCTACGGCCCCGCCCCGGCGACACCGGTGGGGGTGCACCCGTTCTGAGGGGCGGGCGGGGGCGGGGCCGGTGCGGTGGGCCGGCCGGGGGCGGGGAGCCCGGGTCGGCTGTCGGGTGGGCGGGTGCCACGTGGGTGCACCGCGCCGGAGCGAGCGGGCCGGCCGTTGCCCCGCCCGGGAAGGTTCACCCCCTTTTGGGGTGTCTCGGGGTGTGGGACGACCGCTGAACCGCCGGGCCCCGCGCACTACCCTTCCTTCATGACCACGCTCTCGCCGTACGACTCGATGTCCCCGGTCACCCAGGCCGCCTACCGGGCCAAGGCCGCCGCCGCCGACCTCGCGCCGCTCCCGCGCGCCGTGAAGGACGACGCGCTGCTCGCCATCGCCGACGCCCTGGAGGTCCGGACCGCCGAGATCGTCGAGGCCAACGCCAAGGACGTGGCCAAGGCCCGGGAGAACGGCACCAGCGAGGCCATCGTCGACCGGCTCACCCTCACCCCGGAGCGGGTCCGCGCCATCGCCTCCGACGTCCGCGACGTCGCGAAGCTGCCCGACCCGGTCGGCGAGGTCGTCCGGGGCTCCACCCTTCCCAACGGCATCGACCTGCGCCAGGTCCGCGTCCCGCTCGGTGTCGTCGGCATCATCTACGAGGCCCGGCCGAACGTCACCGTGGACGCCGCCGCCCTCTGCCTCAAGTCCGGCAACGCGGTCCTGCTGCGTGGCTCGGCCTCCGCCTACGAGTCCAACTCCGCCCTCGTCCGGGTGCTCCGCGACGCCGTCGGCGGCGCCGGGCTGCCCGCCGACGCCGTGCAGCTCGTGCCCGGGGAGAGCCGCGACTCCGTCCGCGAGCTGATGCGCGCCCGCGGCCTGGTCGACGTCCTCATCCCGCGCGGCGGCGCCTCCCTGATCCAGACCGTGGTCAACGAGTCCACGGTCCCCGTGATCGAGACCGGCACCGGCAACTGCCACGTCTACGTCGACGCCCAGGCCGACATCGACACGGCCATCGAGATCCTGATCAACTCCAAGGCCCAGCGGGTCAGCGTCTGCAACGCCGCCGAGACCCTCCTGGTCCACCAGGACATCGCCGCCGAGTTCCTGCCGCGCGCCCTGGACGCCCTCGCCGAGGCCGGCGTCACCGTCCACGCCGACGAGCGGGTCATGGCCCACGCCAAGGACTCCAAGGCCACCGTGGTCGAGGCGACCACCGAGGACTGGGAGACGGAGTACCTGTCGTACGACATCGCCGCCGCGGTGGTGGACTCCCTGGACAAGGCCGTCGAGCACATCCGGCTGTGGACCTCCGGGCACACCGAGGCCATCGTCACCACCTCCCAGCAGGCCGCCCGCCGCTTCACCCAGCTGGTCGACTCCACCACCGTCGCCGTGAACGCCTCCACCCGCTTCACCGACGGCGGCCAGTTCGGCTTCGGCGCCGAGATCGGCATCTCCACCCAGAAGCTGCACGCCCGCGGCCCCATGGGTCTGCCGGAGCTGACCAGCACCAAGTACATCGTCACCGGCGACGGACACGTCCGCCGCTGAGGTTCACCCGTCCGGCCGCGGGCCCGCTGTCCCGAGCCCCGTCCCGCGCACCGTCCTGCGGCCCGGCCCCGAAGGCGTCTCACCAGGCAGACGAATTTCCGTACCGTCTGCCCAAATTGACCCCCCAGGTCTACTCTGGACACGTGCCGGAGGACGTGGGGGGCACGCCGTTCCCTGACGGCTGGGAGCCCGACGACGACCACGACCACGGGGTGTCGGACGAAGAGTTCGCCTCCGTGGTCTTCGACGAGGCCTTCGTGCAGGCGGCCACCTTCCACGAGCCGACCGCCGTGGAGCGCCTTCTGGCCGCGGCCCAGGCCAGAGCAGAGGCATCCGAGGCCGAGGCCCGCCGCGCCCGCGCGCGAGGCGAGCGCTACGACGACGGCTACGGCCCCGAGGGCACCGCATCCGGCCGGGATCACGACGATGACGAGCTGGACGACACCTACGTCCTCGGCGACCACCACGGCCCCTTCGGTGCCTACGGCAAGCAGGTCCGCTGGCACCGGCCCGTGGCCTGGGTCCTCGCCGTCGTGATGGGCATCGGCATGGTCGCCCTGGCCTTCGCCGCCGTCTACCGGGGAGGCTCCTCGGGCACCCGCGACCGCGTTCCCGCCCCCGCCTCAACCGGCCTCGAACAGGGCAGCGCGTCCGCCCCCGGCTCCGCCACCGACCGCTCCCGGCCGGCCGTCTCGGCCATTCCGCCCTCCCCCTGAGCGCCCCGCCCGAGTTTGGTGAGAACCTGTCAGAAGTTGTCGTGCGGCAGGGCGTTTACCCGGGGCTCACGAGACCTACTCTGAAGGTATGGGCGGGCCTGGAGACCCACCGGAGGGGACACCCGAGGGCGGCCCCGGCGGTGCGGAGGACGAATACCGATCCGTCGTCTTCGACGAGTCGTTCGTCCGCGCTGCCCGCCTCCAGGAGTTCTCCGCCGAGGAGCGGATGGCCGACCACGCCCCCGCCGTCCGCCGCCGCCCGCCCCTGCACCGGGGCCTCACCCGGCAGGTCCTCGTCCTGGTCCTGCTGATCGCCGTCGCCTTCGCCACCGCGATCTACATGGGCGTCCGCCACCCCTACGGCTCCCCGCAGACCCGGCGGCCCGTGGAATCCCTCAGGATGACCGTCATCCCGCTCGCCCCCCAGGGCAAGGTGCCCGGCGCCACGGACCCCGAGAGGCTCTACGCGCACAGCCCCGCCGCTCCGTACGAGGCCGGCGCCGAGGGCATCCCCCTGCCGGCCTCGCGCGGCACCGCCCACTTCTCCGACAGCCAGGTGGTGACCGCCCTCACCACCGCCAAGGACTACATCGTCCGCTCCTCGCTCTACCCCGAGGTGCTCAGCGGCCGCGAGGTCCGCCCCGCCCGGGCCCTGATCGACTCCGACCAGCTCGACCAGTTCGACCAGAGCTTCGACCACCCGGCGGCGGACGGCCGGCACGCGGCCACGGGCTGGGTGGTCCGCATCGACCCCGCCCGCGCCCAGCTCGCCGACGGCAGGATCCGCGTGTTCGGCAGTCTGCACGCGGCCGAAGCCGACTCGGCGACCCTGGAGGTCACCGCCGACCACACCTTCGTCTACGCCCTGCGCCCCACCGGCGCCGCCGCCGACGTCCCCGCCTCCCTCTTCACGGTCCGCCGCGAAGTGACCTTCCGCTTCGACCGCGACGACCTGCGCACCCACCAGGTCCAGCTGGTCACGTCCTACGTCCAGGCGGGCCCCCTCGCCTGCGCCGAGGACGCCTCCGCCTACCTGCGTCCCCTCCTGGCCGGCCAGACGGCCCGGTCGGGCGGCCCCGCGGGCACCAATCCCTACGAGACGGACAGCGCCACGGCCCTGTGCGGGACGCTGGCCACCGGGGCCCAGCCGAAGGTGTGAGGGGCGCGGAGGGGAAACGGCGCCGCGCCCGAGGCCGTCGCTCCCCCCGCCGGCCTGGCGGTTACTCCTCGCCGCCGCCCGGGGCGTCCCCCTTGGCCGGCGGCGGGCTCCGGAAGCCGTCGAAGCCCCGCCTGACCCGGCCGCCCAGATCGCCCGCGCCGCCCGCGAGGTCCGTGACCAGCTTCATCAGCGGGTCCTTGGAGGTCTTCACATCGCTCGCGTAGCTGGCCGCCGACTCGCGGAAGGAGTCACTGACGGAGGCGTCCCCGTCCTCGCTGCGCCGTGGGTAGTGCCCGTCCATGATCCGCTGGTGGTCCCGGGACTCGGCCCACTTCTTCAGCTCGGCGGCCCGCACGGTGGTGAAGGGATGCGAGCGGGGCAGCACGTTCAGGATCTTCAGCACCGAGTCGCGCAGATCGCCCCCGGAGTCGTACTCCTCGGCCTGCTCCAGGAACGCGTCCACGTTCATCTCGTGCAGATGGTTGCCGCCCGCTATCTTCATCAGCCCCCGCATCGAGGCCCGGACGTCCTGGCCCACCAGCAGGCCCGCCCGGTCGGCGGACAGCTCCGACTTGCGGAACCACTCCCGCAGCGCCGTGACGATCGCCATGATCGCCAGATTGCCCAGCGGGATCCAGGCGACCTTCAGCGCGAGGCTCGTCAGGAACAGCAGGATGGTGCGGTACACCGAGTGCCCGGACAGCGCGTGCCCCACCTCGTGCCCGACGACCGCCCGCATCTCCTCCTCGTCGAGCAGCTCCACCAGCCCCGTGCTGACCACGATGATCGGCTCGTCCAGGCCGATGCACATCGCGGTCGGCTGCGGGTCCTGCGTGACGTACATCGGCGGGACCTTCTGCAGGTCCAGGATGTAACAGGCGTCCAGCAGCATGTCGTGCAGGTGCGAGAACTGCCGCTCGGAGACCCGCACCGAGTCGGACAGGAACAGCAGCCTGAGGCTCCGCTCCGGCAGCAGCCCGCTGAGCGCCTTGAAGACGGTGTCGAACCCGCTCAGCTTGCGCAGCGCGACCAGGGCCGAGCGGTCGGCGGGGTGCTCGTACGCGCGCGTGGAGATCCCCGGGAAGCGTCTGCGCTGCCTGCTCGGAACCCGCTCGTGCCCCGTGTGCTGGTGGCCGTCGTCGGACATGTCTTCCCCCATGTGCGTGTGAGTGCCCACTGTGCCCCCGAGGCGGGGCCCAGCCTAGGCGGAGATACCTTGGACGGGCAGTACACCCGAAGGAGTCCACGTCATGGAGCACCACCCCGCAGCCGCCTGGCTGACCCAGGCCGCCACGAGCGCCGTCCAGCAGCACGGGTCGGGGAACCTGCTCCGCGCCGTGCTGATCGTGATGGTCCTCGGCTGTGTACTGACCGCCTGGTTCCTCCTGCGCGGCTACAAGCGGAAGGACGACTGACGGGCGGCGAAGGTTCCCCGCCGCCGGGCACCGACCGCTCCCCGCCGCGCGTGAGCCGCCGGCGCCCTCCGGTCCCAACGGCGGAGTCGGCGTGATCGCCGCACGGCCGCCCGCTTACGATGAGCCGACATCTTTATTCCGCCCACACGCGATAGGTCCTGCCGAAGATGAGCCTCCACAGCGCAGCAGCCCAGTTGGTCACCCTTGCCGCCGAGGGCGAGCAGCACGGCGGAAACCACAACAGCCTGAACCCGGCCCTCACCGGCGGCGGCGCCCTGTTCATCCTGCTCCTGCTGCTGTGGATCACCACGCGCTTCAACCGCGACCGCTGAGCGGGGAACCCGTCCCCGGCCGGACGTCCGAGGCCGGGCCGGTAGGGTCTGCACGCATGGGAGAGCAGGACATGCCTACCGGTCCGGCACACGAGACCGCCGACGACACGGTGAAGCACCCGCAGCACGGACCGGGCAACGGCCCCGCCCACACGGGCAAACGGCGTCTCGGCGTCATGGGCGGAACGTTCGACCCGATCCACCACGGGCACCTCGTGGCGGCCAGCGAGGTCGCCGCGCAGTTCCACCTGGACGAGGTGGTGTTCGTCCCCACCGGCCAGCCGTGGCAGAAGTCCCACCGCAAGGTCTCCCCGGCCGAGGACCGCTACCTGATGACGGTCATCGCGACCGCCGAGAACCCCCAGTTCTCCGTCAGCCGCATCGACATCGACCGCGGCGGTCCCACCTACACCGTCGACACCCTGCGCGACCTGCGCGCCCTCAACCCCGACACCGACCTCTTCTTCATCACCGGCGCCGACGCCCTCGCCCAACTGCTGACCTGGCGCGACTCGGAGGAACTGTTCTCCCTCGCGCACTTCATCGGCGTCACCCGCCCCGGCCACAACCTCACCGACCCGGGCCTGCCGGAAGGCGGAGTCTCGCTCGTCGAGGTGCCCGCGCTCGCCATCTCGTCCACAGACTGCCGTGCGAGAGTCGCCAAGGGAGACCCCATCTGGTACATGGTGCCGGACGGAGTCGTGCGCTACATCGACAAGCGCGAGCTGTACCGCGGCGAGTGAGCCGAGAGGGGCACCGGTGAACGACCGATACGACGCGGGTGACGCAGGCTACGGCGGCGGCCCGTACGAAGTCGTCGGCTACGACGAGTACGGCCGGCCCGTGTACGGGCAGGTCCCGGCACAGCAGGCCCCGCAGTCCCAGCAGGCGACCTACGACCCGTACACCCAGCAGCAGGGCTACGGCTACGACCCCTACGCCACCGGCCGGCAGCCGCAGCCGCCCTCCTACGGCTCGGTCCAACAGCCGCACGCCTACGACCCGTACGGCACCCAGGCCCCGTACGACCCGTACGCCACCGGCACCCAGGAGGCCACGGGCTACGACCCCTACGGGCAGGCGGCGAGCAGCGGACAGCAGCCCAGGGTCGCCGAGCAGACCGCCTACATCCCGCAGCAGGCCGGCCCCGCGGAGAACACCCGCGCCCCGGAGGGCAGCCCGGTCCACCCGGACACCCGGACGCCGGGGGACACCGAGCCCGCCACGGCGGAAGAGGACTACCACACCGAGCAGTTCGCCTTCGTCGAGGAGCCCGACGGCGACTCCGAGGACGTCATCGACTGGCTGAAGTTCACCGAGAACCGCACCGAGCGCCGCGAGGAGGCCCGCCGCCGCGCCCGCAGCCGGATCATCGCCCTTCTCGTCGTCCTCGCCCTCGTCGCGGTCGGCGGTGTCGGCTACCTCTGGTTCGCCGGGAAACTGCCCGGTCTGTCCTCGTCCGGCGGCAAGACCGGCACCGCCACGCCGGTCACCGCCCAGAAACGCGACGTGATCGTCGTCCACCTGCACAACACCGGCAAGAGCGGCACCTCCACGGCACTGCTGGTCGACAACACCACCACCAAGCAGGGCACCACGGTCCTGCTGCCCAACTCCCTCGCGCTGACCGACGACGACGGCTCCACCACGACCCTCGCCAAGTCCGTGGACGACGACGGTGCCTCCGGCACCCGCGACCAGCTCGACACGGTCCTCGGCACCAGCATCCAGGGCACCTGGCGCCTCGACACCCCCTACCTGCAGAACCTCGTCGAACTCGTCGGCAACATCGAGATCGACACCAACACCGACGTGCCCGACCCGGACACCAAGAAGAAGGGCACCGCCCCGCTCGTCCACAAGGGCCGGGGCCAGACCCTCAGCGGCAAGATGGCCGTCGCCTACGCCACCTACCGCGCCACCGGCGAGTCCCAGAACGCCCAGCTTGAGCGGTTCGGCCAGGTCATGCAGGGCGTGCTGCGCAAGATGTCCTCCGACCCGTCGTCCGCCACCACCACCGTGCAGACCCTCGCGCAGATCCTGGACCCGCCGCTCACCGACAAGGACCTCGGCGGCTTCCTCGCCAAGCTCGCCGACCTCGCCAAGAGCGGCGACTACCGGACCGCCCTGCTGCCCGTGCAGTCCGACGGCACCCTCACCGCGCAGACCAGCGACAGCGTGGTGAAGGACATCCTCGGCGGCACCGCCAAGAGCCCCGACGCCGGCTCCTCGGTCCGGGTCTCCGTCCAGAACGCCACCGGTGTGAAGGACGACACGGAGAAGGCGCGCGTGGTGCTCCTCAACGGCGGCTTCACCTTCCTGGAGGGCGGCACCGCCTCCGGTACCCAGTCCGCGTCGAAGGTGCTGTACGCGGACGCCGCCGACAAGGCGAACGCCACCGAGGTCGCCAAGACCCTCGGGCTGCCCGCCGGCTCCGTGACCAAGGGCAGCGTCTCCTCCGGCGCCGATGTCTCGGTGATCCTCGGCGGCGACTACGAGCCGTCCTCCCCCTGACCCCGAGCCGCCTTCCGAACCGGAGCGCGGCCGGGGGCACCCGACGTGATGCCGTAATCACGTGGGGTGCGCCGGGCGGTCCGTGAGACCCTTGATGACAAAAGACCGCCGACGGAAAGCCAAGTAGTGACCGCCACCGACCGTTCCCTTGAGCTCATCAACACCGCCGCCCAGGCGGCGGCCGACAAGCTCGCCCACGACGTCATCGCCTACGACGTGAGCGACGTGCTGTCGATCACGGACGCCTTCCTGCTGGCATCCGCGCCGAACGACCGCCAGGTCAAGGCCATCGTCGACGAGATCGAGGAGCGCCTCCTGAAGGACCTCGGGGCCAAGCCGGTCCGCCGCGAGGGCGACCGGGAGTCCCGCTGGATCCTGCTCGACTACGTCGACATCGTCGTCCACGTCCAGCACAGCGAGGAGCGGGTCTTCTACGCCCTGGAGCGGCTGTGGAAGGACTGCCCCGAGCTGGAGCTGCCCGCCGACGCCAAGGCCACCCGCGGCAAGGCGGAGGAACACGCCAGGGCGCAGGCCGCCGAGGCCGACCAGGAACCGGGCGGGGCCTGGTGATGAGCGCCACCGGCGAGGTGACCGACCGCAAGGGCCGGGGCCGCCGCATCATCCTGTGGCGGCACGGCCAGACCTCCTGGAACGTGGAGCGCCGCTTCCAGGGCACCACGGACGTCGAGCTGACCGAGACGGGCATCGGCCAGGCCCGCCGCGCCGCCCGGCTGCTCGCGTCCCTGAAGCCCGACGCGATCGTCTCCTCGGACCTGCAGCGGGCCGCGCACACGGCCGCCGAGCTGGCCGCCCTCACCGGCCTCGACGTCACCCGCGACGAGGGGCTGCGCGAGACCTACGCGGGCGTCTGGCAGGGGCTGACGCACGAGGAGATCATCGCCCGCCACGGCGAGGAGTACGCCGCCTGGAAGCGCGGCGAGGCGGTCCGCCGCGGCGGCGGCGAACTGGAGACCGAGGTCGCCGACCGCGCCGCCCCCGTCGTGCTGCGGCACGCCGAGAAGCTGCCCGAGGACGGCACGCTCGTCGTCGTGAGCCACGGCGGCACCATCCGCACCACCATCGGCCGGCTCCTCGGCCTGGACGCCCGGCACTGGGAGAGCCTCGGCGGGCTCTCCAACTGCTGCTGGTCCGTGCTCGGCGAGGGTGCCCGCGGCTGGCGCCTGCTGGAGCACAACGCGGGCACCCTCCCGGAGCCCGTCCTCGGCGACGACGACTGACCGTCCCGAACCCCCCGACCCCGGATTTCACTTTCTGGCAGGTCACAGGCTAAAGTTCTTCTTGTTCGCCCCGCCGAGCGGGAAGAACGCGAGGGGCTATAGCTCAGTTGGTAGAGCGCCTGCATGGCATGCAGGAGGTCAGGAGTTCAATTCTCCTTAGCTCCACTGATCGACACTCTGTTGAGTTGTCAAAGATCGGTGATGAGGATCCCGTCCCCACAGGGGGCGGGATTTTCTGCGTCAGACTGCCTTCACTTCCGTCCGACCGCCTTCAGTTCCGTCCGGCTGCCTCCAGTCCTTCAGTGCCCGGCGGCCACAGCCGCTCTCTTCGCTCCCGCAGCACCGCGATCTTCGCCCGCGTCTCCTCGTCCTCCGGCGTGTAGACCACGATCCGGCACTCGGGCATCCCGTCGATGGACAGCGACTGCGAGGTCATCCGCATCTCACCCACGGCGGTGTGGCGGAACACCTTCACCCGGGGGCCCGGAGGCACCACCTCACCGCTCGCCCACAGCTCGGCGAACCAGGGGCTCGCCGCCGACAGCCCGCGTATGTACTCCTCCCAGGCCTGCTCGCCCACGTGTCTGCCGTAGGACGACCGCAGGGTCGCCACCATCAGCGGCAGCTCCTTCTCCCGGTGCACCAGCGGACAGACTTCTTCCGGCAGCGTGAACAGCGTCCACAGCACGTTGGGCACGCCGGTCGCGAGCGTCTCGGGGACCAGGAACAGGTCCCGGTAGGCGGCGTTGGTGGCCAGGACGTCGTACCGCGCGTTGTAGACCGTCGCCAGCATCGGTTCGAGGGCGTCGACGATGCCCTGCACCTCCGGGCTGATCCGTCGGGTCAGTCCCTCGGGCACCGGCTCGAACGGCACCTCCGCGAGCCGGTACAGGTGCTCCCGCTCCGCCGGGTCCAGCCGCAGCGTCCGCGCGACCGCGTCCAGCACCTGCGGCGAGGCGTTGATGGACCGGCCCTGCTCCAGCCACGTGTACCAGGTCACGCCCACGCCCGAGAGCTGGGCGACCTCCTCCCGGCGCAGCCCTGGAGTACGCCGCCGCAGGCCCGGCGGCATCCCCACGTCGGCCGGTGTGACCCGGGCCCGCCTGCTGCGCAGAAAGGCGGCCAGTTCGGGCCTGCGGCGCTGTGTCCTCTTCCCCATCGTCATCCCCCGTCGTCCCCCGTCGCTCCCCGCCGTCCCCGTCTCATGGTCGGCACCCGGTCCCGCCCCTGCCAGGTGCTGGCAGTACCAGCATCGGCAGGCACTCGGCACCGGTACCGGCCCGTCGTCACGCTCGACGCCATGACGACGACATCCCGTACCGGCTCGGGCCCGGGGCCCGTGCCGAATCCTGCGATCAGTGAACCACCCGCCACTGACAGTGACGCCCCGACCGTGGATCGGGCCGCCTCACTCGCCGTGGCGAATGCATCATCTGCCACTGACAGTGACGCCATGACCGTCGACCGGTCTGCCTCACCCATCACGGACAGTGAAGCACCCACCACTGACAATCGGCCCCGGCTGCTGCTCGGCGTGCTGCTCGCCGCTCTGTTCATGGCGGCTCTCGACGTCTTCATCGTGAACGTCGCGGCACCCACCATCGGTTCCGAGCTGCGCGCTTCCGGCGCCGACCTGCAACTGGTCATCGCCGGCTACACCATCACGTACTCCGTGCTCCTGATCACCGGGGCCCGGCTCGGCGACCGGCTCGGCCACGGCCGGGTCCACTTCGCCGGACTGGCCCTGTTCACCGCGGCCTCGCTCGCCTGCGGACTGGCGTGGGGCTCGACCGAGCTGATCGTGTTCCGGCTGGTGCAGGGCGCGGGCTCGGCCCTGATGATCCCGCAGGTGCTCAGCCTCATCCAGCGCGGCTTCACCGGGGAGGCCCGGGCGCGGGCGCTGGGCGCCTACTCGGCAGTCCTGGCCGTAGGTGCGGCGGCCGGGCAGGTCGCCGGCGGGCTGCTGGTCAGCGCCGACCTGTTCGGCACCGGCTGGCGGCCGGTGTTCCTGGTCAACGTGCCGGTGGGCGCCCTGCTGCTCGTGCTGGGCCGACGGGTCCTGCCGCTGGGCCCGGCGGTCGGTCGGGAGCGCTCCCGCGCGCTCGATCTGCCCGGACTGGTGCTGCTCGGAGGCGCCGTGTCGCTGCTGACGGTGCCGCTGGTGCTCGGGCAGGAGGAGGACTGGCCGCTGTGGTCCTGGCTGTCGCTGGCCGCCGCCGCGGTGCTGTTCGCCCTGTTCTGCGGCTACGAGTCCCGACTGGCCCGGCGTGGCGGCGCCCCCCTCATCACGCCCCGGGTACTGCGGCATCCCGGCATCGGTCTCGCCGTCTTCCGCATCCTCGCCGTGATGTCGGTCAACGCCGGCTTCCTGTTCGCGCTGACCCTGCACGTCCAGGGTGGCCTCGGCCACAGCGCCCTGCGGGCCGGACTGGGTTTCGTGCCGACCGCGGCCGTCTTCGGCGCCGTCAGCCTCACCTGGCGAAGGTGGCCGGCAGCCTGGCAGCGGACCCTGGTGCCGGCCGGGTTCGCGCTCACCGCGGTGTCCGTCGCCGTCGTCGGGCTCGCCTTCCACGGCGGCGGTGACGGGGGAGCGGTCCTGTGGGCGGGGTACGCGGGCACGGGTGCCGGGCTCGCGCTCGCCTTCAGCCCGACGCTCACCGGGGCCCTGGCCACCGTGCGGCCCGAGGACGCGGCGGACGCCAGCGGCCTGCTGGCGACGGTCGCGCAACTCGGTCAGCTGATCGGCGTCGCGGCATTCGGCACACTGTTCCTGAACCGGCTTGAGTCGTTCGGGGCGCTGCGCGCGTATCCCTCGGCGGAGGCGTTCTCGGTGGTGGCCTGGGCGCTGGCCGCAACGGCCGCGGCGGGAGCCGTGTCCGGACTGGTACTGAGGCGTCGCTGACCGTATCGGTCCGGTCGTGGCAGAATCAAACGGCCGGAAGGGGGCGCGGCCCGACGGGAGGGAGTAGCGATGCCTGCGAGCATCCTTGAGGAGGTCGGCCACCTCCTCGGTGCGGCGTTGATACGGGATACGACCACCCGGCTGAGCTGCCCTTCCTGCGGTTCCGCGCATGTGGCGCAGGTCCTCGGCGACAACGGCGGAATCTCCTACGTGTGCACGGCCTGCGGCCACAGCTGGAGCTGATCGATGGGTGCACACAGGCGAAAGTGCGACTGGTGCGGGAGCGGTACCCCGATCGTGCGTGACATGGAGCCGATCAATCCCGATTACCAGTACTGGTGCGAGGAATGCGCGCGGGCGCTGATCATAAAAGGCGACCCGATCGAGACATACCGGGAACTGGAGGGCGAGCCGATCTACGGCCGCCTCCTGGAGGAGCACTGCACGCTCAAGAGGTTCTACCAGTTCGTCACGGCTTGACGCGGACTCCGCCCGGCCCGGCCTTCGGCAACGATGTCCGGGCCAGCGCGAGGAAGGCGGCGCCGACGCCCCCGTAGACGGTCGACAGCGCCAACTCCGTGCTCGACTGGTGCAGTTCCGGCCGCCCGGTCCCGTGCGGCACCCACCAGGGGGCGTACGAGCAGAACACCAGCAGGGTGCCCAGGGCCGCCGTCCGCTGCCCGCGCGTCCACAGCAGCAGCACCAGCGGCACGCACCACACCCAGTGGTGGGTCCACGAGACCGGGCTGATCAGCAGGGCGGTGACCGCGCAGACGCACACCGCCCAGGCCCGCTGCCCCAGCAACTCCGCCCGGACGGCCACGGCGAGGCCCAGGACGGCCGCCACAGCCACGCAGACCATCCAGAGGGCTCCCGGCTCGGGTGTGTGCAGAAGGCGGGCCGCGACGCCGCGCAGGGCCTGATTGGCGGTGTCCTCGGCACGCCCGACCCGGCCGGCGCGGAACAGCATCTCCGTCCAGAACCGCCAGGAGTCGTACGGCAGGACGGCCGCCGCCAGCAGCGTCGCCCCGGCGAACGCGACGGCCGCCCCGCGCGCGTGCCGCAGCCAGGGCTCCCCGTGACCGCCCCTCAGGCGGGCCACCAGGCCCGTGGCCAGCAGGAACACCGGGAACAGCGCGGGCGTCAGCTTGACGGCCGCGGCCAGCCCGAGGCCCACCCCCGTCCAGCGGTCGAACCCGCCGGCGGGGCGGCGGGTCAGGTCCCACAGCACCAGGACGGCCAGCAGCAGGTTGATCTGGCCGTAGCGCACGGTCGTCCACACCGGCTCGCACCACACGGCCGTCGCCGCGACCCACCACACGGTCTCCACGCGCGCGTGGCCGACGAGTTTCAGCGAGAGCCGGACGAAGACCACCAGCAGCGCGAGGTTCCCGGCCGTCGCCAGCGCCCGCAGGAGCGCGGTGTCCAGCAGGGGCAGCGGGGTGAACAGCAGGGCGGCGAACGGCGGGTAGGTGGTGGGCAGGTGTGCGGCCGTCGCGCGCAGCGCGTACAGGTCACCGCCGGCGCGTACGGTGGCTCCCTCGGCGCGGTAGACCATCAGATCGATCATGGACACGTGTGCCGCCCGCTGAGCCGCCCAGAAGGCCGCGAAGGACGCCAGGCACACGCCCAGCGCGACCGGGACCCTGTGGTGGGCTGAGGGTGACACGATCACGGCCATGAAAACCGACATTAGCGGGCGAATCGGTGCGGAGCTGAAACCGATTTTGTGCTGCGCCCTCCGCCCTGTAATGTTTACGTCGTCGCCGGGGGAACCGGGCGAAACAACAGAACAAGGGGCTATAGCTCAGTTGGTAGAGCGCCTGCATGGCATGCAGGAGGTCAGGAGTTCAATTCTCCTTAGCTCCACAGAAGTCGAAGGCGGACCATCCCGACGGATGGTCCGCCTTCGGCGTGTTGCGACACGGCGTGGCCGGGCGAACGGGGCGGGCCACCCCGTACGGGTGACCCGCCCCCTTCGCGTGTGCTCAGCGGCCGAGCGCGCGCCGGCCGCGGCCCTGGGAGAGGACCGGCAGGTTGCGCGACGGCGCCTGTCCGCGCGTGTCCTCCTCGATGCGCAGGGCCAGTGCCGGGCAGCGGCGCACCGCGCGCAGCGCCTTGGCCTCCGCGTAGCGCGGCACCTGTGCCTGGGCCACCGTCGGGAAGCCGTCGGCGCCGAGCTCGAACACCTCCGGGAGGATGTCCGCGCACAGCCCGTGCCCCCGGCAGAGCGTCCAGTCGACGTAGATCTTCTGGCGGCTGGCGCCGGTCTCCGCGGGCTCTGCGCCGCCCGGCACGCCCGTGGGGGCCCTGCCCCCCTCGAAGAGCGGCAGGACGCCCTCCACGGGCCGTCCGCAGCCGTTCCCGAGGACGTGCGCGGCCAGGTCGTCGGTGAACGCCTTGATGGTCGACTCCAGGAACATCGCCGAGCCGTCCGGGTGCGAACACGCCCCGCGCCGCTTCACGTTCTTGGCGACCTGCTTCAGCGCCTCCAGGGCAGCCGGTCCGCCGCCGTTCAGGATGTCCTCCAGCCCGCGCGCGGCGGCGGGAAGTCCCAGGTAGCAGGGCCCGCACTGGCCCGCGCTCTCCTCGGCCAGCCACTGTGCGACCCGCAGCGACTCGCCCAGCGGGCACGTCTCCTGGCTGATCGGCAGGATCGCGCCCGCGCCCAGCGAACCGCCCACCGCGTCCAGAGAGTTGCGGGAGACGATCGCCTCGTTGACGGTCGCCGCGTCGATCCACTTGCCGTGGTAGCCGCCGGTCAGCACGCCCTGCGGGACCGGCGGGGCGCCGGCCAGTTGCAGCACGTAGCGCAGCGGCACGCCCGTGGGGACCTCGATCACCATCGGACGGGCGACCGCGCCGGACACCGTGAGCATCACGGTGCCCGGTTCGTCGTACAGACCGGTGTTGCCGTAGCGCTCCGGTCCGATGCGGGCGGCGATGGCCAGCTGCGCGAACGTCTCCGCGTTGGACAGCAGCGTGGGCGCGCCGCCGACGCCGCTCTGCGAGGCGCTGATCTTGCGGCCGGGCGGGATGGCCGGGCCGCCGTCGACGGAGCGGATCAGCGAGGCGGCGGCGCCGGTGACCATGCGCACCGGATTGCGCTGCACCCACGCGCGCAGCGCCGATCTACGGCTGTTGCTCAGCCCGCGTTCGGCGAGCGCGGCCTCCATGGAGCGCTGCGTGGACTCCCGGGTGACGCCGATGACGAGCGTGCGGGCGCCGAGCGCCTCGGCGCACAGCAGCGCGCCGTCGAGGATGAGGTGCGGGGCGCGGTTGATCAGCACCGTGTCCTTGCGGCAGGCCGGTTCGTCCTCGCTGCCGTTGACCACGACGACCGGCCGCACCCCGCGCTTGATCGCCGACTCGGCGACCGAGCGCAGCTTCTTGTGGAAGGGGAAGCCGGCGCCGCCGCGGCCCTTGAGGTTGATGCTTTCGGCGAGCTGGGCGAGCTGCTCGCCGCCCAGCGGGTCGAGCGGCCCGTGCACCTTCAGGTGCATGGCCAGATCGAGCCGCTCCACAAGGTCGAAGCCCGACGTGAGCTGGGGAAGCCCGACCACGCGGACTTCGGGGACGTCGGGCAGGGCCTCGTTCACTTAAAGCCTCCGGAAGGCGTGTTCCAGGGTTCGCCCGAGCCCGGTGTCTCGTAGGACGAGCCGGGCAGCGTTTCGGTGGCGGGACCGCTGTTGAACGTGTCACCCGGGTTGTACGTGCCGTAGAGGCCGTTTGTCTCACCGGTGTCGTACACGTCACTTCCGCCGTATCCGGGTGTGCCCGGATTGCCGTAGACCGGGATGGTGTATCCGGTGTCCTGGAGCGGGTCGTAGGCGGACGGCGGGGCCTCGCCGACCGGCGGCGGGGACGGGATCGGCCAGCTGCCCGAGGTGCTGGACGGGCCGTCGACGCGCGGGATGGCCTCCGTGGGGCGCAGGTCCGTCGGCACGTCCATGCGGGCGGTCTGGTCGGCCATGTAGGGCTGCTGGGGGCGGCCCGGCGTGGAGACCGCTCGGTAGGCCGCCGCGAAGCCGGAGTCGGGCTCGGCGGCGGGGGTGGCCGGGGTCTGGTAGAGCGGGGACGCCACCGTCCCGGCGGACGCCGTGCGGGGATCGCGCCGGCTCTCGAAGCCGGGCAGCACCGACTCGGCCACCCGCGAGCGGCTCGCGTCCAGCTCGTCGAGTCCGGGCCGCTCCGAGCTGCCGAACAGGGCCACCAGCCGGTCGGCGACCTTCCGCTTGACCGGGCGCGGCGCGGCGCGCAGCGCCAGGGCGCCCATCACGCCGAGCAGGGACAGGCTGTAGAGGATCACGAAGACCGGCTTGGCCGAGCGACCCGCGTAGAGGCCGTGGATCAGCGCCGCGCACCAGGCCGGGTAGGCCAGCATGTGCATGGCCCGCCAGCGGGCGGCGACCGGGGCCGGGGTGGCGAAATTGCTGCGCAGGGCGCCGGTGATGCCCACGAAGACCATCAGCAGGCCCGCGAGCGAGCCCAGTCCGATCAGGCCGGCGATTCCGGAGACGCCGAGCGAGAACGGAATGATCGCGGCGATCAGCTTCGTGTGGCCGAGCGCGATCTTCGTGGTGATGTGCAGCAACAGGAACGCGATCGATGCGACCGCGGTCGTCCGGTGCACCGCCTGGCCGATGATCCGCTGGCGCGTGTTGAGGAAGATCCGGTCCTGGGCGAACAGGCCCCAGATCACCGAGCAGCTCAGCGAGACGAGGGACAGCACGCCCGCGCCGAAGTTCAAGAACTCGCGGAACTGGCTGCCTCCGACCAGCACGACCACGGGTATGAGCAGCAGGACGACAGCGGACGCCACCCCATAGGCCGAGCGGCCCGGTTTGGGGAGCGAGCTGGTACTACGACGAGGGTTCATGGGGGCAACTCCGAGCAGTTTCGGGAAAGCGGTCCCGCTGCCGCACTCTAAGTGGCGCCATACCGATCAGTACGGGGTTTGAGTTATTGCGTTGTTATCAACGGACCATGCGACTGGGGGAGGTGTCCCATAGGGGACGTTACGCGAAGTAATCGTTGACCTTCGTTCAGTTCCGGCGGGCTTCGTGACATGTCCACCAGGGATACGGAAGCGCCTCGCGGCTTGCTCAAGGGCTGCGGTACCCTAACGCCATGCGTGCCGTACGCCTTCTGCTTAGCGGGCCGCGCTGATCAGTACCGACCCCGGTCCACCCGTGAGGTCGGCATCGGCGCGGCGTCCCCTCCTGTGCGAGGGGTTTTTTCGTTTCTTTGGATGTCACAGCCGCAGGCAGAGACGATCGATGGAGCTTTGAGGATCATGAGCGAGACGAACCCCGCTGCCACCGCCGCGTCGGCGGAGGCCGCGCCGCACCGCTACACGGCCGCCATGGCTGCCGAGATCGAGGCACGCTGGCAGGACTTCTGGGACGCCGACGGCACCTACGCGGCGGCGAACCCCACGGGCGATCTGGCGGGCGATCCCGAGCTGGTCGCCAAGCCCAAGAAGTTCATCATGGACATGTTCCCGTACCCCTCCGGCGCGGGCCTGCACGTCGGCCACCCGCTGGGCTACATCGCCACCGACGTCTACGCCCGGTTCCAGCGCATGACCGGCCACAACGTCCTGCACACCCTGGGCTTCGACGCCTTCGGCCTGCCCGCCGAGCAGCACGCCGTCGCGACCGGCGAGCACCCGCGGATCACCACCGAGGCCGCCATCAACAACATGAAGTCCCAGCTGCGCCGGCTGGGCCTGGGCCACGACAAGCGCCGGTCGTTCGCCACGATCGACCCGGACTACTACAAGTGGACCCAGTGGATCTTCCTGCAGATCTTCAACTCCTGGTACGACGAGGAGGCGCGCAAGGCCCGCCCGATCTCCTCGCTGATCGCACAGTTCGAGTCCGGTGAGCGCGCGGTTCCGGGCTCCACGCGCGCGTGGAGCGAGCTGACCGCCACCGAGCGCGCCGACATCCTGGGCGAGTACCGCCTGGCCTACGCCTCCGACGCGCCGGTCAACTGGTGCCCGGGCCTGGGCACCGTGCTGGCCAACGAGGAGGTCACCGCCGACGGCCGCTCCGAGCGCGGCAACTTCCCGGTCTTCAAGGCCAAGCTGCGCCAGTGGAACATGCGCATCACCGCCTACGCCGACCGGCTGCTGGAGGACCTGGAGGAGCTGGACTGGCCCGAGGCCATCAAGCTGCAGCAGCGCAACTGGATCGGCCGCAGCGAGGGTGCCCGCGTCGACTTCCCGATCGACGGCGAGCGCATCACGGTCTTCACCACCCGCCCCGACACCCTGTTCGGCGCGACCTACATGGTGCTGGCGCCCGAGCACCCGCTGGTCGAGAAGTTCACCCCCGAGGCGTGGCCCGAGGGCACGCACGAGGTGTGGACCGGCGGCCACGCCACCCCTGCCGAGGCCGTCGCCGCCTACCGCGCGCAGGCCGCCTCGAAGTCCGACGTCGAGCGGCAGGCCGAGGCCAAGGACAAGACCGGCGTCTTCACCGGCGCGTACGCGACCAACCCGGTCAACGGCGAGCAGGTCCCGGTCTTCATCGCCGACTACGTCCTGATGGGCTACGGCACCGGCGCGATCATGGCCGTTCCCGCGCACGACAGCCGGGACTTCGCCTTCGCGCGCGCCTTCGAGCTGCCGATCCGCTGCGTGGTCGAGCCGACCGACGGCCGCGGCACCGACCCGTCCACCTGGGACGACGCCTTCGTCTCCTATGACGCGAAGATCGTCAACTCCGACAGCGACGACGTGCGGCTGAACGGCCTGGGCGTGGTCGAGGCCAAGGCGCGCATCACCGCATGGCTGGAGCGCGAGGGCATCGGCGAGGGCACCGTCAACTTCCGGCTGCGCGACTGGCTGTTCAGCCGCCAGCGCTACTGGGGCGAGCCCTTCCCGATCGTCTACGACGAGGACGGCGTCGCCCACGCGCTGCCCGAGTCGATGCTGCCGCTGGAGCTGCCCGAGATCGAGGACTACAGCCCGCGCACCTTCGACCCGGACGACGCCGACACCAAGCCCGAGACGCCGCTGTCGCGCAACGAGGAATGGGTGCACGTCACCCTGGACCTGGGCGACGGCCCCAAGAAGTACCGCCGCGAGACCAACACCATGCCCAACTGGGCCGGTTCCTGCTGGTACGAGTTCCGCTACCTGGACCCGCACAACGACCAGAAGCTGGTCGACCCGGAGATCGAGCGGTACTGGATGGGGCCGCGCGAGGGCCGGCCGCACGGCGGTGTCGACCTGTACGTCGGCGGCGCCGAGCACGCCGTGCTGCACCTGCTGTACGCGCGCTTCTGGTCCAAGGTCCTGTACGACCTGGGACACGTCTCCTCCGCGGAGCCGTTCCACAAGCTGTTCAACCAGGGCATGATCCAGGCCTACGTCTACCGCGACAGCCGTGGCATCGCGGTGCCGGCCGTCGAGGTGGAGGAGCGCGACGGCGCCTACTACTACCAGGGCGAGAAGGTCAGCCGGCTGCTGGGCAAGATGGGCAAGTCCCTGAAGAACGCGGTGACTCCGGACGAGATCGCCGCCGAGTACGGCGCCGACACGCTGCGCCTGTACGAGATGGCCATGGGCCCGCTGGACGTCTCCCGCCCGTGGGACACGCGCGCGGTGGTCGGCCAGTTCCGGCTGCTGCAGCGGCTGTGGCGCAACATCGTCGACGAGAACACCGGCGAGGTCACCGTCACCGACGCCGAGGCCGACGAGGAGACCCTGCGCGCCCTGCACAAGGCGATCGACGGCGTGCGCCAGGACCTGGAGGGTCTGCGCTTCAACACCGCCATCGCCAAGGTCACCGAGCTGAACAACCACCTGACCAAGGCCGGCGCCGCCGTGCCGCGGTCCGTGGCCGAGCCGCTGGTGCTGATGGTCGCCCCGCTGGCCCCGCACATCGCCGAGGAGCTGTGGCGCAGGCTGGGCCACACCGACTCGGTCGTCCACCAGGACTTCCCGGTCGCCGACCCGGCCTACGTCGTGGACGAGTCCGTGACCTGTGTCGTGCAGATCAAGGGCAAGGTCAAGGCCCGGCTGGAGGTGCCGCCCACCATCTCCGAGGAGGAACTGGAGAAGGTGGCGCTGGCCGACGAGAAGGTCGTCGCGGCGCTGGACGGCGCGGGCATCCGCAAGGTGATCGTGCGGGCGCCGAAGCTGGTCAACATCGTCCCCGCGTAGCAACCGGAGGGTTTTCGCCGGCTCGGGGTAGTCCCCTACGGGCAGGTTCGGGGTTCTTGCGGAACTCCGGACCTGCCCGCTGCGTTTACCGTGGAGAGCACAGCGGCTTGTGCCGTGCCGGCCGGAGGAGGAGCGTCATGGAAGTCGTGCTGACCGTGTTCGCCCTGCTCTTCCTGCTGTTCGTCGCCCTGGGCGCGTACGCCACGGTCAAGGCGGTCGGCGCCGCCAAGCGCGGCGTGGACCGGACCATCGCGCAGGCCCGCCGCACCGTCGAGGACCACACCCTGCGCGCCAAGTCCTTCGCGCAGATCGGACCCGCCGGGGAGATCGCCCAGCTGCGGCTCGCGCTGCGCACGTCCATGCGCGCCACACAGGACGCGCTGCACGCGGGCGCGGCGGAGGACGAGTCGCTGAAGGAGTCCCTCGGCCTCTTCGAACGGCT
The DNA here is from genome assembly GCF_002920615.1 of Streptomyces sp. Ru62. Classification (GTDB taxonomy): domain Bacteria; phylum Actinomycetota; class Actinomycetes; order Streptomycetales; family Streptomycetaceae; genus Streptomyces. The sequence continues at coordinate 34,822 of NZ_PQSU01000004.1, forward strand.
CAGCGCACACGGACACGAGCTGGACGCCGACCTCAAGCGTCTGGAGTCCGAGCCGGACCGGGCCACGCTCACCGCGCGCCTGCCCGAACTGCGCAGCCGCACCGAGCGGATCACCAAGTCGGCCGACTCCCTGCGCTGGGCCGTCCGCGATCGGGCCCGCCGCTTCGCCGACGACGATCTGGGCACCCTCAGCGCGCAGATCGACATCGAAGCGGACGCCCTGCGCCACTGGACGCGGTCCGAGCCCGGCCAGGCGCCCCCGCCGTGGCCCGACGCACCCGCCACCGCCGACGGCCGGACCACGGACCAGGCCTGGCCCAACGCCGCCGGGGCACCCGCCGCCGAGGAGCCGGCTCCCGAGGCGATCGCCCCGCCGTCCTGGCGCCCCACCGCCCCATGGCAGAAGAAGCCCCGCCCCGAGAGCACCACATGAGCGAGCCCCACCCGGGCCGCGGGACAGGGGCCGGGCTGCCGAGTGAGCACTACGCCAGGTAACCTCCAGCTCATGTCCCGCCATGTCGCGATCGTCACCGATTCAACGGCCTACCTGCCGCCCCGGGCGACGGAGCGTCACGGCATCACCACGGTCCCGCTGACCGTGGTCCTCGGCGACCAGGCCCTGGAAGAGGGCACCGAGATCTCGACCCGCTCCCTGGCCCAGGCACTGCAGAAGCGACGCTCCGTCACCACGTCCCGCCCCAGCCCCCAGGTGTTCGCGGAGACCTACCGCAAGGTCGCCGAGTCCGGCGCGTGCGGCATCGTCTCCCTGCACCTGTCCGCCGAACTGTCCGGCACCTACGACGCGGCGGTCCTCGCGGCGCGCGAGGCACCGGTGCCCGTGCGGGTGGTGGACACCGGAATGGTCGCGATGGCGCTCGGCTTCTGCGCGCTCGCCGCGGCCCAGGCCGCGGAAGCGGGCGGCACGGTGGACGAAGCCGTCACGGCCGCCGAGAAGCGCGCCGACGGCACCTCCGCCTTCTTCTACGTCGACACCCTCGACTATCTGCGCCGTGGTGGCCGTATCGGAGCCGCGCAGGCACTGCTGGGCTCCGCGCTCGCCGTCAAACCCCTGCTCCAGCTGGACGGCGGCCGCATCGACCTGCTCGAAAAGGTCCGTACGGCGTCCAGGGCGATCGCGCGCCTGGAGGAACTGGCAGCCGAGCGGGCGGGCGGCGCCGAGGTCGACATCGCCGTCCACCATCTCGCCGCTCCCGACCGCGCCGCCGCGCTCGCCGACCGGCTGCGGGCGCGCGTCCCGGGCCTGGCGGACCTGCATGTCAGCGAGGTCGGAGCGGTGATCGGAGCGCACACCGGGCCCGGGCTGCTGGGCGCGGTCGTCTCGCCTCGCTGACAACGGCGATCCCGGGTACGGCCTGGTTCCGTTGATCCCGAGGGCCGGCCCGTTTCACCCGTGTGAGTGGCGGGGTTTTCCACAACCAGGCGGTCGTCCACGGGAATTCACCAAGATCATCGCGATCGGGTGGAATGCCCCATCCTCGTCGCATGGCACTTCGATCTCGCTCACGCACAGCAACCCCGACCAGCGGCCCCGGCCGTGACCCCGCCTCCGACGGCCGCGTCCGGCAGCGCCGCCCCACCGGCCGTCGCCATGCCCGCCGCCACCCGTCCGCGCCGGCGGAGGAACTGCGCCGCCGAGCGGAACTCCTCTTCGGCGAACGGGCCGTGCAGTGGCGGGAGTCGGGGAACGCGCCGCCGATTCGGGACGGCTCCGGGGACACACCGACGGTAACGGTGACCGGCCTGGCACCCGGCCTGAGTTCACCTTCGGGTTCCAGGCGGACGGCGACAGCGGCCACGTCGGTGTCGGGCGGGATCCGGTCGCGGGCAGCGACTGTCACCGCGCCTGAACCGGGCGGTGCGGTGCGGTTGTCGGAGCGGGAGCCGGAATCGGAGCCGGTGTCGTTGTCGGAGCCGGTGACGGAGGAGCCCGGGGCCCCTGGCTGGCGGGAGCGGGCCGGGCTGGCGCTGCGCGAGCGGATGCCGGTGTGGCTCCAGACCCGGTACGCAGTGGAGCGGCGGGGAGTCGTGGCGCTCGCCGTGGTGCTCGTGGCCGCCGCTGTCTTCGCCGTGCAGCACTTCTGGGCGGGTCGGCCCCAGCAGGTGAGTGCCCCTCAGGTGGTGCGTGCTCAGGAGCCCTTCACCAAGAAGGGTGAGGGGGCGACCGACGCACCGGGCGTGGGCACGTCGGCGACACCCGGCGCGGAGATCGTCGTGGACATCAGCGGCAAGGTCCGGAAGCCGGGGATCCGGCGGCTGCCGGCCGGCGCCCGGGTGGCCGACGCGCTGCGGGCGGCGGGCGGGGTCCGGCCGGGCGTGAGCACGGAAGGACTGAACCGCGCCCGCTTCCTGGTCGACGGCGAACAGGTCGTCGTCGGCACCCCCGCCGGGTCCGCCGCTCCGCCCGCCCCGGCAGGAGGGTCGCTCACCGGAACCACCGGCACGGGCCCGCCGGCGCCGGTCTCCCTGAACACGGCCACCGCGGACCAGCTCGACACCCTGCCCGGAGTCGGCCCGGTACTGGCCCAGCACATCATCGATTACCGCACCCAGCACGGCGGTTTCCGCTCGGTGGACGAACTGCGCGAGGTCAACGGCATCGGCGACCGCCGGTTCACCGATCTGCGCGACCTGGTACGGCCATGAGCCGCGTGCTCGACGTGACCGGCCCCCGCTCCGAGTCCGAGCGGGATGGCACCGCGCGCGCCGACCGGAGCGGTCCCATGGACCTGCGCCTGGTACCGCCCGCACTCGCGGCCTGGGCCACGGCGGCCCTGACCGTGGACGCGCCGGGGGCCTGGACCGCGGCGATCGCCGCCGTCTGCCTGGTCGGCGGGCTGCTCCTGCTGTCGGTGCGGCGGCCGGGAGGGGTGGGCGGCGTCGGACGGGCTGAGACGGATCCGCCGGCCGAGGACGCGGTCGGTGCTCGGTGGACGGCGTCGACAGGGACGGCGGTGGCGGGGAGGGCTGCGGCAGGGACGGCGGTGACGGGCGTGGCGGTGGCGGGGCAGGGCCGCCCGGCGGGGCTGGCCCGGTGGGTGCGCGCTCGGTTCGGATGGGCGCGTGCCGCCGTCGCCGCGGTGTTGCTCTGCGTCGCCGCGGCAGCCGCCTCCGCCGGGCTGCACGGGGCCGATGTGCGACGTGGGCCGGTGCCCGAGCTGGCCCGGCGGTTCGCGACCGTGACCGCCGAGGTCGAGGTGACCGGCGATCCCTGGCTGAGCAGGCCACACGTGCGTGGTGATCACGCGGCCCCCGCGGCGGTGCTGGCCCGGGCCGAGATGCGCAGCGTCGAAGAGGCCGACGGAAGACGTGCGCGGACGCGGACCCCCGTGCTGTTGATCGTCGATCCGGATGTCCCAGCACCGGAGGGGAGTGCCGGGGGAAGCCGGAGTTCCGGGCCGCCGCCGGACCGCGCCGAACAGAGTGTGCCGAGTGCCGGGGGAAGCCGGGGTTCCGGGCCGCCATCGGACCGCGTCGAACAGAGTGTGCCGAGTGCCGGGGGAAGCCGGGGTTCCGGGCCGCCACCGGACCGCGCCGAACACAGCGTGCCGACTGGGCGAGCCGCCTGGCTCGGGCTGCTGCCGTCCACGCGGCTGCGGTTGGCCGGGCGGCTGGCGCCGGGGCTGACGGGCGGTGACCGGATCGCAGCCGTGCTGCGGGTGCGCGGCCGTCCGGAGCCGCGGATCGTGGCAGGGCCGAGCGGGCCGCAGCGTTTGGCGGGACGGCTCCGAACCGGCCTGCGGGACGCGACCGAGGACCTGCCGGAAGACGCGCGGGCGCTGCTGCCGGGGCTGGTCGTCGGGGACACCTCGCGGATCACGCCCGAGCTGGACCACGCCTTCGCGGAGACGGACCTGGCGCACACGCTCGCCGTCTCCGGGAGCAACCTCACCGTCCTGCTCGCGTTGCTCATCGGCCCGCCCGGCCTGGCCCAACGGGCCGAGCGCCGTGGCCTGGCACCACGCCTGGGACTCTCCCTGCGAGCGACGGCCCTGCTCGCGGGGGCACTGACACTGGGCTTCGTGGTCGTCTGCCGGCCCGACCCCAGCGTGCTGCGGGCCGCCACCTGCGGCGCGGTCGCGCTGCTCGCCCTGGCCACCGGGCGTCGGAGATCACTGGTGCCGGCATTGGCCACGGCCGTCCTGCTGCTGGTGCTGTACGACCCGTGGCTGGCCCGCAGCTACGGCTTCCTGCTGTCCGTGCTGGCCACCGGTGCGCTGCTGGTGCTGGCGCCGGGCTGGAGCGAGGCGCTGCGGCGGCGCGGGGTGCGTCCGCGGCTCGCCGAGGCAATGGCGGCGGCCGCCGCCGCGCAGGCCGTGTGCGCGCCCGTCGTGGCGGTGCTGTCGGCCAGGGTGAGTCTGGTGGCGGTGCCGTGCAACCTGCTGGCCGAGATGGCGGTCGCGCCGGCTACGGTCCTGGGGTTCGCGGCGCTCGCGACGGCGCCGGTGGCGATGCCGGTGGCCAAGGTGCTGGCCTGGTGCGCGAGTTGGCCGGCACGGTGGATCGCCGGCGTCGCCCGGACCGGGGCGGCGCTGCCGGGCGCGGGAATGGACTGGTCCGGGAGCTGGCCCGGCGCACTGGCGCTGGCGGTGGTCACCGTGGCCGTCGTCCTGGCCGGCCGGAGACTGCTGCGGCACCCGGGCTGGTGCGCCCTGCTCGGAGTGCTGCTCGTGCTGCTGGTCACGCGGCCGGCGCCGCTGACCCGGGTGATCACCGGCTGGCCACCGCCGGGCTGGCGGTTCGCGATGTGCGATGTCGGGCAGGGCGACGCGACCGTGCTGGCGGCGGGCGAAGGTGCCGGCGTGGTGGTGGACGCCGGTCCCGATCCCGCACTGGTCGACGACTGCCTGCGACGGCTGGGCATCACTCGTGTCCCCCTCCTCGTCCTCACCCACTTCCACGCCGACCATGTGGCCGGCCTGCCCGGCGTCCTGCGGGGCCGTGCGGTGGCCGCGATCGAGACCACGGCGTTCGCGGAACCCGCGGAGCAGGCCGAGTTCGTCCGAAGAGAGGCGGCCGAGCGGCACATCCCGGTCACGAGCGCCGTCGCGGGAGAGGAGCGGCGCACCGGACCACTCACCTGGCGGGTGCTGTGGCCACCGCCACCGCCACCGCCATCACAGGGTCCACGTGTGCCCCCGGTGGGGCAGGGCGCGGGTGCCGGGTGGGAGCCGGAGGGCCCGAACGACGCCAGCATCGCGCTGCTCGTGCGCACGGGCGGACTGCGGCTGCTGTTGCTCGGAGATCTCGAACCCCCGGCCCAGCAGGCGCTGGTGCGGTCCCCGGCGGGGGCCGAGCTGGCCGGAGTGGACGTCCTGAAGGTGGCCCATCACGGCTCGGCCTATCAGGAGCCGGAGTTGTTGCGCCTGGCGGCACCCAGGGTGGCGCTGGTGTCCGCAGGGGCCGGCAACCCCTATGGTCACCCGGCACCGGCGACCATGGCCGCGCTGCGGGCCGGCGGCGCGGTGGTCCTGCGCACCGACCGGGACGGGGCGCTCGCCGTCACCGGGACCGGAGGGAGGCGCGGGCGGATGGGGGTGACGACAGAGGACTGACGACGAAGGCAATGCAGGGGGCGGAGAGGACGGAGAGGAAGGAGACGACGGAGACGACTGGGGACGGGGTGGCGGCGAGCCCCGGAAAGGGCCGGCCCGGGAAAGGGGAGAAGAAAGGCGGACCAGTGGAGACGTCGGAGAAGGGCCGGCCCGGTGAGGACGGGAAGAGGCTGGAGCAGACTGGGCCCATGACCTCCGTACAGATCGACGCCTATCTCCGTCGACTCGGCCTCGCGCGCCCACCGCGGCCCACCAGCGAGGCGCTGCGCGAGCTGCACCTGCGCCATCTGCGGACCGTTCCCTTCGAGAACCTGTCGGTCCACCTGGGAGAGGAGATCACCCTGGAGGAGAAGCGGCTGCTGGACAAGGTGACCGAGGCCCGGCGGGGCGGCTTCTGCTCCGAACTCAACGGCGCGTTCGGGACGTTGCTCCCGCCCTCGGCTACGAGGTGGAACTGCTCGCCGGACGCGTGTACGGGGACGACGGGCGGCTCGGGATCCCGTACGACCATCTGGCGCTGCGGGTGCGGGCGGCGGACGGGGACACCTGGCTCGCCGACGTCGGGTTCGGGGCGCACAGCCACTGTCCGCTCGCCTATGCGGGACGCGGGGAGCAGGACGACCCCGGTGGCAGCTTCCGGGTGGTGGACGCGGGACCGGACCCGGCCGGGGCGCGTGGTGGTGCCGCGCCGGGCACCGGGGACCTGGACGTCGTGCGGGACGGCAGGCCGCAGTACCGGCTGGACACCCGCCCCCGGGCACTCGGGGACTTCGCGGCCGGCGCCTGGTGGCACAGCACGTCGCCGCGGTCGCACTTCACCCGGTCGCTGGTCTGTTCGCGGCTCACGGAGGACGGCGGGCGGATCACGCTCAGTGGGCGCAGGCTGAGGACGACCACCGTGGACGGCACGCAGGAGACGCGGGAGCTGGAGACGGACGAGGAGGTGCTGACGGTCTACCGGGAGCGCTTCGGTATCGAGTTGAGCTGTGTGCCGACCGTGCGCGACTTCGGCCTGAAGGGCTGACGTGCGGAGTGTGCCGAGGAGTCGAGGCGCCGCCCAGCCGGACTGCCGAAGCCTCGTCGTACGCCTCTTACGCTCTCTTACGCCTCTTACGCCTCTTACGCCTCTTACGCCTCGCGGCTCGTCTCGTAGGGCTCATACGCCTCGTAGGCCTCGACGGCTCATACGCCTCGCTCCCCGGGACCGACCTGCCCCTTCGTCTCACCCCCGGTGCCGGAGAATGGCCCCGTGAGTGATGTGAGACATGTGCTGGTGCTGCCCGATCGCGATGCCGCCGAGGAGGCGGCCGAAGCGCTCGGGGAGAGGTTCGGGATCGACGAGGAACCCCGGCTCGTCCGGGACGCGCTGGCCGGCGAGGACGACGCCGAGGACGCCCAGTGGCTGGTGGTGCTGCGGGACGAGGGGAAGCGGCTCGACCCGGCCGAGCTGGACGCGTTCGCGGGGGAGTGGGACGGCTGGCGCGAGGAGCCGTGACCCCGGAGCCCGGCGCGGCGCTCGCGTCGGGGCCGCCCCCGAGGCGTCTCAGGGATCGCTCCGGGACCGGTCAGGGTGCCGGGAGCGCTTCGTTGTCAGTACCGCGTGGGATGCTGTAAGCGATGGCCAGGAAGACTGCGAATGACGACCCTCTCGCCCCGGTGACCCTCGCCGTGGGCCAGGAGGACCTCCTGCTCGACCGTGCCGTGCAGGAGGTGGTGGCCGCCGCCAAGGCCGCCGACGCCGACACGGACGTACGTGACCTGACCCCGGACCAGCTGCAGCCCGGCACACTCGCCGAGCTGACCAGCCCGTCGCTCTTCGCCGAGCGCAAGGTCGTGGTCGTACGCAACGCGCAGGACCTGTCCGCCGACACGGTCAAGGACGTGAAGGCGTACCTCGGTTCGCCCGCCGAGGAGATCACGCTGGTGCTGCTGCACGCCGGCGGCGCCAAGGGCAAGGGGCTGCTGGACGCCGCGCGCAAGGCGGGGGCGCGGGAGGTGGCCTGCCCGAAGATGACCAAGCCGGCGGACCGGCTGGCCTTCGTGCGGGGGGAGTTCCGTTCGTCCGGGCGGTCGGCCACGCCCGAGGCGTGCCAGACGCTCTGCGACGCGATCGGGAGCGATCTGCGGGAGCTGGCCTCGGCGGTCTCGCAGTTGGTCGCCGACGTGGAGGGGACGATCGACGAGGCGGTCGTCAGGCGGTACTACACCGGGCGTGCCGAGGCGTCCAGCTTCACGGTCGCCGACCGGGCCGTGGAGGGCCGGACGGCGGAGGCGCTGGAAGCGCTGAGATGGTCGTTGGCGACGGGCGTGGCGCCGGTGATGATCACCAGTGCGCTGGCGCAGGGCGTGCGGGCGATCGGGAAGCTGTCCTCGGCCCGGGGCGGCCGGCCGGCCGATCTGGCGCGTGAGCTGGGCATGCCGCCGTGGAAGATCGATCGGGTACGGCAGCAGATGCGGGGCTGGACGCCGGACGGGGTCGCGGTGGCGCTCAGGGCGGTCGCCGAGGCGGACGCCGGTGTGAAGGGAGGCGGGGACGATCCGGAGTACGCGTTGGAGAAGGCGGTCGTGACGATCGCCCGGGCCGCCCGCTCCCGCGGACGCGGATAGCCACCGCCGGGACCAGCTCTGCAAGGGGGGCGTGGAGAAGGGCGACTTTCTCCCGCGCCCGCTCTGGAGGAGGCAGCAAAACCGCTGGCCCCGGCCCGCGAGGAAGCGGCCGAACCGCCTCGCCCCGGGGCAGGCCAACCCCTGAGCCCCGCCCCCGATCCCCGCCCCGGAAAGGAAGCCACCCCCTGGGCTTCCGTTCCAGAAGAGGCAGGAGACAACCGAGGACCCCGGCCCCCACCCTGGGGAAGGGCGAGGGGACCGGGGTCCTCGGTTCAAAGCTGGTGAGCCCGTTCCCGCGTGGCGAACGCAGGCCGCGAACAGGCTCGGGGTGCCGGGCGGGAGCGGATGAGAGAGGGCCCGCTCTGGGTCCTTCCGGCGGTCAGATCAGAAAGGGGTTCAGCCCTTGAGGGACGCGACCTTGGAAGCAAGCGCCGACTTCTTGTTGGCGGCCTGGTTCTTGTGGATGACGCCCTTCGAGACGGCCTTGTCGAGCGCACGCGCGGCAGCGCGCTGCAGCTCGGTGGCCTTCTCGACGTCACCCGCGGCAGCGGCCTCACGGGCCTTGCGGATCGCGGTCTTCAGGGAGGACTTGACGGCCTTGTTGCGCAGCCGAGCCTTCTCGTTGGTCTTGATCCGCTTGATCTGGGACTTGATGTTCGCCACGAAGGAGCCTTTTCAGGTTCAGGCGCGGGACCGCGAGGGTCCCGTACCGGTGATCCAAAATTACCTGTCGTGCCTCGCGCTGAGAGGGCATGAGGCACAGCCATCTACAGTACCAGTGGCCCTCCGGACGGCCCAAAACGGCCCCCGGTCCCTGCGCGTGGGACCATGGAGACTACGTAACGATCCGACCCGAGGCATAAGGCGCCTCAAGAGACAGGACCCTGCGTGCCCGCGACCCCTAACCATGTGCCCGAGCCGAGCCGTACCGACCCGGCTCTGATCCGCAATTTCTGCATCATCGCGCACATCGACCACGGCAAGTCCACCCTCGCCGACCGGATGCTCCAGCTGACCGGTGTGGTCGAGCAGCGGCAGATGCGTGCTCAGTACCTCGACCGGATGGACATCGAGCGCGAGCGCGGCATCACGATCAAGTCCCAGGCGGTGCGTCTGCCCTGGGCCCCGACCGAGGGCCCCGACCAGGGCACGACCCACATCCTCAACATGATCGACACCCCGGGGCACGTCGACTTCACCTACGAGGTCTCGCGGTCGCTCGCCGCCTGCGAGGGGACCATCCTCCTCGTCGACGCCGCCCAGGGCATCGAGGCGCAGACCCTCGCCAACCTCTACCTGGCGATGGAGAACGACCTCACGATCATCCCGGTGCTGAACAAGATCGACCTGCCGGCCGCCCAGCCGGAGAAGTTCGCCGAGGAACTGGCGAACCTGGTCGGCTGTGACCCGGCGGACGTGCTCAAGGTCTCCGCGAAGACCGGGCTCGGCGTGGACGCGTTGCTGAACAAGGTCGTCAAGGAGATCCCGGCGCCGGTCGGGGTCGCCGACGCCCCCGCCCGCGCGATGATCTTCGACTCGGTCTACGACTCCTACCGGGGTGTCGTGACCTACGTCCGTGTCATCGACGGCCAGCTCAACAAGCGCGAGCGCATCCGGATGATGTCGACCGGCGCCACGCACGAGCTGCTGGAGATCGGCGTCAACTCGCCGGAGATGCTGCCGGCGGACGGCCTGGGCGTGGGTGAGGTGGGTTACCTCATCACCGGTGTGAAGGACGTCCGGCAGTCGAAGGTCGGTGACACGGTCACCAGCCAGCACAAGGGCGCGACGGAGGCGCTCGGCGGTTACAAGGACCCGAAGCCGATGGTCTTCTCGGGTCTGTATCCGCTGGACGGCTCCGACTACCCGGAGCTGCGCGAGGCGTTGGACAAGCTCCAGCTCAACGACGCCGCGCTGGTCTACGAGCCGGAGACCTCCGCCGCCCTGGGCTTCGGCTTCCGCGTCGGCTTCCTCGGCCTGCTGCACCTGGACGTGATCCGGGAGCGGCTGGAGCGGGAGTTCGGCCTCGACCTGATCGCCACCGCCCCCAACGTGGTCTACCGCGTGATCATGGAGGACGGCACCGAGCACACGGTCACGAACCCGAGCGAGTTCCCCGAGGGGAAGATCGACGAGGTCTTCGAGCCGGTCGTGCGGGCGACGATCCTCGCGCCCACCGAGTTCATCGGCGCGATCATGGAGCTGTGCCAGACCCGGCGCGGCACGCTGCTCGGCATGGACTACCTCTCCGAGGACCGGGTCGAGATCCGCTACACGCTCCCGCTCGCGGAGATCGTCTTCGACTTCTTCGACCAGCTGAAGTCCAAGACGCGCGGATACGCCTCGCTGGACTACGAGCCCACGGGCGAGCAGTCGAGCAGCCTGGTCAAGGTCGACATCCTGCTGCACGGCGACAAGGTGGACGCGTTCTCGGCGATCACCCACAAGGACCAGGCGTACGCGTACGGCGTGCGGCTCGTCGCCAAGCTCAAGGAGTTGATCCCGCGGCAGAACTTCGAGGTGCCGGTGCAGGCCGCCATCGGCTCCCGGGTGATCGCCCGCGAGACCATCCGCGCCATCCGCAAGGACGTCCTCGCCAAGTGCTACGGCGGTGACATCTCCCGTAAGCGGAAGCTGCTGGAGAAGCAGAAGGAAGGCAAGAAGCGGATGAAGATGGTGGGTTCCGTGGAGGTTCCGCAGGAAGCCTTCATCGCCGTGCTGTCCAGCGATGACAGCGCGGGGTCGGCCAAGGGCAAGAAGTAACCAGGGGTAACTACTGGTGACGCCCGTAAACCGGGCATGTGGGGGCCCGTCGTGCGAAAGTGCGGCGGGCCCTACGCGTGCGTAACGTCGCTCTGAGTGGAAAGTGACAGGCCGAAGCCCCTTACGCAGCGGGCGGTCGCCCCTTACCCTGATGCCTGCTCGATAGTTACTCGCGAGTTAAACAACAGCCCGAAACCCCACCGTGAGTTAACCCAGCCGCACCGAGTCAGCCGCACCGTCGCGGGCCCCCGGAGGATGTCGTGAGCGACACACAGACCCTGATCGAGAACCGTCCGCCGTCCGTGGCGGCCCTCTTCCTGGAGCGCGTGGCGGCGACACCCGACGCCGAGGCCTACCGCTACCCCGTCCCGCCGTCCGCCGGGCAGGGCCCCGACGACTGGCAGTCGCTCAGCTGGGCGCAGGCGGCCGAGCGGGTGTACGCGATCGCGGCCGGGCTCATCGACCTGGGCGTCGAGCCCGAGCAGCGGGTGGCGCTCGCCTCCTCCACCCGCGTCGAGTGGATCCTGGCCGACCTCGGCATCATGTGCGCCGGCGGAGCCACCACCACCGTCTACCCGCAGACCAACGCCGACGAGTCGGCGTTCATCCTCTCCGACTCCCAGAGCCGGGTGCTGATCGCCGAGGACGCGGCCCAGCTCGCCAAGGCCGTCGAGAAGTGCGCCGAGCTGCCGGACCTGACGAAGGTCGTCGTCATCGACCCGGCCGGCGTGGAGACGGACGACTGGGTGATCACCCTGGCAGAACTGGAGCGGCGCGGCGCCGCCTACCTGGAGCAGCACCCCCAGCTGATCAAGGAGCGGGTCGGCGCGATCACCAAGGACCAGCTCGCCACCCTCATCTACACCTCCGGCACCACCGGCCGCCCCAAGGGCGTGCGGCTGCCCCACGACAACTGGGCCTACATGGCGAAGGCCATCGCCGCGACCGGTCTGATCAGCGGCGAGGACGTGCAGTACCTGTGGCTGCCGCTCGCGCACGTCTTCGGCAAGGTGCTCACCTCCGGGCAGATCGAGGTGGGGCACGTCACCGCCGTGGACGGCCGGGTCGACAAGATCATCGAAAACCTCCCGGTGGTGCAGCCGACGTACATGGCGGCCGTGCCGCGGATCTTCGAGAAGGTCTACAACGGCGTCGCGGCCAAGGCCCGTGAGGGCGGCGCGGCCAAGTACAGGATCTTCCAGTGGGCCGCCGAGGTCGCCCGCGAGTACGCCAAGGCCAGCCAGGACAACTTCCGGCGCACCGGCACCGCCTCCGTGCCGTTCGGGCTCGCCGCCAAGCACAAGGTCGCCGACACCCTCGTCTACGGCAAGCTCCGCGAGGCCTTCGGAGGGCGGCTGCGGGCCTGCGTCTCCGGCGCCTCCGCGCTCTCCCCGGAGATCGGCTACTTCTTCGCCGGCGCCGGCATCCACATCCTGGAGGGCTACGGCCTCACCGAGACCTCCGCGGCCTCCTTCGTCAACCCCGGCGAGGCCTACCGCACCGGCACGGTCGGCAAGCCGCTGCCCGGCACCGAGGTCCGCATCGCCGACGACGGCGAGATCCTGCTGCGCGGCCCCGGCGTCATGGAGGGCTACCACAAGCTGCCCGAGAAGACCGCCGAGGTGCTGGAGTCCGACGGCTGGTTCCACACCGGGGACATCGGCGAGCTCTCGCCCGACGGCTACCTGCGCATCACCGACCGCAAGAAGGACCTCATCAAGACGTCCGGCGGCAAGTACGTCGCCCCGGCCGAGGTGGAGGGGCAGTTCAAGGCGGTGTGCCCGTACGTCTCCAACATCCTCGTGCACGGCGCCGACCGGAACTACTGCACCGCCCTCATCGCCCTGGACGAGATCGCGATCCGGGAGTGGGCGAAGGAGAACGGGCTGGAGGGCAAGTCGTACGCCGAGATCGTCGCCGCGCCGCAGACGGTGGAGATGGTCGACGGGTACGTGCGGCAGCTCAACGCCGGGCTCCAGCGCTGGCAGACCATCAAGAAGTTCCGGCTGCTGCCGCGGGACCTCGACGTGGAGCACGGGGAGATCACGCCGAGCCTGAAGCTGAAGCGGCCGGTGGTGGAGCGGGAGTACAAGCACCTCATCGAGGAGATGTACGCCGGTACGAAGGAGGCGTAGCGCGGTCCGGAGGGGTGGCTCGGGGACCGTCGCGGCCGCGTGCGCGTCGTGGTGGTTCGCGCGGTTCCCCGCGCCCCTTTTCGTGCTCGCCCGCGCCCGAAACGTTCCGTCTTCTGGTCACTTCCGTGACTCACTGCTTATAGGTGCCCCCGGTCTGTCACCCTGACCGCATGGATATGGCGGCCATACCCACGCAACGGGACAGCGGCACCCAGCCCGGAGAGACGCGGGGGCGGGCCACGCTGCCCGGGAGCCCTCTCGCTCCGGGTTCGGCCCGCGCGCTCGTGCGGGCCGCGCTGGACGCGATGCCCGGGGTCTGCGCGCGGCTCGCCGACGACGCCATGGCCGTCGTCAGCGAGCTGGTCACCAACGCCGTCGTGCACGCCGGCACCGAGGTGCAGGTCGAATGGCGGCTGGAGGACACCGGCGCGCTCGTGGTCGAGGTGCGCGACCAGCACCCGTCCCGCGCCCCGCGGGACGCCATGAGCGGCGAGGCGCCGTACGACACCCCCGAGTACGGGCGCGGCCTGCGCCTCGTCGCCACGCTCGCCGAGTCCTGGGGCGTCACCTACCGCACCGGCGCCAAGACCGTCTGGGCGCGGCTGCCCCCGGGCGGCAGCGAGGCCCTGGACGGACCCGGCCCCGACCCCGCCCTGGAGGTCGCCGAGGACCTGGCCCCGCAGCCGCACCGCGCCGAGGGCGACCGGGACTGGCTCGGCCGGGGCGCCCTGTCCTTCCTCGCCGAGGCGTCCGACCTGCTCGCCGGGCAGCTCGACGAGAACCTGGTCGCCGCGCTCACCGGCCAGCTGATCGTGCCCCGGCTCGCGGACTGGTGCGCGGTCTGGCTGGAGGACGAGGCGACCGTCCGGGGCGGCGCCGGCGGCGGACCGGCCCGGGTCTGGCACGCCAGCGAGACCCGGATCGAGGAGCTGCGGTGCGCCCTGGAGAAGGAGCCGCCGTGCCCGCCGGGCGGGCTCCGCTCCGGCCCCGAGCCCTACCCCTGGCCCGGCCACGCGCTCGGCCCCCAGGGCGCCCATGGGACGGCGCTGTCGTACCGGCTCATCGCGGGCGGCCGGCCCCTCGGCACACTGGTCATCGGCCGGTGCGGGCTGATGGGCTTCCCGGACGAGATCACCGGGCTGGTGGAGGACCTCAGCCGCAGGGTGGCCCTGGCCATCGGCGCGGCCCGCCAGTACGCCCGCCAGGCCACCATCAGCGCCGTCCTCCAGCGGGGCCTGCTGCCCGGCGCCGTCGCCGAGATCCCCGGCGTGCGCAGCGCGCTGGTGTACGAGCCCTGCGACAAGGGCGGCCCCAGCGGCGACTTCTACGACCTGTTCCCGGCGGGCGACGGCCGCTGGTGCTTCGCGGTCGGCGACGTCCAGGGCAAGGGCCCGGAGGCCGCCGTGGTGATCGGCCTCGCCCGCCCCTGGCTGCGTCTCCTGGCCCGCGAGGGCTACCAGGTCGCCGACGTCCTCGACCGCCTCAACCAGCTCCTCCTGGACGACGCCACCGAGGCCGCCGACGCCGCCGCCCGCGCCCTGGTCGCCGTCGGCGGGCGGCCGCTGGCCACCGGGGAGGGCCCGCAGACCCGCTTCCTCTCCCTCCTCTACGGCGAGCTGACGCCGTACGACGGCGGGGTCCGCTGCACCCTCGCCTCCGCCGGCCACCCGCTGCCGCTCGTCCTCAGCCCCGACGGCACCGTGCGCACCGCCGCCCGCCCGCAGACCCTGCTCGGTGTGGTGGAGGACGAGACCTACACCAGCGAGACCCTCGACCTGCGCCCCGGCGACAGCCTGCTGTGCGTCACCGACGGCGTGACCGAGCGGCGCTCCGGCACCCGCCAGTTCGACGACGGCGACGGCCTCGCCCGCGCCCTGTCCGGCTGCGCCGGGCTCGGCGCCGAGCTGATCGCTGAAAGGATCCGCCGCCTGGTCCACGACTTCGGCGGCGGCCTGCCCGAGGACGACCTGGCCCTGCTGGTGCTCCAGGCGGAGTGACCCCCACGGTCGCTCCAGGCGGAGCAACGCCGCCGGTGCTGGACAATGGAGGGCATGCCTTCCGCACTCCCCGACGGCGAGCCCGTCCCCACCGACGGCGCGCTGCCCGCGCACGCGCTCGCCGGGGCCGCCGACCGCCCGCTCGGTTTCTACCTGCACGTCCCGTACTGCGCGACCCGCTGCGGCTACTGCGACTTCAACACCTACACCGCGACCGAGCTGCGCGGCACCGGCGGAGTGCTCGCCTCCCGCGACAACTACGCGGACACGCTGACCGACGAGATCCGGCTGGCCCGGAAGGTGCTGGGCGACGACCCGCGCGAGGTCCGCACGGTGTTCGTCGGGGGTGGTACGCCGACGCTGCTGGCCGCCGACGACCTCGTACGGATGCTGGGGGCGATCCGGGACGAGTTCGGGCTCGCCCCGGACGCGGAGATCACCACGGAGGCGAACCCGGAGTCCGTCGACCCCGCGTACCTCGCCACCCTCCGCGAGGGCGGCTTCAACCGGATCTCCTTCGGCATGCAGAGCGCCAAGCAGCACGTGCTGAAGGTCCTCGACCGCACGCACACCCCCGGCCGCCCCGAGCGTTGCGTCGCGGAGGCGCGGGCGGCGGGCTTCGAGCACGTCAACCTGGACCTGATCTACGGCACGCCGGGGGAGAGCGACGACGACTGGCGGGCCTCCCTGGACGCCGCCCTCGGCGCCGGCCCCGACCACATCAGCGCCTACGCGCTCATCGTGGAGGAGGGTACCCAGCTCGCCCGCCGCATCCGCCGGGGCGAGATCCCGATGACCGACGACGACGTCCACGCCGACCGGTACCTGATCGCCGAGGAGATGCTGGGCGCGGCGGGCTTCGACTGGTACGAGGTCTCCAACTGGGCCACCTCCGAGGCGGGTCGCTGCCTGCACAACGAGCTGTACTGGCGGGGCGCGGACTGGTGGGGGGCCGGGCCGGGAGCGCACTCGCACGTCGGCGGGGTCCGCTGGTGGAACGTCAAGCACCCGGGTGCCTACGCGGCGGCCCTGGCCTCCGGCCGCTCCCCGGGCGCGGGCCGGGAGCTGCTGTCCGACGAGGACCGGCGGGTGGAGCGCATCCTCCTGGAGCTGCGGCTGCGGGAAGGGGTCCCGCTGTCCCTGCTGAAGGAGGAAGGGCTCGCGGCTTCCCGACGCGCGCTGGCGGACGGACTCCTCCAGGAGGGCCCCTACGAGGAGGGGCGGGCCGCGCTGACCCTGCGCGGGCGGCTGCTGGCGGACGCGGTGGTGCGGGACCTGGTGGACTGATCACCCCGGCGGGTGAATCCCCCCGGAACGCCGGTTCGGTCCCTAACCTGGTTCGTAGGCTGCCGCCGATGGGACGCGGCGGATGTGGAGGCCACGGAGATGACCGCTGTGGACGAGCGTGGAATGGCCAGGTACCTCGACGAGTTCGAGCCTCCCGAGGGCGTCAGGGCTGAGCTTCTCCGAGGAGTCATCGTGATGATGGCCAGTCCTGATCTGGTGCACAACCTGATCGTGCTGCACACACAGCGGCAGATGCCCCTTGAGCGGTGGTATCCCCTCCAGACCCAGGACGTCGACATCGCCGGTGAGTCGAGCGAGCCGGTGCCGGACCTGGTGGTCCTCTCGCCCGACGTCCTGCCGAGTTCGGGGCGGCTGTTGCCCAGTCGGCTGATCACGATGGTGCTGGAGGTCGTCTCGAAGTACAGCGTCCACCAGGATTACGTGGTCAAGCGCTCGATCTACGCGGCGGGGAAGATCCCTGCCTACCTCGTCGTCGACCCGATCATGGCCCAGTGCGTTCTGCTGACGAAGCCGGCGGGCCAGGGGGAGGACGCCGACTACCTCAGCCAGGAGATCGTCAAGTTCGGCGATCCGGTGCCCCTGGAGGTTCTCGGGGTCGAACTGGACACCACCGAGTTCGGAACGTTCCCCGACGTCAGGCCCCACCGCTACCCGTGACGAAGTCGATCAGCTCCTCCACCCGCCCCAGCAGCTCCGGCTCCAGGTCCTTGTAGGACCCCACCCGCTTCAGGATCGCCTGCCACACCGCCCCGGTGTTCTCCGCCGGCCAGCCCAGCGCCCGGCACACGCCCGTCTTCCAGTCCTGCCCCTTCGGCACCGTCGGCCATGCCGGGATGCCCAGCGACGCCGGCTTCACCGCCTGCCAGATGTCGATGAACGGGTGGCCGACGACGAGCGCGTGTTCGCTGGTCACCGACTCCGCGATGCGCCACTCCTTCGTCCCCGGCACCAGGTGGTCCACCAGGACGCCCAGACGCGCGTCCGGGCCCGGGGCGAAGGACTCCACGATCGACGGCAGGTCGTCCACGCCCCCCAGGTACTCCACGACCACGCCCTCGATCCGCAGGTCGTCGCCCCACACCTTCTCGACGAGCTCGGCGTCGTGCCGGCCCTCCACGTAGATGCGGCCGGCGCGGGCCACGCGCGCGTGTGCCCGGGGGACGGCGACCGAGCCGGAGGCCGTACGGGTGGGACGTACCGGCGCCGACGAGGTGGGGCGGACCAGCGTCACCACGCGGCCCTCCAGCAGGAAGCCGCGCGGCTCCAGCGGGAACACCCGGTGCTTTCCGAAGCGGTCCTCCAGGGTCACCGTGCCCGCCTCGCAGCGGATCACCGCGCCGCAGAACCCGGTGCCGGGCTCCTCCACCACGAGACCCGGCTCGGCCGGGACCTCGGGGACGGACTTCTGCTTCTTCCAGGGTGGGGTCAGGTCGGAAGAGTACTGGCGCATTCGGATGACGATAGGAGAAGCCGTACGCCGAGGCGTACGACACGCCGGGGCCGGCCGGGAAGAGCCGCTCAGATCACGCCGAACCGCGTTGCCAGGGCGTCGCGTTGACGGCGGACGAACCCCGCGTCCACCACCGCGCCGTGACCGGGCACGTACAGCGCGTCCTCGCCGCCGAGCGCCAGCAGCCGGTCCAGGGCGTCCGGCCAGCGGGAGGGGACCGCGTCGGGGCCCGCCTGGGGTTCGCCGGACTCCTCCACCAGGTCGCCGCAGAACACCACCTCGGGATCGCCGGGGACCAGCACGGCCAGATCGTGCGCCGTGTGGCCGGGGCCCACGTTGGCCAGCAGCGCCTGGCGGCCGTCGCCGAGGTCCAGCGTCCACTCGCCGGAGACCGCGTGGCGGGGCGGGACCAGCGCGTCCACCGCCTCGTCGGCGTCGGCCGCCGGCAGCCCGTTGCGGATCGCGTCCAGCCGCAGGTCCGCGCGCTCGTACGCGAACACCGCGTCCAGGCCCACCGCCCCGTACACCTCGACCCCGGCGAACGCGGCTGCGCCGAAGACGTGGTCGAAGTGGGGATGGGTGAGCGCGAGATGGGTCACACGGCCACCCGCCAGCTCCTCGGCCTGGCCGCGCAGCCGCGCGCCCTCCGCGAGGCTCGAACCGGCGTCCACGAGCAGTGCCGTACCCTCCCCGAGGACCAGCCCCGCCGTGCAGTCCCAGCCCGGCAGCCGGCACCGGCCCACCCCCGCGGTCAGCCGCTCCCACCCCAGCTCTTCCCAAGTCACGGTCATACCCGCGACGCTAGCGGTACGAGCCGGTACGGCGGCACGACCTTGCCCAGGGTGTACCCGGCAGCCGTACACTGGGCCGGGGAACGCTGGCACTCACAAGGGAAGAGTGCCAGGCGGACGACCCGCAGGGACGAGGGGACGACGTGCTGGAGGTGCGCGCGAATGCTGAGTGAACGCAGGCTTCAGGTTCTGCGCGCCATCGTCCAGGACTACGTGGGCACCGAGGAGCCGGTCGGTTCCAAGGCGCTCACCGAGCGGCACAACCTCGGCGTCTCCCCGGCGACCGTCCGCAACGACATGGCGGCCCTGGAGGAGGAGGGGTACATCGCCCAGCCGCACACCAGCGCGGGGCGGATCCCCACCGACAAGGGCTACCGGCTGTTCGTGGACAAGCTGGCGGGCGTGAAGCCGATGACCGCGCCGGAGCGGCGGGCCATCCAGAACTTCCTGGAGGGCGCCGTCGACCTCGACGACGTCGTGGCGCGGACCGTGCGGCTGCTCGCGCAGCTCACCCGGCAGGTCGCCGTCGTGCAGTACCCGTCCCTGACCCGGTCCACGGTCCGGCACGTGGAGCTGCTGTCGCTGGCTCCCGCGCGCGTGATGCTCGTGCTGATCACGGACACCGGCCGGGTCGAGCAGCGGATGGTCGACTGCCCGGCGCCGTTCGGCGAGGCCTCGCTGGCGGATCTGCGGGCGCGGCTCAACAGCCGGGTCGCCGGCCGCCGGTTCACGGACGTGCCGAAGCTGGTCGAGGACCTCCCGGACGCCTTCGAGCCGGAGGACCGCGGTACGGTCTCCACGGTGCTCTCCACACTTCTGGAGACACTCGTGGAGGAGAACGAGGAGCGGTTGATGATCGGCGGCACCGCCAATCTGACCCGCTTCGGACATGACTTCCCCCTCACGATCCGGCCCGTCCTGGAGGCCCTGGAGGAGCAGGTCGTGCTCCTCAAGCTCCTCGGCGAGGCGAAGGATCCGGGCGTGACCGTGCGCATCGGGCACGAGAACGCCCATGAGGGACTCAACTCCACCTCCGTCGTGTCGGTCGGCTACGGTTCGGGCGGCGAGGCGGTTGCCAAGCTCGGCGTGGTCGGACCGACCCGCATGGACTACCCGGGAACGATGGGAGCGGTACGCGCAGTGGCACGGTACGTCGGACAGATCCTGGCGGAGTCGTAAGTGGCCACGGACTACTACGCCGTTCTCGGCGTGCGCCGCGACGCGTCGCAGGATGAGATCAAGAAGGCGTTCCGCCGGCTCGCGCGCGAGCTGCACCCGGACGTCAACCCGGACCCGAAGACCCAGGAGCGGTTCAAGGAGATCAACGCCGCTTACGAGGTGCTGTCGGACCCGCAGAAGAAGCAGGTCTACGACCTCGGCGGCGACCCGCTCTCCCAGTCGGGCGGCGCGGGCGCGGGCGGTTTCGGGGCCGGCGGCTTCGGCAACTTCTCCGACATCATGGACGCGTTCTTCGGTACGGCGTCGCAGCGCGGGCCGCGCTCGCGCACCCGGCGCGGCCAGGACGCGATGATCCGGATCGAGGTCGAGCTGGACGAGGCGGCCTTCGGGACGACCAAGGACATCCAGGTCGACACGGCCGTCGTCTGCAACACCTGCAACGGCGAGGGCGCGGCGCCCGGCACGTCCGCCCAGACGTGTGACATGTGCCGCGGCCGGGGTGAGGTCTCCCAGGTCACCCGGTCCTTCCTGGGCCAGGTCATGACCTCCCGGCCGTGCCCGCAGTGCCAGGGCTTCGGCACGGTCGTCCCGACGCCGTGTCCGGAGTGCGCCGGCGACGGCCGCGTCCGCTCGCGCCGCACGCTGACCGTCAAGATCCCGGCCGGTGTCGACAACGGCACCCGGATCCAGCTCGCCGGTGAGGGCGAGGTCGGCCCCGGCGGCGGCCCGGCCGGTGACCTGTACGTCGAGATCCACGAGCTGCCGCACCCGACGTTCCAGCGGCGCGGCGACGACCTGCACTGCACGGTCACGATCCCGATGACGGCGGCGGCCCTCGGCACGAAGGTGCCGCTGGAGACGCTGGACGGCCTGGAGGAGGTCGACATCCGGCCCGGCACCCAGTCCGGCCAGTCGATCCCGCTGCACGGCCGGGGCGTCACGCATCTGCGCGGCGGCGGCCGGGGCGACCTGGTCGTGCACGTCGAGGTGACCACGCCGACCAAGCTGGACCCGGAGCAGGAGCGCCTGCTGCGCGAGCTGGCCAAGCTGCGGGGCGAGGAACGGCCACAGGGCCAGTTCCAGCCGGGTCAGCAGGGGCTGTTCTCGCGGTTGAAGGATGCGTTCAACGGGCGCTGAGCGGGGTCGCGCGGGGTGCTTCGGCGCCCCGTGTGCCATCGGCATGTCCCAGCGGATGCCCGGATTCGGACTTGTCCGGAGGACGTGACAACATGCGGTCATGTCCTCCGCGCTGACCGATCTCTTCCCCCACCCGATCGTGCAGGCCCCCATGGCGGGCGGTATCTCCGTCCCGCAGCTCGCCGCCGCCGTCTCCGAGGCCGGTGGCCTCGGGTTCCTCGCCGCCGGGTACAAGACCGCCGACGGCATGTACCAGGAGATCAAGCAGCTGCGCGGGCTCACGAGCCGCCCCTTCGGCGTGAACCTCTTCATGCCGCAGCCCGAGCACGCGGAGTCCGGGGCCGTCGACCTCTACGCGCACCAGCTGGCCGGCGAGGCCGCCTGGTACGAGACCGAGCTGGGCGACCCGGACAGCGGCCGGGACGACGGCTACGACGCCAAGCTGGCCGTCCTGCTCGACGACCCGGTGCCGGTGGTCTCCTTCCACTTCGGCGTGCCGCGCCGCGAGGTGTTCGACAAGCTGCACCGCGCCGGCACCTTCACCCTGGTCACCGCCACCACCGCCGAGGAGGCCCGCGCGGTCGAGCGGGCCGGGGCCGACGCGGTGATCGCGCAGGGCGTGGAGGCCGGCGGACACCAGGGCACCCACCGGGACCTCCCGGAGAACGACGGCGCCGGCATCGGCCTGCTGTCGCTGGTCGCGCAGGTCCGCGAGGCCGTGCGCATCCCGGTCGTCGCCGCCGGCGGCATCATGCGCGGCGGCCAGATCGCCGCCGTCCTCGCGGCGGGCGCGAGCGCGGCCCAGCTGGGCACCGCGTTCGTCGCCACCCACGAGTCCGGCGCGCACCCCCTGCACAAGCGGGCGCTGACCGACCCGCTGTTCCCGCGCACCGAGCTGACCCGCGCCTTCACCGGCCGCCCGGCCCGCGCGCTGGTCAACCGCTTCCTGCGCGAGCACGGCCCGTACGCGCCCGCCGCCTACCCCGAGGTCAACCACCTCACCGCGCCGCTGCGCAAGGCCGCCGCCAAGGCCGAGGACGCGCAGGGCATGGCGATGTGGGCCGGGCAGGGCCACCGGATGGCCCGGGAACTGTCCGCGGGCCGGCTGGTGGAGGTGCTGGCGGCCGAACTCGCCGAGGCCCGGACAGCGTTGTCGGCCGGGGGTGGTCCCCGATGACCGCGCCGGTGTTCGTCGTCGACTCGCTGGAGGGCGTGGGCCCCGGCTCGGTCGTCGACGTCCGGGGCCCCGAGGGACGGCACGCGGTCTCCGTACGGCGGTTGCAGCCGGGCGAGAACGTGGTCCTCACCGACGGCAGGGGCCGGGGCGCGGCCGGGGTGGTCGTCAGCGTGTCGGGGAAGGACCACCTGGTGGTCGAGCCGTTCGAGTTCCCGGTGGAGCCCGAGCCCAGCCCCCGTATCACCGTCGTCCAGGCCCTGCCCAAGGGCGACCGCGGCGAGTTGGCCGTGGAGACGATGACGGAGACCGGCGTCGACGCGATCGTGCCCTGGCAGGCCGCGCGCTGCATCACCCAGTGGAAGGGCGACCGGGGGGCGAAGGCGCTCGCCAAGTGGCGTGCCACCGCGCGGGAGGCCGGCAAGCAGTCCCGCCGGCTGCGCTTCCCGGAGGTCGCCGACCTGGCGGCCACCAAGCAGGTCGCCGCGCTGCTCGGCGCGGCGGACTTCGCCGCCGTGCTCCACTCCGACTTCGACCACGTCAGCGAGCCCCTGGCCACCGCCGAACTCCCCACCGAGGGTGAGATCGTCCTGGTCGTGGGTCCGGAAGGCGGTGTGTCACGGGACGAGTTGGCGCTCTTCGAGGAGGCGGGCGCGAGGGCTTGCGTCCTCGGCCCCACCGTCCTGCGCACCTCCACCGCCGGCACCGCCGCCGTGGCCCTGTTGCTGGGCCGCACCGGCCGCTGGTCCTGACCGACTGGGGGCACCGTGGAACTCGCCCAGGTCCGGCTCCTGGTCACCGATTTTGCCGCCTGCTACCGCTTCTACGCCGATGTCCTCGGCCTCAAGCCGCAGTCCGGCGCGGTGGAGGGGCCGTACGAGAAGTTCAGCCCGCACGCCGGTTCCGCCGGGATCGCGCTCCAGGACCGCGCGATGATGGCCGAGCTCCTGGCCGAGCTGGGCGACACCGCCACCGGCCACCGGTCCCTGGTCGTCCTGCGCGTCGACGACCTCGACGCCTACTGCGCTCAGGTCACCGCCCGGGGCGCGACCCTGCTGCACGGACCGGCCCCCATGACCGACCGCATGCGCGTGGCCCACCTCAAGGACCCGGAGGGCAACCTGGTGGAACTACAGGAGTGGCTGCTGCTGCGCGGCTGACATCGGGCAGCAACGCCCACCCTTCCACGTCACCGGCCACCGGCCCGCAGCGACGCCGCAGTTCGTCGGCGAAGGCCCGGACGACGCGGGGTTCGTGCAGGTTGACGGTGTGTCCGTGCCGGTCGAAGACCAGACCGGAGTGCCCGTAACCGCCTTCGACCACGCCGGGGAACACGATGCGCGTCACGGTCCCGTCCCGGTGCAACGAGAGCACCTCCGTGCAGGGGCCGCCGTGGGCGTGCCGGTGCCGGACCCTCCACCGGTACTCGGTCCCGTCGGGCAGAACGAGCCGTCTGAGTCTGCGTTCACTGCGCATCGGGCCAGAGTAGACAGCCGGCCCCTGCCCCCCGAACGGGTGAGTGGCCGTATCCAGGCTTCCACGCGGCGGGGGCCGGTGGCACGCTGCCCTGCATGGGGGCTTCGAGGGGGATACGGCGTCGGGCGCGAGTGGTGGCCGTGGCGGGGCTCGTCGTGGTGGGCGGCGGGGCTGTCGTGGCCTGTCAGCCCGGTGGGGGGCTCGGGTCGGCAAGCGTCGCCTACACCACCGACCAGACCGCGACCGCCGCACTGGAACACCGGCACGTGAACGTCAGCTGGCTCACGTGCACCGGCGGTTACCGCGACGACGGTGCGCGCGGCGGCACACCCGCGCCGAGCGAGACCACCGTCGTCTCCGTCGACTGCCGGGGCGAGACGGACGACGGGCGGAAGATCGTCGTCGCCGGGCTGGTCACCAGGGCCGTCGACGGTGCCTGTGTGCGCGGGGACCTGACCGCCGAGGTGGACGGCAGACGGGTGTTCCGCGTCAGCGGGCTCGGCAACTGCTCCGCCCCGTCCGGGCCGGCGTACCGGCCGCCCACCGGGGGACGGCCGACCGTGACCGTCACCGTCACCCGCACCGTCCTGCCCGTGCCGGGCAAGTGATCCGAAACCGGGAGCGGAGGTACCCGGTCGCTGCGTAGAGTGACGGCGTGACTCAGGGTGCTTCGACGGGAACCACGGCAAACTCCGCCTATCTCCGATTCCCCCATCTGCGCGGCGACTTGGTGACCTTCGTCGCCGAGGACGACGTCTGGCTCGCGCCGGTCGACGGCGGCCGGGCCTGGCGGGTCAGCGCCGACAACGTGCCGGTGACCAGGCCCCGGATATCGCCGGACGGCCGGCACCTCGCCTGGACCTCCACCCGGGACGGCGCCCCCGAGGTGCATGTCGCCCCGCTCGACGGGGGCCCCGCCCGGCGGCTGACGTACTGGGGCAACGGCCGTACCGAGGTGCGTGGCTGGACCCCGGACGGACGGGTGCTCGCGCTCGGCGCGCAGG
Source organism: Streptomyces sp. Ru62 (assembly GCF_002920615.1). Lineage (GTDB taxonomy): Bacteria > Actinomycetota > Actinomycetes > Streptomycetales > Streptomycetaceae > Streptomyces. The sequence goes on from NZ_PQSU01000004.1 coordinate 59,416, forward strand.
GCCGGCACAGCTTCCGGCACACCTGGGCGCACGCCGTCCCGCTGGACGGCGGACCCGCCGAGACCCTGCCGTACGGTCCGGTCGGCGATGTGGCCCTCGGCCCGGCCACCGTGCTGCTGTCCGCGCCGATGGGCCGTGAGGCAGCGCACTGGAAGCGCTACCGGGGCGGCACGGCGGGCAAGTTGTGGATCGACCGCGACGGCAGCGGCGAGTTCGTCCGGCTGCACGAGGACCTCGACGGGAACATCGAGTGCCCGGTGTGGGCCGGGGACCGCATCGCCTTCCTCTCCGACCACGAGGGCACCGGCGCGCTCTACTCCTCCCTCGCCGACGGCTCCGACCTTCGCCGGCACACTCCACTCGGGGGCCCCTCCCGGTCGAGCGGAGCCGAGAGCGGGGGAGGCTTCTACGCCCGCCACGCGGCCGGTGACGGCACCCGCGTCGTCTACAGCTCGGCCGGCGAACTCTGGCTCCTGGACGACCTGGAGGGCACCGAGCCGCGCCGGCTGGACGTACGGCTCGGCGGACCCCGCGTCGACCTGCGGCCGTACCCGGTCAACGCCTCCCGGTGGTTCGGCGAGGCGGCCCCCGACCACACCGCGCGCGGCAGCGCCGTCTGCGTGCGCGGCGGCATCCACTGGGTCACCCACCGCTCCGGTCCCGCCCGCGCCCTGGCCGCCACCCCCGGCGTGCGCGCCCGGATGCCGCGCGTCTTCCGCGCCGACGGCGAGGAGTGGGTGGTGTGGGTGACGGACGCCGAGGGCGACGACGCCCTGGAGTTCGCGCCCGCGACCGGCACCGTGCCCGGCGCCCCGCCCCGCCGGCTCGCCGCCGGACAGCTCGGCCGGGTCCTGGAGCTGGCCGTGGCACCCGACGGCAGCCGGGCCGCCGTGGCCGCGCACGACGGCAGACTGCTCCTGGTCGAACGCGAGACCGGCGAGGTCCGCGAGGTCGACCGCAGCGACGACGGCGAGGTCTCCGGCCTCGCCTTCTCCCCGGACTCCGCCTGGCTCGCCTGGTCCCACCCCGGCCCCCGCCCGCTGTCCCAGCTGCGCGTCGCCCACACCACCGACCTGTCGGTGACCGAGGCGACCCCGCTGCGCTTCCAGGACTACGCGCCCGCCTTCACCCTGGACGGCAAGCACCTCGCGTTCCTCTCCAACCGCGCCTTCGACCCGGTCTACGACGAGCACGTCTTCGACCTCGCGTTCGTGGTCGGCGCCCGCCCGCACCTGATCACGCTGGCCGCGACCACCCCCTCGCCGTTCGGTCCGCAGCGCCACGGCCGCCCGTTCGAGACCTCCGACAAGGACGAGACCCCCGACGGCGAGGGCACGCCGACCACCCGCGTCGACCTGGAGGGCCTGGCCGACCGCATCGTCCCCTTCCCGGTCGAGGCCGGCCGCTACTCCACGCTCCAGGCCGCCAAGGACGGCGTCCTCTGGCTGCGCCACCCCGTCCAGGGTGTCCTCGGCGCCTCCCGCGCCCACCCCGAGGACCCCGACCCGCACACCGAGCTGGAGCGCTACGACCTCGCCCAGCGCCGCCTGGAGCACCTCGCCTCCGACGCCGACCACTTCGAGGTCAGCGGCGACGGCAGACGCGTCCTGCTGTGGGCCGACGGCCGGCTCCGGGTCGTACCGAGCGACCGCCGCACCGGCACCGACGACGACGGTGACACCAGCGTCACCGTCGACCTCGGCCGGGTCCGGCAGACCGTCGACCCGGCCGCCGAGTGGCGGCAGATGTACGACGAGACCGGCCGTCTCATGCGCGACCATTTCTGGCGCCCCGACCTCGGCGGCACCGACTGGAACGGCGTCCTCGCCCGCTACCGCCCGCTGCTGGCCCGCCTCGCCACCCACAGCGACCTGGTCGACCTGCTCTGGGAGGTGCACGGCGAACTGGGCACCTCGCACGCCTACGTCATCCCGCGCGGCGGTTCCGGCCGCCGCGCCCGGCAGGGCCTGCTGGGCGCCGACATCTCCCGCCACGAGGACGGCAGCTGGCGCATCGACCGCATCCTGCCGTCGGAGACCTCCGACCCGGAGGCCCGTTCCCCGCTCGCCGCGCCCGGTGCCGCGGTCCGTCCCGGTGACGCGATCATCGCGGTCGCCGGCCACCAGGTCGACCCTGTGACGGGTCCGGGCCCGCTGCTCGTCGGCACGGCCGGTCACCCGGTGGAGCTGACCGTCTCCCCGGCCGGCGGCGGCGAACCCCGGCACACGGTCGTCGTCCCCATCGCCGACGAGGAGCCCCTGCGGTACCACGCCTGGGTCGCCGATCGCCGTGCCCATGTGCACGCGGCCTCCGCGGGCCGCCTCGGCTACCTCCACGTCCCGGACATGCAGGCCCCCGGCTGGGCCCAGATCCACCGTGACCTGCGCGTCGAGGTGGCCCGCGAAGGCCTCGTCGTCGACGTCCGCGAGAACCGCGGCGGCCACACCTCCCAGCTCGTGGTCGAGAAGCTGGCCCGCCGGATCATCGGCTGGGACCTCCCGCGCGGCATGCGCCCTACCAGCTATCCGCTGGACGCCCCGCGCGGCCCGGTCGTCGCCGTCGCCAACGAGTTCTCCGGCTCCGACGGAGACATCGTCAACGCGGCCATCAAGGCCCTGGGCATCGGCCCGGTCGTCGGCACCCGCACCTGGGGCGGCGTCATCGGCATCGACAGCCGCTACCACCTGCTCGACGGCACCCTGGTCACCCAGCCGAAGTACGCGATGTGGCTGGAGGGCGTGGGCTGGGACGTGGAGAACCACGGGGTGGACCCCGACGTGGAGGTCGTACAGAGGCCCCAGGACTGGGTGGCGGGCCGCGACGCCCAACTGGACGAGGCGATCAGGCTCGCGCTGGAGGCGCTGGAGACCAGTCCCGCGAAGACACCGCCGGGTATGCCCGGCTGACCGACTACGATGCCCACCGTATTGATCACAGGAGGCACCCCATGGCCGGAGAGCCGCAGAACGACTGCCTGTTCTGCAAGATCGTCGCGGGCGAGATCCCGGCGACGATCGTCCGCGAGACCGAGACGACCGTGGCCTTCCGGGACATAAACCCCCAGGCCCCGACGCACGTCCTGGTGATCCCCAAGGCCCACTACGAGAACGCGGCCGAGCTCGCCGCGGGCGACCCGCAGCTCGCGGCCGACGTGCTCGCCGAGACCAAGGCCGTCGCCGACGAGGAGAAGCTCGACAGCTACCGCCTCGTCTTCAACACGGGCAGCGGCGCCGGCCAGACCGTCTGGCACGCCCACGCCCACGTCCTCGGCGGCCGTGGCCTGCAGTGGCCGCCCGGATAGGCAGCCGTGTCCGTCCGTGAACTGGTGGTCCTCGGCACCGCCAGCCAGGTCCCGACCCGGCACCGCAACCACAACGGCTACCTGCTGCGGTGGGACGGCGAGGGCCTCCTGTTCGACCCCGGCGAGGGCACGCAGCGGCAGATGCTGCGCGCCGGGGTCGCCGCCCACGACCTGAACCGGATCTGCGTCACGCACTTCCACGGCGACCACTCCCTCGGCCTCGCCGGGGTCATCCAGCGGATCAACCTCGACCAGGTGCCGCACGAGGTCACCGCGCACTACCCGCGCTCGGGGCAGCGCTTCTTCGACCGGCTGCGCTACGCGACCGCCTACCGCGAGACCGTCGGCCTGACCGAGGCCCCGGTCGCCGCCGACGGCATCCTCGCGGTGACCCGGTCGTACACCCTGGAGGCCCGCAGGCTCTCGCACCCGGTCGAGTCCTACGGCTACCGCCTGATCGAGCCCGACGGCCGCCGCATGCTGCCCGACCGGCTGGCCGCGCACGGCGTCAGAGGCCCGGACGTGGGCCGCCTCCAGCGTGAGGGCCGGCTCGGGGACGTGACGCTGGAGGACGTCAGCGAGGTGCGGCGCGGGCAGCGGTTCGCGTTCGTCATGGACACCCGGCTCTGCGACGGCGTGCACGCGCTCGCGGAGGGCTGCGACCTGCTCGTCATCGAGTCCACCTTCCTCGACGAGGACGTGGAACTCGCCATCGAGCACGGACATCTGACGGCGGGTCAGGCCGCCGCCGTGGCCCGGGACGCCGGTGTGCGGCACCTCGTGCTCACCCACTTCAGCCAGCGCTACACCGACCCCGGGGAGTTCGAGCGGCAGGCGCGGGCGGCCGGGTTCGAGGGGGAGCTCACCGTGGCCTACGACCTGCTGCGGGTGCCGGTTCCGAAACGGCGGTAAAACACCCGTACGATGCTTTGATGCCCGTCCCGAAAGCAGAACTTCACCTCCATGTCGAAGGCACGCTGGAGCCGGAGCTGGCCTTCGAGCTGGCCGCCCGCAACGGCGTGACCCTCCCGTACGCGGACACCGACGCCCTCCGCGAGGCCTACCGGTTCGAGGACCTCCAGTCCTTCCTGGACCTCTACTACGAGCTGATGGCCGTCCTGCGCACCGAGCAGGACTTCGCCGACCTGGCGAACGCCTACCTCGCCCGGGCCGCCGCGCAGGGCGTGCGGCACGCGGAGATCTTCTTCGACCCGCAGGCCCACCTGGTCCGGGGCGTGGCCATGGGCACGGTCGTGGAGGGGCTGTGGCGGGCGCTCGGCGGCAGCGAGGCCGCCCACGGCGTCTCCACCAAGCTGATCATGTGCTTCCTGCGGGACGAGTCCGCCGAGTCGGCGCTGGCCACCCTGGAGGCCGCGAAGCCGTACCTGGACCGGATCACCGGGGTCGGCCTGGACTCCGCCGAGGTCGGGCACCCTCCGGCGAAGTTCCGGGAGGTGTACGAGGCCGCCGCCGCGCTCGGGCTGCGCCGGGTCGCGCACGCCGGCGAGGAGGGGCCGCCGGAGTACATCACCGAGGCGCTGGACGTGCTCGGCGTGGAGCGCGTCGACCACGGCCTGCGCTGCATGGAGGACCCCGCGCTGGTCGAGCGGCTGGTGCGGGAGCGGGTTCCGCTGACGCTGTGCCCGCTGTCCAACGTCCGGCTCCGGACCGTCGGCACGCTCGCCGGCCATCCCCTGCCCGCCATGCTCGACGCCGGCCTGCTGTGCACGGTCAACTCCGACGACCCCGCGTACTTCGGCGGGTACGCGGGCGACAACTTCGCCGCCGTGCACGAGGCCCTGGGGCTGTCCCGGGATCGGCTGCGCGAGCTGGCCCGCAACTCGTTCCTCGCCTCCTTCCTGGAGGACGACGAGGAGCGCAGGGCCCGCTACCTCGCCGAGGTCGACGCGTACGAGTTCGGGGACGCCGTCTCGTAGGCGCGCCGAGCGGGTACGGCGGGCGTGTCCACCGGGACTTCGACGACCGGGACATCCGTGACCGGGACTCCGGCGGCCGGGACGTCCACGGCCGGCAGGGGGCGCCTGCCCGTCCGCAGCGCCACCGCAGTCATCGGTACGGCGATCAGCAGCAGCCCGGCGCCGAGCACCCGCCCCATCGCCGGGAAGCCCGCCCCGGCCGCCAGCACACTGCCCGCGAGGGGTCCCGCCGCGGTGCCCAGCGAGGACGCCGAGCCGACCAGGACCGTCCAGCGGCCCCGCGGGTCCAGGGAAGCGGCCAGGGCGATGACGTAGGACAGCACGACCGGGTAGAGCAGGTTCCAGGCGATCTCGCCGGCCGCGAACGCGGGCAGGTCCGTGGCCGCCGCGCTGAGCGCGACGCACCCCGCGATGAGGGCGGTACCGGCGCCGATGGGCAGGGCCCGGCCCAGTCGCGGGCCGAGCGCGCCCGCGCCCACCACGCCGAGGAGTCCGGCGCCGAGCGCGACCGCGAAGACCGCGCCGACGGTGACCTCACTGAGGTGGGCCTGGCCGAGGCCGATCCGGCCGCTGACGCCCCACAGGGCGTTCTGGGCGAGGGACCAGCAGGGCATCGCGGCGGCCAGCAGCAGGCCGGCGCGCGGGTGGGGGAGGCGGTCGTACCCGGCGGCCGGGCGGGCCGGGGCGGTATGGACGGACAGGCGGCCGGTGAGCGGCCAGACGGCGAGCGCGGTCAGCGCGAGGGCGGCGAGCGGAAGGCCGTGTCCGGGCCCGAGGTGAGGGATCGTCAGGTACAGGGCGCCCGCGAGGGCGGAGACGCCGAGCAGGCCGAGGGTGGTGACCCGGTGCGGGTCGCGCTGTCCGGCGATGCCGCTCGCGGCCACCGCCGTGACCGTGCCGGAGCCCAGGCCGCCGACGACCGCGCCCGCGACGACGGCCGGTACGGCTCCGGTGAGGGCGGCGCCGCCGTAGCCGAGGGCGGCGAGCGCGAGGCCGGCGCGGGCGAGGACGCGGGGGCCGGTCCGGTCGGCCCGGGAGGCCAGCAGGAAGCCGGCGGTCGCCGAACTCAGCAGCAGGGCGCTGCCGGTGGCCCCCGCCTGGGTCGCGGTGAGCGGGAGTCCGCTGTCGAGTCTGCCGACGGTGGTGGGCAGCAGGTACGGGGCGAGGTACCCGGCCGCGAACAGGGCGACGAGGGGCCAGGGCAGGGTGCGGGGGGCGGACACGGGCGTTCCCAGGGCAGGCGAGAAGTGCGGCTCGGAAAAGGGGGGATGGGCTGCGGCCGTCGACGGACAGGAACGCGCGAGCAAGTTGTATCAAGCACGCGGTTCCGGAAGAAGTCCGGTGGGTGTGATCCGGACCACGGTTGTGTTTGGGGGTGGTGCACGGGGGTAGGAGATTCTAGGCTCTGTTCTCATATGTGGATGTCATTCACAAGAAGAGACGATCAGGTCGGCGGTGCCCGGTCCCGCCCGACGGCTTCCGCGTCGCCGGCCTGAAGGCCCTCCTCGCCGCCGGACCCGACCTCGTAGGAGCCTGCCCGTGACCCGTGACCTGACCATCGCCGAGGTGCGGCTGACGCCGATCCTGGTCGCCGACCCGCCGCTGCTCAACACCCAGGGCGTGCACCAGCCGTACACCCCCCGGCTGATCGTGGAGATCGTCACGGCCGACGGGACCACCGGGCTCGGCGAGACCTACGGCGACACCAAGTACCTGGAGCCGGCCCGGTCGCTGGCCGAGCGGCTCACCGGACGGTCGGTCATGGACGTGAACGGCCTCTTCGGGATCGACCTCGCCGTGGACGCCTCCCGGATCGAGGGACAGGCGGACGCGGGCGGGCTGCGCGGGGTGCAGACCGCCGACAAGCTGCGGCTGTCCGTGCTGTCCGCCTTCGAGGTCGCCTGCCTCGACGCCCAGGGCAAGGCGCTCGGACTGCCCGTGCACGCGCTGCTCGGCGGCAAGGTGCGGGACGAAGTCGAGTACAGCGCCTACCTCTTCTACAAGTGGGACCGGCACCCGGCGGGGGTCCCCGCCGAGCCGGACGAGTGGGGCGCCGCGCTCGACCCGGCCGGTGTGGTGGAACAGGCGCGCCGGCTCCAGGAGCGGCACGGCTTCGGCTCGTTCAAGCTCAAGGGCGGGGTGTTCCCGCCCGACGAGGAGATCGCCGCCGTCCGCGCCCTCGCCGCGGCCTTCCCCGGACACCCGCTGCGGCTCGACCCCAACGGCGCCTGGTCGGTGGAGACCTCGCTGAAGGTGGCGAAGGAACTCGGCGACGTCCTGGAGTACCTGGAGGACCCGACGCTGGGCACGCCCGGCATGGCGGAAGTCGCCGCCGGGACCGACGTTCCGCTCGCCACCAACATGTGCGTGACCACCTTCGGCGAGATCAAGGAGGCGTTCACGAAGGACGCCGTGCAGGTCGTCCTCTCCGACCACCACTACTGGGGCGGACTGCGCAACACCCAGCACCTCGCCGCGATCTGCGCCGCCTTCGGGGTCGGGGTGTCCATGCACTCCAACACCCATCTCGGCATCAGCCTCGCCGCGATGACCCAGGTGGCGGCCACGGTCCCCAACCTCCACCACGCCTGCGACTCCCACTACCCCTGGCAGTCCGAGGACGTCCTCACCGAACGGATCGCCTTCGACGGCGGCCGGGTCGCGGTGTCCGACGCGCCGGGCCTCGGCGTCGCACTGGACCGGGACGAACTGGCCCGGCTGCACCGGCGGTGGGCCGAGGACGACGGCTCGCTGCGCGACCGCGACGACGCGGCGGCGATGCGCGCCGCCGAACCGGACTGGCGGACACCGGCGATGCCCCGGTGGTGACCCGGCGCCGCACGGCATCCCGGTGCGTGACCTGGTGCACACTGGCCAGAACCGCACCACGCCAGGGAGCGCACCGTGACGCCGTCGCACACCCTCACCGGAGAGGAACCGGAACACCTCACCCAGGCAGCGCGCTGCCAGACCCAGGTCGACCCGCTCGCCGCGCTGCGTGCCCCCGGTGACCCGCCCTGGGACGTCTACCTCACCGGCACGGTCTTCCTCGACATCATCTTCACCGGCCTGGAGTCGGCGCCGGTCCGCGGCACCGAGTCCTGGGCCCGGGGCATGGGCTCCAGCCCCGGCGGGGTCGCCAACATGGCCGCCGCCCTGGCCCGGCTCGGCCTGCGGACCGCCCTCGCGGCGGCCTTCGGCGACGACCACTACGGCGAGTACTGCTGGGACGCGCTGGAACAGGGCGAGGGCATCGACCTGTCCGCCTCGCAGACCGTGCCCGGCTGGCACTCGCCGGTGACCGTCTCCATGGCCTACGAGGGCGAGCGGACCATGGTCTCCCACGGGCACGAGCCGCCGGCGGAGGCGGTGCTCCTCCAGGAGGAGGCCACCGCCCGGCCGCCCCGCGCGCGGGCCGCCGTCGCCTCCCTCACGCCCGGCCGCAGCGCGCCCTGGATCGCGCAGGCCGCCCGCGCGGGCACCCGCATCTTCGCCGACGTCGGCTGGGACGAGACGGGCGCGTGGGACCTGTCCGGGCTGGCCGACCTGGAGCACTGCGAGGCCTTCCTGCCCAACGCGGAGGAGGCCAAGCGGTACACCGGCACCGACTGTCCGCGGCTCGCCGCGCACGCCCTGACCGAGTACGTGCCGGTCGCCGTGGTCACGCTGGGCTCGGACGGCGCCTACGCGGTGGACCGGCGGACCGGGGAGACGGCGGAGGTGCCGGCGATCGAGGTGGAGGCGCTGGATCCGACCGGGGCGGGGGACGTGTTCGTCGCCGGGTTCGTGACCGGATCCCTGGCGGGGTGGCCGCTGGCCGACCGGCTGGCCTTCGCCGGGCTCACGGCCGCGCTGTCGGTGCAGGAGTTCGGGGGGTCCCTGTCGGCGCCGGGGTGGTCGGAGATCGGGGCGTGGTGGCGGCGCGTGCAGTCCCTGCCGGGGCAGTCGCCCGCGGCGCTTCGGCGGTACGAGTTCCTGGAGGGCCTGGTGCCGGAGGAGCTGGACCGGCCGTGGCCGCTGCGGCGGGCCGTGCCGACCATCGGGTTCCGCCGGTCCGGCTGACGTACCAGGGGGCTCCGCCCCCTGGACCCCCGTTCGCCCACCCACCCGACTCGGCCGGCTGGGAGGTGGCCCGCGGGGTGCGGCTCGGGGGGTGGTCGTATGAAAAGCCCTACGGTGTTGTCAGCCCCCCGTCGTACCCTTGGGAGTGCGAGGCCGCCCTCAGCTACGCGGCCGTGACGAGGAGGAAGCGCAGGCCTTCAGAGCCGGCCCATGACACAGACACCCACAGCTCACACCCCCGCGCAGGAGCAGGCGAGAGCGCAGTTCACCGTCCCCGCCCAGCACCCCATGGTGACCGTGCTGGGTTCCGGCGACTCCCTCCTGCGTGTGATCGAGAAGGCCTTCCCGGCGGCCGACATCCACGTCCGGGGCAATGAGATCAGCGCGGTCGGCGACCCGGTCGACGTCGCCCTCATCTCGCGCGTGTTCGAAGAGATGATGCTGGTGCTCCGCACCGGGCAGCCGATGACGGAGGACGCAGTGGAACGCTCGATCGCCATGCTGAAGGCGAGCGAGGCAGGGACGAGCGACGGCCTGGAGACCCCGGCCGAGGTACTGACGCAGAACATCCTGTCCTCGCGTGGCCGAACGATCCGCCCGAAGACCCTCAACCAGAAGCGGTACGTCGACGCGATCGACAAGCACACGATCGTCTTCGGCATCGGCCCCGCCGGTACCGGCAAGACCTACCTGGCCATGGCCAAGGCCGTGCAGGCCCTCCAGTCCAAGCAGGTCAACCGGATCATCCTGACCCGTCCGGCGGTGGAGGCGGGCGAGCGGCTCGGCTTCCTGCCCGGCACGCTCTACGAGAAGATCGACCCGTACCTGCGCCCGCTGTACGACGCGCTGCACGACATGATCGACCCGGACTCGATCCCGCGGCTGATGGCGGCCGGGACGATCGAGGTCGCGCCGCTCGCCTACATGCGCGGCCGCACGCTCAACGACGCCTTCATCATCCTGGACGAGGCCCAGAACACGAGCCCCGAACAGATGAAGATGTTCCTCACCCGCCTCGGCTTCGACTCGAAGATCGTGATCACGGGTGACGTGACGCAGGTCGACCTGCCGAACGGGCAGAAGTCAGGCCTGAGGCAGGTGCAGGAGATCCTGGAGGGCGTCGAGGACGTCCACTTCTCCCGGCTGTCGTCCCACGATGTCGTACGGCACAAGCTGGTGGGCCGTATCGTCGACGCGTACGAGAAGTACGACAGCAAGTACGGCACCGAGAACGGCGCTCCCAAGGGCGTCCGTGGCAAGTCCGGCGCCAAGGGCACCAAGGGGAAGTAGACCAGCACGACCATGTCGATCGACGTCAACAACGAGTCCGGCACCGAGGTAGACGAGCAGGCGATCCTGGACATCGCCCGCTACGCGCTCGCGCGGATGCGCATCCACCCGCTCTCCGAGCTCTCGGTGATCGTCGTGGACGCCGACGCCATGGAGCAGCTCCACATCCAGTGGATGGACCTGCCGGGCCCCACCGATGTCATGTCGTTCCCGATGGACGAGCTGCGCCCGCCGTCCAAGGACGACGACGAGCCGCCGCAGGGGCTGCTCGGCGACATCGTGCTGTGCCCGGAGGTCGCCGCGAAGCAGGGGGCGGAAGCCCCGACGCAGCACTCCATGGACGAGGAGCTCCAGCTGCTCACCGTCCATGGCGTGCTGCACCTGCTCGGGTACGACCACGAGGAGCCCGACGAGAAGGCCGAGATGTTCGGGCTCCAGGCCGCCATCGTGGACGGATGGCGGGCCGAGCGCGGTCTGACCGGGCCGTCCCCGGCGCCGACCGTCTCGTAAGCGGGCCGTATGTCTCCGCAGATCGTGATCGGCGCGATCGCGCTGGTCGTCGTGGCCTGGCTCGCCGCCTGCGCGGAGGCGGGCCTCGCCCGCGTCTCCAGCTTCCGCGCCGAGGAGGCCGTCAAGTCCGGCCGGCGCGGCAGCGCCCGGCTCGCCCAGGTCGCCGCCGACCCCACCCGCTATCTGAACGTGGCCCTGCTGGTCCGCGTGGCCTGCGAGATGGCCGCCGCGGCCCTGGTGACGTACGCCTGCCTCCAGGAGTTCGCCGCCACCTGGCAGGCCCTGCTGGTCGCCATCGGGGTCATGGTCCTCGTGTCCTACGTCGCCGTGGGGGTGTCCCCGCGCACGATCGGCCGCCAGCACCCGGTCAACACCGCCACCGCGGCGGCCTACGTGCTGCTGCCGCTGGCCCGGATCATGGGCCCCGTCCCCTCCCTGCTGATCCTCATCGGCAACGCCCTCACGCCCGGCAAGGGCTTCCGGCACGGTCCCTTCGCCTCCGAGGCGGAGCTGCGCGCGCTGGTCGACCTCGCCGAGAAGGAGTCGCTGATCGAGGACGACGAGCGCCGGATGGTGCACTCGGTCTTCGAGCTGGGCGACACGCTGGTGCGCGAGGTCATGGTGCCGCGGACCGACCTGGTCACCATCGAGCGCTTCAAGACCATCCGGCAGGCCCTCACCCTCGCCCTGCGCTCCGGTTTCTCCCGCATCCCGGTCACCGGCGAGAGCGAGGACGACATCGTCGGGATCGTGTACCTGAAGGACCTGGTCCGCAAGACGCACATCAGCCGGGACGCGGAGGGCGACCTGGTGTCCACGGCGATGCGCCCGGCCGTGTTCGTGCCCGACACCAAGAACGCCGGCGACCTGCTGCGCGAGATGCAGAAGGAACGCAACCACGTCGCCGTCGTCATCGACGAGTACGGCGGCACCGCCGGGATCGTCACCATCGAGGACATCCTGGAGGAGATCGTCGGCGAGATCACCGACGAGTACGACCGGGAGCTCCCGCCCGTGGAGGACCTCGGCGACGACCGCTTCCGGGTCACCGCCCGCCTGGACATCACCGACCTGGGCGAGCTGTACGGCCTGGAGGAGTACGACGACGAGGACGTGGAGACCGTCGGCGGGCTGCTCGCCAAGGCGCTCGGCCGCGTCCCCATCGCCGGGGCCTCCGCCGAGGTGGAACTGCCCGACGGGCGCAGCCTGCGCCTGACGGCGGAGGCCGCGGCCGGCCGCCGGAACAAGATCGTGACGGTGCTGGTGGAGCCCCTGCCCGTGCCCGTCGTCGAGGAGGAGCCGGCCGAGTGACGCCCCAGGAGCTGCGCGCCTTCTGCCTGTCCTTCAACGCGGCCGTGGAGGACTTCCCGTTCAGCCCGGAGATCTCGGTCTTCAAGGTGCTGGGCAAGATGTTCGCCCTGACCCACCTGGACGCGCGGCCCCTCACGGTCAACCTCAAGTGCGACCCGGAGGACGCCATCCGGCTGCGCGGCGAGCACGAGGGGCTGATCGTCCCCGGCTGGCACATGAACAAGCGGCACTGGAACACCGTGACGGTCGACGGGGAACTGCCGGACCGGTTGGTCCGGGAGCTGATCGAGGACTCGTACGACCTGGTGGTGGCCGGTCTGCCCCGGGCCGAGCGGCTGCGGCTCGACCGTCCGTGAGCGCACCCGTGCCGGGCGGGCCTCCCGGGGCTTCGTATGCTCGGGGCATGACCGAGAGCAACGCGCTTGATCCCGAGGACCGCAAGATCGTCACCCTGGCCCGTTCCGCGCGGGCCCGCAACGGCGTGCCCGAGGGGGCGGCCGTGCGGGACGAGACCGGGCGCACCTATGTCGCCGGGTCGGTGGAGCTGGCCTCGCTGAAGCTGAGCGCGCTGCGTACGGCGGTTGCCATGGCGGTGGCCTCGGGGGCGCGGTCGTTGGAGGCGGCGGCGGTGGTGAGCGACGCGGAGGCCCTGCCGGTGGAGGACCTGGCCGCTGTCGCCGACCTGGGCGGTCCTGAGACGCCGGTGCTGCTGGCCTCACCCGACGGCACTGTGCGGAGCACCGTTTCCGCCGGCTGAGCGATTCCCACCCGCCTGCCCGTTGCTCTCGGCTGACAGGTTGCCGCCGGGGCGCTGCTGGTCAGAGCGCGTCGGGTCCGCGCTCGCCGGTCCGCACCCGGACGACCGTCTCCACGGGAACGGCCCACACCTTGCCGTCCCCGATCTTCCCCGTCCGCGCGGCCCTGACGATCGCCTCGATCACGTCGTCGGCGGTGGCGTCCTCCACCACGACCTCGATGCGCACCTTCGGCACCAGGTCGACGCGGTACTCGGCCCCCCGGTAGACCTCGGTGTGGCCGCGCTGCCGGCCGTAGCCGCTCGCCTCGGTCACGGTCAGCCCGTGCACCCCCAGCTCCTGCAGGGCGGTCTTGACCTCGTCCAGCCGGTAGGGCTTGACGATCGCGGTGATGAGCTTCATGCCTCAGGACGTACCTTCTGGGCGGAGGGGGAGAGGACGGACGAGCTGACCGGGGCGCCGTGACCCAGGACGCCGTGATCGTATGCGGTCTCGGCGTGCACCGTAAGGTCCAGGCCGGTGTGCTCCTGCTCCTCGCTCGCCCGGAGGCCCAGCGCCTTGTCGAGCAGCTTGCCCAGGCCGTACGTCACCGAGAAGGCGTACACCGCGACGACGACCACGGCGAGCAGCTGCTTGCCGAGCGGGGCGAGCCCGCCGCCGTAGAGCAGGCCCTCCGCCCCGCCGGTCATCGCCTTCTCGGCGAACAGGCCGATCAGCAGGGTGCCGATGACGCCGCCGACCAGGTGGACGCCGACGACGTCCAGGGAGTCGTCGTAGTTCAGCTTGAACTTCCAGCTCACCGCGTAGGAGCAGACGACACCGGCGGCGAGGCCCACGACCAGGGCGCCGAGCAGGGAGACCGTGCCGCAGGACGGGGTGATGGCGACCAGGCCGGCCACCGCGCCGGAGGCGGCGCCCAGGGTGGTCGCGTGGCCGTCGCGCCGCTGCTCGACGAAGAGCCAGCCGAGCAGGCCGGTGCAGCCGGCGGCGAGCGTGTTGAGGAACGCGGCGGCGGCCAGGCCGTTCGCGCCGAGCGCCGAGCCGGCGTTGAAGCCGAACCAGCCGAACCAGAGCAGACCGGCGCCGAGGACGACCATCGGCAGGTTGTGCGGGCGCATGGCGTCCTTCTTGAAGCCCAGGCGGGGGCCGAGGACGAGGCACAGGGCCAGTCCGGAGGCGCCGGAGGTGATCTCGACGGGCAGACCGCCCGCGAAGTCCAGGGCGCCCAGCTTGTCGAGGATCCAGCCACCCGGGCCCCACACCCAGTGGGTGACCGGAACGTATACGAGGAGCGTCCAGAGCGGTACGAAGACCAGCCACGCCGAGAATTTGGTGCGGTCGGCGACCGCGCCGCTGATCAGGGCGGCCGTGACGATCGCGAAGGTGAGCTGGAAGGTGGCGAACAGGACGGCCGGGACCGTGCCGTGCACGCTGTCCGGGCCTAGCCCGCGCATCCCGGCCTGGTGGAGACCGCCGATCAGCCCGCCGCCGATGTCGTCGCCGAAGGCGAGGGAGTAGCCGGCCGCCAGCCACACCACCGTGACCAGGGCGATCGACACGAAGCTCATCATCAGCATGTTGAGGACGCTCTTCGTGCGGACCATGCCGCCGTAGAACAGGGCCAGGCCCGGGGTCATGAGCAGGACGAGGGCGGTGGCGGCGAGCAGCCAGGCGGTGTCGCCGGTGTTCACGTGGTCTGCGGCGAGGGTCACGGGCGTCTCCAACGGGTGGGGGCTGCGTCAGAGGGTCACCGGTGTGCGTTTCCGGTCGCGTACGGGTGTGTTTCCGTGACGTTTCGTTGCGTGCGGGTTTCCGGAAGCTCACCGCCCGGGGTGCGCGGTGGCCGTGGTGCGGCGCCGCTCTGTGGATCAGGGAGAATGGGCGGCATGAGCGTTCGCACCCAGACTTCCGAGCAGCCGGCCGAGACCGCCCACCGCGCCGGCTTCGCCTGCTTCGTGGGCCGCCCCAACGCGGGCAAGTCCACCCTCACGAACGCTCTCGTCGGGCAGAAGGTGGCGATCACCTCCAACCGGCCCCAGACCACCCGGCACACGGTGCGGGGCATCGTGCACCGGCCCGAGGCCCAGCTCATCCTGGTCGACACCCCCGGGCTGCACAAGCCGCGCACGCTGCTCGGCGAACGCCTCAACGACGTGGTCCGCACCACCTGGGCCGAGGTCGACGTGATCGGCTTCTGCCTGCCGGCGGACCAGAAGATCGGCCCGGGCGACCGGTTCATCGCGAAGGAACTGGCGGGGATCAGGAAGACCCCGAAGGTCGCCATCGTGACGAAGACCGACCTCGTCGACTCCAAGACCCTCGCCGAGCAGCTCATCGCCATCGACCAGCTCGGCAAGGAGCTGGGCATCGAGTGGGCGGAGATCGTGCCGGTGTCGGCGGTCGGGTCCAAGCAGGTGGACCTCCTGGCCGACCTCCTGATCCCGCTGCTGCCGGAGGGGCCCGCCCTCTATCCCGAGGGCGACCTGACGGACGAGCCCGAGCAGGTGATGGTGGCCGAGCTGATCCGCGAGGCCGCGCTGGAGGGTGTCCGGGACGAGCTGCCGCACTCCATCGCGGTCGTCGTCGAGGAGATGCTGCCGCGCGAGGACCGGCCCGCCGACCGCCCGCTGCTGGACATCCACGCCAACGTCTACATCGAGCGCCCCAGCCAGAAGGGCATCATCATCGGCCCCAAGGGCAAGCGCCTGAAGGAGGTCGGCATCAAGTCCCGCAAGCACATCGAGGCGCTGCTGGGAACGCCCGTCTTCCTGGACCTGCACGTGAAGGTGGCCAAGGACTGGCAGCGGGACCCGAAGCAGCTGCGCAGGCTGGGGTTCTAACCGACGGCTTCCGTGGGGGTCATGTCCTGCGTCCCCACCACCCGTAGCAGCTGCAGCCTCTCGTGCGACTCGGTGCCGGGCCGGGCCGTGTGGATGATGAGGTGGTGGTGGCTGTGGTGGCTCAGCAGGACCTCGCAGTCCAGTTCCAGCAGGCCCACCACCGGGTGCAGGAAGCGCTTGGTGCCCGGGCGGCGCAGGGACACCTCGTGTTCCTCCCAGAGCCGGGCGAACTCCTCGCTCTCCGCGCGGAGTTCGGCCACCAGAGCCGCCGGTTCCGGGTCGTCGGGGCGGGCCGCGGCCACCGCACGGAGGTTGGCCACGTGGTCCCGGGCGTGCGCCGGAAGGTCCTCCGGCGGGAACAGCGCGCGAGCCGTGGGGTCCAGGAAGAACCGGCGGGTGAGGTTCCGCTCGCGCGGCGGGCGGGTGAGCACGTCTCCGACCAGCGCCTTGGCCAGCGCGTTCTGCGCCAGAACCGCCCCCAAGTCCGTGACCACCTGCGCCGGTGAGTCGTACAGCCGGTCCAGGACCAGCAGCAGTCCGGGCCGGACATGGGCCGAGGCCGCGTCCCGGCGCGGCGGCTCCTCGCCCACCAGGTGGAACAGGTGGTCGCGTTCGTCGTCCGTCAGCCGCAGCGCCCGCGCCAGCGCGGTGAGCATCTGCCGGGACGGGCGCGGACCCCGGGACTGCTCCAGGCGCGTGTAGTAGTCGACCGACATCCCGGCCAGTGCAGCGACCTCCTCCCGGCGCAGCCCGGGGGTGCGGCGGCGGGCGCCGGGCGCCAGGCCCACGTCGGACGGTTCCAGACGGGCGCGGCCACGGCGCAGGAAGTCGGCGAGTTCGGCTCGGTTCACCCCTCCAGGCTGCGGCAGACCGGCCCGCTTATCCAGGGACTGTCGATCCCCCGATCAGGAGGTCTCTCCCGTCGGCGCCGCCCGCCGCCGAGGCTGGGGGCACCGAACGAGACGCGATCGAGAAGGAGCACCACCATGCTGACCCTGGTCACCGGAGCCACCGGACAGGTGGGCCGTGGATTCGTCCCCCGCCTGCTCGCCCAGGCCCGGCCCGGCGAGCGGGTGCGGGTGATCGTCCGCGACGAGGCCCGCGCCGCCGCCCTCGCCGAGCGCGGCGCCGAGGTCGTCGTCGGCGACCTGCGCGACACCGACGTCCTCGGCAAGGCGCTCACCGAAGTGGACGCCGTCGTGAACATCGCGGCCTCCTTCCGGGGCGTGACCGACGAGGAGATGCGGGCCGTCAACCGGGACGCAGCGCTGGAGCTGGGCCGGGCGGCCGTCGCCTCCGGGGTACGGCGGTTCGTGCAGACCAGCACCATCCTGGTGTACGGCGCCGGACGCGGCCGACCGCACGTCGAGGACGACCCCACCGTGCCCGGCGGTCCGATGTGGATGACGTACCCCGAGTCCAAACGGGAGGCCGAGCTGGGGCTGCTGGCGCTGGACGGGCTGGACGTCCGGATCGGCCGCCTCGCCTTCGTCTACGGCGAGGGCGACCCGCACCTGCCGGGCATCACCCGCTGGACCGCGACCCAGCCGGCCACCAAGCGGCACCACCTGGTGCACGTCGCCGACACCGCCCAGGGCCTGCTGCGCCTGCTGTACGCCCCCGGCGCCGACGGCCGCGTCTACAACATCGCCGACGACGCCCCGGTCACCGCTCTGGAGATCCACCAGCTCCTCGGCGCGGAACCGCCGGCGGACGGACCCGACCCCGACCCCTGGTACGGCATCGCCTCCACCGACCGCATCCGCCGCGAGCTGGGTTACCGGCCCTCCTTCCCGACCCTGTGTTCAGCGCGGGACGCCGGAGCCCTGTGAGGGCGGGCGCTGGGCCCTCAGCAGCTCCCGGAACCAGTGGTAGGAGGCCTTGGGCGTGCGCTCCAGCGTCTCGAAGTCCACGTGCACCAGGCCGAACCTGCGGGTGTAGCCCTCGGCCCACTCGAAGTTGTCCATGAGGGACCACACGAAGTACCCGCGCACGTCGACCCCGGCCTCGATCGCCCGGTACAGGGCCTGGACGTGGGCGTCCAGGTAGGTGATGCGGTCCTGGTCGTCGACGCCCTCGTAGGAGCAGCCGTTCTCGGTGATGACGACGGGCGGCAGCCGTTCGCCGTAGCGCTCACGGAACCCGGTGAGCAGCTCCGTCAGCCCTTCCGGTACGACGGGCCAGCCGAAGTCGGTCACCGGCCGGCCCTCGATCTCCCGTACGGAGAAGGGGAGTCCGGCCGGCACCGTCAGCCCGCCGAACTCGGTGTCGGTGCCCTGCGGGGCGCCCACCCGGGTCGGGGCATAGTAGTTGACGCCGTACCAGTCGACCGGCTCGGCGATCACCTTCAGATCGGCCTCGACGTCCCCCGGCATCAGCTCGCCCATGCCCTCGGGGTACGTCCCCAGGAGGACCGGCTCGGCGAACAGGCGGTTGAGCAGGAGGTCGTAGAAGCCGGCCGCCTCCACGTCCGCCGGCTCCGGTGAGGCCGGCCAGGCCGGGCCGTGGGAGTTGGCGATGCCGATGTCCGTGGCGCCGGCCGCGCGCAGGGCCCGTACCGCGAGGCCGTGGGCGAGGAGCTGGTGGTGGGCGACCGGGAGGGCGTCGAACAGCAGCCGCCGGCCGGGGGCGTGGGCGCCGATCGCGTGCCCCAGGAGGGTGTGTTCGGCGGGCTCGTTGAGGGTGATCCACGTGTGCACCCGGTCGCCGAGCCGGTCCGCCACCACCGCCACGTGATCGGCGAACCGGGCCGCCGTGTCCCGGTCCAGCCAGTCCAGGTCCGCCGGCAGGTCCCAGTGGAAGAGGGTCGGGACCGGCCGCACGCCGGCCGCGCACAGCTCGTCCACCAGACGGTCGTAGAAGTCCGCGCCGCCGGGGGAGTTCACCCGGGGCCAGGAGACCGAGAAGCGGTAGGCGTCCACGCCGAGACCGGCGAGGAGGGCCACGTCCTCCCGGTAGCGGTGGTAGTGGTCGCAGGCCACCGCCGCCGTCGAGCCGTCCTTCACCCGCCCGGGCCCGGCCGTGAACACGTCCCAGACGGACGGCTCCCGCTCCTCGGCCGCGCCCTCGATCTGGTGGGCGGAGGTCGACACGCCCCACAGGAAGCCGGGCGGGAACCGGGGGATCGCCGTGCCTGCGTCAGTCGCCATGGCCGGATCATCCGTACCGGCGGTAACGGAAGTCAACGCCCTTGCGTCGGGCGGCCGTTACGCGCCCTCCTTCAGCACCCGGGAGACCAGCTCCCGCTGGGCCTCGGTCAGCCGGGGATCCGCCGCGTACACCGTGCGGCCGTCCACGGTGATCTCGTAGTGGAAGCCGTCCGGGACGCCCGCCTCGGGCGCGCCCCGGCCGGACGCGAGGGCGCGTTCGGCCAGGGACTGCCACTCGTGGGCGTCGGGCCGGCCCGAGGTGTCCACCTCGGCCCGGCGCTCGATGCCCGCGAAACCGCCCGTGCGCCGCACTCGAATACGCATGGGTCTCTGTGTAGTACGGAACTACAGCGTCCGCACCCCCACCTGTTCCCACGCCTTCTGCACGGCCTGCAGTTCGTCCCCGGCGCCGTACCGCTCCCGGGCCGCCTTCACCGTCAGCGTGGCGAAGTCGGCGAAGAGGGCGTTCTCCTTCAGTTCGCCGCCGGTCAGCACGTCGTACCAGATCTGCCCGGCCTTCTCCCAGGCGTAGCCGCCGAGGGCGGTGGCGGCCAGGTAGAAGGCGTGGTTGGGGATGCCGGAGTTGATGTGCACGCCGCCGTTGTCGCGGCCGGTGCGGACGTAGTCCTCCATCTTCGCCGGCTGCGGGTCCTTGCCGAGGACGTCGTCGTCGTACGCGGTGCCCGGGGCCTTCATCGAGCGCAGGGCGGTGCCGGTGACGCGCGGTGCGAGGAGCCCGGCGCCGATCAGCCAGTCGGCCTCGGCGGCGGTCTGGCCGAGGGTGTACTGCTTGATCAGCGAGCCGAAGACGTCCGAGACCGACTCGTTCAGGGCGCCCGACTGGCCGTAGTACTCCAGGTTCGCGGTGTGCTGGGTGACGCCGTGGGTCAGTTCGTGCCCGATGACGTCGACGGGGAGGGTGAAGTCGAGGAAGATCTCGTTGTCGCCGTCGCCGAACACCATCTGCTCGCCGTTCCAGAAGGCGTTGTCGTAGTTCTCGCCGAAGTGCACGGTGGCGTCGAGCGGCATCCCGTTGTCGTCGATGGAGTGCCGGCCGTAGATCTTGAGGTACAGCTCGAAGGTGGCGCCGAGGCCCGCGTAGGCGCGGTTGACCGTGGCGTCGGAGCCGGGCTCGGAGCCCTCCTCGCGGACCTTGGTGCCGGGCAGGTCCTGGGTGTGCTCGGCGTCGTAGACGGTGCGGTGCGGCTTGTCGGCGGCGGCACCCGCGGGCGGGGCGGCGGAGGTGGCACCGATCACCGTGGTCAGGCGGCGCTTGGTGCGCTGGTAGGCGTCGTGCTCCAGGGACCGGCGGGCCGGGCCGGAGAGCGCGGGATCCTCGTTGCGGGCGATCCTGTCGAGGACGTGCGGCGGCACGATCGTGCAGAAGACGGGCTGGAAGCCCCCGTTGGTCGTCATGTTCCGCACCATTGCACTGTGTGAACTGACTGTCACTAGCTGCCACCATGATTGGTGAAATACCAGGACACGAAACGCAACAGACCGTGACGGTGTGGTAGGGCGATGTGGCGCGCCGCACTTTTTGTCCCTTTTTGTCATGCGGTCCCGCATACTGGGACAGGCCCGCGCGCCCGGAACGGCTCGGCTAGGCTGCGGAACATCATGCGTTCCTGGCTGCTTCTTCTTAGCTGCCGCGGCGAGGGCCTGTAGTCGAGGCCGACTCCCTCCCCGCGGAGCTTGGCGTTGCGTCGTCGGCCGTCCACTCGGATATCCGGACATCCTGAGGAGCCCACGCCATCATGGCCAACCGCCAGCAGCCCAGCCCCATGCCGATCCACAAGTACGGCCGCTACGAGCAGGTCGACATCCCGGACCGCACCTGGCCCGACAAGCGGATCACCACCGCCCCCCGCTGGCTCTCCACCGACCTGCGCGACGGCAACCAGGCCCTGATCGACCCCATGTCGCCCGAGCGCAAGCGGCGCATGTTCGACCAGCTGGTCAAGATGGGCTACAAGGAGATCGAGGTCGGCTTCCCCGCCTCCGGCCAGACCGACTTCGACTTCGTGCGCTCGATCATCGAGGAAGAGGGCGCGATCCCCGAGGACGTGACGATCTCCGTCCTCACCCAGGCCCGCGAGGACCTGATCGAGCGGACCGTGGAGTCCCTGAAGGGCGCTCGCCGGGCCACCGTCCACCTGTACAACGCCACCGCCCCGGTCTTCCGCCGGGTCGTCTTCCGGGGCTCCAAGGACGACATCAAGCAGATCGCCGTCGACGGTACCCGGCTGGTGATGGAGTACGCCGAGAAGCTGCTGGGCCCGGAGACCGAGTTCGGCTACCAGTACTCCCCGGAGATCTTCACCGACACCGAGCTGGACTTCGCGCTGGAGGTCTGCGAGGCGGTGATGGACGTCTACCAGCCGGGTCCGGGCCGCGAGATCATCCTCAACCTGCCCGCCACCGTGGAGCGTTCGACGCCGTCCACGCACGCGGACCGCTTCGAGTGGATGCACCGCAACCTCTCCCGCCGCGAGTACGTCTGCCTGTCCGTCCACCCGCACAACGACCGCGGTACGGCCGTGGCCGCCGCCGAGCTGGCCCTGATGGCCGGCGCCGACCGCGTCGAGGGCTGCCTGTTCGGGCAGGGCGAGCGCACCGGCAACGTCGACCTGGTCACCCTGGGCATGAACCTGTTCTCCCAGGGCGTCGACCCGCAGATCGACTTCTCCGACATCGACGAGATCCGTCGTACGTGGGAGTACTGCAACCAGATGGAGGTCCACCCGCGCCACCCGTACGTGGGCGACCTGGTCTACACGTCCTTCTCCGGCTCCCACCAGGACGCCATCAAGAAGGGCTTCGACGCCATGGAGGCCGACGCGGCGGCCCGCGGGGTCACCGTGGACGACCTTGAGTGGGCGGTGCCGTACCTGCCGATCGACCCGAAGGACGTCGGCCGCTCCTACGAGGCCGTCATCCGCGTCAACTCGCAGTCCGGCAAGGGCGGCATCTCCTACGTCCTGAAGAACGACCACAAGCTCGACCTGCCGCGCCGGATGCAGATCGAGTTCTCGAAGATCATCCAGGCGAAGACCGACGCCGAGGGCGGCGAGATCACGCCGAAGGAGATCTGGGCGGTCTTCCAGGACGAGTACCTGCCGAACCCCGAGAACCCGTGGGGCCGCATCCAGGTCAGGACCGGCCAGTCGACCACCGACACCGACGGCGTGGACACCCTCACCGTCGAGGCCACCGTCGACGGCGAGGACCGGGTCCTGACCGGCTCCGGCAACGGTCCGATCTCGGCCTTCTTCGACGCCCTGCAGTCCATCGGCATCGACGTACGCCTGCTGGACTACCAGGAGCACACGATGAGCGAGGGCGCCTCCGCACAGGCCGCCTCCTACATCGAGTGCGCGATCGACGACAAGGTCCTGTGGGGTATCGGCATCGACGCGAACACGACGCGTGCGTCGCTGAAGGCGGTCGTCTCCGCGGTCAACCGCGCGACCCGATAGACCCCGTCTGACCGGCCCCTTCGGCGCCCTGACCGCTGGACACGGCGGCCAGGGCGCCGTCGTTTATCGGCCACCGCGCCCCTCAGGTCACAGAAAGGTCTCTTACGGGGTACTGACTCCACCTCGGTGATGTGGCTAACATCACGCCAGCACGGCGATGTTGCCGTGCGGTTACGGAGGTGCGACGTGCTGCCAGTACGGGGACGAGACGGCCGTGCCGCCAGGGCTGTGCGCATCCTGGGCACCCGCACCGCATGGACACCCGTGGGAGACGGCGAGTTCTTCTGCCCCGGCTGCGGCGGCGACCGCAACTACCAGCGGCTCACCGGACGACGCCGGCTCACCCTGCTCGGGGTGCCCGTGCTGCCGCGCGGGACGGCCGGGCCGGTCGTGGAATGCGCGGCCTGCGGGCACCAGTTCGGCACCGAGGTGCTCGACCACCCCACCACCCGCCGTTTCTCCGCGATGCTCCGCGACGCCGTGCACACCGTCGCCCTCGCCGTGCTCGCCGCGGGCGGCACCTGCTCCCGTACGGCCCTGGAGACGGCCGCCGCGACGGTCCGCGCGGCCGGCTTCGCCGAGTGCACCGAGGACCAGCTGGCCGCCCTGGTCGACGCCCTCGCCGCCGACACCGGCCGGTACTTCGAGCAGCCGTGCGGAGCCGGGCTGACCATAGAGCTGCACGAGTCCCTGGACCCGCTGGCCCCGCACCTGGCCCCGGCCGGACGCGAGTCCCTGCTGCTCCAGGCCGCCCGCATCGCCCTCGCCGACGGCCCCTACACCCCCGCCGAACGCGACGCCCTCGCCACGGTCGGCGCGGCCCTCACCATCTGCTCCGACGACGTGACCCGGCTGCTGGCCGCGGCGCGTACACCGTCCTGATACTCCCGCGGGAGTAACACCGCGGACGAGTCACCCCCGGCAGTAGCCCCCAACTCGCCCCCGAGCCCGACGAACCCGCCCCCGCGCACCGGAAGTCTGGAACCGGACCAGACGACCGACCGGAGGGAGATTCGTCCATGGGGGCCGCGAGGACAGACAGACGGCGCAGGCGGGCCGTGCCCTGGGCGGTGTTGGGGCTGTGGGTGGCCGCGCTGCTGCTCGTCGGGCCGTTCGCCGGGAAGTTCGGCGACGTCCAACAGAACCGGGCGGTGGACTACCTGCCCGACAGCGCCGACTCCACCCGGGTCGCCCGCATCCAGGACGAGCTGCCGGGCGGGCAGGCCACCGACCTGGTCCTCGTGTACCACCGCGACGGCGGGCTCACCGCCGCCGACCGGGCCAGGGCCGCCGGACAGATCGCCGAGATCCGGCGGACGTACCCGCTCACGGGCAGCCCCGCCGCCGTGCCGTCCCGCGACGGCACCACGCTTATGTACGCCGTCTCCAGCACACAGCCCGGCCAGGACGACGACAAGCGGGACGCGTTCGTCGAGGCGCTGCGCGCCGGCGCCTCCGGGTTCCTGGTCAAGGACACCCGGCCGGCCGAACTCCTGGACGCCATCCGCACGGTCGCGGCCGGTGAGTCGCTGCTGTCGCCCGGGCCGACGGCACGGCTGATCGCGCGGTTCCTGCGCACCCCGTCGGTGCCGGTGGCCGGCGGGCCGGAGTGCCTGTCGGAACGCGAGCGCGAGGTGCTCATCCTGGTCGCCCGCGGCCTCAACAACACCGAGGTCGGCGAGGCGCTCGGCCTCAGTCCGCTGACCGCGAAGACCCACGTCAGCCGCATCATGGGGAAGCTGGGGGCGCGGGACCGGGCGCAACTGGTCGTCGTGGCGTACGAGTCGGGACTGGTGACACCGGGAACGGTCTGACCGCGTACCGGGTGTCCGAGGGTCCGGGAGATCCCCCGGACGGAGTAAGAACGGCCCCGCCGATGCGGGCAGCATCACGGCGTGACCCCGCGCAGCCGCTCCCTCCTCACCAGCCTGGCGCTCCTCACCTCGCTCACCACCGGGCTGCCCGCTCACGCGGCGGCCGCCGGCTGCGTCTCCTCGGTGCCGTACGTGTCCGGGCGGGGCGGGTACGCCGTCTACCGCATCCCGGCCGTGGTGACGACCCGGCACGGCACCGTCCTGGCCTTCGCCGAGGGCCGGCGCGACGGCGCGGGGGACACCGGTGACATCGACGTCGTCCTGCGCCGCTCCACCGACGGCGGCTGCACCTGGGGCCCGCTGACCGTGGTGGCCGCCGGGCGGGGTCACACCCGGGGCAACCCGGCGCCCGTGGTCGACCCGCGCACCGGCGCGGTCGTCCTGGTCACCTGCGCCAACGACGGGAACGTGACCGAGGCGCAGATCATGCGCGGCGAGGTCACCCCGGAACAGGGCCGCCGGGTCCTCGTGCAGCGCAGCTGGGACGACGGCCGCCGCTTCACCGCCCCCCGGGACATCACGGCCCGGGTGACCCGGCCCGGCTGGCGCTGGTACGCCACCGGCCCCGGCCACGCCGTCGCCCTCACCCGCGGCCCGCACTCCCCCAGAGGGGGCACCCCCAGCCGTCTGCTGGTCCCCGCCGACCACTCCGCGGCCCCGCCCCCCGGCTCCCGGGACACCGGCCAGGAGCCCAGGTACTACGGCGGACACGCCCTGTACAGCGACGACTCCGGCCGCACCTGGCACCTGGGGTTCGTGGACGCGGACTACGACGGCGTCACCAACGCCAACGAGACCAGCGCCGCCCAACTCCCCGACGGGCGCGTCTACTTCAGCTCCCGCGACCAGAACGGCACCGCCCCCGGAAACCGCCTCGACACCTACTCCGGCGACGGCGGCCTGACCCTGCACCGCCCCTACGCCGTCCAGCCCGCGCTGAACGCCGTCCCGGTGGTCCAGGGCAGCGTCCTCCAGCCGCGTGGCCCGGGCGCGCCCCTGTTGTTCTCCGCGCCCTCCGTGCCGACCGCGCGCCGCGCCCTGGCCCTCTGGGCGAGCACGGACGCCGGCCGCACCTTCCGCAGGCTGCTCACCCTCTCCGACCGCCCGGCCGCCTACTCCGACCTGGTCCAGCTCGCCCCCGACACGATCGGCGTGCTCCACGAGACCGGCGTCCGGGGCCCGTACGAGTCCCTGGAGTTCCGCAGACTCCGCCTGCCGTGAGGGGTGCGGGCCGGCCGGTGACCGGGGCCGCGTCCGGGCCGTCGCCGGGCGGGGTGGCGGAGTCCGCCACCACCCCGCCTAGCCGTCGAGGCCGAGCAGGCCCGCCGCCGCCAGCAGCTTGCCGATCTGTTCGACCTCGGCACCGGACAGCGGTACCTGCGGCTCGGCGGTCACCGGGCAGTCGATGATCCCGCGCAGATGCAGCGCCGCCTTGAACGCGCCCAGCGCGGCCGAGCTGCCGCCCATCCGCGCGGGGTCCCCGACGCCGGTGATCCCGAACAGCGCGCACAGCCGCTCCTGTTCGCTCCGCGCCCCCTCCGCGTCGCCCGCCCGGCACTGGCGGTACAGGCGCACATAGCCGTGCGGGTCGACGTTGGCCAGGCCAGGCACGGCCCCGTCGGCACCCAGCGCCAGCGCCGCGTCGGTGATCAGTTCCGAGCCGGTCAGCACGCTGAACCCGGGGTGGGCGCGGGCGCCGGTGACCACCTCCCGGAAGGCCGCCAGGTCCCCGCTGGAGTCCTTGACCCCGGCCAGTACGCCGTCCCCGGCGAGCCCCAGCAGCAGGTCGGCGGGGAGCTTGGTGTGCACGGCGACGGGGATGTCGTAGGCGATCACCGGGACCGGGCTGGCGGCGGCGATCCGGCGGTAGTGGTGGACGATCTCGGACGGGTGGGTGCGGGCGTAGAAGGGAGCGGTGACGACGACGGCGCACGCGCCCGCCGAGGTGACCGCGGCGACGTGCTCCAGGACACGCGGGGTGGTCATGTCGATGGCCCCGGCGAGCACGGGCAGCTGACCGCCCACGTGCGCGGTCACGGCCGCCACCACCCGCTCGCGCTGCGCGTCCGTCAGGAAGGCCGCCTCCGAGGTCGAGCCCAGCAGGAACAGCCCGTGCACCCCGGCCTCCACCAGGAAGTCCACCAGGCGCAGCAGCGAGGGCACGTCCACCTCGCGTTCCGGCGTCAGGGGCGTGCAGACGGGCGGGACGACACCGGTGAGCGGGGTGGGAAGGGTCATTCACGGCTCCTGCGCGCTAGGTCTCGGGTCGGCTGGTCCTCCTGAACAGGATGGTGGCACCGGTAGCGGTGTCCCGGCCGTGACGCGGCCGAGAAGTCCGGCATCGACGCGGCGCAGACCTCGTCGGCCTTCCAGCAGCGGGTACGGAACGGGCAGCCGCTCGGCGGGCGGGTCGCCGAGGGGACCGGCCCGCTCAGCGGGATCGGGTCGAGGGGGTCCAGCAGGCCGGGCGTGGCCGAGAACAGGGCGCGGGTGTACGGGTGCCGGGCCGCGTCGGTGACCCGGCCGGCCGGGGTCTCCTCCACGATCCGGCCCAGGTACATGGTGATCACCCGGTCGCTCATCCGCCGGACCGTCTGGATGTCGTGCGAGACGAACACCAGGGCCAGACCGAGGCGGTCCTTCAGGTCGAGCAGCAGGTTGAGGATCTGCGCGCGGACCGAGACGTCCAGGGCGCTGGTCGGCTCGTCGGCGACGACCAGGTCCGGGTCCAGGGCGAGCGCGCGGGCGATGGCGACGCGCTGCCGCTGCCCGCCGGAGAGCTGCCCGGGCAGGGCGTCGGCGAGCGCCCGGGGCAGGCCGACGAGGTCCATCAGCTCCCGCACCCTGTCCTCCCGTCCAGCCCGCGTGCCGCGCCGGTGCACGTCCAGCGGATCGCGCAGGATCCGGCGGACCGTCAGCCGGCGGTTCAGCGCGGTCGACGGGTCCTGGAAGATCATGCCGGTGCCCGCGCCGACCGTGGTCCTGCGCTCGGCGGCCGGCATCGCCCACAGGTCCCGGCCCCCGAACGCCACCGTCCCGGACACCGGCCGCTGGATGCCCACCAGCACCTTTGCCAGCGTCGACTTGCCGCACCCCGACTCGCCGACCACCCCGACCGTCTCGCCGGGCGCGACGGAGAGACCGGCACCGGTCAGGGCGTACACCCGGTCCCGTCGGAACAGGCCGCCACCGCGCGCCCGGTGGACGACGTGCGCGTCCCGCACCTCCACGACAGCGCTCACCGCAGGGCCTCCTCGCTCTCCGCCGAGGCCAGTTCCACCGCCGGGTGGTGGCAGGCGGCCGTGTGGGCGGGGGTGCCCGCGAGGGCCGGGGCGGTGGTGTGGCACACCTCGGTGGCGAGCGGGCACCGGTCGGCGAACCGGCAGCCCGCCGGGAAGTCGGCCGGGGCCGGTACGACCCCCTTGATCTGGGTCATCCGCTCCTCGGCCGACTCCAGCGAGAGCACGCTGCCGAGCAGCCCGCGCGTGTAGTGGTGGGCCGGTGCCGCCACCAGGTCGGCGGTCACCCCGCTCTCCACGATCTGTCCGCCGTACATCACCACCACCCGGTCGGTGACGTCGGCGACCAGCGCCAGATCGTGCGAGACCAGGATCAGCGCGAAGCCCAGCTCGGCCCGCAGCCGGAGCAGCAGCTCCATGACCTGGGCCTGCACGGTGACGTCCAGGGCGGTGGTCGGCTCGTCGGCGACGATCAGACCCGGGTCGCGGGAGAGGGCCATGGCGATGAGCACGCGCTGGCGCTGCCCGCCGGACAGTTCGTGCGGACAGCTGCGCAGGGTGCGGTCGGGGTCCAGGCCGACCAGCTCCATGAGCTCGCGCGGACCGCGCCCGCCCCCGCGCCGGACGAGCTGCTTCAGCTGGGCC
Source organism: Streptomyces sp. Ru62 (assembly GCF_002920615.1). Taxonomy (GTDB): domain Bacteria; phylum Actinomycetota; class Actinomycetes; order Streptomycetales; family Streptomycetaceae; genus Streptomyces. The sequence goes on from NZ_PQSU01000004.1 coordinate 87,808, forward strand.
CGGACGGTCATGGCCGGGTTCAGGGAGGACAGGGCGTCCTGGTACACCATGGCCATCTCGTGGCCGAGGAGCCGGCGCCGCACCCGCGCCGGCTCGGCGAGCAGGTCCCGCTCCCGGAACCGGACCCGGCCGCCGACCCGGGCGCCCTTCGGCTGGAGCCCCATGACGGTCAGCGCGGTCAGCGACTTCCCGCAGCCCGACTCGCCCACCAGCCCGAGCACCTCCCCGGGGTGCACCTCGAAGCTGACCCCGGCGACGATGTCCACGCCCCGGTGCCGGTCCGGGAAGCCGATGGAGAGGTGCTCCACGGCGAGCACCGGCCGCCCGCTCCGGTCCGGCAGCGGCCGGGCCCGGGAGCGCAGCCGCCGGGCGGCCTCGGCGAGACCGGGCAGCGGCAGCACCCCGCCGGTGCCGGGCTCCGGGGTCTGGAGCCGGTCCGCCGGCGGTGCCCCCTCCGGGGGAGCCTCCACCTCGCGGGGCGCGGGCGCCGCCCACGCGTCCGAGACGCCCTCGGAGAGGATGTTCAGCGCCAGCACGGTGAGCAGGATCAGCAGCCCGGGGAAGACGGTCGCCCACCAGCCGCCGGTCAGCACCATGTTCTTGCCGTCGGCGATGACACTGCCCCAGGACGGGTCCGGGGGCCGCACGCCCGCGCCGATGAAGGACAGCGACGCCTCGAACACGATGGCCTCGGCGACCTGGACCGTGCAGAACACCAGCACCGGCGCGGCACAGTTGACGGCCACGTGCCGCAGCACGATGTGCGGGGTGCGGGCGCCGATGACCCGTTCGGCGGTGACGTAGTCCTCGCCGTACTGGTCGAGCACATTGGCCCGTACGACCCGCGCGACGGGCGGGGTGAACAGGAACGCGACGGCACAGATCAGCACGCCGATCCCGCCGCCGAACACGGCCACCAGCACGGCCGCGAGCGCGATGCCCGGGAACGCCATCACCACGTCCAGGCAGCGCATCAGCGTCTCGTCCACCGCCTTGCGGGAGGTGGCGGCCAGCGCTCCGACGAGGGCGCCGACGGCGAGCGCCAGCGCGGTCGCGCCCAGCCCGATGGCGAGGGACCAGCGGGCGCCGTACATCAGCCGGCTGAGGACGTCCCGGCCGAGGCTGTCCTGCCCCATCCAGTGCGCGGCCGACGGCGCCCCGGTCCCGCCGACCGGGTCCTGCTGGTCGAGCGGGTCGTGCGGGGCGAGGACGGGGGCGAGGGCGGCGACGACGAGGACGACGGCCAGGAAGCAGACGGCGGCCCTGGACAGCGGCGGCAGCCGGCGCCACCCGCGCAGCCGGACGCCGCCGGGCCGGGAGAGCCGCTTGCCGAGGTTCGCGCGCGTGACCATCAGGCCGCCCTCAAGCGTGGGTTGACCAGCAGATACAGGATGTCGATGACGAGGTTCACGACGACGAACCCGGTGGCGGTGGTCAGCACGACCCCCTGCACGACGGCCGGATCGCCGTTCTGCACGGCGTCGATCATCAGCTTCCCCATGCCGGGCAGCGAGAAGATCGTCTCGATGACGACGGCACCGCCGAGCAGGTAGCCGACCCGCAGCCCGAGCACGGTGAGGGGATTGACGAGCGCGTTGCGCAGCACGTTCCGGCCGACGACGACCCGGGGCGGCAGCCCGCTCCCGATCGCCGTCCGGACGTAATCCTTGTCCAACTCCTCCACCACGGAGGTCCGGACGATCCGGGTGAGCTGGGCGGCGACCGGCAGGGACAGCGCGCACGCGGGCAGGGCCATGGTCCTCAGCCAGCCGGTGAGGGAGTCGGCGGGGTTGACGTAGCCGCCGGTCGGGAACCAGCCCCGGTCCACGGCCAGGTACTGGATCATCAGCAGCGCCAGCCAGAAGCCGGGCGCGGCCACCCCGACCAGCGAGACCACCCGGATGACCTGGTCCGGCAGCCGGTCCCGGTACACCGCCGCCGTCACCCCGCCCGCCAGCGCCGGCACGACCGCGAGCGCGAGACCGAGGAAGGTCAGCTGGAGGGTGAGCGGCAGCGCGGTGGTGACCTGGTCGACCACGGGCGCGCGGGTGAGGGCGCTGGTGCCGAGGTCGCCGTGGAGCAGGTCGCCGACGAAGTGGACGTACCGCAGGGGCAGCGGGTCCAGCAGCCCGTTGCGCTCCCGGAAGTCGTGGAGCTGCCCGGGGGTCGGCTTGGCGCCCTGGAAGAACGCGGACGCCGGGTCGACGTCCGAGAACCGCATCACCAGGAACACGAAGAGCACGATGCCGAGGAGCAGGGGCACGAGCAGGGCGATGCGGCGCAGGAGGATCCGTACGACGGCCGTCATGCCGTCAGGCCCACGTGGCCTGGAGCAGGTTGAGGCCCGGGTACGGCTGGGTCCTTATCCCGCTGAGCTCGCGCGGGTCCCAGGCGGTCATCAGCTCGTTGTGGACGACCGGGTAGAGCACGGCCTGCTCGGCGACGACGTCGATGTAGTCCTGGATCATCGCCTTCTTCCTCGCGGGGTCCGGCTCACGGGTCGCCCGGTCCATGTCCTTGAAGAGCCGCTGGGCGACGGGGTGGCCTTCCCACCGCGTGTACCGCATCCACAGGTTCCCGGGCCCGTAGTTGTAGCGCATGATCAGGTCTGCGTCGCGCCCGAACTGGTTGGGGTTGGAGGCCGCCGCGACCACCTGGTAGTCCTGCTTCTGGTCCATCTTGGTGAAGACGGCCGTGGTCTCCTGCGGTGCCAGGGTGGTCCGCACGCCGATCGCGTCCCAGGAGGACTTGACGGTCGGCAGGCAGTCCACGATCCAACTGACGTTCACCGCCAGGACGGTGACCGCGAGGTCGGTGACCCCGGCGGCCTTCAGCAGGGCCTTCGCCTTGTCGGGGTCGTGGTCGTAGACGGTCCTGGCCCGGCGGTGGCCGGGATTGCCCTCGTTGAGGAACGAGGACGCGGGCCTGCCGTGGCCCTTCAGCGCGACCCGCACCATCTTCTCGGTGTCGATGGCGTAGTGCAGGGCCTGGCGGACGCGGACGTCGTCGAAGGGCTTGTGCCGGGTGTTGAACATCAGGAAGAGGTTGTTCATCCCGGCACCGCCGGCGACCTTCAGCCCGCCCTGTTCCAGCCGGGAGATGTTGGCGTAGGGGATGTTGTCGGCGATCTGCGCGCCGGCGCCGGTCCCGGAGATCTTCGCGACGCGTGGTGCCGCGTCCACGATGGTCAGCCAGTTCATCCTCCGGAAGGCGGGCTTGCGGGGACCGTTGTAGGCGCCGAACGCCTCGAAGGTGGTGTTCGACTTCGGGTGGTGCGCGGTCTGCAGGTACGGCCCCGAGCCCACGGCCAGCCCCTTGACGGCGTCGTCCCAGGCGCCGGGCCGGGAGAAGACGTGCCGGGGCATGATCTTGGCGAGGGTGAGCCGGGACAGACCGTCCGGGAAGGGGAACTTGAGGACGAGTTCGACGGTCCGGGCGTCGACCTCGCGCACGGAGTCCAGCCAGGAGGCGAAGAAGCCCTTGGCGAGCGTCTGGGTGTCCGGATCGAGGATCCGGTCGAAGGCGAACACGACGTCGTCGGCGGTGACGGGCTTGCCGTCGTGGAAGGTGGCGCCGGAGCGGAGCGGGAACCGCCAGGTGGTGGCGGACGGGTCGGCGGGGATCGAGGTGGCCAGCGCCGGATACGGCTCCCGGGTGATCGGGTCCGTGTCCAGCAGCCCTTCGTAGATGTGGTTGTTGGCGGCCATCGCGAACGCCGAAGCGGTCTGCGTCGGGTCCCAGCTGCCGTCGTTGCCGTACCCGATCACCGCGGTCAGCGTCCGGTCCTTGCCGCTGCCACCGCCTCCGGTGTCGTTCGTCGACTCCGGACCGGTGGAACAGGCGGCCAGGGCGGGGGACAGGGCGGCGGCCGCGCCGAGCGCGCCCGAGTACTTCAGGAACTGCCGGCGAAACGGTGCCGGTACGCCGGGGTTCACGTCGTCGTCGCGCACGGGTCCTCCAACGGGTGGGTGGGGGAGGGGGAGGTGAGATACGACGTCCTACGTCCTACGTCCGGTCGGTAGCGCGACCATAGGAGGGCCCCCGGGGGCGGTCAAGACGGCAGACACGAATGGCGTATCCGCCAGAGGGCACCAATGGGGGTTCTCCGGCGGCACGGGGACACGACGCGGCAGACCGACAACGCCCGTCACGGGTCGCTGTCGGTCTGCGGTGGGCGGTGGGCGGCTCGATGGTCAGACCGCCTGGGTCTCCCGGGCCTCCCGGGCGCGGCGGGCCTCGGTGTGGGGGAAGACGTGGCGGTTGTCGACGCTCCACCGGATGGACTCGTCACCGCGCGCGGTGGAGCCCGAGAAGCGCGGGGCGACCTGCTCGGCCAGCAGCGCGTAGCTCTGCTTCGTCTTCTCGAAGGACGCCCAGTTCATGGCGTAGACGAGGAACGTGCCGAAGCCGCCGGTCTGCTCCTGGAGCCGCTCGATCGCGGCGACGGCGTCCTCGGGGGAGCCGACGATCGCCAGGCCCTGCTCCACCCCCGCCTCCAGTTCCTGCGAGGACGGGACGCCCTCCATGCTCGCGGCGACGTCGAAGCCGGCGGCGCTGCCCCAGTAGCCCCACAGCCACTCGGAGAAGCCCCGCCGCACGTCCTGGTAGGCCTGCTCCCGCGTCTCGGCGATGTACAGCGGCACGACGACCCGCCACTTGGCCCGGTCCATCGTGTTGCCGTGCTCCTCGGCGGACTCCTCGGCGTAGCGCCACTGCTGGGCCAGGTCCACGGCCGGCAGTCCGGGCGGCGGGGCGCCCCAGGACACCAGGCTCAGCCCGAACTGCCCGGCCACCTTGGGGCTGTTGGGGGTGCCGATGCTGGAGATGGCCATCTCGATGCCCGGCTTGCTGTAGCGGGGCAGCTGCATCTTGGCGTCCTGGAGCACGAACCAGTCGGTCTTGGCGCTCACCCGCTCCTCGCCGTTGACCAGTTCCCGCACGGCGGGGATCGCCTCGCTCGCCATGCGCTTGAGGTCGTCCTGCGCCACGCCGAACTGGTGCGAGTCGTTCGGGGTGGCGCCGGGGCCGACCCCGAGGATGTAGCGGCCCCGGGTGAGGTGGTCGAGCATCAGGGCACGGGTCGCGACGTTGTACGGGTGGTGGAAGGGCAGCGGCACGACGCCGTTGGCCAGCCTTATCTGCCGGGTCCGCTCGGCGGCGGCCGCGATGATCGTCTCGGGGGCGCCGATCGTCGGCCAGGCCAGGGAGTGGTGCTCGCCGAACCAGCACTCGTCGTAGTTCAGCTCGTCGAGGTGCTCGACGAGCTGGAGGTCACGCCGAATGGTCAGGTGGGGGTCCTGACCCGGGGCGTGGAGGGGGGAAAGGAACACTCCGATTCCGCTGTGCACGGTGCTCTCCTTGCCGTGAACGGGGGCAGCCGGGGGGGGAGGGGGAACGGGGGCGTCGCCCGAGGTGGACGGAGGTGGACGACGCCGGCGGTGGGCCTGCGGGCGGCCGGTCCGCTACGCGGTCTGCGGCAGACCCGCGATCTTGAGGACCTGCTCGATCCGCTCCTCGAGACTTCCCGTGACGATGCGCAGCGGGACGTCGAGCGTCTTGACGATCTCCAGCATCAGTTCGTCGGACAGGGTGCGGAAGCGCTCGCTGATCGGGTCGACGCCCTTGGGCAGCGGGAACTCCACCGGGCAGTGGATGACGACGTCGTAGTTGGCCGTGGCGTGCTCCTTGCCCAGCAGGGCGAGCTGGTCCACGACCTCCTCGTAGGGGCTGGTCGAGGCGTGCACGTCGGCGAGGGTGACCGACGGCTCGGGGTAACGGCCCACGGCGAGCCGCACCTTGCTGTAGACCCACTCGTGGAGCACCGAGCCGTCCGAGAGGAAGCCGTCCTGAAGCCGGGCCTCGTCGACGGCGCGCTCCGTGAAGCGGCGCACCGCGAGCTGGATCAGCTCGGGCTCGTTGGTCTCCTCCAGCGCCTTGGGGGTGCCGCCGGCCGGGTCGCGCATGGCGCTGCCGTGGACCCGCTCCAGACCGAGCCGCTCGGACAGTTCGGTGGTGAGGGTCGTCTTGCCGTTTCCGTAGGCGCCGACGAATGCGATTCTCACGTGGTCTCTCTCCTTCTTCTGCGATGCGCTCTGCGACGCGCTCTGCGATGCGGCGGTGCCGGGAGGGTGACGCGCTTCCGCGCGGCTCGGCCTACGCGGCGACGTCGGCCAGCCGCTCCAGCTCGTTGCGGGTGTCGATCTTGGAGTACTCGTCCTCGGCCCGGTCGATGGCCTCTTCGATGCTCATGACGGGCGTGAACCCGAAAATGTCGACGATCTTGGCCAGTCGCTCCGGAATGGTTCCGCCGACCACGTGCACCGGGATTTCCAGTTCCTCCAGCGTCTTCAGCAGGAGTTCCTCCGCGAGCTGCCGGAAGCGCTCGTTCACCGGGCGGTGGCCGTCCTCGACAATGGGGAATTCGATCGGCAGGTGCACGAATGCGTCGTACGACTGCTTGGTGTGCTGCTTCGCCGGAATGGCGATCTGCTTCATCACCTCGGCGTAGAACCGGACCTCGTCGGTCATCTCGACGTTGTCGAGGTCCACGGACTCGTTCGGGTTGATGCCGACCTTGACGCGCACGGTCGCGTAGGACCACTCGTGCAGGGCGGACCCGTCCGAGATGAATCCGTTCGGCAGGTGGCTCTCGGCGACCGCCCGGCCCTGGATCCGCCGTGTGATCAGCATGATCAGCTCGGCGCCGTTGCACTCCTCCAGGGTCTTGCCGGGGAGCGAGACGGGGAGCAGCTCGCGCATGGTGGGGGCGGAGGTGCGCGGAACGCCGGTGAGGTGCGCGAGCGCCATGCTGGTGAGCGTCTTGCCGACGGAATAGGTACCGGAAATGGACAGATTCATCTCTGTCTCCTCGTGGGAATTCGGGTCGGGTGAGCGGGACAGAAGAATCATGGCAACAGCCGCCGGAATGACCCAGACTCCAAATTCAACAGCGTCGGCGAGCCCATCACCACAAACACGATTGCTGTCACCAACAAGCAGCCGGGCCGGACTGCGGCCGGGTGGGAGCCGGAAAAGGGGGAAGCCGCGGTGGCGTGGAGCCACCGCGGCTTCCCGGGTGTGGGTGCGCTGTGCCCGGTGTCAGCCGGCGACCGTTCCGGTCCGCCGGGCGTGGGGGAGCGGTGCCCGGTCCGGGACGATGCTGGTGATCAGCGTGGTGAAGGCGGTCTGCCCGTCCTGGACGCCGCTGATCCGCCGGGGCCGCCGGCCCGGCCCGTCCGTTCCGGGGTCGTCCGTGACGGGGTCGTCCGTGACGATGGCGCACGGCAGGTCGAACTCGACGTAGCGGTGGAAGACGGTGTCGAGTTCCACCGGGACGGCCGGCCGTGGGGCCGCGTCGGCGTGGGCGGCCTGGATCACGGCCTCCAGCAGGACCATGCCGGGTACGTGGTCGTGGGGGTGGTCGAAGAGGACGCGGTGACTGGTGTCGCTGCGCAGGGTCCAGCGGCGCGGTGTGCCGCCCGGACCGGCGCCGGTGTCCGGGCCGGCGCAGCTGTCCGGGGCGAGCGTCACGTCCCGTGCGTCGGTACGGCCCACCAGCGCGGGGTCGACGGCGGGCCCCGGCGGCAGGGCGCGGGCGAAGGCCGCCCGGGCGTCGGCGCGAGCGCCGCGCAGTCTGTCGTAGAGGGCCGGCGGATAGGCGGTGTAGCCGATGTGGGCGGTGCCGAGCGGCAGTCCGTTCCGGGTGGCCCGCACCCGGGCGGTGAGCCGGCACACGCCCGACTTGCGCCGTACGACGTCGTCGTGGGTGATCGTCAGCTGGACGACGGACGGGTCCGGGCCGGTGGCCAGGGCCTCGGGCGAGGCCGGAGCAGGTCAGCCTCTCCCAGCCCATGCGGTAGCCCCGGGGGACGCCGAGTCCGAGATGGCTCGCCACGGCCAGGGCCTGGCGGACGCTCTCGATGAAGAACAGCAGCCCGTGCCGCTGCGGAGTGGTGGTGTAGAACGGGTGGTGCGCGGGCCATTCGACGGTCACCGCGTGGGTGCGATCGGTCACCGGGTGCCAGTCGGCGACCAGTACTTCGGTGAGGTCGACCTTGCCTGCGTACTGCTTGACGTCGGAGGCAGAGGAGCGGGATGAAACGATTCTCTGCCTGGTGGGCGTAGCCATCGGAGTCCCCCGAACAAGGTGTCGGCGCAAGGTTGCGCAAAGGTGGGTGACAGCGTGGTGCCTGCCGGAGCCACGTCGTAAGATAGAGATAGTTCTTTTTTTGTCGAGGGTGACTTCGGAGGGCTGGTCGATGGCTGAACTCACGGGCAAGCGGGAGGTCAAGCAGGAGCGTGCGGTGCGCACCCGCGCGCTCGTCGCGCGTGCCGCCGCCGAAGTGTTCGCGGAGAGCGGGTTCGCCGGCGCGAGCGTCACCAAGATCACGCAGCGGGCCGGCCTGACGCTCGGGGCGATGTACTTCCACTTCGAGAACAAGGAGGCCCTGGCCCGGGAGATCGTGCGCAGCCAGCCGGACCGCGTGACGCCGCCGCACGAGTCCCGGGGCCTCCAGCACGCGATCGATATCACCTTGACATGGGCACACAAGCTCCTTGACGATCCCTTCCTGCTGGCCGGCGCTCGCCTCGTCATGGAGCAGGACCTGTTCATCGGTCCGGAGGAGAACTCGCACCAGCAGTGGACCGAGGTGATGGCGCAGGACCTGGCCCTCGCCCAGAAGGAGCGTGAGGTTCGCGCCAACGTCGACGTGAACGCGGTGGCACGCCTGGTCGTCAACGCGTGCACCGGCGCACAGATGCATGCCCACCTGGAGAGCGGTCGTCGGGACCTGCCCCAGCGAGTGACGGAGATGTGGAACGTGCTGCTGCCCACCATCGCCACCCCGAGCGCGCTGAACCGCATGCGACTCGACGAGTCGCGCGGGAAGTCCGCGTGACGGCGCCGGGTGCGCCCGCCGAGTCGCGCACCGGCGAACCCGCCACCGGAACTTCCGGCCCGGGGATCGTCGTCACCGGTGCCACCGGAGCCGTCGGACGTCAGGTGGCGCGGCTCCTCGCGGAGCGCGCGGGGGTACGGTACAGCCTGTTCGTACGGGACCCCGGCAAGGCCGCGGCGCTCGGACTGCCCGGCCCGGCCGTCCGGGGCGACTACACGGACCCGGAGTCGCTGCGCCGCGCGCTCGACGGCGCCGACGCCGTCTTCGTGGTCACGGCGAACCCGCTGCGGCCGGAGGACGACGAGCGCGTCCTGGCCGCCGCCCGCGCCGGCGGGGTGCGGCACGCCGTGAAGCTCTCCTGGTGCGGTGTCGCCGACCCGGGCGCCGACGACCTGGTCGCCCGCTGGAACCGGCGGAGCGAGGAACTGCTGCGCGACAGCGGGCTGTCCTGGACCGTCCTGCGCATCCGCACGCCGATGTCGAACGCGCTCGCCTGGGCGCCGTCCATCCGTGACCGGGGCGTCGTACGGGCCTTCGGCGGCGCGGCACGCACGGCCTGTGTCGACCCCAGGGACGTCGCCGTGGCGGCGGTGGCCGCACTGACGGGTCCTCAGCACGCGGGCCATACCTACACGTTGGCCGGCCCGGAGGCGCTCTCGGCGCGCGAGCAGACCGGTGTCCTCGCCGAAGTCCTCGGCAGGCACCTGGTGTTCGAGGAGGTCGCGGAGGAAGACGCCCGCGCCGGCTGGAGCCGCCGGTACGGCGAGCGGATCGCCGACGCCCTGGTGTCCGGCGCACGGCGGCGGGCCAAGGGAGCGGCCACCGCGTGCGACGACGGCACGCTGGCGCGGCTGCTTGGAGGACGACCGCGGACCTTCGGGGAATGGGCCACCGATCACGTCCGGGAGTTCATCTGACTCGGGCATGACGGGGAGGGACCGGTTCGGCGGGGACCGAACCGGCTGTCCGGAGACAACGGGGAGGGGAACGACGTGTTCACGGGCAAGACGGTCATGATCACGGGGGCGTCCAGCGGCATCGGCGCCGCGACGGCCCGCCATCTCGCGGCGCAGGGGGCGGCGGTCGTCCTCATGGCGCGGCGCGAGGAGAAGCTGGAGAAGCTGGCGGCGGAGATCGGTGCGGAGGGGGGCCGGGCGCTGCCGTGCCCGGGGGACGTCACCTCGGCGGAGGACGTGCGCCGCGTCGTCGACACCGCCGTCTCCTCGTTCGGTTCCCTGGACGCGGCGTTCAACAACGCCGGCTGGGGGACGGCGGGCGTGCCGCTGCACGAGCTGCCCGACGACGTCTACGACCAGATCATGGACGTCAATGTGCGCGGCGGGTGGAACTGCATGCGCTACCAGATCCCGGCGATGCTGGCCCACCAGGGCGGTACCATCCTCAACACCTCCAGCACCGCGGGGCAGTTCGCCACCGGTGCCGCGGCCCCGTACGTCGCCGCCAAACACGCGCTGATCGGTCTGACGAGGGCGGCCGCGGCCGAGTACGGCGACCAGGGCATCCGCATCAACGCCCTGGTCGTCGGCACCACCCGGACGGAACTGATGGAAGCGGTGATCGAGCGGCACCCCGAGGTGGAGACCCAGGGCGTCTCCCGCGCCATCCAGCGGCGCATGGCCGAGCCCCTGGAGATCGCCCGGGCCGCCGCCTGGCTCCTCAGCGACCAGTCGTCCTTCGTCACCGGCGCGGCCGTCCCGGTGGACGGAGGGTGCAGCGCGGTCTGACGGATCCGGCCCCGTCCCGTCCGACGGATGACTCGCAACGGACGCTCTCCGAAAGGCGGTTGACCGGCCGATGACCGGACGACCGCCGTGCGCGGGCCGCCGGTCGGCACGGGTCGCGGTGGGCGGACCGCCGGGGTGCGGATGCCTGGTACCGGGTGCCGGGTGCCGGGTGTGCTGCGGCGGGCAGCCGTGGCGTTGTCAGGTACGGGATGTCCGTCAGGGGCTCGGTGTCCCGTGTCCCTCACCGGGCTTGGAAGCAGGGCGGCGGTGACCGGGTCGGCGGGCAGCTGTGGCGGCATCGTGCCCGGCGTGTCTGCCGGGCCGTTCAGACGGTGCCGTCCCCCGGCTGTGGCGAGTCCGCCGCGGTGCCGATCAGGCCGGTCAACAGGACGGCCCAGACCGCGTTCAGCCGGGACAGGTGGGAGGCGCAGCCCTCGGTGGGCTGGGGGGAGTCCAGCACGCCCAGGACCAGGTACCGAAGGAGCAGCGCCACGATCTCGGGGTCGACGCCGGTGCGCAGTTCCTTCTCCCGGCTCGCCTGGTCCAGCAGGCCGCGCACGTCGGGCAGCCAGGAGTCGGTCCAGTCCGCCGGCCCGGGCGCCCGTTCCCGGGTCAGCCGGCCGGCGGCCCGCACGGTCGGCTCCTCGCACAACAGGGCCGCCACGGCGTGCGCGATGCGGATGACCCGTTGCAGGAGCGGGTATCCGGACTCCTCCGCGGGCTCCGCGCCGGTGCGGGCCACCGCCTCGCGGGTGATCTCGGACCCCCGGGCGTGCACGGCTTCCGCCAGGGCCGGTTTGGTGGGGAAGTGGAAGGTGAGGGCGCCCATGGTGACGCCCGCGGACCTGCTGACGCGCTGGAGCGACGTACCGCTGTACCCCTGGAGGGAGAACTCCCTGGCGGCAGCCTCCAGCAGACGCCCTCGCGTCCGCTCGGCCCGCTCCTGACTGACCATGCTCCCCGGCCTCCGCACGTTCGGTGGGCTGTTCCCGTGGCTGCGGAGACCCGCACGCCCGTCGAACAATGATAGCGCTCGTTATCTTTATGCGTAGTACGTCCGCCCGCAACCCCATGGCCGGCAAGGTGGCGCGAACGGACCCGGTCCGACCCCGTCGTTCGATGGTCAAGTATGAGTAAAAATAAAAAATATAACTCTCTTCATGCCTCTGAAAAAATAACGGTACCTATTATGTTGTGAGCGCACCGAGACGGGGGGCGCGAACGTTGTACACGGAGGAGGGGCACCATGATGACTGGTACTGGATCTCCGGCATCCGGCGTCGCGTTGTCAGTGATCCGCCGCAAGCGCCGGGAGGCGGTGCCCGTCCCACGGCGGGACGCCGTCCAGGCTCCGGCGGCCAAGCCGGCCGACCTGAGGTTCGCCGAACTCGGCAGCTTCCTGGCGGCCCGGCGTGCGGAGGTCACTCCGGAGCAGGTCGGACTGCCGGGCGGCGGATCCCGCCGGCTGAGTGGTCTGCGCCGTGAGGAGGTGGCCATGCTGGCGGGTATCGGGGCGTCCTGGTACGCGTGGATCGAGCAGGGGAGGGCCAAGAACGTCTCCCCGGAGATCCTCGCGGCCATCGCCGGTGTCCTGCGGCTGGACGAGGCGCAGTGCCTGTATGTGATGCGGCTGGCGGGCTACACCGCGCCGCGCCGCCCCCGGGCCGGTGTGGAGGACGACGATCCGCTCGGCGCGGAGATCGTCGACGACTTCCTGCCCAGCCCGGCGTACTTCCTCGACCGCTACTGGGACGTCACGGCCGCCAACACCGCCGCCGAGCGTCTGCTGGGCGTCGAAGGAGGAGACGCGAACTACCTGGAGATGCTCTTCCTCGACCAGGGCGCCCGGAGCCGGTTCCCCCTGTGGGAGCGGGACGCGGCCGACGCGGTGGCCCGGTTCCGCACGCAGAGCGGTGAGTTCCTGGGTGATCCCCGGCTCGCCTCCCTCGTGCGCCGCCTGCGGGAACGCAGCCCGTTCTTCGCCGACCTGTGGGACCAGCACCGCATCAGCGACGGCTCGGGCATCACCCAGGTGGTGCGCCATCCGGGGCTGGGGCAGGTGTCCCTGAACCAGGTCTGTCTCGACCTGTCCTGCCGTCCCGGTCGTCAGCTGATCCTGCTCCGGCCGGACTCGGGCGGTGACGCCGAACGGATCGGCAACTGGATCCGGGAGGTGTCACCGGCCTTCACCGTCTCCACGGTGCCTGCCTGACCGGTCGGCCGGGCGGCTGTCGCCGGTGGTGCCCGCCCGGGCGCCGGTGCGCGGTCGCTCAGTCGGCCGCCCGGGCCAGCAGGTCGCGCAGGGTCGTCTGCTCCGAGTCGGTGAGCCGCCCGATCGGCGAGTCCACCTGGAGCTGCTTGACGACCTTCCTGCGTAGCGCGGCCCCTTCGGGTGTCAGGTGCAGCAGCTTGGCGCGCCGGTCGGTCGGGTGCGGCCGGCGCTCCAACAGGCCCATGGCCTCCAGCCGGTCCGCGACGAACGTCGCGTTCGACGCCTCGCAGTGCATCCGCCGGGCCAGCTCGCGCAGGGTCCGCGGCTCGGGCAGCTCGCGCAGGGCGACCGCCTGCGCCGAGGTGAGGCCGAACCGGTCGGAGACCTGCCGGGTGTGCCGTTCGATCGCCTGTGACAGGGCGTTGACCAGGCTGCACACGTCGCCGTCTGCGAGCCGGCCGGGGGTGTTCGAGTGCGCCATGTCGTCATCGTACCCGGCGGCTTCGCACACCCGGCCGGTCAGATCGTACGAGTTGGAAACATTTGAACTCGACCTTCCCTTGCGGAGGTCGCCTGCCAAGCCCTAGCTTCGGACTCGGATAGTTCGAGCTAGTAGTATCCGAGCTAGAAGTATCACTGGCTCGGTGGCCCGCCGGACGGATGCGCCGTCCGGTCCGGCCCGTCCCTTCCCTGCCTTCCGCTCTATTCAGAGAGGTACACAGAGCCATGACTTCGTCTGGTTCCGCGCGTCACAAAGGGCTCATCCTGGCGGCCCTGGCGCTGGCCCAGCTGATCATCGCCCTGGACTACAGCATCGTGTTCGTCGCCCTCCCGGACATCGGTTCCGGCGTGGGCTTCTCGGACCAGCAGCTCCAGTGGGTGATCGGCGCGTACGCCGTCGCGTTCGGCGGCTTCCTGCTGCTCGGCGGTCGCATGTCCGACCTGCTCGGCCGGCGCCGGATGTTCCTGACCGGCCTGGCGCTCTACGCGCTCGCCTCCGTGCTCGGAGGACTGGCCTCGGACCCCTGGGTCCTGGTCGCCGCCCGAGCGGTGCAGGGCATCGGCGGCGCCTTCCTCGCGCCGGCCACCCTGTCCCTGCTCACCAGCAACTTCGAGGAGGGACCCGAGCGCAACCGCGCCCTGGGCGTGTGGGGCGCCACCGGCAGCAGCGGCATGGTGGTCGGCTCGCTGCTGGGCGGTGTGCTGACGCAGGCGTTCGGCTGGGCCGCGGTGTTCTTCGTCAACGTCCCCCTCGCCCTGGGCGTCGCCCTGCTCGGACTCCAGGCGATCCCCGCCGACCGGCCTACCGAGCGCCGTCAGGGCTTCGACCTGCCCGGCGGCATCACCGTCACCGGCGGTGCCCTGCTACTGGTCTTCGGTCTGGTGCAGGGTCCGGAGATCGGCTGGGCCGCGCCCGTCACCCTGGTCAGCTTCGTCGCCGCGGCGGCCCTGATCGTCGGCTTCGTCGTCATCGAGTCGCGCACCGCCGACCCGCTGGTGCCGCTGCGGGTGTTCTCCTTCCGCAGCCTGCGCCTCGGCTCCATGATCACGTTCGCGTTCATGGCGACCTTCGGGGCGAGCGCGTACTTCATCACGCTCGCGCTGCAGACCGTGCGCGGCTGGAGCGCCCTGGCCACCGGCCTGGCCTTCATCCTGCCGTGCGCCTGCATCCTGGTCGGCACCGTGATCGGCGGCAGGATGTCCACCGCGATCGGCGTGCGCAGCACCCTGGCCATCGGCCTGGTGGTCGGCGCTATCGGTACGGCCGTGTTCGCCGCCTTCCTCGGCAACGGCTCGACGTACGCGCAGATGGTTCCCGGCATCGTGATCTTCAGCATCGCGCAGGGCGTCATCTGGACCGCCATGTTCTCCGCGGCGACCACAGGTGTCGAGGAGAAGCTCCAGGGCCTGGCGTCCGGCCTGGCCACCAGCGGCCAGCAGGTCGGTGCCGCCGTGGGCCTGGCCGTGCTGGTCGCCGTCTCCAACGCGGTCAGCGGCTCCGACCCGGCCCCGGCCGAGCTGTCCGACGGGCTCCAGGCGGCCACCTTCACCTCGGCCCTGCTGATCCTGCTCACCGTCGGCCTGGCGCTGGCCCTGCCGAAGCCGGCCGCGGCCGTCAAGGAGACGCCGGTGCCGGCCGAGACCCCCGTCCGGGCCAACGAGGCGGTCTGACGGTCCGCCCGGGGAGGCCGGACACCGGTTCCGGCCTCCCCGGGCTGCCCCGACGACGTCACCCACCGAAGGATCACCATGCCGCTCCCCACGGGGCTCAACTCACCCCCCGGCGCGCTGCGTTCACTGCGCCTGGGCGACCACACCGTCACGGTCGTCCCCGACGGCGCGGTGCAACTGCACCCGCGGCGCTGGCTGCCCGACTCGACGGACCGCGACTGGACGGACGACCACCCCGGCCTCCTGGACGACCAGGGCTACCTCGCGACGTCCGTGGCAAGCCTGCTCGTGGAGCACGACGGCCGGGCCCTGCTCCTCGACGCCGGGTTCGGGCCGCACGACATCCCGGCCGAGGACACCATCGACACCATCGGCGCCCTCCACGGCGGACGGCTCCCCGACGCCCTCGCACGGGCCGGCCGTGACCCCGCCGACATCGAGGCCGTCGCCTTCACTCACCTGCACGACGACCACATCGGATGGGCGTTCCGGCCCGGCCCGGACCGTCCCACCCCGTTCGCGCGGGCCACGCTGCTGGCCTCCGCGGACGAGTGGGCCGACTGGCCCGCACCCCCGGAGGCCGCCGGCCCCCCGGTGACCCCGGGGCAGGAGATCTTCCCCGGCGTCACCGCGTGGCCCGCCCCCGGACACACGCGCGGCCACACGGCGTACGTCCTCTCGGCCGGCGGACGGCGGCTGATCGCGTTCGGCGACGTCTTCCACAGCCCCGCCCAACTCGCCCGCCCCGACTGGCGGGTGTCGATGGACGCCCTGCCGGAGCAGGCGGTGCGCACACGGCAGGAGATGCTGGCCGAGCTGGCGCGTCCGGACACCCTGGCCTTCGCCAACCACTTCGCGCGGGGACAGCTCGGACGCGTCGCCCACGGCGAGGACGGGGCGCGCTGGGAGCCGCTGCCCGAAGGAACCGCATAACGCGTCCCGGCCCGTAACGCGGGCCCGGCACCGGGGAATCCCCGTGCCGGGCCCGCCTTTTCGCGTCCGAGGTGGTGAAGTGCCGCGCGCGAACGTGTTGGTGCGGGCGGCAGCATCTTCGGTGATGGCGTCGGGGAAGCCGGTGACATTGAAGTCTGGGGCCGGAAGGCCGCCGGTGAAATGATTCCTGACATGAGCCGGAACATCGCCCTGGGCGGTGCTCAGGGAACCGGCGGAACCCAGGCCGACTCGTCCGGCGGCAGGCCGGAACGGCCCACGGCGTCTTCCTCCGCCCGCCGGCCGAATTCCCCCCGGCCGAGGACGGCCGGCTGGTCAGAGGAAATGTGAGCGGAGCCCCGGACACCGGGTGGAGGACATCTCGGCGCGCGGCCGGCCCATTCGCCCCCAGACCTCAGGAGCGTACCGACCCATGAACCGCACGCGAGTCGCCTTCTTCGACGTGGACGGCACCCTGACCACGTCCGGCAGCATGTTCCGCCTCCTCGCCTTCCACCTCGCCGCCATGGGCCACCCGCCGCGCGTGTACGAGGAGCGGCGCCGCGAGCTGAAGGCCATGGCGGCGATCGGCTGCCCGAGGGAGGCCACCAACCGGGCCTACTTCAGCGGTCTTCAGGGGGTGGACGCCACCGTGCTCGCCGGCGTGGCGGACGCGTGGTTCGCGGCCGAGCTGGCCACCGGCGGCTACTACCACGAGCCGGCCCTGGCCGCGCTGCGCCGCCACCAGGAGCGGGGCGACCACGTCGTCCTGGTGTCCGGGTCGTTCCCGGCGCCGCTCCGGCCGATCGCCGCCGACCTGGGCGTCGAGGAAGTCTGGTGCACCGAGCCCGAGATCGTCCACGGGCGCCACACCGGCGACCTCAAGGGCCCGCCGATGCTCGGCGCCGCCAAGGCCGAGGCCGTCCGAACCGTCCTCGCCCGGCGCGGCGCCACCCCGGACGACTGCGTCGCGTACGGCGACCACGTCTCCGACCTGCCGATGCTCAAGGCCGTCGGCTCCGCCGTGGTCGTCGGCGGCGACGCGCGGCTGCGCACCTCGGCGCGCGCCCACGGGTGGCGCCTGCTGCCCGGCACCCTCCCCCCGCCCGCGCTGCCGCTGCCGCGGACCGGCCCCGGTGCCGCACGGGCCCGTACCCGCCCGGCCTTCCACTCCCCTCACTCGTCCTTCGCCCCCACCACATCCACCCGCTACGAGATGCCGGAGACCGCATGACTGCCTGGTTCTTCGAACGGATGCACAGCTTCGGTGACGCCGACGCGATCGTCTTCGACGGCCGGAGCCACAGCTACGCCCAGTTGCTGGCCCTGACCGACCGGTGGAAGGCCTTCCTCGACGCGCGGCAGGTGCGGCCCGGACAGGTCGTCGCCCTGGAAGGGGCCGGCAGCGTCGAGGTCTGCGCCGGGCTGCTCGCCCTGATCGACCGCGGCGCCGTCGTCGTACCCCTGACCCGGCTGCCCCCGGCCAAGCGGTCCGAGTTCCTGGACATCGCCGAGGTGGAAGCCGTCGTCACCGTCGACGCCCTCGGCGGCCGGCACCGGTTCGAGGCCACCGGCCGCACGGCCGACCACGAACTGTACGGCCGGCTGCGCGCGGCCCGGACACCCGGCCTGGTGCTGTTCAGCTCCGGCACCACCGGCCGCAGCAAGGCGACGGTCCTGGACTTCGCCAAGGTGCTGGGCAAGTACGGCGAGGCCCGCAAGCCCAAACGAACCCTCGGCTTCCTCAACCTGGACCACATCGGCGGCATCAACACGCTGCTGCACACGCTCAGCCAGGGCGGAGCGCTCGTCACCATCGACGACCGCACCCCCGACACCGTGTGCGCCGCGATCGCCGCCCACCGGATCCAGGTGCTGCCCACCACGCCCACGTTCCTGAACATGCTGCTCATCTCGCGCGCCTACACACGCCACGACCTCAGCACCCTCCAACTGATCACCTACGGCACCGAACCGATGCCGCTCGGCGTGCTCCAGCGGCTCGACGCGACACTGCCCGGCGTCCGTCTGAAGCAGACCTACGGCCTGTCCGAGCTGGGCATCCTGTCCACCCGGTCCCGCGACAACGACAGCCTCTGGGTGAAGCTCGGCGGCGAGGGCTTCGACTACCGGATCCGCGACGGCGTCCTGTGGATCCGCTCCGACATGGCCATGCTCGGCTACCTCAACGCGCCCGCGCCCTTCGACGAGGAGGGGTACTTCAACACCCAGGACGCGGTGGAGACCGACGGCGACTACGTCCGCATCCTCGGCCGCAAGTCCGAGATCATCAACGTGGCCGGGGAGAAGGTCTACCCCAGCGAGGTCGAGAACGTCCTCCTGGAGATGGACATCATCGCCGACGCCACTGTCTCCGGCCGGCACAGCCACATCACCGGCCAGGTGGTGCAGGCCACGGTGAAGCTCACCGAGCCGGCGGACCCGCGGGAGGTGGCCCGCCGCGTCCGCACGTACTGCAGCCGGCGGCTGGAGGCGTACAAGGTGCCGCTGCTGGTCGAGGTCACCGACGACGACCAGCACTCCGACCGCTTCAAGAAGATCCGGAGCGCGGCGTGAACCCGGCCACCGACCCCGCCGGGCCCGCGCCCGACGGCCCCGACGACCGCGGCGCCCCCGTCGCCGTCGTCAGCGGCGGCAGCCGGGGACTGGGCCGGGTCCTGGTCGAACGGCTCCTCGCCGACGGCCGGCGCGTGGCCACCTTCAGCCGCAGACCCAACGAGTTCACCGAGGCGATGGCCGGCAAGCACCCGGACTCCTTCCACTGGGCCGCCGCCGACCTGACGGACTTCGCCGGACTGCGGGAGTTCGCCCGCGACAGCGCGCGCCGCTTCGGCCGGATCGACCTGCTGGTCAACAACGCGGGCGTGCTCCACCAGGAGCTCTTCCTGACCGGCGCCCCCGCCCGGATGAACGACCTCGTCGGCGCGAACCTCCTGGCGCCCATGCACCTGGCCCAGACCTGCGCCCGCGTCATGACGCGCACGGGCGGCGGCACCATCGTCAACGTGTCGTCCATCAACGCCATCCGCGGCTACCGGGGCGTCGCCGTGTACGCCGCGGCCAAGGCCGGCCTCGAAGGGCTCGGCCGCGCCCTGGCCCGCGAACTCGGCCCCCTGGGCATCCGGGTCAACACCGTCACGCCCGGCTTCTTCGACAGCGACATGACCGCGGACGTCACCTCGCGCAACCGCGAGAAGATCCAGCACCGCACCCCGCTGGGCCGCCTGGGAACCGTGGACGAGATCGCCGAGGCGGTCCTCTTCCTCGCCTCGCCCGAGGCCCGGTTCATCACCGGACACACCCTTGTCATCGATGGAGGCATCACATGCTGAACAACACGCGGACGTCCGACATCAGGGCAGCCGTCCAGCGCGAGATCGACAGCGTCCTGCTCGACGAGGAGGGCGGCACCGGCTACTCCCTGGACGACCCGCTGCTGACGGCCGGCCTCAACTCCCTGCTGCTGGCGCAGCTGCTGCTCCAGCTGGAGGCCGAACTCGGCGTCGACCCGTTCGGCGAGGACCGCTCGATCACCGACGTCCGCACCGTCGGCGAGCTCATCGACGTCTACGAAGAGGCGATACGCGCCGCCTCGGCGGGGGTGTGACCGTGGGAACCGGCCGGCAGCTGTCGCTCACGTCCATCGACGACTACCTCGGCCCGAGCGAGACCCGGTTCTTCTCCCGCGGCTACCAGCGCGCCGGATACCGGGTCAGGGACGTCGTCGTCACCCCGGCCGACGCCCCCGACGCGGGCGCGCGGGCCACGGTGGACGTCACCTATCCCGCCGACTGGTCCCGCAAGAAGGACGGCACCGACCTGCGGCCCCACCTGAGCACCGTCGACGCGCTCGTCCTCGGCGTCCAGCTCGCCGAACTCCACCTCGCCCACGGCTACGGACTCGACGGCGCCGCCCGCACCCGGATGCGGCTGCGCAAGGTCGTCCTGCGGGCCGGCGGCGCGCCCCAGGAGGAGCTGACGGACATCCCGCTCGCGGCCCGCCTGGTGCGGACCGAGGAGCTCCCCGGGCCGTCCGCCCGGCACCTGTCCGTGCACGACTGCACCGTCGGCAATCTGCGCGTGCGGTGCGAGATCGAACACGGCATCGCCACCCGCACCGTGGAGGAGGCGCGCCACGAGAGCCTGGAGAAGGCGCTCGGCCCCGGCACGGAACGCTTCTGGGGCGAGGGGTTCAAGAACCGGCGGCACCTCATCCGTGACGTCCGCGTCGACCTCGAAGCCCTCGCCGCCCGGGCCGACGTGCACTTCGCGCCGGAGCCGGACGCCGGCCGGGAGGGCATCGAGGGCGACACCCAGCCGTCCGTCTCCCTCATCGACGCCTTCGTGGTCAACCTCCAGCTCGTCCAGGTCCTGATGTACGAGCTGGACTCGATCAGCCGGGCCGAGAGCAACACCCTGTGGATGATGCAGACGGTCCTGGAAGCGCCCGAGGACGGCTTCCCGGTGCCCGACCGCCCGCACGCGCCGGTCGTCGCCGAGGCCGCCCTCACCGGCAAGCGGCTGCTGCCCCTGCGCGGCGGCATCTGGCGCAGCGTCGAGATCAAGGCGGGCCTGGCCGGCGTCCGGCTGCGCTGCGGCTTCGCCCACGAACTGCCCGCGCAGGCCGCCGCCACCGCGGCCTGACGCGCGGCGGCACCCCCTGGATGCGCCGCCGTGTCCGTCCCGGACGCGGTGGCGCACCGCTCACCGACTCCCTGAAACGGAGGTTGCGGCACAGTGGATCAGGCACTGCTCGACTGGTTCCGGACCGCCCCCGGCGACCCGGACGAGTCCGGCGCACCCGACGACGACACCCTCCCGGCCGACGTGACCCCGCCCACCCGCACCGAACTGGCGGCCGCGAGCCCCGCCCGGCAGGAGCGCCTGATCGGCGACTACCTGTGCCAGGAGCTCGGCCGCGTCCTGCACTGCCCGGCCGGGCAGGTGGACCGGCACCAGACCATGACCGACCTCGGTGTCGGCTCCATGACCGGCCTGGAGCTGCAACGGCGGATCAGGGCGGCCCTCGGCGTCGCGCCCGACCTGCCCACGATCCTGCGAGCCGAGAACACCCCCGCGCTGACCCTGCGTCTCGTGGACCTGCTCGGCACGACCACGGCAGGAGCCCTGTCAGCGTGAAACTGTCCCTGCCCGCCGCGGGCGACGCCGATCTGTGGCTGCTGCGCCAGCCCCGGCTCGGCACCTGCACCGGCGAACTCGACCTGACCGAACTCGACGAGGCCGAACGGCAGCGGGCCGGCAGTTGCCGCCGCGAGGCCGGCCGCCTCCTGTACTCGTCGGTGCACATCGCGCTGCGCCGGCTGCTCGGCGCCTACCTGGACACCGGGCCGCGACAACTGCGGTTCGGCCGGGCACCCTGCCCCTGCTGCGGGGAGCCGCACGGCAGGCCCGTACTCGAAGCACCCGCGTCCCCTTTGCACTTCTCGCTGTCCCACAGCGCCGGCATGGCCCTCGTCGGTGTGTCCACCGTCCCGATCGGCGTGGACGTCGAGAAGATCCCCTCCCGCGACACCGTGCGGGTGTGCACGCCAGCGCTGCACCCCGACGAGCGGGGCGAACTGCTCGCCCGTCCCGACGGCGTCGGCGCCGTCGCCTTCGGGCAGCTGTGGACGCGCAAGGAGGCCTACCTCAAGGGAATCGGCACCGGGCTCGCCCGGGACCTGGCCGCCGACTACCTAGGCGCCGACAGCGGCCGGCACCCCGCCCGGTGGACCCTCCACGACGTGCCCTGCGGCCCCCGCCACACGGCCGCCGCCGCACTCCGGGACCAGCCCCCGGGCGCCCGGCTGAGGGTGCACTGGCTCCCCATGGACTGCCTGTACAAGGAGAAGCCCATGCCCCTGGGCAAGCGGGACACCTTCCTCGGAGAGCTGGTCGCCTGAGATGCCCGTCTACGACATCACCGCCCCGTCCGGCCACGAGCCGCCCTTCACCCTGGTGCTGCTGCACCACGCGGGCGGCTCCGCCCGCGGGTTCGCGCCGCTCCTGCCCCACCTGCCGCGCCCGTGGCGGGTGCTCGGCGCGGACCTGCCGGGCCGGCTGCTCGACCGCGCCCGCTCCCGCTGCCGTACCGCCCGCGAGGCCGTGGACCATCTCGGCGACGCGCTGCGACCCGAACTGACCGGCCCCTACGCCGTCTTCGGCCACAGCATGGGGGCCCTGCTGGCGTTCGAGCTGGTACGGCGGCTGGAGGCCGAGGCCCTGGGCCCCCGCTGGCTCGGGGTGTCGGCCGTCCCGCCGCCCGTGAGCGAGGGTACCGCCCGCGCCGCCGCCCCGGCCGGCTGGCCGGCCCACCGCGTGCTGCGGTACCTGCACGGCCTCGGCGGCACACCCGCCGGGGCCGACCACCGCACGGCCCTCGCCGAACTCGTGGCGCGGACCGTGCGCCAGGACCTGGAGGTGGTCGGCAGTTACGAGTACACCGACGGCCCGCCGCTGCGGACGGCCCTGTCGGTGTTCGGCGGCGAGGACGACCCGCTGGCGCCCCCGCACCTGCTCCGCCGCTGGTCGGCGTACACCCGGCGGCCGATGGGCTGTCACCTCTGGCCCGGCGGGCACTTCTACCTCTTCGACCACGCCGAGGACGTCTCCGCGCGCCTGGTCGGAGCCTGCCGGACGCTGCTCGCCGGTGACCGCGCGGCACCCTGACCGCCCCGGCGCACGGCGCAGTCCCCCGGGCCGCCCGGCCCGGGGGACTGCGCCGTGTGTGCGGTGCAGCTATTGACGCACGCCCGTCCCGGCGGCGCGCGCGATCCGCTCCAGGAGCCGGTGGTGCCCGACCGCGTGCCGGAAGTCGGGCACGGTCCGGGTGCCCTCCTCGATGTCGGCGCGCAACCGGGCGTAGGCGTGCGCGACCGGCGACGCCGGCCCGCTCACCCCGGGCACGAGCTGGTACTCGTCGGGGACGGGCAGCACGGACAGCTCCTCGTCGCCCCGGGCGCCCCGGAGGGTGAACCGGCCGAACTGGAGGTGCCCGGTGTCCCCGGTGACCACCAGGTCGCCCTCGGTGCCGTTGATCTCCCACAGGAGGTTGGTGGACCGGCTGGAACCGCCCCGGTAGTGCAGGGAGGCGACCGCGCCGCTCTCCAGCACACCGGACACGGCGATCTGGTCCTCGGCGGTCTGCGGCAGCGACTCCCCGGTCTCCGCGACCCGCACCGTGCCGCGGCGCGTGGCCGTGGTGGCCGTCAGTCCGGCGAAGCCCGACAGGCACATCGTCAGCGCGTCCAGGGTGTGCCCGAACGGGATCGTCATCAGCGTGGCCCCGTTGGTCCGGTCGGCCGTGTACGCGCCGCGGGAGCCCACCACCGGTCCCCAGCCGCCGCCGGAGCCCACCAGGGTGGTGGACAGCACCTCGCCCACGTACCCCTGCGCGATCAGGTCCCGCAGGTACCGCACGGCCGGCGCGGAACGGGACTGCAGACCGACCGCGGTGCGCACCCCGCGCCGCTCGGCGAGCGCGGCCAGCGCCTCCGCCTCCTGCGAGCCGACGGCCAGCGGCCACTCGCTCAGCACCATCGTGCCGGCCTCCAGCGCGGGCTCGATCAGCTCGCGGTGCCGGGGCACCTTGACCGCGACCACGACGAGGTCGATGTCGTCGTGGGCGGCCAGTTCCGCGACGTCGGTGAAGGCCAGCGGCACCCCGTACTTCTCGGCCGAGCGCCGCGCGGCCTCGGGCGAGGACGCCGCCAGACCGCGCAGCTCGAATCCTTCCACCGCGGCGAGCGCGGGCAGGTGCCCGCGGGCAGCCCAGCCGCCGTCGGCGCTGAGACCGACGATGCCGACTCCTAGGGGCCTGGGGGAACCGGTGCTCTGTGTCATCAAGGGTCAACCCACCAACTGTTGGTCCGGAAAACTGTTCATCAGGCGGCCAGCCGCTCGTACGACCCGCGGTAGAAGACCAGCGGCGCCCCGTCCTCACGGCTGCTGAGCCGGTGGACACGGGCGATGACGACGTCGTGGTCCCCGGCCGGGTACTCGGCCTCCACCGAGCACTCCAGCCATCCGATGGCGCCGTCCAGCACGGGCGTCCCGGCCGGTGTGGTGCTCCACCGGACGTCCCGGAACTTGTCGGCGCCGCTCGTGGCCAGGCGGCTGCTCAGCTCGCGCTGGTCCGCCCCGAGGATGTTGACGCAGAAGCGCTCCGCGGCCCGGACCCGCGGCCAGCTGGTGCTCGTCCGGGCGATGCAGAAGAGGACGAGCGCGGGATCGAGGGACACCGAGGTGAAGGAGTTCACCGCGAGGCCGGCCGGCGTGGCATCGCCCGCGCGGACCGCGGTCACCGCGACGACCCCGGTGGTGAACCGGCCCAGCGTGGCGCGGAATTCCTCGTGGCTGACCTGGCTGACCTGGCTGACCGGACTGACCTGGCGGACGCCGCTGACGCTGCTCACGCGGCTGACGGAATCTGTCGACGAGGGCATGCGTCCATCCTTGGCCCCCCGACAACCCGTAACAAGTGCGTACGCACAGTAGTGGTGCCACCAATACGCGCGACGGCGCCGCCCCCGGCATGGGCGAGAATGGAGCCATGAGTCTCTTCCGCGACGACGGCATCGTGCTGCGCACCCAGAAGCTGGGAGAGGCGGACCGGATCATCACGCTGCTCACGCGCGGCCACGGCCGGGTGCGGGCCGTCGCCCGGGGCGTGCGGCGTACGAAGTCCAAGTTCGGCGCCCGGCTGGAACCCTTCTCCCACGTCGACGTGCAGTTCTTCGCGCGGGGCAGCGAGCTGGTCGGGCGCGGACTGCCGCTGTGCACACAGAGCGAGACCATCGCGCCCTACGGCGGCGGGATCGTCACCGACTACGCGCGCTACACCGCCGGGACCGCCATGCTGGAGACGGCCGAACGGTTCACGGACCACGAGGGCGAACCGGCCGTCCAGCAGTACCTGCTGCTGGTCGGGGCCCTGCGGACGCTCGCCCGGGGCGAACACGCGCCGCACCTCGTCCTCGACGCCTTCCTGCTGCGCTCCCTCGCCGTCAACGGCTACGCGCCCAGCTTCAGCGACTGCGCGAAGTGCGGGATGCCCGGCCCGAACCGGTTCTTCTCCGTGGCCTCCGGAGGCTCCGTCTGCGCCGACTGCCGGGTGCCCGGCAGTGTCGTACCGTCCTCGCAGACCCTGGTACTGCTGGGGGCGCTGCTTACGGGAGACTGGGAGACGGCGGACGCGTGCGAGGCGCGGTACGTCCGCGAGGGCAGCGGGCTGGTGTCCGCCTACCTGCACTGGCACCTGGAGCGCGGGCTGCGCTCCCTGCGGTACGTAGAGAAGTAAGCACGGCACGGTCGAGGAGACGAGAAGGACATGGTCGTACGCGGGATCCTGGGGCGCCAGCGGCGCGAGTACAAGGCGCCGGAGCCGCACCCGTCCGGTGCCCGCGCGCCCAAGCTCCCGGGAGAGCTGGTCCCGGAGCACGTGGCGATCGTCATGGACGGCAACGGGCGGTGGGCCAAGGAGCGGGGGCTGCCGCGCACCGAGGGGCACAAGGTCGGCGCCGAACGGGTGCTGGACGTGCTCCAGGGCTCCATCGAGATCGGCGTCCGCAACATCTCCCTGTACGCCTTCTCCACCGAGAACTGGAAGCGGTCGCCCGACGAGGTCCGCTTCCTGATGAACTTCAACCGCGACTTCATCCGCAAGACCCGCGACCAGCTCGACGAGCTGGGCATCCGGGTGCGCTGGGTGGGCCGGATGCCCAAGCTGTGGAAGTCGGTGGCGAAGGAGCTCCAGGTCGCCCAGGAGCAGACCAAGGGCAACGACCTGCTCACCCTGTACTTCTGCATGAACTACGGCGGCCGCGCGGAGATCGCCGACGCGGCGCAGCGGCTCGCCGAGGACGTGAAGGCGGGCCGGCTCGATCCGTCCAAGGTCAACGAGAAGACCATCCAGAAGTACCTGTACTACCCGGACATGCCGGACGTCGACCTGTTCCTGCGGCCCAGCGGCGAGCAGCGCACGTCCAACTACCTGCTCTGGCAGAGCGCGTACGCCGAGATGGTCTTCCAGGACGTGCTGTGGCCCGACTTCGACCGCCGTGACCTGTGGCGGGCCTGCGTCGAGTTCGCCTCCCGCGACCGCCGCTTCGGCGGCGCGGTCCCGAACGAGGAACTGCTCGCCATGGAGGCCGCCATGAAGGGCGGGTCCACCTCCTAGCCACCCGGGGTTCACGCGGGCCGCAGAGGATACGGGACTCATGAGACGTCTGACCCCTGTCCTCGCCCTCGGTGCCCTGTTGCTCACCGCCCTGCCCGCGCACGCGGGAGAAGGGCCCGCGCACCGCGAGAGTTACGGCACCAAGGCGCCCTACGCGCCGCAGCAGGACCCGCGCGGTCACCAGCGGCCCCCGGCCGGGTTCGAGCCGGTCTTCACCGAGAACGTCTCCCGGCACGGCTCCCGCGCGGCCACGGACAGCGAGGACGGGGACCTGGTCCTCGCGCTGTGGGACCAGGCCGAGGCGGAGGGACAACTCACCGGCAAGGGGGAGGAGTTCGGTCCGACGGTCCGCGCCCTGGAGGCCGCCATGGCCAAGGTCGGCTACGGCAACCTCAGCGGGCGCGGCAAGCGGGAGCTGGCGGACACGGCCGTACGCATGCAGCGGCGGCTGCCCGCCCTGTTCAAGGAGATCGCGGACGACGGGGAGCGGATCGACGTCGTCAGCTCGGGGCAGGGGCGGGCCGTGGACAGCGGCACCGCGTTCACGGACGCCCTCACCGAGGCCGACCCGGCGCTGGAGCCGCTCATCGGTCCGGCCCGCACCGACAAGGACCTGCTGTACTTCCACAAGGCGGCGGGCGGTGCCGCCTACCGCGACTACATCGCGGGCGACCAGCGCCTCAAGGACACCCTGAGCCGGATCACCGACCAGCCCAGGACGCGGCAGGCCGCCCGCAGCGTGCTGCGGAAGATCTTCAAGGACGCCTTCGTGGAGCGGATCACCGACCAGGTGGGTGCCGCGGAGGCCGTCTACAACCTGTACGCCATCGCCCCCGCGATGATCGAGGAGAGTCCGGGCGGCACGGGCTGGGGCATGGAGCGGTTCGTCTCCCGTACGGACGCGGCCTGGTTCGGGTACCTCGGGGACGCCGAGGACTTCTACGAGAAGGGTCCCGGCTTCGCCGACAGCGACATCACCTACAAGATGGCCGACGTCCTGCTGGACGACCTGTTCCGGCAGGTCGAGGCCAAGCGCGCCGGCACCAGCCGCCTCGGCGCCGAGCTGCGCTTCACCCACGCCGAGGAGATCATTCCGCTGGCCGCGCTGATGGGTCTGCCGGGCAGCACCCAGCCGGCGACGCCGGGGGAGCCGTACACCTACGCGGACAACCCGTGGCGGGGCGCCGCCGTCTCCCCGCTGGGCGCCAACATCCAGTGGGACGTCTTCCGCAAGGGAGACCGCTGGCTGGTGCGGATGCTCTACAACGAGAAGGAGACGGCGTTCAGGGCCGGCTGCCGTCCGGTCGCGAAGGGCAGCGCCTTCTACGACCTGCACGAGCTGGAGCGCTGCTTCGGGCGGAGGTGAGCCGGAGCGGGCGGGCCGGCGGTCAGCCCTGGGCGCAGTCGGCGCAGTCGGCACACGTGCCGAAGATCTCCACCGTGTGGGCCACGTTGACGTAACCGTGCTCGGCGGCGATCGCCTCGGCCCACTTCTCCACCGCCGGGCCCTCCACCTCCACCGCCTTGCCGCAGGCGCGGCAGACCAGGTGGTGGTGGTGTTCGCCGCTGGAGCAGCGGCGGTAGACGGACTCGCCGTCGGACGTGCGCAGGACGTCGACCTCGCCGGCCTCGGCGAGGGACTGGAGGGTGCGGTAGACCGTGGTCAGGCCGACGGAGTCGCCCTTGTGCTTGAGCATGTCGTGCAGTTCCTGCGCGCTGCGGAACTCGTCGACCTCGTCCAGGGCCGCCGCCACGGCTGCACGCTGGCGGGTCGCGCGGCCCTTCACGGGCGGTCCAGCGGTCGTCACCGTTGCCTCCTCACGTCTGCTGCTGCCCGGGCCATTCTGCCAGCCCGGGCTGTCGGCGGTCAGACGCCGACCTCGTCGCCGGCGCCCCGCGCGACCGGAATCGCGCACTCCGCGGGGTCCCCGGCGGGCTGGGCCGCGGCGGCCGCGCGGGCGCGTCGCCGGGCCAGCGGGCCGGCCAGCGCGGTCAGCACGAGGAACGCGGCGATGGTCAGCAGGACGATCGTGGCGCCGGGCGGGACGTCCTGGTAGTACGACGTGACCGTGCCGCTGACGGCCACCACCACGCCGATCGCCACCGCGATCACGAAGGTGACGGTGAAGCTGCGGCTGAGCTGCTGTGCCGCCGCCACGGGGACGACCATCAGCGCGGACACCAGCAGCAGGCCGACGACCCGCATGGCGACCGTGACGGTGACGGCCGCGGTGACCGCCGTCAGCAGGTTCAGCGCGCGCACCGGCAGACCCGTGACCCGGGCGAACTCCTCGTCCTGGCTGACCGCGAACAACTGGCGGCGCAGGCCCAGCGTGACCAGCAGGACGAACGCGGCGAGCTCGCAGATCGCGGTCACGTCGGACTGGGACACCGTCGACAGGGAGCCGAACAGGTACGACACCAGGTTGGCGGTGGAGCCGCCCGGCGCGAGGTTGATCAGCATCACACCGCCGGCCATACCGCCGTAGAACAGCATGGCCAGGGCGATGTCACCGCGCGTCCTGCCGTACCAGCGGATCAGTTCCATCAGGACCGCGCCGAGGACGGAGACGGCCGTCGCCATCCACACGGGGGACGTGGACAGCAGGAAGCCGAGGCCGACGCCCGTCATGGCCACGTGTCCGATGCCGTCGCCCATCAGGGCCTGGCGGCGCTGGACCAGGTAGATGCCGATCGCGGGCGCGGTGATGCCGACCAGCACGGCGGCCAGCAGCGCCCGCTGCATGAAGGCGTAGTTCAGGAAGTCCATCAGCTCAGCAGTCCCGTGCGGATCGGTTCGGCGCCCGCCGGAGCGTGCGGGTGTACGTGGTCGTGGCCGGGCAGCGCGTGCTGGCCGACCGCGCGCGGGGGCGGGCCGTCGTGCAGCACGCAGCCGTCGCGCAGGACGACCGCCCGGTCGATCAGGGGCTCCAGCGGGCCCAGCTCGTGCAGCACGAGCAGGACCGTCGTACCGGCCTCGACCTGCTGCCTCAGGGTGCGGGCCAGGATCTCCTGGCTGGCCAGGTCGACGCCCGCCATCGGCTCGTCCATGATCAGCAGCTCGGGCTCGGCGACCAGCGCGCGGGCGATCAGCACCCGCTGGTGCTGGCCGCCGGACAGGGCGTTCACGGAGTCCTTGGCGCGGTCCGCCATGCCGACCAGCTCCAGGGCGGCGCGCACGGCCTCCCGGTCGCTCCTGCGGAAGACGCCGAAGCGGGTGCGGGACAGGCGGCCCGAGGAGACGATCTCGGTGACCGTCGCCGGGACCCCGCCCGCGGCCGTCGTCCGCTGCGGCACGTAGCCCACGCGCGCCCACTCCCGGAAGGACCGGCGCGGGGTGCCGAACAGCTCGATCGTGCCGCCGCTCACCGGCACCTGGCCGATGATCGTGCGGATCGCCGTGGACTTGCCGGAACCGTTCGCGCCGAGCAGCGCGACGACCTCGCCGCGGCCGACGGTGAGGTCGATGCCGCGCAGCACGGGGCGCGCGCCGAGTTCGGCGGTCACGCCGCGCAGGGCTATGACAGGCTCGCTGGTCATCTCGTCTCCTGTCACTTGGCGCCCAGTGCCTGCTGGAGCGCCTTGAGGTTGGCCCGCTGGACCGCGAAGTAGTCCTTGCCGCGGGATTTGCCGGTGATGCCCTCGATCGGGTCGAGGACGTCGGTCTTCAGCCCCGTGTCGTGGGCGATGGTCTTGGCCGTCCTGTCGCTGACGAGCGTCTCGTAGAAGACCGTGGAGACGCCGTCGGCCCTGGCCATCTTCTCCAGGTCCCTGACCCGGGCGGCGCTCGGCTCGGACTCGGGGTCGAGGCCGTTGATGGCCTCCTCGGTGAGGCCGTAGCGCTCGGCGAGGTAGCCGAAGGCGGCGTGCGTGGTGATGAAGACCTTGCTCCTGGTGTGCGCGAGGCCGTCCTTGAACTCGGTGTTCAGGTCGTTCAGTTGCTTCACCAGGGCGGCGGTGTTCTTCTTGTAGTCGGCGGCGTGCTCCGGGTCGGCCTTCTCGAAGGCCTTGCCGACGCCCTCGGCGACCTGGGCGTAGCGCACCGGGTCGATCCACAGGTGCGGGTCCTTGCCGGTGGATTCCCCGTCCTCGTGGCTGTCGTGCTCGGCCGCGTGGCCGCCGACCTCGTTGCCGTGGTCCTCCAGCGTGGTCAGGGAGGCCGCGTCGATCTTGGTCCTGACCGAGGACTGGGCCACCGCGTCGTCGACGGACGGCTGGAGGTCCTTCAGATACAGCACCGCGTCGGACTCCTCCAGCGAGGCGATCTGCTGGGGGCTGATCTCCAGGTCGTGCGGTTCCTGGCCGGGCGAGGTGAGGGTGGTGACGTGGACGTGGTCCCCGCCGATCCGGTCGGCGAGGAAGGCCATCGGGTAGAACGACGCGACGACGTCGAACTTGCTCGTGTTGGCCGCGACCGCCTTGTCGCCGGAGCAGGCGGACAGCGTGCCGATCCCGAGGGCGGTGGCCGCGGCGACCGCGGCGGCGGGTATGAGGCGCCGCGCGCGGGGGCGGGTGTGTCGTCGTACGTTCATGACAGTCATTTTCAACAAACATGGAAACCGTTGTCAACAACGCTCGTCAGGCGGTCTGGGCAGGGGCCGATTTGGTCGTGGGGGAGCATGCGCCGGTAACCTGAATCATTCGCTGGAAGCATCTCGCTTCAACGCCCGTCGTCGTAATGAAGAGAGCACCGTGGCCGCCGACAAGATCGACACCATCGTCAGCCTGAGCAAGCGCCGTGGCTTCGTTTTCCCCTGCAGTGAGATCTACGGCGGACAGCGTGCCGCCTGGGACTACGGACCGCTCGGTGTCGAGCTGAAGGAGAACATCAAGCGCCAGTGGTGGCGCTACATGGTGACGTCGCGCGAGGACGTCGTCGGTATCGACTCGTCCGTCATCCTGGCCCCCGAGGTCTGGGTGGCCTCCGGCCACGTCGCCACCTTCACGGACCCGCTGACCGAGTGCACCGCGTGCCACAAGCGGTTCCGCGCCGACCACCTGGAGGAGGCGTACGAGGAGAAGAAGGGCCACGCCCCGGCGAACGGCCTCGCGGACATCAACTGCCCGAACTGCGGCAACAAGGGCCAGTTCACCGAGCCCAAGCAGTTCTCGGGTCTGCTCTCCACGCACCTCGGCCCGACCCAGGACTCCGGCTCCGTCGCGTACCTGCGCCCCGAGACCGCCCAGGGCATCTTCACCAACTTCGCCCAGGTGCAGACCACCTCGCGCCGCAAGCCGCCGTTCGGCATCGCCCAGATGGGCAAGTCGTTCCGCAACGAGATCACGCCGGGCAACTTCATCTTCCGCACCCGCGAGTTCGAGCAGATGGAGATGGAGTTCTTCGTCAAGCCGGGCGAGGACGAGCAGTGGCAGGAGTACTGGATGGAGCAGCGCTGGAACTGGTACACCGGCCTGGGCCTGCGTGAGGAGAACATGCGCTGGTACGAGCACCCGAAGGAGAAGCTCTCCCACTACTCCAAGCGCACCGCCGACATCGAGTACCGCTTCCAGTTCGGCGGCTCGGAGTGGGGCGAGCTGGAGGGTGTCGCCAACCGCACCGACTACGACCTCTCGGCGCACTCCAAGGCCTCCGGCCAGGACCTCTCCTACTTCGACCAGGAGGCCGGCGAGCGCTGGACGCCGTACGTCATCGAGCCGGCGGCGGGTGTCGGCCGCACCATGCTGGCCTTCCTGCTCGACGCCTACGTCGAGGACGAGGCGCCCAACGCCAAGGGCAAGATGGAGAAGCGCACGGTGCTGCGCCTGGACCACCGCCTGGCCCCGGTGAAGGTCGCCGTGCTGCCCCTGTCGCGCAACCCCGAGCTGTCCCCGAAGGCCAAGGGCCTCGCCCAGGCGCTGCGGCAGAACTGGAACATCGAGTTCGACGACGCCGGTGCCATCGGCCGCCGCTACCGCCGCCAGGACGAGATCGGTACGCCGTACTGCGTGACCGTCGACTTCGACACGCTGGAGGACAACGCGGTCACCGTCCGCGAGCGTGACTCCATGAAGCAGGAGCGCGTGTCGCTCGACCAGATCGAGGGCTACCTGGCCCAGCGTCTCGTGGGCGCCTAGTCACACCGCCGGATGCCGGGCGAGCCGCCAGCGCGGACTCGTCCGGCATCCGCGTGTCCGCCCCCGCTCAGCGGCCCTGGAGCGCCTTGACGTTGTCGCCGAAGGTCCAGTTCTTCGCACCGTCCCAGTTGACCGACCACGTCATCAGGCCCTTGAGCGACGTTCCGTAGTGCCTCCACGCCTGGGAGACCAGGGACGGGGACATGTAGCCGCCGCCCGCGCCGGACTGGGCGGGCAGGCCGGGCACCTGCTTGTCGTACGGCACCCTGATCGTCGTGCCCTGCACCACCAGGCCCTTGTTCAGGCAGTCGGTCTGGGCGGTGAAGCCCTGCACCGTGCCGGCCGCGTAGGAGTCGCCGGAGCAGCCGTACATGCTGCCGTTGTAGTACTGCATGTTCAGCCACCACAGGCGGCCGTTGTCCGCGTACTTCTTGATGACCGGCAGGTACGCGCCCCAGATGGAGCCGTAGGTGACGCTGCCGCCGGTGACGTACGCCGTCTCCGGGGCCATCGTCAGGCCGAAGCCCGCCGGCATCTGCCCGAGGATCCCGTCGATGATGCGGATCAGGTTGGCCTGGGACGTGGACAGTTGGCCGATGGTCCCGCTGCCCACCAGGCCCGTCTCGATGTCGATGTCGATGCCGTCGAAGTTGTACTTCTTCAGGATGGGCACGATCGTCGCGACGAAGCGGTCGGCCACGGTGGCGGAGCTGAGGTCGATACCGGCCGCCGCACCGCCGATGGACAGCAGGATCGTCTGGCCGGACGCCTTGGCCGCGCACATCTCGGCCGGCGTGGCCACCTTCACGCCGGCGTCCATGCCGTCCTCCCACAGGGCCGTGCCGTCGGAGCGGATCACCGGGAAGGCCGCGTTGATCACGTTGTAGCCGTGGGCGGGGATGCGGGAGTCGGTGATCGGGGTCCAGCCGAAGGGCGGGTGGACCCCGTTCGCGGCGCCGTCCCAGTTCTCCCAGTACCCCTGGAGCACCTTGCCCGCCGGCCTCGGCTTGACCGCGCAGGTGTCGGCGGCGGAGGCGGCGGGCGCGGTGGCGATCACCAGCGGGGCGAGAACGGCCGAGGTGAGCGCGGCGGTGAGGACGCGCAGGGTACGGCGGAGCATGGGGCCTCCCGGTGGGGGTCGGTGAGCGTGAGCCATGTCGCAGACATGACACTGCTCGTGGTCCAGACCTCTCGTCAATAGGTCTGGACCAAAAGCCCGCCGGGCTCAGCCCACCGTCCGTGGCAGCCGCAGGCTCAGCAGCCCCGTCAGCACGATCCCGCCCAACTGCACCAGCAACGTGCTGACCAGCGCGTCCCGCATGCCCAGATGCGGGACCAGGGTCAGGAACAGCGTGCCCAGCGTGGCCACCCCCAGCGCCAGCGCCGACTGCTGCGTGGTGACCATCACCCCGCTGCCGACCCCGGCCCGCGCGGGCGGCACCTCGGACATCACCAGCCGCATGATGTTGGGCAGTTGGAGCGCCTGCCCCGCACCGGCCACCGCCGCGCCCGGCAGCAGCGAGACGACGTCCAGCCGGGGCCAGTCCCGCCACGCGGCCAGCACGATCAGCAGCACGCCCACGCCCTGGAGCACGGATCCGGCCGTGACCACCCGGGTGCCGAAACGGGCGATCAGCCGGGGCCCGGCCAGGGAGACGAGCAGGAACGCCACGGCCATCGGCGCCAGCGCCAGCCCGGCCGGCACCGGCCCGAGCCCGGCACCCTGCTGCAACGCCAGCGCGATGATGAACATGAACCCGCTGAAGCCGATGGAGAACGGCACCATCAGCTCCAGACCGCGCCGCATGGACGGCACCCGGAACAGGCTCGGCGGCACCAGCGGGGTCCGCCCCGAGCGGTCCGCCCGCCGCTCCACCACCCAGAACGCGCCCGCCGCGAAGGGGAACGCGATCAGTGACAGCCAGGTCCACAGCGGCCAGCCGGCCGCCCTGCCCTCGGTGAGCGGCGCGAGCAGCGTCAGCAGGGACACCGCGAGCAGCACGGTGCCCGGCCCGTCCACGGGCTCGGGGTGCTGCGACCGGGTCTCCGGCACGAACCGGGCGGCGAGCACGAGACCCAGTACGACCACCGGCACATTGACGAGGAAGATGGCCCGCCACCCGGTCCCGGCGATGTCCGCGGCGACCAGCACCCCGCCGAGGATCTGCCCGGCGACCATGGACAGCCCGGCCGTGGCGCCGTAGAGGCTCATGGCCTTCGCCCGGCGCGCGCCGCTCGTGGCGGACTGGATGGTGGCGAGCACCTGCGGCAGCATCGCGGCGGCGGAGGCGCCCTGCGCGACCCGCGCCGCGACCAGGCTCCAGGCGCCGGGCGCGAGTCCGCAGGCCAGAGAGGTGAGCCCGAAGGCGGCCATCCCGGCGAGGAACAGCCGGCGCCGGCCGAACAGGTCCCCGAGCCGCCCGCCGAGCACGAGCAGCACGGCGTACGCGACCCCGTACCCGGCGACGACCAGCTCCAGCACGGCCTCGCCCGCGGCGAGATCGGCGCCGATGGTCGGCAGGGCGACGTTGACGATGAAGAAGTCGACCAGCGGCAGCGCCGCGGCCAGCAGGACGGTGAACAGCCCGGGCCCGGTGAGCGCGGGCGGCGCCGCCGTCGGCCGGACGGCGGGGGCGGTGACGGTTTCACTCATGCTCCCGAGCCTGGAGCACCCCTCAGGCTGGTACCAGAGTCTGCTCATCCTGGTAGCAGAACTACCCGGCACCACCCGGAGACCCGGCCGGATTCCCGGCCCGGCCCCCAGGTCATGCTGGTGGTCGGCGGCCCTTGTCCTGGTACTGGAAGCACCTGGAAACAGGTTGGCCGGACCGGCACCCTGGACGTATGACGACCTCGGTCCAGGAAACCCGGGCGCAGCCCGCCCGGGGAGCGGAGATCCGCCGGCACGAGCTGGCCGCGTTCCTGCGCAGCAGACGGGAGCGCATCACGCCGGAACAGGTGGGCCTGCCGCGCGGGACCCGCCGGCGCACCCCCGGGCTGCGCCGCGAGGAGGTCGCCCACCTCTCCGCGGTCGGCGTCACCTGGTACACCTGGCTCGAACAGGCCCGTGACATCCAGGTCTCCGTCCAGGTCCTCGACGCCCTCGCACGCGCCCTGCGCCTGGACGCCAGCGAACGCGCCCACCTCTTCCAGCTGGCCGGCGCGACGGACCCCACCCCGGCGGCGAACTGCCCGAGCGTCACCCCCGCCCTGCGCCAGATGCTGACCGGGCTGGAGCCGATCCCCGCCTGCATCCAGAACAGCCGGTACGACATCCTCGCCTACAACCGCACCTACGGCCGCCTCCTGGGCGACCTGGACGCGATTCCGCCCGAGGACCGCAACTGCATGCTCCTCGTCCACACCAACAAGGAGTGGCAGGCGGCGGTCGTCCACCTGGAGAAGACCCAGCGCCTGATGGCCGCCCGGCTGCGCGCCGCCCTGGCCGGCCATCTCGGCGAGCCGGCCTGGAAGATGCTCCTGAGGCGGCTGGACGAGTCACCCGCCTTCCGCGAGAACTGGCGGCGCTACGAGGTGGTCGACACCCGCTCCAAGTCCAAGGAGTTCCTCAACCCCTACGTGGGCCGCCTCAGCCTGGAGCACACGGACCTGTGGCTCGCCCCCGACGTGGGCGCCCGGATGGTGACGTACACGCCGAGGAACGAGGAGACCCGGCAGCGGCTGGAGAAGCTGTACGAGATCGCGTGCGGACGCTGACCCCCAGCGGGCGGCGCTGAGCCTCAGCGGGCGCTGCCCCCCAGCGGGTGCTGATCCTCAGCCCTCCACCCCGGTGGCGGTGTGGGCCGCGCCGACCGGCTTGGACTCGGGGGAGCCGCGCTGGCGCAGATAGACGGAGAGGATGGCCATCGAGGCGACGGCCAGCAGTTCGGACTGCCGGTTCTGCAGCGTGCGGTCCCAGAAGTCGGCACAGCCCAGGTACGCCCACCAGGAGACCGGCGCCTGGAGCTGGCGCAGGTGCTCCTCGTTGTAGGCGGCGACGCCGGTGATGGACTGGGCGAGCCAGGACCAGGCGAAGACGGCGGCCATCACGAGACCCAGCGAGCGGGCGTACATCCGCTGCCGCCAGCCCGTGGCGGCGGCCCAGCGCGGCGACTCCGGGCCGGCGTGCTCGCCGACCTTCTGGTCCCGGTCGCTCTCCACCCCGGCCTTGTGCAACTCCCACGGCCTGCCCGGCGAGGGTGAGCAGGAAGCCGGTGAAGAAGGCGAGCGTCAGGCTTGTTGTGCTTCAGGAAGCGGGTGTGGCGGTTCACCGTCGCATCAGCCCCACGGCGGTGAAGTAGCCGAGCCCGCTGCCCACGGTCAGCAGGACCAGGGTGAACAGGGCGCGCATGACCGGCTCAGCCCCCCTTCACCTTGCACTGGTACGGCTGCCCGGGCCGCGGCGCACAGCCCGCGGCGGTGACCAGTCAGCCGGCTGAGAAGGCGGACAGGAACAGGGTGTCGCGGTCCAGGACGACCTGTGCCTGCCGGCCGTGGACCCGGACGGCGGACTGCTCGACCTCCTGCCGGGCCCGCGGGGCGAGCGCCGGCGCGGTCAGTCCCGTACGCCTCCAGCACGGCAAGGAAACCTCCACGGGATCGGCGAAGCCGCTGCCGCACATCGTGGAACGGCACCCCCACCACCCCCGGCAGCCGCGCCGCACCCGGCACGGACAACCGGGCGTTCGGGCTAGCCGGCCAGGGGGGCGGGTGCGGGGGGCTCAGCCGGGCGGCCGAGGCCGGTGCAGGGTCCGAGCGGCGCCCCGTCGGGCCCTCGGTGTCACGCCCGTTCCGCTGTGCCCACGACCTGGCGTACCTCCGGTGACCGCAGGCTCTCGGCTGTGCGTTCGGCGGTGCGGCGGGCCCAGTGGCCGCTGGTCAGGAGGCCCAAGGTCAGGACGGCCAGGCCGCAGGCGGTGAGGATCCACCAGCCGGGGCGGGCCGCCGGGACGAACACCTGCCGGTACGGGGACGAGCCGATGCCGGAGGCCAGGACGGCGCCGACGACCGCGACACCGAGCGTCTGGCCCAGCTGCCGGCTGGTGGAGGCGACGGCGGCGGCGACACCGGCCTGGGTGCGCGGCATGCCGGAGACGGCCGTGTTGGTGATCGGCGCGTTCACGAAGCCGAAGCCGATGCCGAAGAGGACGTAGCCGAGGAAGAGGGTGGTGTCGGAGGTCTCCGCCTCGAACGCGGCGAACAGGACACCGCTCGCGGTCATCGCCGTGCCCGCCACCAGAAGCGGCAGCCGTGGGCCGCGGCTGCCGACCAGGCGGCCGGACAGCGGGGCGCACAGGAACGTCGGCAGGGCCATCGGGAGCATCCACAGGCCCGCGTGCAGGGCGTCCAGGCCGCGCACGTTCTGCAGGTACAGGGTGGACAGGAACAGGAAGCCGCCGAGGGCCGCGAACGCGCTGATCGCGATCACCGTGGCACCGCTGAACGGGGCCGAGCGGAAGAAGCGCAGGTCGATGAGGGGTTCGTCGCGGCGGGGCTCGTACCACAGGAGGGCCAGCAGCGCGGCCACGGCGAGCACGGCGAAC
Organism: Streptomyces sp. Ru62; assembly: GCF_002920615.1. GTDB lineage: Bacteria > Actinomycetota > Actinomycetes > Streptomycetales > Streptomycetaceae > Streptomyces. The sequence continues at coordinate 125,583 of NZ_PQSU01000004.1, forward strand.
GGCGTCACCGGGCCGGCGCCCGACTCCGGTGCCTCGATGATCGCGTACGTCAGCGATCCGAACAGCGCGATCACCAGCAGCTGTCCGACCGGGTCGGGGCGGCGGGCCTTGGGCGCGCGCGACTCGGGGACGAAGCGGAGGGTGAGCAGCAGGGCCGCGAGGCCGACCGGCAGGTTGACCCAGAAGATGGAGCGCCAGCTCACCGACTGCACCAGCAGTCCGCCGACCAGCGGACCCGCCGCCATGGAGATACCGACCACCGCGCCCCACACACCGATCGCGCGGGCGCGTTCCCGGGGGTCGGTGAAGGTGTTGGTGATGATCGACATGGCGACCGGGTTGAGCATCGAGCCGCCCACCGCCTGGAGCATGCGGAAGACGATCAGCAGTTCCAGGTTCGGGGCGACGGAGCAGAGCGCGGAGCCGATGGTGAACACGACCAGGCCCGCCATGAAGACGCGTTTGCGGCCGATCCGGTCGGCCGTGGAGCCCGCCAGCATCAGCAGCGAGGCCAGGACCAGCGTGTAGGCGTCGATCGTCCACTGCAGGCCGGAGGTGGTGGCGTGCAGGTCACGCTGCATGGAGGGGAGGGCCACGTTCAGGGCGGTGTTGTCGAGACTCACGATCAGCAGGCTCATGCAGCAGATCAGGAGCACGAGCAGGCGTCGGCGAGGGCTCAGCTCTGGCATGCGTTCCATCGTACGCCGAACTCAATAGTGCGTCTAACTAATGAGTCATACATGGTCCCTGGGTGCCGGCGGGCGGCGCCGGCGGACGAGCCGCCCGGCGGGTGAGGGACAATGGGTGCTTGCCCAGTGTTCCCGTGTCCGCCCTGTGCCGTAGATCCGCCCCGGAGTCCTGACGATGACCCACCCGCTCTCCATCGGCCCGCACGCCGTGACACCGCCCGTCGTGCTCGCACCCATGGCGGGGATCACCAATGCCCCCTTCCGCACCCTGTGCAGGGAGTTCAGCGGCGGCAAGGGGCTGTTCGTGAGCGAGATGATCACCACCCGGGCGCTGGTCGAGCGCAACGAGAAGACCATGCAGCTGATCAGGTTCGACCCGAGCGAGCAGCCGCGCTCCATCCAGCTGTACGGCGTCGACCCCGCGACCGTCGGCAAGGCCGTCCGCATGATCGCGGAGGAGGGCCTGGCCGACCACATCGACCTGAACTTCGGCTGCCCCGTGCCGAAGGTCACGCGCAAGGGCGGCGGGTCCGCGCTGCCGTACAAGCGGAACCTGCTGCGGGCGATCCTGCGCGAGGCGGTCAGCGGGGCCGGTGACCTGCCGGTGACCATGAAGATGCGCAAGGGCATCGACGACGACCACATCACCTACCTCGACGCCGGCCGCATCGCCGTCGAGGAGGGCGTCACGGCCATCGCCCTGCACGGCCGCACCGCCGCCCAGCACTACGGCGGCACCGCCGACTGGGACGCCATCGCGCGGCTGAAGGAGCACGTGCCGGAGATCCCCGTGCTCGGCAACGGAGACATCTGGTCGGCCGAGGACGCGCTGCGGATGGTGCGGGAGACCGGGTGCGACGGGGTGGTCGTGGGGCGCGGGTGCCTGGGGCGGCCCTGGTTGTTCGCTGACCTGGTCGCCGCGTTCGAGGGGCGGGACGACTTCCTGCGGCCCACGTTGCGGGAGGTCGCCGACGTCATGGTGCGGCACGCGACCCTGCTCGGGGAGTGGCTCGGTGACGAGTCCAAGGGCGTGGTCGACTTCCGCAAGCACGTCGCCTGGTACCTGAAGGGGTTCGCGGTCGGATCCGAGATGCGCAAGCGGCTCGCGATCACGTCGTCCCTCCAGGAGCTGCGGGCGGGGCTGGACGAGCTGGACCTGGACCAGGCGTGGCCGGTCGGGGCGGAGGGGCCGCGGGGGCGGACGTCCGGGAACAACCGGGTGGTGTTGCCGGACGGGTGGTTGAAGGATCCGTACGACTGTTCCGGGATCACCGAGGAAGCGGAACTCGACACGTCGGGTGGCTGACCGTCCCCGGGGCTGCGCCCCGGACCCCGCCAGGGACTCCGCCCCGGACCCCGGCCTCGCCCACCCACCACCCGACTCGGTCGGCCGGAAGGCGCCGCGCCCCGCTCGGTCGGCCGCGGTGCCGTGTCCCACGGGAGGTGTCAGTTCCTCTTCGGGTGGGGCGTCGAACCGTACGCCGTCAGGAAGCGGTCGCGGAAGGCGCTCATCTTCCATACCGGGGCGTCGTGCGCGGGGCGGAGCCCGTCCGTCCAGTTCCAGTCGGCGATCTTGTCCAGCATCCTGGGATCCTTGGCGACGATCGACACCGGCACGTCACGGCTGGCGTGGTTGCCGCTGACCCGGGCGATCGGCTGGTGGTCGCCCAGGAAGACCAGCACCGTGTCCTTGGTGCCGTACCGCTCCAGCCACTCGGTCAGCGCGGTCACCGAGTACTGGACCGACTTGCCGTACTCCTCGCGGGACTTGGTGGTGTCGGCGATGACGTCGGCCGGCTTGTTCCCCGCCGCCTGGATGCCCTTGAAGACCGAGCCGTCACCGAGCTGGTCCCAGCCCACCATCTTCGGGATGGGGGCCCAGGGCTGGTGGCTGGACGTCAGGATGAGCAGGGACATCCGTGCCTTGCCGGCGGCCGGCCGCTTGCTGTGCACCCGCTCCTGGTACTGCTGGAGGGCGTACTGGTCGGGCATGGTGGACCAGCTGAACTTCGGTCCCTGGTAGCCGAGTTGGAAGGCGTTGTAGACCTTGTCCAGGCCGTACCACTTCTGCTCCGGCCAGCCCTTCTGCACACCCGGCATGACCCCCACCGTGTCGAACGCGCCGGTCTTCTGGAACGCCTCCGTCAGGCTGAGGTGGTCGCTGGCCATCACCGTGCGGTAGCGCTGCTGATTGCTGATCCACAGGCCCGACATGGTGGTGGAGTGGCCCAGCCAGCTGCTGCCGCCGTAGGTCGCCGAGGTCAGCCAGCCGCTCTTGGCGTGGAAGCCGGCCTTGGCCAGGGCCTTGGTGCGGACGTCGAGCGTCCGGTCCACGCCGGGCGCCATGACCGGGTCCTCGATCGCGCTGCGGCCGTAGCTCTCGATGAAGGTGAAGATCACGTCCTTGCCGCGCAGGTCGGGCACCAGCTGACTGCCCGGTGTGTTCCCGAACGCGTCGACCCGGGCCACCTTCCGGAACTCCGCCTCGTCCTTCAGCGTGTCCGACACCCTGCGGGCCTGGGCCTTCAGCGCGGTCGCGGTGCGGTCCGAGGCGATCGGCACGCCCGCCACCTGGAGCCCGAGCGAGGAACAGGTGATCCAGACGACCCCGGCGACCAGGGTGCCGCGGGTCGCGGTGCCGGGGTGCCGGGCGAGGAGGTTGCTCAGCCGGACCATGGCCAGCGCCGGCAGCACGAGGAGCAGCAGGACGACCGCGACCAGTCCGGCCACGGCAGCGAGGGTGGCCGTCCGCCCCAGGGAGTCCTCCAGATAAGACTCCGCGTCCCCGAACAGACCCCAGTCCAGTACGACGTTGAAGCTGCGGCCGAGGTACTGGTTGAACCCCATGTCCAGCGCGTTGAGCACGGTCATGGCCCCGAGCAGCACCCCGGACACCGCCGCCAGCACCACCCGGGGCCGCCGGGGCAGCGCGAGCAGCACGGCCGCCCCGATGACGGCCTCGCCGGGTATGCGGAAGAACTTCGCGGGCCCCAGCCGGACGACCGTGTTCGGCATCACCAGCGCGGCGACGACCAGCGCGGCGGCGAGCACGGTGACGGTCACGGACAGGGCCCGTGCGACCTCCGGGTGTCCCTCCCGCCAGCGCCCGCGCCACGCCGACCATGCGGCCCAGGGGCGGCGGAACGTGCGTACGGCGGGTTCGGTGACCTCTTCGGCCACGCCCTCGGCAGAGGCATCGGCAGAGGCAGACTGGAGCGCGCTCATGCCTTCGGGTACGGCCCACGGGAAAGCACCGTTCACGGAGGCCGGGCAAACACCTGGTCAACACGGCCGACGGCACGTCAGCGCCCTGAAGTGGCGCGGGGAACTGCGCGAACCACCCCCACGAACCCGCACCCGCCCCACAAGCGCCCCCCCCGCCCCCTCAGGCGCCCCCAACCGCCGTCAGCAAAGCGAGCGGCGCGGCGGCGGACCGGGCCCCCCGCCCGCACGCGTGCGGATACGGCACCGGCGCACCGTGCGCAGTACGCCCGTACCCCGCCAATACCTCCGGCAGCCGGTGCCCGCCCACCGTCGCCGCGTCGATCAGCGCATGCGCGACCGTACGGGCCTCGTCGTGCAGCCCGTACCGCGCCAGACCCAGGGCGATCAGCGCGTTGTCATGGGGCCAGACGGACCCCCGGTGGTAGGACAGCGGGTGGTACGCGGCCTGGCCGGAGGCCACCGTGCGGACACCCCAGCCCGAGAAGAAGTCCGGCTCCAGCAGCCGCCGGCCCACCACCTCGCCGTACTCCTTGTCCAGCAGCCCCGACCACAGCAGATGCCCGGCGTCGGACGCCAGCGCGTCGATCTGCCGGCCCTGTCCGTCCAGCGCCAGCGCCGGGAAGCACTGCTCCCGCATCCAGAAGTCCCGCTGGAAGCGGTCGCGGAGGTCGGCCGCCGCCTGTTCCAGCAGCGCGGCGTACGTCTCGTCGCCCCACACCGTGCGCGCCACCCCGGCCGTGCGGCGCAGCGCGTCGTAGGCGTAACCCTGGGCGCCCGCCGCCATCACCGCGCCGGTGGGCCGGGTGCCGTCGGCGCAGCAGATCGCGCCGGGGGAGTCCTTCCAGTTCTGGTTGGCGAGGCCGCCCTCGTCGGCGCGGTAGACGAGGTAGCCGCGCGAGGTCAGGCCGCCGTGGTCGAGCATCCAGCCGACGGCGGCCCGGGCGTGCGGCTCCAGGCGCCGGGCCGGCTCCGTGTCCCCGGTCCGCTCGACGTACGCGCCGAGCAGGATCAGGAACAGCGGGGTGGCGTCGACCGAGCCGTAGTAGCGGCCGAACGGCACCTGTCCGAAGTGGGCCAGCTCGCCGTGGCGTACCTCGTGCACGATCTTGCCGGGCTGGGCGACCGGGGACCGGCCGGTTCCGGTGGCCTGGGCGGCGGCCAGGGCGAGGAGCGTGGCGGCGGCCGACCGGGGGTGGTACGGCAGGACGAACAGGGAGGTGAGGAGCGCGTCGCGGCCGAGCAGGGTGAGGAACCAGGGGGCACCGGCCGCCGGTACGCGCAGGTCCTCGCCGTCCGGTCCGGTGGCCGGGACCTGGAGCGCCGCCAGGTCGGCGAGGCCCCGGGCGCAGGCGGCGGCCAGCTCCGGCCAGCCGGTCGGGAAGGCCACGCCCTCCATGAACCGGGCCTCCTCCGCGAGGAGCTGTTCCTGCACGGCGGCGGGGTCGCGGGGTACGCGCAGGGCGCGCTTCTCGCCGTGCGGGCGGGCGATCACCCGCAGCAGCAGCTCGGTCGTGCCGTGGGGGGCGAGGTCGAGGGTCCACACCAGGCGGCGGGCACCGGTGCCCGTCTCCTCCACGGCGTCGGGGGCCGGGTCGGCCGTGATCGTCGTACAGGACCGCCACTCGGCGCGCCGGTAGGTGAACTCGATGCCGTCGGGGAGGACCTCGCGGGAGCGCAGGGCACCGGCCTTGGCGTAGGTGCGGTGGTCGGAGCGGAGTTCGAACTGGTCGGTGAAGTCGGCGTCGACGGTGAGCGCGAGCCGGGCAGTGGTGGGCACCGGACGGTTGCTGGTGACCTTGACGGACTCCACGAACGAGCTGTCCCCGACGGCCTGTTCACGGAAGAGGGTGTATGCCGGGGGTTCCTGGCGGCCGCCGCGCGGAACCAGCACACAGCGGGTCTCGTCCCCGTCCGTGACCGGCGTGAGCACCTCGGGCACCGCGCCGTCGAGAGTGAGCTGCCAGCGGCTGAGGTGCCGGGCGTCCCGGACGAACAACCCGTCCGGGGAGCTGCCGCCCCGCACCCCGCTGATGTCGCCACGGTCGCCCACGGCGGCGAAGGTGGCGCCGTGCACGAGCAGATGATGCCGGTCCGTCATCCCCGGTCCCCTCCTCTGTCACTCCTGTCGAACGTTCCGGTGTGCGTGGGGGGTACGACTCTTTGTGCGCTCTTGTCCAGATGTTGACGCTCGTGTCGCGCGGCCGGCCGGTGGCACAGGTCGAGCGCGAGGGCCGCCGTCCAGCCGAAGCCGGGGGCCCCGCAGGGCGCGCCGGTGTACGGGTCGACGTACTCCGCGAAGTCGGTGGCGCCGGCGAGGTCCAGCACCGCCTGGCGCAGGGCCCCGGCCGCCGCCGTCTCGCCGTGCGCGCGCAGCCCGCGCTCCAGCAGCCAGCTCGTGTTGAACCAGGCGGGTCCGCGCCAGTAGCGGTGCGGGTCGAAGGCCTCTCCGAGGAGGTCGTAACTGGGCACGAGCCGGGTGCGGTCACCGACCGAGAAGTGCGGCCCGCGCAGAGTGCGGACGAGGGTGACGGCGATGTCGCGGGGGAGCCCGGGCAGGATCAACGGCACCAGACCGGAGACGGCGCGCTCGGGGAGGAGGCGGGAACCGGGGGCACGCGGCCCGGCACCGGCATCGGAACGGGGGGTGCCGTGCTCGCGGACGGGGCTGGGCTCGCGGGTGCCGTGCTCGGGGGCGGGCCCGGCACCGGAGGGTCCCCGCCGGGCATCGGAGGCACCGTGCCCGGCATCGAAGGCACCCCGCCCGGAGACGGCGTCCTCGTCCCGCAGGTCGCGGCACAGGAACATCCCCGCCTCCGCGTCCCACAGCCGCTCCACCAGGGTCGCCGTCAGCCGCTGGGCGCGGGCCCGTCGGGCGGATCCGGTCGCGCCCAGTTCCTCGGCGATCCGGGCGAGCGCGAGCTCGGAGGCGATGAGGAGGGCGTTGAACGCCGGGTCCTCCACGGCGAACTTCCCGCCCCCGTCGGCGTACCCGGCGTCCCGGTAGTCCGCGGCCAGCCGCACGTACCGCCCGTAGTCCAGATCCGTCGGCCGGTCCTCGGCCGCGCCGTGGTCGAGGTCGGCGCGGCGGAAGGAGCGGGCCGGGGCCGGGGTGATCCGGGCCAGCGGGGCGTCCCAGCAGGGGCTGTTGTCCATCCCCTGCTCCCAGGGGTGGACCACGGACACCAGCCCGGCGCCGCCCAGGTCCCGGCGGTGCAGCAGATACCGGTGCCAGGCGGCCAGCCGTGGGTGGAGGCGGGCCAGGAAGCCGCGGGCCCTGGACAGCTCCGGGTCGGCGCGGTGCACCAGCCAGGCCGCCAGCGCGTGCACCGGTGGCTGCACGATGCCGGAGGTCTGTAACGTGCGCGGGGCGCCCGCCGTGCGCCCGGCGGTGGAGGAGCGCCAGAAGTCGGGGCTCGGGAAGTACGCGTCGAGCGGTACGGAGGGGTTGAAGACGATGTGCGGGACGCGACCGTCGGCCCACTGGGCGGCGAAGAGCGTCTCCAGCTCCGTCTGGGCCCGCAGCGGCGAGACGTGCCGCAGCCCGATGGCGATGAACGCGGAGTCCCAGGACCACTGGTGCGGATACAGGTCGCGGGAGGGCACCGTCGACGCGCCGGTCCAGTTCGCCTCCAGCACCCGGGCGGCCCTCGTGCGCAGGGACGTCGTCGTGGCCGGGGTGGTGGCCGTGGCCGGTGGATCGTATGCCGTCTCGTACGGGGTGGAACGGGCAGTGAGCTGGGCGGTGCGATCCACTCGGGGCTCCCCGAAGACGTCCGGCCGACGCGGTTCCGCCCCGGCCACCGTAGGGTTACGTCTATTTAACACGCAAAACTCAATATGTAATGCAAACTGGAGAAACACAAGGGGGTGCGCATGACCGGGCGTCCGGGAAGGACCGGCAAGAGCGGAAGCCAGGCGGGTGCCGGCGATCTGCTCGAACTCGTGCGCAGCGGACGGGCCGTGACGCGCGGCGCGCTCCAGCAGGCGACCGGACTGTCCCGGGCCACCGTCGGCCAGCGCCTGGACCGGCTGTTCCGGGCGGGCTGGCTGCGTGAGGGCGCCGGCGGCCGGGTCGACTCGCCGCTCGGCGGACGCCCCTCCATCACCCTGGAGTTCGACGACTCCCACGCGGTGGTCCTCGCCGCCGACCTGGACACCCGGCACGCCCGCGCGGCCGTCCTCACCCTGACCGGCGAGATCCTCGCCGAGCAGGCCGGCGCGCTGATGGTCGAGGACGGCCCCGACGCCGTCCTGGGCGAGCTCGGCCACTGGTTCGCCGACCTGCTGACCAAGGCGGGGCACCACGCCGGGGAGGTGTGCGGGATCGGGCTGGCGGTGCCGGGCCCGGTGGACAGCGAGACCGGCCGGGTGGTCCAGCCGCCGATCATGCCGGGCTGGGACGGCTACGACATACGTGGGCGCCTCTCCCGCGCCCTCACCGACCACTCCGGGGCCCCGGCGGTCCCCGTCCTGGTCGACAACGACGCCAACCTCATGGCGTACGGCGAACAGCGCACCGGACACCCCGACTGCAGGGCCTTCGTCCTGGTCAAGGTCTCCACGGGCATCGGGGCCGGGGTGGTCGTGGACGGCTCGGTCTACCGGGGCGTCGACGGCGGCGCGGGCGACATCGGGCACATCCGGGTCGGCGCCGACGCGCTGTGCCGGTGCGGCTCGTACGGCTGTCTCGCGGCGGTCGCGAGCGGCGGTGCCGTGGCCCGCCGGCTGGCCGCGTCCGGGGTGCCGGCCGCCTCCGGTTCGGACGTGCGGGAGCTGCTGGCCGCCGGGCACCCCGAGGCCGCCGCGCTGGCCCGGGAGGCCGGGCGGCAGGTCGGGGACGTGCTGGCGACGGTCGTGACCCTGCTCAACCCGGGCGTGTTGATGATCGCGGGCGACCTGGCCGGAACGCCCTTCCTGACCGGCGTGCGCGAGCTGCTCTACCAGCGGGCGCTGCCCCGCTCCACGGCCCACCTGGACGTCGTCACCTCGCGGCTCGGCGACCGGGCCGGGCTGATCGGCGCCGGCGCGCTGGTGGTGGAGCACCTGTACGCGCCGGACCGGGCGGAGCAGCGGCTGTCGGAGATGGGTGTGTGACGGCGGTGTTTCCGCCGCGGACGGGCGTCCGCCGAGCGGTCCGCATGGTGAAACGGAGCGGTCTGTGGCAGCGTGATTCTCGCCACCCTTGATAAGGGTTGCGCTCAGATGAGCGGATCAAGCACGGCTGCACTTCCTCAAGGGGTGGCACTCGGTGCCACCCCTTGATCGTTCATCGATCGAAATCAGCCGTGCCGAGACCCGCTCATGTGAGCAGAAAACCGCACCTGTGGGCGCTGCTGTCTTCAAGAAGTGAAAACATACGGCTGGCTTCGCTTGCCAAGCCTTGACTTTCGATCCGCTGGCGGACGAGTGGTTACAGGCGCATGACGCGCAAGTGGACGTACCCAGGCACCTTCGATCTGGGTATGTTCCTCGCCATCAGGGCAGCCACCGTGGCCTCAAGGAGTCGAGACCCGTGTCGGAAAACAAAGAACCCCAGGCAGCGAAGTTCGTTTACGACTTCACCGAGGGCAACAAGGACCTGAAGGACCTGCTCGGCGGCAAGGGTGCCAATCTCGCCGAGATGACCAACCTGGGTCTCCCGGTCCCTCCCGGCTTCACGATCACCACGGAGGCCTGCAAGGTCTACCTGGAGAGCGGCGAGGAGCCCGCGGCACTCCGTGACGAGGTGAGTGCGCACCTCGACGCCCTCGAAGCCAAGATGGGCAAGAAGCTCGGCCAGGCCGACGACCCGCTGCTGGTCTCCGTCCGCTCCGGCGCCAAGTTCTCCATGCCCGGCATGATGGACACGGTCCTGAACATCGGTCTGTCGGACAAGTCGGTCCAGGGTCTGGCGGCCCAGGCCGGCGACGAGCGGTTCGCCTGGGACTCCTACCGCCGCCTCATCCAGATGTTCGGCAAGACCGTCCTCGGCGTCGACGGCGACCTCTTCGAGGAGGCCCTGGACAAGGCGAAGGCGGCCAAGAAGGTCGCGGTCGACACCGACCTGGAGGCCGCGGACCTGAAGAAGCTGGTCACCACCTTCAAGAAGATCGTCAAGAAGGAGGCCGGCCGGGACTTCCCGCAGGACCCGCGCGAGCAGATGGACCTCGCCATCAAGGCGGTCTTCGACTCCTGGAACGGCGACCGCGCCAAGCTGTACCGCCGCCAGGAGCGCATCCCGCACGACCTGGGCACGGCCGTCAACGTCTGCTCCATGGTCTTCGGCAACCTGGGCCCCGACTCCGGCACCGGCGTCGCCTTCACCCGCGACCCCGCCTCCGGCCACCAGGGTGTCTACGGCGACTACCTGCAGAACGCCCAGGGCGAGGACGTGGTCGCGGGCATCCGCAACACCGTGCCGCTCGCCGAGCTGGAGCAGATCGACAAGAAGTCGTACGACCAGCTCATGCAGATCATGGAGACCCTGGAGAACCACTACAAGGATCTCTGCGACATCGAGTTCACCATCGAGCGCGGCCAGCTCTGGATGCTCCAGACGCGCGTCGGCAAGCGCACGGCGGGCGCGGCCTTCCGCATCGCCACCCAGCTCGTGGACCAGGGCCTCATCGACGAGACGGAGGCGCTCCAGCGCGTCACCGGCGCCCAGCTCGCCCAGCTGATGTTCCCGCGCTTCGACGAGCAGGCGAAGGTCGAGCAGGTCGCACGCGGCATCGCGGCCTCGCCGGGCGCGGCGGTCGGCAAGGCGGTCTTCGACTCGTACACGGCGGTGAAGTGGTCCCGCTCCGGCGAGAAGGTGATCCTGGTCCGCAGGGAGACCAACCCGGACGACCTGGACGGCATGATCGCGGCCGAGGGCATCCTCACCTCCCGCGGCGGCAAGACCTCCCACGCGGCCGTGGTCGCCCGCGGCATGGGCAAGACCTGCGTCTGCGGCGCGGAGGAGCTGGAGGTCGACACCAAGCGCCGCCGTATGACGGTCCCCGGCGGACACGTCGTGGAGGAGGGCGACCTGATCTCCATCGACGGCTCGACCGGCAAGGTCTACCTGGGCGAGGTCCCGGTCGTCCCCTCGCCCGTCGTGGAGTACTTCGAGGGCCGCATGCACCCGGGCGCCGACGACGCCGACGAGCTGGTCGAGGCGGTCCACCGCATGATGGCCTTCGCCGACCGCAAGCGCCGCCTGCGGGTGCGCGCCAACGCGGACAACGCCGAGGACGCGCTGCGCGCGCGTCGCTTCGGCGCCCAGGGCATCGGCCTGTGCCGCACGGAGCACATGTTCCTCGGCGACCGCCGTGAGCTGGTCGAACGCCTCATCCTGGCCGACACGGAGGAGGAGCGCGAGGCGTCCCTGAAGGCCCTGCTGCCCCTGCAGAAGAAGGACTTCGTCGAACTCTTCGAGGCGATGGACGGCCTTCCGGTGACGATCCGTCTCCTGGACCCGCCGCTGCACGAGTTCCTCCCGGACATCACGGAACTCTCCGTCCGCGTGGCCCTGGCGGAGTCCCGCCAGGAACCGCACGAGAACGAGCTGCGCCTGCTCCAGGCCGTGCACCGGCTGCACGAGCAGAACCCGATGCTGGGCCTGCGCGGCGTACGCCTGGGCCTGGTCATCCCCGGCCTGTTCACCATGCAGGTCCGCGCCATCGCGGAAGCGGCGGCCGAGCGCAAGACGGCCAAGGGCGACCCCCGCGCGGAGATCATGATCCCGCTCGTCGGTACGGTCCAGGAGCTGGAGATCGTCCGCGAGGAGGCGGACCAGGTCGTCGCCGAGGTCGAGGCGGCGACGGGTACGAAGCTGAAGCTGGCGATCGGCACGATGATCGAGCTGCCGCGCGCCGCCCTCACGGCGGGCCAGATCGCGGAGGCCGCGGAGTTCTTCTCCTTCGGCACGAACGACCTGACGCAGACGGTGTGGGGCTTCAGCCGGGACGACGTGGAGGCCTCGTTCTTCACGGCGTACCTGGAGAAGGGCATCTTCGGCGTCAGCCCGTTCGAGACGATCGACAAGGACGGCGTCGGCTCGCTGGTGAAGGCGGCGGCCGAAGCGGGCCGTCGCACCCGCCCCGACCTCAAGCTCGGCGTCTGCGGCGAGCACGGCGGTGACCCGGAGTCGGTCCACTTCTTCCACGAGGCCGGCCTGGACTACGTCTCCTGCTCCCCGTTCCGCATCCCGGTCGCCCGCCTGGAGGCGGGCCGCGCGGCCACCCAGTCGGCGGGCAGCGACCACCGCTGACCCACCCGGTCCCCGGAGCCGCCGACGGTCCCCGACCCTCACCGATCGCCGGCGGCTCCGGCGCACGAAAGAGGAGGGGCGACATCCCGGTGCGGGGGGTGTCGCCCCTCTGCGCGGTGCGCCCGTGTCACCCGCTCTGCTCGACGGCCTCGAAGATGTCGGCGTCGGTCTCCCGCTGCCACTCGGGAAGGTCGCCCCAGCCGGCGACGTACCGGGGCTTCGGGTCATCGAAGTGCAGGTACATCTGAGCCGTCCAGCACACCGCGACGAACTGCCCCTTCTGTTCGCGGCTCAGGCGAGCGGAGCGCCCCGCGCTGACGCGGACGAGTTCCCGGACCTGGCCGCACACGGCAGTGGCCGCCGCCCGCTCCCACTCGGGCGTCTCCTCCCGAGGCGTCACACAGATTGAGCACACCCGCTGTCGTGCCAGCCGGATCACCATCCGCCGACTCACCGAAGACCGTGTCCGAATCGGCGTCTCGGACTCCTGCCGAGATTCGTCCGACATGAGGCAGCCGTACGCGGAGTCCGGCTAGGAGCCGAAGGTTCCGGTCGGAAGGACGACGCCTCGGCCGGGTCCTCCCCGAAGAAACACACGGCCGCAACTCGCCTTACGTAATCGAGGCGCATGGTTGATCGTTGGGCCGTGCATCGGTGACGGACGTCAGGGGGCACGATGACGATCAGGCGTAGGGATCTGCTGGCCGCGGGGGTGGGCGCCGGGACGCTCACGGCCTGTGGGGGCAACACCGGGCGGGGCGGCGGTGGTTCGGGGCCGGAGTTGGCGCAGTGGTACCACCAGTACGGGGAGCCCGGCACCGAGCGGGCCGTGCAGCGGTACGCCGCCGGCTTCAAGAAGGCGCGCGTGTCGGTGCAGTGGCGGCCGGGGAACTACGACCAGCAGACCGCCGCCGCGCTGCTCACCGACTCCGGCCCCGATGTCTTCGAGGTCAACGGGCCCACCCTCGACCAGATCCGCGGTGGGCAGGTGCTCGACCTCACCGAGCTGGTGGCGGAGGTGAAGGACGACTTCAATCCGGCCGTGCTCGCGCCGAAGACCCACGACGGCAGGGTCTACGGCATTCCGCAGGTCATCGACATGCAGATGCTCTACTACCGCAAGAGCCTGCTGAGCCACGCCGGTGTCGAGCCGCCCACCACCCTCGACGCCCTGGTGGAGGCCGCGCACCGGCTCACCAGCGGCAAGGTGAAAGGGCTCTTCCTCGGGAACGACGGGGGAGCGGGCGTGCTCGGGGGGACGCCCCTGTACGCGGCCGGATTCCAGCTCGTCGGCGACGACGGCCGGGTCGGCTTCGACGATCCCGCCGCCGCCCGCACCCTGGGCAAACTGCACCGGCTGTACGCCGACAAGTCCCTGCTCCTCGGCGCGCCCAGCGACTGGTCGGACCCGTCCGCCTTCGTACAGGGGCTGACCGCGATGCAGTGGACCGGGCTGTGGGCGCTGCCGCAGGTCCGCAAGGAGCTCGGTGACGACTTCGGGGTGCTGCCCTTCCCGCGCGACGGGAGTCAGGGGCGGCCTTCCGTGCCCGTCGGGGCGTACGGCGCCGCCGTCAGCGCCCGCAGCCGGCACAAGGTGCTCGCCAAGCAGTACGTGAAGTGGCTCTGGGTCGAACGCACCGACCTCCAGGAGGACTTCGCCCTGTCGTACGGGTTCCACATCCCCGCCCGGACCTCCCTCGCCGAGAAGGCCACCGCGCTCAAGGACGGTCCCGCCGCCGACGCCGTCCGCTTCACCACCGAGCACGGCTACGCCCAGCCGCTGCTGTGGACCCCGGCGAGCCAGACCGCCTACCAGGACGCGCTCAGCCGGATCATCAAGGACGGGGCCGCTCCGGAACGGGAACTGCGGGCCGTCGTACGGAAGGTGTCGGCCGAACTCGACCGTGTGAAGAAGACGTCGTGAGGCGGCGCGGGGCGCTCTGGTTCTGGGTGTTCGTCGGGCCGTTCGCGCTGGGGCTCGCGCTGTTCACGTACGTCCCGCTGCTGTGGAGCGTGGCGCTCAGCTTCTTCGACGCGCACAACACGGTCACGCCCACGCACTTCGTCGGACTGGACAACTACACGGCCATGCTGCGGGACCGGGCCTTCGTGGACAGTCTGAAGACCTTCGTCGTCTTCACCGCCTTCATCGTGCCCGTCACCTACGTGTTCTCCCTGTCCCTCGCCCTCATGGTCAACCGCCTCAGGGCCGCCCGGGCCTTCTTCCGGTCCGTGTTCTTCCTGCCGGCCGCGTGCAGTTACGTCGTGGCCGCACTCGTCTGGAAGATGTCCCTCTTCAACGGGGTCCGGTTCGGGCTGGCCAACAGCGTGCTGGGGTGGTTCGGCGGCGATCCCGTCGCCTGGCTGTCCACCACCGATCCGCCCTGGTACTGGCTGGTGATCGTCACCGTACGGCTGTGGCTCCAGGCCGGGTTCTACATGATCCTGTTCCTCGCCGGGCTCCAGCGGATCGACCCGGCGCTGTACGAGGCGGCGGCCGTGGACGGGGCCCGGCCCGGCTGGACGGTGCTGCGGCACATCACCCTGCCCCAGCTGCGGGCCACCTCGGTCGCGGTGGTGCTGCTGCTCGTCGTGGGCGCCTTCCAGGCCTTCGACGAGTTCTACAACCTGCTGTCCGACGCCCGGGGCTATCCGCCGTACGCCCGGCCGCCGTTGGTCTACCTCTACTACACCGCCCTCGGACAGGGGCAGAACCTCGGGCTCGGCAGCGCGGGCGCGGTGATCCTCGCGCTGGTCATCGCCGTCGTCACGGTGGGACAGGCGCGCTGGCTCCGGCTGGGGGGGACGGACGCCGATGGATGACGCCCTGGTGCGGGCCGGGCGGGCGCTGCGGCTGGTGCTGCTGATCGCGCTCGCCCTGCTCTTCCTGATCCCCTTCTACCTGCTCGTGCGCAACGGGCTGGCCAGTGAGAAGGACATCACCTCCCCCGAGTGGACCTTCTTCCCCCGCGAGGTGCGGTGGGGGAACGTCGGCGAACTGTTCGGTGATCCGTCCGTGCCCTTCGCCCGGTCCCTGCTCAACTCCGCGCTGATCGCCGTCGCCACCACCCTCGGCACCCTGTTCCTCGCCTCCCTCGCGGGCTACGGCCTCGCCCGCATCCCCTACCGCCACGCGAACAAGGTCTTCTACGCCATCCTGGGCACCCTGCTGGTCCCGGCGGCCGTCACCTTCGTGCCCAGCTTCGTGCTGGTGTCGTCGCTGGGCTGGGTCTCCACGCTGCGCGGACTGATCGTGCCGACCCTGTTCCCGGCCTTCGCCTGCTTCGTCTTCCGGCAGTACTTCCTCGGCTTCCCCCGTGAGCTGGAGGACGCGGCGCAGGTGGACGGGCTCGGGTACTGGCGGACGTACTGGCTCGTCGTCGTACCCAACGCCCGTCCGGTGTTCGCGGCCGTGGGGACCATCGTGTTCCTCGGCGCGTGGAACTCCTTCCTGTGGCCGCTGGTGATCGGGCAGGACCAGAGCGCCTGGACGGTGCAGGTGGCCCTGTCCTCGTTCACCACCGCCCAGGTCGTACGGCTGCACGAGCTGTTCGTCGCGGCGGCCGTGTCCATCCTGCCGTTGCTCCTGGTGTTCCTGTGCTTCCAGCGGTGGATCGTGGCCGGGGTGGAGCGGTCCGGGATCGACTGACGGGAGCGGGGCTCAGGCCGTGGAGCCGCCGTCGACCACCAGGCCTCGGTCTCCCCGTCCCGGACGACATGTCCGTGGCGGTGGGACCGGGGCGCCGTCGGCGATGTGGCGATCTCGGCCTGGAGGGCGAGGAGGACACCGGTGACGTTGATGTCGAGCATCCGGCCACTCCTCCTCGGCCAGGTCGCCCACCGCCCGCCCCCGGCCCTCCAGTACCCCGGCGTTGTTCACGGCCACGTCCAGCGAGCCGAACCGGTCCACGGCGGTGTCCACCAGGGCCCGCAGGTCGTCGGCGCGGGAGACGTCGGCGGTGACGGCGAGGCCCTTGCCGCCCCCCGGCCTCGATCAGCGCCACGGTCTCGTCCAGCGGTCCCGGCGCCGGCCGGCGACGACGACCCGGGCGCCCTCCCGGGCCAGGGCGAGGGCCACCCCGCGGCCGATGCCGGATCCGGCGCCGGTGACGAGGGCGGTCCGGCCGGAGAAGCGGTGCGTCATGGTGAGGTTCCCTTTTCCTGACCGATCGGTTCAGTTTGAGGGGGAAGGGGCCTGCTCCGCCGCGTCCCGGACCCTGGCCGGGTCAGGACCGCGCCGCCAGAACAGCTCCAGGGCTGACTGGAGCGCCGCGTCGGGGTGAGCGGGGAAGGGGCGCGCCCGTGGAGGCGCCCGCGCGCCCTGCGCCCCCCGGTGGCAGCATGGAAGACCATGCGTGCCGCGTACATCCAGGAGCTCGGTCCCCCGGACGTCATCCGGTACGGCGAGCTGCCCGCGCCCCGCCCCGGCCCGACCGACGTCCTGGTGGACGTGCTCGCCACCGCAGTGGACCCGGTGGACGCCTACGTCCGGTCGGGGGTGTTCCGTACGGCCGTGGACTTCCCGTTCGTCATCGGCCGTGACCTGGTGGGCACCGTCGCCG
Organism: Streptomyces sp. Ru62; assembly: GCF_002920615.1. GTDB lineage: Bacteria > Actinomycetota > Actinomycetes > Streptomycetales > Streptomycetaceae > Streptomyces. The sequence goes on from NZ_PQSU01000004.1 coordinate 142,292, forward strand.
GGACGGGACCCGGCGTGACCGGTTTCCGGGCCGGCGACCGCGTGTGGTGCAACAGCCTCGGGCACGAGGGACGGCAGGGCGCGGCCGCCGAGCAGGCGGTGGTGGCGGCCGACCGGCTCTACCCCTTGCCCGACGGTGTCGACCCGGACCTCGCCGTGGCCGCGCTGCACCCGGCCGCCACCGCGTACCTCGCCCTGTTCGTCCACGGCCGCCTGCGCCTCGGCGAGACCGTGCTGGTCGCGGGTGCCGCGGGTAACGTGGGCAGCGCCCTGATGGCGTTCGCGGCGCGGGCGGGGGCCCGGGTCCTCGCCACGGCCGGCGCACGGGACGCCGGGTACTGCGCCGGGGCGGGCGCGGCCGAGGTGTTCGACTACCGCGACCCGGAGCTGACCGGGAAGATCCGCCGGGCGGCGCCGGCCGGTGTCGACGTGTACGTGGACACGGCGGGCGTGAACGATCTGGAGACCTCGGTCGGTCTGCTCGCCCGCCGCGGCCGGGTGGTGCTGCTCGCCGGTGCCGGCACCCGGCCCGTGCTGCCCGCCGGACCGCTGTACATGAACGACTGCTCCGTCGTGGGCTTCGTCATCTCGCACGCGACGACCGTCGAACTCGCCGCCGCCGCGACCGCCGTCAACGACCTGCTGGGGCAGGGCCTGCTGCGCCCCCGGAGCGTCGAGGTGCTCCCGCTGGGCGCCGCCGCCGAGGCGCACGCGCGGATGGAGAGCGGGGAGCTGCGGGGCCGCCGGGTCGTGCTGCGCACGGACCTGACCTGAGCCGAGGCCCGCGGCCCGGTCCGCACCCCGCCCCTCCCTACAGCGCCCGCACCTCGTACGCGCTCACCCGCACCGAATCGTCGTCCAGGCACTCACCGGTGACCAGGTCGAAGCGCTGCTTCAGCAGCGGGGACGCCACGAAGGGGCGGCCCTGGTGGGTGCCGGTCAGGCCGCGGGACAGGACGGCCGCGCCGGTGAAGGGGTCGCGGTTGTCGACGGCGTACAGCCGGTCCGCGCGGTCGCGGAAGAGGGCCACCTGGCGGCCGTCCGGCAGCAGGGCCGCCACTCCGCGGCCCGGGACCAGCAGGCTCAGGTCGCAGACCGTGAACCAGCCGTCCGCGAGCTGGAGCTGGACCTTCAGGTCGGTCGTCTCAACTGCCAGGGTCATCGCTGGGCGCTTCCTTCCAGGACGTCGTCGGCGGGCCGCAGGCCGATGTTCAGCAGCGGCAGGTCGGGCTTGATCTGGTCGCGCTCGGGGACGAAGGAGACCACCGGGTCCGGGGTGTCCGGGGCGTTCACGAAGGACACGAACCGGGCCAGCTTCTCGGGGTCGTTGACCGTCTCCGCCCACTCGTCGCGGTAGTGCGCGACGTGCGCCCGCATCAGCTGCTCCAGCTCGTCGCAGATGCCGAGCGAGTCGTGCACCACCACGTCCCGTACGTGCTCCAGGCCCCCCGGGATGCGCTCCAGCCAGGTGCTGGTGCGCTCCAGACGGTCGGCCGTACGGATGTAGAACATGAGGAACCGGTCGATCAGCCGGACCAGTTCGGCGTCGGACAGGTCCTGGGCCAGCAGGTCGGCGTGGCGCGGGGTGGCGCCGCCGTTGCCGCCGACGTACAGGTTCCAGCCGCCCGAGGTGGCGATCACCCCGAAGTCCTTGGACTGGGCCTCGGCGCACTCGCGGGCGCACCCGGACACCGCAGACTTCAGCTTGTGCGGGGACCTGAGGCCCCGGTAGCGCAGCTCCAGGTCGATCGCCATCCGGACCGAGTCCTGCACGCCGTAGCGGCACCAGGTGGAGCCCACACAGGACTTCACCGTGCGCAGCGACTTGCCGTAGGCGTGGCCGGACTCGAAGCCGGCGTCCACCAGCCGGGCCCAGATCAGCGGCAGCTGTTCGACGCGGGCGCCGAACATGTCGATCCGCTGGCCACCGGTGATCTTCGTGTAGAGGCCGAAGTCCCGGGCGATCTCGCCGATCACGATCAGCTTCTCGGGTGCGATCTCCCCGCCGGGGATGCGCGGCACCACCGAGTACGAGCCGTTCTTCTGGAGGTTGGCGAGGAAGTGGTCGTTGGTGTCCTGGAGCGCGGCCTGCTCGCCGTCCAGGACATAGCCGCTCGCGCCGATCGTCGGGGCGAGGGAGGCGATGATCGAGCCGACGGCCGGCTTGCACACCTCGCAGCCGTCCCCGCCCCGGGCGGCCTCGCGGCCGTGGCGGTCCAGCAGTTCCCGGTACGACGTGATGCGCAGGGCCAGGACGATCTCGTACAGCTCCTCACGGGTCTGGGAGAAGCAGCCGCACAGGCCCTTGTCGACCTCGACACCGGACGCCTCCAGCTCGGCGTCGACCAACTGGCCCAGCACCTTCACGCAACTGCCGCACGTGGTCCCGGCCTTGGTGCACTTCTTCACCTCGGGCACCGTGGTGCACCTGTGCTCGGTGACCGCCTCGCGGATCGTGCCCTTGCGGACGTTGTTGCAGGAGCAGATGATCGCGTCGTCCGGCAGCGCGGCCGGGCCGAGCTGCGCCCCCGAGTCGGCTCCGGCGGGCAGGACGAGTGACTCGGGGGAGACGGGCGGCACCGAGCCGGTGAGCGCGCGCAGGGTGCCGTACGCCTCCGCGTCGCCGACCAGGATGCCGCCGAGCAGTGTGCCGTCCGCGCCGATGACCAGCTTCTTGTACAGGCCGGCGCGGGAGTCGGAGTAGACGACGTCCAGGCAGTTCTCGGTGGTGCCGTGCGCGTCGCCGAAGGAGGCCACGTCCACACCGAGCAGCTTCAGCTTGGTGGACAGGTCGGCACCGGTGAAGGAGGCCTCGTCGGCCGCGATGGTCGCGGCGGCCGTCTCCGCCTGCTCGTAGCCCGGTGCCACCAGGCCGTAGACCCGGCCGTCGGCGGCCAGCGCGCACTCGCCGATCGCGAACACGTGCGGGTCGGAGACGGTCCGGCACTGCTCGTCCACCGTGATGCCGCCGCGCTCGCCGACCGTCAGGCCCGCGTCGCGGGCCAGCTGGTCGCGGGGGCGGACACCGGCGCTGAACACCACCATGTCGGTGGCGAGTTCGGATCCGTCGGACAGCTTCATGCCGGTGACGGCACCGGAGTCGTCCGTCACGATCTCCTGGGTGCCCACACCGGTGTGGACGGTCAGGCCCATGTCCCGGATGGTCCGCAGCAGGGCCGCGCCACCGCCGTCGTCGACCTGCACCGGCATCAGCCGCGGCGCGAACTCCACGATGTGGGCGTCGATCCCGAGCCCCTTGAGCGCGCCGGCGGCCTCCAGACCGAGCAGACCCCCGCCGACCACGGCACCCGTCGTCGCCCGGGTCTTCGCGTACTCCTCGATCGCCAGCACATCCTCGATGGTCCGGTACACGAAGCAGCCCGTGGCGTCCTTGTTAGGCACCGGCGGCACGAACGGGTAGGAGCCGGTGGCCAGCACGAGGACGTCGTAGTCCACGACCAGACCCGAGCGGGCGGTCACGGTGCGCGCCTCGCGGTCGATCGTCTCCGCCGGGTCGCCGAGGTGCAGCTCGATGCCGTGGTCCTTGATGAACTCCATGTCGGTCATGGAGAGGTCCTCGGGCGTCCTGCCGGAGAAGTACGAGGTGAGCTGGACGCGGTCGTAGGCCGGACGCGGCTCCTCGCACAGCACGACCACGCGGTGCGTGGCGGTCAGGCCGCGCTCGGCGAGCGCTTCGAGGAAGCGCTGGCCGACCATGCCGTGGCCGACGAGCACGATCGTGGGGGTGGCCCCCAGGGTGGCGGTCATTCAGGAGCCTCCATCGTTGGTGAGCAGGTGGAGCAGGGGGCCGTCGTCGGGGAGCGGCTCGGCTCCCTCCCAGGCGCGGGCGAGCGCGCCGACGGTGCCGAGTTCGCCGACGAGGACCCCGCCGACCAGGCGGTCGTCGCGGACGACGACCTTGCGGTAGGTGCCGCGGGTGGCGTCGGCGATCCGCACGACGTCGTCGCCCGGGCGGGGCTCGGTCTCGCCGAACGCGGCGAGGTCGAAGGGGGAGTCGGGACCGGTGAGGGTCAGCCGGGTCAGGGAGCGGGTGCCGGTGTAGCGGGCACCGGCGTCGCCTGCCAGCAGCTCGGCGAGCGCGTCGGCCTGTTCCAGGGCCGGGGCGGCCAGGCCGTAGACCGTGCCGTCGTGCTGGGCGCAGTCGCCGATGGCGTGGATGTGCGGGTCGGAGGTGCGCAGCTCGTCGTCTACGAGGACGCCCTTGCGGACGGCGAGGCCGGCCTGCTCGGCGAGACCCGTGCGGGGCCGTACCCCGCAGGCGAGGACCACGAGGTCGGCGTCGAGCGCGTACCCGTCGGCCATCTCCACCGAGCGGACCGCGCCGGCGACGCAGCGCACGTCCCGCACCCGGCACTCGGTGTGCACCTCGACGCCCAGCTCGGTCAGGTGCCGCAGCACCAGCCGGGAGGCGTCCGGGTCGAGCTGGCGCTCCATGAGCCGCTCGGCCTGCTGCGCGAGTACCACCTGGGCGCCGCGGACGGCGAGCGCGCGGGCCGCGGAGACGCCGAGCAGCCCGCCGCCGATGACGACCGCCCGCACCCCGGGCCGCACGGCCTCGGCGAGGCCCAGGCAGTCGTCCATGGTGCGGAACGCGTGGACGCCCTCGGGGAGCTGGTGGTCGGGGCCGAACAGGCCGCGCAGCGGGGGCAGCACCGGGTTGGAGCCGGTGGCCAGCACCAGCGTGTCGTATGCGATCGACGTGCCGTCGGCGCAGGCGAGGGTCCGGGCGGCCCGGTCGATGCCGGTGACCCGGGTGCGCAGCAGGCCGGCGGGCGGCGGGAGGGCGATCACCTCCGGGGCGTACCGGCCGGCCAGTACCTCGGCCAGCAGCACCCGGTTGTACGGCGCGTGTTCCTCCTCGCCGACGAGCAGCGCGGGCGTGCCCAGCTCGCCGAGCCGCCGGGCGAGCCGCACGCCCGCGAGGCCGGCGCCGATCACCACCACACGCGTATTCGAGGTCATGTCCCGAGCGTGCGGCCCCGACGTTACCCGGCAGCATCACGTCTGTTTCCCGGGAGGAACGCTGCCCTCAGCGGACGGCGGTGGGGGGTGTGAGGGGCCCGCGCAAGGGCGGGGAGGGGGTGTGAGGCGGGGCCGCCGGGGACCTGGGGGCCGGCCCGGTGGTCGCGAAGCCGCGGTCAGCTGGTGCGCAGCAGGTCCACCAGGCCGGTGGTGTCCTCCGTGCCGTGGCCGTCGGCCAGGCGGCGGCGCATCAGCTCCAGGAACGGGCTGAGCAGGTCCGGGCTCACGCCCTGCTCCCCGGCCGTGCGCAGCAGCGTGTCCGTGCCCGCCACCTGCATCTCCAGAGTGGAGACCACACCGGTGGTGTAGTCGCCCGACTCCAGCCGTTCGGCCGTCTGGTGTGCCGAGCCGGCCATCGCGTTCAGCCAGGGCACGAGCAGCGCGGCGAAGTCCCCGGGCGCCACGCCGGTCCCGCGCAGCAGCGCGAACGCGTGCGTGACGCCCGCGAACATGCCGTACATCCCGCTCAGCAGCGCCACGTCGTGCAGCGCGGCGAGGCCGGGGTCGGTGCCGACGTACTCGGTGCCGGCCGGGACGGCGAGGGTGTCCCGGTGCTCGTCGAACAGGTCGCGGTGGCCGCTGTAGAGCACGAAGGCACCGGGCGCGCCGATCATCGGCGGTACGGCCATGATCCCGCCGTCCAGGAACCGGGCGCCCCGCTTCTCGGCCCAGGCGGCGCGCTCCCGGGCGTCGGCGGGGGTGCCGGTGGTGAGGTTCACCAGGTCACGGCCGGCCAGCTCGGCGGAGTCCAGGGCGGTGCCCACCGAGGCGTCGTCCAGCAGACAGGCCACGACGAGCCGGTTCGCGGCCACCGCCTCCGCCGCGCTCCCCGCCGCCACCGCGCCCTCGGCGGTCAGCGCGGCCGTCCGTGCGGGCGTGCGGTTCCAGACGGTCAGCGGATGCCCGGCGGCGAGCCAGGCCCGCCCGAGCGCGGTGCCCATCGCACCGGTGCCGAGCAGGGTCAGGGGGGTACGGGGCGCGGAGGAGAGGGAGGTGTCGGTCATGGCGACTACGCTCACCCATGGAACCGCCGCGCAGAAGTACGTACTTGCGAGTGGGTGGTTACCGGTGGGAAAGCGTGCGGGTCGGAAGGGGGAACACCATGCCGGTGGGACGGCGGCCGGGGGCGTACGTCTGCGGTACCGATGCGGCGATGGACATCATCGACGGCAAGTGGAAGGTGTCGATCCTGTGGGCGCTGGGCGAATGCGGCACGTGCCGCTTCGGTGAGCTGCGCCGGCGGCTGCCGGGCGTCACGGAGAAGGTGCTCGCCGCGCAGCTGCGCGAACTGGAGGCCGACGGCGTCGTGCACCGCGAGGAGTACGACGAGGTGCCGCCGCGCGTCGAGTACTCGCTGACCGAGAGCGGTACCCAGCTGAACGAGGCGCTGGAGCCACTGGGCACGTGGGGCAGGAGACACGTCCTGGACGCGGCACCGGCGCCGCGCTGAAGCCGTCAGCGGCTTGCCGTCAGGTGGGCGAACACGACCACGTTGCCCTGGTAGCCGGTGGTCTTCGAGTAACCGCCGCCGCAGGTGATGACACGGAGTTCGGGGCGGGGGGCGGCGCCGTACACCTTGTCGTCGGGGAAGTCGTGCGCCGAGTACACCTCCACCGCGTCCACGGTGAACACGGCCACGGAGCCGTCCCGGCGGTCCACTTCGATGCGGGCGCCCCGCTTGAGCGCGCCGAGGTCGTAGAAGACGGCGGGGCCCTCGGTGTTGTCGACGTGGCCGGCGACGATCGCGGTGCCCGTCTCGCCGGGGGTGGTGCCGGCCTCGTACCAGCCGGCCAGGTTCTTCTCCTTGGCGGGCGGCGCGTCCAGGCTGCCGGAGCGGGTGAGGGCCAGGCCCACGAGGGGCGCGTCCACCCGGATCGCGGGGATGCGGATGCGCAGGGGCGGGGACGGCGCGAGGCCGGGCGCCCCGACCCGCGCACCGCCCGGGTCGGGACGGCCCTCGGCGGCGGACGGCTGCGGTGGGGTGTGCGGGCCGGTGCCGCCGCCCAGCAGCCACACGCCCGAGCCGAGGGCCATGACGGTGACGGCGGCTATGGCGGTGTCGCCGAGCCGGGCGGTCCTGGAGCGCCGGGCGGCCCTGCGGTTCCCGGCGGCCAGGTGGTTCCCGGCCGTGCGGCTTCCGGCCCGGCGGTTCCCGGCGGCCTCGCGCATGCCAATCCCCTCTCCCGGGGGCGGGCCCCCGATATCCCCTTCCCCCTCCGGGCCGCGAGGGGCGTCGGACCCGGAGGGGGCGGGATGTTGCGGTACCGGCGGACGGACAGCGGAGGGTGTCCGTCAGATCCCGTCGCCTCTCGCCCGGCGATGCAGGAGCCAGGTACCGCCCGCGGCGGCGACGGCCAGTGCCGCCACACCCGCCGCGGTCTGTACGGGGTCGGTGCCGAGTCCGCCGCCGACCCCCGTCTTCACGCTTCCTCGCGGCAGCACCTGCTGGTGCACCGCGCTCAACGCCACCACCAGGTCGCCCGCCACCTGCCGGTCGCCCTCGGCGCACCGGGCGACGATCTCGTACGTCCCCGGCTGGGCGCTCGGCGGCACCCGGAACTGTCCGATCGCCTCGCCCTCGTGCGCGGTGGGTGCCAGCATGAACGTTCCGGCACCGACCGCGCCCGCGTCGCCGGTCGCGGCCCCCGTGTCCCCGCACGCGGCGGTGTTCACGGTGACCTGGCCACCGGGTGTCACCGTCGCCGGGTACAGGTCCAGACGGCCGGTCCCGGCCGCGTGGGCGGGTGCCGCGGCGGTCACGGCGAGCGCGGTACCGGCCAGCAGACGGGCAGTGCGTCGCATGGTGCTCCCCAGGGCTTGTCCGACTCGTCCAGGGGTGCGCCCCTGCCCTACCGAGGTAAGTCGCAGTCGCGGGGATCCGCTTCCCGAGGAGGCGCCGGGAATGCGGTGAACGGGTGGCGCGAAAGGCCCCCCACACGGCCTAGCCGGAGCGTGTTCCGGCAGGTCAGGGCCGTGTGAGGGGCCGGGTACGAAGAGCACACGATTGGCCCCCACCCGCCGGCCGCACCCCGTCGCCGTCAGCCGGGGTCAGCCGGGGTCAGCCGGGACGGCCGGCGGCAGGGGCGGCAGGCGGCGGGGACGGCCGGCCGGGGAGGCCGCGCCGGTTCAGTTGACGTTGACCGCGCTCCAGGCGGCGGCCACCGCGTTGTACTCGGTGCTGCCCGCGCCGTAGAGGTCCTTGGCCGCGTTGAGGGTGGCCGTGCGCGCCCCCGCGTAGTTGGTCGAGGAGGTCATGTAGACCGTCAGCGCCCGGTACCAGATCTTGCCGACCTTGTCCCGGCCGATGCCGGTGACCGTCGAGCCGTTGTACGTCGGCGAGTCGTAGCCGACGCCGTTGACGGTCTTGGCGCCGCTGCCCTCGGCGAGCAGGTAGGCGAAGTGGTTGGCTACGCCCGAGGAGTAGTGGACGTCCAGGTTCCCGACCGACGAGCTCCAGTAGTCGGCCGAACTCCCGTCCTTGGAGGGCTTGTCCATGAAGCGCAGGGCCGCCTTGCCGAAGCCGGGCTTCACGATCTTCTCGCCGATGAGGTAGTCACCGGTGTCGGAGGAGTTGTTCGCGTACCACTCCACCATCGTGCCGAGGATGTCGGAGGTGGCCTCGTTCAGCCCGCCGGACTCGCCCGAGTAGGTCAGCGCGGCGGTCTTGGACGTCACGCCGTGGGTCATCTCGTGCCCGGCGACGTCCAGGGCGACCAGCGGCCCGAAGGTGGTGCCGTCACCGTCGCCGTAGGTCATGCAGAAGCAACTGTCGTCCCAGAAGGCGTTGTTGTAGTTGCTGCCGTAGTGGACGCGGTTGTACGAGCCCTTGCCGTCGCCCGCTATGCCGTTGCGGCCGTGGACGTTCTTGTAGTAGTCCCAGGTCTCGTTGGTGCCGTACTGGGCGTCGACGGCGGCCGAGGCGCGGTCCGCGGTGGTGCCCGAGCCCCAGTGGTTGTCGGCGTCCGTGAACAGGGTCGCGGGGGCCCGGCTGAAGCAGATGCCGAAGATGCACAGGTCGGTCTTGCCCTCGGCGTCACCGGTGTAGGTGTTGCCCCGCGTCGGGTCCTTGAGCTGGTACGACGTCCCCGACTGGGTCGTCTCCAGCGGCACCGTGCCGCTGTAGAGCGCCTTGCCGTCGCCGGTGGCCGTCTCGATGCTGTCCCAGGCGTCGATCTGCGCGCCGGTGCGCGCGTCGGTCAGCACCGTCCGGGCGACGGGGTTGCCGAGCGAGTCCAGGCCGGCCGCGTCGGTGCGCCAGGCCAGCTTCGGGCTGCCGTGCAGGGCGTCGACCACCAGTACCGGCTTGGCCTTGGCCTGCTTCAGCGTCGTGCCGGGGTTGGCCGCCCGCAGGGCGCTCACCGCGAGACCGGCGGCCCTGGGGCCGGAGACCCGCGGGGTGACGGAGGGCACGGAGATCGCCTGCCGGGTGGCGCGGTCGGCGCCGCGGTAGGCGCCGTCGGGGGCGAGGTGGACGACGAAGTCGCCGCCCAGCACCGGGATCTGACGGTAGGTGCGGTCGTAGCGGACGTGCTGGGTGCCGTCCTTGTCCACGACCACGTCCCGGACGCTGGTGTCCTGGGGCGCGGTGAGGCCCAGGGACGCGGCGTGGGCCAGGAGGGCCGAGGCCGCGTTCTCGACCGCGGTGGCCCGGGTCGGCCGGGCGTCGGCGTGGGCGGCGGGGGAGAGGCTGACGGCCAGCAGGGTCGCGGTGGTCAGGGCGACACCGGCGGTGGCTGTGCGGCGGGTTCCTCGGACGTGCTGCCGTATCCGGCTCATCTGTCTCCTCGGGGAGGCGCCAGGCTGGGAGTGGGGGTGGCGCTGACGTGTCACCGAGATTTAAGTGGGCATGACATGTCATGTCCATAGCGCGTTCATGGATCTTCGGGGAGATGTGTGGGGAGCCGGCGAGGGTCCAGAATCGTTTCCGTGATCGCCGAGGACCCCCGCCCCCTGCCCTTCTTCGTCTACGGCACACTCCGCCCCGGCGAGGCCAACCACGACCTCTACCTGCGCGGCCGCACCCTCGCCGAGGAACCGGCCCGCCTCACCGGCGCCGTGCTGTACGACGGACCCGGCTACCCCTACGCCGTCGAGGAGCCCGGCGGAACCGTGCGCGGGGAACTGGTGACCGCCCGGCCCGAGGCGTACGAGGAACTGCTGGCCGCACTGGACCGGCTGGAGGAGTACGTACCGGGCGACCCCCGCAACCTCTACGAACGCCTCGCCCGGGACACCGTACGCACCGCCGGCGGCACCGTGAGGGCCTGGGTCTACCTGGCCGCCCCGCGCGTCGCCGCCCGGCTGCGCGCCACCGGCACCCGCATCACGGACGGCGACTGGCTCTCCCGCCGCTGAGTCAGGTGAGCAGGGTGACCCCCTCGGGCACCTCGATGCCGAACTCCTCCTCCACCACGCGCCGCGCCTGGGCCTCCTCGGTCAGCGTGCGCCCGGTCACCGTGCCGTCGGCGAGCGTCTCGGTCAACCGCGCGCCGTCCAGGGAGAGATGGCGATCGGCGGTGGTGCGCTGCAGGTAGGGGCGGCGGGTGAAGGGGGAGCGGGGGTGGGTGCCGACGAACCAGTTGAACACCTCCAGGTCGGGCGCGGCGAACGGCTCCTGGGTGAACGCGTACTGACCGGCCCACGCCCCTTCGCCCGGGCCGCCCCGGGGGTCGTGGACCTGCAGCTCCCACAGCTCCAGCGGCCCGTCGTGCGGCAGCCGCACCAGCCGGTGCCGGCGGCCGGCGCCCTCGAACTCGGTTCCGGTCACCAGCGGCACCGGCAGCAGCAGCGCGCCGGGCGCGCCGAAGCCGACGTCCGCCAGGTACGGCAGCGGCTCGCCCGCCACCTCGACCCGGAGCATCGCGTGCGTCCGGGGCCGGCTCTCCGGTGTCCGCGCGCCCACCACCACCCGGCCGGCCAGCTGGGCCACCCGGAAACCGAGCGCCTCCAGCGCCAGCCGGAGCAGGATGTTGTGCTCGTAGCAGTAGCCGCCGCGCCTGCCGTGGATCATCTTGGCCATCAGGTCGGCGGGCGCGAGGGAGGGAGCCGTGCCCCGCACCGGGTCCAGGTTCTCGAAGGGCAGCGACAGCGCGTGCGCCAGGTGCACCCCGCGCAGGGTGGCCAGGTCGGCCCGCCGCTCGCCCTTGAAGCCGATGCGGTCGAGATAGGCGTCGAGGTCGTACGCCTCGCTCTGCTCGGTCAGGTCGGTGTCGGACATACCCCGAACCTATGCGAGCGCCGCCGCCCGTGCCGCGTCCGGCGGACCGGACCCGGCTAGTCCGCTGGGCCCAGGACCTCCACCCGTACCGCGCACGACTTGAACTCGGGCATCCGGGAGGTCGGGTCCAGGGCCGGGTTGGTGAGCGTGTTGGCGCGGCCCTCGCCCGGCCAGTGGAAGGGCATGAAGACGGTGTCCGGCCGGATGGCACCGGTGATCCGCGCGGGCGCCACGGCCCGGCCGCGCCGGGACACCACCGCCACCGGGTCGCCGTCGGCCGCCCCCAGCCGGGCCGCGAGCCGCGGGTGCAGCTCCACGAACGGCCCGGGGGCCGCCGCGTTCAGCTCCGCCACGCGCCGGGTCTGCGCCCCCGACTGGTACTGCGACACCACCCGCCCGGTGGTCAGCAGCAGCGGGTACTCGGCGTCCGGTTCCTCGGCCGTGGCCCGGTGCACCACGGGCACGAACCGGGCCCGGCCGTCCGGGGTGGCGAAACGGTCGAGGAAGAGACGCGGGGTGCCGGGGTGGGGGGAACCCTCAGTCCCGTCAGAGCCGTCAGCACCGTCAGAACCGTCAGTCCCGTCAGAACCATCAGTCCCACCGGAACCAGACCCCTCGGTCCCACCGGAACCCTCCGTCCCGCCCGACCCCTCCGGGCACGGCCAGAAGACGCCGTTCTCCTCGGCCAGGCGGCGGTAGGTGATGCCGGAGTAGTCCGCGGGGCCGCCGGCGCTCGCGCGGCGGAGTTCCTCGAAGACCTCCTCCGGATCGGCCGGGAAGCCCTTCTCCACCCCGAGACGGTCGGCCAGCTCGTGCAGGACGTACAGGTCGCTGCGGACGTGCGGCGGGGGAGTGACGGCCCGGCGGCGCAGCAGCACACGGCCCTCCAGGCTGGTCGTCGTGCCCGTCTCCTCCGCCCACTGGGTCACCGGCAGCACGACGTCCGCCAGCTCCGCCGTCTCCGACAGGACGACGTCGGCCACCGCGAGGAAGTCCAGCGAGCGCAGGCGCCGCTCGATGTGGGCCGCGCGCGGGGCCGACACCACCGGGTTGGAGCCCATCAGCAGCAGCGCCCGGACGTCCGTGCCGAGGGCGTCGAGGAGTTCGTACGCGCTGCGCCCGGGACCCGGCAGGCTGTCCGGGTCCACGCCCCACACCCCGGCCACGTGCCGCCGCGCCGCCGGGTCGTCCAGCTTGCGGTAGCCGGGCAACTGGTCGGCCTTCTGCCCGTGTTCGCGTCCGCCCTGCCCGTTGCCCTGCCCGGTCAGACAGCCGTACCCGGAGAAGGGGCGGCCCGCACGGCCGGTCGCCAGGCACAGGTTGATCCAGGCGCCCACCGTGTCCGTGCCCTTGGACTGCTGCTCCGGTCCGCGCGCGGTCAGCACCATCGCGGCCTCCGGCTCGCAGAACATCCGTACGGCCTCGCGGAGTTGCGGCACCGGCACCCCGGTGATCCGCTCCACGTACTCCGGCCAGTGCGCCATCGCCGCGGCCCGGGCCTCCTCCCAGCCGGTGGTCCGCTCCCGGATGTACTCCTCGTCCGTGCGTCCCTCGGCCACCACCAGGTGCAGCAGGCCCAGGGCGAGGGCGAGATCGGTGCCGGGCCGGGGGGCGAGGTGCAGGTCGGCCTGCTCGGCGGTCCTCGTCCGGCGCGGGTCGACGACGATCAGCGTGCCGCCGTTCTCCCGCAGCTCCGTGAAGAACCGCAGCGACGGCGGCATGGTCTCCGCCAGGTTGGACCCGACGAGGACCACACACCCGGTCCTCGGGATGTCCTCCAGCGGGAACGGCAGTCCCCGGTCCAGGCCGAACGCCCTCGTACCGGCCGCCGCCGCCGACGACATGCAGAACCGGCCGTTGTAGTCGATCTGCGAGGTGCCCAGCACCACCCGGGCGAACTTGCCGAGCGCGTACGCCTTCTCGTTGGTCAGCCCGCCCCCGCCGAACACCCCCAGCGCGTCGGCGCCGTACCGCTCCCGCGTCGCCCCGAGCCGCTCGGCGATCCGGTCCAGCGCCTCGGGCCAGCTCGCCTCCACCAGCCGGCCGCCGTCGCGCACCAGCGGCGCGGTCAGCCGTACCGCGGGCGACAGCACCTCGGCCGCCGTACGGCCCTTGCCGCACAGCGCACCCCGGTTCACGGGGAAGTCCGCGCGTTCGGTGACCTCGACGCCCCCCTGGGGCAGGGGCGTGATGTTCATCCCGCACTGCAGGGCGCAGTACGGGCAGTGGGTGGGCGTCGAGGTGTTCTCCATGCCGCCCAGCGTGCGTCGCACGTGTTACGGCCCCGGGTCGCCTCCGGTTACACGCCCGGCACGGCGACCTCCCCGCGCCGGCCGGCCGGCCGTGAGGCCGCGGTCACCGCGCGGCGGCCAGGGCCCGCGCCACCCCCGGTTCCTTCCGCCCCAGGAACCGCGGATCCGGCTGGAAGACGGCGTCCAGTGCCGCCTTGCCCGCCGCGAACACCTCGCGCGTCCCGCCGTAGTACCAGGTCGCGTCGTGCTCCGCGTCCACCCCGACCCCGTACGACGCCACCCCCGCCGCCTCGCACAGGGCCACCGCCCGCCGGATGTGGAAGCCCTGGCTGATCAGCACCGCCCGGTCCACCCCGAAGATCTTCTTCGCCCGGACACAGGAGTCCCAGGTGTCGAACCCGGCGTAGTCGCTGACGATCCGCGCGTCCGGCACCCCGTGCCGCGTGAGGTAGGCGCGCATGGCGTCGGGCTCGTCGTAGTCCTTGCGGCTGTTGTCCCCGGTGACCAGTACCACCTCGATCCGCCCCGCCCGGTACAGCGTGGCCGCCGCGTCCAGCCGGTGCGCGAGGTACGGCGACGGCTCCCCGTGCTTCCACAGCCCCGCCCCGAACACCACCGCGACCTCGGTGCGCGGCACGTCCGCCGTCGTCCGCAGCCGGTCCGCCGTCGACACGTACAGCCAGGTGGACGGCAGCAGCGCCAGCACACACCCGGCCATCACGGCCTGCACCAGCCGCCGCTGCCCGGCCCGCGTGCGCGGCCATCGCGGTCGACGGATCCTCATACGGCCCCCCTGTGATCGCTCCCGACCATGGAGGACGCCACCGGCGCCGTCCCGGTTCACCTCACATCGGACATCCGTACGAGGTGAACGCGCGGAAAATACCCGTGACGGCCACGCAACGGGCGCGCAACGTCCCGCGGTCAGGATCGTTCCATGACGGCGTCGATCCCCCTCCGCACCAGCAGCCGGCTCGTCCCCCCGCTCGGCCGCCGCCGCCCGGCCCCGCCGGCCCTCGTGCTGGTCGCCCACGGCAGCCGGAACCCCCGGGCCCTCACCACCGTACGGGCCCTCATGGACCGGGTCCGCGCGCTGCGCCCCGGCCTCCCGGTCCACCTCGGCCACATCGAGCTGAACGAGCCCCTGCTCCCCGACACCCTCGCCGCCCTCGGTGACACCTCGGCCGTCCTGGTCCCGCTCCTCCTCGCCCGCGGCTACCACGTCAAGCAGGACATCCCCGAGATGGCGGCGGCCTCACCGGTACGCGCGCACATGGCCACCCCGCTCGGCCCCCACCCCCTCCTCGCCGAGGCCCTGCACGCCCGTCTGCTGGAGGCCGGCTGGCCGGCGGCCATGGACGACGCCGCCGGCCGTGGGACCGCGGTCGTCCTCGCCGCGGCCGGTTCCCGCGACCCCGACTCGGCCACGGACACCCGGCACACGGCCCGCCTCCTCTCCGCCCGCCTGGGCGTCCCGGTGCTCCCCGCGTACGCCTCGGCGGCGACCCCGACGGTTCCGACGGCTCTGCGTGCCCTGGCGGCAAGGGGCCGCCACCGAGTGGCGGTGGCGTCCTGTTTCACGGCCCCTGGCCGCTTCGCGACCCAGTGCGCGGGGGCGGCGCCGTGGATCGCTTCGGCACCCCTGGGCGCCCACGAGGCGATGGCGCGCCTGGTCCTGCACCGCTACGACCAGAGCCTGTCCACCCGGTCGACCGAAGCAGCGTGAGGGGCGCGGGGCCGTATCGATGTGCGGCTCCGCCGCGGGGGCGCGGTCGACCACGACGGACCCGCGGCCGCCCCACAACAGAATCCGGCAGGCGATTGGGCTTACTGTCGACCCATGGAAGGCACCGCACTCTCCACGGCATACGACCCGACGTCAGTCGAGCGCTGGGCCCCCGAACCCGACAAACGCCCGGGCCGCACAGCCTTCCAACGCGACCGCGCCCGCATCCTCCACTCCGCCGCCCTGCGCCGCCTCGCGGACAAGACGCAGGTGGTCACCCCGGGGACGCACGACCAGGCCTGGGACCCCAGCCCCCGCACCCGCCTCACCCACTCCCTCGAATGCGCCCAGGTCGGCCGGGAGCTGGGCGCCGCCCTCGGCTGTGACCCCGACCTGGTCGAGGCGGCCTGTCTCGCCCACGACCTCGGTCATCCCCCCTTCGGTCACAACGGCGAGACCGCGCTGAACGAGTTCGCCGACGACTGTGGCGGCTTCGAGGGCAACGCCCAGTCCCTCAGGCTCCTCACCCGCATCGAGCCCAAACGGTTCACCCCCGAGGGTTCCGTCGGCCTGAACCTGACCCGCGCCACCCTGGACGCCGCCACCAAGTACCCGTGGCAGCGCGGCACCCACCCCACCGACCCGGCGTCGCGGAAGTTCGGCGTGTACGAGGACGACCGCCCGGTGTTCGACTGGGTCAGACGCCATGCCCCCGGCACCCGTACCTGCTTCGAGGCGCAGGTCATGGACTGGTCGGACGACGTCGCCTACTCGGTGCACGACGTCGAGGACGGCCTGCACGCCGGCCACATCGACCCCAACTGCCTGCACGCCGAGCCGGAACGGCGGGCGGTCTTCGAGGTCGCCATCGGCCGGTACGTCCCCGTGGACACCGACCCCGCCGAACTCGCCGCCGCGCTGGACCGCCTCCAGGACGAGGAGTGGTGGCCGCACGGCTACGACGGCACGGCGGTCGCCCAGGCCCGTCTGAAGGACGCCACCAGTCAGCTCATCGGCCGGTTCTGCCTGGCCGCCGAGGCCGCCACCCGCGCCGCGTACGGCGCCGGCCCGCTCACCCGGTACGACGCCGAACTCGTCGTACCCCGGGCCACCCGCATGGAGTGCGCGGTGCTCAAGGCGGTCGCGGACCGGTACGTGATGCAGCGCGCGGAGCAGGAGCGGCTGCGCGCCGACCAGCGGGTCATCGTCGCCGAGCTGGCCGAGGCGCTGACCGCCCGCGCGCCCGAGGGCCTGGACCCCCAGTTCCGGGCGCTGTTCGACGCGGCGGACGACGACCGGGCGCGCAAGCGGGTGATCGTGGACCAGATCGCCTCCCTGACCGACGCCTCGGCCCTCTCACTGCACGCGAGACTTACGGGGCATATGTGAGGGGAACATGACCCTCCGTGCCCTGATCGGGTCACACCCTCTTCCCGCAGCACGCCGTGTGCGGGACGCTCGCATGTGGCGGCACCCCTACGAGGAGGCATCAAGTGGTCGACGCGGATCAGACATTCGTCATCGTGGGAGGCGGTCTCGCCGGCGCCAAGGCGGCCGAGACGCTCCGGGCGGAGGGCTTCACCGGCCGCGTGATACTGATCTGCGACGAACGCGACCACCCCTACGAGCGCCCGCCGCTGTCCAAGGGCTATCTGCTCGGCAAGGAGGAGCGGGACAGCGTCTTCGTGCACGAGCCCGCCTGGTACGCGCGCAACGACGTCGAGCTGCACCTCGGCCAGACCGTGGACCGGATCGACCGCGCGGCCAGGACGGTCCGCTTCGGTGACGACGGCACGATCGTCCGCTACGACAAACTGCTGCTGGTCACCGGTGCCGAGCCGCGCCGCCTGGACATCCCCGGCACCGACCTGGCGGGCGTCCACCACCTGCGCCGTCTCGCGCACGCCGAACGCCTCAAGGGCGTCCTGCAGCACCTCGGCCGGGACAACGGGCACCTGGTGATCGCGGGCGCCGGCTGGATCGGCCTGGAGGTCGCGGCGGCGGCCCGGAGCTACGGCGCGGAGGTCACGGTGATCGAACCGGCGCCGACCCCGCTGCACGGTGTGCTCGGCCCCGAGCTGGGCAACGTCTTCGCCGAGCTGCACCGCGAACACGGCGTCCGCTTCCACTTCGGCGTGCGGCTCACCGAGATCGTCGGCCAGGACGGCGTGGTCCTCGCGGCCCGCACGGACGACGGCGAGGAGCACCCGGCGCACGACGTCCTCGCGGCGATCGGCGCGGCACCCCGGGTCGCCCTCGCGGAGGCGGCCGGCCTGGAGATCGCCGACCGGGCGCACGGCGGCGGCATCGTCGTCGACGAACGGCTGCGCACCTCCGACCCCGACATCTACGCGGCCGGCGACGTGGCGTCCTTCCCGCTCGCCCTGTTCGACACCCGGCTGCGCGTCGAGCACTGGGCGAACGCGCTGAACGGCGGCCCGGCGGCGGCACGCGCGATGCTCGGCGAGGAGGCGGCCTACGACCGTGTGCCGTACTTCTTCACCGACCAGTACGACCTGGGCATGGAGTACAGCGGATGGGCTCCGCCGGGGTCCTACGACGAGGTGGTGATCCGGGGCGACGCCGGGAAGCGCGAGTTCATCGCGTTCTGGGTGAAGGAGGGACGCGTGCTGGCCGGGATGAACGTGAACGTGTGGGATGTCACAGAGCCGATCCAGAAGCTGATCCGTTCCCGGGCCCAGGTGAACACCGAGGCGCTCTCCGACCCGCACGTACCCCTCGACAGCCTCGCCCCATGACCTCCGCGAGCACCGGGACTGTCACCGCACCCCCGTAGAATTCACGCGTGGCAGGACGGATCAACGACGAGGACGTGAAGGCGGTACGGGACGCGGTCCCGATCGACGCCGTGGTCTCCGAGTACCTCCAGCTGCGCAACGCGGGCGGCGGCAACCTCAAGGGCCTGTGCCCGTTCCACGACGAGAAGTCGCCGTCCTTCCAGGTCAGCCCCAGCAAGGGTCTCTTCCACTGCTTCGGCTGCCAGGAGGGCGGCGACACCATCACCTTCGTGATGAAGGTGGACCACCTCTCCTTCTCGGAGGCGGTGGAGCGGCTGGCCGCGCAGGCCGGCATCACGCTGCGGTACGAGGAGGGCGGGTACAACCCGGCCCACCAGCGCGGTGAGCGCATCCGCCTGGTCGAGGCCCACAAGATCGCCGCCCAGTGGTACGCCGAGCAGCTCGCCACCAGCCCCGAGGCCGAGACCGGCCGGGTCTTCCTCGCCGAGCGCGGCTTCGACCAGGCCGCCGCCGTCCACTTCGGCGTCGGCTACAGCCCCCAGGGCTGGGACCACCTCACCCGCTACCTGCGCGGCAAGGGCTTCACCGACAAGGAGCTGATCCTCTCCGGCCTCGCCCAGGAGGGCCGCAGGGGACCCATCGACCGGTTCCGGGGCCGGCTGATGTGGCCCATCCGGGACATCGGCGGCGACGTCGTCGGCTTCGGCGCCCGCAAGCTGTACGAGGCGGACAACGGCCCGAAGTACCTCAACACCCCCGACACGCCGATCTACCGCAAGAGCCAGGTGCTGTACGGCATCGACCTGGCGAAGAAGGAGATCGCGAAGAGCAGCCGCGCGGTGGTGGTCGAGGGCTACACCGACGTCATGGCCTGCCACCTCGCCGGAGTGACCACCGCGATCGCGACCTGCGGTACGGCGTTCGGCGGCGACCACATCAAGATCCTGCGCCGTCTCCTCATGGACAACGGCTCGGCCCGGGTGATCTTCACCTTCGACGGCGACGCGGCCGGGCAGAAGGCCGCCCTGCGCGCCTTCGAGGACGACCAGAAGTTCGCCGCCGAGACGTACATCGCCATCGCGCCGGACGGCATGGACCCGTGCGAACTGCGCCTCGCCAAGGGCGACGAGGCGGTGGCGGACCTGGTCGAACCGCGCACGCCCCTCTTCGAGTTCGCGCTCCGCCAGATCGTGAGCCGTTACGACCTGGACACCCCGGCGGGCCGCGCGGCGGCGCTGGACGAGGCCGCGCCGATCGTCGCCCGGATCAAGAACAGCGGCGCCCAGCACGAGGTCGCCGTCGAGCTGGCCGGCATGCTCGGCATCCTCGACACCCAGTTCGTGGTCCGCCGGGTGGCGCAGCTCGCCCGCTGGGCCCGCGAGGGCAAGGGTGCCCAGCAGCAGGACCGGCGCCGCCCGGCCGACCGCCAGTGGACCGAGGCGCCCCGCCCCGCGAACTCCGGGCCGGCCCTCACCCTGCGCAACCCGGTCTTCGCCGCCGAACGCGAACTGCTCAAGCTCGCCCTCCAGCGCCCCGAACTGGTCTCCCCGGCCTTCGACGCCTACGGCGTGGACGAGTTCACCGCCCCGCCGTACGCCGCCGTGCGCCAGGCCATCGCGGAGGCGGGCGGCGCCGAGTACGGCGTGCCCGACCCGCAGGAGTACCTGGTCCGCGTCCGCGAGGCCGCGCCCGACGACACCGTGCGCGCGATGGTCACGGAGCTTGCCGTCGAGCCGATCCTGCGCCGCACGGTGGACGAGACGTACGCCGGCACGGTCCTCGTCCAGATCCGCCGCCGCGCCGTCGAGCGCCGCATCCGCGACATCCAGTCCCAGATGACCCGCCTCTCCACCGCCGGCGACCCGGCCCGGCTGGCCGCCGTACAGAACGAGCTGTGGATCCTCCAGCAGTACGACCAGGCGTTGCGCGAGCGGGGCGCGGAGGCGCTGTAGCGGCGGCTACTGCCCGGGTGGCGTGATGGCGAAGTGGGTCAGCGAGCCGCCGCCGGCCGCAGTTGCCAATCGCATAGTCCGACGAGACGAGTAACCGACCGGTGACGGACCGGACGCAAAAAGTCACCGCACGCCCCTCGTGGCGGGCTTGTGTCGTACTCCACACTGGGGGCGGTGCCCGAGCCTCGGAGCGCACGCTGCCGCACACCTTCAGCAGCGATCATCCTGGAGGTCGCCCCCGTGCAGACCCAGACCCTCACCCAGACCGACGACAGCACCAGCGCCACCGGCATCACCGCGGACGAGCCGGACGCGGAGGCGGACGTCCTCGCGGCCGTGCCCCCGCAGAGCCGTGCCGGCCTGCATCCCGAGGCGGAGCCGCCCGCCGACGCGCTCGTGGACGAACCCGAGGAACCCGTCGAGGTCCCGGCCGTCGCCCGGGTCGAATCCGGCGGCCCCTCCGCCGACCTGTTCCGCCAGTACCTGCGCGAGATCGGCCGCATCCCGCTGCTCACCGCCGCCGAGGAGGTGGAACTGGCCCGCCGGGTGGAGGCCGGCCTGTTCGCGGAGGAGAAGCTCGGCAACACCCCCGACCTGGACAGCGAACTCGCGCTGGACCTGGACCGGCTCGTCGTCATGGGCCGCATGGCCAAGCGCCGGCTCATCGAGGCGAACCTGCGGCTCGTCGTCTCCGTGGCCAAGAGGTACGTCGGCCGCGGCCTGACCATGCTCGACCTCGTCCAGGAGGGCAACCTCGGGCTCATCCGGGCCGTGGAGAAGTTCGACTACGCGCGCGGCTACAAGTTCTCCACCTACGCCACCTGGTGGATCCGGCAGGCCATGTCCCGGGCGCTCGCCGACCAGGCCCGCACCATCCGGGTCCCGGTCCATGTCGTCGAGCTGATCAACCGGGTCGTGCGGGTCCAGCGGCGGATGCTCCAGGAGCGCGGCCACGAGCCGACGGCGGAGGAGGTCGGCGCCCATCTGGACCTGCCGCCCGAACGGGTCGGCGAGGTGCTGCGGCTCGCCCAGGAGCCGGTGTCGCTGCACGCCCCGGTCGGCGAGGAGGACGACGTCGCCCTCGGCGACCTCATCGAGGACGGCGACGCGACGAGCCCCGTCGAGTCCGCCGCCTTCCTGCTGCTGCGCGAGCACCTGGAGGCGGTGCTGTCCACGCTCGGAGAGCGCGAGCGGAAGGTCGTCCAGCTCCGGTACGGCCTGGTCGACGGCCGCCCGCGCACCCTGGAGGAGATAGGCCGCATCTTCGGCGTGACCCGCGAACGGATACGGCAGATCGAGTCCAAGACGCTGAACAAGCTCCGGGACCACGCGTTCGCGGACCAGCTCAGGGGCTATCTGGACTGAGGCGGGGCCGCCCCGAGGAGCGGCCCCGCCCGTCCCCTAGTCCACCTCGGCGACCGCTTGGGCGAACTGGGCCTTGTACAGCCGGGCGTAGGCCCCGTCCGCGGCCAGCAGCTCCTCGTGCGCGCCCTGCTCGACGATGGACCCGTTCTCCATCACGAGGATGGTGTCCGCGTCCCGGATGGTCGACAGCCGGTGCGCGATCACGAACGACGTGCGGCCTGCCGCCAGTTTGGCCATCGCCTTCTGGATCAGCACCTCCGTGCGTGTGTCCACGGAACTCGTCGCCTCGTCCAGCACCAGGATCACCGGATCGGACAGGAACGCCCGGGCGATGGTGATGAGCTGCTTCTCACCGGCGCTGACGCCCGTGCCCTCGTCGTCGATCACGGTGTCGTAGCCGTCGGGCAGGGTGCGGATGAAGCGGTCCGCGTGGGCCGCCCGGGCCGCCTCCTCGATCTCCCCGCGCGTGACCTCGCGCGAGGCGCCGTACGCGATGTTCTCGGCGATGCTGCCGCCGAACAGCCAGGTGTCCTGGAGCACCATGCCGATCCCGGACCGCAGCTCGTCCCGGGTCATCCTCCGGATGTCGACCCCGTCCAGGGTGATCCGGCCGCCGGAGACGTCGTAGAACCGCATCAGCAGGTTGACCAGCGTGGTCTTGCCGGCGCCGGTCGGGCCGACGATCGCCACCGTGTGCCCCGGTTCCACCGTGAGCGACAGGTCCTCGATCAGCGGCTTCTCGGGGTCGTACCGGAACGACACGTGCTCCAGACGCACCCGCCCGCGCAGCTCCTCGGGCCGCTCGCCCGGCACCGGATCCGCCTCCTGCTCCTCCGCGTCCAGGAGTTCGAAGATCCGCTCGGCCGAGGCGACACCGGACTGCACCAGGTTCGCCATCGACGCGACCTGCGTCAGCGGCATGGAGAACTGCCGCGAGTACTGGATGAAGGCCTGCACATCGCCGATGGACAGGGCACCGGACGCGACCCGCAGCCCGCCGACGACCGCCACCAGCACGTAGTTCAGGTTCGACACGAACATCATCAGCGGCTGCATGACACCGCTGTGGAACTGCGCCTTGAACGCGGCCTGGTACAGCGCCTCGTTCTGCTCGGCGAACTGCTGGGCCGACTCATCCTGCCGCCCGAACACCTTCACCAGGGTGTGCCCGGTGTACATCTCCTCGATGTGCGCGTTCAGTTGGCCGGTGGTGCGCCACTGCTGCACGAAGTGCGGCTGCGAACGCTTGCCGACCCGGGTGGCGACCACGAACGACAGCGGTACGGTGACCAGCGCGACCAGCGCAAGCAGCCAGGACACCCAGAACATCACCACGAGCACACCGACGATGGTCAGCACCGAGTTGATGAGCTGGCCCATCGACTGCTGGAGCGTCTGCCCGATGTTGTCGATGTCGTTGGTCGCCCGGGACAGCACCTCACCGCGCTGGCGCTTGTCGAAGTACGACAGCGGCAGCCGCGACAGCTTCGCCTGCACGTCCTGGCGCAGCCGGTACATCGTGCGGTTCACGGCCCGGTTGACCAGCCGCGTCGCGACCGCCATCAGCAGGCCGGCGACCAGGAACACACCGAGCGCGAGCAGCAGGACGTGCCCGACGGCGTCGAAGTCGATGCCCTTGCCGGGCGTGAAGTCGGTGCCCCCCAGCACGTCCGCGATGCGGCCCTGACCGCGCTCGCGCAGGGAGTCGAGGACCTGCTCCTTGGTGGCACCGGCCGGGAACCGCCGGCCGACGATGCCCGCGAACACCAGGTCGGTGGCCCGGCCGAGGATCTTCGGGCCGATCACGCTCAGACCCACGCTGATGACCACGCACAGCAGCAGGCAGTAGATCGTGAGGCGTTCCGGTCTGAACTGGGCGACGAGCCGTTTGCCCGACCCCTTGAAGTCCATCGAGCGCTGGTCGGGGCCGCCCCCGGCCATCATGCGTCCCATGGGCCCGGCCATCAGGCGGCCTCCGCTTCCGTCAGCTGGGAGAGCACGATCTCCCGGTAGGTCTCGTTGGATGCCATCAGCTCGGCGTGCCGGCCGGAACCGACCACCCGGCCCTCGTCCAGCACGATGATCCGGTCCGCGTCCCGGATGGTCGCCACCCGCTGGGCGACGATCACGACGGTCGCCTCGGCGGTCTCCCGGGCGAGCGCGGCGCGCAGGGCCGCGTCCGTCGCGTAGTCCAGCGCGGAGAAGGAGTCGTCGAAGAGGTAGATCTCCGGGCGCTGCACCAGCGTGCGGGCGATGGCGAGCCGCTGCCGCTGGCCACCGGAGACGTTGGTGCCTCCCTGCGCGATCGGCGCGTCCAGGCCGCCCTCCAGCTTCCGCACGAAGTCCTTGGCCTGCGCCACCTCCAGCGCGTGCCACAGCTCCTCGTCCGTGGCGTCCGGATTGCCGTACCGCAGATTGGTCGCCACGGTGCCCGCGAACAGGTACGGCTTCTGCGGCACGAGCCCGACCGTCCGGGCGAGCAGCTGCGGCTCGACCTCGCGCACGTCCACGCCGTCCACCAGGACCTCGCCCTCGGTGGCGTCGAACAGCCGGGGAACGAGACCCAGCAGGGTCGACTTGCCGCTGCCGGTGGAGCCGATCACGGCGGTCGTCCGCCCCGGCCGGGCCACCAGGTCGATGGACCTGAGCACCGGCTCCTCGGCACCCGGGTAGCGGAAGCCGGCGCCCCGGATCTCCAGGTGCCCGTGCGCCCGCAGCTCGGTGACGGGGGCCGCCGGCGGTACGACGCTGGACTCGGTCTCCAGGACGTCCTGGATGCGCTCGGCGCACACCTCCGCGCGCGGCACCATCATGAACATGAAGGTGGCCATCATCACGGACATGACGATCTGCATCAGATAGGCGAGGAACGCGGTGAGGTCACCGATGGCCATCCCGCCGCTGTCGATGCGGTGGGCGCCGAACCACACGACCGCGATGGACGACAGGTTCACCACCGTCATGACGATCGGGAACATCAGGGCCAGCAGCCGGCCGGTGGCCAGCTGCATGTCGGTCAGCTCGCCGTTGGCCTTCCCGAACCGGCCCTGCTCGTACTCGTCGCGGACGAAGGCGCGGATCACCCGGTTGCCGGTGATCTGCTCGCGCAGCACCCGGTTCACCGTGTCCAGCCGGACCTGCATCGCGCGGAACAGCGGGCGCAGCCGGCGCACGATGAGCGTCACCGAGACGCCGAGCACGGGCACCACCGCGACCAGTACCCCGGACAGCGGTACGTCCAGACCGAGGGCGAGCACGATGCCGCCCACGCACATGATGGGTGCCGACACCATCAGGGTGAACGTCATCAGGACCAGCATCTGGACCTGCTGCACGTCGTTCGTCGTACGGGTGATGAGCGAGGGCGCCCCGAAGTGACCCACCTCACGCGCGGAGAAGGACTGGACCCGGTCGAAGACGGCACCGCGCACGTCCCTGCCGAGAGCGGAGGCGGTCCGGGCGCCGTAGTACACGGCACCGATGTTGCACCCCACCTGCACCAGCGAGATGCCGATCATCAGGGCACCGAAGGACAGGATGTAATCGGTGTCCCCCTTCACGACACCGTTGTCGATGATGTCCGCGTTCAGAGTGGGCAGGTAGAGGGTGGCGCAGGTCTGCAGGAACTGCAGCACCACCAGCAGGGCGATGGGTTTCTTGTAGGGCCTGAGACAGGTCCGCAGAAGTCGTATGAGCACGCTACGTCTCTCGGAGTCGGCGACAGGGGCTTGGTCGGTTGCCCTTGGCCCCTATCGTCGGACACTCCACCGGCGTTACCTCAACTGGTTATCCCGCCGCCGGGCTTCAGGAACGGAACGCCCCCGGATGGGTCTGCTCCCGCACCGCCGTGAACTGCTGCCGCACCGCCTGCCCCACGGCCAGCTCCTCGCCGGGCTCCAGCACCTGCGCCGCCGCGCCCTGCCAGGCCGGCGGGGTGCGCGGATCGAGTGTGCCCTGCGACACACCGAGCGCCCAGGCCGCCTGCCGGGCCGCGCCGATCGCCGTGTAGTCCGCGGGCTGCGGTACGACGACCTGCACGCCGAACAGCGAGGGCGCCGCGGCCTGTACGGCGGGCAGCTCGGCGGCCGGGCCGAGCAGGAAGATCCGGCGCACCTCCACGCCCCGGCCGCGCAGCACGTCCAGCGCGTCGGCCAGCCCGCACAGCATGCCCTCGAAAGCGGCCCGCGCCAGGTGCTCCGGCTTCATCGACTCGCGCCGCAGCCCCGCGAGGGTCCCCGCGGTGTGCGGCAGGTTCGGTGTCCGCTCGCCCTCCAGGTACGGCAGCAGCACCAGCCCGTGGGCGCCCGGCGTGGACTTCATCGCCAGGTCGGACAGGCTCTCCAGATCCGGCAGGCCGAGCAGCTCGGCGGCGCCGCGCAGGGCGCGTACGGCGTTCAGGGTGGTGACGACCGGCAGGTGCATGCCGGTGGCGTCGGCGAGGGAGGTGATCATCCCGGACTGGTCGGTGAGCGCCTCCGGGTGCACGGCCATCACTGACCCGGAGGCCCCGAGGGACACCACCGCGTCCCCCAGCCCGATCCCGAGCCCGAACGCGGCGGCCATGGTCTCCCCGGTGCCGGCGGAGATCAGCAGGCCCTCCGGGGTCGTACCGGCCGCGTCGGACGGGCCGATCACCTCCGGGAGCACCGCCTGGTGGCCGAGGGCCAGCTCGACCAGGTCGGGCCGGTAGGCGCCGGTGGCCGCCGACCAGTACCCGGTGCCGGAGGCCCCGCCGCGGTCGGTGGTCCGCCGCACGGGCCGCCCGAGCAGCTGCCACACCAGCCAGTCGTGGGCCTGGAGCAGGACGGCGGTGCGCAGCGCGTTCTCGGGCTCGTTCTTCGCGAGCCAGCGCAGCTTGGTCACCGGCTGGGCCGCCTGCGGGACGCATCCGACCGCCTGCGCCCAGGCCTCCCGGCCGCCGAGCGCGTCCACGAGGTCGGCGGCCGCGACCTGGGCGCGCTTGTCGCCGCCGACCATCGCGGGGCGGACGGTGTTGCCCTGGGCGTCCAGCGGGATCACCGCGTTCTGCTGGGCCGACACGCCGATGGCCTGCACGCCCTCCAGCAGGCCGCCGCCGGCGGCCTCACCGAGCGAGAGCAGCCAGGCCTGCGGGTCGATGTCGCTGGGCCGGCCCTCGACCGGGTGCGGGGCATACCCCTGCCGTAGTACCGCACCGGTGTCCGTGTCGCAGACCACGATGCGAGTGAAGTCCGGTGAGCTGTCCAAGCCGGCGACTATCCCCATGCGGAGAATTTTGCCGCATTCCGAGGAGTGGCCCTTACGTGTTGCTCGTGCCCCAGTCGTCCTCGGTCCTGCCGTCGCCGCCCCGGTCGCGCAGGGAGCGGACCGGGTGGGCCACCGACTCCGGGACCCGGTCGCCGACCTTGTCGCTGACCGTGTGCAGGGCCTTGCCCGCGTAGACGCGACCCTGCTGGGCCGCCGTCTCGGCGGTGTTGCGCACCGCGGGGTTCTGCGCGATCCGGCGGGCCGACTTCTTCAGCTGCTCGTAGCGCTCACGACCGGCCCTCGTGCCGAGTACGTAACCGAGGGCCAGTCCGGCGAGGAACGTGAGCCGGTAGCGCATGGCTGCCACCCTTCCCGTGCGTAGTTTCTGGTGCCGCGCCGGCGCCTGGGGATACCGATTGGCGGAGCACCCCCCTGCTTGCGCTAATGTATGTGTCGCAGCGAGCGCCCGCCCCCTGGCGAATACCCAGGTAGGTACGTTCGATGCAACGAGGCGATCCTCCGTAGCTCAATTGGCAGAGCAGCCGGCTGTTAACCGGCAGGTTACTGGTTCGAGTCCAGTCGGGGGAGCTTCGGTCCTCCGTAGCTCAATTGGCAGAGCAGCCGGCTGTTAACCGGCAGGTTACTGGTTCGAGTCCAGTCGGGGGAGCGCTGAACGAGGACCCCTCCGGGGTCCTTTTTCATGTCCCCGGGAACCGCCGCGGCCTGCGGCGCTGTCCTCAAGGTCATGAGCAGAGCGGAAGCCGACCATCCGAGGCAGGAGATCGTATGAGCGGCTATGCTGCGGCAGACGGCGCGCACACTTGTACGCGACACGCCGCTATGGGGCGGTAGCTCAGCCGGTTAGAGCAGCGGACTCATAATCCGTCGGCCGTGGGTTCGAGTCCCACCCGCCCCACCGGTCCCAGGTGGATGCAGGACCGTTTCTACCTGCATAAACGCGACAACGAGGGTCGCCACTCCAGAGTGGCGACCCTCGTTCATTCGATCAGTCCGAGATCCAGCGGACACGTAGTGGACGCGGCGTGGGCGACATGCGAGCCATGACCGAAATCTGTCGCATCGGCCATTCGGCGTCGTGGGGTGCGGTGAGACTCCGCAGGCATCGTCGGCCCGCGGATGTTGGTGATGTATCGTAGCCGTGTACATCGCGTACTTCAGGGTGGTGGCGGAGATGTCTGTGACACAGATCGACCTGGACGACGAGGCACTCGCCGAGGCGATGCGTCTCATGGGCTCCACTACGAAGAAGGACACAGTCAACGCGGCTCTCCGGGACTACGTGGCGCGCATCAAGCGGCTTGAGGCGGCCGAGAAGCTGGCCGCGCGCGGCGAGCGGGGTGAGTTCGAGGCTGCGGCGGCCGCGCACGACGCTGCCAAGCGCGCACGGCAGGCAGCCTTCGAGTGATCACGTATCTTCTCGACACATCTGCTCTGTGGCATCTGTTCCGCACTCCCGGGGCGATCCGGCCGTGGGAAGGGCACATTGCCGCCGGTGTGTTCCACGTCTGTGAGCCGACGAGGACGGAGTTCCTCTGCTCTGCCACAGGCCCGGCTCACCGCGACGAGCTTGCGGAGGAGTTGGATGCGCTGTGCCGGCTCTCGCCGGTGCCGAAGAGCGCATGGCGCTGGGTGGACTCCGCGCAGTACAAGCTCACGCAGCGGGGGCAGCACCGCTCCGCGGGGATCATCGATCTCCTGGTGTGCGCCACTGCGGTACACCACGGTCACACGGTGCTCCATGTGGACAACGACTTCACCACCGTGGCGGCGGTCCTGAAGGAAGTGCAGCAGCGGGACGCACGCGCCTGACGCCGACGACGCTGCGGCACGCCCCTCCGGCCGCCAACAGAGCGAGATCGTGCTCCTGCTGACGATTCTTCGGGATGTGTACGGCCCCTCGCATGACCTGGCCCGCCGCCTCGGCGCTCCGCCGGGGGCATCACCCAGTGGATCCGCGACAGCGTGAACACCCGCTCGGCGTCGCGTAGATGACACCAGGCGAACAGATACGGAGGGTCGAGCTCAAGGCCGCTGATGGTGCGGATCGTGCGGCTGCCCGTGGTGGCGACGTATTCGATGGTGATCGCCGTGCCGCCGTCGACGGCGTGGGCGAGTTGACGGACATCGGCGTGCGAGACCTGGGTCGCGTATCCGGCGATGACTTCTTCGGTGTCGGTGGCGAAGGGGACGCCGTTGTACGGGTCGGGGGCGGGACGGGCGAGCGGGGCGTCCGCGAGTCGGGCGGCCGGCGCGGTCAGCTCGGCCTGCTCCGGGGCGGCTGTCGTACGGGACTGGACACCTGCCGGTGTCCTGATCTGCTTGTTCGCGGCGGCGAGGGCGCGGAGCAGCTCGGTTCCCTTGCAACTGGAGTGCGGCCAGTTGCGGGAGTTACCGGCGGGATTAGGGTGGAAAGTGACCGGAAGTGACCTATAAGGCAAAGGGGGCAGGTCATGCGTGCCAGTTACCGCAAGCGATCCGCCGTCCTGGGTACGACCCTCGTCGCCGCCACCCTCGCCCTCGGCCCCGTCGGCCTCCAGCAGGCTTCGGCGGCGACGCCGAGCGGAACGCACGCCGGTGCGACCACCACGGTCGACCGCGACAACAGCTACAGGCAGGGCTACAGGGCCGGGTTCCGTGCCGGGTGGGCCGACGCCAAGGACGACTGCAAGCAGAACAGGAACAACAACAACTTCAACAGCAACAACAACTCCTCTTACGCGCGTGGCTTCGGCGACGGCTACTCCGCCGGGTACGCGCGGGCCGAGGACAGGTACTGCTGAAGCCTGGCGGACGGCGTCCGCCACGAAGTCGGAGTAGGGGACGGCACGTTCGGCGGTGACGACTCACACGGGGAGCTGAACGGCCGTCATCTCCGCTCCTGCGCCGCCGGCCCCGGGAACCAGGAGACCATCTCCGCGTACACGTCCGGGATTTCCCCGGTGCCGGTGAGCCAGTCGGTCTCGCCCTGGCTCCACTCGTAGGCGCGGTGGCGGGCGCCGAGTTCCTCGACGAGTTCGGCGGCCAGCCGGGACGCCTCGTAGAGGTCCTGGTCGGTGGTCTGGGAGCTGGCGGCGACGATCATCCCGCGCACCTCGGCCGAGTGGCCGTAGCGGAAGGCGCCGGTGCCGAGCAGGTGCGGGTCGGTGTGCACCGGTGTGCCGTTGTCGCCGCCGAGGCGCCGGTGGGCCGCCGCCTTGGCCGCCGCCTTGGGGAGGAAGCGGCGCGCCTCGTCCCCGACCGTGACCGCGCCCAGGACCGCGTCGGCGGGTGCGGTGCCCGCCTCCGCCGTCGGGTCGAGGACGACGAAGCCCATCGCGGGGCGCGGGTAGGGGCCGCGCGGCGCCTTGCCCTCCGGGGCGGTGTGGTTGCGCAGGATGCTCTCGGCCCGGCGGCGGCCGAGGTCCGCCAGCAGGGCGGTCAGTTCCCCGTCGGTGAGCATGTACGTGTAGGGGTTGCGGCGCACCGCCGCCTCGACGCGGAGTGTGCCGGCCGTGCTCGTCACGCCTGTCTCCTCCTTGCTGCGCTGACCGCTGTCCGCACCCGGTGGCGCGGCCCGGCACACCGTAGCGGCCTGATCATCCGCGGGGCCATAGGTCTGGACCATTTTTCTGATCACTGTTGACCTTGCCGTGTGTCGCCCCGTAGATTTCCGTCCCGTCTTGATCAATGGTCCAGACCAGCTCTCCAAAGGCTCGCTGGGCTTTCCGTTCGACGATCCCCCTTCTCGGGGTGCGCTGTGCTCTCAGGCTGCTGGGAGAAGGGGCGAAGGGGATGTTTGTCTTGACGACGCAGGTGTTAACGAACCTTGCGCAGAAGTTCACGGCCGACGGATTCGCCACCGTCGGAGAACTCGTTTCCCCCGGTGAACTCGCTGTTTACCGGGACATCTACGACCGTTTCCTGAACGGTGACATCGAAGCGGGCGACAAACGGTCCGATCTCGGTTCCCACGCCCCCCGCAAGGACGGGGTACGCGAGAACATCACACAGATCATGTGGCCCTCGGCCCTCCACCCGCCGCTGCGGGAACTCCCCCTCCACCGCAAGGCGCTCGCCGTCGCCCGGGAACTCATCGGCGCCGACGCGGAACTCGACTTCGACATGATGATCCACAAGGATCCGCACACCGCCGTCCCCACGCCCTGGCACCAGGACGCGGCCTACTGGATCGACATGCCCGACCACCGGGCGGTCTCGATCTGGGTGGCGCTGGACGACGCCGACGTCGACAACGGCTGCATGTGGTACGTACGCGGCTCGCACGAACAGCCGCTGCGGCCGCACCGGCCCACCAGCGACGGCAAGAACATCGAGTGCGACTGCTCCGAGGACGAGCCGGGAGCCACTCCGGTGCCACTGCGGGCGGGGGAAGCAGTGGCCCACTCCGGCTTCACGCTCCACTACTCGCGGGGCAACACCACGGACGGCGCGCGCCGCGCGTACATCCTCAACTACCGCCCCGCCGCGATGATCCGGCACGAACGGGCACAGGGCGCGGACCACGGACTCAACGAGAACGTACGGCAGGTCCGCAACTCCGGCGCCGTCGAGGACTGACCACCCGGCACCACCCCCCACCGCCGGGCCGGCCACCACCGGCCCGGCCCCGACAGCCAGATGGGAAAGCCGTGAACCCTGTCATTCTGACTGGTGCCGTCATGACCCACCCGCGACGCCGAGCGGCGGCCGAGGCCATCGCGGCGAAGGACCCGCGGGGCCGCGTCCGTGTCGTCACCGACCCGGACCCCTCCGGCCCGCCCACCGCGCTGCGCACCGCGAACCCGTCCTGGAGCTGTGTCGGTGCGGACGCCACCCACCACGTGGTCTTCCAGGACGACGTCCTCGTCGCCGAGGATTTCTTCCCCTGCGCCGAAAAGGTCGCCGCCGCCGTTCCCGGTGAGGCCGTCGCCTTTTACGAGGGCTGGGAAGGCAGAAACAGCGGTGTCGTACGGCTCGGCGCCCTCACGGGTGCGCAGTGGGCCTATGCCATCGACGAACACGTCCCGTCGCTGGCCCTGATGCTGCCCGCCGACGCCGCCCGCGGATACGAGCGATTCGCGGCGGAACACGGCAATGGCTGGCCGTACGACGTGGTGATCCAGCGGTACCTCAAGGCGCTGGACATTCCGGTGCGGATCGCCGTGCCCAGTACGGTCGACCACGACGACGTGCCGAGCATCGCCGGAAACAGCACTCATGGATGGCGCCGCGCCACATTCTTCACCGACCGGGCCGCGTTTTCCTCCGACGTGAACAACGCGTGCGCCGTATTCTCCGTGGTGCCCTTCTACCAGTACGGCGAGTCGAAATGCGCGGTACGGCAGGAGGACGGCTGGGAATACCTCGACACCGACCGCCATCTGCGGCGCGTCGGCCTGCTCGACCGGTGCGAGGACACCCTCGCCGCGGCGGACCGGCCCGACCTGCCCGACACCGTGTGCCGGCAGGTGTGGCTCACGGCCTTCGCCACCGGTGTCGCCGTCGCCGGCCTGACGGACCGTGACCCGGAGCCCGCCGTGGCGGCGGCGGTGATGGAGTCCCTGGGCCCCGGCGGCCTGTGCGAGGAGTACACCGGCGCCGAACTCGTACCGATGATCCCGCTCGTGCGCGACCTCGCCCTGGCCGCCCTCGACGCGGGCCGGGCCGCGCACCGCGCCACCGCCGGCACCCCCCGCCCCGCACCCGCGCCCGGCGTCGTCGTCACCGGCGGCGACCCCGCCTTCGGCGCCCAGCTCGCGCGGCTGCTGACCGACGCGGGCCGCACCGCCGTACACGCCGAGCGGCTCGACCCGGCCACGCACGCGGTGCCCGAGGCACCGGACGCCGTGATCCACCTCGGCACCCCGCACGACACCGGGTATCCGCTCGCGGACCTGCTCGCCGACACCGAGAAGCTCGGCGCGCGGCGGCTGGTGCACGCGAGTTCGGCCGCCGTCTACCGGGGCGGCGCCGCCGAGGACCGCACCGAGGACTCCGTGCGCGAACGGCCCGGGGACGCCGAGGCCCGGCTGTGGTGGGACGCGGAGGAGCAGTGCCGGGCCTGGGGCCGGCAGACCGGCACGCCCGTGCAGATCGTGCGGTTCGCGGAGCCGGTGGGCCCGCACGCCCCGCTGGACGGGGTCCTCGCCGGCTGGATGCTGCGGGCCTGGACCCGGCGCCCCATGACCCTGGTCGAGGGCCGCCGGCACCAGATCGTGGACTACCGCGACATGGCGGACGCGCTCGCCGCGCTGCTCGCCCGCCCGGCCGGACCCGAGGTCTGCAACATCGCCTCCGCCGGCTACGACGAGACCGCCTTCGCCGAACTGGTCACCCGGACGGCCCGCCGCACCCCCTGGGAGCGGGCCGACGCGCCCGGACCGCACACCCCCCTCATGTCCACCGCCCTGATCACCGCCGAAACCGGCTGGCGGCCCGCGGCACCGGTGCACAATGGCGCCCGGGCGCAGGCACAGTGGCTGGCCTGCGACACCCATGACGACCTCGTCGGGCTCTGGCGGACCCCGGACCCCGGCGACGACACCGGCGTACGGCGGGCCTGACGATGACGGAGAAGGCGGAGAAGCGGGCGGCGCCCGAGACGGGCGGCGGCACGGGGGACGGGATCTTCTCGCCGACGTACCTGGCCGCCACCCTGACGTTCGCCGTGGTGATGTTCCTGACCGGGTTCGCCGCGCTCGCCGTGGTGCCCACCCTGCCGACCGCGGCCCGGGAACTGGACGGCGTGTCCCTGTTCCCGGTCGTGGCGGGCTGCTTCGTCGCCGCCAGCCTGTTCGGCGGGGTGCTCGGCGGGCACTGGGCCGACCGGGCGGGCGCCCGGCGGCCCCTGGCGCTCGGCATGGTCCTGTCGGTGCTCACGCTGCTGGTGTCCGCGTCCAGCGTGTCCGTCTGGCAGCTCGCCGCCGGCCGGTTCGTGGACGGCCTGGCCGCCGGCATGGTCGCGGTGTCGGTGACCACCGCCATCGGCCAGGCCTACCCCGAGCGGCTGCGGCCCCGGATGCTCGCCATGATGAGCGCCAGCTGGGTCATCCCGTCGCTGCTCGGGCCGCCGCTCGCCGGTGTGGTCGTCCAGTGGTGGTCCTGGCGCGCGGTCTTCTACGGCCTGGCCGCCCTGACGGCGCTGCCCGCCGTCGCCCTCGTCGTCGTCCTGCGCAGACCCGTGGACGGCGACGCGGCCGGCGTACCCCCCGCCGCGGAACGGGCCGCCCGCCCCCCGCTGCTGGTCGCGGCCATGCTCAGCCTCGGCGCGGCGCTCGGCCAGTACGGCGTCTCCGACTGGGACCCGCGCCACCTCGCATTCGTCGCCGCCGGCCTCGTCCTCCTCGTCGTCTTCGCCCCGAGGCTCCTGCCGCGCGGGACCTGGCGCAGCGCCCGGGGCCTGCCGACCGCGGTGCTGCTGCGCGGCCTGACCTCCGGCACGTACTTCACCATCGAGGCGCTGGTGCCACTGATGCTGATCACCGAACGGCGGGTCGACGCCGTCGTGGTCGGCGTGGCCTTCACCGCCTCCGCGGTGCTGTGGGCCGGCGCCTCCTGGGTGCAGGGCAAGGCGCTCCAGCACGTGGCCCGGCACCGCCTCGTCACCGTGGGCGCTCTCGTCATGACCGCCTCCGCGGCCCTCGCCGTGGCCGGCTGCTCCGGCGGACTGCCCGCCGTCACGGCAGCCGCCGCGATGCCGCTGTCCGCCATCGGCATGGGACTGCTCGACCCCTGCGTCACCGTGCTCTCCCTGAAGCACAGCGAGCCGCACCGGCAGGGCCACACCACCAGCGCCATGCAGACCAACATGAACCTCGGCCAGGTCGTCGTCCTGGCCCTGGCCTCCGGAGTCCTCAACGCCTGCCTGGCCGCCGGCGCCGGCCCGCTCGACGGCTACCGCGTGGCGTTCGCGCTGCTGCTCCTGCCGACCCTGCTGGTCGCCCTGCTCGCCGTCCGCGCCCGCGGCGACTGACCTCCCTCCCCCTCCCTCCTTTCTCTCTCCTCTTTCCGCACCCTCCCCTCCGAAAGGGACCGTTGTGCGCAGTGACCTTGTCGTCATAGGACTCGGATACGTGGGCCTGCCCCTCGCGGTGGAAGCCACCCGCTCCGGGATGACCGTCGTCGGCCTCGACAGGAACCCCGAGGTCGTCACCCGGCTCAACGCCGGTGTCTCGCACGTCGACGACATCGACGACGCCACCGTCGCCCAAGTCCGCGCCCAGGGCTTCACCGCGACCACCGACGAGAGCGCCGTCGCCGGGACGGACACCGTCGTGATCTGCGTCCCCACCCCGCTGTCCGCGCACGGCGGACCCGACCTGACCATGGTCGAGAGCGCCTGCGCGGCGATCAGCCGCCACCTGCGGCCCGGGACCCTGGTCGTCCTGGAGTCGACCACCTACCCCGGCACCACCGACGAGGTCGTCCGGCCCCTCCTCGAACGCTCCGGACTCACCGCCGGCCGCGACTTCCACCTCGCCTTCTCACCGGAACGCGTCGACCCCGGCAACCAGGTCTACGGCATCCGCAACACCCCCAAGGTCGTCGGCGGCCACACCCCCGGCTGCGCGACCGCCGCCGCGGCCTTCTACGGCAAGATCGTCGACACCGTCGTCCAGGCCACCGGCACCCGTGAGGCCGAGATGGCCAAGCTCATCGAGAACACCTACCGGCACGTCAACATCGCGTTGGTCAACGAGATGGCCATCTTCTGCAACGAACTCGGCATCGACCTGTGGGACGCCATCTCCTGCGCCGCCACCAAGCCCTTCGGCTACCAGGCGTTCCGGCCCGGCCCCGGCGTCGGCGGCCACTGCATCCCGATCGACCCCAACTACCTCGCCCACAAGGTCCGCACCCTCGGCTACCCCTTCCGCATGGTCGAACTGGCCCAGGAGATCAACACACGCATGCCGCGCTACGTCGTGGAACGCGCCCAGCACCTCCTGGACCGGGCCGGCAAGACCCTCGGCGGCGCCCGCGTCCTGCTGCTCGGCGTCACCTACAAGGCGGACATCGCCGACCAGCGCGAGACCTCCGCCCGCGACGTCGTCAAACGGCTCCGGGCCCGCGGCGCCGACGTCTCCTACCACGACCCGTACGTCCCCGAGTGGTCCGTCGACGGCACGGCCGTCCCGTCCGCCGCCGACCTGCCCGCCGCCCTGGAGACCGCCGACCTCGCCATCCTCCTCCAGCGGCACCGGGCGTTCGACCTGGACGAGATCCAGCGGCGCGCCCCGCTGCTCCTCGACACCCGCGGTGCCGCACGCCCGCAGCCGCACGTCGAACGCCTCTGACCGGCAGCCCCGCCCCCTCCCCTTCTCACACCTCAGGAGTGCTCCCATGTGCGGAATCGCCGGATGGGTCGACTACGCCCGCCCCGTCGACCACGACATCGCGCGCGCCATGACGGACACGATGGCCCGGCGCGGGCCCGACGCGGAAGGGCTCTGGACCGACGACCACGTCGCCCTCGGCCACCGGCGGCTGTCCGTCATCGACCTCGAAGGCGGCTGCCAGCCGATGGCCGTCGACGAGGGCCCCGGCGCCCGCGCCACGCTCACCTACAGCGGCGAGACGTACAACTTCCAGGAACTGCGCACCCGGCTCACCGGCCTCGGCCACCACTTCACCACCCGCAGCGACACCGAGGTCGTCCTGCGCGCCTACCTGGAGTGGGGCCCGGGGTTCGTCGACCGGCTCGAAGGCATCTACGCCTTCGCGATCTGGGACCGCGACCGCGACGAACTCCTGCTCGTCCGCGACCGCATGGGCGTCAAACCCCTCTACTACGCGCCGACCCCGACGGGCGTCCTGTTCGGCTCCGAACCCAAGGCGATCCTCGCCCACCCCGCGTTCCGGGCCGTGCTCGACGCCGACGGCCTGCGGGACATCCTCTCCGTCGCCAAGGTGCCCGGACACGCGATCTTCCGCGGCATGCGCGAGGTCCCGGCCGGCTGCCTGGTCCGGGTGAACCGCACCGGCCTCACCGAGGAACGCTACTGGCAGCTCCGGGTCGCCGAGCACACCGACTCCCTCGACGACACCATCCGCACCGTGCGCGAACTCCTCGCGTCCACCGTGGAGGAGCAGATGGTCTCCGACGTACCGCTGTGCACCCTGCTGTCCGGCGGCCTCGACTCCAGCTCGCTCACCGCGCTCGCCGCGCACACCACCCGCGCCAAGGGGCTCGGCCGCATCCGGTCCTGCTCGGTCAGCGACCCCGACCTCGACGGCACCGCCGGCCCCGACGCCAACGAGGACCACGTCTACGCCCGGCTGCTCGCCGAACACGTCGGCTCCGACCACAGCGAACTCCCGCTCAAGGCCCCCGACCTGCTCGACCCGGCACTGCGCGCCTCCGTCCTGCGCGCCTACGACCTGCCTCTCGCCAAGGGCGACGAACACGCCTCCCTGCACCTGCTGTTCAGCATCGTCCGGCAGCACTCCACCGTCGCCCTGTCCGGCGAGTGCGGCGACGAGGTGTTCGGCGGCTACCGCTGGCAGCGCGACCCCGACGCCGTCTTCTCCACCACGTTCCCCTGGGTCCACGAAGGACGCCACAACTACCGGGGCAACGACGTCGTCTTCACCCGCGACCTGCTCGCCAAGCTCGACCTGGACACCTACGAACGCGACTGCCACAGCACCGCCGTCGCCGAGATCGACGCCCGCCGGCACCTGGACGACCCCGCCGAGGCCCGTTACCGCGAAGTCACCTACCTCGCCCTCACCCGCCACGCCCAGGTCCTCTTCGACCGCAAGGACCGCATGAGCATGGCCTGCGGACTGGAGGTCCGCGTGCCCTTCGCCGACCACCGGCTGGTCGAGTACACCTTCAACGTGCCCTGGGCGATGAAGAGTTTCGACGGCCGGGAGAAGAGCCTGCTGCGCGCGGCCATGAAGGACCTGCTGCCCACGGCCGTCGCCCAGCGGGTCAAGACGCCCTACCCCTCCATCCGGGCCGAGGCCTACGACCGGACCCTGCGCGAGCGCCTCGCCGACCTCGTCCGCACCGGCACCGGCCCGCTCGACCCCTTCTTCTCGCCCGGCCTCAGGACACGGGTACGGCAGGACGGAGCCGCGGCGCTGGAGCAGGGCATGAGCCGGGCCGCCCTGGAGACCACCCTCCAACTGGACGCGTGGCTGCGGGCGTACGACGTGGACGTCGTGCTCTGAGCCGCACCGGCCGCCGGATCCGGGCCGGGCATGGACGGGCCGGGTCCGGCGGCCATACTGGACCGCATGGAACGCATCGGGGGATACCTCGTCGAGCGCCGGCTCGGCGAGGGCGGCATGGGCACGGTCTATCTCGCACGGACGCGCGGCGGACGGGCCGTCGCCCTGAAGGTCGCCAAGGCCGAACTGGCCGCCGACCCGGTGTTCCGCGAGCGGTTCCGCAGCGAGGTGGAGGCGGCCCGCGCGGTCGGCGGCTTCCACACGGCACCGGTGGTGGACGCCGACGTCGACGGCGACCCGCTGTGGCTGGCCACGGCCTACATCCCCGGACCCACCCTCGCCGCCCGGCTCGCCGCCGAGGGCGCCATGGACGAGGACCGGCTGCGGTCCCTGGGCGCCGCGCTCGCCGAGGCGCTGGAGTCCATCCACTCCTGCGGCCTGGTGCACCGCGACCTCAAGCCCGGCAACATCATCATGGCCGTCGACGGGCCGCGCGTACTCGACTTCGGCATAGCCCGGGCCGTCGAGTCCACCCGCCTCACCGCCACCGGTACCGCCTTCGGCACCCCCGGCTTCCTCGCGCCCGAGCAGGCCCTCGGCCACGATGTGACCGGCGCCGCCGACGTGTTCGCCCTCGGCGCCGTGCTGGTCGCGGCGGCCGGTGGCAGCGCCTGGGGCGAGGGCACACCGATGGGGCTGATGTACCGCTCCGTGCACGAGCCGCCCGACCTGTCCGCCGTACCCGCCGGGCTGGCGGACCTGGTCTCGGCGTGCCTGGCCAAGGAGCCCGCGGACCGGCCGACGCCCACCGAACTGCTGGACCGGCTGACGGACCCGGCGCCGGGCCCGGACCGGCCGGCGGCACCGCCGTACCCGCCCACGCTCACCGTGTCCCCGGGACCGGCCACACCGCCAACGGCGTTCACCCCGCCCCCGCCGCCCGCGACACCCCCGCAGGCCGCGGCGCCCCTGTACCAGCACCCCGTGCAGCAACCCGTCCAGACCGCCACGCCACCGCACCTGCCCGCGCAGCCCGCCACCCCGCCAGCCCCCTACGGCTTCGGGCCGCCCATGCCCTACGGCGCCCCGGAGGCCGTGCTCGCCGACGCTCAGTCCGGCGCGGTCGTCAACGCCACCGGCGTCCTCTTCGAAGTGGCGGGGGTCACCGCGGACTTCGCCTGGTCCGAGATCGCGCACGTAGGACGCCACTGGCGCGGCAACCGCCTCACCCTCACCGTGCGGCTGTGGGACGGCGGGGTCTACACCTGCGAGCTCAACGCCCGCCGCAGGGCCCGGCTGACCGCCTGGCTCGCCCAGCTCGACCCGGTCCTCGCCCGGTACCTCACCCGCTAGCCGGCCCGGCCAACCACCGCCCCGCCCGGAAGACTTGGGCCGGTCCAGGCTTGAACCGGTCAGGACCTGGGCACGCACCTCCTACCGGCGTCCAGCCGGGCGTTGTCGGCAGCAGGAGGGCGTCATGGACCGTCGGATCCGGGTACGTGTCAGCCGGCGGCCCGCCGCGCCGCGCGGGCAGGAGATCGACCGCAGGACCCCCTCGGGGCGCGTCCTGCCGTACTGACCGCCGTACCGACCCGGTCCGCCGCGGCGGCCAGGGGCGTCCGCAGCGGCTCCGGCGGGGCCGGACCGTCCGGCACCGCGCTCGCCGTGACCGCCGACGCAATGCCGCAGCTCGGTGTCCGTCTCCAGCAAGGTCACCCCGGACGCGTCCACGTCGGCCCCGGCCACGCCCGCCGGCAGAGCCGCCGGCGCCCTGGTGAGGGGCTGCGTACAGCCGCGGACCAGCTCACCGCGCGCGGTCAGCAGGACCCGGCAGCCCTCCGTGCCGCCGTCGACGGTCAGGGTGTCCAGCCGCCCGGTGTGCGGCGTGCGTGCGGCTGACACCATGCTCCCGTCCCGCTCCGCCGTCGGTCGTTCGCGGCTCGCCCGCCCCAGGCGCACGGACCTGCACACCATCCGGGTGAGCCAGGGCGCATACTGGGGAGTCATGTACCCGTGCGGCTGGGAGACGGCGTGAACGCAGCTGAACCGGCGCGGCCCCGGCCGGCCGTCGTGCCGAGGCCGACGGTGCCGGCACCCGCGGCGCCACGGCTCGATGTGTCCCCGTTGACCGGGCGGACCGGGTTCCGGGCGGCGGGCGAGGTCAGCCTGCGCACGCGCGGCATCTGGGAGCGCGCGCTGGAGCGGGCCGTTCGCGAGGGCGAGGACGTGTATTACTTGGAGCTTTCCGCGCTGACCTTCGTCGACGTCGCGGGCGCCGGCGCACTGGCGGACGCCGCCCGGAACCTCGGCGGGCAGCGGCGCCTGGTGCTGGACCGGCCCCCGGACGCCCTGCCACGGATACTGGACCTGCTGTGGCCCGGTCTGCCGGGGATCGAGGTGCGGACGTCATGACCGCCACCACCGAACCCGTGGACCCGTTCGTGCACCCCGCGCTCTTCTACGCCGACGCGCGGGAGTACGTCGCCGGCACCGTGCCGTTCGTCCGGGCGGCGCTGACGGCCGGCGAGCCGGTCGCGGTCGCCGTCCCCGGCGAGAACCTGCGGCTGATCCAGGACGAGCTGGGCGCCGACGGCGCCGCCGTACGCTTCCTGGACATGCGGGAGGCCGGACGCAACCCCGGCCGGATCATCCCCGGTGTGCTGCGCGCCTTCGCCGACGCCCAGTCGCCCGGCCGCCGGGTCCACATCATCGGCGAGCCGGTCTGGGCGGGCCGCAGCCCGGCCGAGTACCCGGCCTGCGCCCAGCACGAGGCGCTCATCAACGCGGCCTTCCGGGGCCGCGAGGTCACCATCCTGTGCCCGTACGACACCGCCCGCCTGGACGAGCGGGCGCTCGCCGACGCGCACGCCACCCACCCGGTCGTCATCCCGGCCGGCTCCGGCGCCGAACGGACCAGCGCCGACTACGACCCCGACGGCGTGGTCTCCCGCTACAACGAGCCGCTGCCACCCGCCCCCGGCGCCGGCCCCGACGTGCTGCGCTGTTCCTTCGACGAGGACTCCCTGTCCGCCGTCCGGCATCTGGCCACCGACCACGGCGCCCGGCTGGGCCTGACCGGCCTGGGCCTGGAGAACCTGGCGCTGATCACCGCGGAGCTGACCACGAACAGCGTCGTCCACGGCGGTGGCACCGGCGCCCTGACGGTGTGGTCCGAGGACGGGTACGTACTGTGCGAGGTCCGCGACAAGGGCCGCCTCGCCGACCCGCTGGCCGGCCGCCGCCCCGCCGGCCGCGACCAGCGGGGCGGACGCGGACTGCTGCTGGTCAACCTGGTGTCGGACCTGGTTCGCACGCACACCGGCCCGGAGGGCACGACGATCCGCTCCTACCTGCGCCGCTGACGGCACCCCGGAGCGGGCTCAGCCGGCGAGCGGGTTCAGGACCAGCGGTTCGATCCGGCCCTCCAGCATGGCGCCCAGTCCCTGCGCCGCGCACACGTCGGGCCGCTCGGCGATGTGCACCGGCATCCCGGTGGCCCGCCGCAGCATCTGGTCGAACCCGGGCAGCAGCGCCGAGCCGCCGACCATCACGATCCCGCGGTCGGCGAGGTCGGCCACCAGGTCCGGCGGGCACTCCCGCAGCACCTTGCCGATGGCGTCCAGGACGGCCGTCAGCGGGGTCTGGATCGCGTCGCGCACGGCGGCGGTGTCCACCCGCACACTGCGCGCCAGCCCCGTCGCCACGTCCCGGCCGTGGATCTCGGTCGACGCCGGACCGTGCGGGGTCAGCCCGTTGCCCGACAGGGCCAGTTGCAGCGGCCGTACCGCCTGGCTGGGCAGCATCAGCGCGTGCGCGTGCCGCAGGTGCTGCACGATCGCGTGGTCCACGGCCTCGCCGCCCACCGGGATCCGCTCGGCGGTGACGATGGAGCCCAGCGAGAGCACCGCGACCTGGGTCGCCGCCGCCCCGCACACCATGACCATGGTGGCCTCGGGCCGCTCCACCGGCAGCCCGCACCCCACGGCGGCGGCGATCAGCGTGTCGACCAGCTCCACCCGCCTGGCCCCCAGCCCGACCAGCGTCTCGATCGTGGCACGCCGGGCCAGCGGATCGGCGTCGTGCGGGGCACAGGCCGCCGCCCGCAGCCGGGGCTTGCGGCGCAGCGCCCGGCGCATCTTGTCGCCGAGCAGATGCCGCAGCATCCGCTGGGCCATCTCGATGTCCACCACCGTGCCCCCGGCGATGGGCCGTAC
This sequence comes from Streptomyces sp. Ru62, assembly GCF_002920615.1. Classification (GTDB taxonomy): domain Bacteria; phylum Actinomycetota; class Actinomycetes; order Streptomycetales; family Streptomycetaceae; genus Streptomyces. Next base: position 184,223 of record NZ_PQSU01000004.1, read on the forward strand.
GACCCTGATGTAGTCCGGGGTGCGCCCCGTCATCTTCTCCGCGAACTCGCCCACGGCTATCAGCGCGCCGGTACGGGTGTTCACGGCGGCGACCGAGGGCTGGTCCACGACCAGGCCGGAGCCCTTCACATACACCCGGGTGCGGGCCGCCCCGAGGTCGACGGCGAAGTGACAGCGGCGCAGCCGCTCCAGGCTGACGGTCACGGCGGATCCTCCCGAGTGCGCGGGCCTTGGGGTCCCCCGCCTGTCCGGCGGGCTCACTGGAATCCTGCGCGGGTCCGGGAGCGGGCGCCTTTCCTGGGCCGCCGGGCGGGGTGCCGCCGAACGGGCGTAATCTCCGGCCTCCCCGGAGTGTCGGCGGGTCAGCGGGCGCGAAGGGCCTCCACCAGCGGTTCGAGCGAGGAGACCGTGACCTCGCTGCCGCCCTCGCGCAGGACGCGCCGGCCGGCGGCGGTGGGCGCGTAGCCGACGAAGGGGAGGCCGAGCTGCTGGGCCGCGGTGAGTTCGGCGACCGAGGAGCTGATCAGGACGCAGGAGCGGGCCGGTGCGCCGGCGGCGGTCAGGGCGCGCAGCAGACAGTCGGGGTGGGGCGTCAGCAGACTGAGGTCGGCGCGGCGGCCGTGGATGCCCGCGAGGGGCAGCCGGTAGGGCTCCAGGCAGCGGTGGACGGCCTGGCTGCACACGTCCGTCACCACGCTGACCCGGCGGCCGGAGCGGTGCAGGGCGCGGACGAGCGCGAGGGAGCGGTGCGTCGTCGGCGCGTCCGGCACGGCCCGCAGTTCCAGTTCGTCCAGCCGCGCCCGCAGCAGCGGGCCGAGCCCGTCGTGGGCGAAGGCGCGCAGCAGGTCCAGCGGGTGCGTGAACGCCTCCCGGCCGGGGACGCCCGCGACCGACAGCGGCCGGCCCGCGAGCGCGTCCTGCGGATCGCGGTGGTCGGCGACGACGGACAGCAGGTCGAGGACGGCCTCCCGGGCCGTCTGCGCCGGGAACAGCCGGGCGAGGGGCCCGTCGAAGCCGACCAGCACCGTCTCGGCGCCCGCGAGGAGCGCCGCCAGCCGCCGGCGGGACGGGACCGGTGGCTCCGCCGCCGGCGCGGGCGCCCACTCGGGGACCAGCTGCACGGCGTACGACACCGTCAGTCCCGGGACCGGCCAGTCGTCCACCCCGGCGTTCACCGCCCGCTGGGCCGCGCCCGCCCGGCGCGGCGGATAGCGGCGCGTGACGGGGGCCGCCGCGCCGCGCAGATGCTCCAGCAGGAGCCCGGACACACCGCTGGCCTCGGCACGGACGAACGCCACCGGATCGTCCACCCGCCAGGACAGCTTCACCGCGGCGGTGAACGCGCCCTTGCCGGAACTCGGCAGGGACACGAGCTTCCGGGTCTCGTGCGGGGTGAGGTCGACCGTGTAGTACGTCTCCGGACGGGGCGAACGCGTCCCGTAGGGGTGGATCGGGTCGAGCAGCGTCAGCGGGCCGCCGGGCCGCGTGTGGACGACGGCCGTGCGCCCCGGTGTGGGCACGCCCAGCTCGCGCAGGTCGTGCGTGATGAACGGGCCCCGCACCAGATCCCGCTCCCCGGGCTCGGCGGGCCCCGGCCCGAGCGGGCAGTACCAGGCGGCCGGCGGGCTGTCCGGGGCGCTGTCGCGGAACAGCGGCCGGAACCGCTGCGAGCGCCGGGCGGCGGAGCTGGCGGCGAACTCGTCGTACAGGGCGGGCGGTACGACGACCAGCACGTCCGCGGCGTCCTCCGGCGGCCGGACGGGCGGCCGGCCGAACGTGACCCGCAGCCGCGGCGGGTCGGTCAGCCGGGCGAGCGCCTGGGGGAGTTCGCGCAGTACGGCGACGAGGACGGGCAGGAGATAGGCGCCGGGGGCGGTGCGCACCAGGTAGCCGTCCGGGCGGACCTCCGCCTCGTACTGCCGGGGGCTGAGGGAGCCGCGCGCGAGGATCTCGTGCACGGTGGCTTCGAGCGTGATGCGGGCTTCCGGGCGGCCGGTGAGTCCGTCGGCCGTGAAGCGGATCCCGGCCGGCTCGGCAGCGGTGCCGACGGGACCGCTCCGCCGCTCCCGGCCCAGCCGCAGCAGCCGTTCGGCGCCGCGCCGCTGGGCCTCCGCGTCGGCGGAGAGGAGCGCGGCGACGGCCGGGCCCAGCTCCGTCCCGAGCGCGTCGGAGTCGTCGGGGTGCAGGGCGCGCGCGATGCCCCCGAGCGCCCGGAGCGCCTTCTCCCGGCTCCCGTGGACCACCGGCGCGGAGTCCAGACAGGTCAGCACCGGCCCGTCCGGGCCGAGCACGACGGCATGGGTGTCCAGCACACCGCGCGGGCCGTCCTGCGCGTGCAGCGCGAGGACCGCCTCGGCCAGCGGCGGGAGCAGCGCGCGGACCTCCTCGGCGGGCAGGCCGCCCGGAGCGTCCCGGAGGCGCCGGCGCAGGGTCCGGCCGGCGACGAACTCCCGGACCAGGTACGGCGATCCGTCGGCGACGCCGTGGTCACGGACCGGTGCGATGCCGGGGTGGCGCAGCTCGCCGAGGCGCCGTCCGAGGTCCTGGAGGGCGGCGGTGGACCGTCCCGGCGGATACCGGTGCAGCACGACGAGCGTGTCACCGTCCCGGGTGTCCTGGGCCAACCAGCCCGTGCGGTCCGTGCCGCCTGTGCCGCCTGTGCCGCCTGTGCCGCCCGTCCCGCCGGTCCCGCCCGAGGCGCCCGTCCCGCCCGCGCCGTCGGCCCGCCGCAGCAGCCGGTACCGCCCCGCGAACAGCTCCCCGGCGCCGTCCGCCGTCAGCCGGCGGACGCTGTCCTCGCTGACCGTGGCGAACGGATCGCCCCCCGGGGCCGTCCCCGTGCCCCGCGCGTCCGGTACCGATGCCCGGAACTCGCCCGGCGCCCGGCCCGCCCTGCGGTCGATGAACTCGCCCATGCGGTCGAGGAGTCCGGTGGTGCGGTGGCGGTCGGTGCGGGGCAGGCCGAGCAGCAGCAGCTCGCGCACGCCGTCCCGGAAGGCGTAGGAGCCGGGCGGGCCGTCCGGGGCGGTGGTGAGCATCCCGCTGACGATCACCTCGGCCAGGTGCTGGGGACGCGGATCGGGTTCGACGGCGGCCTGGACCAGGCGCATCACCGGCAGGTCGGGGCGGCCCACCGCGAGATGGCCGGCCAGCCGGACCGCCTCCGGGGAGGCGGTCGCCCGGAACCGCAGGACCAGCTCCTCGGCGGACAGCAGCCCGACGTCCGTACGGTCCTCGGCGTCCGCGGGCAGCGGGCGCCCCAGCCGGGCGACCGCGCCCGGGAACCCCCCGCCGCCCGGGGTGGCGAGCAGCCCGGCCCAGTGCGCGAGCCACCGCGGCTCCGGCTCCAGCACGGGGAGCGGGACCGCACCGCCGGTCACGGCCGGCTCGGGCGGCTCGTACGGGGTGAACGCGAGCGTCGCCGTGGGGGCGGCGGGGTGCGGGGCCGACAGGGTGCCCGGGGTGGTGGGCAGGGCGGTGTCCCGCCACAGGTGTTCCGGCAGCGGTTGGACGACGGCCAGGGGCATCCGGCGCGCCCAGCGGTGCAGGGTGGCGAACCAGCGGGTGCCGGCCGGACCCTCCCGCCACTGCGGGCCCATGCAGTCGCTGATCAGGAGGGTGACGGTACGGCCGTCGGCGGGGGCGTGCGGGTCGGCTCCGCGCACGGTTCCGTCTGCGGCGGCGCGGTGGAGGGCGACCGTCCGGAAGGCGCCCGACTGGGCCAGCACCGTGTGCAGTTCGCGGATCAGGGGCCGCCAGACCGGCATCGTGGGGCCGGCGTCGTACACCAGGTTCAGGCGCAGCCAGCGCTCCCGTGCGGGGCGCAGCACCGGCAGCCACCATGCGGGGTCGGCGCCGAGGCGGGCGATGCGGTCGGCGGTCGCCTTCTCGTCCAGCTCCAGGCCCACGGGTGCGTCGATCCGGCGGCCCAGCGGGCGCAGCGCGCGTTGCAGCGCGAGCGGGTGGCGCAGCATCGGGGGCGCCGGGGCCAGGAGCGGGGTGTGGGACCGGTCCGCCGCCGGGGCGGGACGGCGGGCGGGCAGGTGCAGGGGGAGGCGGGAGGGCGGTGCGGGGGCGGGCCCCGGCTCCCGTACCGGCTCCTTGGGCGCAGGGGGCGGGGCGGGGGCTTCCCGCTCCGGGACCTCTGGCCCGGCCGGAGCGGGGTCGGCGGGGTCGGCGGGGTCGGCGGTGACAGGGGCACCGTCGTCCGCGCCGGGGGTCATCTGCCGGGCCAGCCACAGCAGTTCGGCCAGTTCCAGCGGGGTCGGGCGCACCCCCCGGGCCGCCTCGGCCAGGATGTCGGCCAGGCGGACCAAGGGGTCGGGGAACGGGGGCGCGGGGCGGCCCCGGAGGATTCAGCGGGCATCAGAAGACTTCGGAGCCCGCGGTCTGCCCCAGGTACGGCATCAGCTGTTCGGCCAGCCGGTCGAGGGAATCGGCGTCCAGGTCGGCGGAGCGGGCCAGGTAGATGGCGTTGAGGAGCTGGTCGGTGGCCAGGTCGCCGGTGCCCGCCCGGGACAGGAACCGGTCGATCAGGGTGCGCGCGTGGGCGTCGGGTTCACCCAGGTGGGCGCGGACGATCTCGGCGAGCTGCCGGTCGTCGGGCTGCCGCAGGTGCAGGGTGACGCAGCGGCGCAGGAAGGCGGGCGGGAACTCGCGCTCGCCGTTGCTGGTGAGGACGACGAAGGGGAAGGCCCGGCAGCGGACCCGCCCCCGGGCCACCGGGACCCGCTCGTCGGTGCCGTCGGCCAGCACCTCGGCGACGCCGTCCGGCGCGTGCCGTGCGGCCCGCACCAGCTCGGGGATCTCGTACTGGCCCTCCTCCAGCACGTTCAGCAGGTCGTTGGGCAGGTCGAGGTCGCTCTTGTCGATCTCGTCGATGAGCAGCGCGCGGGGCCGGGCGTACGGCAGGAGGGCGGTGCCGAGCGGGCCCAGGCGCAGATGGTGCTCGATGCCCGACCGGTCGTCCGCGCCCTGGGCCCCGCCCTGCCGGGCGGCCTCCTGCCGGGCCGCGTACAGCCGCGAGAGCGGGTCGTACTGGTAGAGGCCGTCGTGGAGCGTGCTGCGGCTGGTGATGTTCCAGCGCAGCACCGGGCCGAGCCGCAGCTCACGGGCGACCGCGTAGACGAGCGAGGACTTGCCGGTGCCGGGCGGGCCGGTGACCAGCAGCGGGCGGCGCAGGTACAGGGACGCGTTGACGAGCTGGACCGTCTCCGGCGTGGCCTGGTACGTCTCGGCGCGGTGCGTGCGGTCGGGGGAGACGGCGGAGGCGTCGGCCGACGCGTCCGGCGCCGCGAGCACCGGCCCGCCGTCGAAGTCCCGCCAGGGCGGTGGCGGGGGCAGCTCGGTGATGCCGTCGTGCGGCTCGTTCGTACCGGTGTAGACGGGCCACAGGGGCATGGGCTCTTCTTCTCCGTGGGGGCGGTTCGGTCGGGCGGTGGGTCAGGCGACGGGCGAGTGCAGGCTCGCGGTGGTCCCGGGGAAGCAGCGTGGGTCGTCCCAGAGCACCTGGAGGTCTCTCGCCCAGTGCAGGTCCGGCTCGTCGGCGGCGTCCGCGGTCAGCCGCAACGACAGGACGTGCCGCGGCAGTTCGGCGGGCGGCACGCCGGCGACCGAGGCGGCGAGCTGGTCGAGGAACGCGGTGCCGGGACAGGGCGGTTCCCCGGGGGCGGTGTCGGTGCGGGGTGCCTCCCCGTGCCCGGTGCCGGGACCGGGGGAACCAGCGGCCTCGGTGCGGGGGCAGGGCACGTCCCCGTGCCCGGTGCAGGGGGAGCCGGTGCGCGGCCACAGCAGGATCGGGACGGGCACGGTGAGACCGACCTCGAAGTGCTGCCGTGCCGCCGTGGGCGGGGCCGCGTAGCCCGCCAGCCCGGCGTCGCCGTCCCAGAGCCGTTTGCGCAGGCTCGGCGGCCGCTCCCGGGTGCCGCACTCCACCCGGTGCACCTCGATCCCGCCGCCGGAGTCCAGCTTCTGCCACTTCTTGCGCAGCTGGTGGCGCAGCCGGCCGCTGTGGTGGCGCGCCCGGTCGGTCACCACCAGGGGGTAGGCGCAGCCGAGCGGCGTGCTGTCGTCGGCGCCGCACTCCCACTGCGCCACCGCCTCGTTGAGCCACTCGCGCGGCAGGACGAACGTCACCAGCTCGTCGGCGTCCGGGGCGAGGTGGGCGACGGCTTCGTCGATGCGGCTCTGGACGTAGGCCCGCACCCCGGTGCGCGGCAGCCGGCGGGCGCCCACCGGCCGGCGCCGGCCGTCGCGGTACGCGGACACCTCCACGGTCACCTGGTCGGGACCGGCACCGCTGTGATCGATCTCCACGACGACCGGTGACCAGACGGGAGCCGCCGACGTGCCGGCCGGGACCGGGGTGTCCGTCGCCGCCGGGGCCCGTAACGCGGTTTCCCCGTCCAGCAGTTCCAGCAGCCGGTCGGTGAACCGGCTCATCGCCCCCGGATCGGGGACCTCCCACTGCACATGGGCGGCGGCAGCCCACAGGGAGGGGAAGCCGCCCGGGGGCAGGGGAGGCCCGAAGGCGCCCACCGCGTCCACGTACAGCCGGTTCGGGTCGCCCACCCGCTCGGCCTGGGCGACGGCCCGGCGCAGCAGGGCGTACAGCCGCCGGCGGGCGTCGTCCCGGTGGCCGGGGGTGGGCACCAGCTCGCCCAGCTCGGGCCAGTACCGGGCCAGCACGTCCAGCGGCAGCATCCGGCCCTTGCGCACGTCCGGTGACGACCCCACGGCCGCGGTGACCATGCCCGCCACCCTGCCGTCCGGGAGCGTCGCCGCCGCCCCGCTGAACCCGTCCACGAGCGGCTGACCGTGCCCCTGCCACGCCACCAGTTCCAGCCACTCCCCGGCGATCAGCTGGCCGGCGACGGGCTGGCACTCGGCGAGCGTGCCCTCGTCGTAGCCCTCGGGGAAGCCGTACGCGACCAGCCGGGGGTACGGCTCGGTGTACGCGGTGTCGGGCGGGGCGAAACCGGCCGGGGCGAGCGGGACGTCACGGTCCAGTTCGAGTACGGCGACATCGCCCGGGTCGGTGACGCCGCCGGCCCAGCCGCCGTGGGCGACGACCGAGGCGGACAGCGCGCCCAGCTCCCTGGCGTGCGGGAAGGTGACGGTCACCACTGCCCGGTCGCTCCGTCTGACGACGTGGGCGCAGGTGAGCAGCCGGCGGCCGGTGACCAGGAATCCCGCCCCGACCGCGTCGCCACAGGCGATCCGGGCCTGCCAGGCAGCGCCGCGCATCACCGGTCGGCGGACTCCGGGCCGGGCACGGTACGGTCGGGCGCGGCCTGGCCGGGCACGGCCGGCGGTGACGCGTGCTGCGCGGACGCGGCCCACGAGGGCGGGTTCTGCCCCGGGGCGGCCTGGTCAGGCGCCTTCCCCGGGGACCAGCTCAGCTTGACGACCAGGTGGCCCTCCGCCGACCCCTTCGCGATGACGGCACCGGCCTCCGCGGACAGCCGCACGCCGAACTCGATCTCCACCGCGTCCGGGCGCAGACTGCCGTCCCGGAAGACCCGCAGCGCGGACGCCGCGGCCGCCCGTACGCCGTCGAGCGCTCCCTCGAAGGTGCGCGCGGCCTGCGCCGGTCCGTCCCCGCGCGAGACGAGGCGGGCCCCCGACCGGGTGCCGGCGGCACCCTCCACCACGACGAGCGCGCCGTCCTCGGTCCTGAACTCCACCAATTCGTCCACGCTGACGCTCGCTCCCCCGTCGTACCCGACCAGTGACGACCCCATGTTACGGACGGTGCTGCGGGAGTCACACATACGGCGCTGAGGGGCGGGACTTGTTCTGAGGTTGGCGAAAACCCGCCAGGGCGACTTTCCGTCAGCACCGGTCAACTCCCGTACGACAAGCGACACATCACACTCGTCCCAGCACGCGACGCACTCGGCACACACGACTCGCCAACGAGAAGAGGCGTGGATGAGCACAGGACCAGTCAGACGCGGGGCCGCCCTGCTCGCCGCGGGGCTGGTGAGCGCCCTGCTCCCGGCCGGCCCGGCGGTCGCGGCGCCGCACCCCCAGGGCCCCGGCGCGAGCGGCACCACCACCGTCACCCTGGTCACCGGCGACCGGGTGACCGTCACCGACCTCGGGCACGGCAGACAGACGGTCACCGTACGACGGCCCATCGGCGCCACCGGTGCCGTACGGACCCAGCGCGACGACGGCCACCTCACGGTCGTACCGGACGAGGCGCTGCCCTACCTGCGGGCCGGCACCCTGGACCGGCGGCTGTTCGACGTCAGCGGGCTGATCCGGCAGGGGCTCACCGACGACCGGGCCGGCACCCTGCCGCTGATCGTCACCTACGACAGGAGCGCGCGGACCGCGACCCCGGCCGGCGCCGAGCGCACCCGCGCGCTGCCCAGTCTGCGCGGGGCCGCCGTCAAGGCCGGCAAGGGGCGCGCCTTCTGGCGGTCGTTCACCCGGACGCCCGGCATCGACAAGGTCTGGCTCGACGGGCGGGTGAAGGCCGAACTCGCCGAGAGCAACGCGCAGATCGGCACGGCGGCGGGCTGGGACGCGGGGCTCACAGGGAAGGGCGTCACCGTGGCCGTCCTCGACACCGGCGCCGACCTCGGCCACCCCGACCTCGTGGACCGGGTCGGCACCGCCAGGAGTTTCATCGAGGGGCAGGAGGTCGCCGACCGCAACGGCCACGGCACCCACGTCACCTCCACCGTCGGCGGCAGCGGCGCCGCCTCCGACGGCAGGGAGAAGGGCGTGGCGCCGGACGCGACCCTCGCCGTCGGCAAGGTGCTCAGCGACCAGGGCGCGGGGAGCGAGTCCCAGATCATCGCCGGGATGGAGTGGGCGGCACGGGACGTGCACGCCCGGATCGTCTCCATGAGCCTGGGCTCCACGGAGCCCAGCGACGGCACCGACCCCATGGCACAGGCGGTGAACACCCTCTCCAAGGAGACCGGCGCGCTGTTCGTCGTCGCCGCCGGCAACACCGGTGCCCCCTCCTCCATCGGCTCACCGGGTGCCGCCGACGCCGCCCTCACCGTCGGCGCCGTCGACTCCGCCGACCAGGCCGCCTGGTTCAGCTCCGCCGGACCCCGGTACGGCGACAACGCCCTCAAGCCCGACCTGGCCGCCCCCGGCGTGGACATCCTCGCCGCCCGCTCCGGGCTCGTCACCGGCACCGGCCCCTACACGTCCATGAGCGGTACGTCCATGGCGACCCCGCAGGTCGCGGGCGTCGCGGCACTGCTCGCCGAGCGGCACCCGGACTGGACCGGCGCGCGGTTGAAGGACGCGCTGATGTCCAGCTCGAAACAGCTCGACGCCTCCGTCTACACGCTGGGCGCGGGCCGGGTGAGCGTGCCGGACGCGGTGCACGCGACGGTGACCGCCACCGGCAGCGCCGACCTCGGCTTCCACGGCTGGCCCTACGACGCGGACGAGCCGGTCACCCGGACCGTCACCTACACCAACACGTCCGGCACACCGGTCGATTTGAGGCTGTCGGTGCGGGGCGCCCCGGACGGCGTCGCCACCCTCGCCGACGACACCCTCACCGTGCCCGCCCACGGCACGGCCTCCACCACCGTCACCGGCGACGCGTCCAAGGCACCGGTCGGCGGGACCACCGGACAGATCGTGGCCGCCGACCCGGCCGGCACCGCGGTCGCACACACCGTGTTCGGGCTGGTCAAGGAGGAGGAGCGGTACACACTCACCGTCCACGTCAAGGACCGGTCGGGCGCGCCCGCCGCCGCCGACCTCACCGTGCAGCGGCTCGCCGAGGGCACGGACGCCGAGCCCGTCCACGTCGGCGACTCGGGCACCCTCCGGCTGCGCCTGAAGCCCGGCACCTACTCCCTCGCCACCTTCCTCGACGTGCCCGGCAGCCACGGCGCCGACTCCCTCGGCCTCGGCTTCCTCACCGCCCCCGAGATCACCCTCGACCGGAACCGCGACATCACCCTGGACGGCCGCACGCTGCGCGAGGTCCGCGCGGACGTGGACCGGCGCACCGAGACCCATCAGCTCGTGATGGAGTACGACCGGAAGGCGAACGGAGCCGACCTGTTCGGCGCGGTCCAGGTGCCCCTCACCTACGACAGCGTCTTCGCCGCGCCCACGCCCAGGGTCACACAGGGCACCTTCGAGTACCGGACCGTATGGCGGCTGGCCAAGCCACAGCTTGAGGTCGAGGGCGTCGGCGAGGCCACCGTCCAGCCGGGCGGCACCCTCATCGCGGGCCGCACGCGACTGCCCCTGGTGGACGTCGGCGACGGTCCCGTCACCGGGGTGTCCGGCAAGGCCGTCCTCGCCCGCCTCGCCCCCGGCGCCGACCCGGCCGCGCTCGCGCGGGACGCGCAGGACGCGGGCGCCGAGGCCCTGTTCGTCACCGACGACGCGCCCGGCCGGCTGATGGCCTGGTGGGGCACCGACGACAACGCCGACCGGCCCCTGCTGATCGCCACCGTGAACCGGGCGGACGCGGCACGCCTCAGGGCGGCGGGCCGCGTCGACATGACCGGCACCCCCGACTCGCCGTACGTGTACGACCTCTCCGAGGGCCACCGGGGAGCCGTCCCGGACCGGGACCTCACGTACGCGCCCGGCGCCCGGCAACTCGCCGCCGTGCACGTCACGTTCCACGCCGCACGGCCGCAGAGCGGCGGCGAGTTCCGGTACTCGATCACCGACACCTTCCCGATCGGCCTCGGCTTCCAGGAGCGCGTCGCCCTGCCCGCCCAGCGCACCGACCACGTCTCCACCGGCCCCGGCCAGCTGTGGCACGAGTCCGTCACCGCCGGCGACGGCGCGCTGGAGGAGCGCGGCGGGCTCGTCCGCTACGACGGCGGGACCCGGCCGGCGCTGCACTGGTTCCGGCCGGTGTGGCACCCGTGGCTGGGCACCGGACTCGGCTGGGGCCAGCAGCGGGCCGGGAACCAGATCCAGCTGAACGTGCCCGGCTGGGGCGACTCCGGCCCCGACCACACCGGCTTCGGCGACGTGTGGAGCGAGGACAGCGGGATGCGCCAGACCACCTCCGTCCGGCTCGACGGCACCCTCGTCGACCAGAACACAGGCTCCGCCGCCTACGTCTGGGACGCGCCCGCCGACGAGCACACGTACCAGGTCGTCACCGACACCGCCCTCGACGCCGGCCGGTGGCCGCTCGCCACCCGGGGCCACACCGAGTGGACCTTCCGCTCGGCGGCCACCCCCGAGGACCACTGGACGTACCTGCCGCTGATCAACCTCGCCTACGACCTCGGCACCGACCTCGCCGGTGCCGTGCGCGGCGGACAGCGGGTACCGGTCGCAATCTCCGCCTCCTACGTGGCGCACGCCTCGGGCACCGGCAGGCTCGGCGGCGGCCGGCTGGAGGTGTCGTACGACGACGGCACGACCTGGCGGGCCGTCCCCCTGAGCACCGGCCGGGCCACCTCCTGGCGCGGCACGCTGACCGTGCCGCGCGGCGCGTCCTCCGTGTCGCTGCGGGCCTCGGCCCGGGACGACAAGGGCGGAGCGGTGACGCAGGAGATCATTCGGGCGGTGGCGGTCCGGTGACGCTCCGGGGCGCGGACGTGCCGACGACGCCCCGGACCACGCCCAGCTCCACCAGGTCCTGGGGGCGGACGCGGAGCTGGTCGGCGGTCGACCGGACCTCCTGCGGCGGGCGTTTCAGGATGGCGGCCGCCAGTTCCGGCGCGATCACCGAGAAGTAACTGTCCGGCGTGGCCCAGGTGTTGCCGGGCGCGGCCAGTGCGAGGGCGCCGCCGGAGCCGCCCTCGCCGATGACGAGGGTGGTGATCGGCACCCGGGCGGCGGCCACCGCGCCGAACACCTCGGCGACGGCCGCGCCGACGCCCTGCCGCTCCGCCTCCGCGTCGTTCGCGGCACCCGGGGTGTCCACCAGCGTCAGCACGGGGACGCCGAGCCGGTCCGCCAGCCGGATCAGCCGGGCGGCGGTGCGGTACCCGGCGGGTCGGGTCGCCGTGCCGGTCTGCGCCGCGTAGGCCACGGTACGGCCGTCCCGCTCACCGAACCCGCACAGCATCCCGCCGGGATCCATCCCGCCGCACCTGTCACCGCTGATCGGCAGCCGGTCGTCGAAGTAGGCGTCCAGGTAGGCCCGCGCCCGCGGCCGTCCGCCCGCCCGGGCCCGCTCGACGGCCTCCCACCCGCTCCCGGCCGACCCACCCCACCCGAGCGCCTGCGGCACGGGGGCGGGCTCGGGCCGGTGGGCGGTCACGGGGGCGGAGGCGGGTGCGTTGTCCCCGTGGGGTTCTGGGGCGGAGGCGGGCGCGGGCCACTGGGCGGATGCCGGGGCGGGCGCGGGTGGGGCGGGCTCGGTCCCCTGGGCGGCCGCCGGGGTGGGGGCGGTGGGCGGTGCGCTGTCGGTCGGCGTGGCTCCCGGGGTGACTTCCGGCGTGGCTTCCGGCGTGACGCCCGGTGTGGTGCCCGCCTGCCGCCCGGCCAGCAGCCGCAGCCACCTCCCCAGCACCCCCTTCAGCTCGGCCGGCGCCACGATCGCGTCCGCCGAGCCCGCCGCGAGCTGGGACTCCGCCGTGTACGCGGACGGGTCGGCGTCCGGCGGGCGGACCCGGGAGCCGGCGAAGCCGACCTGGGCGCCGGGGAGGGCCAGGACGATGTCCGCGCCCGCGCCGAGGGTGGCCCAGCCGCCGCCGGTCGTCGGGTCCCGCAGGACCGCTATCTGCGGCAGCCCCGCCTCACGGGTGAGCGCGGACTGCCGGGCCACCCGCTGGAGCTGGGTGAGCGCGAGCATGCCCTCCTGCATCCGGCTGCCCCCGGTCGCGATCAACGGCACCACGGGCAGCCGGTGTTCACGGGCATGGGTGTACGACGCCTCCAGCCGGTCCCCGGTGCCCTCGCCCAGCGAGCCGCCCAGGAAGCCGAACTCGAAGGCGATCAGGACGGCCCGGGTTCCCTCGACGCGCGCGGTGCCGCAGACGACCGACTCCCGCTCGCCGGTGCGGGCGGCGGCGCGGGCGCGGGAGGCGCCGTAGCCCTGCCAGCCGAGGGGGCCGTCGTCCCGCTCCGACTGCCGTATCGCAACGGGCAGTTCACGGAAGCTGTCCGCGTCCGCGACCAGCGCGAGCATCTCCCGTGCCGAGAGCCGCTCAGGCATCGGCCAGGGCCCGCTTCATGATCTTCCCCATGTCGTTGCGGGGGAGCGCCTGGAGGTAGCGGACGACCCGGGGGCGCTTGTGCGGGGCCAGCCGCCGGGCCACGTGGTCCGCCAACTCCTCGGTTCCCGGCGGGGCCTGAGGGTCCGCCGGGACGATCCAGGCCACGATCCGCTCGCCCAGGTCGGCGTCCGGCTCCCCGGTGACCGCCGCCTCCCGCACCCCCGGGTGCTCCAGCAGCGCGTTCTCGATCTCACCGGCCCCGATCTTGTACCCCCCGCTCTTGATCAGGTCGGTGGTCTTGCGGCCGACGATGCGGACGTAGCCGTCGGGCTCGCGCACGGCCACGTCCCCGGTGCGGAACCAGCCGTCGGCGGTGAACGCGGCGGCGGTGGCGTCGGGCCGGTTCAGGTACTCGGTGAACAGGTTCGGGCCGCGCACCTGGATCTCCCCGACGCTCTCCCCGTCGTACGCGGTGATCTCCGTACCGTCCTCCTCCACCAGCCGCAGCTCCACCCCCGGCAGCGGCACCCCGACCGTCCCGGGCCGGGCCTCGCCGTCGACCCGCACGGCGGTGTTCATCAGCGTCTCCGTCATGCCGTACCGCTCGATCACCCGCCGCCCGGTCGCCGCCGCGATCCGCTCGTGGTCATGGACCGGCAGCGCGGCCGAGCCCGACACCAGCAGCCGGGCCCCGGCGAGCGCCTCGGCCAGCTCCGGGTCGCCGGGCAGCGCCTCCGCGATCCGGTGGTACATCGTCGGCACCCCGAACATCATGGTCGCGCCCGCGTTCAGCTCCCGGGCCACGCCCTCGGGGGAGAACCGCCCCAGGTGCCGCACCGAGCCGCCGCGCCGCAGCGGACCCAGGACACCCAGCACCAGCCCGTGCACATGGAACAGCGGCAGCCCGTGCACCAGCACGTCGTCGCCGGTCCACCCCCAGGCGTCGGCGAGCCCGTCCAGGGTGGTGGCGAGGGCCCGGCGGGGGAGGACCGCGCCCTTGGGCGGGCCGGTGGTGCCGGAGGTGTAGACGATCAGCGCCGGGTCGCCGTCCGAGGCGCGCTCCTGAGGGACGGCACCGGTGGCCGACGCGTCGACATCGACCCGTGCCAAGTCCCCGAAGACCGACGGCAGTTCCGTGCCGGGCGCGGCGAGCACGAGTGACGGCGCGCTGTCGGACAGGATGTGCGCCAGCTCCTTCTCACCCGACTTCGGGTTGAGCGGCACCGCCGCCACCCCGGCGAGCAGTGCGCCGGTCACCGCGACGGCGGTCTCCAGCTCCGCAGTGGCCCACACGGCGACCCGGCCGGAGCCCTCGATCCGCGCGGCGAGGGCACCCGCGGCGCCCGCCAGCCCGCCGTAGGTCAGAGTCCGTGGCCCGAACCGCAGGGCGACCCTCCCCCGGACTTCGTCCGGGGGGACCCCCATCTCGCTGCGCTCACCTGGACCGTCCGTCAGAGCGGGGAAGAGGGAGGACACGCGGCGCACTCCTTACTGTCGGACGGGGCCGACTGCACGGTCGGCGGGGCCGACTGCCGGGGACGACAGCACCCTTCCTACACCAGGACCCGCGTTGCGACGACCGCGCTCAGATCGGCCGCGAGCCGCAGCTCGACCGCCCGCAGCGCGGGATGCTCCAGCCAGTGCAGCCGGGCCCGGTCGACCCGGCCCTCGTGCAGCGGCGGCCATCCGGCCGCGGGCGTGAAGTCGTCCACGACGACCGTCCCGCCGGGCACCAGCAGCCGCTCCACGTCGGCGGGCGCGTCCCCGGGCGCCTTGCCCTGCCCGCCCCCGTCGAGGACGAGCAGGTCGAAGGGGCCGTACTCCGCGATCCGCCGCCAGTCGCCGGTCAGCACGGTGACCTCGGAGCGGCCGGTGAAGACCTCGGCGGCGCGCCGCGCCCGCTCCGGCTCCCGCTCGACGCTGACCAGCCGCACACCGGGGGCTGCCCCCGACGCGAGCCAGGCCAGGCCGACACCGAGCCCGGTGCCGGTCTCCCCGATCCGCAGCCGGGCACCGCCCGCCAGCGTGTGCAGCAGGCGGCCCTGTTCGGGCCGGCAGGAGAAGGGGAAGCCGTGCGCGCGGGCGGCGGCCAGGGCGTGCCGCACGAGCGGCGGCAGCCCGTCCGCACCGGTGTACGCGCCGGTACCGTGCTGTGCCATACGGCCAGTTCTAGCCGACGGGCACGGACGGGCGGGCGGCCGTCACCACATCGGCGACGACACAGCTGACGTTGTCGGGACCGCCCGCCGCGTCGGCCGCGCCGATCAGGGACCGTACGACGGCCTCCGGGTCGGACCCGGCGGCCAGCAGCTCCTTGATCAGCGCGTCGGGGACGACCCGGGTCAGCCCGTCCGAGCACACCAGGTACCGGTCCCCGTCCCGGGCCTGCCGCACCCGCAGATCCGGCACCGGCGGCGCACCGGAGGTGCCCAGCGCCTTCAGCAGCAGGGCCCGCTGCGGATGGCTCTCGGCCTCCTCCTCCGTCAGCCGTCCCTCGTCGATCAGCGACTGGACCACGCTGTGGTCGTGGGTGATGCGGAACAGCTCGCCGTCCCGCAGCAGATACGCCCGCGAGTCCCCGATGTGCACGAGGGCCAGCTTCGACCCCGTCCACAGCAGCGCGGTCAGCGTCGTCCCGCTCTCCTCGCCGCCCTCCCCCGCGGCCCTCGCGAGGTCCTGTACGGCCTCGTTCGCCCCGCGCACCGCATCCTCCAGCAGGTTCAGCACGCTGCCGGCGGCCAGTTCCTCCTCCTCGTCCAGGAACCTCAGCGCCGCCACGGCGGCATGGCTCGCGGGTGCCCCCGCCGGGCCGCAGCCGTCGGCGACGGCGAGCAGCCTGCGGCCCGCGTACACCGTGTCCTGGTTGGCCGGGCGGACGTGCCCGCGGTCCGAACGCGCCGCGTGACGCAGTTCCAGCATGGTGGTGTGTCTCCCTCTCGACTCGCCGGTCAGCTCCTCGACGAGGAACGCGGCGAGGTCCCGCCGTACGGCCGTCTCCGCCTCCACCCGGGCCCAGTACGCCCGGATCTCCCGGGCCGCGTCCGCCGCGTCCAGGGCGCACACCGCCCGGATCTCCGCCAGGGGCATGCCCAGGCGGCGCAGCCAGGCCACGAGCCGGGCCCGTTCCAGCTGGGCGAGGGCGTAGTAGCGGTAACCGGTGTCCGGGTCGACCCGGGCGGGCGGCAGCAGGTCCAGCTCGTCGTACAGGCGCAGCGCCTTCGGTGACAGCCGGCTCGCCTTCGCGAACGCCCCGATGGTCAGCAGTTCCATGCGCACCTCGCGCGTCTCGTCGTCCGCCACCGATGCTGGGGCTTGACCGAAGGGGAAGGTCAACAGGGCTGTCCCGGTTCCCGCGGCGCTTGTTAGCCTCACAGCCGCACCGACCGTCGAACCCGCGTACGACAGGGAGTCCGCCGTGCCCCGCATAGCCCTCGCCACCTACGACCCCGGAACCGGGCCGAGCAAGGACGCGGACCTGCCGGTGCTGGTGCGGGCGCTCGCGGACGCCGGTGCCGAGGCGGAGGCCCGGCACTGGGACGATCCGGCGGTGGACTGGGGCGGGTACGACCTGGTCGTCATCCGCTCGACCTGGGACTACAGCTGGCGGGCCACGGAGTTCGCCGCCTGGGTGGACCGGGTCGGCGCGCTGACCCGGCTGGCCAACCCGGCCCCCGTGGTGCGCTGGAACGCCGACAAGCGCTACCTCGGGGAGCTGGCGGCGGCCGGCGTGCCCACCGTCCCCACCCGCTACCTCGCCCCCGGCGAGCCGGCCGGCCTGCCGACCGGACACGAGTTCGTGATCAAGCCGACCTCGGGCGCGGGCGCCCGGTTCGCCGCCCGCTACACGCCCGCCGAGCACGACACGGCGGTACGGCACCTGGCGCGGATGCACGCGGAGGGCTTCACCGCGATGGTGCAGCCCTACATGCCGGGCATCGACGTGCGCGGTGAGCGGGCGCTGCAGTTCTTCGGCGGGCGGCTGCTGCACGCCAGCCGCAAGGGTGCCGTGCTCTCACCCGGCACCCCGTACGACGCCGACAAGGTGGCCCACCCCGACCTGGAGCGCTGGCATCCCACGGACGCCGAACTCGCCGTCGCCGGGAAGGCGTTGGCGGCCGTGCCCGGCGCCCCCGGGTTGCTGTACGCGCGCGTGGACCTGGTGGACGGCGAGGACGGCGAGCCCCGCCTGATGGAACTGGAGCTGGTCGAGCCGAACCTGTTCCTGTGGCTGCACCCGGACTCGCTGCCGCGCGTGACGGAGGCGATCCTCGCGGCGGCCGAGGACGCGGGCCCGGGCCCGACGGTCACCAGTACATGACCGACGCGCCCCCGGCACCCCACGTGGAGTACATCCGGACGCGCAGGACGTACCGGCGGTCCTTGAGGAGCTTGACCTCGAAACGGCCGTTGCGGTTCTCCCCGCTGTCGTCCTCACCGGTGACGTAGCGCAGGTTCTCGCCGCCCACGTCCTCGAACAGGACCATCAGCACATCGGCGTCGCCGAACGAGCCGAACTGGTATTTCTGGCTCTTCTCCGGAGTGACCTCGTAATCGGCCTGCTCGCCCGAGGCGAGGTCGAGGACCGCCGACCGGAACGGCTTCAGCGCGTCCAAGTGCGGAGCCAGCGGGGGATACCAGGTGCGCACGTACTCCTTGTCGTGCTCGGACAGTCCCCGGGGGGAGGGAATTCCGGTCCGGTATGCTTCCGGCCGCTTGATGAGACCCGCCTCGAACCCGTAGTGCATGACGGACGACGGGTCCCACTGCGAACCGCTCACCTCATCGGTGGAGAGTTTGCGGATGATGTTCTGGTAAGTCACCTCATGCGGCCAGAAGTTGGGCGGGCCGGCCATGTGCGCGTACACCGTCGGCTCGTCCCACTCGATGCCGGCGAACGGATTCTGGTGCTCGTGGGAGAAACCGATCGCGTGCCCTATCTCGTGCCGGACCGTGACCTTTCCATAGGGCGAGGTCGGGTCCCAGCCGAAGTTCATCGTGGGTTCCCCGGAACCGATGCCGAGACAGTCCGTGCCGACGTACGACCAGGACCCGTCGTCGGCGAAGGCGATCCGGATCTCGGATTCCGCGGGGTCGTCCTCGGGGCGGAACCGCAGTCCGATACCGAGATCCTCCCATTCCTGGAAGCCGTTGTGGACCTCGGTCAGCCAGGCCTTCGGCACGCCGTTTCCGGCGCCGTCCAGGAACGAGTACCGCAGCTGGGTACCGTTCACCCACTTCGCCCGGTTGAGCAGTATGGCCCTGGTCCGGGGAAGGCTGAGGTCCGGGGGGAGCGCGGGGATTCTCTGCGGGGGCTGAGCGCAGTACCGCGCGGGGCCCTTGTCCTGCTCGGTGGCCATGACGACGCTCCTTGATTCTGCTCGCGGTGGGGGTTCAGTGAGGGCTCAGATGTCCACGTTCACGCCACCGGGAAATGCGTACTGGTCGTGCGGGCGCATCGTCACCGTCTTCCACGCGCCGGTCGACCCGATGTTCAGGCAGGAGTCGAACGGGTACAGATACGTGTAGACGGGGCCGTAGCGGCCGCTCCAGATGTGACCGTCGTCGGACTCGGCGTACCAGTAGAAGAACTGCTGGTTGTTGGGCGCGATGAGAACCCGCTCGTAGGGCTTGATACGCCACCAGCCCATGGTCCGGTAATCCCCGTACTGCCCGCATGCCTGCGGGTCCCAGTACATTCCGGCCACCTGGATCGTCGAGGAATGACTGTTGCGGAAGTACGGCATGGTCACTCTCCTCGCTGCCGAGCCGCCTCGATGTGCCGGCGCCACCGTTCCGCCAGCGTGTCCTGCGGCACTTCTTCCTCCGGTACGACGGGAGGGGCCGGCACGGCCGCGGCGTCGGCGGCACCGGCCGCCGGACCTTCGTCCTCGTGGATCCTCGGGTCGAGCCCGCTCCGGACGTCCTCCTCCGGGGCCTCCTGGAGCAGTTCGACACCCGGCTCGAAGGCCTGGAGCGGTGCCGGGACGCCCGACGGTTGATTGTTGGACATGCGAAACACCCCATCCCCTTTGATTGACCATTGAATGGGTGTGGTGATGAACCGTTGAACGAGCCATTTCTGACCCGGTGAATGAATTCCGGAACGCCGGAATTCCGCTACTTCCGATGCTGCTCCAGCTTTCGCCGCCCTGCATCCCGGGGAACGGGGGCAGCGTCAGAAAGCGTGGTGGAGAAGCGAGTTGACGCTCAGGTGAGGACGGCCGTCCGCTGGAGCAGCCCCCAGGTGAACTCGGCGACCACCTGCCGCCGTACGCCGTCGTGGTCGGGGGCGGTGAGGGCCAGCCCCCACCGGGTCGGGGCGGTGCCCTCCAGCGGACGTGCGGGGGCGAAGGCGCGGGCGGCCTCGTCCACCGTGCAGGACCACGGGGTCAGATCCTCCAGCGTGCGCAGCTCCGGCGCCGGCGCACCCGGCGCCCGCACCAGCCACGCGTTCCAGACCCCGCCGTCGGGTCCGACGAGCACCTCGAAGCGCAGGGCGGGCCAGAGCGGCAGGGTCCACCGCCGGGCCTCGCAGTCGGCGTCGCCCAGCCGGCGGGGCACCACGGACTCCGGTTCACCGAGGACGGAGCGGTACCGGGCGGCCGCGCCGCGGGACCGGGGTGAGCGGACCATGGCCTGCCACCGCTTGTTGGCCTCCCGCATGTCCCCGACCGAGGCGCCCAGCCGCCGCCGGGCGTCCTCCACGAGGTCCGGGTTGTGGTCGGCCATGCGGCGCAGCAGGACCAGCTGGAAGTCGAGATCCATGGTGTCCATGGTGCCCGTGACCACAGGGGTCGTTCCCGACCCATTGCCCGCACCACCCACCATGACTAGCCTGTGTTCGTCATGCCGATCGTCTGTTGAAATCTCGAACGCAGACGCCAGACCAAGGGAGGGGGCCGGACGTGGGACGCCTCGTGCCTGCCGTGACCCGGGCTCTCGACATTCTTGAGCTGTTCCTCGACGGGGACGGGACGCTCTCCGCCCCCGACATCGTGCGCAAGCTCCAGCTGCCCCGCACCACCGTGCACGAGCTGGTCACCACGCTCGCCGCCCGGTCGTACATCGTGCCGGTGCCCGGCCAGCCCGGACGGTACCGGCTCGGGGTACGCCCGTACCAGCTCGGCAGCCGTTACGCCGAGCAGCTCGACCTCGCCGCCGAGGGCCAGCAGGTGGCCCGCTCCGTCGCCGAGACCTGCGACGAGACGGTGCACGTCGCCATCCTGGAGGGCACCGACGTCATCTACATCGCCAAGGTCGACTCCACGCACGCGGTCCGCATGGTCTCCGCCGCCGGCCGCCGGCTGCCCGCCCACTGCACCTCCGTCGGCAAGATGCTGCTGGCCTCGCTGCCCGAGCCGGAGCTGACCGCGCGGATCCCCGACGGGACCGAACTGGCCGCGATGACCCCGAACAGCATCACCGACCCGGCCGCCCTGCGCGAGGTCCTCGCGGACATCCGGCAGCGCGGGATCGCGGTGGAGAACCGCGAGTCCAACCCCGACGTCTCCTGTGTGGCCGCGCCGGTCCGCGACCGCACCGGACAGGTCGTGGCCGCGCTGTCGATCTCCGTCCCGATGATCCGCTGGAGCGACGAGCGCCGGGCCGAGCTGGAGCAACTGGCCGCGAAGGGCGCGGCGGAACTGTCGGAGCGGCTGGGCCACCGGAGCGCGGCATGACGGCGTACGAGGTCGCGGTGCGGGCGGAGGCCGCGCTCGGCGAGGGACCCACCTGGGACCCGGCGACGGGCCGGCTGATCTGGCTGGACATCCTGGGCGCGCGGCTGCACACCTACGAGCCCTCCTCCGGCCGGCGCACGGTCCGTACGACACCGCAGCACGTCGGCGCGGCCAAGCCCCGGGCGGGCGGCGGCCTGGTGCTCAACCTGCGGGACGGCGTGGGCCTGCTGGACTCCGACGACACGTTCCGCTGGCTGCACCACGAGCCGGTCGCGGGGCGCCGCGCGAACGACGCGGCGGTGGCGCCCGACGGTTCGCTGTGGGCGGGCACGATGCGGTACGACGAGGCGCCCGGCGGGGGCACGCTGTCCCGGCTGACCGGGGACGGCGCCGTGCGCACGGTCCTGCCGGACGTCACGGTCAGCAACGGCACGGGCTGGAGCCCCGACGGCCGTCTGATGTACTACATCGACAGCCCCACCCGGCGCGTCGACGTCTTCGACCACGACGCGGACGGCATCCATGAGCGCCGGACGCTGGTGGAGATCGAGGAGGGCGCGGGCTTCCCGGACGGGCTGACCGTCGACGCGGAGGGCTGCGTGTGGGTGGCGCTGTGGGACGGGGGAGCGGTCCGCCGCTACACGCCCGCCGGCGAGCTGGACCGGGTGATCACCTTGCCGACCCCCCGCACGACAGCCTGCGCATTCGGTGGCCCCGCCCTGACCGACCTCTACATCACGACCGCCCGCACGGGCCTGCCGCCTTCCGACCCCCTGTCGGGCTCCCTGCTCGTGGTACCCGGCGCGGGACAGGGCCTGCCCCAACCGCCGTTCCAGGGCTGAGCCCGCCGACGCGCCTCGCGGGCGGGCGGCACCACGCAGCCGACGGAACCGCAGTTCCCCAGGGGCGCGGGGAACTGCGCGACCGGCCACCACGGACCCGCGGACGGCGGACGGCGGACGGCGGAGCCCCCCGCGCCCTACAACCCCGCGGACCGGCGCTCCTGAGAGGTCAGCGGCGGAGCAGCAAGCGCCGGCTTCAAAGGCCCCGCCACCGCCGCGACCACCACACTCGGCGCCAGCAGCGCCTCCGCCCCCCGCTGAAGCGCCGTCACGTCCGTCACCCGCCGGGCCACGCGCCCGTTCCCCGTGGCGGTCCGCAGCAGGCGGCCGACGTACGCGGCCAGCACCCGGTCCCGCAGCGTCGGCCCCTCCTCGGTCGCGCCCGCATAGAACACGTCCGCCCCGACGGCGAGATCCCATGCCGCCCGGACCGTCCGCCCGACCGCCTTCTGCGCCTCCCGGGCCAGTCCCCGGCCGCCCAGCCCCTGACGCCGTACCACGTCCCGCAGGGCCAGCGCCGATCGTGCGGCCACCGCCATGCCGTGCCCGTACACCGGGTTCAGCGCGCACACCGCGTCGCCGACGACCACGAAGTTCTCCGGCCACACCGGCATCCGCTCGAAGAAGTGGCGCCGGTTCGCCGTCGTCCGCGTGACCGCCACCTCGCCGAGCGGCTCCGCGCCCCCGCCCAGCAGCTCCCCGATCAGCGGATGCCGCAGCCCGTGACGGGCGTAGCGCTCGAACTCCTCGGCGGAGGACGGCGGTTCGTCACCGCGCCCGCCGAACAGCGTGACGATCCACTTGCCGTCCTCGACCGGCATCAACACGCCCCCGCGTCCGGTCCCGGAACCCCGCGGATCGGGCTCGATGTTGACGACCGGGAAACCGGCCCGGGCCGCCTCCGGCGCCCGGTACAGCCGGCTGGCGTACACCAGCCCGGAGTCGACCTCCCGCCGCTCGACGGCGGGCAGTCCCAGCCCGGTCAGCCACCCCGCCGCCCGCGAGCCGCGCCCGGTCGCGTCCACGACCAGGTCGGCCGTCAGCGTCCGCTCGGCGCTGTCGTGGGCGCGGATGCGCACCCCCGTCACCGCGCCGCCCGCACCGGTGAGCCCCGTCGCCTCGGCCCGCTCCACCAGTGCGATCCGCCCGTCGGCCAGCACCAGCCCCCGTACCACCCAGTCCAGCAGATCCCGGCTCGCCGGCAGCATGAACGCGGACTCGGCCCAGCGCCGGTACCAGCCGTACGGGGAGAGCGCCACCATGTCCGTGGTCATCGGCACCCGGCTCACCCCGGCCGCGCACAACCGCCCGATCGCCCCGGGCAGCAGTTCCTCCAGTGCCCGCGCCCCGCCCGACCAGAGCTGATGCACATGCCGGGCCTGGGGCAGTCCCTTGCGGGGCGCGGGCCCGTCGGGCAGCGCGTCCCGCTCGACCACCGTCACCCGGGCGCCGCCGGCCGCCAGGGCACGGGCCGTGAGCAGGCCGGCGAGGGAGCCGCCGAGAACGACGGCGGTGGGTCTGTGCTCATTCATGAACGGCAACGCTCTCTGCTGGGACGGCCGCACGCGCGCGCACCGCCGCGATGTCGTCGGAACGGCGGAGGGCTCGGGAGACGGCCCCGATCTCCTGGAGCAGGTTCGTGGTGTCCGGCCCGGTGGCCGCCTCGGACGGCTCCGGCGTACGGGCCTTGGTCTCGACGGCGTCGAGGATGCTCACCGCGGCCGCCAGCGCGCGGGCCCGCTCGGGCGGGTGGCCGAGGCCGAGCGCGGCGTCGTACGCGCGCCGGCCGAGCCCGGTGTCGATGTGCCGGGCCAGCGGCAGCAGCACGTCCCGGATGAACGTTTCGCGCCGGGTGAGCCGCAGTTCGGGCGTGGCGCGCAGCACGAACGGCACCCCTTCGCCGTTCGCGGTGCGCATCAGCTGGTACAGGGGCCGCAGGTCGCGGTGGGCGAGCCGGACCCGCCAGCGGTCGTGCAGGTACTGGCCGGCGTGCGGCAGGATGAAGCCGACGGCGATGAGAATGGCGGAGAGCGCGGCCACGGGCGGGGCCAGATCGGTGCTCAGCCAGTCCAGGTCCTGGCCGAACCAGCGGGCGACGACGGCGATCAGCTTGACCGCGTCGAAGATCAGGTTCAGCACGTATCCGGCGCCCAGCAGCTTCAGGCCCCAGCGCAGCCAGGCGTCCAGGCCCTCGGTGCGCACCCAGTTCCAGATGAGCCGGGAGGTGATCAGGCAGGCCACGGCGTGCGCGACGAGGTAGAGCAGGATCTCCTCGCGCATGAACGGGGTGGTCGCGTAGTGGGTGTCCAGGTCCCGCAGCCGCTCCTCGGGGGCGTCGGCGAGCAGGAACAGCACCCACAGGGCGACGATCACCCCCGAGTACACCGAAATCACCCAGCGCATGGCGCGGCGGGTGGCGGCCGAGCGGTCGGACAGGCCGTTGCGCCAGGTGATGATGAGCAGCAGACAGGAGCCGCAGAACGCGGTGATCAGCGAATAGCACCAGGGCGCCGAGATGTTGGGCACGCCGGTCACCCGGTTGACCCAGGCGATGGTGGACGGGGTGCAGAACACGAACACCGCGCAGGCGAGCAGCAGCAGGCCGCCGACCGCGCGCAGCAGCGGGTCCCGCCACAGCCGGATGATGGTGGGCAGCTTGATCACCAGGGCGGCGGTGAGCACGGCCGTGGGGATCCAGAAGGAGATGTAGAACTCGTCGAGGAATCCCGAGGGGTTCAGCGCCAGCCGGATCACCGGGCCGCTCCGCCACGCCCCCGGTATCCGAGGGAACGCTGCACCGGGTCCGGCGGGGTGGTGCGGGCCCCGCTGAGGTGGCCCCGGAACAGGGTGGCCAGGCGGTGCCCGAAGTCGTCGGCCTCGGCCTCGTCGGTCTCCCGGGAGCCGTCGCGGGCGGCCACGGTGAGGGCCGCCTCCCGCCAGCCGGGCGTGTCGGTGAGGGCCCGGGCGGCGGCGGCCCCGGCCAGGTGGTGGTGCCGGTGCCCGGCGTGCAGGTGCCACAGCTCGTGCCCGAGGATGACCAGTTGCTGCACGGCCTCGGCGCGCTCCTCCACGATGACCAGGTCGAAGTCGGCGAACTCGACCCACAGACCGGTGACTTCGAGCTCGTCCGGGAAGCGTTCGAAGCGCAGCTCCACCGGCCGACCGCCTCGCAGCGCGCTCATCTCCTCGCACAGCGCCCGGCACAACGCCCGTATGCCGTCGGGTGGTTCGGGCCGGGCGCGGACGGCGGCGGCGAGGTCGCCGGCCAGGGCGCGCATCGCCGAGCCGGGACCGGAGCGCCGTATGCGGGCCGGGCCGGAGCGGGAGCGTCGCAGTCGTGAGGTCAGGCGTGCCGCCTGCTCCCGCGCGCCCCCGAAACTCATCTGTCTCCCTTCCCACCACCGGTTGCGGCTGGTCCGAGCGTACGCGCCTGGATGTGTCCGCGTCATGCGATCCGGCGACCGTTGTTCAACAAGGAACCACCTATGAGCTTGTGCCCGACCCATTGACGCGGAAGCGCTCCGAATCTACGGTCCCGTTCGAGGTTACGAGCGCTATCCGATATCTCGAACGGCGATACCTCGAACGGTGGGGCAAGGTATGGGACAACCTGGCCTGAATCGCAGGCGACTTCTCGGCGCGGCGGCCGGCTTGACGGCAGCAGCCGGCTTCGGCTTCGCCGCCCTCGGCAGCGGGGCCGACGCACTCGCCTCCGGCACGCACACCCGGGTCCGCTACTGGAACCTCCGGCCGCCGGCAACCACGCACCCGACCTCGGCGTCATGCACATCGGCCGCGTCGCCGGCTTCTCGCCGGGCCGGCTCCTGGACGCCTGGGACGTCGGCCTGCTCGCCGAGTACGGCCTGCGCGAGCAGGACTACAACCCCCGGCTGTGGCAGCGCGGCGTCATCGACGGCGAGCTCTATCGCCTCGTGGAACAACTTCCTGTGGCCCTACATGGTGACCAACGACCCCGACCTGATGACCATGCCGAACGGCATCGCGACCGTCATGAACTCCTACGGCATCCAGTGGGCCCAGCTGATGGCCGGCGGCCTCATGGCGGGACTGCCGCTGATCGTCGTCTTCGTCTTCTTCCAGCGCCAGATCGTGGCGGGCGTCGCCCCCACCGGCCTGGCCGGCCAGTAGCCACAGTCCGCACACAAGCCACCCACCCCGGAAGGCACCATGCACCCCGCTCGCTTCACCCTCGACCCCGCCTTCACCATCGGCGCGGTCAACCCCCGCCTCTTCGGCTCCTTCGTGGAACACCTCGGCCGCTGCGTCTACACCGGCATCTACGAACCGGACCACCCCGCTGCGGACGCCGACGGCCTCCGCACCGACGTACTGGACCTGGTCCGTGAACTCGGCGTCACCACCATCCGCTACCCGGGCGGCAACTTCGTGTCCGGGTACAAGTGGGAGGACTCGGTCGGCCCGGTGGAAGACCGCCCCCGCCGCCTGGACCTGGCCTGGCACTCCACCGAGACCAACCGCTTCGGCCTCTCCGAATACATCGCGTTCCTGAAGAAGCTCGGTCCACAGGCCGAACCCATGATGGCGGTGAACCTCGGGACGAGAGGCGTGGCGGAGGCCCTCGAACTCCAGGAGTACGCCAACCACCCCGGCGGCACCGCCCTCTCCGACCTGCGCGCCGCCCACGGCGACAAGGAGCCCTTCGGCATCAGGCTCTGGTGCCTCGGCAACGAGATGGACGGCCCCTGGCAGACCGGCCACAAGACGGCGCGGGAGTACGGACGGATCGCCGCCGAGACCGCCCGTGCCATGCGCCGGCAGGACCCGGGCGTGGAACTGGTCGCCTGCGGCTCCTCCAGTCAGGCCATGCCCACCTTCGCCGAGTGGGAGGCGACCGTCCTCGCGGAGACCTACGACCTGGTCGACCACATCTCGCTGCACGCCTACTACGAGCCCGTCGACGGCGACCTGGACTCCTTCCTCGCCTCGGCCGTGGACATGGAGTCCTTCATCGAGAACGTGATCGCCACGGCCGACCACGTGGGCGCGAGACTGAAGTCGAAGAAGAGGATCAACCTCTCCTTCGACGAGTGGAACGTCTGGTACCTCTCGAAGTGGGAGGAGTACGCCAGGACCATCGACCGGTCCGACTGGCCCGAGGCGCCCCGCCTGCTGGAGGACAACTACAGCGTCACGGACGCGGTCGTCTTCGGCTCGCTGCTCATCGCGCTGCTCCGGCACGCCGACCGTGTCACCGTCGCCTGCCTCGCCCAGCTCGTCAACGTGATCGCCCCGATCATGACCGAGCCGGGCGGCCCGGCCTGGCGGCAGACGACGTTCTTCCCCTTCGCGCAGGCCGCGCGGTACGGCCGGGGCCAGGTGCTGGACGTCCGTGTGGACTCGCCGACGTACGAGACGAAGAAGTACGGCGAGACCGACCTGCTGCACGCCACCGCCGTCCGTGCGGACGACGGCACGGTCACCGTGTTCGCCGTCAACCGCGGCCGCACCGAGCCCCTGCCCCTGGAAGTGGCGCTGAACGGACTGGAACTGACCACCGTCACCGAGCACAGCGCGCTCGCGGACGCCGACCCCGACGCCCGCAACACCCTGACCGACCCCCAGCGCGTCACCCCGCACCCGGTCGAGGGCACCCCCCTGAGGGACGGCACCCTCACCGCCGTACTGGAGCCGCTGTCCTGGAACGTGATCAGACTGGCGTGACCGGTACGCCGCCCGTCGCCCTGCCGAGCAGCGTCAGCCGGACCGACCCGGGGCCCGACAGCGTGGTGAACTCCGAGAGGACCGCCAGCGCGAGGGTGTTGGTGCCCCGGGTGCGCAGGATGCCGTTCGGCAGGACGAAGGTGTGCTGCGGGCCGACGTTGTTGATGTACTGGCCCAGGTTCCAGCCGTTGAGGAAGATCTGCGCGCGGTAGGCGCGGTACGGGTCGTCGTCCAGGGTCAGGCCGACCGACGCGTCGATGTCGGCCGGCACCGACAGCCGGAACGTCGTCCGGTACCAGGTCACCCCCTGGTACCGCGCCGCGCGCGGGAAGGTCACCTTCTCCCAGTCCCCGTCCCGGAAGCCCGGCAGGTGCCAGCCCTCCCGCTCGCCGTACAGACCGCCGTTGTTCATCGGCCCGCGCACGGGGTCGGGAGCACCCGCCCCCTGGACGCGCCACCGCACCTTGGGCGACGCCCCCCTGAACGTGACCGCCGTCAGGCCCCGCGCCACCTTGTGGGTGTCGAGCGCCTTGCCGTCCTGGTCGTGCTGCATGCGCCGGACGAGGACCGACAGAACGTGCCGGCCGGGGGAGCGCAGCCGCTCACGCACCGGGAAGACCGCCGTCTCCGCCCAGCTGCCCTTGCGGATGGTCACGTTCTTGTCCGGCACCGGCATCCGGTGCGTGCCCAGCGGCTCGCCGTCCAGCCACGCCATCAGCAGGCCCTGGGTGCCGGTGCTGTAGGCGAGCGAGACCTCCTCGACACCGGTGGTGCCGTTCAGTTCGCCCCGGTACCAGACGTCCCCGTAGTGGAAGCCGTAGTCGTCCGCGAAGAGGACCGGCTGTCCGTCCGGGACCGCCGTGGTGCTGTACGACGACGTCTTGTCGGCGACCTTCCATGACGAGTCGTCGAAGCTCGGGCCCGCCTCCGGGTTCTCCCTCCGCATCCGCCAGCCGCCCAGCTCGGGCAGCCGCACCTCGGGCACGTCCGGCAGCATCCCGGTGGTCAGCAGGCTGCCGGAGAGCGTGGCCCGGGTGGGCAGCTTCCGCCCGTTCCAGACCAGGGTGTCGATCCCGCGCGGGCCCCACACCTCCATGCCCGTCCGCTCGGTGACGTCACCCGTCAGATGGACCTCCGAGCCGCGCAGCTCCGCGTGCCGCAGCAGCGCCGGGCCGTAGACGAGGAGGGTCCCGGACGGGGTGTCGTAGGGGAAGAGGCGTACGGCGGTGGCGTCGTCGGCGAAGAGCAGCAGCAGCGGGGTGTCCGTCTCGCCCTTCCGCACCAGCACCCGGGTCAGCCCGTCCTGGCCGAGGGGGGCGTTCACATGGAGTTCGTTCCGGTCGTAGGCCCAGCCGGCCTCCGGGTCCAGCCGCTGCACGGAGGGCTCTTCCGGGCACTTCAGCACCAGCTCGGCCATCTCCTCGCTGCGCCCGGCGAACACGGCGATGTCCTGCCGGCCCACCGTCAGGACCGTCATGGGCGCGACGGTGGCGTACTTCAGGGTCCGCCTGCCCAGCGGCAGCCCGGTGGTGAGCAGCTTGGCGTCCTTGCCGGGCACGGTGACCGGCAGCCTGCCGGCGTCGGTGGGCAGTTCGGTGGTCACCGGATCGGTGCCGTCGTTGCGGGCGACGTACACATGGGTGCCGGTGTCCGGGTTGGTCAGGTGGTAGACCTTCAGCCCGTCGGCCGTCACGTCCGCCGCCCGGTCCAGCTTGGCGAAGTCGGGGACGCGCTGGAGCAGATGGCCGAGCTGGTGCATCGGCGCGATCTTGTCCGTGACGTTCCGGCCCTCGTCGATGGCGGCGCCGTAGTCGTACGACGTGTAGACGACCGGCGCGGGCAGCCAGCCCCACGACGTCCCCCCGAACGTCATGTACACGTTGTGCAGGGTGAGCCCGTTGGCGAGGTTGGTCAGATAGAACCGCCGCTCGTACGCGGCGTCCCGGGTGCGCCGCGACTCGGCGTACCCCTTGCCGTCGAACCACGCCCCGCCCCACGGATCGAACCAGCCGCCCCCGAACTCCGGCACGAACCCCGGCGTGGTGGGGGAGGCGGTGGCCCCGCCCTTCGCCCCGCCGGGCCCGTAGTGCCCCCAGTCCGGCGGGGTCTGCGACGGCGACGGATACCCGTCGAACCCGTACAGCCAGCCGCCCCTCTCCCCACCGGTGTCGAAGGACCCCGGCACCCAGTACCCGTTCCGCCCCTTGTCGTTGTGGAACAACGGGACGTCGATCCCGTCGGCCCGCACCTTCCGGTACAGGTGGGACATGTAGTTCCGCCCGGTGGCCTCGTTCGCATGGGCGTCGTACTCGTTCTCGATCTGGTACAGCAGGACCGTGCCGGTGCCCTGCGTGAACAGGTGCCGGCGGACGATCCGGTTCACCTGGGTCAGCCACTCGTCCACGTGCGCCAGGTAGGCCGGATCGTCGGTCCGGGCCGTGCCCCTGGTCGCCGTCAGCCACCCGGGGAAGCCCCCGCCGTCCACCTCGGCGTTGATGTAGGGACCGGGGCGCAGGATGACGTACAGCCCCGTCTCGGCGGCCGTCCGCAGGAACAGGTCCAGGTCCCGGACACCGCTGAAGTCGTACACGCCGGGCGCGGGGGAGTGGTAGTTCCACGCCACGTAGATGCTCACGGCGTTGTACCCGTGCGCCCGCATCTTCTGCAGCACGTCCCGCCACAGGGACGGGCTGGGCAGCCGGAACGGGTGCATCTCGCCGGACCACACCACCAGCCGCCGCCCGTCCACGAGCAGCGAGTACCGGTCGTACCCGATGGTGTGCCGCTCGCCGTCGGCGCGCGGCGGCAGCGGTGCCGGACCGGTCGGCGCACTGCTCCCCGCGTACGCGGAGGGCGCCCCGGGGCCGCCGCTGCCGCCCAGGGCGAGACCGAGCGCGGCGGAGCCGGCCAGGGCACTGAAGGTACGTCTGCTGAGCGCCAAGGTGGATCCTCCCGGGCGATCTTACGGGGGCGAGGTCCGGCCATTCTCCCCACGGCCACGCCCCACAATGGACCCATGAGGATCTCGGCACGGGCGGATTACGCGGTACGGGCGGTACTGGAGCTGGCCGTACGGCAGGGTAACGGCCCGGTGAAGGCAGAGGAAATCGCCGCCGTGCAGGGGATCCCGCACAAGTTCCTGGAAGGGATTCTCGGCGACCTCCGACGGGCCGGGATCGTCGACAGCCGGCGTGGCGGGGGCGGCGGCTACCGGCTGGCCCGGGAGGCGGCCTCGATCACCGTGGCCGACGTCATCCGGGCGGTCGACGGCCCGATCGTGTCGGTACGGGGCGAACGCCCGACGGGCCTGTCCTACACCGGCACCGCCCAGCCGCTGCTGCCCCTGTGGATCGCCCTGCGCGCCAACGTCCGCCGCATCCTGGAGGGCGTCACCCTCGCCGATCTCGCGGCCGACGCCCTCCCCGAGCCGGTCCGCGCCCTGGCGGCGGAACCGGCGGCCTGGGAGAACCCGTAAGGCGCAACGACTTCCCCCGGCCGGCGCACCGGCGGGTTTCCCTCGCGGGCGCACGTCGTTAGGGCGGGCATGATCAAGAAACTCGCCTGTGTCACCGTCCTGACGGCCGCCCTCCTGGCATCCGCCGCCACCGCCGAAGCCACCCCGCGCCCCGCACCGCCCACCGGTGTCCCCGGCGCCGCCCTCCTCGACGGCATCCTCGGCTCCCTGGAGATCGGCCACCCGGCCACTTCCCTCAGGACGATCCTCCCCACGGGCGTCCGGGGCCGGTGAACGACACGACCCACGTGTGAGCGCCCGGACCACCGGGCGCCGCGCTCATGGCGAGGAGGACGTGAAAACCCCGATGTGAATGGCCGGAGTTGACTCTCCCGGCGCCGGGCGGGGCTCCCTACGCTACCCCCGCCTCCACGCTCCGTTCACAACGAACGCACAGCTCCTTCAAACTTGAACGACTGAACGACTGAACGGCTGCACGACCCGGAGTGGATGGGCGGGAGGCACACCCCCCACTCGACAACCGGGAGAAACCATGGCTGGTGGAGTCCTGCTGAGCGGCGCCGTGGCCGCTCTCCTCACCACCGCACTGCCCGCCCAGAGCCCCGACTCCGTCTTCGACGACCCGCCCCCGGACAAGATCGTCATCGACGTGGCGACGGTCAACGGCTCGGGCTGCCCCGCCGGTACGGCCGCCGTGGCGGTCTCGCCGGACAACACCGCCTTCACGGTGACCTACAGCGCCTACCTGGCCCAGGCCGGCGGCAACTCGGACCCCACCGCCTTCCGCAAGAACTGCCAGCTCAACCTGGTGGTCCACGTCCCGCAGGGCTTCACCTACGCGATAGCCAGCGCCGACTACCGGGGCTTCGCCTCGCTCCAACGGGGCGCCACGGGCACGCAGAAGGCGTCGTACTACTTCCAGGGCTCGTCGAACACCGTGCCCCGGACCCACCCGTTCAACGGCCCCTACAACGACGACTGGCAGGCCACCGACTCGACCGACTGGGCGCAACTGGTCTGGGCGCCCTGCGGTGTGCTGCGCAACTTCAACATCAACACCGAGCTGCGCGTGAACGCGGGCACCACGGCCGCCGACAAGGTCAGCTTCATGACGATGGACTCGACGGACGGGGACATCAGTACGGTGTACCACTTGGCCTGGAAGGAATGCCCGCCCTCCTGACCGGGACCGGGACCCGCTCCGGTCAGTCACGTCCCGGCGAGGGTGACGCGCCGCCGGCTTCCCCCTCCCGTCCCCGGGGGAGTGGCCGGCAGGTCACGTACTGAGCGCGGGAATCAGGGAGGGGTCGGCACCGAGGTCCGTGACCCCCTCGCGGACCGCATCCGTGAACCGCGTCAGCTCGGCCAGCAGTCCCTCCCAGGGGACCGGCGCCGTCCAGTCGTCCGGCTCGAAGACCGAGCCGACCCGCCACCCGTCGCCGGTCTCCTCGATCCGTACCGTGCCCAGCTCCTCGAAGGACATCGACTCGAATCGGAAGCCCTCCCGCGCCTGCGGTTCCCGGTTCCGCTCCAGCCAGGTGACCAGGGCGCGTGCCAGTTCGGCGACCGGGAAGCCCTCCACCGCGCACACCGTCCGTTCGCCGTCCCGGAGGACGAGTTCCGCTTCGAGGTCCACCAGCAGGACGTGCACGGGTGCCGTCGCGGGTTCCATGCCCCGCCTCGGCAGGTCGGAGGTGTTCAGGTTCTCGTATGCGACACTCACCGGCATCGGGCGAACCTATCAACCACCGGGAGCGGCGTCAGACGGCCGCTTGGCCCGTCCCCGCCGCGTTCGGCCAGCTCTGTGCGTTGGGCCAGCCCGTCGCCGGGGCCGGGGTCAGGCCGGCGGCGGGCGCGGGGGCCGTCATCCCGCGGACCTGGGCTGCGGTGAGCCCGCCCCGGGCCGGAACGCCGGGCGGGGTGGGGGCCATGGTCGCGGCGGGCGCGAGAGGCACGGGTGCGGGGGCCGGTACGGGTGCAGGGGCCACCGGTGCCGGTACGGGCGCGGGAGCCACCGGCGCCGGTACGGGTGCCGGTACCGGGGTGGGAGCCGCCGGTACGGGTGCCGGTGCGGGCATCACGGCCGCCGCCGGAGCCGCCACCGATGCGGGCACCGGGGCCGGCGGAGCCGCCGGGGCTGCCGCCGGCATCGGCATCCCGCCGCCGGCCGGTGCCACGGCGGCGGGGAGCGGCATGCCGGTGCCGGCGGCCGGGGCGGGGCCGGACGCGGTGAGCCGCATTCCGGCCCCGTTGGTCTCGCTGACCAGCCGGTCGACCGCCGCCGTACCCGAGCTGTAGCTGGTCCCGGTGCCCAGCTCGGGTACGGTGGCTCCCCTCCTGGACCCGTAGAGCACCTGCTCCAGGCCGGACACCAGGCGACGCACGTCGACCTGGGGGCGCACCACGAGCCGCAGGAAGCGGCTGGAGGATCCGATCTTGTTGCCGCACTCGCGGACCAGGATCCGGTGCTCGGTGAGCATCCGGTCCCGTACCACCGTGCCTTCCGCCCCGACGGGCAGCCGTACGAAGAGGAAGTTGCCCTGGGAGGGGTAGACGGTGAGGCCGGGGAGTGCGGAGAGGTGGCTGGCCATCTCCAGGCGGTCCCGGCGGACCTGCTGGAGGCTCTGCGCGTACTCGGCGCCGTGCTCCTTCAGCATGAACACCACGTGCTCGGCGAAGGAGTTGAGGTTCCACTTCGGCAGCATGGAGCGGACCTTGCCCGCGAGCGCCGGGTTGGCGACGAGGTAGCCGAAGCGGATGCCGTGCAGGCCGAAGTTCTTGCCGAGGCTGCGCAGGACGATCACGTTGGGGCGGAGCATGGCCTCCTGGACGACGCTCGGCTCGGCCTCCGCGTCGGCGAACTCCAGGAAGGACTCGTCCACGATCACCAGATCGAGGTCGGCCATGGCGTCCATGAACTGCACGATCTGCCGGCGGCGCAGGTAGCCGCCGTCGGGGTTGTTGGGGTTGCAGATCACGGCCACCCGGGTGCCGCGGGCACGGATGAACTCGGCGTACTGTCCGAGGTCCAGGGCGAAGTCGTTCGCCTCCTGGAGCGGGAACATGTCGACCCGCTTGCCGGTCTCCATCGGCTGGTCGGTCCAGCGGCCGAAGGTGGGGACCGGTATCGCCAGGGACTCGCGGACCAGCAGGTGGTCGATCCAGGTGATCAGCTCGGTCGAGCCGTTGCCCATCGCCACGCACTGCGGCGGGAGCTGGAGCAGGTCGCACAGCTCCGCGGTGATGGTGTCGGCGCTGCTGGGGTAGTACGTGACGATCTCGCGCAGCCGGCCCGCCATCTCCTCGAACATGGCGGGCGTCGGGAAGTACGGATTGCACGGAATGCAGAAGTCCACCGGGCCGGTCCCGTCGCCGCCCTCCCGCGTCAGCGCCGCCATGGAGGGGCTGTGCGCGGCGGTGCCGCGGAACAACGAGGTGACGTTGCCGGCCAAGGGAACCTCCGTCGAAGGGTGGCCCGTGCGGGGGAGCACGGGCCACCCTTCGATACGGAGGAGACGGCAGTGGCGTTCAACTCACCGGCGGTGTGAGCCGGTTCACGCCCCGAAGGTGTGGAGGGTCGACGTCCGGTACGTCTGCCCCGGTCGCAGCACCGTCGACGGGAAGTTCGCGTGGTTCGGCGAGTCCGGGAAGTGCTGCGTCTCCAGGCACAGGGCGTCGCCCTGCCGGTAGGTGCGGCCGCCGGTGCCGGTGAGCGTCCCGTCGAGGAAGTTGCCGGAGTAGAACTGCAGGCCCGGCTGGTCGGTGGCGATCTTCAGGGTGCGGCCGGAACGCGGGTCGCGCAGGGTGGCGACGTGCTCGGGCTTCGCCGTGATCCCCTTGTCCAGCACCCAGTTGTGGTCGTACCCCTTCGCCTGCACCTGCTGCTCGTGGCCCGCGCGGATGTCCCGGCCGATGGGCTTGGCGTGCCGGAAGTCGAACGGGGTGCCCGCGACCCTGGCCAGCTCGCCGGTGGGGATCAGGCCGGAGTCGGTCGGGGTGTACCGGGAGGCGGCGATCGTGAGTTCGTGGTCCTCGATCGTGCCGCTGCCCTCGCCGGCCAGGTTCCAGTAGACGTGGCTGGTGAGGTTGACGACGGTGGCCTTGTCGGTGGTGGCCGCGTAGTCGATGCGCCAGTCGCCGTGCCGGGTGAGGGTGTACGTCACCGTCGTCCGCAGCGTGCCCGGGTAGCCCATCTCGCCGTCGACGCTCGTGTAGTGCAGGTGCAGCCCGACGTCGGAGCCCTTGGTGAACGGCTCGACCTGCCACACGTGCTTGTCGAAGCCCTTGGCCCCGCCGTGCAGGCTGTTGACGCCGTCGTTCACGGAGAGCTGGTACGCCGTGCCGTCCAGCGTGAACTGCCCCTTGCCGATGCGGTTGCCGTACCGGCCGATCAGGGCGCCGAAGTACGGGCTCTTCGCCACGTAGTCGGCGATGTCGTCGAAGCCGGCCACGACGTTGGCGTACCGGCCGTGCCGGTCGGGCAGCTCCAGGGTCTGGACGATGCCGCCGTAGGACAGCACCTTCAGCCGGGTGCCGCCGTTCTCCAGCGACCAGCGGTACACCTTCGTGCCGTCGGCGAGCGTGCCGAAGAGTTCCTTCACCGGCTTCCGGCCTCCTGAACCGGTGGTGGCCTGGGCGCTGCCCGTGCCGAGGGTGGTGGCGGCGAGACCCGCCGCGGCTGCTCCCGCGATGACCGTGCGTCTGTTCAGTTCCATAGGTGCGGCTCCGTTGTCTGGGCGCTTACGAACCGGACTTGCGCTTGTTCCACACGTCGAACCCGACCGCCACCAGCAGGGCGAGGCCCTTGATGACCTGCTGCCAGTCGGTGCCGACGCTGAGGAGGTTCATGCCGTTGTTCAGCACGCCGAGGACGAGACCGCCGATGATGGCGCCGAGGACGGTGCCGACACCGCCGCTCATGGACGCGCCACCGATGAACGAGGAGGCGATGGCCTCCAGTTCGAAGTTGACGCCCGCCTTCGGCGAGGCCGCGTTCAGCCGGGCGGCGACCACCAGACCCGCCAGGGCCGCGAGCACGCCCATGTTCAGGAAGACGTAGAAGGTGACCTTCTTGTCCTTCACGCCGGACAGCTTGGCCGCCGGAAGATTGCCGCCGATCGCGTAGATGTGCCGGCCGAAGACCGCGTTGCGCATGACGTAGCCGTAGCCGACGACCAGCGCGCCGAGGATGATCAGCACGATCGGGGCGCCCTTGTAGCTGGCGAGCAGCAAGGTGACGACGAGGATCGCGGCGACCAGGGCGGTCAGCTTGAGCAGGAACAGCCGGGTCGGCAGCACGTCCAGGGAGAACTCCTGCTGGCGGCGGCGGTCCCGGAACTCCTGCCACACCACGGCCGCGATCAGGACGAGCCCGAGCAGCAGGGTGAGGTTGTGGTAGTTGGTGTCCGGGCCGACCTCGGGCAGGAAGCCGTTGCCGAGCTTCTGCAGACCGTCCGGGAAGGGGCCGAGGGTCTGGCCCTTGAGCAGGATCTCCGTGAGGCCGCGGAAGAGGAGCATCCCGGCGAGGGTGACGATGAAGGACGGTATGCCGAGATAGGCGATCAGATAGCCCTGGACCGAGCCGGCGACCGCACCGACCACCAGGCACAGCACCAGCGCGACGGGCCAGGAGACCCCGTGCTGCACGGTCAGTACGGCCGCGAAGGCGCCGACGAACGCCGTGAGCGAGCCGACCGACAGGTCGATGTGCCCGGCGATGATCACCAGCATCATGCCGATCGCGAGGATCAGGATGTAGCTGTTCTGCAGCACCAGGTTGGAGACGTTGCGCGGCAGCAGCAGGTCCCCGTCGGTCCAGATCGCGAAGAGGACCACGATCAGGCCGAGCGCGATCAGCATGCCGTACTGGCGCATGTTGCGGCGCAGACCGGCCAGCACCAGGCCGAGCAGTCCCCCGTCGGCGGCCGGTCCGCTCCTGCCCGGCGGCGCGGGGGCCGGGCTCTTGGCGGTCACATCCGTGCTCATCGCGTTACCTCTTTGTCCTTCGTCATATGGCGCATCAGCACTTCCTGCGTGGCCTCGGCCCGCGGCACCTCACCGGTCAGCCGCCCGGCGGCCATCGTGTAGATGCGGTCGCACATGCCGAGCAGCTCGGGCAGCTCGGAGGAGATGAAGACGACCGCCTTGCCCTGGGCGGCGAGCTGGTCGATGACCGTGTAGATCTCGTACTTGGCGCCCACGTCGATGCCGCGGGTCGGTTCGTCGAGGATCAGCACGTCGGGACCCGCGAAGATCCACTTGCTCAGGACGACCTTCTGCTGGTTGCCGCCGGAGAGCTTGCCCACCGGCTCGAAGACCGTGGGCGCCTTGATGTTCATGGACTTCCGGAAGCCCTCTGCGACCTGCCGTTCCTCGTGCTCGTCCACCACACCCCGCTTGGCGACCTTGTCCAGCGCGGTCAGCGAGATGTTCCGGTTGATGGTGTCGATGAGGTTCAGGCCGTAGTGCTTGCGGTCCTCGGTGACGTACGCGATGCCGTGCCCGATCGCCTCCGCCACGGTCTTCGTACGGATCTCCGTGCCGTCCTTCAGGACCGTGCCGGCCGCGTACCGGCCGTAGGTCCGCCCGAAGACGCTCATCGCGAGTTCGGTGCGGCCCGCGCCCATCAGGCCCGCGATGCCGACGATCTCGCCGCGGCGCACGCTCAGGGACACGTCGTCTACGACCTTGCGCTGCTGGTCGATCGGGTGGAACACGGTCCAGCCGCGGATCTCCAGCGCCGGCGCCGCGCCCTCCTCCGGCTGGTGCGGGGTGCGCTCGGGGAAGCGGTGGTCGAGGTCGCGGCCGACCATGCCGGCGATGATCCGCTCCTCGGTCGTCTCCGGTGCCTTCACATCGAGGGTCTCGATGGACCGCCCGTCCCGGATGATCGTCACCGAGTCGGCGACCTTGCGGATCTCGTTGAGCTTGTGGGAGATGATGATCGAGGTGATGCCCTGGTTCTTCAGCTCCAGGATCAGATCGAGAAGCTTGTCGCTGTCCTCGTCGTTCAGGGCCGCCGTCGGCTCGTCCAGGATCAGCAGCTTCACCTGCTTGGACAGTGCCTTGGCGATCTCGACGAGCTGCTGCTTGCCCACGCCGATGTCGGCGACCCGGGTCTCCGGGTGCTCGTCCAGGCCGACCCGGCGCAGCAGCGCGGTGGCGTGGCGCAGGGTCTCGCGCCAGTTGATGAGCCCGCGCGTGGCGTGCTCGTTGCCGAGGAAGAGGTTCTCCGCGATGGACAGGTGTGGCACCAGCGCCAGTTCCTGGTGGATGATGACGATGCCGTGCTGCTCGCTCGCGCGGATGTCCTTGAACTGACAGGTCTCTGACTCGAAGAGGATGTCCCCCTCGTAACTGCCGTACGGGTGGACGCCGGAGAGCACCTTCATCAGGGTGGACTTGCCGGCGCCGTTCTCCCCGCAGATGGCGTGGACCTCGCCCTGCCGGACGGTCAGGGTGACGTCCGACAGCGCTTTGACACCGGGAAAGGTCTTGACGATCGAGCGCATTTCCAGGACGGGTCCCGCCATGGTCGTGCCTTCCAATCCGTAGGAAATGGGCGGGTTACTTGAGGTCGGCCTCGGTGTAGTAACCGCCGTCGACCAGCACCTGCTTGTAGTTGCTCTTGTCGACGCTCACCGGCTGGAGCAGGTAGGCGGGCACGACCTTCGTCCCGTTGTCGTACGTCTTGGTGTCGTTGACCTCGGGCTTCTTGCCCTTCAGGGAGTCGTCCATCATCGTGGCGGCGACCTCGGCGAGCTTGCGGAGGTCCTTGTAGACGGTCTGCGTCTGCTGACCGGCGATGATCGACTTCACCGAGGCCAGCTCGGCGTCCTGGCCGGTGATGACCGGCAGCGGCTTGCTGCCCGAGCCGTAGCCGTCCGACTTGAGGGCGGACAGGATGCCGATGGAGATGCCGTCGTACGGCGAGAGGACCGCGTCGACCCGGCCGCTCTTGTAGGACGAGGTGAGGACGTCCTCCATGCGCTTCTGCGCGGTGGTGCCGTCCCAGCGCAGGGTGACGACCTGGTTCAGCTTCGTCTGCCCGGACCTGACCACGAGCTGCTTCTTGTCGATGTACGGCTGGAGGACGCTCATGGCGCCGCCGAAGAAGTACTTGGTGTTGTTGTCGTCGTTGGATCCCGCGAACAGCTCGATGTTGAACGGGCCCTTCTTGCCCTTGGTCAGCCCGAGCTTGTCGACGATGTACTGGCCCTGGAGCTTGCCGACCTTCTCGTTGTCGAACGAGGCGTAGTAGTCGACGTTCTTGCTGCCGAGGATCAGCCGGTCGTAGGAGATGACCGGGATGTGCGCGTCCGCGGCCTCCTGGAGGACGTGGTCCAGGGACTTGTTGTCGATCGCCGCGATGATCAGGCCCTTGACGCCCTGCGTGATCAGGTTCTCGATCTGCGAGACCTGGGTCTCCGGGTCGTCCTCGCCGTAGACCAGCTTGGTCTTGTAGCCCTTGGCCTGGAGGTCCTTGACGACGTTCTTGCCGTCGGAGATCCAGCGCTCGGAGGACTTGGTCGGCATGGCGATGCCGATGGTGGCGCCCTTGACGTCGCCCGACTTCTCCTTGCTGCCGCCCTCGCCGCTCTGACCACAGGCGGTGAGGGTGAGGGCGAGCGAGGCGGCTCCGGCTATCGCGGCGAGTGCGGCTCTGCGGTTGCGCATGGGGATCAGTCCTTGTTCTTCTCGTCGTTGAGAGGGGTCACGCGGTGGTCGGGAAGCGGTGGAGCGTCCCCGGCAGACGGGAGCCGAGCGGCGCCATGTCGCCGTCCGCGCCGTGCCGGGCGAGCAGGTCCAGGGCGAGCCGGCCGCGCCGCACCCGCTCCCGGGCGGTGTCCAGGGTCACGTCCCGCAGATGGGTGCCCCACGGGTAGATGCCGGGGGCCTTGGACAGACCGAACTTCAGGTAGAGCGGTGCGCCGCGCCGGATCAGCTCGGCGACCTCGTACATCCGGACGTAGCCGCCGAGGTCGTCGGGGGCCTCGATGTACATGTCCATGGGGGCGGCGGAGACCCGGCGGATCTCGGTGAGGTGATCCAGCGTCAGATCGCTGGGCACGTTGACGGAGTCGGCGCCGAGCCGCTCGTAGACGGCGTACGAGGCCGGGTTGACCGGGCCGATGAGCGCCGAGACCTTCAGTGTGGTGTCGGCCGGGATGATCCCGGCCTGGCGGGCCCGGTGCAGGGTCCACAGCACGCCCTCGTCGGCGACCAGCAGGCACTTGACGCCCAGTTCGGTGGCCCGGACGGCGTCCTCGACGCAGCCGGCGACGGCGTCGTGGCCCCGGGCGCGCAGTCCGGCCCCCCGCGAGTCGGACCGCACCGATCCGCCGATGTCCCAGGTGCCGCGCGGGCCGGTGAACAGGCAGAGCTCGATGTCCCGCTCGTCGGTGGCGTCGACCATCTCGGTGATCTCGGCGTCGGAGAGCATCCACACGCCGCTGCCCTGGCTGATCCGGTGGATCGGCACATCGAGGCGCGAGGCCTCCTTCAGGACGACCGCCAGCGCTTCGGGACCCTCGCACGAGGGGATCTCGGTGCGCCAGCGACCGCCGCCCGGGAAGGTGTGGGTGGAGGCGTCGGCGGGGTCGAGGGCGGGCGCGCCGAGGCCGAGTGCGGCGAGCACCTGCTCGCCGGGCCTGCGGGCTGCCGGGGCGGAAGCGTCGGTCACAAGCTGTCCTTAGGGTCCTGAGTGTTCGGTATTTCGGACAAGGTTCGCGGCTCTGGGTGTGAAGAAGCGCTGGGTGTACGCCGGTCAGGGCGCCGTCAGGTCACGCCCTGACCGGCGTACGGTCAGGGGCGGAGCAGCACCTTGCCCACCTTGGGATCGCCGGCCCCCACGAGCTCGATGGCCTGCGGGAACTCGGTCAGCGGCAACTCGTGGGTGACCAGCGGCAGCGGGTCCAGCAGCCCGGCCCCGAAGACCCGCACGGTGTGCGACCAGGCCTCCGGCGGTGCCCCGAAGACGGTGTGCACCTCCAGCTGCCGTACGACGAGGTCGGTCGGGTCGAGCCCGTCCGCGCCCGGCGCCGGAATCCCGGTGAGGACCAGCCGCCCGCCGCGCCGCAGCAGGGCGGCGGCGGTGCGCGCGGCGGACGCCGACCCGGCGGTCTCGATCACCACGTCGAAGTCGTCGGGCAGTTCCTGGTCCTTCAGCCGGAAGTCGCTCGCCCCGAACCGCCGGGACAGCGCCTCCCGGTCGTTCCGCGTGCCCACCACGAGCAGCTCGGCCGGTGAGACCGCCTTCAGGAACTGCACGGCGAACATGCCCAGCGTGCCCGTGCCGACCACCGCGACCCGCTCGCCCGGCTGGGCGCTCGCCTTCAGCGCGGCGGCCGCGATGCAGGCGGCCGGCTCCAGCAGGGCGGCGGCGGTGAGGTCGGCGTCGTCCGGGAGGACGTGCAGCAGTCGCGCCGGCAGGGTCAGCGTGGTGGCCATGGCGCCCGGCTGGGTGAAGCCGGTCTCCTCGTACCCGGCCGAGCACAGCGTGGTCTCGCCCGCGTGACAGCGCTCGCACACCTGGCAGTTGCGGAAGCCCTCGCCGACGACCTTGCGGCCGACGAGCGAGCCGGGCACCCCGGCACCCACCGACGTGACCGTCCCCGACCACTCGTGTCCGGGCGTGAGCGGATACCGCACGTACCCTTCCGGCCGGTTGCCCTGGTACACCTCGCGGTCGCTGCCGCAGATGCCGGCCGCGTGCACCGCGACCAGCGCCTCGCCGGGACCGGGCTGCCGGGGCGTGTGGGCCTCGACCCGGTGCACCCCCGGCGCCTCGACCAGGACCTGGGAGCTCACTTCGTGCCCTTCGGCTTGCGCTGCTCCCAGCCCTCGGCCCACAGGTCGAAGCGCGCCTGCTGCTGCGGGAACTCGGCCGCCGCGTCGACGTCCAGCTCGACACCGAGACCGGGCGCGTCGGAGAGGTGGAAGCAGCCGTCCTCCGGGTTCACCTGCGGCGCGCCCTTGACCACCTTCTTGATCTCCGCGTCCGCGAAGTCGTTGAAGTGCTCAAGGATCTTGAAATTCGGGGAGGTGAAGCCGACCTGGAGGGAGGCGGCGGTGAGCACCGAACCGCCCACGTTGTGCGGGGCGACCAGCATGTAGTGCGTCTCGGCGGTGGCGGCCAGCTTCCGCGTCTCCCAGATGCCGCCGATGTGGCCGACGTCGGGCTGGATGATGTCCACCGCCTGGCTGTCGAACAGCTCGCGGAACTCGATCCGGTCGTGGATGCGCTCCCCGGTGGCGACCGGCATGTCCACCTTGGCCGCGACCTTCTCCAGCGCCTTCAGGTTCTCCGGCGGCACCGGCTCCTCCAGCCAGGCCGGCTTGAAGGGCGCCATCTCCTTGGCCAGCCGGACGGCGGTGGCGGGGGAGAAGCGGCCGTGCATCTCCAGCATCAGCTCCGCCTCCGGGCCGATCGCGTCCCGCACGGCCTCGATGAGCGAGACCGCGTACAGGGTCTCCTGGTGGTCCAGCTCGAAGTGCCCGGTGCCGAAGGGGTCGATCTTGAGCGCCTTGTAGCCGCGCTCCATGACCCCCTGTGCCGCCTTGTGGTACGCCTCCGGGGTCCGCTCGGTCGTGTACCAGCCGTTGGCGTACGCCTTGACCTTGTCGGTCACCTTCCCGCCGAGCAGCTGCCACACCGGCACGCCCAGCGCCTTGCCCTTGATGTCCCAGCAGGCCATCTCGACCACCGCGATGCCGGACATGACGATCTCACCGGCCCGGCCGTAGTCGCCGTACTTCATCCGGCGCACGAGGTCCTCGACAGCGAACGGGTCCGATCCGAGAATGTGGTTGGCCTCGGCCTCCCGCAGATAGCCGATCAGCGCGTCGGTGTGCCCGAGCATCCGGGTCTCGCCGACTCCCGTGATGCCCTCGTCGGTGTGCACCTGGACGTAGGTCAGGTTGCGCCACGGCGTGCCGACCACGTGCGTGCTGATTCCGGTGATGCGCACGGCAGTTGCCCCTCAGCTGTTCGAGATTTCGTCACACGTTCGAAATGTTGGCGTGACAGTAAGGACGGTCCGGTGGGGGTGTCAATGGGTCGAACAGGTAACGGTTTCGGCAAGGCTTTCGAGAACTCTTTCGACCTCGCACCAAACCTTCACAACGACGCCTGGAACCGGAACCGCATGGACTTCTAGTCTTCCCGCGTCATGAACTACTGCCTCCCGTGCCGACGGCACCTCAACGGCGCCCTGGCCTGCCCGGGGTGCGGAACTCCTGCCGACCGGCTCCAGGCCCCCACGGCCGCGCCGGCCACGCGCGCGCACGGGCACGAACACGGGTACGGGCAGACGCCGACGACGTACGAGCAGCCACATGAGCCGTCGTCCGAGGAGCCGTACGATCAGCCGCACGGAGAGGCGCACGACGGTTCGGACGCCCCCGGGGAGCCGGAGCGGGCGGCGGAACCGGAACCGGCGGAGGCGGAGACCGACGAAGCGGGCGGGGCGGAGGCGGGCGACGCCGACGACGGGGTCGCCCCGGCCGGCCGGCGGGCCCGGGGCGGTGCCGAGGGCAGCCGCCGCGACCGCAAGGCCGCCGCACACCGCCGCAGACGCCGCCGTACCGTCCTGGTCGCCGCCGGGTTCGTCCTCGCGGCGGGCGGGCTCAGTCTCGCGGAACTGGGCACGGACGCGCCCTTCTCGCCCTTCTCCAGTGACGCCCCGGCCCCGGCCGGGGACACCTCGGCGGACGGCGGCGCCGCCACCGTCGGGCCGGACCGCACCGCCGACCCGATAGGCGCCACGTCCGGTGCCACCCCGCGCGCGGGCGAGTCCGCCTCCCCCGACGCCTCCTCCTCCGCCTCCGCTTCCGCGTCGGGGTCCCCGAAGGACAAGGACTCCGCTTCCCCCTCCGCCACGGACACCGGCACGGCGCAGCAGCCGGCCACGACGGGTTCCGGTGCGACCTCGACGACCCCGGCCGCCCCGCCCCCCAGCCAGTCCGCCACCCCGACCGCCGCCCCGACGACCTCCGCGCCCGCGCCCGAGCCGTCGCCCACCAAGACCTGCGACCGCTTCCTGTGGTGGTGCACCTGAGGGCGTCCGCCCGCCCGCGTCCGGCTCCGTCCGTGTGCACGTGAGGCACGCACCGGCGCACCCCCGCCACCCCGCGCCATCGGCCATTCGGGCTATCCGTGACAC
Organism: Streptomyces sp. Ru62; assembly: GCF_002920615.1. GTDB lineage: Bacteria > Actinomycetota > Actinomycetes > Streptomycetales > Streptomycetaceae > Streptomyces. Next base: position 228,212 of record NZ_PQSU01000004.1, read on the forward strand.
CCCCCGGCCGTCACGGAGGTTGAGTCGAACAGGCACGTCTCGCCGTACCGGTCTCGGGAACGCCCGATGTCAGGGAAGGGCGTTGTGCCGAGGGGGAGCAGCGAGCAGCGTTCGGTCGAGGAGAGCGGATGACGCAGGAGATCACCGTCCAGGGCACGGTCGCCGAGGGCTTCGAGCCGGTGCGCGAGGAGTTCGCCGCCCTCGTCGCAGGGGAGCGGGAGGACTACGAGGGCCAGTTGTGCGCATACGTCCACGGGCGGCGGGTCGTGGACCTGTGGGCGGGCGCGGGGGTGACGGGTGACTCGCTGTACGCCGTCTACTCGGCCACGAAGGGCGCGGCCCATCTGGTGGCGGCGCTGCTCGTGCAGGACGGCACGCTGGAGCTGGACCGCAAAGTCACCTACTACTGGCCGGAGTTCGCCGCCGAGGGCAAGGGCGCGCTGACGCTGCGCGACCTGCTGGCCCACCGCGCGGGGCTGGTCGGCGCCGACACCGGGTTCAGCCCCGCCGAGCTGGCCGACGACCGGATGATCGCCGAACGCCTCGCGGACCAGCGGCCGTTCTGGCGGCCGGGCACGGCGTTCGGCTACCACGCGCTGGTCATCGGCGCGCTGACCGGCGAGGTCGTCCGCCGGGCGACCGGACGTACGCTCCAGGAGGTGTACGAGGAGCGGGTCCGCGCTCCCCGTGGCCTCGACCTCCACCTGGGTCTGCCCGAGGCGTACGAGCCGCGCTTCCGCACGGTCCTGCCGATGCTGCCGACGCCCGCGCAGCAGGCGCAGCTCGACGCCGTGCCGACCGGCCCGCACACCCTCGCGTCGATCGCCTTCAACCGGCACGGCGCGGAGCCCACCGACCTGGAGAGCCTGCCGAACGAGCGGCTGATCCGCGCCCAGGGGCCCGCCTCGGTGGGCGGGATCGGCTCGGCACGCGGTCTCGCGGGCATGTACGCGGCCATGATCAGCGAGGTGGACGGCAGGACCCCGCTGCTGAAGGGCGACACACTGGCGGAGTTCGCCCAGATCCACTCCACCGGGTACGACCTGGTGACCCGCGCCCACAAGTCCTTCGGCCTCGGCTTCCAGGCGACCGCCGACACCTGGCACCCGTTCCTGGGCGCGGGCACGCTGGGCCACAGCGGCGCCAACGGCGTCCAGGCCTTCGCGGACCCGCACGCGGGCATCGCCTACGGCTACACCAGGCGCAGGTTCGCGTTCCCGGGCGGAGCGGCCCCGGAGAACAACAGACTGGCGGCGGCGGTGCACAGGGCGGCGCCGGCCGGCTGAGGAGTGCGGCACCCGGCAGGCGCCCCCACCACAACAGCAGCCGCACCCCACGTCCAAGGATGCGGCTGCCGATGTAAGGAACGACGGAGGTCAGACCAGCGTCACGCTGATGTTCCCGCGAGTCGCCTTCGAGTAGGGGCACACCTGGTGGGCCTTCTCCAGCAGCTCCCGCGCGGTGGCCGCGTCGACGTTCGGGATGCTTGCCGAGATCTCCACGATGATCCCGAACCCCTCGTCGTTCCTGCCGATGCCGACCCTGGCCGTGACGGTGGACCCGGACACGTCGGCGCCCTCCTGCCGGGCGACGACCCCCAGCGCCCCCTGGAAGCACGCGCTGTAACCGGCGGCGAACAGCTGCTCCGGGTTGGTCCCGGACCCGCTGCCGCCCATCTCCTTCGGCGGGTTGACGACGACGTCGAGTCGGCCGTCGTCCGTGGCGACCCGCCCGTCGCGGCCGTTCTCGGCGGTGGCGACGGCGGTGTACAGGACGTCGGACTGCGTGATGGGCATGCGGTTGTCTTCCTCCTCGGTCCGCCGCGACTCGCGCCCACGATCGCGACGGATTTCGGAAAGAAGCTACCGCATGTCGGAAACTGCGGGAAGGCCGGAGCGAAACCGCGGGAAGGTCAGAGCTTGACGACCATCTTGCCGATGTTGTCGCCGCGCAGGACCCCGAGGAACGCCTCCAGGTTGTTCTCGATGCCCTCGACCACGGTCTCCCGGTACTTCAGCGCGCCCGAGGCGACCCACGGGCCGACCTCCTGGACGAACTGCGGCTGGAGGTCGTAGTGGTCGCCGACCAGGAAGCCCTCGATCCGGCCGCGGGTCTGGATCAGACGGGCCAGGTTCTTCGGGCCGGGCGCGGGCTCGGTGTTGTTGTAGACCGAGATCATGCCGCAGACGGCGATCCGGCCGCCCTGGTTCAGCGAGCCGATCGCGGCCTCCAGGTGGTCCCCGCCGACGTTGTCGAAGTAGACGTCGATGCCGTCGGGCGCCGCCTCGCGCAGCTGCTCGGCGACCGGGCCGTTCTTGTAGTTGAACGCGGCGTCGAAGCCGTACTCGTCCACGAGCAGCTTGACCTTCTCGTCGGACCCGGCGGAGCCGATGACCCGCGAGGCGCCCTTGAGCTTGGCGATCTGGCCCACCTGGCTGCCGACGGCCCCGGCGGCGCCCGACACGAACACGCTGTCGCCCTCCTTGAAGGAGGCGGTGCGCAGCAGGCCGGCGTAGGCGGTCAGGCCGGTCATGCCGAGGACGCCCAGGTACGTCGACAGGGGGGCGGCCTCCGGGTCGACCTTCACGGCGTTCTTCGCGTCCACGGCCGCGTACTCGCGCCAGCCGAAGAAGTGCAGGACGTGGTCGCCGGCGGAGATGCCCTCGGCGCGGGACTCGATCACCTCGCCGACCGCGCCGCCCTGCATGACCTTGCCCAGCTCGAAGGGGGCGACGTAGGACTTGGCGGCGCTCATCCTGCCGCGCATGTACGGGTCGACGGAGAGGTACTTGTTCCGCACCAGCACCTGACCCTCGCCCGGGGTCGGGACCGGCGCCTCGACGAGGGCGAAGTCCTCGGGCTTCGGCCAGCCGACGGGTCGGCTGAGCAGGTGCCACTCGCGGTTGATCATGACGGAGCCTTTCGTGTCACGGCATTTACTTCAGTACCTGAAACAACCATGCCCCTGAATATTTCATGATGTCAAGTAACCGGGTATTCTGGTGGGTATGCCCACACCGTCGAAGACCCACCGCCCCGACCCCCTCACCATGGAAGTGGTCGAGCTGATAGGTGACGTCGTGTCCCGTTTCTACGCGGACTACGAGGAGGCGGCGGGCGAGCACACGCTGACCGGCCCGCAGGCCAGGCTGCTCAGCCTGCTCTCGCTGGAACCGCTGCCCATGCGCAAGCTGGCCCAGAAGCTGAAGTGCGAGCCGTCGAACGTCACCGGGATCGTGGACCGGCTGGAGTCCCGCGGCCTGGTGGAGCGCCGCCCCGACCCGGCCGACCGCCGGGTGAAGGTCGCCGCCGCCACCGAGGAGGGCCGCAGGGTGGCCCGGGACCTGCGCGAGGGCCTGCACTTCGCCCGTGAGCCGCTCGCCGCGCTCACCGACGACCAGCGCCGCTCCCTGCGCGACCTGCTCCGGCGCATGCTGGACGCCTGAGACCCCGGCCGGCCACGGGCCGGCCTCGCTGTCACCGGCCGCCCGCGCCGTCACACCGAGCCAGTAGAGTCCTCGCCATGCGCGATCTTGGGGTGGGTTTCGGGTATCTGCTGAAGGGCCAGCGCTGGGTGACCCGGCACGGGCGGAGTTACGGCTTCGGGCTGCTGCCCGGACTGATCACGCTGGTGCTGTACGCCGCCGCGCTGGTCGCGCTGGCCATATGGGGCGCGGACGCGGTCACCTGGGCGACCCCGTTCGCGGACGACTGGTCCAGCCCCTGGCAGGGGCTGTTCCGCGGTTTCCTCACGGCCGTCCTCTTCGCCCTGGGCCTGCTGCTGGCCGTGCTGACGTTCACCGCCGTCACCCTGCTGGTCGGCCAGCCCTTCTACGAGAACCTGTCGGAGAAGGTCGACGCCGACGTCTCGCCCGACGGCACCGCCCCGCGGTCGCACCTGCCGCTCTGGCGCGAGCTGTGGATCTCCGCCCGGGACAGCCTGCGCGTCCTGGTGCGGGCCGGCCTGTGGGGCGTCCTGCTCTTCGCCCTCGGGTTCCTGCCGTTCGTCGGGCAGACCGTCGTCCCCGTGATCGGCTTCTTCGTCACCGGCTTCTTCCTCACCGAGGAACTGGCCGCCGTGGCGATGCAGCGCCGGGGCGTCGACCTGCGCGCCCGGCTCACCCTGCTCCGCTCCCGCAAGAGCCTGGTCTGGGGCTTCGGCACACCCCTGGGCCTGGCCTTCCTGGTCCCGTTCGTCGCGGTGTTCCTGATGCCGGGCGCCGTCGCGGGCGCCACGCTCCTCGCCCGCGACCTGCTGGGCGAGGAGACCCGCGAGGACGGCGCCGACGAGCCCGAGGCGGAGGACGTCACCCCGTGACCGAGATACTCGCCGTAGCCGTCATCACCGTCCTGGCCGTCATCGCCCCCGGCGCCGACTTCGCGATGATCGTCCGCAACAGCTATCTGTACGGCCGCCGCACCGGCCTGCTCGCCGCCACCGGGGTCGCCGCGGGCGTGCTGGTCCACGTCACCTACACCATGCTCGGCGTGGGCCTGCTGATCGCCTCCTCCACCTTCCTGTTCACGGTCATCAAGCTGATCGGCGCCGCCTACCTCGTCCTCGTCGGCGTCCGCACCTTCCGCGCGCGCGGCGAGGTGACGGTGGACCTGGAGCACAAGACGGAGCTGACCCCGCTCGCCGCGCTGCGCACCGGCTTCCTCACCAACGTCCTCAACCCCAAGACGACCCTGTTCGTCGTCTCCACGTTCGCCCAGGTCGTCAGCCCCGGTACGCCGGTCCACCGGCAGGTGGGCTACGGCCTGTTCATGTCGCTGGCCCACCTGCTGTGGTTCGGAGTGGTCGCGCTGTTCTTCTCGCAGGAGCGGATGCGCACGCTGATGCTCCGGGCCCAGAAGGTCCTCAACAAGGTCATCGGATCCGTCCTGGCCGGTCTCGGCGTCAGCCTGGCCTTCGCTCCGTCGCACTGACGGACACGGCGACGATCGACCGGACCTGCGCGATGATGTCCAGCCGGTTGCGCACGAACTCCGGGTCGGTCACCTCGGTGGTGTTCCCGGCCCCGAACTGCAGCACGGGGGTGTGCACATGCCCGCCCGGCAGCGTGTCGTGCAGCCCGAGCCGGTCGCGCAGCAGGGTGGCCCGGTAGGCGATCTCGTTGGAGAGGTAGTCACCGCCGGCCCCGGCACGGGCGGTGGAGCCGGGGGTCGGCCCGTCCGGCCGTACGACGGGCGTGGTGCCGCCGGCCGGGACCTCGGTCACCTCCGTGTGGTCGTACACGGGGAAGCGGCCCGTCCGCGCGGTCACGACGGCGGTGTACGGCAGCGTGGTGCTCGTCCACTGCGGCTGCGACGCCGGGTCCGTGACCGGGATGGTCCCGGTCCGGCCGACGTTGTCGTTGTCGGCGAAGCCGCCCCGCCACGCGCCGTTGGTGCGCTCGACGTCGAACCGGCCGACCCGGCCCTGGCTCACGGTCGTGAACAGGTCCACCTTCGGCAGATACGGCCGCAGCGTCCGCTCCACCGTGCCCTCGGCGAAGTCCTGCCAGCGCACCGGGAACACGGCCGTCTCGACGCGCGCCGGTCCCTCGGCCGTCTCGACGACCGTGCCGTCCAGCGCGAGCGCCGTCGCCCCGGAGGGGTTGGAGATGCGGATGTCCCGGTCGAGCGTGAAGGGGTCGAACCCGGTGAGCAGGACGCGCCGCAGGTGCCCCTTCCCCGGGTAGCGGATGTCGGTCTGCCCGCGCGAGGAACGCTCCAGCTCGTCGAGGAGCGCGCCCCGTTGCTGGTCCGTGAGCCCGAACTCCGGATCCCACGTGCGCACCTCCCGGGTCATCCCCAGCCGGGCCCAGTACAGCGGCCGGTCGTCGTCCCGGCTCAGATCACCGCCGGCCGGCCCCCGCCCCTGTGCCCGCTGCACGGCTCGCCGCCACAGCGCGGACCCCTCGCGCACGACGACGCGGCGGGCCTGCGCGTAGGAGTGCGCCTGGTGCAGAGCGCGGCCGAACTCCGGTGCGGCGTCGGCGAACCCGGAACGCCGGAGGATCTCCTGCGGCACGGCCTTGTCGAGCCGCTGTTCCTCGGCGGTGGGGGAGGGCGGGGTGGCGGCGGACGCCGTGGTGGCGGGCGCGGACAGGCCGGCCAGCAGGGCCAGCCCGAGGAGGCCGATACGTATACGCGTCAAGGGAGTTCGGGTCCTTCCGTCGCTGTGGGGCGCGTGGTGCGGTGGGACGGCCGCAGTATCGCGTGACGGAAGTGACCCGCGCCATGGTGCGGGCGATCCCGTCGGCGGTCTGCCGCGCGGCGCCTGCCCCCCCCAGGCCCGGGACGAGACCGCGCTGACGTCGGCAAGTGTGAAGGGTTCGTACGAGATCTCCGCCGGACGCCCGATCGAGGGCCGCCACGTCATCACGACGATTAACGTCTGATCCGGGACAAGTCCCCCGCAGGGGACGCGTCCCTCCCGCGCAGCCCCGGTCCGGGAACCTGACCCCTGGACCGGGGCTACACGGCACCCCGGCGACGGGCTACCGGCCCCGGACGCCGAAGCCGTACACCGTCTCGGAACGGAAGACCTCGCCGGGCCGCAGCACCGTGCTCGGGAAGTCCGGCCGGTTGGGGGAGTCCGGGAAGTGCTGCGTCTCCAGGGCGATCCCGGCGCCGGGGCCGAGCGGCCCGGACAGGTGGTCGGCGGTGTACAGCTGGAGGCCGGGCTCGGTCGTGGCCACCGTCAGGGTCCGCCCGGACTCCGGGTCGTGCAGCTCGGCCACCTCCTCCGCCACCTCGGTCACGCCCTTGTCCAGGACGAAGTTGTGGTCGTACCCGGAGCCGGTCCTGCGGGCCGTACGGAAGTCGAAGCGGGAGCCGGTCACGTCCTCCGGCGCGCCGGCCGGGATCAGGTCCGCGTCCACCGGCGTGTACCGGGACGCGGCCAGCCGCAGCTCGTGCCCGCCCGCGTCACCGGAACCGCTCAGGTTCCAGTACGCGTGACTGGTCAGGTTGACCACCGTCGGCGCGTCCGTGACCGCCTCGTAGGCGATCCGCAGCGCGCCCGACGCGTCGAGGGTGTACGTCACCGCCACCTCCAGCCGCCCCGGGAAGCCCTCCTCGCCGTGCGGGCTGACCCGGCTGAGGCGGACGCCGTGCTCGACCGGTGCCACCTCCCACACGCGCTTGTCGAACCCGCGTTCACCGCCGTGCAGCGAGTTCGGGCCGTTGTTGCGGGCCAGCGCGTACGTCCGGCCGTCCAGCGGGAACCGGCCGCCCGCGATCCGGTTCGCGTACCGGCCGATCACGGCACCCAGATACGGCTCCGGATGCGCCAGGTAGCCGTCGAGGCCGGGGAAGCCCAGCGCCACGTCCGCCGTCCGCCCGGCGCCGTCCGGGACTTCCACGGACTGCACGATCCCGCCGTACGACAGCACCCGCACCCGCACCCCGCCGCGCTCCAGCGTCCACCGGTGCACCGCCGTGCCGTCGGGGAGTGTGTTCATGCGGAAAACCCTAGGTCACGGATTTCTCGCCGTGATCCGCCGGTAAGCGATCTCCGCGAGCCGCGCCTGACCGTCCTTGCTGGGGTGGAACCAGTCCCAGTGGCTGAGCTGGTCCGTGCCGAAGCGGTAGTCGTACACCGCGTTGTCGTCGAAGCGGCAGCGGCGGTCCTTGGCACAGACCTCCTTCAGCACCCGGTTGTACTCCACCACCCGCTGCTGCACGGAGTCCCGGCGCAGCATCGCCGCGCTGGTCAGATCGTCCGCGTCGCCCAGCATCGACGGGCAGATGCCCAGCTTCCACACCTGCTTGCCCAGCGGGTTCGTCCGGCCCTCCGACCACAGCCGCTTCAGATTCGGCACACTCGCCACGTACACCTGCGTCTTCGGCAGCGCCGAACGCAGGGTGCGCAGCGCCTCCTCGAAGTCCGCGCGGAAGTCGGCCGGCGGGGTCATCGCCGACGCCGAGGCCCGGCAGGCGTCGTTCGCCCCCACCATCACCGTCACCAACTGCGGGCCGCGGGAGACCGCCTGCTCCATCTGCCCGGGCAGGTCCGCCATCCGGGCGCCCGTCACCGCGTAGTTCCAGCTGCGCTCCGCCGCCCCCGTCACGCCCAGCAGCCGCACCGCCAGGCTGTCCACCTTGGCGTCGCTGCCCGTCGCCCACGACACCTCCGGGCAGTCCGACAGCACCGTGCACGCGTCGAAGCCGCGCGTGATGGAGTCGCCCACCGCGGCGATCGAGTCCGGGCTGCGGTCCCACACCGGGGGCCGGGCCGCGCGCGCCTTGGTGCCCGCCGGGGCCGGCGCGCTCCCCGGCCTGTCGTCACATCCGGCGGCGCCCAGCAGGACGGCCGCCACGACGGCGAGAACGGCCCGTACACGGTGGCTTCGCTTCCGCATCCCTGCTGTTCCCCTCGTTCGACGGTAGGCATCCCCCTCCCCTGACAACGTGCGAGGGTTCCCGGCCCGGCGCCCCGGGAACGGCGCACCCCCGCACAAGCGTCCCCCTGGGTGAATGGCGGCGGTTTCCTGGCACCGGGACCGACCGTACGTCACACTCCTTGCCCCGCCGCAGGGTAGCCTCGCCATCAACGCGGCCGTCGCGCCACTGCCGCCCAGCCAGTCCGCAAGATGTCCCGCTCTGCCCGGAGGTTCCGGTGACGACACGTGGAGTTCTGTACGTGCACTCCGCGCCGCGCGCGCTGTGCCCGCACGTCGAGTGGGCCGTCGCCGGGGTGCTCGGCACGCGCGTCAACCTCGACTGGATCCGGCAGCCCGCGGCCCCGGGCACCTGGCGCTCGGAGTTCTCCTGGCAGGGCCAGGCCGGCACCGCCTCCAAACTCGCCTCGGCACTGCGCGGCTGGCACCTGCTGCGCTTCGAGGTCACCGCCGAGCCCTGCGCGACTGCCGAGGGCGAGCGCTACAGCTGCACCCCCGACCTCGGCATCTTCCACGCCGTCACCGGCATCCACGGCGACATCCTGATCCCCGAGGACCGCCTGCGCGCCGCGCTGACGCGGTCCAGGCAGGGGGAGACCGACCTGGAGGCGGAGATCGCCAAGCTCCTGGGCAAGCCCTGGGACGACGAACTGGAGCCGTTCCGCTACGCCGGCGAGGGCGCCCCGGTCCGCTGGCTGCACCAAGTGGTGTGACGTCGCGCACGTAGCGGCGGACATGACTGAAGGGCCCTCACCTGCTGGTGAGGGCCCTTCAGTCATGTTTCTCAGATCGTCCGGAACGCCAGGACCACGTTGTGCCCGCCGAAGCCGAACGAGTCGTTCAGCGCGGCGATACGGCCCTCGGGCAGAGCCCGCGCCTCACCGACGACCACGTCCGCGTTGACCTCGGGGTCGAGGTTGTCCACGTTGATGGTCGGCGGCGCCGTGCGGTTCACCAGCGCCAGGATCGACGCCACGGTCTCCACACCACCGGCACCGCCCAGCAGGTGACCGGTCATCGACTTGGTCGCGGAGATCGCCATGTGGTCGACGTCGTCGCCGAACACCTTCCGCAGCGCCTTGATCTCGGCCACGTCACCCTGCGGCGTCGAGGTGGCGTGCGCGTTCACGTGCACGATCTCGGCCGGCTTCAGGTCCGTGTTGTCCAGCAGGTTCTGCAGCGCGTGCGCGATCCCGTTGCCGGACGGCTCGGGCTGCGTGATGTGGTGCGCGTCGGCGGAGATGCCCTGTCCGACCGCCTCGGCGTAGATCCGGGCGCCGCGGGCCTTCGCGTGCTCCTCGGACTCCAGGACGATCACACCGGCGCCCTCACCGAGCACGAAGCCGTCCCGGCCGGCGTCGTAGGGACGCGAGGCGCCCTGCGGATCGTCGTTGTTCTTGGACATCGCCATCATGTTGCCGAACGCGGCGATGGGCAGCGGGTGGATGGCGGCCTCGGTACCACCGGCCACGACCACGTCCGCACGCCCGGTGCGGATCATCTCGATCGCGTACCCGATGGCCTCCGCGCCCGAGGCGCAGGCCGAGACCGGGGTGTGCACACCGGCGCGGGCACCCAGCTCGATACCGACGTTGGCCGCCGGGGAGTTGGGCATCAGCATCGGCACGGTGTGCGGGGAGACGCGGCGTACGCCCTTCTCCTTGAGGATGTCGTACTGGTCCAGCAGGGTCGTCACGCCGCCGATGCCGGAGGCGATGACCGCGCCGAGACGGTCGGGGTTGATGGACGAGTCCTCACCGGCCTTGGCGGTGAAGCCGGCGTCCTTCCAGGCCTCCTGAGCGGCGATCAGCGCGAACTGCGCGGACCGGTCCAGCTTGCGGGCCTGCGGGCGGGGGATGATCTCGCCCGGCTCGACGGCGATCTGCGCGGCGATCCGGACCGGCAGCTGAGCCGCCCACTCCTTCTCCAGCAGGCTGACGCCGGACGTACCGGCGACGAGGGCCTCCCAGGTCGAGGCTGCGTCGCCACCCAGCGGTGTGGTTGCGCCGATACCGGTGACGACCACGGTGTGATTGGTCGGGCTCACGGGAATTCTTTCTCCAACGGATACGGGAGGACTACCCCCGCGTCTGCGGGGATTACGGCGCCACCGCCGGGTGGCGGGGCTAGCAGCCTGCGGCCTACGGGGTGGCTCAGGCCTGGTGCTTGAGGATGTACTCGGTCGCGTCGCCGACGGTCTTGAGGTTCTTGACGTCCTCGTCCGGGATCTTCACGTCGAAGCGCTCCTCGGCGGCGACGACGACCTCGACCATGGACAGCGAGTCGACGTCCAGGTCGTCGGTGAAGGACTTGTCCAGCTGGACGTCCTCGGTGGGGATCCCGGCGATCTCGTTCACGATCTCGGCGAGACCCGCGACGATCTCTTCCTGAGTGGCGGCCATGTCAGGCGCTCCTTCTTCGATAATCCAGACGGTTTGTGGCAGTTGTCCCCCTGCCGGATCGCATGATCCGGCACGGAGTGCCTAGGGGAGGGTAACGACCGTGGCGGCGTAGACGAGACCCGCCCCGAATCCGATGACGAGCGCGGTGTCGCCGCTCTTCGCCTCCCCGGTCGCCAGGAGCCGCTCCATCGCGAGCGGGATCGAGGCGGCCGAGGTGTTGCCGGTGGTGCGGATGTCACGGGCGACCGTGACGTGCTCCGGCAGCTTCAGTGTCTTCACCATCGAGTCGATGATCCGCACATTGGCCTGGTGCGGGATGAAGACGTCCAGGTCGTCCGCGGTGATTCCGGCCGCGTCCAGCGCCTGCTGGGCGACCTTCGCCATCTCGAACACGGCCCAGCGGAACACCGCCTGGCCCTCCTGCGTGATCGCAGGGAACTTGATGTTGCCCTGGCTGTCCAGGGGCAGCTGGGAGACGTCACCGACGGCGAACCGGTCCCAGGACACGGTCTGCTTGATGGTCTCGGACTTGTCTCCCTCGGAGCCCCACACGGTCGGGCCGATCGCCGGCTCGTTCGAGGGGCCGACCACGACCGCGCCGGCGCCGTCACCGAACAGGAACGCGGTCGCGCGGTCCTCCAGGTCGGTCAGGTCGCTCAGCCGCTCCACGCCGATCACGAGGACGTAGTCGGCGGAACCTTCCACCACCATGCCCTTGGCGAGCGTGAGGCCGTAGCCGAAGCCCGCGCAGCCGGCCGAGATGTCGAAGGCGGCGGCCTTGTCCGTGCCCAGCTTGTCGGCGATCTCCGTGGCGACGGCCGGGGTCTGGCTGAAGTGCGACACGGTCGAGACGACCACCGCGCCGATCTGCTCGGCGTCGATGCCGGCGTCCGCGATGGCCTTCCCGGAGGCCTCGATCGCCATCGCGGCCACGGTCTCCTCCGGGCCCGCCCAGTGCCGGGTCTCGATGCCGGAGCGGGAGCGGATCCACTCGTCGGACGAGTCGATCTTCTCCAGGATCACCTCGTTGGGCACGACCCGGGTCGGCCGGTAGCCGCCGACACCGAGGATGCGCGCATACGGGGCACCCTTGCTGGGCTTGATCTTCGCCATGTACGGCTCCTTAGGCACCGGCGTGCTCTGCGAAGAGAGCGCGGGCCGCGTCGAGGTCGTCGGGGGTCTTCAGGGCCAGCGTCGCGACACCGGGCAGGGCCCGCTTGGCCAGGCCGGTCAGCGTGCCGCCCGGGCACACCTCGACGAGCGCGGTGACGCCCAGCTCCTTGAACGTCTCCATGCACAGGTCCCAGCGCACCGGGTTGGCGACCTGGCCGACCAGCCGCTCCAGCACCTCGGCACCGGACGCGACGGCCCGGCCGTCCTTGTTGGAGACGTAGGGAACCTTGGGGTCGGCCGGCGACAGCGCCGCCGCGGCCTTGGCCAGCGTCTCGACCGCGGGCGCCATGTGCCGGGTGTGGAAGGCGCCGGCCACCTTCAGCGGGATGACCTTGCGCACGCCCTCGGGCTTGTCCTCGGCCAGCGCGGCGAGCTGCTCCAGCGTGCCGGCGGCGACGATCTGGCCCGCGCCGTTGATGTTCGCCGGGGTCAGGCCCAGCTTCTCCAGGTGCGCGACGGAGGTCTCCGGGTCGCCGCCGAGCAGCGCCGCCATGCCGGTCTCGGTGACGGCGGCGGCGTCGGCCATCGCCAGACCCCGCTTGCGGACGAGGCCCAGGGCGGCCGTGTCGTCCAGGACACCGGCGAAGGCGGCGGCGGTGATCTCACCGACGCTGTGCCCGGCGACCGCGCCGGGGTTGATGTCACCGAGTGCCGCGGCGGACAGGATGCCGGCGGCCACGAGCAGCGGCTGGGCCACCGCGGTGTCCCGGATGGCGTCGGCGTCGGCCTGGGTGCCGTAGTGCACCAGGTCCAGTCCGATGGCGTCCGACCAGGCGGCGACGCGGTCGGCGGCACCGGGCAGTTCGAGCCAGGGGGTCAGGAAGCCGGGCGTCTGAGCGCCCTGGCCGGGAGCGACGAGTACGAGCACTCTCACACTCTCTCTTGGGGACGGGCACGGCCGCCCGTGAGGACAGGGACGAAGAACACGAAGGGCTTTTGTGGGCCTCCGACAAAACCCTATGCCTGGGTTTCAGCGTCGGCCAGACGCCCCAGGATGAGCGCGATCCGTAGTGTGAACGCGGATCGTACATCCGAAGGCGACCATCCGGTGACGTCAGTCACACGTCGGAGCCGGTAGCGCACGGTGTTCGGGTGAACGAAGAGCATCCTCGCCGCGCCTTCCAGGCTGCTCGCCTGCTCCAGGTACACACTCAGGGTTTCCAGGAGAGCCGAGCCCGCTTCCTCCAGCGGTCTGTAGATCTCCTCCACCAGCTGTTCGCGGGCGCTCGGATCACCCGCGATGGCCCGCTCCGGCAGCAGGTCGTCCGCCAGCACCGGACGCGGCGCGTCCTGCCAGGCGGAACAGGCCTTCAGCCCCGCGGCGGCGGCCTGCGCGGACCGGGTGGCGGCCAGCAGATCGGGTACCACGGGCCCCGCGACGACCGGCCCGGCGGCGAACGGCCCGATCAGCGACTTGGCCACGGCGAGCGGGTTGGCGCTGCCACCGGCGACGACGACCAGCCGGTCGCCGAGCACCCCGGTGAGCACCTGGAGCTTGGCGTGCCGGGCGGCCCGCCGGATGGCCTCCACCGTCAGCTCGCTGTCCCCGTCCGGCGCGGTCCCCAGGACGACGCACACGTGCTCGGGCGAGTTCCAGCCCAGCGCGGCGGCCCGGCTGACGGCCCCCTCGTCCGCCTCCCCGCTCAGCACCGCGTTCACCACCAGCGACTCCAGCCGTGCGTCCCAGGCACCCCGTGCCTCGGCGGCCTGGGCGTACACCTGGGCGGTGGCGAAGGCGATCTCCCGGGCGTACACGAGCAGCGCCTCACGCAGCACGCTCTCGTCGCCCGGCGCCGCCACCTCGTCGATGGCGGACTCCATGACCTCGATGGTGGTCCGCACCATCTCCACGGTCTGCCGCAGCGTGATGGCCCGGGTCAGTTCACGCGGCGCGGTCCCGAAGACGTCCGTGGAGATCGCCTGGGGCGCGTCCGGGTGCCGGAACCACTCGGTGAACGCCGCGATGCCCGCCTGGGCGACGAGGCCGATCCAGGAACGGTTCTCCGGGGGCATGGCCCGGTACCACGGCAGGGTCTCGTCCATGCGCGCGATGGCCTGTGCGGCCAGGCTCCCGGAGGACTTCTCCAGTCGCTTCAGGGTCGCGGCGTGCTGATGGACGTCGTGGGCTGCGGGATCGCCGTTGTGGGATTCGGGTTCGGGCACGGGGACAAGACTGCCTTATCGGGCCGGGCCCGTGCGCCGCCGGGGCTGGCTTGACGGCTCGGTCGCCTCCGGGGGCGCGCCCCCTCCGGCTCCCTCGCGGCCGACGCGCGGGGACGGTGGGCGTCGGTGGGCCCTTGGCCTCGGTCGGGTCTCGTGTGCCCGGCCCGGCTACCGTGGTGCCGTGATGGACGTACGGCGCGCCGGTGAGCGCTATCGCGGAGGGGATCCCGGGGCCGGGATCGACACCTGGCACGCCTTCTCCTTCGGCCCGCACTACGACCCGGACAACCTCCGCTTCGGCGCGGTGATCGCCTGCAACGAGGAACGGCTCGCGCCCGGCGCCGGCTTCGACGAACACCCGCACAGCCACACCGAGATCGTCACGTGGGTGGTGGAGGGGGAGCTGACCCACCGTGACTCCACGGGCCACGAGACACGGGTCCGGCCCGGGGACGTGCAGCACCTCGGCGCGGCGGCGGGCGTACGGCACGTCGAGCGCAACGACGGGGACGTCCCCCTGACCTTCGTGCAGATGTGGCTGGCGCCACGGGAGCCCGGCGGCGACCCCTCCTACGACCTCGTCCCCGGCATCGCCGACTCCACGCCGTACGCGGTGCCGGTGGCGGGCGCGATGCTCCACGTGCGCCGCCTGGAGCCCGGCGAGCGGACCGCCGTCCCGGACGCGGCGTACGTGTACGCGCACGTGGCGCGGGGCGAGATCCGGCTGGCGGGGGAGGAGCTGGGCCCCGGCGATGCGGCGAGGATCACAGGGGCGGAGGGCCTGGAGGCGGTGGCGGTCACGCCGGCGGAGCTGCTGCTGTGGGAGATGACGGCCTAGCCGCGCAGCTCCGCGAGCACCGCGTCCGTGAAGGCCGGCCATGCCTCGATCGCCCAGGGGCCGAACGCCCGGTCCGTCAGGGCGACCCCGGCGAGCCCGGCATCCGGGTCGACCCACAGGAACGTACCGGACTGCCCGAAATGCCCGAAGGTGCGGGAGGAGGACGAACTCCCCGTCCAGTGCGGGGACTTCCCGTCGCGGATCTCGAAGCCCAGCCCCCAGTCGTTCGGGTTCTGGTGGCCGTACCCCGGCAGGACCCCCTTCGTCCCCGGGTACTGCACGGTCATCGCCGCCGCCACCGTCCGCGCGTCCAGCAGCCTCGGCGCCTGCACCTCCGCCGCGAACCGCAGCAGGTCCCCGACCGTGGACACCCCGTCCTTCGCCGGCGACCCCTCCAGCGACGTCGACGTCATCCCCAGCGGCTCCAGCACCGCCTGCCGCAGGTACTCCGCGAACGGGATGTCCGTCGCCTTGGCGATGTGGTCCCCGAGCTGCTCGAACCCGGCGTTGGAGTACAGCCGCCGCTCCCCGGGCGGGGCCGTCACCCGGTGCTCGTCGAAGGCGAGCCCGGAGGTGTGGGCGAGAAGGTGACGGACCGTCGACCCGGGCGGTCCGGCGGGCTCGTCCAGCTCGACCGCGCCCTCCTCGTAGGCGACGAGCGCGGCGTAGGCCGCCAGCGGCTTGGTGACGGAGGCCAGCGGGAAGCGGTGCCCGACGGGACCGTGCGTCCCGAGGACGGTCCCGTCGGCACGTACGACGCCCGCCGCGGCGGTGGGGACGGGCCAGTTCTCGATCAGCGCCAGGCTCTGCAACGACATGTCTCCGAGCCTATGCGGCTCACAGCACCAGCCGCATCGACGGGTCGGGGTCCCGCGTGAAACCGAGGGAGGTGTACAGCGGCTCGGCCTCCGGCGAGGCGTTCAGCAGCACGTGCCCGGCACCCCGCGCCCGGAACCAGCCCAGCAGCTCCGCCATGCACGCGCGCGCGTACCCCCGCCGCCGGGCGTCCGGGTCGGTCGCCACGCTGAAGACGTGCCCGACCCGCCCCCGGGGATTCCCGGCCTTGCCGATGCGGTACTCCACCGTCCCCGCCACCAGCGCGGCCAGTGCCTCCGGCCGGGCGGGATGCTCCACGACGAACGCGGCGAAGTCCCCGTCCTGCTCGGCGAGCCGCTCCCGCAGCGCCGGCAGCGACTCCGCGTGCCACTCCGTCGGCCCGGAACCTCCCGCGCTCCACAGGGAGTCGATCATCACCTGGCGCAGTCGCAGCACTTCGGCGGCGTCCTCGGGCCGGGCCCGGCGTACAAGACTCATGGGCCACACGCTAGTGAGCCGCCCCGGGTGCCGTCCCGTGGAATTCTCGGCGAACCCGCTTGCTTGGAGTGCACTCCAAGGCCATAGCGTGGGGGCATGACGGTGATGCAGACCACGCCAGCGGCCACCGAGCAAGCCACCCCCGCCGACATCTGCTCCGCCCCGCCCCGGCGGCACCCCCGCCCCGACGGCCAGGACCGCTACACGATCAGCGAGGTCGTCGCGTTCACCGGCCTCACCGCGCACACGCTGCGCTGGTACGAGCGGATCGGGCTGATGCCGCACGTGGACCGCTCGCACACCGGCCAGCGCCGCTACAGCAACCGCGACCTGGACTGGCTGGACTTCGTGACCAAGCTCCGCCTGACCGGCATGCCGGTGGCGGACATGGTGCGCTACGCGGAACTCGTCAGGGAGGGCGACCACACCTTCGCTCAGCGCCGTCAACTGCTGGAGTCGACCCGCCGGGACGTCCTGTCCAGGATCGCGGAACTCCACGACACCCTGGGCGTCCTGGACAGGAAGATCAGCTTCTACGGCCGCGAGCGGTAGCTACAGCTCGGCCAGCAACTCGGCCTTCTTGGAGGAGAACTCCTCGTCGGTGACCAGCCCCGCCTGATGCAGCTCCCCGAGATGCCGGATCCGCTCGGCGATGTCGGCGGGGTCACGCCGTGCCGGGGCCGGTACGGCGGCTACCGGCCCACGCGTGCGCACCGCCGCCAGCACGGCCGCGGCGAACGGGAGTGACTCGTGCACCGGCCCGTACCCCAGGCCGAACACCACCGACGCCGGATCCTGGTCCGGCTGCACGGAACGGGCGGAGCCCGCATCGCGGGGCACCAGCCGCAGATGCCCGTCGAAGATCTCCGGCGACCGCCACTCCACCCCGCTCAGGGAGGCCACCGGAAAGCTCTGGTCGCCGGCCTTCCACTTCGCCGACGACGCCCCGGTCCAGGACCAGCGGAACTGTACGGACGTCCCGTCGAAGGACGCCTTCCCGTCGTACGCCTTGAACTGCAGCGGCGCCTCGGGCGCCGTCACCAGATGCCGCTCGGCGGGCCCCGACTCGGTCAGCAGGCCCTTCAGTTCGTCGGCGTAGTACTCGGCGAGGGTCTCCCGCTCGGCCGGCAGCACCAGCCGGTAGGGGTCGGAACCCTCCTTCAACTGGCCGTCGGCCGCCTCCATCAGCGGATCGGCACCCGGACGTGGCGTCAGGCGCAGGACGACCGTGCCGCGCTTGCCCGGGGCGAGGGTCACGCCCTCCACCGCGGACAGCGGGATCCGGCGCTCGCCGAGCGCCTGGAACAGCTTCGGTGTTCGAATCCCCCGTTCGTAACGGATGAGCACGGAGTCGGACTCGAACTCCCAGACGGCATGAAAACCCGCCAGTACGTCACCCATGCGGCTCATCGTATGCGGCACGTGCTCCTCCGTCGCCACCCGCGCAGACCGCACTTCCTGCTGTTTCTACGCGCGTCCGGCTGTCACCGTGCCGGACAGACCGGACCGGCACGCATCGTTCTCCCGTGCGCACGTCACCGTGTCGTACGCGCCCACGCCGATGTCGGCGAGGTTGCGCAGGCTGTCCGTGCCGGGCTGGAAGTAACCGCTGTGCCCCTCGGCGTCCCGGGCCGACAGCACCCGCGCCCCGAATGCCGAGGAGACCGGGTCGGCGCCGTGGCCGAGGCCGCCCAGCTCCAGGTACGGAACATCCTGCACCCAGTCACTGGCGTCCCGCATGGCCCACACCCGGGCCGTCGTGCCCAGGTGGGAGGCCTTGGCGACGCGCATGCCGGGGCTCGCGGCCACCGCTATGTCGGCGACCCGGCGGGGCATGCCGTGTGCGGCGACCCCGCAGACCACCGAGCCGTAGCTGTGACAGAACATCGACACCGGGGCCCGGCCGGGCAGCGCGCGCAGCAGCGCGTTCAGCCGTACGGCCCCCTCCTCGGCGCGCAGTCCGGTGGCCGCGTCCACCCCGAGCCCGTCGGGGGAGGTGTAGTCGGCCCAGGCGATCACGGCCGTACGGGTCCGCGGGCTCGCCTCGCGCTCGGCCGCGTACAGGGCCTTGGCCATGCCGACCGGGGCGCTGTACTTGCGGTTCGTCCGCTGGAAGGTGAGCAGGTCGGTGTCGACGCCGGGGACGACGACCGAGATCCGCTGCGCCGTGGAGAGGTCGCCGAAGACCTCGGCGACCCGGCCCGAGCCCTCGGGGTCGAAGGCCAGGATGTGCCGGCCGGGGTTCAGCAGGGACGTGTAGCGGTCCATCCGGCGGGCCGCGTCCTGCTGGCCCGCCGTGCTGAGCCGGCTGTCGTGCACACGCTTGCGCTCGACCTCGCGGGCCTGCGCCAGCGCGACGCGGTTGGCCCGGTAGCGCAGGGAGACGGGCGCGCCGTTCATGTTGCCGACCGCCAGCGGATAGCGGTGGGCGAGACGGCCGCGGTCGTGCGGGGTGAGCGAGGCGAAGAAACGGGCCAGCCGGGACGGCGCGGCCTCGGGGTCCGGCAGGCTGAGGCCGTGGAGGCGGCCGTGCTCCCACTTGGTGAGCGAGGCCTGGAGAGCTGTCGACTCCCGGTGACTGCGCAGGGCGGTCCAGCCGGTGGTCGCGAGCATCACGAACACGACGGCCAGCGCCAGCAGCGCGCGCCAGACGTTCCATTGCGGGGAGGTGTCGAAGGAAGTCACTGGGAGGACACACTAGGAGAACGGGAGGGTCTCGCGGTAACCGAGTGACAGGGATCACGTTTCGGCAGTAACCGAACAGGGGCCGGCGATCTGCCGGAGGCGGTCCCGGCGATCCGCCGGCGGTCTCAGGCGCTGCGCCAGTTGCCCGTGAGCGCCGAACCCACCTGATCGAGGTACGCCGCGCTGAGCGTCCGGAGCGCTTCCGGGCCGAAGTCCTCGCGCACGCAGCACTGCCGTTCGGTGACCCGTATCACCGCGGCGAAGACGGCCACCGCCAGCCGGGGGCGTGGATCGGTGTCCACGTCGACGCCCTCCCGTTCGGCCAGCAGACGGGCGATCGTCTCCTCGGTCGCCGCCGACCGGCGCAGATGGGCGGCGAGCAGCGCGGGCGTCGACTCGATCGTCCGGTACATGCGCAGGTACAGCTCGACCGGGACGATCGACTCGACCGACTCGCGTATCGCGTCCCAGCCTTCGAGGAACGCCTGCCGCAGGGCCTGCATCGGCGCCTCGTGCGGCGGACGCGCGCGGACGGCCGCCACGAAGGCCGCCTCCGTGATGTTCTGCACCGTGAAGGCCACATCCTCCTTGCCCGCGAAGTAACGGAAGAAGGTGCGCTGGGAGACGTCGACGGCCTCGGCGATCTCGTCGACGGTCGTGTGCTCGTACCCCTGGGTGGTGAACAGTTCGAGAGCGGCCCGCAGCAGCGATTCCCGTGTACGCCGCTTCTTGCGCTCGCGCAGCGTCTCCATGGCCCCTCTATGGCCTCTCTCCTGTGCGTGTCCGGCCGGCCCAGCCTATGCGCCGATGTCGTGTCAGTAACCGACGAGTGAATTGGTTTGTCAACTGTCAGTGACTGTCACTAGCCTGGGAAGTATGACTAGTCAGACCACCGTCGACGCGCCGGGGCCGGGGGACGGGGCGCCCGCGGCGCCGCCGGGGCCCGCGCCGGCCCAGGGCCTGCGCGGCCACCCGTGGCTCACTCTCCTCACCGTCGCCGTAGGGGTCATGATGGTGGCCCTCGACGGCACCATCGTGGCCATCGCCAACCCGGCCATCCGTGACGACCTCAACGCGTCCTTCGCCGACGTGCAGTGGGTGTCCAACGCCTACTTCCTCGCCCTCGCGGTCACGCTGATCACCGCGGGCAAGCTCGGTGACCGCTTCGGCCACCGGCAGACCTTCCTCATCGGTGTGACCGGCTTCGCCGCCGCGTCCGGTGCCATCGGGCTCTCCGGCAGCATCGCCGCCGTCGTCACCTTCCGGGTCTTCCAGGGCCTGTTCGGCGCGCTGCTGATGCCGGCCGCGCTCGGCGTGCTGCGGGCCACCTTCCCGGCCGAGAAGCTGAACATGGCCATCGGTGTGTGGGGCATGGTGATCGGCGCGTCCACGGCGGGCGGCCCGATCCTCGGCGGTGTCCTCGTCGAGCACGTCAACTGGCAGTCGGTCTTCTTCATCAACGTGCCGGTCGGTGCCCTCGCGCTGCTCCTCGGCACCATGATCCTGCTCGACCACCGTGCCGAGAACGCCCCGCGCTCCTTCGACCTGCTCGGCATCGCCCTGCTGTCGGGCGCGATGTTCTGCCTGGTCTGGGCGCTGATCAAGGCCCCGACCTGGGGCTGGGGCGACGGCAAGACATGGCTGTTCATGGTCGTGTCCGTGGCCCTCTTCGCCCTCTTCGCCTTCTGGGAGACGAAGGTCGCCGAACCGCTGATCCCGCTGGGCCTGTTCCGCTCGGTGGCCCTGTCGGCGGGTGTCGTCCTGATGGTCCTGATGGCCATCGCCTTCCTGGGCGGCCTGTTCTTCGTGACGTTCTACCTGCAGAACGTGCACGGGATGAGTCCCGTCAAGGCCGGCCTGCACCTGCTGCCGCTCACCGGCATGATGATCGTCGGCTCGCCGCTGGCCGGCACCGCGATCACCAAGCTCGGCCCGCGCGTCCCGCTGGCCTTCGGCATGGCCGTGACCGCGGTCGCCCTGTACGGCATGTCGACGCTGGAGCCGGACACCGGCAGCGGTCTGATGTCCCTCTGGTTCGCGCTGCTCGGCCTGGGCCTCGCACCGGTCATGGTCGGCGCCACCGAGGTCATCGTCGGCAACGCCCCCCTGGAGCTGTCCGGTGTGGCCGGCGGTCTCCAGCAGGCGGCCATGCAGATCGGCAGCAGCCTCGGTACGGCGGTGCTGGGCGCGGTGATGGCCTCCAAGGTCGACAGCGACCTGCCGGGCAACTGGGCGGACGCGGGGCTGCCGAAGCTGACCCCGGATCAGCTCGACAAGGCCTCCGAGGCGGTCCAGGTGGGCGTGGCCCCGGTGACGAAGGGCATGCCGGAGCCGGTCGCCGCGAAGATCACCGCCGTCGCCCACGACACCTTCATCTCCGGTATGAGCCTCGCCTCCCTGGTCGCGGCCGGCGTGGCGCTGGTCGCCGTCCTCGTCGCGCTCTTCACCAAGCGCGGCGCCAACGCGGAGGCGGGCGCGGGCGTGGGCCACATCTGAGCCCGGGTTCTCCGTCTCCCTCCCGGCGGAGTTCCCCTATCAGGGTGACTCCGCTAAAGATCGCTCGCCCCCGGCACACGCCGCAGGTCACAGTGGGTCAAGTCCTCCGCAGGACATGGGAGGACGTCGGGCCGCGGCGCGCGCTGCTGGAGGGGGGCAGCGCGCGCACGTCTGCCGACGCGGAACCGGGGTACCCGCACACCGAAGCCGAACTGTCCATTCACGTCAAGGAGTTGATGATGGCGGGCTTCGGGCGAGGAACGAGCGGGTACCCCCGGTCACGCGGCCGCACGTGGCAGCGGACCGGGCCGGACCGTGCGACGCTCGGGATCATCGGCACGATCTGTGCGGTGGCCGGATTTTTCGCACTGGGCATCGTCCTGGGCCCGGTGGCGATGTTCTGCGGCTGGCAGTCGATGGGCCGCAAGTGGTCCAACGACGGCAACGTCCCCGCACTGGTCGCCCTGATCCTGGGCGCGATCGACACGTTGCTCGCCATCATCGCCCTGGCGGGCGCGGCGACGTGGGGCCACGGGCTCCTCTAGCCGACGGCGTCCCGCCGCAGGGTCGTGGGCGCGTTGGCGGCCGCGGGCACGTCGTGGCCGCTCGCGCGGTTCCCCACGCCCCCTTCGGGATGCTTGAGTTCGGCCAACCGGGCCACCTCCGCCCGCAGCAGCCGTACCTCTTCGGCCAGGGCGGAGATGGCCTCTGTCTGCCGCCGCTCCTCCACGTCGTCCTTCTCGAACCG
The DNA here is from genome assembly GCF_002920615.1 of Streptomyces sp. Ru62. Classification (GTDB taxonomy): domain Bacteria; phylum Actinomycetota; class Actinomycetes; order Streptomycetales; family Streptomycetaceae; genus Streptomyces. The sequence goes on from NZ_PQSU01000004.1 coordinate 250,421, forward strand.
CGAGATGAACCACGCGGCGATGTTCGCGGTGACGACACCGAGCAGCGCGATCCCCGACAGCATCAGCCCGACGGCGATCATCCGTCCGAGGCCGGTCGTCGGCGCGTGGTCCCCGTACCCCACGGTCGTCATCGTCGTGAACGACCACCACACGGCGTCACCCAGTGTCCGGATGTTCCCGTCCGGCGCCTCCCGCTCCACGGACAGCACCGCGAGCGACCCGAACATCAGCAGGCCGACCACGGCCCCGACGACATAGGTGGTCAGCCGGATCTGCGGAGCCATCCGCGCCCGCCGGCCGACCAGCAGCAGCGTGGACACCAGCCGCAGCAGCCGTAGCGGTTGCAGGACCGGCAGGACCACCGCGCACAGGTCGGGCCAGTGCTGTCGTACGAAGTCCCGCCGGTGCGGGGCGAGGGCCAGCCGGACCAGATAGTCGAGGGCGAACGCCGCCCACACCACCCACTCGACACCCGTGCACACGGCCGTCAGGGAGTGACCGGCGGAGTCGTCCACGATCGGCACCGCGTACGCCACGGCGAACGCCACCGCGAGCGCCAACAACGGCCGCTGGGTACGCCCCTCCCACCGAGCCTGCGCCGACAGTTGATCCATGCCAGCAATCGTAAAGAAACCGTAAGGCCACCGCGCCCCCGAAGGGGCGCGGGGAGCTGCGCGACCAGCCACCACGGACCCGCAGGTCCCCACGACCCCGGCAACCCTCGTCGGCCGAAGCCGAGGGCACCGGCTAGGCGTCGCCGCCCGCCGCCCCCGGATCCGCCGCCGAGACGTCCAGCAGCCGGTAGCGGTCGATGGCCTGCTTGAGCACGGAGCGGTCGACCTTGCCCCCGCGGGCCAGCTCGGTCAGCACCGCCACCACGACCGACTGGGCGTCGATGTGGAAGAAGCGGCGCGCCGCGCCCCGGGTGTCGGCGAAGCCGAAGCCGTCGGCGCCCAGGGACTGGTACGTGCCGGGCACCCAGCGCGCGATCTGGTCCGGAACCGATCGCATCCAGTCGGACACGGCCACGAACGGCCCCTCGGCGCCACTGAGCTTCCGTGTCACGTACGGCACCCGCTGCTCCTCCTCCGGATGCAGCAGGTTGTGCTCCTCGCACTCCACGGCCTCGCGGCGCAGCTCGTTCCAGGAGGTCGCGGACCACACGTCGGCCCGGACGTTCCACTCCTCGCCGAGGAGCCGCTGCGCCTCCAGGGCCCACGGGACCGCCACGCCCGACGCCATGATCTGCGCCGGCACGGAGCCGCCCGTGCCCTCCTTGAGCTTGTAGACGCCCTTGACGATGCCCTCGACGTCCACGCCCGCCGGCTCGGCCGGGTGCTGGATGGGCTCGTTGTAGACGGTGAGGTAGTAGAAGACGTCCTCGCCGTGCGGGTGCTCGGCCGAGCTGCCGTACATCCGGCGCAGGCCGTCCTGCACGATGTGCGCGATCTCGTACGCGTACGCCGGGTCGTAGGCCACGCAGGCCGGGTTGGTGGAGGCCAGGAGCTGGGAGTGGCCGTCCGCGTGCTGGAGGCCCTCGCCGGTCAGGGTCGTACGACCGGCGGTCGCACCCAGGACGAATCCGCGCGCCAGCTGGTCGGCCATCTGCCAGAACTGGTCGCCCGTGCGCTGGAAACCGAACATCGAGTAGAAGACGTACACCGGGATCAGCGGCTCGCCGTGCGTGGCGTACGCCGAGCCCGCCGCGATCAGTGACGCCGTGCAGCCCGCCTCGGAGATGCCGTCGTGCAGCATCTGGCCGGTCGGCGACTCCTTGTAGGCCAGGAGCAGCTCGCGGTCGACCGACTCGTACTGCTGGCCGAGCGGGTTGTAGATCTTCGCGCTCGGGAAGAAGGAGTCCATGCCGAACGTGCGGTACTCGTCCGGTGCGATCAGCACGAACCGCTTGCCGATCTCCTTGTCCCGCATGAGGTCCTTGAGAAGGCGCACAAAGGCCATGGTCGTCGCGATGGACTGCTGGCCCGTGCCCTTCTTCACGGTCGCGTACGCCTTGTCGTCCGGCAGGGCGAGCGGCTGGGAGCGGACGACGCGGGTCGGGACGTAACCGCCGAGGCCCTTGCGGCGGTCGTGCATGTACTGGATCTCCTCCGAGTTCCGGCCCGGGTGGTAGTACGGCGGCGGGCCGGACTCCAGCTCCTTGTCGGAGATCGGCAGGTGCAGACGGTCCCGGAAGTGCTTGAGGTCGTCGACCGTCAGCTTCTTCATCTGGTGCGTGGCGTTGCGGCCCTCGAAGTTCGGGCCCAGCGTCCAGCCCTTGATCGTCTTGGCCAGGATGACCGTCGGCTGCCCCTTGTGCTCCTTGGCCGCCCTGAACGCCGCGTAGATCTTGCGGTGGTCGTGGCCGCCGCGGCCGAGGTGCAGGATCTGCTCGTCGGTCATGTTCTCGACCATCGCGCGCAGACGCAGGTCGTCACCGAAGAAGTGCTCCCGGATGTACGCGCCGGACTCGGTGGCGTACGTCTGGAACTGGCCGTCCGGCGTGATGTTCATCTTGTTGACCAGCACGCCGTCCCGGTCCTGCGCGAGCAGCGGGTCCCAGGTGCGGTCCCAGATCAGCTTGATCACGTTCCAGCCGGCGCCCCGGAAGACCGACTCCAGCTCCTGGATGATCTTGCCGTTGCCGCGGACGGGGCCGTCCAGCCGCTGGAGGTTGCAGTTGACCACGAAGGTCAGGTTGTCCAGGCCCTCGCGGGCGGCCAGGGTGAGCTGGCCGAGCGACTCCGGCTCGTCCATCTCGCCGTCGCCGAGGAACGCCCACACGTGCGACCGGGAGGTGTCGGCGATCCCGCGCGCCTGCATGTACCGGTTCATCCGCGCCTGGTAGATCGCGCCGAGCGGGCCGAGGCCCATGGAGACCGTCGGGAACTCCCAGAAGTCCGGCATCGAGCGCGGGTGCGGGTAGCTGGACAGCCCGTTCGGGTACTTCGACTTCTCCTGCCGGAAGCCGTCGAGCTGCTCCTCGCTGAGCCGGTCGAGCAGGTACGCGCGGGCGTAGATGCCGGGGGAGGCGTGGCCCTGGAAGAAGACCTGGTCGCCGCCGTCGCCCTCGTCCTTGCCGCGGAAGAAGTGGTTGAAGCCGACGTCGTACAGCGAGGCGGAGGAGGCGAAGGTGGCGATGTGGCCGCCGACGCCGATGCCCGGGCGCTGGGCGCGCGAGACCATGACGGCCGCGTTCCAGCGGGTGGCGTTCAGGATCCTGCGCTCGATCTCCTCGTTGCCCGGGAAGAACGGCTCGCTCTTGGTGGGGATCGTGTTGACGTAGTCCGTGCTGCGCATCTCGGGCACGGCCACCCGCCTCTCGCGGGCACGCTCGATCAGACGCAGCATGAGATAGCGGGCCCGCTCCCGGCCGCGCTCGTCGACGGCGGCGTCCAGGGAGTCGAGCCACTCCTGGGTCTCTTCGGGATCGAAGTCAGGAACCTGACTCGGAAGGCCGCCAATGATGATCGGATTGCGATCGGATCCGGAAGCCACGCTGTTCCTTACCTGTCAGAGGGCCAGTTCGTTGCACCTGCCTACACCGTTCCCCATCGTGTACCTCGGGAAGGCGTACGTCACCCGCACCGTCATCTGCACCGGTCAAAACGCAACGATACGCCCGGGGTGTGACGTGCATGGCAAAGTTGTTCGAGCGACGTAACCCCGGATGATTCCGAACGTGACAAACCGGGCGCATCGGCGTGATGTGGGTCGCGCGGAATCGAGATACGGTGCTGGGAGTTGCGGCGACACGGCCGGGATCGTCACCGTTTCGGCGGTCCCGACGGCCGGGTACTTGCGCGATCCGCCCCGCCCGTGTGGACTACGGCCAATGCTTCGCGCACGCGCGTGGCTGAGATACTTACCAAGACATGATCAGGAGGCAACCCGTGAGCGCGACCGCGGACCACGCGGAGGAGCGGACGAACCCTGCCGCCAGGCTGGGGTTCCAGCCCGGGCAGGTGGTCCAGGAGATCGGCTACGACGACGACGTCGATCAGGAGCTCCGCGAGGCCATCGAGGAAACCATCGCAGGCGACCTCATGGACGAGGACTACGACGACGTGGCCGACGCCGTTGTGCTGTGGTTCCGTGACGACGACGGCGACCTGACGGATGCGCTGGTGGATGCCACCACGTACATCGAAGAGGGCGGCGCGATCCTGCTCCTCACGCCGAAGACCGGCCGTGCGGGGTACGTCGAGCCGAGCGACATCCAGGACGCCGCCACGACGGCCGGCCTGACCGCTTCGAAGAGCGTCAGCGTCGGCAAGGACTGGAGCGGCAGCCGGCTGGCGACGCCGAAGGCGGCCAAGTCCAAGAGGTGACCGTCCTCGGACGCCGGACGGGCTGGACATCGCCCCAGCCCGTCCGGGAGTCCCCGGTGGCCGCTGCGTAGGGTGGAACCGAGCGTCCGCGCTCCCACCCGAACAGCCCACCGAAGGGAAGCACGACGATGGCGATCCAGGTCGGCGACAAGGCGCCCGACTTCGAGCTGAAGGACAACCACGGCCGGACCGTGAAGCTCTCGGACTTCCGCGGCGACAAGAACGTGGTCCTGCTCTTCTACCCCTTCGCCTTCACCGGCGTGTGCACCGGCGAGCTGTGCGAGCTGCGCGACAACCTGCCGAAGTTCCAGGACCGCGACACCCAGCTGCTCGCCGTCTCCAACGACTCCATCCACACGCTGCGCGTCTTCGCCGAGCAGGAGGGCCTGGAATACCCCCTGCTGAGCGACTTCTGGCCGCACGGCAACGTCTCGCGCGCGTACGGCGTCTTCGACGAGGACAAGGGCTGCGCCGTCCGGGGCACCTTCGTCATCGACAAGGAGGGCGTCGTGCGGTGGACCGTGGTCAACGGCCTGCCGGACGCCCGCGACCTGAACGACTACGTCAAGGCGCTCGACACCCTGTGAGGGGACCGCGAGCGACACCTGTGATTCTCCGGGTCCAGGGTCTGCGGGGCGCGGGAACCCGTCACTAGGATCGGCACGTTGATCCCATATCCGAAGCACGACGGGGCTCCCCGCCCCTGAACACCACATGGAGGACCCGTGGGAGTCAGCCTCAGCAAGGGCGGCAACGTATCGCTGACGAAGGAGGCCCCGGGCCTGACCGCCGTCATCGTCGGCCTGGGGTGGGACGTGCGCACGACGACCGGCACGGACTTCGACCTCGACGCGAGCGCGCTGCTGCTGAACAACTCCGGCAAGGTCATCAGCGACCAGCACTTCGTCTTCTTCAACAACCTCAAGAGCCCCGACGGCTCCGTCGAGCACACCGGTGACAACCTCACCGGTGAGGGCGAGGGCGACGACGAACAGATCAAGGTCAACCTGGCCGGTGTCCCGGCCGACGTCGACAAGATCGTGTTCCCGGTGTCGATCTACGACGCCGAGAACCGCCAGCAGTCCTTCGGCCAGGTCCGCAACGCCTTCATCCGCGTCGTGAACCAGGCCGGCGGGCAGGAGATCGCCCGGTACGACCTCAGTGAGGACGCCTCCACCGAGACCGCCATGGTCTTCGGCGAGCTGTACCGGCACGGCGCGGAGTGGAAGTTCCGCGCCATCGGCCAGGGCTACGCGTCGGGCCTGCGTGGCATCGCGCAGGACTTCGGCGTCAACGTCTGACACGAAGGACGTGTGAGGCCCAACAGCCCGTGAGACCGGCGCCGCCCCCGTTTAGGGGCGGCGCCGGACGCGCAGGACAACCAGGGAAGCACCACCAGGGGAGGACCAGCATCATGGGTGTCACGCTCGCCAAGGGGGGCAACGTCTCCCTGTCCAAGGCCGCACCGAACCTCACCAACGTCATGATCGGACTCGGCTGGGACGCGCGGTCCACCACCGGCGCCCCCTTCGACCTGGACGCCAGCGCGCTGCTGTGCGGGGCCGGAAACCGGGTGCTGGGTGACGACTGGTTCGTCTTCTACAACCAGCTCACCAGCCCCGACGGCTCCGTGGAGCACACCGGTGACAACCTCACCGGTGAGGGCGAGGGCGACGACGAGTCGATCCTGGTGGACCTCGCCAAGGTGCCGCCGCAGTGCGAGAAGATCATCTTCCCCGTCTCGATCCACATGGCGGACGAGCGCGGACAGACCTTCGGCCAGGTCTCCAACGCCTTCATCCGCGTCGTCAACCAGGCCGACGGCCAGGAACTGGCCCGCTACGACCTCAGCGAGGACGCCTCCACCGAGACCGCCATGATCTTCGGCGAGCTCTACCGCTATCAGGGCGAGTGGAAGTTCCGGGCGGTGGGTCAGGGGTACGCGTCGGGCCTGCGGGGCATCGCTCTAGACTTCGGAGTCAACGTTTCGTAAAACTCGGTACGACTCAGGGGAGACCCTCCCCCGGACTCCGTCCGGGAGGTGCCCCCAACACACGATGGGGTAGCCAGTGCTTCTGAAAACCTTCGGCTGGTCGTTCGCGGTCACCGCGCTCGGTCTGGTCGCGGCGGCGTTCTACGGGGGGTGGACCGCCTTCGGCATCGTGGCGATCCTGGCCATCCTGGAGATCTCGCTGTCCTTCGACAACGCGGTGGTCAACGCCGGAATCCTGAAGAAGATGAACGCCTTCTGGCAGAAGATCTTCCTCACAGTCGGTGTCCTCATCGCCGTCTTCGGCATGCGGCTGGTCTTCCCCGTCGTCATCGTCGCGATCAGCGCCAAGATGGGCCCGATCGAGGCCGTCGACCTGGCGCTCAACAACAAGGACCGCTACCAGCAGCTGGTCACCGACGCCCACCCGGCGATCGCCGCGTTCGGTGGCATGTTCCTGCTGATGATCTTCCTCGACTTCATCTTCGAGGACCGGGACATCCAGTGGCTGCGCTGGATCGAGCGGCCCCTGGCCAAGCTCGGCAAGGTCGACATGCTGTCGGTCTGCATCGCCCTGATCGTCCTGCTGATCACGTCGTTCACCTTCGCCGCCCACGCCCACCAGCACGGCGGCGCCCACGTGGACAAGGCGCAGACGGTCCTGATCGCCGGTATCGCCGGCCTGATCACCTACATGGTCGTCGGCGGCCTCTCCGGCTACTTCGAGGACAAGCTGGAGGCGGAGGAGGAGCGCGAACACGAGGAGGAGGAAGAGGCCGCCCGCACCGGCAAGCAGAAACCCGCGATCGTCCTGGCCGGCCAGGCCGCGTTCTTCATGTTCCTCTACCTGGAGGTCCTGGACGCGTCCTTCTCCTTCGACGGCGTGATCGGCGCCTTCGCCATCACCAACGACATCGTCCTGATGGCCCTCGGCCTCGGCATCGGCGCCATGTACGTCCGGTCGCTGACGGTCTACCTGGTCCGCCAGGGCACCCTCGACGACTACGTCTACCTGGAGCACGGCGCCCACTACGCCATCGGCGCCCTCGCAGTGCTCCTCCTGGTCACCATCCAGCACGAGATCAACGAGGTCATCACCGGTCTCGTCGGCGTCGTCCTGATCGCGGCGTCCTTCTTCTCCTCCGTCCGCCGCAACCGGGCCCTGGCCGCGGCGGGCGAGGGCAGCGACGAGAAGGCCGAGGTCTCCTCCGGGGTGTGACACCCCGGACGGTGAGGAACGCTCTGAGCGGGGCGGCCGGCGCGGCCGGCCGCCCCGTCGGCGTCACAACGGGTACCTGGGGGCGGGAATGGGTTTCTTCGACGGACTGCTGGGCGGGCGCGCCGCCGACTTCGACTCGGGCAACGCGTCGAGCAACGCCATAGAACTGACCAGGCGGCACCAGACGGTGTCCCTCACCAAGCAGGAAGCGGCCACCGGCCACCTGCGCGTCAACCTCTCCTGGCGGATGCGGACCTCCGACTTCGACGGAGCCCAGCGCACCAGCCTGTTCCGGCACCCCTTCAAGGCCCTGAAGCCGCCGGAGGTCCTCGGCCACGGCCAGAGCATGGTCAACGTCGACCTGGACCTCGGCTGCCTGTACGAACTGGCCGACGGCACGAAGGGGGTCGTACAGCCCCTCGGCGGCTACCTCGGCGACGTCAACGCACCGCCGTACATCAAACTCAGCGGGGACGACCGGTTCGGCTCGGCGTCCGGCGAGACCATGTACGTCAACCTGGACCACCGGGACGCCCTCAAGCGACTGCTCGTCTTCGTCTACATCTACGACCAGACCCCCGCCTTCGACCGTACGCACGCCATCGTCACGCTCTACCCCAGCAACGGCCCCCGCATCGAGATAGGCCTGGACGAACGCCACCCCCAGGCCCGCTCCTGCGCCGTGGTCATGATCGAGAACATCAAGGGCGAACTGATCGTCCGCCGCGAGGTGAAGTTCGTCTACGGCTTCCAGGGCGAACTGGACCGCCTCTACGGCTGGGGCCTGCAGTGGGGCAGGGGCTTCAAGACCAAGGTGGACAGGTGACCACCGCCCGCTTCCGGGGCTGACTACCGCCCGAGGAACTGCGGCCCCTGCGGCGGCAGCCGGAAGTACGGGTCCCCGGCCACGGCCGCCGGCGCCGACATCGGCTGCGGATAGCCGTACGCGGGCGGCTGTGCCGGGACGGCGGCCGTCTGCGGTGCCGGAACCGCGCCCGTCGGCGGTGCCGGGACCGCGGCCGTCGGCTGCTCCGGAGGCAACGGCTGGGACGAGACCGGCTCCTCCTCCATCTCGGACTCGTCCACCGAGATCCCGAAGTCCGTGGCGAGCCCCTTCAGCCCGTTCGAATACCCCTCACCCAGCGCCCGGAACTTCCAGCCCTCACCGCGCCGGTACAGCTCACCGCAGATCAGCGCCGTCTCCGCGCCGGTCTCCGGCTTGATCTCGAACCGGGCCAGCGGCTCCCCGTCGGCGACCGCCGCGTCGTACAGCAGGATGCACAGCGCCGGCACCTGGTCGAAGGCGACCCCGTCCGCGGAGGCGACCAGCAGGATCCGGCCGACCCCCGGCTCCACCCCGGCCAGGTCGGTCTGGATCGTGTCCGTCAGCCCCTCGGCGACCCGCTTCTTGCCGAGCCGCCACACCTTCCCGGAGGGATGCCGGGGCTGGTTGTAGAAGACGAAGTCCTCGTCGGAGCGCACACGGCCGCCCGGGCCCAGCAGCAGCGCCGAGGCGTCCACGTCCGGGACGCCCTGCCCGGGCGTCCAGCGCAGCACGGCGCGCACCGTGGTGGCCTCCAGCGGGACGTTCGACCCTTTCAGCATCGCGTGCGTCATGCGGTCATCCTGCCCTCTCGGTCCTGGTCACGACAATGCGGGGGGCGGCGCCGCCGACATGGGCGAGTTACCGGAAATTCATGCCCACAGGGAACCCCGGACATGGATCCCTACGTACTATTACCGGCCACCCTTTACCGAACCCAGAGGCCCGGCTCGCGCCCTGAGGGAGTCCTATGCGTCATTTCGGGCACATCGCCCCCGAGGTGCGACAGCGCCTCTTCCACCAGGAGCCGTGCGCGTTCACCGCCGACTCCCCGGCCCGGCTGCTCTCCGCGGCCCTGGGCGCCACGCTGTACAGCCCGGCCACCCGGCCCCGGCTCGCCGACGACATCGTCAAACAGGCCGGCAACGGCGTGGTCTCGATGGTGCTGTGCCTGGAGGACTCGATCGACGACGCGGACGTCGAGCCGGGTGAGGAGAACCTCGTCCGGCAGTTCGCCGACCTCGCCGCCCGGCCCGGGGTGGAGCCGCCCCTGCTGTTCATCCGGGTGCGCACCCCCGAGCAGATACCGGACCTGGTCCGCCGCCTCGGCCCCGCCGTGCGCCTGCTGTCCGGGTTCGTGCTGCCCAAGTTCACCGAGGAACGCGGCATCCCCTTCCTGGAGGCCCTGACCGCGGCCGAGAACAGCAGCGGCCGGCGGCTCTTCGCCATGCCCGTCCTGGAGTCCCCCGAGCTGCTCTACCGCGAGTCCCGGGTGGACACCCTGGAGGGCATCTCCCGCGCGGTCGGCAAGTACCGGGACCGGGTGCTGGCCCTCCGCCTCGGCGTGACCGACTTCTGCTCCTCCTACGGCCTGCGACGCGCCCCCGACATGACCGCCTACGACGTCCAGATCGTCGCCTCCGTGATCGCCGACGTCGTGAACATGCTCGGCCGCGCCGACGGCACCGGCTTCACCGTCACCGGCCCGGTCTGGGAGTACTTCCGTCTCTCCGAACGCATGTTCAAGCCGCAGTTGAGGCAGAGCCCCTTCCTGGAGGTGCAGGCCGTCTCACTGCGCGAGAAGCTGATCGAACACGCCATGGACGGACTGCTTCGGGAGATCTCCCTCGACCAGGCCAACGGCCTGCTCGGCAAGACCTGCATCCACCCGTCCCACGTCCTGCCCGTGCACGCACTGTCCGTGGTCAGCCACGAGGAGTTCAGCGACGCCCAGGACATCCTGCGGCCGGAACGCGGCGGCGGGGGTGTACTCCGGTCGGCCTACACGAACAAGATGAACGAAGTGAAACCGCACCGCGCCTGGGCCGAGCGGACCCTGTTGCGCGCCGAGGTGTTCGGCGTCGCCAACGAGGACGTCGGCTTCGTGGAACTGCTCGCCGCCGGCATACCCGGCTGAACCATTCTCCGCCTCTCCAAGGAACGCATGAACAACGCAGTGAACGACGCGGTCTGGTCCGGCAGCTGGGTCGCCGAGCGACTCGGGGTCGGGCTCGTGGGCGACGACGACCTTCCGGCGCTGCTCGGGCTCGCGCTGCGGCGCAACCCCAAGCGGGCGCACCTGCTGGTCTCCAACGTCCTCGGCAAGCACGTACCGCAGTCGCCGGCCGTGGTGTACGAGTACGGCCTCCGCCTGGGCCGACGGGTGGCCGCGCTGCTCGGCGAGGAAAGGGCCGGTGCCGTCGTCCTCGGCTACGCGGAGACCGCGACGGGGCTGGGGCACGCGGTCGCCGACGGGCTCGGCGCGGTGCCGTATCTGCACTCCACGCGACGGCCGGTTCCCGGGGTCGCCCCGGCGGGCGGCTTCGAGGAGTCGCACTCGCATGCCACCTCGCATCTCCTGCTGCCGGAAGACCCCGTTCTGCTGGCCGGGGACGGGCCGCTGGTGCTGGTGGACGATGAGTTCTCCACCGGTAACACCGTGCTGAACACCATGCGTGACCTGCACGAGCGGTACCCGCGCGAGCGGTATGTGGTGGTCGCTCTGGTCGACATGCGGTCGGCTGAGGACTCCGCGCGGTTGGCGCGGTTCGCGCGGGAGACCGGGGCCCGGGTCGACGTCATCGCCGCCGCGTCCGGGACCGTACGGCTGCCCGAGGGGGTGCTGGAGAAGGGGCAGCGACTGGTCGCGGAATGCGAGTCCGCCGGGTGCGGGGCTGGTGCGGCCGCTCGCGCCCGCGCGGCGGAGCCGCGGGACGTCTCGTCCCGCGCCCCCGGAGGGGCGCCACGGTCAGGGCCCCTCACCAGGGTCGACCTGCACTGGCCTGCCGGTGTCCCCGACGGTGGCCGGCACGGTTTCACCCCCGCCCACCGGGCCCGGCTCGAAGCGGCGCTGCCCGCCATGGCCGGGCGGATACGCGAGGCACTGCCCGTCGGCGCCCGGCGCGTTCTGGTGCTCGGCTTCGAAGAGCTCATGTACGCGCCGCTGCGACTCGCCCGCGAGCTGGAGCAGGCGGCGGACGCCGAGGTGCGGTTCTCCACCACCACCCGGTCGCCCGTGCTCGCGGTCGACGACCCCGGGTACGCGATCCGCAGCCGCCTGGTCTTCCCGGCCCACGACGACCCGGCCGACGGGCCCGGCGAGCGGTACGCCTACAACGTGGCCGGCGCCGGCTTCGACGCCGTCGTCGCCGTGGTCGACTCCGTCGCCGACACCCCCGCCCTGCACGCGCCCGACGGTCTGCTGGCCGCCCTCGCCGCGCACGTCCCGCACGTCCTGCTCGCGGTCGTGCCCTCGTACGTTCCGCACGCTCCCGAAAGGCCGGCCATGCTGCCCGAGCCCCTCCGCGGCCCCGCGTTCTCCTCGTACGCGCCGGAGGAGGTCGGCTGGCTGCTCCAGGACCTCTCCGACGTGACCCTGGAGGCGCCGACGGAGGAGCGCGAGGAGGCCATCCAGCGCGGCGGCGCGCACTACGCCGAGTCGCTGCCGGTGGAGTACCAGCCCAGCGCCCGGTACCAGGAGCTGTTCCACGCGGCCCTGGACGCGTCCGCCGCCCGCCTCGCGCAGGCCGTCGGTGTCGTGACCGAGACCGTCCTCACCGAGCGGTCGCCCCGCCCGGTGCTGGTCTCCCTGGCCCGCGCCGGCACCCCGGTCGGCATCCTGATCCGCCGCTGGGCCCGGTTCCGGCACGGCATCGACCTGCCGCACTACGCCGTGTCGATCGTGCGCGGCCGGGGCATCGACGCCAACGCGCTGCGCTGGCTGGCCGACCGTCACGACCCCCGGGACGTCGTGTTCGTCGACGGCTGGACCGGCAAGGGCGCGATCACCCGCGAACTCGCCGAGGCGGTCGAGGAGTTCGAGCGGAAGGAGGGCGTCACCGGGTTCGACCCGGAGATCGCGGTCCTCGCCGATCCCGGCTCCTGCGTACGCACCTACGGCACCCGCGAGGACTTCCTCATCCCCTCCGCGTGCCTCAACTCGACCGTCTCCGGGCTGATCTCCCGTACGGTGCTGCGCGCCGACCTGGTCGGCCCGCACGACTTCCACGGCGCCAAGTTCTACCGGGAACTCGCGGGCGCGGACGTCTCCGTGGCCTTCCTCGACGCCGTCGCCGCCCGCTTCCCGGAGGTGGCCGACGGCGTGGACAGCGCGGTGAAGGAGCTGCTGGCCACGGACCGCACCCCGACCTGGGCGGGCTGGCGGGCGGTCGAGCGGATCAGCGAGGAGTACGGCATCCACGACGTCAACCTCGTCAAGCCGGGCGTCGGCGAGACCACCCGGGTGCTGCTGCGCCGGGTGCCGTGGAAGATCCTCGCGCGGGCGGGGGCGGGCGCGGACCTCGACCACGTGCGACTCCTCGCCGAGCAGCGCGGGGTGCCGGTGGAGGAGGTGGACGACCTGCCGTACACCTGCGTCGGGCTGATCCACCCCCGGTACACGCGGGGCGCCACCGGCGCCGACGGCAAGGCGGTGAACGTCTGATGCCGGTGCTGGTGGCGAGCGACCTGGACCGTACGCTGATCTACTCCTCGGCGGCCCTCGCGCTGACCATGCCGGACCCGCGGGCGCCCCGGCTGCTGTGCGTGGAGGTGCACGAGGCCAAGCCGCTGTCCTACATGACCGAGACCGCGGCCCAGTTGCTGACCGACCTCGGCGACACGGCCGTGTTCGTGCCGACGACGACCCGGACGCGCAAGCAGTACCAGCGGATCAACCTGCCGGGCCCGCCGCCGGCGTACGCGATCTGCGCCAACGGCGGCCATCTGCTGGTCGACGGGGTCACCGACGCCGACTGGCACGCGAGTGTCCAGGCCCGGCTCGCCGACGAGTGCGCGCCGCTGGCGGAGGTCAGCGAGCATCTGCTGCGCTCCGCCGACCCGGTGTGGGTGCGCAAGCACCGGATCGCCGAGGACCTGTTCGCGTACCTCGTGGTGGAGCGCGAACTGCTGCCCGGGGACTGGGTGAAGGAGCTCGCGGTGTGGGCGGAGAACCGGGGCTGGACGGTGTCCCTGCAGGGCCGCAAGATCTACGCCGTACCGAAGCCGCTCACCAAGAGCGCGGCCGTCCGCGAGGTGGCCCGGCGCACCGGCGCGGAGCTGACGCTGGCCGCCGGTGACTCCCTGCTCGACGCCGACCTGCTGCTGGCCGCCGACCGGGGCTGGCGCCCCGGCCACGGCGAACTGGCCGACACCGACTGGACGGCCCCGCAGATCAACGCCCTCCCGGAACGCGGCGTCCTGGCGGGGGAGCGGATCCTGCGGGAGTTCTTGAAGGCGACCCGCACGGCAACACCTTAGGGGCGCGGGGCTGTATCGATGCGCGGCTCCGCCGCGTGGGCGCGACAGGCCACGACGGCGCCGCACCCATGAGACGGCACCAGGCGGCGCCCTCGCAGGCGACTACCCGCAGCACCCGCCCCCGCAGCACCCGCCCCCGCCGGCCCTCGGCGACGGCGCGGGTGCGGGCGCGGACGTGTTGTTCGACACGCCCACCGCCACCGTCGAGAGCAGCTTCACCGTGTCGTCGTGCCCCGCGGGGCACGACGCGGGGGCGGCGGACTGCGCCATGGGCCGGTTGAGTTCGAACGTGTCGCCGCAGGTCCGGCAGCGGTACTCGTAACGAGGCATGGCCCCAGGTTAGCCGCCGAGGCCCGGCCGGGGGCGTCTCAATGTTTCATGAGCGTTGCTTTCTATCCGGCATATGTGCAGGGCATTCGAAAACGTTACTGATAATTTGTGAACGCCGTTGCGAGGATGCTCAGCTCACCCGCGCGAGCAAGACCGAGTGCGGAGGGAGACGCAGGCGTGACCGATGCGTCGCAGGGGGAGGACGGCCCCATGGGGGGTGGCCGTGGCGAGAAGCCGTTGGACGCCGATGAGACGTTGCATCTGAGAGTGGACGCCCTCAGGGCGGACCAGACCATGCAGTTGCGCGTGCCCCCGCCACCGGAGCCGCCCGCTCCGGGCGGCGGCCGGGCCGAACGCCGGCGTGACGCGCGCTCCGCCGGACGGGAGCGCGGCGCGCCCGTGAGCGCGGCCCTGGGCGCCGTCGCCCGGCTGCTCGGCCCGCTGACCCCGTACGCGCGCCGAATAGCCCCCTACGCGCGCCGCCTGAAGCCGGTGTACCCGCGCCCCGGCCGCACCGGCTGGCGCCGCTGGATACCCTCCTGGCGCCAGTGGCTCGGCGCCACCCTGACGTCGTTCGGTCTGCTCAGCGCGTTCCTCGTCACGGCGTACGCGATGACGGACATACCGGAGAACCTCAACTCGTACGCCACCCAGCAGGACAACGTCTACTTCTGGTCCGACGGCACGCCCATGGCCCGTACGGGCTGGGTGCAGCGGCAGGCGATGCCGCTGAAGGACATCCCCCCGGACGTGCGCTGGGCGGTGCTCGCGGCGGAGAACGAGAGTTTCTACTCGGACCCGGGCATTTCCGCCAGAGGTATCACCCGGGCGGTGTTCCGCACACTGGGGCAGGGGGACACCGAGGGCGGATCGACCATTACCCAGCAATACGTCAAGAATGTCTATCTGACCCAGAATCAGACCATCAGCCGCAAGTTCACCGAGGCGATGATCGCCCTCAAACTGGACAACAGGATGAGCAAGGACCAGATCCTGGAGGGCTATCTCAACACGAGCTGGTTCGGCCGCGGCAGCTACGGCATCCAGCGCGCCGCCCAGGCGTACTACGGCAAGGACGTCGGCAAGCTCAACGCCTCCGAGGCGGCCATGCTCGCCGGGCTGCTCAAGGGCGCCGGCCTGTACGACCCCACGCTGAGCAAGGCCAACCACGCGCGGGCCGTCGAGCGCTGGTCCTGGATCCTCGACCGCATGGTCAAGATCGGCAAGCTGTCGCCGCAGGAACGGGCGACGTACACCAGGTTCCCCGAGCCGCTGAAGAGCAACCCGCTGTACAACACGGGTGCGCAGAGCGACTACCTGGTGGAGCTGGCCTCGCAGTACGCCAAGAAGGCCGGACACCTGACGGACAAGCAGTTCGACCTGGGCGGCTACCAGATCTACACGACCTTCGACCGCAAGCGGGAGAAGGCGCTCACCGACGCCGTCACCAAGGCCCGCAAGCAGGCCAGGCGGGACAACCCGGCGGCGGCGAAGAACGGTCACTACGGCGCCGCCTCGGTGGCCGCCGACGGCCGGATCCTCGCCGTCTACGGCGGCCCCGACCACCGTACCCAGGGCTACAACGAGTCCAACGCGACCACCGTCCCGGCCGGCACCGCGTTCACGCCGTTCGTCTACGCCGCCGGGCTGGAACACGGCGTGCACAAGACGCGTGGCGGACCCGCCACCCCCGTCACCCCGGACAGCGTCTACGACGGCGACGACGGCGTGCCCGTCACCACCCCGGAGGGGCCGTACTGGGACCGCAGCGGCAAGAAGGTCGCCGCGCACAACGACGGCGGCGCGTCGTACGGGGACATCAGTCTGCGCGAGGCCATGGCCCGGTCCGTGAACACGCCGTTCATGCAGCTCGGCATGGACACCGGCCTGGACAAGGTGCGCCAGACCGCCGTGGCGTCCGGGCTGCTGTCCTCCAGCATCGGTCCCCAGGTCCCGGCCCTGTCGATGGGGAACTCCACGCCCAGCGCCATCCGGATGGCCGGCGGCTACGCCACCTTCGCCGCCGGCGGCAACCACACCGAGCCGTACTCGGTGGGCCGGATCACCCGCAACGGTTCCCCGGTCGCCCTGGCCACCCCGCGCCCGAAGCGCGCGGTCGGCGCCAAGGTGGCCGAGGAGGTCACGGAGGCGCTCACCGACTCCTTCCGCACCGCCCATCCCGAGGCGGCGGCCGGCCGGTCCGGGCTGTCCGGGAAGGCCGGTACGACCGAGAAGGACACCGCCGCCTGGTTCGTCGGCACGGCCGACTCCGTGTCCACCGCGATCGTCGTCTACCGGATCGACCTGGCCAAGTCACTGGAGCCACTGCCGCTCAAGGGTCTGGCCGGCACGTCCGCCCACAGCGTCCCGTATGCCCTCTGGTCGGCAGCGACGGGTCTCGGCTGAGCCGGGGCCCGTACACCCTCCCCTTCCGCAGAATGAGCCGCGCATGCCCCGCAAGATGTCGTCGTCAGGCCGCCGTCGCGCCCCCCGCAGCCGCAGTGCGCCCCGCGCCACCCGGCCGCAGGTGCTGACGCTGGCCGCCCTCCTCGTCGTCGCCTCGCTGGTCGCCGGGTTCCTGGCGCTGTCCGGCACGGACAGCAACAGCACACCGGCCGCCGCGGCCGGCAAGAGACCGAAGAGCACGCCGAAGGCCAGCCCGACCCCGGAGTGGGACGGCAGGACCAAGGTGCTGGGCGACGGCTCCACCTCCTACACCGGGCCGCAGAAGGGCCAGTTGAAGCCGGTGCCGCTCAAGCCCGGTGAGAAGCCGCCGCAGTTCGTCGTCTTCTCCTGGGACGGCGCGCTGGAGGGCAGCGACCACCTGTTCTCGCACTACCGGGAGCTGGCCAAGGAGTACAACGCCCACATGACCTTCTTCCTCACCGGCATCTACCTGCTGCCCAAGAGCAAGAAGTCCCTGTACCACGGCCCCATGCACTCCCCGGGTGACGCCGCCATCGACTACGCCACCGACGACCACATCCGCACCACCGTGGAGCAGCTCGGCAAGGCGTACGAGGACGGCAACGAGATCGGCACCCACTTCAACGGCCACTTCTGCGGGGCCAAGGGCGGCGGCGACTGGAGCGTCGAGGAGTGGAAGAGCGAGATCGACCAGTTCTACTCCTTCGTGGAGCACTGGAAGACCAACACCGGCTTCACGGACCTCGCGCCGCTGCCCTTCGACTTCAAGAAGGAGGTCACCGGCGGCCGGGCGCCCTGCCTGGAGGGCCAGCCGAACCTGCTGAAGGCCATGAAGAGCTACGGCTGGCGCTACGACGCCAGTTCGCCGGGCGACTTCCAGATATGGCCGTCCAAGAAGAACGGCATATGGGACTTCCCGCTCCAGATGCTGCCGTACGAGAGCGGCAAGTACCAGGGCCTGTCCATGGACTTCAACTTCCTGTACAACCAGTCCAACGGCGAGACCCAGGGCGACCCGGCGAAGTTCCCCCAGTGGGAGCAGCAGACCGTCGACTCCTACATGGCCGGCTTCAACCGGGTGTACTACGGCAGCCGGGCCCCGCTGTTCATCGGCAACCACTTCGAGGACTGGAACGGTGGCATCTACATGAAGTCCATCGACCAGGTGGTCAAGAACGTCTGCACCAAGAAGGGCGTCAAGTGCGTGTCCTTCAAAGAGCTGGCCGACTGGCTCGACGTACAGAAGCCGCAGACCCTCGCCGCCCTGCGCAGCCTCGACCCGGCCCAGTCGCCCGACTGGTCGGCGGTCGTCAAGTGACCGGCGCGCGCCGGGGATTCCACTTGTGCAACCCCCTTCACAACCGACGCACGCGGCGTGCGAAGATGCCCCTCGCCCGGTAGGTGTACCGGCGTAGAGGGGAACATCATTGAAATCTAGAAGACTGAGCCGTGGGCGGCGCCGCACGGCCATAGTCACCGCCGCGGCCGCCTCGGTGGTCGCCGGCGTGGCCCTGGTGCCCAACTGGAGCGCCGGTGCGGCGGTGACCGACGACCCGACGGTGGACGCGGCGACCAAGGCGACCTTCCAGCGGCTGGCCGACGCGGTCTTCACCGACCGCACGCAGGCCCTGGTGGAGGGCGCCGGGAAGGCGGAGACCCGGCACACGTCCGGCTTCTCCGGTTCCGTCCGCCTGTCCGGCGGGCAGACCCGCCAGGAGAAGTCCGCGCTGGACGAGCTGCGCGACCGCCGCGGCCGACTGGCCCGGCTGGGCGAGACGTACCGCGCGGGCAGTACCAAGGTCACGCTCGACGCGACCCAGGTGAAGGGCCGGCACGCCAAGGTCGCCGTCACCGAGACCACGACGCTGACCTACGACAAGGCCACCGCCAAGGGGCCGAAGTCGACCGGCTTCCAGGCCCACCACGAGCTGACCTTCCAGGCGGACCGGCACGGCACCTGGCAGCTCACCGGCATCCGGGACACCGACGACGGCTACCTCGCGGTGAACCAGATCGCCAAGCCCGCCGTCACCTCGGTGAAGACCGCCACCGCGGACGACGGCCCGCCCTCCGCGGCCCGCGCCGCCACCACCTGGCCCGCACCGGTCAACAAGAAGGACTTCTCCGCGACCGGCTACGACTACAAGGCCATGGTCGCGTACGCGCAGAAGTACTGGAACAAGTACAACCCGGCCTACCCGGACTTCAACGGGCAGGGCGCCGGCGGCGACTGCACCAACTTCGTCAGCCAGGTCCTGAAGGCGGGCGGCTGGAAGCACGTGCCCGGCTACACGTACGACTGGAAGAAGTGGTTCGGCACCGCCGACATCCAGTCGGACTCGTTCGTCGGCGTCAACGAGTTCTCCTGGTTCGCTCTGTCCTCGAAGCGCGCCACCAGCCTCGCCAACGTCTACCAGATGGACCTCGGCGACGTGCTGCAGATGGACTTCAACCGGGACGGGTCCAAGGACCACTCGATGATCGTCACGTACCGGGACAGCCGGGGCGTGCCGTACGTGAGCTACCACTCGACCAACACGTACAACCGGTCGGTGGCCAGCCTCGTCGCCTCCTACCCGAACGCGGCGTTCTACGCCTACAGGACCTGACCCGGTCCTGGCTGCCGCGGGCCCCGCTGCTCCTGCCTCTCCCGCTGCTCGTCCCGCGGACGCCGCTCCTGCCGCGTCAGCTGCTCGGGCCGCGTCCGCTGTTCCTGCGGAGGGGCGTCCGGGTGGCGGGCCCGCCAGTAGGGGTTGTCGTGGGGCAGGTTGTGACCGACTCGGCCGTACATGCCGAAGGTCATCAGCAGCAGGCCCACGATGAAGCTGAAGAACACGTTCTGGATCTTGAACGCCAGGAAGTTGCTGTCGGTGTCCAGCAGGCCGAGGAACAGGAAGCCGTTCAGCAGGAACAGCACGCCGAGGACCATGTTCAGGGTCGACGCGAAGTTCCCGCCGATCGCCATGCCGGCCAGCAGCACCGCGCCGATGCAGATCGACAGCACACTCAGCGCGCCGTTGGAGTTCAGCCCGGCGACCGTGTTGCCGCCCGTGCTGAAGAAGCCGATCTGGTCGATCAGGCCGAGAATGCCGAAGGCGACCAGGAATCCGCCGATGAGGCCGGCACCGATCCGGTAGACCTGGTTGAGCCGGTGGTCGACGGGCAGATGGTCGTCCAGCCGGGGCCGTCGTTCCTCGGCGTTCCTCGTGTGCACCGTGTGTGTGGCCATGTCCGCCTCCCTCGGGCGCTAGCGGAGGCCATCCGTCCTCTTAATATCCGCTGCCGCACAGCACCCGGCAACACGCACGTCAGTGCCCGGCGCCGCGCTCCTCGCGGATCTGCGCCACCACCCGCGCCACCGTCTGCCGCACCCCTTCCGTCTCGGTGAGGAAGTGCCAGTAGTCCGGGTGCCGTCCCTCCAGCGTGCCGACCGCCCGCTCCAGCCGGGCCACCGCGTCGTCCAGCGGCCGGGCGTGCCGCGGATCGGGGGTCGAACGGCCCGTCATGGCCAGCCGCTGGGCGTCCCGGATCGCGAACCGGGTCCGCTCGATCTCCGCCTGCGGATCCTTCTGCACCGCGTTCAGCCTGCCCAGCCGGTCACCGGCGGCCGACACCGCCTCGTCGGTGGCGTTCAGCAGGGCCCGCACGGTCGACAGCAGTGCGGTCGCGTCCGCCCAGCGCTGGGCGTCCCGGGCCGCCTGCGCCTCCCGGAGCTTCAGCTCGGCCTGCCGCACGTTCTCCGCGGCATGCTCCGGCACCTGTTGCAGGTCCTGCCAGCAGGCGGCGGTGAAGCGGCGGCGCAGCTCGCTCAGCACCGGCTCCACCTGTCCGGCCCGTGTGGTCAGCGCCTGGGCCCTGGTGCGCAGGCTGACCAGCCGGTGGTCGATCTCGGCCGCCCGCTCCGGCAGCCGCTCCGCCTCCGCCGCGATCGCCCCGGCCTCCCGCTGCACCCGCTCGGCCCGCTCCAGCGTCGCCTGCACGCCGTGCCGCCCGGCGCCCTGGTTCAGCTTGGTCAGCTCCGGTGACAGGGCCGCCAGCCGCGCGGCCAGCTCGTCGGCCCGCAGGTTCCGCTCCCGTACGGCGTCCAGGGCGTTGCTCGCCGCCAGCAGCGACTGCCGGGCCCGCTCCACGGCGGGCGCCAGCCGGGCCAGCTGCGTCTCCGCCTTGCCCAGCAGCGGCTCCAGCGAGCTCGCGAACCGGTCCAGCTCCTGCCGGACCCGGTCGAGCTCGTCCTTGGCCGCGGTCAGCTCGGCCCGCGCCCGCGCCGCCGTGCCGGCCTCCAGATCGTCCCGGTCCAGGTCGTGGGCGTCCACGGCCTGGATGTAACTCCGGCTGACCTCGTCGATCCGGCGCCCGAGCGCCTCGAAGTCGGACACGGCCCGCCGGGCGGCGGGGGAGTCGTCCACCGCCGAGATGGTCTCCACCGAGATCCGCAGGTCCCGCTGCGCGGTGTCGAGTTCGTAGAACGCCGTCGCCGCCGCGTCCTTCGCGGCCTGCGCGTCGGCCCGGTGGCTCTCCGCCCGCCCGCCGAACCAGCGCCGGGTGCCGCCGCCGGCGAACGCGACGGGCAGCGCGAGCGCGGCCAGCACCGGCAGGCCGAGCAGCGTGAGGGCGTCCCGCAGGGGAGAGGGGCCGCGCCGGGCGCGTGCGGTGGACGGCGGCGGGTACGGCTGGCTGGCTGGCGTGCCCGGTGTCGCCGTCACATCCCTCTCCCGTGCTGTGGTTCGCCCTGGGTGGTGTCATTCTCCCACCCGTTGAAGACGAACACACGGGCCGGTCAGTTCGCCGTGCGCACCGTGACTTTCCCGTCCTGGGTGTGCGCCGACACCCGGTGCGGGCTGCTGTCGTCGCGGGGCACGGACACCGTCACCGACCCGTCGTCGGCCCCGGCCGACACCCGGTACGCGCCCTTGGGCAGGCCCACCGTCACCGACCCGTCGTCACTGCGGACGTCGACCAGGTCCGGCGGGCCGGTCAGCTCGACGTCCACGGAGCCGTCGCCGGTGGTGGCCCGCACCCGGCGCGAGGAGACCACCGCGCGCACCGATCCGTCATCGGCCCGCAGGTCCAGCGGGCCGCTGGTGTCGGTGACGCGCACGGCGCCGTCGTCGACGTGGATGCCGACCGCGTCCCGGAACCCGGAGGCCCGCACGGCGCCGTCCTCGTTCACGACCTCGACGCCGACCCCGCCCGGCACCTCGATCCGGTGCCGGGCCGAGCAGTCGGCGATGATCCCGGAGCAGTGCACCCGCAGCACGAGCCGGTCGCCGTCCATGGACCACCGCGCCTCGGGCTCGCCGCCGGCGACCACGGACCCCTCGAACCAGCGAGTCACCTCGACCGTGCCGGCCTTCTGCCCCGGCGCGGCGACGATCTCCAGCGCCGAGTCGTCGGAGTCGACGGTGAGGGTACGGCCGTGCAGCGCGAAGGACCGGTGATCCGGATGTGTGTCGTCGCCGGCGGAGGCGCCACACGCGGTGAGCCCCGCGAGGAGCGCGCCGGTGAGCACGGCCGGCCGGGCAGCGCGGAACGAAAGCGAACGGACCATGTGATGTCTCCCCCTGAACCGGCTCGTACCGGTCTGGTCCGGCGCGCGGGACCCGGCGCCGGAGTACTTACGGTCTGCGCCGACGTTAGGGCCCGCGGCCCGGGGCGACGATCCGGCGGCCTCCCGGAACGGGGTGGGGTTGTCCCCCCTGTCGGGTTTGCAGGGCAGCCGCTCGGGCAAGGTAGGCTGTCGGCCTGTCCCGGGTGCGTAGCTCAGGGGTAGAGCGCCTGCCTTACAAGCAGGATGTCGGCGGTTCGAAACCGTCCGCGCCCACCGGTCCGGCCCCTCGGAGCAGTCTCCGAGGGGCCGTTTCCTTGCCCTACTCCTCGGCCGCCTTCTCGTGGGCGTGCTTCAGCCGGGAGCGGGCGTCCATGCGGTCCGCCGCCGCCACCTCGGCCCAGAAGCGGTGCGTGCTGACGAAGACCGCGAGTTCGTGCTCGCGTCGCCGCAGCTTCTCCACCTCGGCCTGCTCGTCCTCCGTCCAGCCGGGGGACGCGGGCCGCTCCACCTTGCGCCAGCCGGTGTCGTCGCTGAAGCCGTCCATCGGCTCGACCGACCAGGGCAGCCGCTTGAGCAGGGCCGACAGCTCGGCCCGGACCTGATGCAGCTCCTCCTGACCGGCGAGGAGGTCACTGGGAAATTCATAGGTCGTAGCCACGCGGCAATGCTACGCCTGTTCGATTTGCGGGGGCGAGGCTGTCCGTGGGGTCAGGGGGGAGGTTCAGCCGAACGGGTGGCGCGGGGCGGCGGCGTCCGGCGTGCCCTGCCGGTCACCGGGAGACGCGAGGGGCGGGGGGATGACCGCCGGGGCACCACCGGTGGCGAGTCGCCGCCCGGTTGCCCGAGCACCGCGCCGTGTGCGAGCGCGTGATCGCCGACCCCCGGTCCCGAGCGTGCCCCGGCGGGGCCGGGGCGTCGGCGCCGGGTCAGTGGCCGGACTCCCGCAGCTCCCGGACCAGCCGTGCGGTCACCGGCACGGGTACCCCGTGCCGCTCGGCCGCGCGCAGCAACGCCCCGCCGATGGCGTCCAGTTCCAGCGGGCGGCCCGCCTCGGCGTCGCGCTGCATGGACGACTTGGCGGCGGGCGGGAAGGCGTCGTACCGGGCCAGGGCCTGGGCCGGGTCGGCCGGGGCGCCGCAGGCACGGCTGACCGCGGCGGTCTCCGCGACCAGGGCCTCCAGCTCGTCCCGGTGACGGGTGCGGACCACGCCGAGCGGGACGCCGTACCGGGTGGTGAGCAGGGCGAACGGGGCGAGGAACGCCATCTTGGCCCACAGGGCCGCCGTCTCGTCGCCGGCCACGCGGGCGGTCGCACCGCAGGCATTGAGGTGGGCGGCCAGCGCGTCGAGCCGGGCGCGGGGTACGGCGTCCCCGGCCAGGTCGATCTCCGTGAACGGGCTGCCGTGCTCGATCACGCCCGGGGCGATCCGGGTGGACTCCACGCGGATCACGGCCGGGGCGACCCGGTCGGGACGGTAGCGGGTGCGCAGGGTCGCGGGGTGTTCGACGCCGTTCAGCAGCGGTACGGCCAGGGCGTCGCCCAGGACGGCCGGCGGGACCCGGGTCAGGGCGGCTTCCAGCGCGGTGTGCTTCACGGTGATCAGGCAGGCGTCCACCGGCTCGCGCAGCTCGGTGTCCGCGTCGACGGCGGCCGTGAAGTCGCCGAACTGCGGACTGCGGACCGTGATGCCGCTACGGCGCAGGGTGTCGGCCGTGGCCTCGCCGGCCAGGCAGATCACGCGGTGCCCGGAGCGGGACAGCAGGGCGGCGAGCAGGCCGCCGGTGCCGCCGGGGCCGAGAACGGCCACGGTGAGCGGTTGCGTCATGAAGTTGTCCTCTCGACGGTCGGCCCCGGGATCGGTGGCCGCCTTCGCGCAGATCATCGCAGGGCGCGGCGGGCTGCGCGAGACTGGGCACATGTGCCGGAGCATCAAGACGCTGCGTCCGCCCGTGCTGCCCGGTGAGGCCACGGACGAGGACATCCACGCGGCCGCGTTGCAGTACGTACGGAAGATCTCGGGCTTCCGGGCCCCCGCCGCCCACAACCGCGAGGCCTTCGACAAGGCGGTGCAAGCGGTGGCGCAGGCCACGGCGGAGCTGCTCGGGGGGCTGGAGGTGCGGGGGCGGTCGGCGCGGCGAGGAGGCTAGCGCCGGAAGGGTCCGCGGGTCCGGCACGGTGCCGGACCCGTCTGTCGGCGTACCCGCCGTGTGACCACTCTCATAGCGGCGCGGCCCCGGAACCCGGTCGCGGCGCACCGCCGGGGCGCCGCTCGCGAGGGGATGCCGGCCGCACGCCGTGGACGGTTATGAGACAGGTGTGGCCGGACGTGACGTGGCGGCCGCATTGTCTGACGTGTCGTCAAAGGTGCGTAGGTGTAGGGATGTTGACTCCTGGGAAGCTCGCGGAAGACGGGCACCCCGTGACCGCGGCGGGCGCCCCGCCAGGCGCGGTGCACCGGCGCCGAGCCGCGAGCGGAGGCACCTCCATGGCCGAATGTTGAACTTGCAAGCATTGATTAGGCACCCCTAACCTGGGCTCCCGTTCGGTACCGCCGCCCCCACGACCGGCCTTCTTCGTCCCCGGCCGGCCCGACCGACACCGAAGAGGAGAGATCCCCTCATGTCCGCACGTCTCGATTCCGCTCAGCCCTATGTCATCGGGCTCTTCCGCATCGTCCTCGGCCTGCTCTTCGCGGTGCACGGCGCCGCCTCCCTGTTCGGCGTCCTCGGCGGCGCCGCCGGCGGCAACGGCGGCACCATCGCGGCCGGCACCTGGCCCGGCTGGTACGCGGCCGTGATCCAGCTCGTCGCCGGCGGCCTGGTGCTGCTCGGCCTCGGCACCCGCGGTGCCGCGCTGATCGCCTCCGGCTCGATGGCGTACGCCTACTTCGACGTCCACCAGCAGGCCGCCCTGTGGCCCATACAGAACGGCGGCGAGCTGTCGGCGCTGTTCTGCTGGGCGTTCCTCCTGCTCGTCTTCACCGGCTCCGGCGCCTTCGGCCTGGACCGGCTTCTCGTCCGCCGCGCGGCGGACGACGGCGAGCGGGCGCCGGAGCAGTCGCCGGTCGCCGCCGCCTGACGGTCCGGCCGGTGTGCCGTACGGGTCCGGCCGGTGTGCCTACGGCGGCCCACCCGTGAACCGTCTGTGATCGTCCCGCGGACCCCTCGCGAACCTCCTGTCACACCCCCGGCGTACGCTGTATGGCTGTCAACGGGGGAGTGACGGGAGTCGTGGTGTTCGAGAGCGTGGGGTCGCTGGCGGCCGGGCCGTGGATCTATGCCGTGGTGGCCCTGTCGGTCCTGCTCGACGTGTTCCTGCCCGTCCTGCCCAGCGGCGTGCTCGTCATCACGGCGGGTACGGCGGCGGCGGCCGGTTCGGGCGCGGCGGGGCAGGTCCCGCACGAGGTGCCGGACATCCTGGCCCTGATCCTGTCCGCCGCGACCGCCTCCGTCCTCGGCGACCTGGTGGCGTACCGGCTGGCCTGGCGCGGCGGGGAGCGGCTGGACCGGGCGATAGCGCGTTCCCGGCGGCTGACCACCGCTCAGGAACGTCTCGGTGACGCCCTGGCCCGGGGCGGAGGCGCGCTGGTCGTCCTCGCCCGCTTCGCCCCCGCCGGCCGCTCGGTCGTCTCCTTCTGTGCCGGTGCCGCCCACCGCCGCGTCCGCGACTTCCTGCCCTGGTCCGCCCTGGCCGGCCTGTCCTGGGCCGCCTACAGCGTGGCCCTCGGCTACTACGGCGCCCAGTGGCTGGGCGCGACCTGGCTGGCCACGGGCGTCTCGGTGGCGGCCCTGTTCGGCGCCGGGGCGGCAGCGGCCTTCCTGATGCGCCGCCGCCCCGTCTCCTGAGCGGCCCGGCTCAGCACCCGGCCAGGTAGTTCGTCAGCGCGCTCTTCTCGGCGGAGTCGACCGACAGGTCGTAGTAGTACTTCACCTGCACCCACGCCCGCACGTACGTGCACAGGTACGCCGACCGGGACGGCACCCAGGTGGCCGGGTCCTGGTCGCCCTTGGCCTGGTTGACGTTGTCGGTGACGGCGATCAGCTGGGGCCGGGTCAGGTCGTTCGCGAACGCCTGCCGCTGCGCGGTCGTCCACTTGCTCGCGCCGGAGTCCCACGCCTCGGCCAGCGGCACCAGGTGGTCGATGTCGAGGTCGGCGGCGGCGGTCCACGTGGCGCCGTCATAGGGGGAGTACCAGCTTCCGCTGGTCGCGGCGCAGGAGGAGTCGGTCACGACGTTCGAGCCGTCCCGCTTGAGGACCGTCTCGCGGGTGTTGCAGGCGCCGCTGATGGTGATCCAGTGCGGGAAGAGATCGCGGCTGTAGCCGGTGCGGTTCTCGGTGGCCACGGTGAGCTGGGAGAGGTAGCTGCGGGCGGTGGCGCCGCTGACCGGCGTGGGGAGGGCCGCGGAGGCGTTCGGGGAGTTGAACAGGGCGACGGAAGCTGTCAGGGCGGTGAGGGCCGCGAGTATGCTCGTCCGTCGACGCGCGTAGAACTTCGGCATGCGTGAACTCCCTTGTGGGGTGGCGGTGTTGGGGCACGAGCGAGGGGATGCTCGCGGGGCGGTGTTGCCGGGGGGTGAGCGCTCGGTAAGAAGTTAGTGACGTGTGCATGTCACGACAAGGTTGACGGCGGAACTTTCACATCCCGTACGATGGGAAGCGCAGAAGGGGAGTAGCTCTTCGCCGGACCGTCGACATACTGCTCAGCGAGCCTGAGCCGGCGCCCGGAGGCGGACCGCGTTCCAGCGGGTCCGCCAGCGAGACCTTCGGCAAGCAGTGCACGTCCGCGCCCCCCGGCGCGGGCGCCGAGTGTGCTGTCGTGCCGAGGTGTCATCGCGTGACGTACCGCACTCTCGGCGGGGCAGCCCGACCGATTGAGGAACCTTGATCAGCATCACCGTGACGGCGCTCGTCTTCGGCGTCATCTTCCTCGCCGAACTGCCGGACAAGACCGCGCTCGCCGGCCTCGTCCTCGGCACCCGCTACCGCGCCTCGTACGTCTTCGCGGGCGTCGCCGCCGCCTTCCTGCTGCACGTCGTGCTCGCCGTCGCGGCCGGCAGCGTGCTCACCCTGCTGCCGCAGCAGATCGTGCACGCCCTCACCGGCGTCCTCTTCCTCGGCGGGGCCGCGATGCTCCTGCTGAACAAGGGCGAGGAGGAGGAAGAGGTCAGGAAGCCCGCCGACCAGTCGTTCTGGAAGGTCGCGGGGACCGGCTTCATGCTCATCCTGGTCGCCGAGTTCGGCGATCTCACCCAGATCATGACCGCCAACCTGGCCGCCCGCTACGACGACCCGATCTCCGTCGGCCTCGGCGCGGTGCTGGGCCTGTGGGCCGTCGCCGGACTCGGCATCGTCGGCGGGAAGGCCCTGATGAAGCGGGTGCCGCTGCGGCTGATCACGCAGATCGCGGCGCTGCTGATGCTGGCGCTCGGCGTGTGGAGCCTGTGGGAGGCCGTGCGCGGCTGACCGGGACGGCCCGGCCGTGCGGCCGGTCCGGGGCGAACACCGGGTGAACGCTCGCGGGGGTGGTGGCGGGAACGGGGCCTGTTTTGTACCGTGGGGGAACAAAGTGGCTCCCGCCCGTTTTCCCTGACCGGCGGGCGGGGCCGCCTTGTCCCACCCGACGTCCACCCGACACGGGTCTTCTCGTTCCTGGAGCTGCCGATGCCGGCCACCGCCACGCCCGCCGTCCTCACCGCCCGCGCCCTCCTGCTCGACATGGACGGCACCCTCGTCAACTCGGACGCCGTGGTCGAGCGCATCTGGCGGCGCTGGGCCGAGCGGCACGGGCTGGACGGCGACGAGGTGATGAAGGTCGTGCACGGCCGGCAGGGCCACGCCTCCATGGCCCTCCTCCTCCCCGGCCGGCCGGTCGAGCAGAACCTCGCCGACAACGCCCGCATGCTCGCGGAGGAGACCGCCGACACCGACGGCGTGATCGAGATCCCCGGCGCGCGTGCCTTCCTCTCCTCGCTGGAGGGGCTTCCGCACGCCCTGGTGACCTCCGCCGACGTCGCCCTGTCCACCGCCCGCATGAACGCCGCCGGGCTGCCCCTGCCGGCCGTCCGCGTCACCGCCGAGTCGGTCGGCGCGAGCAAGCCGGATCCCGAGGGCTTCCTGAAGGGCGCCGCCGAACTGGGCGTCGACCCGGCCGACTGCGTCGTCTTCGAGGACTCCGGCGCGGGGATCGCGGCGGGGCGCTCCGCGGGGATGCGCGTGGTGGGGGTCGGGCCGCGTGCGGTGTTCCACGAGCCGGACGTGGCGGTGCGGGATCTCACGCAGGTGCGGGTCGAGGCGGTGGCCGGCGGGGAGATCCGGCTGCACATCGGCTGACGGACCGGTTCCACGGCCGGGTCCGGTCGCACGGTCCGGTTCGACGGCCGGGTCCGGTCTCACGGTCCGGTTCGACGGCCTGGTTTCAGGTCCGGCGACATGGCCTGGCTTCAGGGTCCGGTCCCATGGCCTGGTTTCACGGTCCGGTTTCGCGATCCGGTTCCACGGCTTGGTCTCACGGTCCGGTTCCGCTTTCACAGCTCACGGTTCGGCCCCACGGCCCGGCCCCACGGCCCGGCCCCACGGCCCGGCCCCACGGCCCGGTCGTGCGCGCCCGTGCGGCGGAGCCGCGCAACGTTCCGCCCCGGGCCCCTTCGGGGGCGCTAGGGCTCCGTCGTCTCCGACTCCAGGCTTCTGCGCGTCGCCGCGCCGTACGTTCCCAGGTCGTCGCCCGTGATGCCCCGGGCCAGCTGGTAGTTGCGCACCGCGTCCTCCACCGGGCGGGTGAAGGTGCCGTTGACCTGGTCGCCGTAGAGGTTCAGCTGGCGCAGGCGCTGCTGGAGCTCGGTGACCTCCGGGCCCGTGTCCCCGCGTCGCAGGACCGGTGGCGCGGCGGGCGTGGTGCCCGGGGTGCCCGAAGGCGTCGTGGACGGGGTCGGTGAGGCGGCGGCGCGGGACGCGCTCGCGGAGGCCGTCGCGGTCGGGGACGGAGGGGCGGAGCCCCGCGACGGGCTCGGGTCGGCCGTCGCCGAGGGGGAGGACAGCGGTGGACGCGGGGTGACCGGGGGTGCCGGGGCCGGCGCCGAGGACGGTGCCCGTGTCGTCGTCCCCGGGATGCTCTCCCTGACCTCCTGAACCACCTGGTCCCGGGCCGGCGCCCGGTACGAGAACAGCGCGAAGCCGGCCACCGCGACGACGGCCGCCCCCGCGCCCCCGGCGGCCAGCAGCACCGTACGACGGGACCGGCGCCGGGGCGGGCCGGCCTCAAGGTCGTCCGTGGGCGCGTCCGGCTCCGCCGCCGCGCCGAGCGGTGCGGGCGGGTGCGGCTGCGCTGCGGTCTCGGCGGGCGGCTGCGGCGGTAGTGCGGTCTCAGCGGGTGGTGCGGGCGGCTGCGGCGGTCGTGCGGTCTCAGCGAGCGGCGCGGGCGGCTGCTGCGGTCGTGCCATCTCAGCGGGTGGTGCGGTCGCGGCCGGTGGTGCGGGCGGGGGGCCCTCGGGGGCCGGCCGCATCTCCACGTACGGCCGTATCCGCAGCGGGTCGAAGTCCTCCGCCGCTGCCGCCTCGGCCGTGCGGGTCTCGCGCAGGGCCTCGGACGCGCGCGCCGTGCAGTCGCACGACGGCGTGTTGTCCGCCCCCCTCGGCGTCCCGCACTCCGGGCACGTGGTGCCCCGCTCTCGCGTCACGCGTGTGTCCCCTCCCCTCGGGAACTCCAGAGATTATGCGGATTTTCTCCAGATCCGCAGCACTCGGCAGGCCATAAGTGGTGACACCGATCACCATGGAGAAGACGCACCGACCCCCGGGAGGTCCCATGGCCCTGGAGACGCACGGCACGGCCAAGGGCGTGAGCAGCGGTGAACACGTTCCGGGCAGCGTGCTGGTGCCGATCGGCGCGCTGCTGCTCGGGCTCCTGCTCGCCGCGCTCGACCAGACCATCGTGTCGACCGCTCTGCCGACGATCGTGAGCGACCTCGGTGGCCTGGAGCACCTCTCCTGGGTCGTCACCGCCTATCTGCTGGCCTCGACGGCCGCGACCCCGCTGTGGGGCAAGCTCGGTGACCAGTACGGCCGCAAGCGACTGTTCCAGACGGCCATTGTGATCTTCCTGATCGGGTCGGCGCTGTGCGGCATGGCGCGGGACATGCCCCAGCTCATCGCCTTCCGGGCGGTGCAGGGCCTGGGCGGCGGCGGCCTGATGGTGCTGTCCATGGCGATCGTCGGCGACCTCGTGCCACCGCGTGAACGGGGGCGCTACCAGGGCCTGTTCGGCGCCGTCTTCGGCACGACCAGCGTGCTCGGGCCGCTGCTCGGCGGTCTGTTCACCGAACACCTCAGCTGGCGCTGGGTGTTCTACGTCAACCTGCCCGTCGGCGTGGTCGCCCTCGCCGTGATCGCCACCGCCCTGCGCATCCCGCGCCGCACCGCCCACCACGTCATCGACTACCTGGGGACCTTCCTGATCGCCGCCGTCGCCACCTGCCTGGTGCTGGTCGCCTCCCTCGGCGGCACCACCTGGCCCTGGGGCTCGGCGCAGATCATCGGGCTCGCCGTCCTGGGCGTCGTCCTCGCCGTGGCGTTCGTCGCCGTCGAGCGCCGGGCCGCCGAACCGGTCCTGCCGCTGAAGCTGTTCCGCATCCGCACCTTCACCCTGGCCGCCGTCATCAGCTTCATCGTCGGCTTCGCCATGTTCGGCGCGCTGACCTACCTGCCGACCTTCCTCCAGGTCGTCCACGGCGTCTCCCCGACCCTGTCCGGCGTCCACATGCTGCCGATGGTGTTCGGCCTGTTGCTGTCGTCCACCCTCTCCGGGCAGATCGTGAGCCGCACCGGCCGCTGGAAGGTGTTCCCGATCGCCGGCACCGCCGTCACCACCCTCGGCCTGCTGCTCCTGCACCGGCTCGACGAGAACAGCGCGACCGCCGTGATGAGCGTCTGCTTCTTCGTCTTCGGCACCGGCCTCGGCCTCGTCATGCAGGTCCTGGTGCTCATCGTGCAGAACGCCGTCTCCTACGAGGACCTCGGCGTCGCCACCTCCGGCGCCACCTTCTTCCGCTCCATCGGCGCCTCCTTCGGCGTGGCCATCTTCGGCACCGTCTTCGCGAGCCGCCTCGGCGACAAGCTCACCGACGCCTTCCGGGGCGTGCACCTGCCGCCCGGCGCCACCCCCGGCGCGCTGAAGGCCGACCCCCGGGGCATCGCCGCCCTGCCGCCCCCGCTACGCCCGGCCGCCCTGCACGCGTACGCGTCCGCCATCACCGACGTGTTCCTCTACGCCGCGCCCGTCGCCCTCCTGGGCTTCCTGCTCGCCTGGCTGCTGAAGGAGGACCGGCTGCGCGGCTCGGTCACCGCGCCCGACGTCTCCGAGACCATCCCGCCCAACCCGGTCCAGCGCTCCTCCTACGACGAGGTGTGCCGCGCCCTGTCCGTGCTCGGCACCCGGGAGGGCCGCCGCGAGATCTACCAGAAGATCACCGAACGCGCCGGGTACGACCTGCTGCCCGCCGCGAGCTGGGTGCTGCTGCGCATCCGCCGCTACGGCTCCGTCGAACCGGCGGTGCTCGCCGAGCGCAGCCCGGTCCCGCTCCAGGCCGTCATGGCCGCCGCCCGCCAGGTCGAGGAACGGCGGCTAGCCGAGCGCCGGGGCCTCGACCTGGTCCTCACCGACGCCGGCCGCGAGGTCGCCGAACGGCTCGCCACGGCCCGCGAGGAGTCCCTGGCCGAACTGCTCGGCGACTGGTGGCAGCCCGGCCGCTCGACCGACCTCACCGAACTGGTCCGCGACCTCACCGGCGAACTCTGCGGCGCCGAACGCGAACGCCCCCACAACGGCTCGGTGACGAAGACCGGTAATGCCCGCACAACGGCACGGTGAGGGAGATCAGTTGACGGCCCCCGCCGGCAGCAGCTCCTTGCGGAACCAGTGTTCGGCGTACCGGTCGGTGTTGTGCGGGGCGGTCTCCGTGTAGCCGAGGCGGGCGTACAGGGCGCGGGCCTCGACCAGGTCGCCGCGGGTGTCGAGGACGATCCGCCGGGCGCCGAGAGCACGGGCGGCGTCCTCGGCGGCGGCCACGAGCAGCGGGGCCCCGCCCCGGCCGCGCAACTCCGGCAGCACGAACACCCGGGTCAGCTCGGCCGTGCCGGGGTCCAGCAGCCGTACGCCCGCCGAACCGGCCGGCGTGCCCCCGTACCGCCCGACGAGCAACTGCCCGCGCGGGGGCGCGAGGTCGGCACCGCTGTGGGCCGCGACCTCCCGCTCCAGCTCGTCCGGGTCGGTGCGACGCCCCTCGTGCAGCAGGTACCAGCGGTCGCTGACCTCCGTGTAGTACGCCCGCCACAGCGCGGCGGCGGCCGGGGAGTCGTACGGTTCCGGAGCGATCGTCCACGTCATGCCGGCCATTGTCGGGAGTCGCCCCGCCTCCTCCGCAACCGGATATTGCGGGGCCGAACCGGCGGCGGGGAGCCGTTTGTGGGCGAACTTCCGGGTCACCCGAAGGGAGAACCGGCCAGCGGGGCCGGTCCGACCGGAAGGCAACCATGTCCACAGGCCTGATCATTCTGTTGATCGTGATCGCGGCGGTCGTGGTCCTCGGCGCCGTCGCCCTGACCGTGCGGGGCCGCACCCGGCACGGCGGTCCGAACCTGAAGCGGCGCTTCGGGCCCGAGTACGAGCGGACCGTGGCCCTGCACGACGGGGACACCAAGGCCGCCGAACGGGAGCTGACCGAGCGCCTCGAACGCCACGGTGACCTGCGGGAACGCCCGCTGGAGGGCGCTGAGCGGCAGCGGTACGCGGACCGCTGGACGGCCGTGCAGGAACACTTCGTCGACTCGCCCCGGCAGGCGGTGGCCGAGGCCGACCTCCTCATCGGAGAACTCGCCGCCGCGCGTGGCTACCCCGACGGCGGACGGTACGAGGAGCAGCTCGCCGCGCTGTCCGTGCACCACGCCGACCACGTCGACGGCTACCGGCAGGTGCACCGGGTGGCCCACGCGGCCGCCGGCACCGGAGGGGACGGGACCGGCGCGGGAACCGAGGAACTGCGGTCGGCGCTGCTCGGCGCCCGCGCCCTCTTCGAGGACCTGACCAGCGCCGAGTCCGGCCGGCACCGGGCCCCCGCCGGCGCGGGCCGCTCGACGCCTCCCGCCGCGACCCGCTCCCACGCCCGCTCCCACACGCCGTGGGCTCTGCACCGGAGCCGACCGAAGGAGAGCTGAACGCCATGACGGACAGGACGAGCGGCTCCGGCGGCGACCGGCACCGCCCGCAACGTCTCTCGCGCGGGGACGAGTGGACGCCGGAGCAGGAGTCGGAACAGAGGGACGAATGGGCACCGGGCGACGCGGCCCCCGGCCGCCGGACCCCGAGAAGGCCCCTGACGGAGGAACGCCTGCCCGGCGAACCGGGAGCGCGCGGGAGCGGAGGCGGCCCGGCTCCGGGCGCGGGGCCGGGTGGCGCCGGCCGGCCGTCGGACGGGGGCGCGAGCGGCTGGCTCCGGGGCGCCGACGCGAGTGGCCGGGTGCCGGAGGGGAGCACGGGTGGTGGTGAGGGCCGGAGCGGCCGGCTGCCGGGCTCGGCCGGTCCCGGCCGGGAAGGACTGACCGGGGACGACCGCGCCCCGGAGGACACGCCCCAGCCGCCCCCGGGCCCGGCGGGCGTGCCCGAACCGGGAGCGTCCGAGGACATCGAGCCGGCCCCGGGCCCGGTAGGGAGCCCCGCCTCCCGGGGGCCCGGCTCCCGCGAGCACGACCCGCGCCACGGCTCCGAGGGGCTGCGGCCCGGCACGGAGGAACTGGGCCCGGGGACGCCCGGTACGGAGGGGCGAGCGTCGCAGACGTACAGCGGACGGGACAGGGACGCCGGTGGTCCGGAGTGGGCCGGGGAGGAGGAAGGCGTGATGCCGGACAACGGGCTCGGGGCTCCGTCCGTCGGTGAGGTCAGCGGGCGCGAGGCCCGCATGACCGAGGCACGGGCGGCGGACACCTGGCCGACGGCGCCGGGCGGCACGGCCGCACCCGGCCGCAGCGCCACCGGCGCCGCCGGGACGGCCGCCGACGCACCCTCCGGCACCGGCGCACCGCTGCTGCCGCACGAGGAGACGGAGCAGTGGGAGCGGCGGCTGCGCGAGGTGGTCGCCGGGTTCGTGGACGAGCCCCGGCAGGCCGTCGAACAGGCCGACCGGACACTGGAGGAGATCGCCGCGCGGTTCACCGAGGCCGTCACGCGCCGCCGCCGTACGCTGCGGATGTCCTGGGAGGGCACCGAGGGCCGCGGCCCCGGCGCCGAGACAGACACCGAGCAACTGCGACTCGCCCTGCGCGACTACCGGGAGCTGGCCGGGCGCCTGCTAAACGGCTGAGCCCGCCACGCCCCCGTCACCCCTGGCGGCAGCCCTGCGCTGCCGCCATTCGCGTACGACCTCCTCGACGTCGTACGGCTTCTTCCCCAGCGGCGGGCCGGGCGGCGGCTTGAACATCATGTCCTTGATCCGGACGTTGACGTCCTCGATGATCTTCCGGGCGAGCCGTTCCGAGGGAGCCGCGTACGCCGCCTCCAGCGCGTCCTCCGCCTCCTTGCGCAGCGCCAGCGCGGGCGGCAGCACGGCCAGCCCCTCACGGACCAGCTTCCGCTTGACCCACCACAGTTCGTCGTACGTGGAGTCGACCTCCGTGGGCAGCGGCACCCCCGCCCCCGGCAACCGGTCGAACTCCCCGCGCCCCTGAGCGTCGCGGATCTGCTTGTCCACCCAGGACTCGAACGGGACCCCCGGTGGCTTTCGCTCGGTCATGAACCCATTGTGCCGGACGCGACCCCGCCGGGCGTTTTATCATGCGGCGGCGGTACGGCACTGGGCCCGCCGCGACCAAGCCACCGCACAGGACGTCTCAGGGGGAACCTCGTGCTCGAACTCACCATGGCCACCGTCTCCGGGGCGGACGCGGGCGCCACCGCCGGCATGACGATGGCCGAGGCGCCCAGCGAGCCCGGCGCCGTGCTGCGGATCGGCCGGGACGGGGCGGCGTGCCGGCTGGTCACCCCCGACGACTGGCTGTTCGTCTCCCGCGTCCACCTGGAGTTCCTGTGCGGCCCGGACGGTGCCTGGCAGCTCACCTGGCTGCGCGGCTCCCAGCCCGACCCGGCCTCCGAGGTCCGGCTCAGCGTCGGGGAGTACGCCCAGGCCCTCGGCTACGGCGCGACCGTCCCGCTGCCGCACGGCGGGTCCGGCGAGATCGTGATCCAGGACCGCACCGCGCCGCGCAGCGTCAACGTCGGCTTCTACCACGAACTCTGAGCCCGCAGGACCTCGGCACCGAGTGGCCTCAGCCGAGCACCCGGGCCAGCGCGAACCCGTCGTACCCCTTGCTGCCGACGGTCTGGATCGCCGTACCGGTCAACCGGGGGTGGCCGGCGATCAGTTCGAGCGCCGCACGGGTGCCGACCACGTCCGGCTCGGTGCTGCCCGCGTCGGCCACCCGGCCGCCGCGCACCACGTTGTCCAGGACGATCAGGCTGCCCGCGCGGGTGAGCCGCAGCGCCCACTCCACGTAGTGCGGGTTGTTGGCCTTGTCCGCGTCGATGAAGACCAGGTCGAAGGGGGCCGGGTTCTCGTCGGCGAGCTTGGGCAGCGACTCCAGGGCCGGGCCCACCCGCACCTCCGCGATCCGGTCCAGGCCCGCCCGGGCGATGTTCCGGACGGCCACCTCCGCGTGCTTGGCGCTGTACTCCAGCGAGATCAGCCTGCCGTCCTCGGGCAGCGCGCGGGCCAGCCAGATCGTGCTGTACCCGGCGAGCGTGCCGATCTCCAGGATGTGCCGGGCCCCCTGGAGCTCGGCGAGCAGCCGGAGGAACTTGCCCTGCGCCGCCGTGACGGCGATGGCGGGCAGCCCGGCGGCATCACTGTCGCGCAGGGCCGCGCGCAGCACCTCGTCGTCCGGTGAGAGCGTGTTGATGAAGTAGTCGTCGACGTCGTCCCAGACCTGCGACCCGCTCATAGCCCCAGCTGCCTTTCCCGAGTGTCCTCCCTCGATGATCGCAGCAGAGGACGCGGATGGGTACGACTGCCCGCGGGGCATGGCGGCGGAAGCGCCCCGCTGGGGCGCGGGCAACCGCACGACCGGCCGCGACGGAGTCGCACCCGGGGGACGGCCCGCACCCCCGCGGCGCGCTCAGCGACCTTCCACGGACGGCGCGGAACCCGGCAGCGGACGCCCCGCCGACTCCGACATCCGCCACACGGCGACACCGCCCACGACAGCCGCGGCCATCATGTAGTACGCGGGCATCATCATGTTCCCGGTCGCCCCGATCAGCGCGGTCACGACCAGCGGAGTCGTACCGCCGAACAGGGACACGGACACGTTGAACCCGATCGACAGGGACCCGTACCGCACGCGCGTCGGGAACAGAGCGGGCAGCGCGGCCGGCATGGCCGCCGTGAAGCACACCAGGAGCAGACCCAGCGCGCCCATGCCCAGCCCGACGGCGAGCAGGCTGCCCTCGCGGATCAGCAGCAGCGCCGGGACGGACAGGAACAGGAAGCCCGCGCAGCCCGCCGCGATCACCGGCCGGCGGCCGACCCGGTCGGTCAGCGCGCCCACGAACGGCTGCACGATCATCATCAGGGCCATCACACCGAGCACGACCAGCAGCCCGTGTGTCTCGTCGTACTTCAGCTCACTGGTGAGGTAGCTCGGCATGTACGACAGCAGCATGTAGTCGGTGACGTTGAAGACCAGGACCAGGCCCATGCACAGCAGCAGCGACTTCCACTGGCCGGTGATCATCTCGCGCAGCGGCACCTTCGGCCGGGCCGCCTCCGCCTTCTCGACCTCCGCCGCGAACGCCGGGGTCTCCTCCAGCCGCATCCGCAGATACAGGCCGATGATGCCCATCGGGCCCGCGATCAGGAACGGGATGCGCCAGCCCCACGAGGTGAGGTCGTCCGAGGACAGCAGCGCGGTCATGAGCGTGACCAGACCCGCGCCGCCGATGTAACCGGCGAGCGTGCCGAACTCCAGCCAGCTGCCGAGGAAGCCGCGCTTCCTGTCCGGCGCGTACTCGGCGATGAACGTCGTCGCGCCCGCGTACTCACCGCCGGTGGAGAAGCCCTGCACCAGACGGGCGGCGAGCAGCAGGAGCGGCGCTCCGACGCCGATCGTCGCGTACGACGGGATCAGGCCGATCGCGAACGTACCCGCCGCCATCATGATCATCGTGACCGCGAGGACCTTCTGCCGGCCCACGCGGTCGCCCAGCGGGCCGAAGACCATGCCGCCGAGCGGACGGACCAGGAAGGCCGCCGCGAAGGCGCCGAACGTCGACAGCAACTGCGCGGTCGGGTTGCCGGACGGGAAGAAGACCTTGCCCAGGGTGACGGCGATGTAGCTGTAGACGCCGAAGTCGAACCACTCCATCGCGTTGCCGAGCGCCGCCGCCTTCACGGCGCGCCTGACGAGCGCGGGGTCGGTGACGGTGACGTCACGGGCGGCACGGGCCTGGGCGGCCCGCCGCGGTTTGAGGGGCGGGGTGACGGCTGAGGCGGTGGTAGCGGTCGCCAAAACGGGGCTCGCCTACCTTTCGACGGGGACAGGGACGGACCCGGACGGCGACGGTGACGTACGGCGGGCCGAAAATCGACCATAGGCGGAGTTCTACCCCTTACGTCCCGCATGCGTTTAGCTGCACAGTGCAGCTAAACGGCGCATACGCAGGTACGTCTGCCCCTTCGCCGGGGGCCATGCCCGCAGCTCGGTGTGATCCTTCTCGCGCCCCCCGCGCGCAACCGACCGCACCCCGGACTATGGTCTTTCGGACAAAAAGAGACCGACGTCAGGTGAATCGGGGGTTGCCTGCGTCCCTCTCCGGGGGGTCTGCGAGGCTCAGAAGGAGCGCAGAGGGGAACCCGGCGCGGACCGGCGGCCGGGACGACGGGGCGGGAGGCCGACGAGGCGTGGCGAACGTGGAGCACAGCGGGCGACCGGCGGACGTCTTCGGAAGAGCGGCGGTCGGAGCGCGGCTGCGCGCCACCCGGCTCGCCCTGTGGGCGGTGGCCGCGATCCTCGCCGCACGGCAGATGGCCGTCGTCCTGACCACCCCCAGCGGCGAACGGCTCACCGACCTGGAGACCTGGGTCGGCCCCGAAGGCGTCCTGCACGTGAACGGCTCGATCTACGACTCGACGCGGTTCACCGGCACCCCCTTCGGCGGCCTGGTCCTCAAACCGCTGACGCGGTCGGCCGAGGCCGCGCTCGGCTGGGGCTGGACCTTCGGCACCCTGCTGCTCGTCGTCGCCCTCGGCCTGGTCGCCGCCCGCGCGCTGCCCCAGCCCATCAGCCGGCGCACCTCACTGCTGGCCGCGCCGGTCGCCATCAGCCTGCTCATGCTGTCGCTGCCGGTCCGCAACACCCTGTGGCTCGGGCAGACAAGCATCATCCCGGTCCTGCTCGTCCTGCTCGGCTGCTTCACCGTACGCGGGCAACGCGCGAGCGGCCTGTGCACGGGCCTGGCCGCCGCCCTCCAGCCGACCGTCCTGCTCTTCATCCCGCTGCTGTGGTTCACCGGCCGCCGCCGGGCCGCGCTCACCACGGCCGGCACCTTCGCCGCCTGCACCGCGCTCGCCTGGGCCGCGCTGCCGCACGACTCCCGCACCTACTGGGTGCACCACATGGCCGGCGCCGGCCTCGGCGGCAAGGCCGACGCCCTCGCCAACCAGTCCCTGCACGGCGCCCTGCTCCGCCTCGGCCTGACAGGCACCTCGGAGACAGCCCTCTTCCTCCTCCTCGGCGCCGGCGTCGCCGCCCTCGCCCTGCGCCGCGCGGTCCGCTACGCCCACGACGGACAGCTCCTCCTCGCCGTCGCCGTCACCGGCTGCGCCGCCGTCGCCGTGTCCCCGACCACCTGGCAGCACCAGCTGCTGTGGGTGCTGCTCGCGGTGGTCGGCCGGGTCGGCAAGCGGACCTCCGACCGTTACGTCTGGCCGGTCGCGGTCGTCCTCGTCACCACGCTCCCGGCGCAGATGATGCTGCCGCACATGCCGGTGGTGTACCCGCTGCGGGACAACCTGGTCCTGCTCGCGGCCCTGGCCGCCGCCACGGCCGTCCCCTTCCTGTCCCGCACGTCGCCCTACTACCAGACCCCGATACCGGCGCACTACGCCCCGCCGGCCCCGGCCCGCTTCCGCCGCGTCCCGCTGCTGCCCTTCCTGCGCCGGGTGCTCACCCGTCCCAACCTCCTCCTGGAACTGCTCCTCCTCCGCGTCACGTACGCGGCCTACCAGCAGGTACGGCTGGCGGCGACCGGCGGCAGCAACTCCGAGGGGCGGGCTGAGGCCGAGCGGCACGGCCATCTGATCCTCGACACCGAACGCTTCCTCCACATCGACATCGAGCACGCGGTCAACCACGCCGTGGTGAAGATCGACTGGCTGCGGGACTTCTTCGACTTCTACTACGAGTCCTTCCACTTCGTCGTCCCGCTGACCGTCCTCGCCGTCCTGTACTGGCGCCGCCCGGTCGACTACCGCTGGGCCCGCGCCTCCCTCGGCTTCGCCACGCTGCTCGCCCTGGTCGGCTTCTGGCTGTTCCCGCTGGCCCCGCCGCGCCTGATGCCCACGCTCGGCATCATCGACACCGTCCACGGCGTCCAGGACTTCTCCAAGCCGGACTACGGCACCCTGACCGCCCTCACCAACCAGTACGCGGCGATGCCGTCGCTGCACTTCGGCTGGTCCCTGTGGTGCGGGGTGGTGATCGCGGTGATCGCCCCGAAGTGGTGGATGAAGGCGCTGGGCCTTCTGCACCCCCTCTTCACCGTCTCGGCCATCGTCGCCACCGGCAACCACTGGGTCCTGGACGCGGTAGGGGGCGCGGTGGTGGTGACAGCGGGCTTCGGCCTGTCGTACGCCTTCCAGGGACCGCGCGCGAGGGGGCGGACGGGGGTCCGGGGAGCGGGTGCCGGGGCCGGTGCCCGTGCCGGGGCTGGGGAGGTCGGCTGTGTGGACGTCGGCAGTAAGTGACTGTCGGGCCGCTCGCTTCTCCCTCGTGCTGGAGCGGGCCGGGTCAAGGGTGGGCCGGAGGCCCGTCGCCGGAGGCGACGCGCAGCGCCCTTGACGCGGACCGCGGAAGCACGACACTGGCCAAGAGGCGGGCGGCCCAACAGCAACCGTTTCAGCCGACGTCCGAGTTC
Organism: Streptomyces sp. Ru62; assembly: GCF_002920615.1. Classification (GTDB taxonomy): domain Bacteria; phylum Actinomycetota; class Actinomycetes; order Streptomycetales; family Streptomycetaceae; genus Streptomyces. The sequence continues at coordinate 290,739 of NZ_PQSU01000004.1, forward strand.
AGCGCCCAACGTCCGAGTCCAGCGCCCGGTGGCGTGACTGGCCGCCGGGTCGCCGTTCGCCGTGGTCATTCCCGGCCCGAGGCCGCCATCGCCAGGGCACCCGACGCCAGTGCCGCCAGCAGCAGGGGGATGCCCAGGCCGTGGTGGAGGACCAGCCAGGCGCCCAGGCAGGCACCGCCGGCCATCGCGAGCACCGAGGCCGCGCGGCGCAGGGTGCGGTGGTGCGTGGCGTCACCGAGGCGGGACTCGGAGGCCAGGCCGGTCAGGGTCATCGTCACGACGGTGGTGGTGGTCAGGTCGGGCACGCGGAACTTGCGTACCGTCGCGGTGCGCAGGCCCATCGCGAAGGCCGTGAGGCCGATCAGGGCGTCCCGGGTCCCGGCGGTGTCCGGCCGGGCGAAGGCCACGGCCGCCGCGACGCCGACCAGCGCCGCCTCCCCCGCCAGGGCCAGCCGGGCCGAGCGGCGGCGGGAGCCCCGGCCGTATCGGCCCGTCACCCGGCCGCCGGTCACCGCGCCCAGCAGGAAGCAGACCAGGGACATGACCGCGTGGCGCACGGAGAAGCCGGGGACGCCGGCCGCGGCGAAGCCGAGGATGACCACGCTGCCGGTCACATTGGCCGTGAAGACCCGGCCCAGGCCCAGGAAGCTGACGGCGTCGATCAGGCCGCTGACCACGGTCAGTGCCAGCAGTACGGCCACCAGCCGCAGCCCGCGCGTCTCCGGGTCCGGTACCGGTACCGGACCCGGAGACGTCGGCGGCGGCGTCGTCATCGTTCCTCCGAGGGGACGGGAGGTGGAAAGAAGTCCACCCGGCGCGCGAAAGAAGTCCACCCGAGGACGGGGGGCTCTCGGATGTCCGGGCGCAGCGTGCGTCCGTAGCGTTCGGGACATGACTCAGGACACGCGCAACACGGTGGAAAAGCAGCCCGGTCGGCCCATCCGCAAGGGCCCGGCGGTCACCCTGGGTGCCCTGGCGCTCGTCGGGGTCGCAGGGGTGGCACCGGGGGTCCCCGGCGCCGACGGACAGCGCGCCGGTGAGCGTGGGGAGGTCGTGTCCGTCGTACCGGTCGCCGCGCACAGCCGTGCGGAGGTCGCCCGGGCGCTGCGCGCGCAGCACATCGGTGCCGTCCCGGTGCGCTACGGCGTCCTCGCCTACCGGGTGACGTACCGCACGGTGGACCCGCAGGGCCGGCCGACCACCGCCACCGGTCTGCTCACCGTCCCGTCCGGTGGCGGGCACCGCCTCGGGCTCGTCTCCGACACGCACGGCACCATGGCCAACCGGTCCTACGCGCCCTCCGTGGCCGAGGCCGCGCGGACGCGGTCGTACCTCTTCGCCGCCACGGGGCGCGCGGTGGCCGCGCCCGACTACCTGGGCCTGGGGGAGGGGCCCGGCCGGCACCCCTACATGGACACCCGGTCCGCGGTCACCGCCTCGGTGGACATGCTGCACGCGACCCGGACGGCGGCCGGGCTGCTGGGTCGCTCACTGACCGGGGACCTGTACGTGACCGGGTTCTCCCAGGGCGGGCAGGTGGCGATGGCGCTGGCCCGGGCGGTGCAGGGCGGGGACGCGGCCGGGTTGCGGCTGAAGGCCGTCGCGCCGGTGGCGGGGCCGTACGACCTTGAGGGCACCGAGGAGCCGGCGCTGACCGACGGCCGGGTCAACGACGTGAGCGGGGTGTTCTACCTCTCCTACTTCCTCGTGGCCCAGAACCGCCTGCACCCCATCTACAAGGACCCCGCCGAGGTGTTCCGGCAGCCGTACGCCGGGCGCGTCGAGCGGCTCTTCGACGGGCGGCACAAGGACGAGGACATCGTGCGTCAGCTCGCCCCGACCGTCCGGCAGTTGCTCACCGACCGCTTCTACCGGCAGCTCCGCGAGCCCACCGGCGGGCTGCTCACGGCCCTGCGCGCCAACGGCCACGCCTGCGACTGGAAGCCCGAGGTGCCGGTACGGCTGTACGCGGGCGACCGCGACACCGACGTACCGATCGGCAACGCCCGGACATGCGCGCGCACCCTCGCCCAGCGGGGGGCGAGGGTGCGGGTGCTGGAGGTGGGCCCGGTCGACCACTTCGGGTCGGACCGGGCCGCGCTGGCCGGCATCGCGCGCTGGTTCAGCGGGGGCGCGGCTCGGTGAGGGGCGGCGGGACGGCCGGTGGCAGGGAGCCGGGTGGCTCAGTACCAGCCGTTGGCCTGCCAGAAGCTCCAGGCCTTGGCCGGGCTGCCGTAGCGGGAGTTCATGTAGTCCAGGCCCCACTTGATCTGGGTGGCCGGGTTGGTCTTCCAGTCGGCGCCGGCGGAGGACATCTTCGAGGCCGGCAGGGCCTGGACCAGGCCGTAGGCGCCGGACGAGCTGTTGGTGGCGGCGGGGTTCCAGCCGCTCTCGTGCTCGACGATCTTGCTGAAGGCGTTGAACTGCGCGGCGTCCGGGATCATCCGGTGCGCGATCGCCTGGGCGGAGGAGGCCGAGGTGGTGGCGGCCTGGGCGGGCGCCGCGCTCAGAGCCATACCGGCGGTGGCGGCGGCCACGGCGGCGGTGGTGAGGACCTTCTTCGGGGAAGCGATGCGGCGGATGAAGGAGACGGACACGGAGAACCTCTTGCGTCGGGGACGGGGGATCGCCCGCATGGGAAGGACCACGTGCTGCGGTCTCATGCGGCGGCGCCGCGGCCCGGGTGGGCTCGTGGCGCCTGGCGACGTCGTCCAGAGAAGCAGGCCCGGAACACGTCCGCAATGACCCCTTTTACTAGTTGTGGCCGGATCGGCGGCAAACGCCGGCTCTGTGATCTGGGTCGCAAAGCCCAGGTCAGAAGGGGTGCAGGAGAGGGTGTATCAGGCAAATGGGACTACGGTCCCGGGTCGTAGGTGACGTGCGTCATGTGGGGTGCTTCACCGGACCGCTCACGGCCCGGAAGCGAGCCCTCACCCGGCGGGGCCGTCGAATGTGACCGCGGTCTCGAAAGCGGCCCGCCGCGTGGCCCGGCGCAGCGCCCGCAGCACCGCCGGACCGAGGACCACGGTCAGCACCACGGTGCACAGCGCCCGGCCCAGGTCCCAGCCGAGCGAGGTGGCCAGGCAGTACGCGACGAAGTGGGCGAGGTTCTCGGCGACCGGCGCATCGCCGTGGAAGGAGATGTTCGAGGCCGCCGCGTCCAGGAAGGGCCAGCCGGCCAGGTTCATGCACGTGCCGTAGGCGAAGGCGGCCAGGAAGCCGTAGCCGGCGAGCAGCAGCAGCTCGCCACGGCCGCGCAGCCGGACCGGCCCGGGCAGCAGGCCCGCACCCATCGTGAACCAGCCCATCGCCAGCATCTGGAACGGCAGCCACGGCCCGACCCCGCCCGTGAGCAGCGCGGACGCGAACATCGTCACCGAGCCCAGCGCGAAGCCGAAGCCCGGGCCGAGCACCCGTCCGCTGAGCACCATCAGGAAGAACATGGGCTCCAGCCCCGCCGTACCCGCGCCGATCGGCCGCAGCGCCGCGCCCGTCGCGGCCAGCACGCCCAGCATGGCCACGGCCTTCGGCCCGAGATCCGACTCCGAGATCGTCGCCGCGACCACCGCCACCAGCAGCACCAGCAGGCCGGAGAAGAGCCAGGGCGCGTCCTGGGCGTGCGCGTTGAGCTGGGAGGCGGGCGGGGCGAGGAAGGGCCAGCCGAAGGCGACCACGCCGACCGCGCTGGTCAGCGTCAGTGCGGCGAGCGAGCGGGGGCCGAGGCGGACGGCGCGCGTCCGCGCGGTGGCGCGGCTGCCGTGGCTCATGTCAGCGCCTCCCGCACCTGGGCCACCGTCAGCCACTGCTGCGGGGCCAGGATCTTGGTCACCTGCGGTGCGAAGGACGGGGAGGACACCACGATCTCGGCCGTCGGCCCGTCGGCGATCACCTCTCCCTCGGCGAGCAGCACCACCCGATGGGCCAGCTCGGCGGCCAGCTCCACGTCATGCGTGGCCAGCACGATCGCGTGGCCCTCGGCCGCCAGATCGCGCAGTACGGCGACCAGGCGGGCCTTGGCCGCGTAGTCCAGGCCGCGCGTCGGCTCGTCGAGGAGGAGCAGGGGCGGGCGGGCGGTCAGGACCACGGCCAGCGCGAGCGCCAGGCGCTGGCCCTCCGACAGGTCCCGGGGGTGGGTGTCGTCCGGCACACCCGGCAGCAGCTCGGACACCAGGGCGCGGCAGGTGCCGGGCGCGGCGGCGGCGTCCCGGTCGGCCGCCGCGCACTCGGTGGCGACCGTGTCCGCGTACAGCAGGTCGCGCGGCTCCTGGGGGACGAGACCGACCCGGCGCACGAGGTCCCGCGGCGGGGTGCGGTGCGGAACGGCGCCGTCCACGTCCACGGTCCCCGAGCTGGGCGCCACCAGGCCGACGAGCGAACCGAGGAGGGTGGACTTGCCGGCGCCGTTGCGGCCCATGAGCGCGACGGTCTCGCCGGGGGCGACGGTCAGGTCGATGTCCCGGAGGGCTTGGACCTGGTCCCGGCGGACGGAGAGGGCGCGGGTCTCCGCGAGGTGCTGCCGCGGGACTTCCGGGGCGGGGGCGGGACGGCGACGGAACAAGGAGCGGCGGGCGGGGGTGCCGGGTGCCCGGCGCGGGGGCCGCCCGGCGGCCGGTGCCGCCTGCCCGCGCGGACGCGGTACCGCAGCGGCGCCCACCCGCGCCGCCCCAGCGACACGACTACCCGCGGCCACGACACCGGAGGCGCCGGTGGCCGGGGCGGGGGAGGCGCCTGTCGCTGTGGCGGTGGTGTCTCGGTCCGCAGCCGCGTCGGCTGGATCGTCTGCGGCCACGGCGGCGGTGCCCGCAGCCGTGGCGGTGGTGCGACGGCCCGCGGCCACGTCGGTGGGGGCGCCTTCGGCTGGGGTGGCGGTGTGGCCGGTCGTGGCTACGGCGGCGGAATCGCAGGAAGCCGGGGCGGCGGCGGTGTTCGTGGGCGGGGTGGTGGCGGCGCCTGCCGTGACCGGGGCGGCAGGGGCCTTCGCCGGTGCCGTCGCGCCGGAGAGAAGGGCGCGGAGGGTGGGGGCCTGGCGGCGGGCGTCCCGGACCGTCAGGGGGAGGGGGGACCAGCCGGCCAGACGGCCCAGGGCCACCACCGGGGGGTAGACCGGGGACACGGCCATCACCTCGGCCGGGGGGCCGGTGACCGGGGCGGCGCCGGGGGCCGGGAGCAGCACGACCCGGTCGGCGTACTGGATGACCCGTTCCAGGCGGTGCTCGGCCATCAGGACCGTCGTCCCCAGGTCGTGCACCAGCCGTTGCAGCACGGCCAGCACCTCCTCGGCGGCGGCCGGGTCCAGCGCCGAGGTCGGCTCGTCCAGGACCAGCACCTGGGGGTGCGGGGTGAGGACCGAGCCGATCGCGACCCGCTGCCGCTGTCCGCCGGACAGCGTGGCGATGGGCCGGCCGCGCAGCCCGGCGAGGCCCAGCAGGTCGAGGGTCTCCTCCACCCGGCGCCGCATCACCGCCGGGGCGAGCCCCAAGGACTCCATGCCGTAGGCGAGTTCGTCCTCCACGGTGTCCGTCACGAAGTGTGCGAGCGGATCCTGGCCCACCGTGCCGACCACGTCGGCGAGTTGACGCGGCGGGTGGGTACGGGTGTCCCGGCCGGCCACCGTCACGCGACCGCGCAGGGTGCCGCCGGTGAAGTGCGGGACCAGCCCGCTCACCGCGCCCAGCACGGTCGACTTGCCGACCCCGGACGGACCGGCGAGCAGCACCAGTTCACCCTCGGGCACCTCGAAGTCGACGCCGGCGACGGCGGGCCGCGCCGCCCCCTCGTACGTCACGCTGACATCCTCGAAGCGGATCACGACGACTCCCTCGGGACGACGAAGGCGGGCAGCAGGGCGAGCAGGACGGCCACGGCGGGCCAGAGGGGAAGCGTGGGCGCGACGAGGGGCACGACCCCGGGGTGCAGCGCCCGTGGATCGCCGAGTGAGGCGAGCGTGAGCAGCGCGGCCACCGCGGCGCCCGAGCCCGTGACCAGCCAGGCGCGCGGCCCCCACGGGTCCGGGCGGTACCGGGTGCGCGGGGAACGCCGGCCGCCCAGCCGCAGTCCGGCGAGCGAGGCGACGACTCCGGTGAGCAGCAGGGGAAGCCCGTACGCACCCCCGGCCGCGGTCAGCAGGCCGTACGTGCCCGCGCACACGCCGAGCAGACCGCCGAGGGTGAGCGCGGCCGTCGTACGGCGGACCCGGGCGGGAACCTCGGCGGTACGGCCGTAGCCGCGGGCCTCCATCGCGGCGGCGAGCGCGACCGAGCGCTCCAACGCGCCCTCCAGGACCGGCAGTCCGACCTGGAGCAGGCCCCGTACGCCCCGGTCCGGCCGGCCGCGCAGCCGGCGGGCGGCGCGCAGCCGCTGCACGTCGGCGATCAGATGGGGCGCGAAGGTGAGGGCGACGACCACGGCCACGCCCGTCTCGTACAGCGCGCCGGGCAGGGACTTGAGGAGGCGGGTGGGGCTGGCGAGGGCGTTCGCGGCACCGACGCAGATGAGGAGGGTGGCGAGCTTCAGTCCGTCGTACGCGGCGAAGACGACCGCCTCGGCGGTGACCCGGCCGCCCAGCCGGATGCCCTGCGCCCAGTGCGGGAGCGGGACTTCGGGGAGCGTCAGGAGGACGTGCGTGCCGGGGATGGGGGAGCCGAGCGCCACCGCGAACAGCACGCGGATGACGAGGACGGCGAGGGCGAGCCTGGCGAAGGCGGTGTAGGAGCGGGCCCAGGGGGCGGGGGAGCGGTGGGTCGCCACGACGTAGGCGGAGGCGGATATGAGGAGGGCGAGGAGCAGGGGATTGGTGGTACGGGTGGCGGCGACACCGAGGGACACCGCCCACAGCCACCAGGCCCCGGGGTGCAGGGTGGCGCGGTGCGAGCGCCCCGGAGGAGTGCGGGGCGCCGTCCGCTGCGCGGCCACTGCCGCGTGGGTGCGGTCGGCCCCCGCGCGCCCGGACCCGCACGACCGCTTCGGCTCACCCGGACTCATCGCGCCGCCGACGTGCCTGCCACACCGCCGCCCCCGCGAGGAGGGCGACCACGCCCGCGCCGATCGGCAGACCCAGCGAGGGCCCGCCACCGGCCCCGCCCGAGGTCCGCTTCTCCCCGGTGGAGACCTGCTCCCCGCACCCCTCCTCCGGGTACCCGGCGATGGCGCACAGCAGGGCGTTGGTGTCGTACCGGAGCGGTTTCGCCACGGCGGCCAGCGCGTCCGCGGTGGTCGCGTCGGACGGCACCCGCGCACACGCCGTGCGGCGCGCCGGCGGGGTCTCGCCGGACGGCGCGTCCGACCGCGTGCCGAAGTCGAGGACGAGGGCCACCCGCTTCGTGCCCGGCCGGGCCGGCGTACCGGCGCAGACCGTGTCGAAGTCCGCCGTACCGCGCGGCCGGCTGGCGTCCGCCGAGTCCGCGCTCACCGCGAACCGGAAGCCCTGGACCGCGCCGTCGTCGGGGCGGACGAAGGCCGGGCCCTGGGTGGCGTACGTCCAGTGGCCGCCGGTGCGCTCCCAGAAGGACCAGTAGCGGTAGCCGGTGGCAGCGGCCGGCCCGGCGGATCCGAGGAGCAGCAGCGCGGCGGCGAGCACCGGCAGGGTACGGCGGACGGCGGTCACGGCTGCTGCTTCTTCCGGCCGCTGAGCAGGAAGCCGATGCCGATGCCGGCGACGAGGCCGACGCCGACGATCCACCAGACGCCCGTGCCGGAGTCGTCGTCGGACTTCTCCTCGTGCTCGGCGGCGGAGTCCATGTGCGGGGCGGGACCGAGCGCGTTGAGGGAACGGACCAGGCTGGTGCCGCCGAAGTCGCCCGGCTGCTGCCCGAGCGCATGGGCGGCGAGGATCAGCTGGGCGTACGCGGCCGGCCCGTTCTGGGTCGCCCACGGGCCGGCGTTCTTCTCCAGCCAGGCGTAGGCCTTCTTGGCCGGCTCGGTCCGGCCGTCCGCGGCGAGCGCGACGACGGCGTCGGCGGTGTTGCCGAAGTCGGGCTGGTCCTCGGCGCCGGGCAGGGCGGACTTGAGGTGGCCGGTCCTGGCGACGGCCGCGGCCAGGAACGCGCCGGCGTTGTCGGCGACCTGGGTGCGGTTCCCGGCCCTGACACAGGTGTCGTGTGCCGGGGCCTTGCCGGCCCGCGCGGCGAAGCCCTTGCCGAGGGCGCCCAGCAGGCCGGCCGCCGTCGCGTCCGCGTTGGGGAGCAGCTTGCCCTTCTTGTCCGCCTGGTAGGCGAGGGCGCCGCCGCCGTCCTGGTCGCAGGGGATGGACCAGGCGGGCAGGGCGTCGTAGGGGGACTTGCCGGACTTCCGTACGTCCGCCGGGTCGGTGCCGGCCGCGGTCAGCGCGCCGATGACGACGGAGGTGGAGTTGGTGTCGCTGGGGCCGCCGGGGTAGTAGCCCCAGCCGCCGTCCTCGTTCTGCACGGACTTCAGCCAGTCCACGGCCTTGCCGACGGCGATGCCGTGCCCGTCGGTCGCGGCGAGGGCCTGGACGGCGGCGGCCGTGCTGTTGGTGTCGGCCTTGACCTTGTCGTCGCACGCCTCGGCGGGGGCGGCGCGGAAGGCGGCGAAGGAGCCGTTCGCGCACTGCTGACCGGTGAGCCAGTCCACGGCCTCGGCAGCCGGCCGGTAGCCGAGGGTCCGCTGGGCGACCAGCGTCAGCGACTGCCGCCACACGCCGTCGTACGTCGGGTCTCCCTTGCCGTAGAGCCCGGACGGGACCGTCACCTTCGGCGACGGGGACGGTTCGGCGGCCGTGGCGGGCGCGGCGGCGGCCAGCACGCCTACGGCGGCGAGAGCCGCGGCACTGCGGCGGACGTTCATGGTCGGCGACTGCCTCTCCTGCGGGGAGCCGGGCGGCGCACGGGTGACACCCCGGGCGGCTCGGCTCCGTAGACCTCGACGGTGCCGTGCGCGGCGGGCCGCCGACGCACGCGAGCCGGTCAACGTCCCGTCCGGGGCGGTCCGGCTCACCGCCTCGCTGGCGGCACACGGATGGGGGTGCCCCCGGGCGCGAGCGCAGCCGGGAGCCGGGGGAGGGTCAGCGCCGGAATTGCACCGGCTTCCCCCCGTACGGGTGTGATGACGACCCGCGCCACTTTACCGGCCGCCTCGCACGGGCCGAGGGGTGGCCGTGCGCACACGGAGCTGGTGACGGGGGTCACGGCGGGACCGGGGCGGGGCACGCGGCCACCGGGTACGAGGCGCAGGTCGATCGAGGGGCGGGTCGCGGCCGGGTGGGCGCACTGGACGGTGGCCCGCTGCCGGTGGGGGTCGGTCCCGCCGCCCGCCGGTGCCGAGGGCGATGCCCGGAGTCGTTCCCTCAGCGGCGGGATCAGGCCATCGGGTCGGTGCGGGGCCAAGGGGAGGAGGCGGGGGCGCCGACGGTCAGGCGAAGGGTGACGGCGCGGGTGCCGCAGCAGCCGTGACGGTGGGTCGGCGTAGGCCGACGTCGTCCCGTACGGCAGGCCCGGTGGGCCGAGTCGGGTCGTGAGCCGCGTCGCGACACCCGGACCCGACGAGGGGGGCGCTGCACCACCGAGGGGTGGACGTCCCCGGGGTGAAGGCGGGCGCGGAGGCGCCCCGGGTGCCGCTCCCCCATAGGCGGCACCCGGGGCGGGTCGGAATCTTGCTCTCCGTGCGGTGATCCTCACCCACCGCGCCCCTAACTGTCAACGATAGCTGCCTAATTAGGCAGGGAGCGTTGTCACATCTGGTCGCCGAACGGGCGAACCGGTAGCCTCGCCGTCAGCCCAGCCGCCGAACGGACGACACGCCCAGGGGGGACCTCGGTGAGTGACGCGTACGCCTCGCTGGCCGATGTCCTGGACCGGCTCGGCGAGTTGACCGGCCGGCCCGGCCGGCTGCCGGAGGCCCTGGACGTGGCCGGCCTCTCCCACCGCACGGGCATCCCCGTCGGCGTCGTCGTCGACCTGCTTTCCGGCGGCCGGGCCCCCGAGACCTCCCTGGCCGAACGCGTGCGCCAGCGACTGGACTTCATCCGGGAGACCCGGCGCCGCCCGGACGGCAAGCGGTACTCGCTGGACGAGCTGGCGAGGATCGCCGGAACCAGCCGCCAGTGGCTCAGCGAGTGGCGCAAGAGCGGAATGCCGAGCCTGGAACACGCCGACCGGCTGCGCCGGTTCTTCGGCCTGCCCGCGGGCTACTTCACGGCGGACGAGCCGGAGGCGCTGCACGAGGCGCTGCAACCGGTGCTGCAGAGCCTGGAGGCGGAGGCGGACCCGCTGCTGCGGCTGCGCGAGAGCGGGCTGGTACGACTGGCCGCCCGGGCTCCGCAGATGAACGCCCGGCAGCTCGCCACCCTCGCCGACCTCGCCGAGATGATCATCGCCTCCGAGCGGGCGGAGGACGCCGGGCGTGCGTGAACCGAGCGCCAGGGCCCCGAAGCCGGCGCCGTACCCGCGGTCGGCACCTCTGGCGAGGCACTTCAGGTCCCCGAGGCGCTTCCTCGACCGGCTCGTGCGCGACACCGTCCGCACCCTCACCCCGCCGACCGGCCCGGAGGCGTTCCTGCACGCGCTGTGCGCCACGCTCAGCCCGCGGCTCGACCGCCCGGTCCGGCTGAAGTTCGTCGCCTTCCCGCCGGGCCTGGACGTCTCCGGGATCACCCTCGCCCGGGACGAGGACTACATCGTCGTGGTCGAGGACCGGGCCCCGGACCCGCACAAGTTCGTCATCGCCGGGCACGAGATCGGGCACATCCACTACGGCACGCTGGACGTGCACTACCCGTCCGGCCTGCCCGCCGCCGCCCGTCGGCTGCTCTCCCGCGCCGAGGACGACGTTCCCTGGGACCGGGTCGTCGCCATGGCCACCCGCTCGCCCGCCGCGGCGGCGGCCGAGGCCGAGTGGGAGGCCGAGGAGTGCGGGCTGCGCCTCGCCGCGAAGTTCTCCAAGGTCGTGGGGCCGGGCGCGGCCGGCCGGATGACCCAGGACACCCTCACCGACCGGCTGTCGTCCTCGCTGGGCAACATCGGCGGGCCCTGATGCGCTGGGACATCGCCGGTTCCTTCGCCGCCTACGCCGTCCCGGCCGCCCTGCTCGCCGTCGCCTTCGTGATCAAACTGCCGCTGCTGCGGCGCGCCTGGCAGGATCCGATCCTGCGGGCCACCGCCCTGCTGCTCGGCATCGGCGCGGTCTGCTTCGCCTCGCTGCCACCGGCCAACCTGCACCGCATCAACGTACTGACCGGAATCCCCAACTTCGCCGGCCTCTGGGTCTATTCGCTGCTGACCGCGTACTGCGGTGCCTGCCTGTGGCTCATCATCACCTGGCGGGAGCCCCCGTCCGCCGTGCGCCGCCGGCGCACCCGGCTGGTCCGGGTGGCGTACACCGTCATCATCGTCGGCCTGTGGACGACGTTCCTGCTCGGCGACCACCGGGTGGAGCGCACGCGCGACCTCGACACCTACTACGCCGGCACGCCCTGGATGCGCGAGTTCGTGCTGCTCTACCTCGTCGCCCACCTGGTGTCCGCGCTGGTCGCGGCGGGCATGCTGTGGGCCTGGTACCGGGAGGTCGAGGACACCTGGCTGCGCCGGGCGGTGATCTTCCTCCAGGTGGCCTACGCACTCGGGCTCCTCTTCGACGTCGCCAAGCTCGCGGCGATCGGCGCCCGGTGGAGCGGCCGGGACTGGGACTGGCTGTCGACGTACGCCGCACCGCCGTTCGCCATCGCCGAGGCCGTCCTGGTGGCCGTCGGCTTCATCGCCGGGCAGGCCGGGCCGTGGGCGGCGGAGCACCGGAGGCTGGTGCGCACCCACCGGCGGCTGAAGCCGCTGTGGCAGACCATGCTGGCCGTCACCGCCCCGGCGGCGCCCGCGACCGGCCGGGTCAGCGGTGCCGCCCTCCGCCTGGAGCTGCGCCGGGCCGCCATCAACGACGGGCTGCTCAAGCTCGCCCCGCACCTGTCCGCGACGCGGCGCGAACGGACGCGGACGGCGGCGACGGCGGCGGGCTACCCGCAGCCCGTGGCGCGGGGCATCGCCGCGGCGGTGGACATCCTGGTCGCGGCCGACGCGCTGCACGCGCCAGACGGCCACGCCCGTCCGCTGCCGGCGGGGCGGGCCGGGGCCGCCTTCGTCCCCGACGGCGAACTGGAGTCCGTCGCGCACGCGCTGCGGAACCACGCGGCGGCCATCGAACGGTTCCGCCGGCAGGCGGTCGCCACGGAAGGTCTCACCTCACATGCCTGACATACCCACCCGCCGCCGTACCGCGCTCGTCATCGGCGGCAGCACGGCCGGCATGCTCGCCGCGTCCGTGCTCGCCAGCCGCTTCCACGAGGTGACGATCGTGGAGGCCGACCGGCTGCCCGCGGGCCCCGAGCCGCGCAGGGGCCTGCCCCAGGCCCGGCACGCCCATCTGCTCTGGTCCGGCGGGGTGGCCGCGCTGGAGGAGCTGCTGCCGGGCGTCACCGGGGAGCTGACCGCCCGGGGCGCCGGGCTCATCGGGGTGATGCGGGACCTGGTCAGCAAGGCGCCCTCCGGGCAGTGGTTCCGGCGGTTCACCGACTCCCGGCACCACATGATCGTGTGCAGCCGGGACCTGCTGGACGCGGTGATCCGCGCCGACGTCCTCGCCCGGCGCCGGATCACCCTGCGCGACGGGACCCGGGTGGCGGGCCTGACCGGCGACCGGCACCGGGTGACCGGCGTCCGCCTGGCGACCGGTGAGACGCTGCACGCCGACCTGGTGATCGACGCCGGCGGGCGCGGCTCCCACGCGGCCAACTGGCTGCGGGACCTGGGCCACGCACCGGTCGAGGAGCGGGTGGTCGACGCGGGCGTCACCTACGCCAGCCGTGTCTACGCGGCCCCCGAGGCCACGGCGACCCTGCGCTACCCGGTGGTGAACGTGCAGGCCGACCCGCGCGAGGCGCCCGGCCGGGGCGGGGTCGTCGTACCGATCGAGGGCGACCGCTGGCTGGTGACGCTCTCCGGCACCCGGGGCGGCGAACCCTCTGCCGAGCCGGAGGCGTTCGAGCACTTCGCCCTCACCGCCCTGAAGGACCCGGTCATCGGCCGGCTCCTCGCGCGGGCGAAACCGCTGACCGACCCGGTGACCACCCGCAGCACGGCCAACCGCCGGCGTTTCTACGAGAAGGCCGGGACCTGGCCGGAGGGCTTCGCCGTCCTCGGGGACGCCGTCGCCGGCTACAACCCGGTCTACGGCCACGGCCTGTCCGTCGCCGCGCAGAGCGCCCTCGCCCTCGGCCGGACCCTCGACCGGTACGGCCCCACCGCGCCCGGCACCGCCCGCCGGATCCAGCGCGCGGTGGCCCGGCCGGTGGGCAACGCGTGGAACCTCGCGGTCGGCCAGGACGCCTCCTACCCCGGGGCCGCGCCGCAGCCGCCGACCCGCGTCGAACGCCTCCTCACCGCGTACGTCGACAAGGCCGTGGCCGCCGGCTCCGAGAACCCCCGCGCCCTGCGCGGCCTGCTGGACGTCATGAGCCTGCGCACCCCGGCGGCCCGCCTGTTCGCTCCCGACATGCTGTGGACCCTCTCCTTCGGCCCCCGCAAGGGCCCCCTGCCGGGCCCGCCCCTGACCCGGGCGGAGCGGGAGGCGGTGGGGCTGGACTGACCTGACGGCCTCGACGGGCCGGCGCCGCCTGGGGTGCCGGCCCGCCGAACGGGAGGGGCCGCCGCTCGGCGAGCTGCCAGGGGGTGAGGGGCTCGGCGAGCATGCCCGCGAGGCGGCTCGCGTGGTGGTCGAGCAGTGCCTGGACGCGACCCGGGGCGTCGGTGAAGGGGTGCTGGTGGGCCGGAGGCCTCGGCGGGGGTGAGCCGGCCGATCCGCTCCAGGGAGTCGAGGTGGTCACCGAGGGGTTCGGTGACGGTCGCGTCGTCGGGGTCGGACTTCAGGTCAGCCGAGCCAGGCGAGCGGGTCCTCCTCGTCCTCCCCGGACGCCCGGACCGTCGTGAAAGTGACAGGGATTCCCAGTTCTGCGAGACCTGCGAGGACGTCTGGCGAGAGGTGGAGCCCCGATCCGAACTCGGCAACGCCTGCCACATCGACCCTCACCGATTTTCCCGCCTCCTTCAGCGCCTCGAGCGCCGACTTGCGGGACCTGAGGAATCCGATGAGTGCCGCGGCCTGTTCGTCGGCGCATTTCGAGCGTCGCTCGTCAACGGTGAGCGTGGCCCAGCCGGGGCCGGAATGAATGCCCACGCCGTCAAGTGAGGCGAACTCTTCGCTGTCGGCCAATTGGAACTCCATGACCAGGGACCCGGTATCCACTTCCTGACCTGATACGACCAGGGACGTGCTCAGGTCAGCCCAGGGCTTCAGTCCTGCCGCAGGTTCCATTTCCATGATTGCTCTCTCAGCGTTCGCTCATGCTGGCTGCGACCTTGAGGGGGAATCCCAGGAGTGCGATTCGCCTGATTTCTTCCGGATGAAGAGCAAGAGTGTAATCGTTTCCGGAGAAGCCGAAGAGGTTGACGGTCACCTCATATCCTCGTTCGGCCAGCTGTCTGAGCTCGGTCCGCTTCCGTTCCGCGACGGAGAGGATACTGTCCAGCTGTTCGTGGAAGTCCCGGGTCGTGCGCTCGTCGCAGCTGATCCTCCACTGTCCGTCGGTCTCGCCCGGACGGTCCCATTTACCGGGGCCCGGATTGCGTACCCCAGTGGGCTCGATGGCAAGGAAGGGCGTGATCTCTTCGGGGTGCAGATCCCTTCCCTTGATGACGAGCGACGCCTCCGTCAGCACCCAGTAACGCTTTGCTGTCACATACCCGCCTGTTCGGCCTGTTCGACAGCCCATCATCACCACCGCAACCGGAGGGGACAACCCGGCGCTGTACCGCCCTTGGCGCAGGCGCGGCCCGGCGGGGGACGGGTGGCGGGTGGCGGGGTACGCTCCTGCGGTTCCGGTGGACCGCGTCGCAGTGGGCAGGGTGGGGAAGAGTGCACAAGTCCGAGGCCGAGCAGTTGATCGACCAGGCGTACGCGGCCTGGGACGCCGAGGACTGGCTGACCGCCGCCGGGCTGTTCGAGCGGGTCCTCGCGCACTACCCGGACGAGCCGAAGAGCCCGGTGTGGTGGTACGACGCCGCGCTCGCCCACAAGTTCCTGCGCAACTGGGGGAAGGCGTACGAGCTGGGCCGCGAGGCCGCCGCCCGGGCTCCGCGGGGTGAGGGCGATCCGGCGTACTGGAACCTGGGCATCGCGGCGACCATCCAGCGCGACTGGGCGACGGCCAGGGACGCCTGGGAGGGCTTCGGTATCCAGCTCCCGCCGGGGGAGGGCGAGATCAACGGGCGGTTCGGGCCGGCGTGTGTCCGGCTGGACACGGGCGGGGAGCGGGAGGTCGTCTGGATCGACCGGCTCTGTCCGACGCGCGGCCGGGTGGTGAACGTGCCGGTGAGCGGCGGACGCCGCTACGGCGAGATCGTCGTCCATGACGGGGAACCGAAGGGGCGACGGGTCATCGAGGGGCGCGAGTACCCCGTCTTCGAGGAGCTTCTCCTCTTCCAGTCCTCCGACCTGCCGACGTTGACCGCGACGGTGAACGCGAGCGAGGTGGCCGATGTCGACGCCCTGATCGAGCTGTTCGACCGGCATGGCTACGGTGCCGAACCGGCGAGCGGCTTCGAGGTCCTGTGCGCCTGTTGCAGCGAGGGCACGCACGAGCAGGAGCGGAAGGTCCACGCGGGTGCCCAGCGGGTGTCCTTCGCGGCGCCCGAGGAGGAGGCCCGCCGTCTGCTCGGGCAGTGGGCGGCACAGACGCCGATCGGCCGGAGCTGGAGCGGGCTGACCTTGATCGGCTGACCTGGAGGTGACACCGGGGAGAATTGGTCGGAAATGGGGGGTTCCGTCGCGGGGTTTCCGGTCTATCCTGGAAACAGCCTACGAGGCGAGTGAGGGAGTCCGACCGGAGTAGCCGACTCAGGCGGGATGCGCAGGCATCCGCCCGGGCCGACAGCGACGGTAGGGCTGAGAGGCTGGAAGGCAGCAGTCAGGCCGGACGGCGACCCCTATGACCTGATCCGGACCATACCGGCGAAGGGAACCCGTCTCGTAGGTCTTTCCGTGTCCCGACTCATGCGTGTTACGCCGGCTCCGTCAGGTCGATCAGCCGGCACACCGTCTCGATGTCGATCTTCACCTGTGCGATGGAGGCGCGGCCCGACAGCCAGGTGATGAGGGCCGAGTGCCAGGTGTGCTCGATGACCCGGACCGCGGAGAGCTGCTCGGGGGTGGGGTCCGACAGGCCCATCGCGTCCAGGATGATCGCCGTCGTCTGGCGGGAGACCTGGTCGACCTCGGGCGAGACGCTGCGGTCGGCGAAGGTGAGGGCGCGGACCATCGCGTCGGCCAGTTGCGGCTCGCGCTGGAGGGCGCGGAAGGCCCGCATCAGGGTCTCCGCGACCCGCTCGGCGGCCGTGTCGCCCGCCGGGGGCTTCCTGCGCAGGGTCCCGTGCATGTGCTCCAGCTGGTCCTGCATGGTGGCGACCAGCAGATGCACCTTGGACGGGAAGTAGCGGTACAGCGTGCCCAGGGCCACCTGCGACGACTCCGCGACCTCTCGCATCTGCACGGCGTCGAACCCGCCCCGGCCGGCCAGCTGCGCGCTCGCGCGCAGGATCCTGCGACGGCGGGCCTCCTGGCGCTCGGTGAGGGGCGAGGCCGGACGCGAGGTGCTGGCTTCCGCAGGCATGGATCCCCGTTCCGTGACAGTCGGTGAGGCCGTCTGTTGGGCTTGTGATCGGACAGCATGGCAGGGCGCCGCGCCGTGGCGCGAATCACCCGATCCACTGCTCACAGCGCCCCTACCTGCCGGTAGATTCAGAGCCTCTTGAACGATCAAGTCTGAAACTTGTTCTAGATTAGCGTCCCGTCGTAGTCTCGCGGGACAGTGCAGGCAGAAGGGGGCACGGAGTGACCGCTGAGGCCCGGGAAGCGGGTGCCGACCAGGAACCCGCTGCCGACGGCGGACGACCGCTCGACATCGCGCTCCTCACCTACAAAGGGAACCCGTTCTGCGGGGGGCAGGGTGTCTACGTACGACACCTCTCGCGGGAGCTGGCCCGCCTCGGCCACCGCGTGGAGGTCATCGGCTCCCAGCCGTACCCCGTCCTCGACGAGGGCTACCCCGGCCTGACCCTCACCGAGCTGCCCAGCCTCGACCTCTACCGCCAGCCCGACCCCTTCCGCACCCCGAAGCGGGAGGAGTACCGGGACTGGATCGACGCCCTGGAGGTCGGGACCATGTGGACCGGCGGCTTCCCCGAGCCGCTGACCTTCTCGCTGCGCGCCCGCCGCCACCTGCGCGCCCGGCGCGGCGAGTTCGACGTCGTCCACGACAACCAGACCCTGGGCTACGGCCTGTTGGGCGACCTCGGCGCGCCCCTGGTCACCACGGTCCACCACCCCATCACCGTGGACCGGCAGTTGGAGCTGGACGCCGCCGACACCTGGCAGCGCCGCTACTCGGTGCGCCGCTGGTACGCCTTCACCCGCATGCAGAAGCGCGTCGCCCGCCGGCTGCCCTCGATCCTCACGGTCTCCGGCAGCTCGCGCCAGGAGATCGTGGACCACCTCGGCGTCCGGGACGACCGGGTCCACGTCGTCCACATCGGTGCCGACACCGACCTGTTCGCGCCGGATCCGGCCGTCGCCGAGGTGCCGGGCCGGATCGTCACCACCTCCAGCGCCGACGTGCCGCTGAAGGGGCTGGTGTTCCTCGTGGAGGCGCTCGCCAAGGTGCGCACCGAGCACCCCGCGGCCCACCTCGTCGTCGTCGGCAAGCGCCCGCAGGAGGGCCCCGTCGCGCAGGCGATCGAGCGGTACGGCCTCGAAGGCGCCGTCGACTTCGTCAAGGGCATCTCCGACGCCGAACTCGTCGACCTGATCCGTTCCGCCCAGGTGGCCTGCGTGCCGTCCCTGTACGAGGGCTTCTCGCTGCCCGCCGCCGAGGCCATGGCCACCGGCACCCCGCTGGTCGCCACCACCGGCGGCGCGATCCCCGAGGTCGCGGGGCCGGACGGCGAGACCTGCCTGGCCGTACCGCCCGGTGACGCGGGGGCGCTGGCCGCCGGGCTGAACCGGCTGCTCGGGGACCCGGAGCTGCGGGCGCGCCTCGGCCACGCGGGCCGCGGGCGGGTGCTCGACCGCTTCACCTGGGCCCGCGCCGCCGAGGGCACCGTGGCCCACTACCGCGAGGCCATCGCCCGCTCCGCGGGCCACTCCCCGAGCCGCTCCGCGGCCCCGACCCCCGGCCGCTCCGCGGCCCCGGCAAGTGTTGCAGGCGTCTCCTCCGAAAGCAGGGCCACGTGCTGACCGTCGACTTCTCCCGGTTCCCGCTCGCCCCCGGCGACCGTGTCCTGGACCTCGGCTGCGGAGCCGGCCGGCACGCCTTCGAGTGCTACCGGCGCGGCGCCCAGGTCGTGGCCCTGGACCAGAACGGCGAGGAGATCCGCGAGGTCGCCAAGTGGTTCGCGGCGATGAGGGAGGCCGGGGAGGCACCGGAGGGCGCCACCGCCACGGCCATGGAGGGCGACGCCCTCGCCCTGCCCTTCCCCGACGAGTCCTTCGACGTCGTCATCATCTCCGAGGTGATGGAGCACATCCCCGACGACAAGGGCGTGCTCGCGGAGATGGTCCGCGTGCTCAAGCCGGGCGGGCGCATCGCGATCACCGTGCCGCGCTACGGCCCCGAGAAGGTCTGCTGGACGCTGTCCGACGCCTACCACGAGGTCGAGGGCGGCCACATCCGCATCTACAAGGCCGACGAACTGGTCGCCAAGGTCCGCGAGGCCGGGCTGAAGCCGTACGGCAGCCACCACGCGCACGCGCTGCACTCGCCGTACTGGTGGCTCAAGTGCGCGTTCGGCGTCGACAACGACAAGGCGCTGCCGGTGCGGGCGTACCACAAGCTGCTGGTCTGGGACATCATGAAGAAGCCGCTCGCCACCCGGCTCGCCGAGCAGGCGCTCAACCCGCTGATCGGCAAGAGCTTCGTGGTCTACGCGACCAAGCCGCACCTGCCCCGGCTCGCCGAGACCGACGGGGTGGCCGCCAAGTGACCACCCCCCGGACAGAACACCTCGTCCTGCCCGGGGTCCTCACCGCCGAGCAGGCCGCCGCGACCGTCGCCGGCATCCTGGCCGCGCAGCGGGAGGACGGCGCGATCCCGTGGTTCCGCGGGCACCACCTCGACCCGTGGGACCACACCGAGGCCGCGATGGCCCTGGACGCGGCCGGTGAGCACGACGCCGCCGAGCGGGCGTACGACTGGCTCGCCCGGCACCAGAACGAGGACGGCTCCTGGTACGCCGCCTACGCCGACGGCGCCCACGACGAGATCACCGACCGCGCCCGCGAGTCCAACTTCGTCGCCTACATAGCCGTCGGCGTCTGGCACCACTACCTGTCCACGGGCGACGACACGTTCCTGGACCGCATGTGGCCGACCGTCCACGCGGCTGTCGAATGGGTGCTGCGGCTCCAGCAGCCCGGCGGCCAGATCGGCTGGCGCCGGGAGGACGACGGCACACCGACGACGGACGCGCTGCTGACGGGCAGCTCCTCCGTCCACCACGCCCTGCGGTGCGCGCTCGCCATCGCCGAGGAACGCGAGGAGCCGCAGCCCGACTGGGAGTTGGCCGCCGGTTCCCTGCGCCACGCGATCCGCCGCCACCCGGAGCGCTTCCTGGACAAGGACCGCTACTCGATGGACTGGTACTACCCGGTCCTCGGCGGCGCGCTCACCGGAGCGGAGGCCAAGGCCCGCATCGAGGCGGACTGGGACCGGTTCGTCGTCCCCGGGCTCGGGGTGCGCTGTGTGGTCCCGAACCCCTGGGTGACCGGCGGCGAGTCCAGCGAACTCGCCCTGGCCCTGTGGGCGATGGGCGAGTCCGACCGGGCCCTGGAGATCCTCCAGTCCATCCAGCACCTGCGGGACGCCGACAGCGGCCTGTACTGGACGGGCTACGTCTTCGACGACGACGCCATCTGGCCCCGCGAGCTGACCACCTGGACGGCCGGCTCCCTGCTGCTGGCCGTGGCCGCACTGGGCGGCCACGACGCCACGTGCGCGGTGTTCGGCGGGGAACACCTGCCGGCCGGACTGGACCCGGACTGCTGCGGCTGACCCGAGCGCGGACGTAACGGCTCCGCGAGGGTCCGGTCCGGCCGTCCGCCGGGGTCAGTGCCGGTGCATCCGGTTGGCTATGGCATGGCCCACGAACAGGTAGACCACCGCGGCGAGTCCGTATCCGGCGACCACCCGGGCCCAGGCCTCGTCGAAGGTGAAGAGGTCGTGGGACCAGCCGGCCAGCCAGGAGGCCGCGTCATGGACGAACTGGACCAGGCTGTTCGCCCGGTTCGCGTCCAACAGGTACATCAGGATCCACAGGCCGAGGATCAACGCCATGATGTCGGCGACGACCGCGATGACCGTCCCGGCCTGGTTCGCGCCGTTGCGATATCGAGGGGACATACTCTCCGGATTGCCGGGCGATGTGCCGTGAAACCCCCCAGGGAGCCCGGAGCCGACCCGGACCCGGCCCGGACACCACCCGGACGGCGTCCCCCGGGTGGCGCACCCGGCCACCCCGGACGAGGCTGCCGGAGGAAGCAGACCGCTCGGGGAGGACACGTCCGGAGGACTCTCGTGCCCGTACCGATACGGCGCCTCGTCGTGGCGCTCACCTTGTGCTGCGCCCTGGTGGCGGGTGCCACCGCCTGTGGAGGCAGCGAGAAGAACAGCACGAAGGACACCGCGGCGGCACAGGCCGTCCCCGCCGTCGACAGTCCCAGCCCGACCACGTCCGAGGAGAAGCGCAGGTTCGCCAAGACCCGCTTCGTGGTGGACGCGGGCCTGGCCGCCGGCGCGACCTACCAGTGGATCGTCAAGCCCTGGAAGGAAGGCAAGTTCAAGAAGGGCGCCAAGGGCCGCAAGACCGCCCTGATCAAGGCGGGTCTCGCCGGCGCCTTCGCCTACAACCGGCTCAAGGCGGCCCAGAGGAACGCCAAGGCCGACCCGACGCTCTCCAAGGCGCTCGAACCCCTCAGCAGTGGCATCGAGGCCCTGAAGAACCTGCCGTCCAAGCTCCGCAAGGGCGACGAGAACGCGGTGAACTCGTTCAACGACGTCATCGGCGATGTCAAGGACGCGGGCAGGAGCGCCGGTGCCCCGGTCAAGGACCAGGTGCCCTCGGCCTCCCAGCTGGCCAAGGGCTAGGACACCCTGTCAACTGCCGGTAGAGAGGCGACTGTACGACGACAACGGCCCCCCGCCCGGAAGGGCGAGGGGCCGGTGCGGTGCCGTGGTGCGGCTCAGCCGCGCTGGATGCCCGAGGTGTCCTGGAGCACGCCACGGCGGCCGTCCTGGGTCTGCGCGACCAGCGCGGCACCGCGCTGCTCGACGGCCAGGTACCAGGTGCCCGGCGCCAGTTCGGCGATCTGGTTCGGCGAACCGTCCTCCGAGAACAGCGGGCGGGGCACCGGCACGGCGAACCAGAACGGCGAGAAGTCCGCGGCGGCCGGCTGCGGCGCCGGGGCGGTACCCTGCGCGGCCGGCGGCTGCTGCCCGAACGGCTGACCCGGCTGCGGCTGGGCACCGTAGGGCTGCTGCGGCTGGGCGCCCGGGTAGCCGTAACCACCGGGCGGCTGGGCGCCGTAGGGCTGCGGGGCGACCGGCTTGGGGGCCGGGACCAGGGCGGCCTGGAGGGCGGGCACCAGCGGGGTGGCGATGGCGGCGGCGGCCAGGACGAGAGCGGCGATGAACCCAAGGACGAGACCGGCGCCGGCGTCCACGTTGTCGAGGTCGATCAGCGTCCACAGCAGCGTCCAGGCCGCCAGGATCGCGAAGGCGGTGCCGACCGTGGCCAGGTCGAGCCCGGCCACCTTGCGCGGCTGCGGCAGACAGCGGTTGACGACGATGAGAACGGCACCGATCACCGCGCCCATGTAGGTGCCCAGGCCCATGCCCAGGTTGTCCCACGCGCTCCGGCTGACTTCAGCGCCGAAGCCGGAGTAGGTGTAGAAGTCGAGGAACGACGCGATGAACAGCACCACCGCTGCTCCGATCACCACGCCGTCGCCTCTAGTGAGGGAGCGGATATTCACTTCAGGTCCTTCGTAGGTCGTCTCGTCGTCGGTAGACACTATCGTCCGCAAGATCCGGCTGTCCGGCCGGTTCCGCCCGCCGCTCACGAATCGCGCAGGAAACTCACGATTCCCTCAGAGATCCCTTGCGCGGCCCGCTGTCGCCAGGCGCCGCTGGTCAGCAGTGCCGCGTCCTTGCTATCGCGCATGTTGCCGCACTCGATGAACACCTTGGGAACCGTTGACAGATTGAGACCACCCAGGTCCGTCCGCGTGACGAGACCGGTACCGTCACCGAGGTAGTTGGAGGGCGGCTCCCCCGTCTCGCGGAGGAAGTTGCCGGCGATGCGCACCCCTAGATCGTGGGACGGGCCGACGATGGCACGGGTGTCGGCGGCACCCGCGTGCACGGAGCCCGGCAGGATGACGTGGAAGCCGCGGTTGCCGGGGGCGGAGCCGTCGGCGTGGATGGAGATCGCCGCGTCCGCGCGCGCGGCGTTGCCGATCCGGGCCCGCTCGTCCACGCACGGACCCCACGCCGGACTGTCGTCGCCGCGCGTGAGCTTCACCGTGGCGCCCTGCCGCTCCAGCAGCTCCCGCAGCCGCTGCGCCACGTCGAACGTGAACCGCGCCTCGGTGTAACCGTCGTTGGTGGACGTACCGGTGGTGTCGCACTCCTTGCGGTTCGTTCCGATGTCCACCGGGCGGTTGATCTCCGCCGTGTGCCGGAAGTTGCCCGGGTTGTGCCCCGGGTCGACGACGACGACCTTCCCCTTGAGCGGACCGGAACCGCCCGGCCGGCCCGAGGGCGAGCCGGACACCTTGCCGTCGTCACCGCCGCCGCTGCCACTGTCGCCGCTCTTGCCGCTCTTGCCGCTCGGGGAGGGGGCCGGGGCGGAGGACACCGCGGAGCCGTGCGGGGCCGGCGCGGGGGAGGCCGTACGGTCCGCACCGCCACCGCCGGCCGCCCCGTACACCACCCAGCCGAGCAGCGCCCCGGGCACCAGGGCGGCGAGCGCCACGGTCAGCGGGCGGCGCCGGGGCCGGCGGGGCTGCGGGGGATCGAAGTCCGGACCAACGTACGACACGTCTGCGACTCTAACCGGGGCCTCAGATCCCCGCTCCCGTTCGCCGCAGGACACGCAGCGAGCCGGTCGCCGAGACCTCCTCGAACGCCCCGGAGCCAAGGGCCCGCAGGTACACCCGGTACGGCGCCTGGCCGGTGAACTCGTCCTCCGGGTGGGGGAAGACGTCGTGGATGACCAGCAGCCCGCCCTCGGCCACGTGCGGCGCCCAGCCGTCGTAGTCGGCCGTGGCGTGCTCGTCCGTGTGGCCGCCGTCGACGAACACGAACCCGAGCGGGGAGTTCCAGATCGCCGCGATCTGCGGGGAGCGGCCGACGAGGGCGACCACGTGCTCCTCCAGCCCCGCCCTGAACAGCGTGCGCCGGAAGGTCGGCAGCGTGTCCATCAGGCCGACCTCGGGGTCGACCGTCTCCGGGTCGTGGTAGTCCCAGCCGGGCTGCTGCTCCTCGCTGCCCCGGTGATGGTCGACGGTGAGCGCCGTGACCCCGGCCGCGCGCGCGGCGTCGGCCAGCAGGACGGTCGAGCGCCCGCAGTACGTGCCGACCTCCAGCAGCGGCAGCCCGAGCCGGCCGGCGGTGACGGCGGCGTCGTAGAGGGCGAGCCCCTCGTCGAGGGGCATGAAGCCCTTCGCGGCCTCGAACGCGGCCAGGATCTCGGGCTTGGGAGCGGCGGGCATGGGGCGCCTTTCGGTCGTACGTCGGTCCGGGCGCCCATGCTGCCGCACCCCCGGTCACGCGTGGACAGGGGGTGCGGTGCGAGGGCGCGGAGCCGGACGGCGGAACGAGGTGCCCGTCAGGCGTTCACGGTCTCCCCGGGCAGCGAGAGATCCAGGTCGACGGCCCGCTCCGCACCGGAATGCGTCGCCGAAGAAGCCAGCGGCCCATGGCCGGAGGCCCGCGCGGCCAGCACGTACGCCCCCTCGGCCGGCACGGCGAGCGCATAGCTGCCGTCCTCGGCGGAGACGGTCGCACCGGCCTGCCGCCCCCGGCGGTCGATCAGGGTGACCTTGGCCCGGGCCACGGGCGCGCCGCCGGCGTCCAGGACCCGCCCCCGGAACCCGCGCAGCGCCTCCTCGGCCCGCTCCAGGTTGGCTTCCTCCTCACTGCTCGCCCGCAGCTGGGTGTGCTGCGCCGGGCGGGCCGCCTTCGGCAGGAAGACCGCCAGCAGCAGACCGACCGCGACGGCGACGGTGGCGATCAGGAAGGACACCCGGAACCCGTGCATGGTCGGGATCGCGACGCCGTTCACGTTGTTCGCCGTGTTGGCCAGCACCATGCCGATGACGGCGCTCGACACCGACGTGCCGATGGACCGCATCAGGGTGTTCAGGCCGTTGGCCGCGCCGGTCTCCGAGGCCGGGACCGCACCGACGATGAGCGCGGGGAGCGAGGAGTAGGCGAGGCCGATGCCCGCGCCGAGGACGACGGACGTGATGATCGTCTGCCAGGCCGCGTCCATCAGGCCGAGGCCGCCGCCGTAGCCGATCGCGATGACGACCAGGCCGGTGATCAGGGTGACCTTGGGGCCGTAGCGGGCGGACAGACGGGCGTACACCGGGGCGGTGAACATCATCGTCAGGCCCAGCGGGGCCACGCACAGGCCCGCGACGACCATGGACTGGCCGAGGCCGTAGCCGGTCGCGGTGGGCAGCTGGAGGAGCTGGGGCAGGACGAGCGAGACGACGTAGAAGCTGACGCCGACCATGATCGAGGCCAGGTTGGTGAGCAGCACCTCGCGGCGGGCGGTGGTGCGCAGGTCGACCAGGGGCGCCTGGACCCGCAGCTCGTACACGCCCCACAGCAGCAGGACGACGACGGCCGCGGCGAACAGACCGAGCGTCGTGCCCGAGGACCAGCCCCAGTCGCTGCCCTTGGTGATCGGCAGCAGGAGCAGCACCAGACCGGCGGACAGGCCGAGCGCGCCGAGCAGGTCGAAGGAGCCCTGGGCGCGCATCGGGGACTCGGGGACGACGAGGAGGGTGAGGAGGATGGCGAGCGCGCCGAGGCCGGCGGCGCCGTAGAACAGGGCGTGCCAGTCGGTGTGCTGCGCGACCAGGGCAGCGGCGGGCAGCGCGAGGCCGCCGCCGACGCCGATCGAGGAGCTCATCAGGGCCATGGCCGAGCCCAGCTTCTCGCGGGGCAGCATGTCGCGCATCAGGCCGATGCCGAGCGGGATCGCGCCCATGGCGAAGCCTTGGAGGGTACGGCCGACGATCATGGTGAGCAGCTGGTCGGTGAAGGCACTGACCAGGGCGCCGGCCACCATCACGGCGAGGCTGAGGACCAGCATGCGGCGCTTGCCGTAGAGGTCGCCGAGCCGGCCCATGATCGGGGTGGCGACGGCGCCCGACAGGAGGGTCGAGGTGAGGACCCAGGTGGCGTTACTGGGGGCGGTGTCCAGAAGCTGCGGCAGATCCTTGATGACCGGCACGAGCAGCGTCTGCATCACCGCGACCACGATGCCCGCGAAGGCGAGCACGGGGACCACGGCGCCGCCCGCTTGCCGGGTGGGCTGGTCGGTCGTCGTCTCTGGCATGGGGTGAGGCCTTCCGCGTGTCATAAGTGCTGGGTAAACCTCGTATGCACAGGCAACTATTCCGTTGCTTCGGGCCTCTAACGAATTCTTGACCGTTCCATGGGTTACTGACGCGGTGTCATGGCGGGAGGAGAAATCCTGGTGCGGACCGGGGCAACGGTCCGGGCGGCCCATGGACTCCTTCAGACATCTAGGAGGTGCCCATGGGGGACGGGAAGCAGACTCGGAACGAGGAGTTCCAGAGCTTCGTGGTCGGCCGCTGGCCGCGGTTGATGCGTACGGCATTTCTCCTCACGGGGGAGCAGCACGCCGCCGAGGACCTGGTCCAGTCGACGCTCGAACGGGTCTATGTGGCCTGGCGCCGGGTCGGCGGCGCGGACGACCCGGAGGCATACGTACGGCGCGTGATGATCAACGCGCACGCGCGCAGACACCGACGGAGGCTCAGGGAGTTCCTCGCTCCGAAGGACGACTCCGGCCTGGTGCGCGAGGTGGCCGACACCGGCGACCGGATCGCCCAGGCCGACGACCGCAGCGCCCTGCTCAAGGCACTCGCGCAACTGCCCGTCCGGCAGCGGGAGGCGGTCGTGCTGCGCTACTGGGAGGACCTGACGGAGACACAGACGGCGGAGGCGATGGGCTGCTCGGTCGGCACGGTGAAGAGCAACGCGGCCAAGGGGATCGCGAAACTCCGCGCCATACCGGGACTGGCCGACATGGTGACGCACGGAGGGCGGAAGTGATGAGCGCGGACCGGGAGAACCACGACATGACGCAGACGGACATCGCCCTCCTGCTCGCGGACGCGGCGGACGAGGTCGAGATCGGCATAGCCCCCGTCCAGGCCGTCATCCGCGGCGGCCGGCGCCGCAGAGCCCGGCGCTGGGCCGTGGCGGCGGCCACCGCCCTGGTGCTGGCGGGCTCGACGGGGGCCACGCTGGCCTTCGCCGGGCTGCCCGGGGAGCGCGTCGACCGGGGGACGCCGATGGCGCCCGGCCCGGCGTCCGCGGAGGAGAGACATGTGTACGACCCCCGGCGGACGGAGCTGGCGCGGGGGACCGAGCACGGCAAGCAGTGGCGGGTCTGGGTCGAGGTGTGGGGCGCGCCACGTGACGCGCGGGAGGCTGACCGGCAGTTCGACGCCATGAAGCGGATGGGCCTGCGGCCGGCCGTGGACAAGGCCGCCGACCTGGTCGGGAAGACGTCGTACTTCTCCATGCGGTCCTACGGCGACGGCCGTTCCCTGGTGGTCATGTTCGACACGCACCAGAGGATCGACCGCCTCTCGGGCACCGACCTCATGGCCGCCGCCGTCAGCCTGGACAAGGCCGGCCCCACGGCCCCGGAACGGCTGGTGGTCGGGCATGTGGCGAAGACCGCCCGGGAGGTCACCTGCCACTGGAAGGACGGCAGTTCCACGGTGGCCCGGCCGGCGGGCTCGGCGCCGGCCGCCCCTGACGGCACCGCGCTGATCCGCCCGGTCGCGGGCTATCCGGGAGGCAACTGGTTCGTGTGCGTCGCCCCCGAGGGAACGGCCTACGAGGACGCGGACGTGACGAAGTGACCCTGGGTGCGGGTGCAGTGTGCCGGCGATGGCGGCGACGGTCGGCTCGGTGGGGGTGGCCTGGGTGGATGCGGATGTGACGGAGTGACCCTGGGCGCGGGAGGCCCTGCTCAGAGCCAGCCCTGCTGCCGGGCTTCCCGTACCGCTTCGGCCCGGTTGCGGGTGCGGGTCTTGCCGATGGCGGAGGAGAGGTAGTTGCGGACGGTCGACTCGGACAGGTGCAGCCTGCCGGCGATGTCGGCGACGGTCGCCCCGTCCACCGACGCCGTCAGCACCTCCCGCTCACGGGGCGTCAGCGGATTCGGCCCGGCGCTGAGCGCGGCGGCCGCCAGCGCCGGATCGACCACGGTCTCCCCGGTGAGCACACGCCGGATCGCCGCGGCCAGCTCCTCCACGGGCCCGTCCTTGACGAGGAAGCCGGCCGCTCCGGCCTCCATGGCCCGGCGTAGATAGCCCGGCCGGCCGAAGGTGGTGAGGATCAGCACCCGGCAGTCGGGAGCCTGGTCCCGCAGCTCGGCCGCCGCGTCCAGCCCGCTCATGCCCGGCAGCTCGATGTCCAGCAGGGCCACGTCCGGCCGGTGCGTGAGCACGGCGTCCACGATGCCGTCGCCCGAGCCCAGCTGGGCCACGACCTCGATGTCCTCCTCCATGCCGAGGAGCAGGGCGAGAGCGCCACGCATCATGCCCTGATCCTCGGCCAGCAGCACCCGGATGCGTGCGCCGGGCCGGTGGTCCCGGGGCATCTCGTCGTCCATCGCCACAGGTTACGCCGGGCGGCCCGAGCAGCCCCGCGTGAGCCGTACCGAGCCGCACCCTGCCGAGCGGACTGAGCGTTTCCTCGGTGGGAGCGGACAGTGCGACTGGGTAACGGGGGAGGGGCCGGGCGGCCGTGGGGCGGGGGTGGGCGGTACGGCAGTACGGCGCTTGGGGTCGAGGCCCGGACCGGCGGGGGTGCAGCGCTCGGAGGCGGGGGCCGACGGCGGTACGGCGAGACGGCGGTCAGGACAAGGGCCGGAGACGGTACGGCGGTCGGGACCGGAGACGGTCTGACTGTCGGGGCCGGAGGCGGTGTGGCGGTCGGCCGTTGACCGCCGGGGTCGGGGTGCGGTCGCGGAAATTGCCTACCGTGGCCGTTGGAAAGGGCGGAGACTCGGCTCATGGCTGACATGGGGGCGTTCCGGGAGGCGGTCACCGCGTGGGCGGCCGGTGGGCCCGGGGGCCCCGCGCGAGAACTGGCCGCGCGGCTGTCCGTGCGGGCAGCCGTCCTGCTCGAAGGTCCGAGCGACGCCGCGGCGGTCGGCGCGCTGGCCGCGGGCCGCGGCCGGGACCTGGCGGCCGAAGGGGTCTGTGTCCTGCCGATGGGCGGGGCGATGAACGTCGGGCGGTTCGCCGGCCTCCTCGGGCCGGCCGGACTGGGCCTGCGCCTCACCGGGCTGTGCGACGAGCGGGAGCGCCCGTACTACGCCCGCGGCTGGGAGCGGGCCGGTGCGGCACAGCACGGCTTCTTCGTCTGCGCGGCGGATCTGGAGGACGAGTTGATCCGCGCGCTGGGCGTGGCCCGGGTGACGGAACTGGTCCGGGCGGAGGGCGACCTGCGCGCGCTGCAGACCTTCCTGCGCCAGCCCGCCCAGCGGGGCCGCACGGCGCAGCAGCAGTTGCGGCGCTTCCTCGGCACGAAGAAGGGGCGGAAGATCCATTACGGACGTGTCCTGGTCGAGGCCCTCGAACCCGATCACACACCCGCCCCGCTGGACGGTCTGCTCACCAGCCTCTGACCGGAGCCTTTGGTCCGAGCCTCCGACCGGACCCTCCGACCGGACCCTTTGACCGGAGCCTTTG
Source organism: Streptomyces sp. Ru62 (assembly GCF_002920615.1). GTDB lineage: Bacteria > Actinomycetota > Actinomycetes > Streptomycetales > Streptomycetaceae > Streptomyces. The sequence continues at coordinate 319,818 of NZ_PQSU01000004.1, forward strand.
ACCTGAGTTCCTGATCGGACGCGGGTTCGTCACAGACGGCTCCTCACGAACGGCTCGTACAGAGGGCCCGTAAAGACTCGGCATGGTCCGCTGCGGCGGGGGTTGACGCGCCTTGACGGTGCACAAACAATCGCCCCTGCAATCACCCGCAGCAATCACCCGTGCTGTGGCTGCGCATTTCCAGAAATCCGCAGTAATTCCGCAGGTGAACGAGTTCGGTATTTCGATCGAACGACGTTCGGGATGTCGGACAAGCCCTCGCCCCACGACGAACCCGAGGTGCACCGTGCTGTCGAGAACCCCCCGCGCCCCCGGCGCCCCCCGCGCCCTCCTCTCCCTCCTCGCTGTCTGCGCCACCCTCGCCGCGCTGTTCCTCGGCGCCGGCGCGCCCCCGGCCGCCGCCGCGAGTTCGCTGCCCTGTGACCTCTACGCCGCCGCGGGCACCCCCTGTGTCGCCGCGCACAGCATGGCCCGGGCGCTGTACGCGTCGTACAACGGACCGCTGTACCAGGTGCAGCGCGCCGAGGACGGGGCGAAGACGAACATCGGTCTGCTGGCCGCCGGCGGGTACGCCGACGCCGCCGCCCAGGACTCGTTCTGCTCCGGCACGACCTGCATCATCACCGAGATCTACGACCAGTCCCCGCGCCACAACGACCTCACGATCGAGGATGCGGGCGGAGCCGGGGCCGCCGACGTGGGCGCACCCGCGGACGCCCTGCCGGTGACCGCCGGCGGCCACCAGGTCTACGGCCTGGAGATCTCCGCCGGCATGGGCTACCGGGACAACTCCACCTCGGGCGTGGCCGTGAACGGGCAGGCCGAGGGGATGTACATGGTGACCTCGGGCACGCACGTCAACAACCGCTGTTGCTTCGACTACGGCAACGCCGAGACCAACAACATGGACACCGGCAACGGCCACATGGACGCCATCAACTTCGGCACCGAGTGCTGGTTCTCGCCCTGCTACGGGCAGGGCCCCTGGGTGCAGGCCGACCTGGAGAACGGGCTGTTCCAGTCCGACGCCGGCTACAGCAGGAACACCTCCAACACCGGGACCGGCCCGCTGCCGTTCGTGACCGCGCTGCTGAAGAACAACGGCCAGGACCATTTCGCGCTGAAATACGGAAACGCCCGATCGGGCGGGCTGACGACCACCTATTCAGGGGGTGAGCCGACCGCGGGCGGATACTCTCCGATGCACCAGGAGGGCGCGATCGTCCTCGGCACCGGCGGTGACAACAGCAACGGCTCGATCGGGTCCTTCTTCGAGGGCGTGATGACCGCCGGCATCCCGACCGACGCCGCCGACAACGCGGTCCAGGCCGACATCGTCTCCGTCGGCTACGGCGGCCCGACCGGCAGCACCGGCACACTGAGCCCCGGCTCCGAGATCTCCCTGCGCGCCACGACCTCCTGCTGCACCGGCGACTACGTCCGCCACCAGAACGATGCGGCCGTCATCTCCCCGCTGACGTCGAGCAGTTCGTCCCTCGACAAGAACGACGCCACCTGGATCGTCCGCCGTGGACTGGCCGACAGCTCCTGTGTCTCCTTCGAGTCACGGAACTACCCCGGTGACTTCCTGCGGCACTTCAACTACCGGGTCCACCGGCAGCCGATGGACGGCACCGCCCAGTTCCGGGCCGACGCCACCTTCTGCCCGCAGACCGGCAGGAGCGGCACCGGCACCTCGTTCGCCTCGTACAACTACCCGACGCGCTACCTGCGCCACTACGACCACAGCCTCTACATAGCGAGCAACGGCGGAACCAACGCCTTCGACAGCGCCACGTCCTGGACGGCGGACGTCAGCTGGGCGGTCACAGCGCCCTGGGCACCGTAGCCGCCGACGGCACGGGTTCGTCACCGCCCACCGGAAGGTCGGCGGTGACCGTGAAGCCGCCGCGTGGCGCCGGGCCGGCCGTGAGGGAGCCGCCCGCCGCCGCGAGGCGTTCGGTCAGCCCCTTCAGTCCCGTACCGCCCGCGCTCGCGCCGGCGGCGGGGGACCCGGCGCCCGTGCCGTTGTCCGTGACCGTCAGCCGGACCCGCTCGGCGGCTCCCTCGACGGTGATCTCGCAGCGGTCGGCGCGGCTGTGCCGGACGACGTTGGTGACCGCCTCGCGCACCACCCAGCCGAGCAGCGCCTCGGTCTGCGGGGCGAGCGGCGCCCCGGACTGGCGGACCACCGGCTCCACGCTCGCCGCGGAGAGCGCCGACCGGGCCCGGGTCAGCTCGGTGGCCAGGCTGCCCTCGCGGTAGCCGGTCACCGCCTCCCGGATCTCGGTGAGCGCCTGCCGGCCCACCGACTCGATGTCCGAGATCTGTGCGAGCGCCGCGGCGAGGTCGCGTGGCGCGAGCCGGCGGGCCGCCTCCGACTTCACCACGACCACCGACAGGGTGTGCCCGAGCAGGTCGTGCAGATCGCGGGAGAAGCGCAGCCGCTCCTCCGCCACCGCCCGCCGGGCCAGCTCCTCCCGGGCGGCCCGCAGTTCCCGCACGGCCTCGGACAGGCTGAGGATCGCGGCGGTGACCATGCTGGACAGGAAGGTGGCGTAGGCGATGCCGGACGCGTCGTCCCAGCCGTCCCGCAGCCAGGTGGCGGCTCCCGCGTAGAGCGTGAGCAGCAGGCCCGCGCGGCCCAGCCAGGGTCCGCGCAGGGTGGCGCCCGTGGCGAGGCCCAGCAGCGGGAAGAACATCAGCCAGTTGCCGCCGTACCCGAGGGCGAGGCCCGTCGTGACCAGGCCGAGCAGGCCCAGGGCCACCCGGGTGGACGCCGACTCGCGCCTGGCCCGGTCGAAGGCGCGGAAGGTGACGTAGACGTAGAGGGAGTTGAAGGCGAGCAGGCCCAGGCCGCCGATCCACGGGTTCGGGGTCTCGCCCTGGATCACGTTGGAGAAGGAGCCCATGCCCAGCAGCAGCCAGGGCAGCAGGGTGAAGCCGGTGGGCGGCGGGCCCGGACGCTCGGCGGCCGAGGGGTCCGCGCCCGCGCGCCGGGCGGCCCGGAAGCGCCGCACGTCCGCCCGCCACACCAGCCGTTCCCGCTGCCAGGCCGCCATCTGACAGCTCAGGCTCCGCCACCACGTCATCTCCGAGTCCCCCGTCTCAGTCGTTCGAACGACCCCTCCCGCGTGAGGGCGGGAGGGCGGCACAGCGTCCGGATCGAACGGTACGGAACCGGGCCCGGCCCCGGGCAGACACGTGTGTACCGAATCGGGCAGGACAAATGTCACGGCCGACCGATCTGACACTATGTCAGGAGTCTTCACAACCGCGGGGGGCTCGGCTATACAGGGGGCGCCGGACTGGAACGCGTTCTAGGTCCGCACGTGGACGACCTCGGTGCGGCCGACGGTGCGGACGTCCGCACCGAGGTCTTGAGACCCGTCAGGAGCCCCATGCCCATCGACGCCGCCATGGCACTCGCCGCCGAGCCCCGGTCGCGAGAGATCTCCTGGACGCGCAAAGACGTCCTGCTCTACCACCTCGGCATCGGCGCGGGCGTCCCCGCCACCGACCCCGACGAGCTGCGCTACACCCTGGAGTCCCGGCTGCACGTGCTGCCCAGCTTCGCCACCGTCGCGGGCGCCGGCTCACCGGGTGTGATCAGCGGGCTGTCCATGCCCGGCATCGACGTCGACCTCGCCCGCGTCCTGCACGGCGGCCAGACGCTCACCCTGTACCGCCCCCTCCCGGCCGAGGGCACCGCCACCGCCACCGGCCGCATCACCGCCGCGTACGACAAGGGCACGGCGGCCGTTCTCGTCATGCGCACCGAAGTCGCCGACACCGAGGGCCCGCTGTGGACCGACGACGCGCAGATCTTCGTACGGGGAGAGGGTGGCTGGGGCGGCGACCGGGGACCGTCCGCCCGGCCCGAACCGCCCGCCGGGGATGCGGACCGGGTCGTCGAGCGGCGCCTGCGCGAGGACCAGGCACTGCTCTACCGCCTCTCCGGCGACTGGAACCCCCTGCACGCCGACCCCGAGTTCGCCGAGCTCGCCGGCTTCGAACGGCCCGTCCTGCACGGCCTGTGCACCTACGGCGTCACGCTCAAGGCGGTCGTCGACACCCTGCTCGGCGGGGACGTGAGCCGGGTGCGGTCGTACGCCACGCGGTTCGCCGGCATCGTGTACCCGGGGGAGACCCTGCGGATCCGCATGTGGGCCTCGGAAGCCTCCGTGCGGGCCGCCGTGAGCGCCGTCGAACGGGACGACGCGCCCGTCCTCGTCGACACCATCGTCCAGCACTCCTGACAGACCGCGAGTGACAGACCGTGGATGAGGGCGGCCGGGGAAAGGCGAAGGGGGCTCCCGCCGAGCGGGAGCCCCCTCTTCTTCACTGCCGTCAGGCAGCCACCTCCGCCGTCTCCTGGGCCGGCTTGCGGTGCCGGCCGTGCGGAGTCGACTCGCTCTCCTGTGCCGCGATCGGGCCCCGGTGCCGGCCGTGGCCGGCGTTCTCGGAAGAGCCGGCAGACAGCTGCTCAGTGGTGCTGGTGTCGCTCATCGGACGTATTCACCCCGTCAAACTGATCTTTCGTACAGCCGGGCGAGTGTAACCGGCGCACCACGGGCCGAATCCAGGCGCACACGCCAACCGGCACTAGTTCGTTACAAGACGCCCCAAGGGTGCCTGCTGCAACGGCACGGGCCGGGTCGGCACCGGCACAGGAGGACCGGGTTCCGCCCCCGCCGGAACCCCCCGCTCCAAGGTCCCGGCAGCGCCGCCGTCCCGGTCCGGCCCCTGGGTGCCCCCCACCCCTTCCGTGGCCGCGCCCTCCGTGACCGCGCCCCCCGCGCCGTCCGTGGCCGCGCCCTCCGCACCCGCGGTCGCGTACCCGCCCGGTGCCGGCACGTCCGACACGCCGCACGGAGTCGCCTCCGTGGCGTACGGCAGGCGCAGCACCCCGTCGCGCGTGCACAGCCCGGTGCCCGCCAGCCAGCCCTCGGGCGCCGGGAGGTGCCGGACCTCCCGGTCGGCCGGGCGCCACACGCCCACCCAGGTGCCGAGGGCCCCGTCGAGCCGCAGGCCCACCGCGCAGTTCTCCGGCATCAGCACCTGCCCGGGCTGGATCGCGAACGGCGTCACCACGCAGTCCGGCACCCGCAGGCACTCCGGGAACCGCACCGGCAGGGTGCTGCCGAGGACACCCCAGCCCAGGCGTTCCCGCCCGGGCGAGGGCGCGTCCGAGGAGATCAGCAGCAGGCCGCTGTCCGGATCGGCGAGGAGCAGCCGGTCGTCGCTGCCCTCCGCGATCTGGAGCAGCGGCGAGACCTCGCCGGCGCGCTCCAGGTCCACCACGACCGTCTTGATGCGTCCGTCCAGCTCCCGGTCCAGTGCCAGCATCCGCCCGGAGCCGTCCAGCCAGACCCCGCCCGAGCAGCGCCCCGGCACCTCGGCGCAGCGCTCCGGGCCGAACGCCCCGCCCGCCACCAGCCAGACCACGCTGGAGCGCGGTCCGACCGCGAGGGCGTACGCCCGGGCGCCCCCCGGTGCCGGTGGCAGCAGGGTGAGCCGGGTGCCGGGCCCGGCGCACTCCACCGCGCCCAGCGGCAGCTCACCGGTGCCGGGCCCGGTCGGGTACAGCAGCGAGAAGGCGTGCCGCCCGGCCACCAGGCGGTGGATCAGCACCCGCCCGTCACCCATGGGCTGCACCTCGGTCCCGGGCTCCTCGGGCTGGTTTCCGGGCAGGGGCACCGCGTACGGCTCGGGGCCGTCCAGGGTCCAGCGCTCCGGGAACCAGGAGTCACCGTCCCGGGCGAGCCGGGCGGCGTACGCGCCGTCCGCCGTGATGGCGCATCCCGCCCGCGGCACGCCGCCGGTCCCGTCCGTGGAGGGGGGTTCGATCGCACAGGCCGTCATCGTTCGGTCACCTCCGGCGACGAAGCTAGTTTTCGCACGCGCAGGCGGGGGACCGGCCCTCCCCGGCTTCACACGTACGGGTGGTGCAGAAGCGATTCACCTGAGGAAACCGGGGCGTCCGTGCTGAGCGGGGTCAGACCGGACGCATGCGGTACAGCCCCGCCGAACAGCCAGGTAGCCTTGGGCCGTGCCCCGTCTGTCTGAAGTCATCGCCGCGCTGGAGAACCTGTGGCCGGCCGAGCGGGCCGAGTCCTGGGACGCGGTCGGCACGGTCGTGGGCGACCCCGCCCAGGAGGTCACCCGGGTCCTGTTCGCCGTCGACCCCGTCCAGGAGATCGTGGACGAGGCCGTGAAGCTCGGCGCCGACCTGCTGGTCACCCACCACCCGCTCTATCTGCGCGGTACGACCACGGTCGCGGCCACGCACTTCAAGGGCCGGGTCGTGCACACGCTGATCAAGAACGACGTCGCGCTGCACGTCGCCCACACCAACGCCGACACCGCCGACCCGGGTGTCTCCGACGCCCTTGCCGGGGCCCTCGACCTCCGCGTCGTACGCCCCCTCGTGCCGGACCCCACCGACCCCGAGGGCGGCCGGGGCCTGGGCCGCGTCTGCGAACTCGACCACCCCCTCACCGTCCGGGAGCTGGCCGCCCGCGCCGCCGAGCGGCTGCCCGCCACCGCGCAGGGCATCCGGGTGGCCGGCGACCCCGAGGCCGTCGTCCGCACCATCGCCGTCAGCGGCGGCTCCGGCGACAGCCTCTTCGACCAGGTCCGCGCGGCCGGCGTCGACGCCTTCCTCACCGCTGACCTGCGCCACCACCCGGCCTCCGAGGCGGTGGCCCACAGTCCCCTCGCGCTGCTCGACGCGGCGCACTGGGCCACCGAGTGGCCCTGGTGCGAGCTGGCCGCGAGCCAGCTCGACGAGATCTCCGACCGTCACGGCTGGGACCTCCGCGTCCACGTCTCCAAGACGGTCACCGATCCCTGGACCGCCCACGCGGCGTCCACCGCCACCGCCCACCCGTCGCCCACCACCACCCTTCCAACGAGCGCTTCACGCGCCCCTTCCGATACCACGGGAGCCCCCAACTGAACGCCGCGCCCGCCGACCAGATCCGACTCCTCGACGTCCAGACACTCGACGTCCGCCTGCAGCAGCTCGCGCACAAGCGGAGGTCGCTGCCCGAGCACGCCGAGATCGAGTCGCTGACGAAGGACCTCACGCAGCTGCGCGACCTGCTCGTGGCCGCGCAGACCGAGGAGAGCGACTGCGCCCGCGAGCAGACCAAGGCCGAGCAGGACGTCGACCAGGTGCGCCAGCGCGCCGCCCGCGACCAGCAGCGCCTGGACTCCGGCGCGGTCACCTCGCCGAAGGACCTCTCCAACCTCCAGCACGAGATCGCCTCCCTCGCCAAGCGGCAGGGCGACCTGGAGGACGTCGTCCTGGAGGTCATGGAGCGCCGTGAGGCCGCGCAGGAGCGGGTGAACGAGCTGACCGAGCGGGTCGCCTCCGTGCAGTCGAAGATCGACGACGCGACCGGCCGCCGGGACGCGGCGTTCGAGGAGATCGACGGCGAGGCCGCCTCGGTGACCAAGGAGCGCGAGGTCGTGGCGGCCTCCGTCCCCGCGGACCTGCTGAAGCTCTACGACAAGCTGCGCGAGCAGCAGGGCGGCATCGGCGCGGCCAAGCTGTACGCCCGCACCTGCCAGGGGTGCCGGCAGGAGCTGGCCATCACCGAGCTGAACGAGATCCGCGCGGCGGCGCCGGACACGGTGGTCCGCTGCGAGAACTGCCGCCGCATCCTGGTGCGTACGGCCGAGTCGGGTCTGTAGGGGGCTTCAGGGGTGCGGGAGTTCATCGTCGAGGCCGACGGCGGGTCGCGGGGCAACCCCGGGCCCGCGGGCTACGGGGCGGTCGTGCTCGACGGGGCCACGGGTGAGGCCCTGACCGAGGCCGCGGAGTACATCGGCGTCGCCACGAACAACGTCGCCGAGTACCGCGGCCTCCTGGCCGGCCTCCGTGCCGCGCACGCCCTCGACCCGTCGGCCCGGGTCCACGTCCGCATGGACTCCAAGCTCGTCATCGAGCAGATGTCGGGCCGCTGGAAGATCAAGCACCCCGACATGAAGCCACTGGCGACGCAGGCGAGGTCCGTCTTCCCTCCGGACCAGGTGACCTACGAGTGGATCCCCCGGGAGCGGAACAAACACGCGGACCGCTTGGCGAACGAGGCGATGGACGCGGGGGCGAAGGGCGAGCAGTGGTCACCGTCACGCTCCCGCGCGGCCCTCGACACCCCGCCCGCCACCCCTGAGCCGTCGGGCCCGCCCGGAGACGCGGCGGCGGGCGCGGCGAAGGCCCGCGCGGCCCTGGCGGAGGTCCGGGCCGCCGGTGCGGCCCCTGAATCCGCCGCCGCTGCGGGCAGTCGTGCCGCCGGTGCGGCACGGGTGGGCGATGGGGGTGCCCCCGCGCGAGCGACGCCGAGCGTGGGGGAGGCACCTCCCAGCGAGCAGCGCCCCGAGCCCCCCGGCGAAGGGCGCCCCTCCGGCTCCACCGCGGAAACCGTGCACGAGCAGCGCGTCACCAGTGCCCCCGGCTGGAGTGCCGCCCCCGATCTGGGCGCGCCCGCCACCCTGGTCCTCCTCCGGCACGGCGAAACCCCCCTGACCCCCCAGAAGCGGTTCTCCGGCAGCGGCGGCACCGACCCCTCCCTCTCCGCCGTGGGCCGGGAGCAGGCGCACCGCGTCGCCGAGGCCCTGGCGCGGCGCGGCACCATACAGGCCGTCGTCGCCTCCCCCCTCGCCCGCACCCGGGAGACCGCCGAGATCGTCGCCGCCCGCCTGAACCTGGACGTCACGCTGGAAGACGGCCTGCGCGAGACGGACTTCGGCGCCTGGGAGGGCCTGACCTTCGGTGAGGTCCGCGAGCGCCACCCGGACGACCTCGACGCCTGGCTCGCCGACCCGGAGGCCCACCCCACCGGCGGCGGCGAGAGCTTCGCCGAGACGGCCGTCCGGATCGCCGCGACCCGCGACAAACTGATCGCGGCCCACGCGGGCCGTACGGTCCTGCTGGTCACGCACGTCACCCCGATCAAGACCTTCGTCCGCCTCGCGCTCGGCGCCCCGCCCGAGTCGCTGTTCCGGATGGAGCTCTCGGCGGCCTCCCTGTCGGCGGTGGCGTACTACGCGGACGGCAACGCGAGCGTGCGGCTGTTCAACGACACCTCTCACCTGCGCCCCTGAGTCACCCGGGCGGCTGCGCCGTTGAGTCAGTCACCCGGGCGGTTACGCCTTTGGGCCGCCCGGGGCCTCAACCGGGCCGCCGTACGCGCCAGTTCCTCGATCCGCCCCCAGTCCCGGGCGGCCACCGCATCCTCCGGAACCATCCAGCTCCCGCCGACGCAGCCGACGTTGGGGAGGGCCAGGTACTCCGGCGCGGTCTCCGGCCCGATCCCGCCCGTGGGACAGAACCGGGCCTGCGGCAACGGCCCGGCCAGCGACCGCAGGTACGCCGTACCGCCCGCCGCCTGTGCCGGGAAGAACTTCATCTCCCGCACCCCGCGCTCCAGCAGCGCCACGACCTCCGAGGTGGTCGACACCCCGGGCAGGAACGGCACCCCGGACCCGCGCATCGCCTCCAGCAGCGCCTCCGTCCACCCGGGACTGACCAGGAACCGCGCCCCGGCGGCCGTACAGGCGTCCACCTGCTCCGGCGTGATCACCGTACCCGCCCCCACCACGGCCTCCGGCACCTCGGCGGCGATGGCCCGGAGCGCGGCGGGCGCGGCCGGGGTGCGCAGGGTCACCTCGATCGCGGGCAGCCCGCCCGCGACCAGCGCCCGCGCCAGCGGTACGGCGTCGGCGGCGTCGGAGAGCACCACCACGGGCACGACGGGGGCGAGGTCCAGCACGGAGGCAGCCGGAAACGAGGGCAGCGGCGAGGTCATGCGCTCATCGTGCCCAGCGACTGCAATCTCCGCAATGAGTGTTGCGTATGCTGCAACGCCTTACGGTTCCTCAGTGGACCTCGTCCACCAGCACATCCAGCGCCCACGCCTTGCCCGCCTTCCCGGGCGCCTCCGCCTCCACGACGTACCCCAGCTCCCGCAGCACCCCCACCAGCTCGGCGGGATCCTTGGGCGCGGCCCCGGAGGTCAGCAGGCTGCGGACGATCCGGCCCTTCGTCGCCTTGTTGAAGTGGCTGACGACCTTCCGGGTCGGCGCGTGCAGCACCCGTACCGTCGCCGTGCGCCCGGCCACCTCGCCCTTCGGCCGCCAGGCCGCGGCGTACGCCGAGGACCGCAGGTCGAGGACCAGGCCGTCGGCCGCCGTCGGCAGCACCTCGGCCATCGGCGCCCGCCAGTGCCCGGCCAGCGCGCCAAGACCCGGCAGCTTCACGCCCATCGAGCAGCGGTAGGAGGGAATCCGGTCCGTCACCCGCACGGCACCCCACAGCCCGGAGAAGACCAGCAGCGACTTGGCGGCACGGCGTCGCGCCGCCGCGTCCAGCGTGGCCAGGCCGAGGGTGTCGTACAGAACCCCGGTGTAGACCTCCCCGGCCGGGCGGGCACCGGCCGTGTGCAGCCCGGCGTTCTTCGCGACCTCGCCGCGCAGCCCCTCGCTCAGCCCCAGCACCTCGCGCGCCTTGACCTCGTCACCGGAGCACAGCTCGACCAGCTCCCCGAGCACGGCCTCCCGCGCGGCGGTCAGCCCCGGCAGGGACAGCGACTCCAGCTGAAGCGGGGCACCCTCGCCCGCGTTCGCCTTGCCTTCCGAGGGCGGCAGCAGGACCAGCAACACGTACTCCTCACGTAGACCTCCGCGCCAGGGTACGGCGTGACTCGCGTGCCACCTCGGCCTACGCTCGCTCCATGCCCCGCCGCAAGATCCACGTCACCGGCGCCCCCGAAGCCCCCCTCCGCGCCGCGCTCGCCGCGCTCCGTTCCGGACTCGGCATCCCGGAGGCATTCCCGCCGGAGGTCCAGGCGGCGGCCGAGCAGGCGGCCAAGGACCCGGCCCTGCCGCTGTACGACGCCACCGACATCCCCTTCTTCACCCTGGACCCGCCCACCTCCACCGACCTCGACCAGGCCACCCACCTGTCCCGGCGGGGCACCGGCTACCGCGTCCGCTACGCCATCGCCGACGTCGCCGCCTTCGTCGCACCCGGCGGAGCCCTGGACGCGGAGGCGCACCGGCGGGTGACCACCCTGTACTTCCCGGACGAGAGGGTCCCGCTGCACCCCACCGTGCTCAGCGAGGGCGCGGCCAGCCTGCTGCCCGGCCGGACCCGGCCGGCCGTGCTGTGGACCATCGACCTGGACGGGGAGGGCCGCACCCTCGCCGTCGACGTGCGCCGGGCCCTGGTCCGCAGCCGGGCCAAGCTCGACTACACCCACGTACAGCGGGACATCGACGCGGGGACGGCCGAGGAACCCGTCGCGCTGCTCAAGGAGATCGGCGAGGCACGGGAACGCCTGGAGGGTGGAGGCGGCCCTGCTCAAGGACCGGGTCGGGGACGTCTTCGACGGCTGTGTCGTGGACGTGGACGAGCGCCGGCCGACCGTGGGCACCGTCCAGGTGCTGTCCCCGGCGGTCATCGGACGCGTCGAGGGCACGGACCTGCCGCTCGGCGAACGCCTGCGCGTCCGGCTCACCCGCGCCGACCCGGGCACATCGAAGATCCTCTTCGCCGTGGCGTGAGCGCCTGCACGAGCGCGGCATGGAATGGCGGCTTCCGGCGCTGTACCCGGTGACGGGGCGCGGCGCGGGACGGGCGCCGGCGGCGGGAGTCGTGAGGGGACGGTCCGATGGGGGAACAGGCACGGTGGACACGGGCCCGGCTGGGCCGCTGCGGCCCCCCGCTCGACCTGCTCACCGCGAGCTTCCGCCGGCACGTCTACGCCCCGCACGCCCACGACGAGTACACGATCGGCGTCTGCGTCGGCGGCTCCGAGATCATCGACTACCGGGGCGGCCACATCCGCACCGGCCCCGGCACGATCGTCGTCCTCGAACCCGGCGAGATGCACACCGGCGGCCCCGGCAACCCCACCGACGGCTACGCCTACCGCGCCCTGTACGCCGAGCCGTCCCTGCTGGCCGACGGCACCCTCGGCGGGCTGCCGCACTTCCGCGAACCCCTCATCGACGACCCGGTGCTCGCCCGGGCCCTGCGCGCCGCCCACACGCGACTCAGCGCCTGCCCCGACCCGCTGGAGGCCGAGTCCGTCCTGCCCTGGGTGCTCACGGCCCTCGCCCACCGCCACTCCACGGCCCGCCCGCTCCCCGACCGCGTGCCCGGCGCCGACGCCATAGCCCGCACGGTCCGCGACCGCCTCGCCGACGAACTCACCGACCCGCCCTCCCTGGCCCTGCTCGCCACCGACCTCGGCCTGTCCCGCTACCAGCTCCTGCGCGCCTTCCGTACGACGATGGGCATACCCCCCTACGCCTGGCTCGCCCAGCACCGGGTCACCAAGGCGCGCGTCCTGCTGGAGAGCGGCCTGCGCCCCGCCGAGGTGGCCGGCCTCGTCGGCTTCGCCGACCAGGCCCACCTGACCCGCTGGTTCCGCCGGGTGCTCGGGGTGACCCCGGCGGCCTACCGCAACAGCGTTCAAGACAGGCCCGCACCGGGAGGCCGACACTCGGCCGTATGACTGCACGCGGCTGGTTCCTGTTCTCCCTGATGGGAGTGGTCTGGGGCATCCCCTATCTGATGATCAAGGTGGCGGTGGACGCGGTGTCCCCGCCGGTGGTGGTGTTCACCCGCTGCGCGCTCGGCGCGGCCCTGCTGCTCCCGTTCGCCCTCCGCCAGGGCGGCTTCGGGGACGCGATACGACGTCACTGGCGTCCCATGCTGGCCTTCGCGGTCCTGGAGATCATGATCCCCTGGTTCACCCTGACCGACGCCGAACGGCACCTGTCCAGCTCGACGGCCGGCCTGCTGATCGCGGGCGTGCCGATCGTCGGCGTGGTCCTGGCCCGGCTCCTGGGCGACACGGAACACCTCGGCGTCCGCCGGGTCTCGGGCCTGACCCTGGGGCTGGCCGGGGTGGCGGTCCTCACCCTCCCGCACCTCACCGGCGGCGACGCCCGCTCCCTGGCGGAGGTCCTGGTGACGGTCCTGGGCTACGCCACGGCCCCCCTGATCGCCGCCCGCCGCCTCAAGGAGGTCCCGTCCCTCCATCTGACGGCCGCCTGCCTCACCCTGGCCGCCCTGGTCTACGCCCCCGCGGCGGCCCTCACCCGCCCGGCCGCCCTGCCCTCTCCCACCGTCCTGGCCGCGCTGGCCGGCCTGGGCGTGATCTGCACGGCGGTGGCGTTCGTGGCCTTCCTGGAACTGATCAAGGAGGCCGGCCCCACCCGGGCCACGGTGATCACCTACGTCAACCCGGCGGTGGCGGTGGCGGCCGGCGCCCTCTTCCTGGACGAAGCGCTGACCCTCCCCGTACTGGCCGCCTTCGCCCTCATCCTGGCCGGCTCGGTCCTCGCGACGGCCGCGGGTCCGCGACGGGGCACGCGCCCGGTACCATGGTCGACACGGCAGACGAGCCGGGCGGACGGCCGCGTGGAGTCCCCTTAAGGGGCTTCCCGAGGAACGTCCGGGCTCCACAGGGCAGGGTGGTGGCTAACGGCCACCCGGGGTGACCCGCGGGACAGTGCCACAGAAAGCAGACCGCCGGGGGCCTCGGCCCTCGGTAAGGGTGAAACGGTGGTGTAAGAGACCACCAGTGCCCAGGGTGACCTGGGCAGCTAGGTAAACCCCACCCGGAGCAAGGTCAAGAGGGGCCGCCTTTCGCAAGAGGGGCGTCCCTGCGCGGACGATCGAGGGCGGCCCGCCCGAGTCCGCGGGTAGACCGCACGAGGCCGGCGGCAACGCCGGCCCTAGATGGATGGCCGTCGCCCCGGCGTCCGCGAGGACACCGGGGAACAGAACCCGGCGTACAGCCCGACTCGTCTGCCTTTCGTTGCCCCGCCGGCCTTGGCGCTGTGAACCGCCGCCCGCATGCGGTGACCTCCTGGTGTCGTCCAGGAGCCGGGTGTCCCTGCTCCACAGGGCGCGGTGGTTCGCCGGCTGCCCGGGCGGCACGGTTGCGGGGCCGCTCGCGGCGCCCGAGGGGGTGGCGTCGTGGCAGGCCCGCGCGCGGACCCGTTGGCCCGCATCCTGCTCGCCGTCGCCCTGGTGGTGCTGCTCAGCCACCTGTTCGGCCTGCTGGTGGGCCGGCTCGGACAGGAGCCGGTGATCGGGGAGATCCTCGGCGGACTGCTGCTCGGACCGTCCGCCCCCGGAACCGCACGGACTACCGGAGTCGTCACGGCGACAGACGCGTCCCGATCCGCGCCCCCGGGGGCGGCCATCGGGCCGGCCCACGTCGCGGCGTTCGTCCAGGCTTCAGGACCGCCCCAGAGAGGAAAGAACCCATGGTGTCCAACGCCACCCGATCCGGTCCGAGCAACCGGCCGCCCCGCACCGCGTCCCGTTCCGCCCCGTGGGGCCTGTTCACCCTTCCGTTCCGCGGTCACACCTGGCGCCGCCTGCTGTACGCCCTGGTGGTGCCGCTCGTCGCCGGGCTCGTCCTCGTGCTCCAGTTCGTCATGAAGGCCGCCCAGGACAGTGGACACCCGGGAGTGGGGCCGCTGGTGCTGTTCGGGGCGCTGCTGGTCGCGGCCGTGGTGGGCCCCGCCTTCGAGCGCATGCGCCTGCGGTTCTTCTTCGGTGAGCACCTCGGGCCGCGTGACGGCGGCCGTTTCGCGGGCGCCGTCGCGTTCTTCTGCGTCAACACGCTGCTGACCACGCTGTCGTTCGCGGCCACCGTCGGCTGGATCGTCGTCTCCGCGCGCAATCTGACCTACCCGATCTGGGGCTGGGCGCCCTATCCCGACCCCGCGTGGGGCGGGCCGAGCCCGGTCGGCGCGGTCACGCTGCACTTCGCGGCCGGCGTGGTGGCCTTCTTCGCGCTGCCGTGGGTGGTCGTCCGGGTCACCGAATGGCAGCGCGCGGCCGTACGCCGGTTCGCGGCCGGAGAGCGCTGACCGCGGCCCTGCCCCGGGCACGGTCGTACCCGGGAGGCCATCCGGGCGCGCGGGGCGGGGGAGAGCCTCCTGTGCCCGGCGGGCAGCGGTACCGGCTCCGCCGGGGCCCGGGTGAGCGGCGGCGGTGCCAGGGCGGCCGGCTCCTCGGCGGACAGCAGCACCAACCACTCCGGGATGACCTCCTGGTGCTGGTACAGCGTCAGCTGTACGGCGGTGGCGCTCCCAGCGCCGCCGTCGGCTCACTCCTCGAACAGCGTCTCCTGTTCGCCCTCCGCCTGCTGCCGTACCCGGCGGTTGCGGGCGCCCACCATCAGGGCCGTCGCCGCCGCGGTCACGCCGAGGGCGACCGGGACCATCCAGCCGCGGTCGAAGACGTGGCCGAGGGCGTGGTCGAGGGAGAGGCGGCCCGGGCCGGCGACGGCGAGGCCGGCCGCGGCCAGGCCGAGCGTCGCCGCGTACTCGTATCCGCCCTCCTGCGCGAAGAAGCCGTGGGGCATGTGCACCGCCGCCGCCCCCGCCATCCCGCCGGCCGCCGCCGCGCCCGCCGCCGGGGTCGCGAGGCCCAGGGCCAGCAGGGTGCCGCCGCCCGCCTCCGCCAGGCCCGACGCCGTCGCGCTCAGCTTGCCGGGCGCGTAGCCGATGGACTCCATGTACTGGCCGGTGCCCTCCAGCCCGTGCCCGCCGAACCAGCCGAACAGCTTCTGCGCGCCGTGCGCCGCCAGTACCCCGCCGGTGCTCAGCCGGAGCAGCAGCAGGCCCAGATCACGTCGGTCGTAACAGGTCACGGTGACTCCCCAGCAGACAGGCGGACACGTCCCCTCCCGCGTTCCCACCCTCCCACCGCCGACGCGGCCCGGCCCGTCCTGGCTGCCGTTCGGGTGGCGGGATCGCGGCGCGGTGTGAGCCTGACGCCATGACGATTCAGCCGGCCAAGCTCAGCGACCCCGCGGTCCGGGCCTTCGTCCACGCCGTCAACGCCCACGACCGCGAGGGCTTCATGGCCCTGCTCGCACCCGGGGCGACCATGGCCGACGACGGCTCCGACCGGGACCTGGCCGACTGGATCGACCGGGAGATCTTCTCCTCCCACGGCCACATGGAGGTGGACAACGAGTCCGCCGGCGGCCGGACCCTGCTCGCCCGCTACCGCAACGACACCTGGGGCGAGATGCGTACCCGGTGGAGCTTCACGGTCGAGGACGACGGGCGGATCTCGCGGTTCGAGACCGGGCAGGCGTAGGAAGGCCCAGGCGTAAGAGGCCCCAGGCGCAAGAGGGCCCAGACCTCAGGCAACCCTCCAGAGGCTTGTGCTCGGGTGCACTCCAACTCCTAGCGTCCCACCCATGACGACACGGACGCTGGGACGCAGTGGCATCGAGGTGAGCGCGCTCGGATTCGGGTGCTGGGCCATCGGGGGCGAGCACCAGACCGCCGACGGTCAGCCCGTCGGCTGGGGGAAGGTGGACGACGACGAGTCCGTACGAGCCGTCCGCCGGGCGCTGGACCTCGGCGTCACCTTCTTCGACACCGCCGACTCCTACGGCACCGGGCACAGCGAGGAGATCCTCGGCAAGGCCCTCGGCAAGCGGCGGGACGACGTCGTCCTCGCCACCAAGTGGGGCAACGTCTTCGACGCGGACACCCGCACCCTCACCGGCACCGACGCCACCCCCGAGTACGCCCGCCGGGCCCTCATCGCCTCCCTGCGCCGCCTCGGCACCGACCGCGTCGACCTGTACCAGCTCCACATCTCCGACGCCGACCCGGCACGGGCCGCCGAACTCCGCGAGGCGTGCGAGGAGTTCGTCACCGAAGGGCTCGTCCGTGCCTACGGCTGGAGCACCGACGACCCTGCGCGGGCCGCCGTCTTCGCCGAGGGCCCGCACTGCACGGCCGTCCAGCACGCGCTCAACGTCCTCCAGGACGCACCGGAACTCGTGGCCCTGTGCGAGCGGCTGGAGCTGGCGAGCGTCAACCGCAGCCCGCTGGCCATGGGGCTGCTCGCCGGGCGGCGCGGCGGGTCGCTGGAGGCCGGGGACATCCGGAGCCGGCCGCCCGCCTGGCTCCCGGGGTACGCGGACGACGGCTCCGGCGCCGATCCCGAGTGGCTGGCCCGGATCGACGCGGTCCGCTCCGTCCTCACCAGCGACGGCCGCAGCCTCGCCCAGGGCGCCCTCGCCTGGCTGTGGGCCCGCAGCCCGCGCACGGTGCCCATCCCCGGCTTCCGGACCGTCGCCCAGGCCGAGGAGAACGCCGGGGCGCTCGCGAAGGGGCCGCTCACCGCGGCACAGTCGGCCGAGATCGACCGTCTGCTCGGCAGGTGAGCGGCCCGGGGACCGTACGGGAGGGGCCGGTACGGCGGGTGCCGAGGCATGACGCCGGCACGTGAACCATCGGATTTTCATAAGGCGGCAAATTCCGTACCGTCTCGGCCAACAGTTCGTGAAGTCCCTGCTCGACGCGGTGTACGGTCCCCGGGTGCGTGAATGTTCCCGGCTCAGCCGGCGTGCCGTCCTCGGGCTGACGGCCGCCGCCCTTCCCCTGTCCACGGCCACCTCCGCCGCCGCGGCGACCGTCGTCGGCGGCGAGCGGCTGGCCCGTACCGGCGTCCAGGTGCGCGGCGCCGGCGGGCTGCCGAAGAAGCTCACCGCCCGCTCCTGGCTGGTCGCCGACTGCGAGAGCGGGGAGGTGCTCGCCGCGTTCGACGCGCACCGGCGGCTCGCGCCCGCGTCCACGCTGAAGATGCTGTTCGCGGACACCGTGCTGAAGAAGTTCGACCGCGCCGAGCGGTACAAGGTGACCGACGCCGACCTCGCCGACATCCCGGCCGGCTCCAGCCTCGTCGGCATCAAGCCGGGCATCACCTACACCGTCGAGCAACTGTGGCAGGGCGTGTTCCTGCGCTCGGGCAACGACGCCGTGCACGTGCTGTCCCACATGAACGGCGGCATCGCGAAGACCGTCGCCGAGATGCAGGCCAAGGCCGCGGACCTCCAGGCCCTGGACACCCATGTGGTCAGCCCCGACGGCTTCGACCACAAGGGACAGCTCTCCTCGGCGTACGACCTCACGCTCTTCGCCCGTCACGGCCTGAAGGACCCCGACTTCCGCGCCTACTGCGGCACGCGGACCGCCGACTTCCCGGCGGGCGGGAAGAAGACCTTCCAGATCCAGAACACCGACCGTCTGCTGACCGGGGCTTGGGGCCTGAAGACCTACGACGGTCTGATCGGTGTCAAGAACGGCTACACCAGCCATGCCGGGAACACCTTCACCGGCGCGGCCACGCGGGGCGGGCGCACCCTGCTGGTCACCGTGATGCACCCCGACGAGGGCGGCAACGCCGTCTACGAGCACACCGCCGCGCTGCTCGACTGGGGCTTCACCCACGGGCGTTCGGCCCGGCCGGTGGGCCTGCTGGTCGAACCGCTCAGCGCGGGCGGGGCGAGCGCGACCCCGGTGCCCGCGCGGAAGACGGTGCAGGCGGCGGCGGCCGGCGCACCCGGCTCGGCGTCCGGCGGCGGCTCGGCGTGGCGGATCGCGGAGGGCGCCGCAGGGGCGCTCGCGCTGCTGGGAGCGGGAGCCTGGACCCTGCGCAGGCGCCGGGCACGGACGGCGGGGGCACCGGCGGACGACGGAGCGGAGACGGGAGGCGGGCGCCGGCGCTGACCGGGGCACCGGTGTGGGTGGTCGTACCGCACCGGCGCTGAGCGGTCGTACCGCCCGCCCCGCCGCCGAGGCGGCCGTACGGCGGTATGTGGCGGCGGTCGTTCCACCGGCCGGTGTGTACCCCGCGGCGCGCCGCGAGGTCCACCCCCAACTCCCGTCCGGTGGAACGGCCGCCGCCTCCCCCCTCGCAGTGGCCGCGGAACCTCTGTGCTCCAACTGTGAAGCTCTCGTGGAGAAGAGTTGAGCACACGTCACGTACCGGCCGCAATAGCGCGGATGTTCAAATTCCGTTTCCGGGGGCGGGCGGAGTCCGCCTCAGCCCCGCCCGATGTACGGCATCGCCGTCGCCAGTACCGTCGCGAACTGCACGTTCGCCTCCAACGGCAGCTCCGCCATGTGCCGTACCGTGCGCGCCACATCGGCCACGTCCATCACCGGCTCCGGGACCACCTCCCCGTTCGCCTGGAGCGCGCCCGTCCCCATCCGGGCCGTCATGTCCGTCGCCGCGTTGCCGATGTCGATCTGCCCGACCGCGATCCGGTACGGCCGGCCGTCCAGCGAGAGCGACTTGGTCAGGCCGGTCAGCGCGTGCTTGGTCGCGGTGTAGGCGACCGAGTGCGGGCGGGGCGTGTGGGCCGAGACGGAGCCGTTGTTGATGATCCGGCCGCCCTGGGGGTCCTGCTCCTTCATCCGCCGGTAGGCGGCCTGGGCGCACAGGAAGGCGCCGTTGAGGTTGGTGTCCACCACGTGCCGCCAGGCGTCGTAGGGCAGTTCCTCGACCGGGACCCCGCCGGGCCCGAAGGTCCCCGCGTTGTTGAACAGCAGGTCCACCCGGCCGAACCGCTCCACGGTCGCCGTGAACAGCGCCTCGACGTCCTCGGGCCGTGACACGTCGGTGGGTACGGCGAGCGAGGCCGCTTCCGGCACCAGCGCCGCCGTCCCGGCCAACGGCTCCGCGCGCCGGCCGGCCAGTGCCACCGACCAGCCGGCGCGCAGCAGTTCCACGGCGACGGCCCGCCCGATGCCGGAGCCGGCCCCGGTCACCACCGCGATGTTCGATTGCCTGTCAGTCATGGCTCCGCAGCGTAGGCGGGAAGTCCGCCATGCGGAATCCACTGTCCGCCATACGGTTACCCGGCGAGGACGGCCACCTCGTCACCCGCCGTCTCCGTCTCCTCCCCGGGGTAGCGCACGCCGATCCGCTCCCGCACCGCGTCCAGCGTGCGCATCACCGCGAGCGTGCCCTCCAGCGGCACCAGCGGCGACTCCTTCTCGCCCGCGCGCAGCGCCCGCATCACCTCCGCCGCCTCGTGCCGCAGGCTGGTGCGCGGCCCGTCGGCCGGGTCGGCGACGAACTCCTCGGGGTCACGGCCGTCCCGGTGCAGCACGAACCGGTCCGGGTGGAAGAAACCGGACGGGATGTCGATCCGGCCCCGCGAACCGGTGACCGACGCGGTGACCGCCGTACCCCCGACGATCGAGCAGTGCAGCGAGGCCAGCGCGCCGCTCTCCCAGGAGAGCACCGCGCCCGTCTGGAGATCGACGCCCTCGGGCGACAGCACCGCGCTCGCGGCGACCCCGTCCGGCTCGCCCAGCAGCAACTGCGCGAACGACACCGGGTACACGCCCAGGTCCAGCAGCGCCCCGCCGCCCAGCGCCGGATCCCGCAGCCGGTGCGCCGCCGGGAAGGGACCGGCCAGGCCGAAGTCGGCGTGCACGGTCCGCACCTCGCCGATCGCCCCGTCCTCCACCAGCGCCTTCAGCCGCCGGACCAGCGGGTTGCAGTACATCCACATCGCCTCCATCAGGAAGCGGCCCCGCTCCCGCGCCAGCGCGACGAGTTCCTCCGCCTCGCGCAGGTTCAGCGTGAACGGCTTCTCGCACAGCACGTTCCGGCCCGCCTCCAGGCACAGTCCGGCCGCCGCCCGGTGCGCCGCGTGCGGAGTGGCGACGTACACGACGTCGACGTCCGGGTCCGCCGCCAGCGACTCCCAGTCGCCGTACGCCCGCTCCACCCCGAACCGCTCGGCGAACGCCTCCGCCGACTCACGCCGGCGCGAGGCCACCGCCACGATCTCCGCGCCCGGCAGATCGACCAGATCCGCCGCGAACGCCGCCGCGATCCCGCCCGTCGCCAGGATCCCCCAGCGCACGCTCTCTCCCGCCATCCCCACCCTCGCTCATCCGTTCCTCGGCAGTGTGTACGAGCTGAGAGCATAGGTGCCGGTCGTGTCAGCGACACCGATGTCACACAAGCAGGGAGGGGCACATGCCGGACCACGCGGCGGCACCGACACCGGAACAGCACCAGCGGCCCGCCTCCGCCTCCGCACCGTCACCGGCCCGCGCACCACGCCCCACCGGCTCCCTCGTCACCTTCCTCCTCGGCGGCCTCACCGCGACCACCCCGCTCGCCATGGACATGTACCTGCCGTCGCTGCCGGAGGTCACCCGCTCCCTGGACGCCCCCGCCGTCACCGTCCAGCTCACCCTCACCGCCTGCATGGCCGGACTGGCGCTCGGCCAGCTGGTCGTCGGCCCCCTCAGCGACCGCTGGGGCCGACGCCGCCCGCTGCTCGCCGGACTCGCCGTCTACCTGGTCGCCACCGCCCTGTGCGCCCTCGCGCCCACCGTCGAGACCCTGATCGCCTTCCGGCTGGTGCAGGGCCTCGCCGGCGCGGCCGGGGTGGTCATCGCCCGGGCCGTCGTCCGCGACCTGTACGACGGCGTCGCCATGGCCCGCTTCTTCTCCACCCTCATGCTGATCTCCGGGGCCGCCCCCATCGTCGCGCCGCTCGTCGGCGGGCAGATCCTCCGGGTGACGGACTGGCGGGGCGTCTTCGTGGTGCTCACCGTGGTCGGCGCCGCGCTCACCGCGCTGGTCTGGGTGCGGCTGCCGGAGACCCTGCCGCCGGGCGAACGGCACAGCGGCGGAACCGGCGAGGCCCTGCGGGCGATGCGCGGCCTCCTCGCCGACCTGCCCTTCACCGGCTACATGCTCGCCGGCGGCTTCGCCTTCGCCGCGCTGTTCGCGTACGTGAGCGCGTCCCCCTTCGTCGTCCAGGAGATCTACGGCGCCTCCCCGCAGACCTTCAGCCTGCTGTTCGGCCTCAACTCCGTCGGCCTGGTGGCCGCCGGCCAGTTCAACGGCAAGGTGCTGGTCGGCCGGGTCAGCCTGGACAAGGTGCTCGCCGGCGGTCTGGCGGTGATCGTGCTCGCCGCGACCGCCCTGCTGCTGATGGCCACCGGCGTCTTCGGCGACACTGGTCTCGTCCCCGTCGCCGCCGCCCTCTTCGTCCTGATGTCCGCGATGGGCGTCACCCTGCCCAACGCCCAGACCCTCGCCCTGCTGCGCACCCGGCACGCCGCCGGCTCCGCCTCCGCGCTGCTCGGCACCTCCTCCTTCCTCGTCGGCGCGGTCGCCTCCCCCCTCGTCGGCGTCGCCGGGGAGCACACCGCCGTCCCGATGGCCGTCGTCCAGCTGGCCGGAGCACTGGTCGCGGTGGCCTGCTTCGTGGGAATGTGCCGTCCCTGGGCGGCACGGGCGACCACCCGTGCCGGGTCGGAGGGAGACGAGAGCTGAGCGCACCGAGACTGCGCGCCGGCACGGCGGAACGGGCCGGACTCGACCCCGTCGAACTCGGGCACCTGGTCGACGAGGTGCACGCCCTCACCGCCGGTGAGCGCCCCTGGGCGTCCGGCGCCGTCGTCCTGGCCGGCCGCGGACCCGTGATCGCCGTGGCCGAGGCCGCGGGCTGGGCCGTCCGCTACGCCGCCCACGACCCCGACACCGGTGCCGGCGTGGAACTGCCGCCGGCCGCCCGGGTCCCGGCCACGGTCGGCACCCCCTTCGACCTGGCGTCCCTCACCAAGCTGTTCACGTCCGTCGCCGCCGTGCAGCAGATCGAGCACGGCACCCTCGGCATGGACGCCGGCGTCGGCGACTACCTGCCCGACTTCCACGCCGCCGCCGCGCACGGCATCACGGTCCGGCAACTGCTCACCCACACCTCCGGCCTGCGCCCCGAACTGCCCCTGTACGACTGCCCCGACGACGCCACCCGGCTCGACCTGCTGCGCGCCGAGGCCCCGTCCGGCGAGGTGGGCCGCTACGTGTACTCGGACCTGAACATGCTCCTGCTCCAGTTCCTCCTGGAACGCGTCACCGGGCGGAGCCTCGACGTCCTCGTGCGGGACTGCATCACCCGGCCGCTCGGCATGACCGCCACCACGTTCGGACCCTGCCCCGGCGCCGCGGCCACCGAGGACCAGCGGCGGCCGTGGGCGAAGGCCGACCGGGGGATGCTGCGGGGCGTGGTCCACGACGAGAACGCCTGGGCGCTCGGCGGGATCGCCGGCCACGCGGGTCTCTTCTCCACCGCGCCCGACCTGGCCGTCTTCTGCCGCGCCCTGCTCGCCGGCGGCTCCTACGGTCCCGCGCGCATCCTCGGTCCCGACTTCGTGGAGCTGCTGTTCACCCCGCCCGGACTGGGCTTCCACCTGGACCAGCCGTGGTTCATGGGCGAACTGGCGGGCCGCGGCGCGGCGGGCCACACGGGCTTCACCGGCACGGCCCTGGTCCTGGACCGGGCGACGGACACGTTCCTCGTCCTCCTGGCCAACACGGTCCACCCGAAACGCCGCCCCCCGGACAACGGCCCACGAGCGAGACTGGCGACACACTTGGCGAGAGCGGTCATCTGAGAACCACCCGAGCCGGACCCCGTGGCGGTCCCTTCCCAGCCGACCGAGTCGGGTGGTGGGTGGGCAAAGGTGCCGGGGTCCGGGGGCGGAGCCCCCAGCGGGCTCGCACCGGTGCCGGGCGCCGTAGAATCGCCAGGTGAACGACCCCCTCCGCACAGCCCTGGCCGAGCTGCTCGACGGCCTGCCCCCCACGGAGGTCACCGCCGCCGTGGACCGGCTGATCGCCAGCTACCGCGGCGACACCCCGACCCACGCGCCGATCCTCCGCGACCGCGCAGACGTGGCCGCGTACGCCGCCTACCGCATGCCCGCCACCTTCGAGGCCGTCCACTCCGCGCTGGAGGCGTTCGCGGCGACCGTCCCCGGCTGGACACCCGGCAGCCATGTCGACGTGGGCGGCGGCACCGGCGCCGCCACCTGGGCCGTCGCCGCCACCTGGCCCGGCGAACGCGGCGTCACCGTGCTGGACTGGGCCGAACCCGCCCTCGCCCTCGGCCGGGAGATCGCCGCCGCCGACCCGGCCCTGGAAGGCGCCCGCTGGCAGCGCGCCCGGATCGGCAAGGACCTCACCCTGGACGCCACCGACCTGGTCACGGTGTCGTACGTCCTCAACGAACTCGCCGAGGCCGACCGCACCGCCCTCGTCGACGCCGCCGCCGGCGCCGCGCGGACCGTCGTGATCGTCGAGGCCGGCACCCCGGCCGGCTACGCGCGCGTCATCGAGGCCCGCGACCGGCTGATCCGGGCCGGCTTCCGCATCGCCGCCCCCTGCCCGCACAGCGCCGCCTGCCCCATCGCACCCGGCACGGACTGGTGCCACTTCTCCGCCCGCGTCGGCCGCTCCTCCCTGCACCGCCAGGTCAAGGGCGGCTCACTGGCGTACGAGGACGAGAAGTTCTCCTACGTCGCCGCCACCCGGCTGCCCGCCGAGCCCGCCCCCGCCCGCGTCGTCCGGCGCCCGCAGATCCGCAAGGGCCAGGTGCTGCTCGACCTGTGCGAGACCGAGGAGCGGCTGCGCCGGACGACGGTCACCAAGCGCCACGGCGACCTGTACAAGGCGGCCCGGGACGCGGACTGGGGCGACGCCTGGCCGCCGTACGACTCCGCGCCCTGAACCCCGCCCCCGCCCCCTGAACCCCGCCCCCCGACGCGTGTCGTAGCCCGCCCCCGCCGCTTGTTACTTTCGACCCCATGGTCAGCAAGCCCGCACCCGACGCCACCCGCCGCAGCGAGAAGTCCCGCCGGGCCATCTACGCCGCCGCCCTCGCCCTGGTCGGGGAGGTCGGGTACCCGAGGACCACCGTCGAGGCCATCGCCGCCCGGGCCGGGGTCGGCAAGCAGACCATCTACCGCTGGTGGTCGTCCAAGGCGGACGTCCTGCTGGAGGCCTTCCTGGACCTCGCCGAGCAGGCGGCGCGGGCGGCGGGGCAGGAGATGGACGCCATCCCCGACACCGGTGACCTGGCCGCCGACCTCAAGGCGGTGCTGCGGGCCACGGTGGACGAGCTGTTCGACCCGCGCTTCGAGGCCCCGGCGCGGGCGCTGGCCGCGGAAGGGGTCGTCAACGAGCAGCTCGGCCGCGAGGTCGTCGCCAAGCTGCTGGAACCGCAGCTCCAGCTGTACGTCGCCCGGTTGCGCTCGGCCCAGGACGCGGGCGCCGTACGAGCCGACGTCGACCCGCGGATCGCGCTGGAGCTGTTCGTCTCCCCGCTCGCACAACGCTGGCTGCAACGGAGCGGGCCGGTCTCGTACGCGTACACGGACACCCTCGTCGAGTACGCCCTGCACGGAATCGCCCCGCGCTGAACCGCCCGCCCGCCCAAGGGTGACTGTCGGCCACTCGCCTGCGGCGACCCCCCGAAGCACGCGAAGATGGGACGATAAGGCATGCTGTCCGCACACCAGCGAGGCGACCACCAGACCGAGGGGATAGATGAGCGCGACGTTCGGCGGCCGGAGCGGCCGGCAGGGCAAACTCTCCCAGTGGCTGCTCGGACGCCGCCCGAAGGAGGCCGCCGCGGACAGCGGCGGCCGTGAGACCCTGCTGCTCGCAGCCGCCGCGGCGGGCCTGCCCCTCGCCCCCGCCGCGCACCCCTCCGACGGATACCGCTGCTCGTGCGACCGCGTGGGCTGTCCCACCCCGGCCCGGCACCCGGTGTCGTTCGCCTGGCAGACGCAGTCCACCACGGACCGCGCCCAGATCGAGCGCTGGGCCCGGCACCAGCCGGCGGCGAACTTCATCACCGCCACCGGCATGGTGCACGACGTGCTGGACGTGCCCCTGGAGGCCGGCCGCGAGGCGCTGGACCGGCTGCTCGGCTCCGGTGTCGAGGTCGGCCCGGTCGCCGAGAGCGACGACGGCCGCATGCTGTTCTTCACCCTCACCCGCGGCACCCCCGAGGACGAGGACGAGTGGTGGCCCTGCGAGCTGGACTGCCACCCCGAGACGATGGACGAGCATCCCGGGCTGCGCTGGCACTGCCGGGGCTCCTACGTCCTCGTACCGCCCGCCCGGCTGCCCGGTGACGCCGACCAGCGGGTGCGCTGGGTGCGCGGCCCGGAGCATGCGCTGCCGGACCCGCTGACCCTGCTGGAGGCGCTCACCGACGCCTGTGCCCGGCACGCGGGCAGCGAGCCCGGCCACCACGGCACGGCCTGGCCCCTGCACCACTGACGGGCCGGCGGCCCCCGATTCCGCTCGCCCTACCCGCCCTGCGCGGACGTCAGCCCCTGCACCCGCCCCAGCATCCGCACCGGGCCGCTGCCGGCCGGGTCGAGCACGGCCTGGTTGGCGATCGACTCCAGCGTCAGGGACTGCTTCACCTCGCCCTTGATCAGGGCCTGCACGTCCTTGTTCGGGACCGGCACGGTGGCGCCCGTGTAGGCGGTCTGCTTCTCGTAGTGGTGCGTGGTGAAGAACACCAGCGCCCCGCCGTCCGCCGTGCGCAGCGCGAGCGGCGCGTAGTCGCCGTGGGTGAGCGGTTCGTCGATGAACTGCCGGACCAGGCCGGGCTTCTTGGCCTCCTTGGCGCGGTCCGCGCGCAGCCCGCTGGTGTCGCGCCCGTCCGCGAAGGAGTTCCCGCCGTTCTTCAGGTAGTCGGCGTACGCCTTGCTCAACTCGTCCGGGCGGACGGCCAGTCCGCCGGTGCCGGCCGGTACGGCCTCGGCCCAGCCGTCCTCGTCCGTCTTGAACGCGGGGACGGTGCCGGGGGCCATGAGCGTCAGATAGCTCACCTGCCAGCGCTCGCCGAGGTCGCCCCGGGTGAAGACCAGCACCCAGCGGTAGTTCCCGCCCTTGTTGCCCCGGGCGTCGGCGACGAACCAGCGCGGCCAGCCGGCCTTCTCCGGGATCGTGATCTTCACATCCGTCAGCGTCAGCGGGGTGTGGTTCGCGTTCCCCGACGGGCTGTTGGCGTGCCCGGCCCGCAGCCGGGCGGAGTCGATGTCGGAGAGGGCGCCGGTGACGTAGGGCGCGTCCAGGGAGCTGTCGTAGGACTTGTCGGCCTTGTTGTACGCGTCCGTGAACGCGGTGAGCGCCTTGGCGGCCTCGGCGCGGGTGGTCGCGGGAAGCACCACCCGCTCCCCGTGCACCACCACGCATCCGCTCGCGGTCAGCGACAAAGCGGTCAGCGAGACCGCTATGAGTGCGTTCCGGTCACGCCTGCGAAGCCGCTGACGGCTGCGTTCCCTGGTCATCGGGCTCCTTCACCTTCCCCTTCCCGGAGGCGAACCCTACCGGGGAGAGGAACAGCGCGAGCACCGGGACCAGGTACAGCGCCCACACCGTGATCTGAAGGACCGTCGGGTCCGGCTGGAAGTTGAACACGCCCTTGAGCAGGGTGCCGTACCAGCTGTCCGGCGGGATGGCGCCGCTGATGTCGAAGGCCAGGTCATTGAGGCCCGGGATCCAGTCGGCCTCCTGGAGGTCGTGGAAGCCGTACGCCAGCACGCCCGCCGCGACCACGACCAGCATCCCGCCGGTCCAGGTGAAGAACTTGGCCAGGTTGATCTTCAGGGCGCCCCGGTAGAACAGCCAGCCGAGGAGGACGGCCGTGGCGAGGCCGAGGGCGACGCCGATCAGCGGGCGCGGGGTGCCGTCGCTCGCCGCGTGCACCGACGCCCACACGAACAGCGCGGTCTCCAGGCCCTCCCGGCCGACCGCGAGGAACGCGGTGGCGACCAGCGCGCCCGTGCCGAGGGCGAGGGCGGCGTCCAGCTTGCCGTGCAGCTCCGACTTCAGGTGCCGCGCGGTGCGCCGCATCCAGAACACCATCCAGGTCACCAGGCCCACGGCGACGACCGACAGAGAGCCGCCGAGGGCCTCCTGCGCCTGGAACGTCAGCTCCTGGGAGCCGAACTCCAGGGCGCAGCCGAAGCCCATGGCGATGGCGATCGCGATGCCGATGCCGATCCAGATGGGCCTCAGGGCGTCCTTGCGGCCGGTCTTGACCAGGTAGGCGATAAGGATGCAGACGACGAGCGACGCCTCCAGACCCTCGCGCAGGCCGATCAGGTAGTTGGAGAACATGGGCTATGCCCCCTTCGAGAACAGCGTGCGGCCCCACCAGTCGCGGGAGTCCCGGACGCCGGGCGGCACCGCGAAGACCGCCGAACCCACGTGCTGGATGTACTCGTTGAGCGCGTCGTGCGCGGCGAGGTTGCGCTGGAGCGGGATGAATCCCTTGCGCACGTCCCGCTGGTAGGCGAGGAAGAACAGGCCCGCGTCCAGGCGGCCGAGGCCGTCGGTGCCGTCGGTGAAGGAGTAGCCCCGGCGCAGGATGGTGATCCCGTTGTTGGAGTCGGGGTGCGCGAGCCGCACGTGCGCGTCGGGCTTCATCGCCTTCAGGAACGGCTCGTCGTGCTCCTTGGCCTTGCCGACCGGGGCGCCCTCGCGCTTGTCCCGGCCGAACACGTCCTCCTGCTCCTGGAGCGAGGTGCGGTCCCAGGTCTCGATGTTCATCCGGATGCGCCGGGCGACCAGGTACGACCCGCCGGTCATCCAGTCCGGCCCGTCCTCCTCGCCGACCCACACGAACTTCTTCAGCCGGTCGGTCTCGGTGCCCGCGATGTTGCGGGTGCCGTCCTTGAAGCCCATCAGGTTGCGCGGGGTCTGCGCGTCCGGGGTGGTCGAGGAGGTCTTGCCGAAGCCGAGCTGGGACCAGCGGATGGCGACCTTGCCGAAGCCGATCCGGGCGAGGTTGCGGATGGCGTGCACGGCGACCTGCGGGTCGTCGGAGCAGGCCTGCACGCACAGGTCGCCGCCGGTGCGGGACCTGTCCAGGTTGTCGCCGGGGAACTTGGGCAGGTCGACCAGGGCCTCGGGCCGCTGGTCCCGCAGCCCGAACCTGTCGAAGAGCGACGGACCGAACCCGATGGTGAGCGTCAGCCGGGACGGCTGGAGCCCGAGCGCCTCACCGGTGTCGTCCGGCGGGGCCTCGGCGAGGCCGCCGTAGGCGCCCTCGCCGACGGCCTTCCCCGCGGTCATCCGGCGGGCCGCCGCCGTCCAGTCCTTGAGCATCTGCACGAACTCTTCGCGGTCGTCGGTCTTCACGTCGAACGCGGCGAAGTGCAGCCGGTCCTGCACCGGGGTGGCGATGCCGGCCTGGTGGGCGCCGTGGAACTCCACCGCGCCGCCGGTCTCGGCGGCGGCCGGGTCCATGTCGTCGCCCGTCCTGGCCATGGCCACGGCCCCGCCGGCCATGGCGGCCCCGAGCGCGAGCCCGGCACCGCCCCAGCCGATCAGCGCGCGGCGCGACGGACTGGCCTGGGTCTCCTGGGTCTCGGTCATCGCCTCTGCCCCTCGCTTACTTCACGACCGCGGCGGCGAGCTTGGACAGCGGCTCGGCGAGCGCGTTCACCGCGTCCGACAGCTCCTTGCGCTGGTCCTTGGTCACCTTGTCGTAGGAGACGAAGTCGTAGGACGTCTTGTCCGTCCGGTACTTGTCGAGCAGCGTGTCCAGCGCCGCGAACTGCTTGTCGAGTTCCTTGGTGAGAGCCGGGTCGTTCTTCGCGGCGACCGGCTTCAGCAGCTCGTACGCCTTGTGGGCGCCCTCGACGTTGCCCTTGAAGTCGACCAGGTCGGTGTGGGCGTACCGGTCCTCCTCGCCGGTGACCTTGCCGGTGGCGACCTCGTCCAGCAGCTCCTTGGCACCGTTGGCCATGGAGGTCGGGGTGATCTCGGCCTTGCCGACCCGGCCCTGCCAGTCCTTGAGGTCCGTCAGCAGCTGGTCGGCGAGGGTCTTCTCCTCGGCGCCGATCTTCTTGTCCTGCCAGAGGGCCTTCTCCAGCCGGTGCCAGCCGGTCCACTTCTGGCCGGGCTCCAGGCCGTCCTCACGGACGTCGACCTTCGGGTCGATGTCGCCGAAGGACTCGGCGACCGGCTCGGTGCGCTCCCAGCCGAGGCGGGAGAGGCCGTAAGCCTTCTTCGCGGCCTCCAGGTCGCCGTCCTTGACCGCCTTCACAAAGGCCTCGGCCTTCGGCAGCGTCTCGTCGGCCTGGTCCTGGGCGTACTGGCGGTACTCGGCGACGGCCTGGTCCA
This sequence comes from Streptomyces sp. Ru62, assembly GCF_002920615.1. Classification (GTDB taxonomy): domain Bacteria; phylum Actinomycetota; class Actinomycetes; order Streptomycetales; family Streptomycetaceae; genus Streptomyces. Next base: position 349,636 of record NZ_PQSU01000004.1, read on the forward strand.
GCTTCGGGTCGCGCTTGGCGGTGCTGCCGCCGCCGGTCACGGTCAGCTTCTGCCGGACGCCGTGGCCCTTCATGCCCGGACGGCAGGCGATCTCGTACGAGCCGGCCTTCACCTCGGCGGTGAGCGTGTACTTGGTGCCCGGACCGATGTTCTCCTTCTCGGAGACGATCCGGTCGTCCGGGAACAGGATCTCGACCTCGGTCGCCTTCGACCCCTTGTTCTCGATCTTCAGCGTGACCTGGCCGGCCGGCACCGACGTGCTGGAGGTCTCGCACTTGGAGTCGGCGGCCGTGACCTGGATGGCGTCACCGTCCTTGGCATCGCTTTTCGCGGTGCAGGCCGAGAGGGCGGTCAGAGCCGCCGCGGTGGCGGCGGCGGTGACGGTCAGTCGGACGGCGCGCATGCAGGCTCCAAGCGGATCTGGTCTGGTGAGGCTGCCCTAACTTACATGAGGCTATCCTCACCCATACCCCTCCCTCCCGTGATTCAGCTCTCATGGAAAGATCACAAAGCGGTCGCCCCGGCCGCGGTGCTTCAATTCCCCGGTGACTGACTACGACGTACTCCGCGTCTTCTGCGGGCCGGACGGCGGCTACGGCAACGAGCTGGGCGTCGTCCGCGACGGCTCGGTGCTGCCCGAGCGGAGCGACCGGCAGGCGCTGGCGGCCAAACTCGGCTTCAGCGAGACCGTGTTCGTGGACGACCCCGAGCGCGGAGTGATCGACATCTACACCCCCACCCTGCGCCTGCCCTTCGCCGGCCACCCCTGCGTGGGCACGGCCTGGCTGCTCGACGTGCCCGAACTGGTCACCCCCGCCGGGGTCGTCGGGACCCGACTGGACGGCGAGTTCACCTGGATCGAGGCCCGCGCGGAGTGGGCGCCCCCGCGCACCCTGCGCCGGTACGAGAGCGCCGCCGAGGTGGACGCCCTCGACGTGCCCCCGCCGGGGGAGTGGGTCTACGCCTGGGCCTGGGAGGACGAGGCGGCCGGGCGGGTGCGGGCCCGCGCCTTTCCGGGCCGCGACGACGGCATCGAGGAGGACGAGGCCACCGGGGCGGCGGCGCTGCTCCTCACCGACCGGCTGGGCCGGGCGCTGAACATCACCCAGGGCAAGGGATCGCAGCTCCTGACCGCCCCCCAGCCGCACGGGTGGATCGAGGTCGGCGGACGGGTGCACCTGGAGCGCTGACGCGTACGCGCGTCCGGGGGATCGTTCGAGTCCCCGTTCGGGTGGATCCGCGTGCGCGCGCGCAGGCCGACGGGGACGAGCGGGGACCTGTGGGCGTGACCACTGACGCCTCCCCGAGAGGAGCACCATGCGCATCAGATCAGTCCTGGCAGCGACGGCCCTCGCCGCCGCCCTCGCCGCGTCCGGCGCGACGACGGCCAGTGCCGCCCACCACGACAAGACCGACGACGAGGCCGTCTGCAGCCCGTACGCCGGCACCCTCACCTCGCTGGAGAACCACCTGACGTGGTCGGGCGCCCACTGCGTCGGCCACCTGCGCTGATCCGGCCCGGGTCCCCTCCCGCGCGCGGCGGGGGGCCCGGTCGCGCGGGGTTCAGGCGGAGCGCGGGAACTCCTCGCCCAGGGCCCGGAAGACGGCCGTGTTGAGCGTGAACGCCCGCTCGCACTCGGCCACGACCCGCTGCCTCTCCAGGTCGTCCACCCGGATCCCGTCCAGCAGTTCGCGGTAACCCCGCTTGAACGCGGCCGGGCTGGCGATCCGCTCGAAGACGTAGCAGCGGACCCCGTCGCCCTTCCTCGCGAAGCCCCATGTCCGCTCCGCCGTGTCCCGGATGATCTGCCCGCCCGAGAGGTCGCCCAGGTACCGGGTGTAGTGGTGGGCGACGTAACCGCCCGGCCAGCGCTCGGCGCACTCCCGCACCCGGTCCGCGTACGCCCTGGTCGCGGGCAGCGCGCTCAGGCGCGCCCGCCAGCCCGGGCCGCGCAGATGGGCCAGGTCCCGCTCCAGCGCGGGCAGCCGGAAGAGTTCGGGACGGATGAAGGGGCCCGCCACCGGATCCGCCGTCAGCCGTCCGGCCGTGGTCTCCAACGCCTCGTAGACGAACCAGAGTTGTTCGGTGTAGCGCGCGTAGGCCGCCACCCCGAGCCGGCCGCCGAGGAGATCGCTCATGAACGGCGACGTCCGCACCGCCGCGTGCCGGCCGTGGGAGGCGGTGCGGATGAGGGACGAGAAGGAGTCCATGGGCACGTCCTCTTTGCCGACATCCTGTCGGTAAAAGCGTACAAGAGAAAGCCCGCCCCGGCAGGGAGCGGGCTCACCGCGGATCGAACGGCGCTCAGGGCAGGGTCAGGATGTCCGCGCCGGTCTCCGTCACCACCAGCGTGTGCTCGAACTGGGCGGTCCGCTTGCGGTCCTTCGTCACGACCGTCCAGCCGTCGTCCCACATGTCGTACTCGTGCGTGCCCAGCGTGAGCATCGGCTCGATCGTGAACGTCATCCCCGGCCGCATCACGGTCGTCGCGTGCGGGCTGTCGTAGTGCGGGATGATCAGCCCGGAGTGGAACGACGTGTTGATGCCGTGCCCGGTGAAGTCCCGCACCACGCCGTAGCCGAACCGCTTGGCGTACGACTCGATGACCCGGCCGATGACATTGATCTGCCGGCCGGGCCTGACGGCCTTGATCGCCCGGTTCAGCGCCTCGCGGGTGCGCTCCACCAGCAGCCGCGACTCCTCGTCCACCTCACCGACCAGGTAGGTGGCGTTGTTGTCGCCGTGCACCCCGCCGATGTACGCCGTCACGTCCAGGTTGACGATGTCGCCGTCCCTGAGGACCGTCGAGTCGGGGATGCCGTGGCAGATGACCTCGTTGACCGAGGTGCACAGCGACTTCGGGAATCCCCGGTAGCCGAGCGTGGACGGGTAGGCGCCGTGGTCGCACATGTACTCGTGGGCGACCTTGTCCAGCTCGTCCGTGGTGACCCCCGGCGCGACGAGCTTCGCGGCCTCCGCCATCGCCTGTGCGGCGATACGGCCGGCGGTCCGCATCGCCTCGATGGTCTCGGGGGTCTGCACCTCCGGCCCCGTGTACGGCGCCGGCGCGGGCTTGCCGACGTACTCGGGGCGGCGGATGTTTCCGGGAACCGAACGGGTGGGGGACAGCTCCCCTGGTACGAGCAGCGACTGGCCAGACATGCAAGCGAGTCTAACCAGCGGACATGGGGGAACATGTCGGTGGCGAGAGGAGCTGTTCATGGCCCTGTTCAAGAAGCGCACCGTCGGCAAGCCGGGCGAGTGGTACTACTGCCTGGAACACAAGAAGGTCGAGGAGGGCCCGGACTGCCCGGGCAAGGACCGCTTCGGGCCGTACGCCTCCCCCGAGGAGGCCCGGCGCGCGATGGAGACCGCCGCCGAGCGCAACCTCCAGTGGGAGAACGACCCGCGCTGGCACGACACGCCTGCGGGGGGCGGCACGGGCGGCACCGACGAGGACTGATCACGCCGACACGGCCGCGCGCCGCTCGCGCATCCGTACCGCGTGCTCGTTCGTCCGGGCGTCGTACGTCATCAGCCCCGGCAGGCACAGCGCCAGCAGCCCCACCGCGCCCGCGCACGCCAGGCCACCGGACCAGACCGAGACCCGTACGCCCGCCCACGCGGCCATGCCGCCCGCCCGGACCTGACCGAGCTGCGGGCCGACCGAGTACGACAGCAGTTCGATCCCGGCGAGCCTGCCGCGCAGCTCGTCCGGGATCGTCTGGTTCCACATGGCTGCCCGGAAGATCCCGCTGACCATGTCGAAGCCGCCGCCGACGGCGAGGAACAGCAGCACCAGCCAGACGTTCCCGCAGACCCCGGCCGCCGCCACCGCCAGGCCCCACCCGGCGGCCGACAGCGCCACCAGCAGCCCGTGGCGGTGCACCCGCGAGGTCCAGCCGCTGGTCAGGCTCACCAGCAGCGCCCCCGCCGGGATCGTCGCGTACATCAGCCCGAGCGCCCACGGGGCGTGCAGGTCGTCGGCGAGGAACGGCAGCACGGCCAGCGGCATGGCCAGGAACATCGCCGCGAGGTCCACGGCGTAGGTGCCGAGGAGTTCCTTACGGCCCCACGCGTAGCGGGCGCCCTCCGCGACGGCCCTCAGATCCGGCTTCGCGGCCTCCTCGGCGGCGGGGGAGGGGGCGATCCGCGCGATGTACGCCAGCGAGACGGCGAAGGTCAGCAGATCGGCCGCGTAGGCCCAGCCGAGGCCCGCGTAGGCGACGACCACGCCCGCTACCGCCGGGCCCGCGACGCCGCCGACGGTCCAGCGCAGCGAGTTCAGCGAGGCCGCCGCCGGCATGTCGTCGTGGGCGACGATCCGGGGCCACAGGGAGTCCAGGGCCGGGCGCTGCACGGAGACCAGGGCGGAGGAGAGGGCGGCGACGACGTACAGCGGCCAGACCGCGGGGCGCGGGAGCAGCGCGTTCAGCAGCAGGGCGGCGCTGAGCAGGCCCTGGCCGGCCTCCGTCCACACGATGAGCTTCCGTTTGTCGAGGGCGTCGGCGAGGGCGCCGCCGTACAGGCCGCACACGATGAGCGGCAGCAGCTCGACGGCGCCGATCGCGCCGACCGCTGCCGCGGACCCCGTCAGGTCCTTGAGCTGGACCGGCAGCGCGACGAAGGTCAGGAAGCTGCCGAAGTTGCTGATCAGACCGGACTTCCACAGGCGCCGGAAGTCGGCGGAGGCTTTCCAGGGGGCGAGGTCGGGGAGGAGGGCTCGGCTCACTGAGGCATGCTCGACGGCCCGGCACGTCCGGGCAACCGTATTTCCCGCCCTTCCCACGGGCGCGTCGGGTGGGTGGGCGATGTCACCAAGGGGCCGGCGGCGGAGCCGTCAGCGCTTCTGTCAGGCGTGACAGGCGGTCCCGGAACCCCCGTCGCCTCCTCGGAGAGCCCCCGTTCTCGCCCGCCGCCGCGCTGACCAGGTGCTGCACACTGTCCAGGTCCAGCTCCGCCCCCTGAGGCACGGCCAGCGTGTCGTGGGCCATCGCGGCCAGCTCGCCCCCGCCCGCACCGAGCGCCAGCACCGTCACCCCGGCCCGCCGGGCGTCGTGCACCCGCTCCAGCAGCGGCGCGGGCTCCTCGGGCGCCACCACCAGCAGGGTCTCCCCGCGCCGCGCCGCCGCGATCCGCCCCGGCCCCACCGCCAGATGCGCGGGATCGGAGGGGCGCGCGTGATGCCGTACCAGCGTCGGCGCCAGCTCGGGCGTGCCCGACCACGCGGCCTCGTCCACCAGGTGCGCGGCCAGGTGCCACGGCTCGTACTGCGGCGTGCCCACCAGCAGCAGCCCGCCGCCGTGCGCCACCACCGACCCGCGCAGCACCCCCGCGAACCTCCGGGTGGCCCCCAGCCACTCGGTCCCGGCGAGCACTTCCCGCAGCAACGCGACCCGTACGGCGTCCATGCGACCGCATACTGCCGCAACCGTCCACTCGTGATCCGGAGTTCACCCCGAATTCGCCCGACCCGGGGAGGGGTGACGGACCACCACAGGTCCGAGGAGCCGCCCGATGACCGACGTGACCGTCCCCTTCCGCGCGGGCCACGAGGGATACGCGAGCTTCCGCATACCGGCCGTCGTCGCCACCGGGTCCGGCACCCTGCTCGCCTTCTGCGAGGGCCGCGTCGACTCCGCCGCCGACCACGGCCGCATCGACATCGTGCTCAAGCGGTCCACGGACGGCGGCCGCACCTGGGGCCCGCTCCAGGTCGCCGCGGACAACGGCGCGAACCTCGCCGGCAACCCCGCCCCCGTCGTCCTGGACACCGGCCGCATTCTGCTCGTGCACATACGCGCCGCCGCCTCCGCCACCGAGGCCGCCATCCTGCGCGGCCAGGTCGGGGACGCCGACGGGCGGCGCGTGTGGGTCCAGCACAGCGACGACGACGGGGTCACCTGGTCCGAGCCCAGGGAGATCACCAGGCAGGTGAAGAAGCCCGGCTGGCGCTGGTACGCCACCACCCCCGGCCACGCCCTCCAGCTCACCTCCGGCCGCGTCCTCGTCCCGGCCAACCACACCCTGCCGCCCACCGGCACCGACACCGGCGCCGAGGCCAGGTACAACAGCGGCCACTGCCTGCTCAGCGACGACCGCGGCCAGACCTGGTACCTGGGCTGCCTGGACGAGAACACCGACGGCTACGTCGACGTCAACGAGACCACCGCCGCCGAACTCCCCGACGGCCGCGTCTACCTCAACACCCGCAACGACTCCCCGTCCCCCGGCAACCGCGCCGACGCCTGGTCCAGGGACGGCGGGAAGACCCTCGTCAAGCCGTTCCGGCCGCAGGCCGGGCTGACCGCGCCGGTCTGCGAGGCCGCCGTGCTCCAGCTCCGCGACCCCGACCTGCTCCTGTTCTCCGCCCCGGCCGACCCCGCCGCCCGTGCCCTGATGACGATCCGCGCCTCCGAGGACGGCGGCGTCACCTGGCACCCGGCGTTCACCGTCGACGGGCTGCCCGCCGCCTACTCCGACCTGGTCCGCGTAGACCCGCACACCGTCGGGCTGCTGTACGAGACGGGCGACTTCAGCGCCTATACGACGATCACCTTCCGCCGGGTGCCCGTACACCGGCTGACCTGAGCCGGTACGCACCCGGCGGCGGACGTAGAGTCGGCCCATGACCTCTACCGACAGCGCACAGACCCCTGCCAAGGCCCCCGCCAAGGACCCCTGGGACCTGCCCGACGTCTCCGGGTACGTCGTCGGCGTGCTCGGCGGCACCGGGCCGCAGGGCAAGGGCCTCGCCTACCGGCTCGCCCGGGCCGGCCAGAAGGTGATCATCGGCTCCCGCGCCGTCGAGCGGGCCCGGGCCGCCGCCGCGGAACTCGGTCACGGCGTCGAGGGCGCCGACAACGCCGAGACCGCGCGCCGCAGCGACATCGTGATCGTCGCCGTACCGTGGGAGGGGCACGGCGACACCCTGAAGTCGTTGCGCGAGGAGCTGGCCGGAAAGCTCGTCGTGGACTGCGTCAACCCGCTCGGCTTCGACAAGAAGGGCGCCTACGCGCTCAAGCCGGAGGAGGGCAGCGCCGCCGAGCAGGCCGCCGCCCTGCTGCCGGACTCCCGGGTCGCCGCCGCCTTCCACCACCTGTCGGCCGTGCTGCTCCAGGACCCGGAGATCGAGCAGATCGACACCGACGTCATGGTGCTCGGCGAGGAGCGCGCCGACGTGGAGATCGTGCAGGCGCTGGCCGGGCGCATCCCCGGCATGCGCGGCGTCTTCGCGGGCCGGCTGCGCAACGCCCACCAGGTCGAGTCGCTGGTCGCGAACCTCATCTCCGTCAACCGCCGGTACAAGGCGCACGCCGGGCTCCGCGTCACCGACGTGTGAGCCGCGTCCGGCCATGGGGGACACTGGTGGCCTCAGCAGTGTCCCCCGACAGGATCCGGAGCCGGCCCCCATGCCCCGCATCGCCCTCTACACCTTGACCGTCTGCCTCCTCGCCGTGGCCGCCGCGGTCGTCTCCTTCGTCCAGGGCAGCTGGCTGGGGATCGTGTGGGTGCTGCTGGCGGGCCTGTCGTCCAACATGACCTGGTACTACGTCAAGCGTGGGAAGACGCCCCGCAACGGGTCCGTCACGAGCTGACCGCGGAGCAGTACTCGTCGCTGTCCTGCCAGAACCGGTACAGGTCCTGGCCGCAGTAGCGGGAGAAGTCGTCGACGTTCAGCGCCCGCAAGATCGAGTCGATCACGTCGAAGAACGCGCTGTTGACCGACGGCACCCACAGCAGCGCGAACACGAACAGCAGCCCGAACGGCGCGAACGGCTCCACCTGCCGCTTCACGTTGTACGACAGCCACGGCTCGATCACCCCGTAGCCGTCCAGGCCCGGCACCGGCAGGAAGTTCAGCAGCGCCGCCGTCACCTGGAGCAGCGCCAGGAACGCCAGCGCGAACCGGAAGTCCGCGGGCACGCCGTCCAGCGCGTCCAGCCAGAACGGGGCCGTGCACACCGCCGCGAACAGCACGTTCGTCAGCGGGCCCGCCGCCGAGATCAGGCTGTGCCGCCAGCGGCCCCGGATGCGGGCCCGCTCGATGAACACCGCGCCGCCGGGCAGACCGATCCCGCCCATGATCACGAACAGCACCGGGAGCACGATGCTCAGCAGCGCGTGCGTGTACTTCAGCGGGTTCAGCGTCAGGTAGCCCTTCGCGCCGACCGTGATGTCCCCGCTGTGCAGGGCGGTGCGGGCGTGCGCGTACTCGTGCAGGCACAGGGAGACGATCCAGGCCGCCGTCACGAACAGGAACACCGCGATGCCCGGCTGCGCGGCGAACCCGCTCCAGGTGGCCCAGCCGGTCACCGCCGTCACGGCCAGGATGCCGACGAACACCGGGCTGATCTGCCGGTCGCCGTGGCGGGTGGTGGCGGTGGTCATGGGGAAGAGCTCCTCGGGTCGCGTCGGGCGGGCCGGGGTCGACCGTACCGGTGATCGCGGGGAAACGTCCTGCGAGCGGCCGGAGGTTCCTGCTAGTCGTTACGCTGTCATCGAGTCGACTGAGGAGGTGGCCATGACGATCGCCGAGGGCTGGGTCGAGCTTGTCCAGGACGCCATTCATGTGCCGAAGAGCGCGCGCCTCCGCCTGACGAGGAATGGGCTCACTTTGGTACCGGTCACCTACGCGCACAGGGCGACTCAGCGGCGCATCGAGAACCAGATCGAAGAACGGCTGCCGGGCTGGGTGGCGACGAGCGAGTTCTCGGTCGTCCCTCCCCGGGAGGGCTACAAGCCCGAACCCGACGCCACGGCGATTCCGCGCGAGCTGGTCGAGACGGACAAGAGCGACATCAGCGAAGAGCTGCTGCCCTTTGTGGTCGAGGTCGTCTCACCGGAGAGCAAGAACCGCGACTACAACACCAAGCCGAGCCACTACGCTCTGCGCCGCATCCCCGCCTACCTCATCGTCGACGTGCTCGCCGGCCGTTGGACCCTGCTGACACGCCCGGAGGACGGCGAGTACCAGCACCAGGAGTCCGGCGTCTTCGGGGATCAGATCAAGATCCCCGTCGCCGACCAGACCCTCGTCCTCGACTCCTCCCAGTTCATCCGCATCTGAGACCCGCGAGCGGCGCCCGGTGGTCCCCAGGGACAATGGACCCCGTGCGCTATCGGCTGCTCGGCACCACTCAGGCGATCCGCCCCGACGGTACGGCCGTTCCGGTCGGCGGGGCGCGGCTGCGTGCCCTGCTGAGCGTGCTCGCGCTCAGGGCAGGGCGGACCGTGCCCGCCGGTGTGCTGGTGGACGAGGTGTGGGGCGCCGACCCGCCCGCCGACGCCACCGGCGCCCTCCAGGCGCTCGTCGGCCGGCTCCGCCGGACCCTCGGTGCCGACGCCGTCGTCTCCGCCGACGGGGGCTACCGGCTCACCGCCGCACCCGACGACGTCGACCTCGGCCGCTTCGACCGGCTGACCGGCGACGGCCTCGCCGCCCTCGCCGACGGCGACCCGGCCAAGGCCGCCGCCGTCCTCGACGACGCCCTCGCCCTGTGGCGCGGCTCCGCCCTCGCCGACCTGCCCGACCGCACCGCCGAGGCGGCCCGCTGGGAGACCCGCCGGCTCGACGCCCTGCGGGCCCGGCACACCGCCGCCCTCGCCCTCGGCGAGGCCGAGCGGGCGCTGCCCGAGCTGACCGCCCTGTGCGACAGCCACCCGCTGGACGAGCCGCTCCAGGCGCTGCGCCTGCGCGCCCTGCGCGACACCGGCCGCCCCGCCCGGGCGCTCGCCGCCTACGAGGACGTACGACGTCTCCTCGCGGACCGGCTCGGCTCCGACCCCGGCCCCGAACTGCGCGCCCTGCACGCCGAGCTGCTGCGCGAGGAACCGGCCGAGCGGCCCGCCGAGGCCCGCCCGGGCAACCTGCCCGCCCGGCTCACCTCCTTCGTCGGCCGGGAAGCCGACCTCCGGGCCATCGGCGCCGACCTGGCGACGGCCCGCCTGGTCACCCTCCTCGGGCCCGGCGGCGCCGGCAAGACCCGGCTGTCCCAGGAGGCCGCCGAGGCGGTACGGCACACCGTCCGGGACGGGGTGTGGCTCGCCGAGCTGGCCCCCGTGGACGCCCCGGACGCCGTACCGCAGGCCGTGCTCACCGCGATCGGCGCCCGCGAGACGGTGCTGCACGGCGCCGGCGTGGACGGCATGCGCGCGGTCTCCGACCGGCACGGCGACCCCGTCGAACGACTCGTGGAGCACTGCGCCCGGCGCCGCATGCTGATCATCCTGGACAACTGCGAGCACGTGGTGGACGCCGCCGCCCGGCTCACCGAGCACCTGCTGGCCCGCTGCCCGGAGCTGACCGTGCTCGCCACCAGCCGCGAACCCCTCGGCGTGCCGGGGGAGCTGGTGCGGCCCGTGGAGCCGCTGCCCGAGCCGGTCGCGCTGCGGCTGCTCGCCGACCGGGGCGCGGCGGCCCGCCCCGGCTTCCGGGTGGAGGACGACCCGGAGGCGTGCGCCGAGATCTGCCGCCGTCTGGACGGACTGCCCCTCGCGATCGAGCTGGCGGCGGCCCGGCTGCGCATGCTGACACCCCGTCAGATAGCGGACCGGCTGGACGACCGCTTCCGGCTGCTCACCTCCGGCAGCCGCACCGTCCTGCCCCGCCAGCAGACCCTCAGAGCCGTCGTCGACTGGTCCTGGGACCTGCTGGACGCAGGCGAACGGGACGTCCTCGCCCGGCTGTCGGTGTTCGCCGGCGGCTGCGACCTGGCCGCCGCCGAGGCGGTGTGCGGGCCGGCCGCGCTGGACGCCCTCGGCTCCCTGGTCGACAAGTCCCTGGTGGTCGCCGCCCCCGCGGCCGACGGCGGCATGCGCTACCGGCTGCTGGAGACCGTCGCCGAGTACGCCGCCGAACGCCTCGCCGAGACCGGCCACCGCGCGGAGGCCCAGCGTGCCCACCTGACCCACTACCGGGAACTCGCCCGCACCACCGACCCGTTGCTGCGCGGCCGCGAGCAGCGAGCCGCCATCGACCGGTTCCAGCTGGAGTACGAGAACCTGCGCACCGCGTTCCGGTACGCCGTCGCCGAACGCGACGAACAGGAGGGACTGTGCCTGGTCCTGTCCCTGCTGTGGTTCTGGCAGATACGCGACCAGCGCATCGAGACCCGCACCTGGTGCCGGGAGGTCATGGCGCTCGGTCCCGACCCGTTCACCGAGCCGGTCCGCCGCGCCGAACCGGTGTGGCAGCGCTGCACCGACGCCCCGCCGCCGTACACCGGCGAGATCCTCGTCGAGGCCCGGCGCGGGGTCCACCTCGCCCATCTGGCCTGCATGGACACCGAGATCGACGTCTGGCAGACGCCTGCGGCGCAGGCGAAGCTCCGCGTCGTCGCCCAGGTCTACGAGCCGGGCCTGCCGCAGACCTGCCGGCCGCCGGGCATGCTGTGGTTCTTCGCCGAGCTGCTGACCGGCGGCGCCGACCGGCTGCGCACCATCGTGGACGCCAGCGTGCGGACCTGCCGGGAGACCCCGGGCTACGAGTGGGAGCTGGCCGGCGCCCTCCACCTGCGCGCCAACCTCCTCGCCAACCGCACCGCCTGGGCCGGCGACGCCACCCGCGACGCCGACGAGTCCCTGGAGATCTTCCACCGCCTCGGCGACGCCTTCGGCACCACCGAGGCCCTGGCCGCCCGCGGCGAGGCCCACGAACGCAAGGGCGCCCACCGTGAGGCCGTCGCCGACTACCGGGCCGCGATCGAACACGCCGAACGCCTCGGCGCCCGCGCCCAGGTGGCCGTCCTGCGGGCCCGGCTCGGCAACATGCTCATGGAGGCGGGCGAGGCCGAACGCGGCGAGCGGATGCTCCGCGACGTCATCGCCAGCCAGGACGGCGTCCACAACGAGGCGCTGCCCGCCGCCCGCCTCTTCCTCTCCTGCTGGCTCGGCCTGACCGACCGCACCGCGGAGGCGCGCGAGCAACTGCGGCTGCTGCGCGAAGAGGTCACGATCGCGCACTTCATCGTCTTCGACACCCTCATCCTCTGCCAGGAGGCCTGGCTGGACGCCCTGGACGAGCACACCGAGGACGCCCTGACCGGGGCCCGCAGGGCGCTGCGCCTCGCCTCCGACCCGCTGTCCGAGGCCGTCACCCCGCACATGCACTCCGTCGTCCTCACCGTCGCCGCGCTGGCCCTCGCCCGCGCCGACGGCGGCAGCCGCGTCGCCGACGCCGCCCGCTGCCTGGGCGCCGCCGACGCGCTGCTGCCGCCCGGCCACCTTCCCTCCGGCGTGGAGCGGCGGTGCCATGCCCTGACCGAGGCGCGGATCCGGGAAGCGCTCGACCCGCGGTCGTACGAGGCCGCGTACGCCGAGGGCGGTGGCCTCTCCCTCGCGGAGGCCACCGCCCTGGTCTGAGCACCGGGGGTACGTCAGCTCTTCGTGCGGAACTTGTGGATGGCGACCGGAGCCATGACCGCGGTCAGGCCCACCGACCAGATCAGCGTCACCCACAGGTCGTGCGCGACCGGGCCGCCCTCCATCAGGCCGCGCGCGGTGTCGGCCAGCGACGACAGCGGGTTGTAGTCGGTGAACGCCTGGAGCCAGCCCGGCATCGAGGCGGTCGGCGCGAAGATGGACGAGCCGAACTGGAGCGGCATCAGCACCAGGAAACCCATCGCCTGCACCGACTGCGCGTTCTTCATCACCACGCCGAGGGTCAGGAACACCCACATCAGCGCCGAGCCGAACACCGCCGACAGCCCCACGGAGGCCAGCAGACCGCTCCAGCTGTTGATGTCGTAGCCCACGAGCAGGGCGACCACCATCAGCACCACGGTCGCGAACAGCATCCGCATCAGTTCCACCGCGATCTTCGCGAAGAGCACGGAGCCCCGCCCGATCGGCAGGGACCGGAAGCGGTCCATGACACCGGAGTTGAAGTCCTGGTTGAAGCCGGTGCCCACGCCCTGGGCCATGTTCATGCCCATCATGGCCATGAGGCCGGGGATGACGTACTGGACGTACTGGTCCTGCCCGCCGCCCAGGGACTTCCCGATGGAGCCGCCGAAGACGTACACGAACAGCAGGGTGAACACGACCGGGAACAGGACGGCGTCGAACATCGACTCCGGGTCCTGGCGGATCCACAGCAGGTTGCGGCGGATCAGCGCGCCGGTGTGGCGCAGATGGGCCCGCAGCGGGATCGGTGTGTCGGTCTTCGGGGCGGCCGGGGACAAGGTGGCGGCGGTCATACGGCGACCTCCTGACGGTCGTCGGCGGGCATGGCGTCCTGCGGGGCACTGGCGCGGTGGCCGGTGAGCGACAGGAACACCTCGTCCAGGCTGGGCAGTTCGGTGGTGATGGAGGAGATCGTGATGCCGCGCGCGGTGACCGCGCCGACCACGGCGGTGAGCTGCTCGTCGCTGAGGATCGGCACCAGCAGGGTCCCGGTCTCGGTGTCCACGGTGGTCGCGGCGAGCCCGGTGATGCCCAGCTCGTCCAGCATCGTGGCGAGCGGGCCCAGCTCCAGCGGGTCCACCGGCCGCACCCGCAGTGTGCGTCCGCCGACGCGGGCCTTCAGCTCCTCGATCCCGCCGTTCGCGATGACCTTGCCCCGGTCCACCACGGTCAGCTCGGAGGCGAGCTGCTCGGCCTCCTCCATGTACTGGGTGGTGAGCAGCACGGTGACGCCGTCGCCGACCATCGCCTTCACCTCGTCCCAGACCTCGTTGCGGGTGCGCGGGTCGAGGCCGGTGGTCGGCTCGTCAAGGTACAGCACGGCGGGCCGGCCGATCATGGACGCGGCCAGGTCCAGCCGCCGCCGCATACCGCCGGAGTACGTGCCCGCGGGCCGCCTGGCCGCCTCCGTCAGCGAGAACCGCTCCAGCAGCTCGTCGGCGCGGGCGCGGGCGTCCTTGCGGGGCAGGTCCAGCAGCCGGCCGATCAGGTACAGGTTCTCCCAGCCGGGCAGCTTCTCGTCCACCGAGGCGTACTGCCCGGTGAGGCCGATGACCCGGCGCAGCTGGCGGGGCTGCCGTACGACGTCGTAGCCGGCCACCGTGGCCTGCCCGGCGTCGGGGGTGATGAGGGTGGACAGGATCCGTACGAGGGTGGTCTTGCCGGCGCCGTTCGGCCCGAGCACACCCATCACGGTGCCCTCGCGCACGTCCAGGTCGACGCCGTCCAGCGCCTTGGTCTCGCCGTAGTGCTTGACCAGTCCCCGTACGGTCACGGCGGAGCGTCCGCCGACGGGGTTGTCGTCGATGCGTGTCATGCCGACGACAGTGCCAGGCCCCACCGACAAACCACCGACAGCCGGCCGACACCACCGACACATCCCCGACGAGCACCGCAACCATCAATTGAGGAACCACGACGGCGAGCAACCACGTCCGCGAGAGCGGCGCCGGCTTAGGCGCAAAGGGGGGGGCAGCCCGCCGACGGGGGACGATCGGCGGGCTGCCCGGTGGTGCCGCGATGGCCTAGTGGACGGAGTGCTCCTCCAGCGGGAAGGTCCCGCCGACGACGTCCTCCGCGAACGCCTTGACCGCGTTGCCCATGACCTCACGCAGGTCGGCGTACTTCTTGACGAACTTCGGGACCCGGCCGGAGGTCAGCCCCAGCATGTCGGTCCACACCAGGACCTGCGCGTCCGTCTCCGGGCCCGCGCCGATGCCCACGGTCGGGATGTGCAGCACCCGCGTCACCTCGGCCGCCAGCTCCGCCGGAACCAGCTCCAGCACCACCGCGAACGCCCCCGCGTCCTGCACGGCCTTGGCGTCGCGCAGCAACTGCTGCGCCGCCTCCTCGCCGCGTCCCTGCACGCGGTAGCCCATCGCGTTGACGGACTGCGGGGTCAGCCCGATGTGGGCCATGACCGGGATGCCGGACTCCACCAGCAGCCGGATCTGCTCGTGCGACCGCTCGCCGCCCTCCAGCTTGACCGCCCCGACCCCGGCCTCCTTCACCAGCCGGGTCGCCGAGCGCAGTGCCTGCACCGGGCCCTCCTGGTAGGAGCCGAAGGGCAGGTCGCCGACGATCAGGGAACGGGTGGTGCCGCGTACGACGGCCGCCGACAGCATGGTCATCTCGTCGAGGGTGACGGGGACGGTGGTGTCGTACCCGAGGTGGCAGTTGCCCGCCGAGTCGCCGACCAGGATGACCGGGATCCCGGCCTCGTCGAAGACGGACGCGGTCATCGCGTCGTAGGCGGTGAGCATGGGCCACTTCTCGCCCCGCTCCTTGGCGAGGGCGATGTCGCGGACGGTGATGCGACGGGTGCTGCCCTTTCCTCCGTAGAGGCCCCCGTACAGCGCCTTGCTGCCGTCGGAAGGCTTGTTCTGGGCAGCCGAAAGCTGCGTCATGGCAACGGCTCCTTCAGTCATCTCGAGGCGCCCTGACGGCGTCCCCGGATCGACTCCATGGTGGCACCTCGTGCCATTCGGGGCCAGAGGTACCCCCCTGTGAGCCGAGCCGCGTAAGGCCTTGGTAAAGAAATAAGATACGAGACGGTTCCGTATCGGAATGATCGTAGGCTCGAACACATGACAAGTCCCGTCCCTGCCTCCCGAATACCGGAAGCGGTCCACCGGCGCCGCTGGGCGATCCTCGGCGTGCTCATGCTCAGCCTGCTGATCGTGGTGCTCGACAACTCGATCCTGAACGTCGCGATCAAGACCATCGCCACCCCGGCGCCCACCGGCCTCGGCGCCACACAGAGCCAGATCGAGTGGGCGATCAACGCCTACACCCTCGTCTTCGCCGGCCTGCTCTTCACCGCCGGGCTCGTCGGTGACCGGCTCGGCCGCAAGAAGGTGCTGCTCGGCGGCATCCTCGTGTTCGGCATCGGCTCCGCGCTCGCCGCCGAGTCCGGCTCACCCGGCCAGCTCATCGCCTACCGCGCACTGATGGCCCTCGGTGCCGCCTTCGTCATGCCGGCCACCCTCGCGGTGCTCATGAACGTCTTCGAGCGCGAGGAACAGCCCAAGGCCATCGGCATCTGGGCCGGCGGCGTCGGCCTCGCCATCGCCATCGGCCCGATCACCGGCGGCGCGCTCCTCGACCACTTCTGGTGGGGGTCGGTCTTCCTGATCAACGTGCCCATCGTGATCGTCGCGCTCGTCCTGATGACCTGGCTGGTGCCCGACTCCCGCGACCCGCGGCCCGGCCGCCTCGACCCCATCGGCGTGGTCCTGTCCGTCGTCGGCCTCGTGCTGCTCGTCTACGGCATCATCAAGGGCGGCGAGCTGGCCGACTTCACCGACGCCAAGGTGCTGGCCACCATCGCCGCCGGGCTCGTCGTCCTGACCGCCTTCGTCGTCTTCGAGAAGCGCAGCGACCACCCGTCGCTGGACGTCACCTACTTCCGCAACAAGGTCTTCTCGGCCGCCATGAGCGCCATCGCGCTGGTCTTCTTCGCGCTGATGGGCGTCACCTTCTTCGGTGTCTTCTACACCCAGAGCGTGCGCGGCTACTCCCCGCTGGAGTCCGGCGTGCTGATGCTGCCCCTCGCCGCCGCCCAGCTGATCTTCGCGCCCCGCGCCCGGCTGCTGGTCGACCGGTTCGGCAACAAGGCCACCACCACCGGCGGTCTGGTGCTGATCGCGGCGACGCTGGCCGCGTTCGCCACGTTCGAGGCCGACACGCCGATCTGGCTGCTGGAGGTCGTCTTCTTCCTCATGGGCACCGGCATGGCGCACATCATGACCCCGACCTCGGTCGTCATCATGCAGGCCCTGCCCCGCGAGAAGGCCGGCTCCGCCTCGGCGCTCAGCAACACCTTCCGTCAGGTCGGCGGCGCCCTCGGCATCGCCGTCCTCGGCTCGGTGCTCGCCACCGCGTACCGCAACGGCATCGAGGACAAGCTCGGCCTGCTGCCGCCGGGCCTGCGCGAGACCGCCGGCGAGTCCATCGAGGCCACCCTCGGCGTCGCCGAGAAGCTCGGCCCGCAGGGCAAGGCCCTGGTCACCCCCGCCAACGACGCGTTCCTGCACGCCATGCACGTCACCGCCCTGTGCGGTACGGGCGTCGCGCTGATCGGCGCCGTGGTGACCTTCCTGTTCCTGCCGGGCAAGCCGCCCGCCGGTCAGCGGCAGGAGACGGAACCGGAGTTGGTCGCCGCCGGGGAGTGAGGTCCGCGCGCGGTTCCACGGGGGGAGGAGGCGGCTGCGGGACAATTCCCGCAGCACAGTGAGAGGACGGATCGTCGTGAGCCTTGCCGAGAGCCGGCCGCGCCCGGACGGACCCGCGCGGGGCCGGCCCCGCAGCGAAGCGGTGGAACGCGCCATCCTGGAAGGCGTGATGAAGCTGCTGGAGGAGGGCGTGCCCCTCGCCGAGCTGTCCATCGAGCGGGTCGCCCGCACGGCCGGGGTCGGCAAGGCCACCATCTACCGCCGCTGGAGCGGGAAGGAGGAACTGTTCGTCGACGTCGTGCGCGCCGCCGAGCCCCCCGACCCCGAGCTCCCCGGCACCTCCCTGCGCGACGACCTCGTCGCCCTGCTGGAGTCCCTGCGCCGGCGCGGCCTGGTCAGCCGCTCCTCGGCGATCCTGCACAACGTGTACGCGCAGATGAAGAGCAGCCCGCGGATCTGGGCGGCGTACCACGCCAGTGTCATAGCGCCCCGCCGCGACCTCGCCCTGGACCTGCTGCGCCGCGCGCAGGCGAACGGCGAGATCCGCGCGGACGTCGACCTGGACCTGGCCAACGACATGTTCGTCGGCCCCATGCTCGTCCGCTCCGTCATGCGCCCCGACGCCGATTTGCCCGAGGGACTGGCGGAGCAGATCGTCGATGCGGTCCTGGACGGCCTACGCCCCGTCAGGTCCACGGTGTCGTAGCACTAATGTGCGCGTTTCGTCACAGACCCCGCGCGCCCCGGGGGTCACCGGAACTCGCTGCCCCGGCTCGTTCGTCCTCGTCTTCCGTACGGCCGTCATGGGACGGCGGAACGGAGCCGATCATCCCCTAGGGTCGGAAGAGCACGGGGGCGAACGGTGTGCACGGCAGGCAGTGAGGCAGACGGTATGGCGCAGCAGGCGTACATGACGGAGACGGTGGACGACGGCTCGGGGCCCGAGCGACCGGGATCCCGGCTCCGACGCCTGACGCACCGCCTGTTCACCGGGTGGCGGAACGATCCGCGCGTCTGGCGGCGCGGCGTGGTCCTCGCCGTACTCGCCCTGCTGCTCGCCCTGGTGATGCTGCTGCACGCGCACATCCCCAACGCGGTGGGCAACCTCGGCTCGCTCACCGAGACGTTTCTGCCCTGGCTGGGCCTGGCCGTCCCGGTGCTGCTGGTCCTCGCCCTGATCCGCCGGTCGGCGACCGCGCTGATCGCGATCGTGCTCCCGGCGATCGTCTGGCTGAACCTCTTCGGCGGGCTGCTGACCGACAGGGCGGGCGGGGGCGGCGACCTCATGGTGGCCACCCACAACGTCAACGCCGGCAACCCCGACCCGGCCGCGACCGCCACCGACGTGGCCGCGTCCGGCGCCGACGTCCTGGCCCTGGAGGAACTGCCCGCCTCCGCCGTGCCCGTCTACGAGAAGGCGCTCGCGTCGACGTACAAGTACCACGCGGTCGTCGGCACGGTCGGCCTGTGGAGCAAGTACCCGATGACCGGCGTCCACGCCGTCGACATCAAGCTCGGCTGGAAGCGGGCCATGCGCGCCACGGTCGCGACGCCCAGGGGCCCGGTCGCGGTCTACGTCGCCCACCTGCCCTCGGTGCGGGTGAAGATGGAGGCGGGCTTCACCGCCCGGCAGCGGGACAGGAGCGCCGACGCGCTCGGCGAGGCCATCGCCGACGAGCCCCTGAAGCAGGTGGTCCTGCTCGGCGACCTGAACGGCACCATGAACGACCGCGCGCTCAACGCCGTCACCTCCCAGATGCGCTCCACGCAGGGCGCGGCGGGCAGCGGCTTCGGGTTCAGCTGGCCGGCGTCGTTCCCGATGGCCCGCATCGACCAGATCATGGTGAAGGGCGTGGAGCCGGAGAAGAGCTGGACGCTGCCGCGCACGAACAGCGATCACCTGCCCGTAGCAGCCCGTGTGAAGCTCGACACAGGCGCTTAACCTGCCGGAATACTGGACCTGAGAGAGTTTGTTCCGTCCAGGAACATACTGCGAGACTCGAACCTGTACGGCACTCCGCTCTCTGAAAGGTCCCTCATGCCCCTGGCCCTGCTCGCCCTCGCCGTGGGCGCCTTCGGCATCGGTACGACCGAGTTCGTGATGATGGGCCTCCTGCCCGACGTCGCGGACGACCTGCACATCTCGATCCCCGCCGCCGGCCACCTGGTCTCGGCGTACGCGCTGGGCGTCGTCATCGGCGCCCCGCTGCTGGCCGCGCTGACCGCGCGGATGTCCCGCCGCACGGTCCTGATCTCCCTCATGGCCCTGTTCGTGGCGGGCAACGCCCTGTCGGCGTTCGCCCCCGGCAACGGCTCCCTGCTGGCCGCCCGCTTCCTCAGCGGCCTGCCGCACGGCGCCTTCTTCGGCGTCGGCGCGGTCGTCGCCACGGCGATGGTCCCACCGGAGCGCAAGGCCCGCTCGGTGTCCCTGATGTTCCTCGGTCTGACCATCGCCAACATCGCGGGCGTCCCCGTCGCCACCCTCATGGGCCAGCACCTCGGCTGGCGGGCGACCTTCCTGGGAGTGAGCGTGATCGGCATCGCGGCGATCGCCTCCCTGGCCCTGCTCATCCCGCACGACCGGGACCACGCGGCCACGTCGACGGGCCTGCGCGGCGAACTGGCGGCCCTGAAGTCGGTACCGGTCTGGCTGGCCCTCGGTACGACGGTGGCGGGCTTCGGCGCGCTCTTCGCGGCCTACAGCTACGTCACCCCGATGCTGACCGACGCGGCGGGCTACGCCGACACCAGCGTGACCCTGCTCCTGGCCCTCTTCGGCGTCGGCGCAACGGCGGGCAACCTGCTGGGCGGCCGGCTCGCCGACCACTCCCTGCGCGGAACCCTCTTCGGCGGCCTGGCGTCCCTGGGCGCGGTGCTGCTGCTCTTCCCCGTGCTGATGCGGGCGGAGTGGAGCGCGGCCCTGGCGGTGACCCTGCTGGGCATGGCGGCGTTCATCACCGGCTCGCCGCTCCAGCTCATGGTGATGGAGAAGGCGTCGGCGGCCCCCTCCCTCGCCTCCTCCGCCAACCAGGCGGCGTTCAACCTGGCCAACGCGGGCGGCGCCTGGATCGGCGGCCTCGCCCTGGCGGCCGGCTTCGGCACGACGTCCCCGGCACTCGCGGGAGCGGCCCTGGCCGTCCTGGGCCTGGGCGTGGCGAGCGTGGCGTACGCGGTGGACCGCCGCCGGGAGACTCCGTCGGTGGGGCGGGTGGTGGCGTCCCGGGTCCCGGAGGCGGAGGACTCGGGGGCGCTGTACCGCTGAGGGGGGACCCACGACACTGGCCGAGAAGCGGGCGGCCCTACGGCCACTTCTCAGCCTCCGCTCACATCAGTTCCCCGCGGCCCCGCCTCAGTTCCTCAGTTCGCACCACACCGTCTTCCGGTCCGGCCCCTGTTCCACGCCCCACCGCTCGGCCAGCGCGTCCACGAGTGCCAACCCCCGTCCCGACTCCGCCGCTTCCCCGGCCGACAGCAGGACGGGCAACGCACGTGGGTCGGGATCGGTCACCTCGATCCGCGTACGCCCCACCGCCGTACCCCCGACCCGGACCGTCACCGGTGTTCCCTCGCCGAGGTGGTCGATGACGTTGGTCAACAGCTCCGTCGCGCACAGGCGGACGTCGAAGCCGTGCCCACGGAGGTGGTGGCGCAGCTCCGGCGCCGCCTTCGGCGTGGCCAGCAGGTGCAGCTCCAGCGGTGTCATCGGCGTCGTCACTCCGCCGCCGCCTTCCTCAGCACGGCGGCCAGCGCCCGCGCCGTAGCCGTGTTGCAGTTCCCGAGCGTGACGAGTCCGGCGGGCGGGGCGTACGTACCCGCGAAGCTCGGCAGGTCGACCCGGAGCGAGGGGAGCGTGATGCCGTGCAGGGCGAGCGCGGCGCGGAGGTCCTCGACGCACAGCGTGACGTCGTAGGCGGTGGGGGAGCGGTCGGACATGAGAGGCGGCAACCTTCTGTGCTGTGTGTGACGAACGCATCACAGAGTGTCGCCGCGCTCGCTACCGTGGAAGAGGTTTCGCGTTCGCGACCAGGGCAGCGGAGGAGAGTGAGCGGTGGCTCGGGGCAAGGACATTGACGGCTCGATGAGCGTCCCGACCTTCTACGGCAAGGAGTTGCGGTGGAAACGGGAGGCGGCCGGCCTGTCGTTGGAGGCGTTCCTTGAGGGCAGCTTCTACGGCAAGACGTACCTCAGCGACATCGAGCACGGGGAGCGACGGATGCCGCTCGACCTTGCCCGGCATGCGGATCGGGTCCTGAACACCGACGGCTTCTTCGAGCGGCGTTGCGAGGATGTGCGCAGGGCGAGGAGGGCTGGGCACCCCGCGTATTTCGAGAAGGTGTTGGAGGCGGAGAAGTATGCGCTGACCATCGAAGAGTGGTGCCCGACGCTCTTGCCGGGACTACTCCAGACTCCGGCCTACGCGCGGGCCGTCATCCTGGCCGGTCTTCCGCTGTCCTCCGACGCCGAGGTGGAAGAAAAGGTCAGCAGCCGAACAGCGCGCGCCGCCCTGTTCGAAGCGGATCACCACACCCCGGAGTACTGGGTCATCATGCATGAGTCGCTGCTCACCCAACCGCTCCTCGAAGCCCCGGACATGGCTGCGCAGCTCGGTCACATCGGGGATTTGGCGGACCGGCGCCGGATCACTCCGCAGATCGTTCCGTGGAAGCAACGGGCGTATCCTCTGATGGCTGCTTCCATCATGACCATGACGTTCCCAGACGCCCCACCGCTGGTGTACACCGAGGCGTCCTACAGCGGAGTCACCGTCGATGATCCGGCCCTCGTGGAGCGGTACCGCAAGGCATACGATCGGCTCAGGGCCGTCGCGCTGTCACCAGACACGTCCCTCGCCATGATCAAGTCAGCGGCAGAGGATCACCGAAATGGCAAGCAATCGGATCGACTTGAGTAGAGCTCTCTGGTTCAAGAGCAGCTACAGCAACGAAGACGGCGGTAACTGTCTGGAAGTCGCCTCCAACATCCCCGGCGTCATCCCGGTCCGCGACTCCAAGCTCCCCCACGGCCCCGTCCTCCTCCTCCACCCCACCGCCTGGGCCCCCTTCATCACCGCGCTCAAGGCCCGTTGACGCCGAAGGGGCGTGAGGTGCACGCACCCCACGCCCCTTCAACTGAGCGACCCCAGCGACTTACCGCCGGAACGACTGCACGTACCCGTTGGCCGGCGAGCCGACCCCCGTCACGTCGTCGTAGCCCTTCACCGCGGTCAGCGAGCTGTCCTTGCCCAGGCTGCGGACCGAGGTCAGCAGGCCGTCAGCCGCGTCGTACCCGTTCGCGAAGTCCACACGGGCCACAGCCAGCCCCGACCCCGTCGGGTTGTCCGTGACGTCGTGGAAGACGCCCTTCTTGCCGTACTTGGCGTAGATGGCCGGGTTGGCGAAGCCGAGGGCCTTGCCACCGCGGGCCTCCTGGGCCAGGGCCTGGACCGCCGCGATGACCGGCGCGGCCAGCGAGGTGCCGCCGATGCGGTACTCGCTGTACTGCTCCGTGCCGTCCGGGAAGGTCTGGGTCTGGCCGACCAGGAAGCCGGTGTTCGGGTCGGCGATGGCCGCGATGTCCGGGACGACGCGGTTGCCGGAGGCGTTGTTGGCCGTGGCCAGTGCCTTCGGGACGACGCCCTTCTGGTAGTACGGCTGCGGCACGGTCTTGCTGGTGCCGCCGCCCGCGCCCGAGGTGAACGCGCCGGGGAAGCCGACCCAGCTCTTGCCGTCGGGGGCCAGCGACGCCTTCTCGGTGCCCCAGCCGGTCTCCCACTGGTACTTGTCGCCCTTGCCGACGGCCAGCGAGGTGCCGCCGACCGCGGTGACCCAGGCGGAGTTGGCCGGGGTGTCGACCTGCTTCACACCGGTGTTGGCGACCTGGTCGCCGTCGTCACCGGACGAGAAGTAGAAGCCGATGCCCTGGACCGCGCCCAGCTGGAAGACCTGGTCGTAGGCGGCCGCGAGGTCCGGCGTCTGGTTGGCCTCGATGTCGCCCCAGGAGTTGGAGACGATGTCGGCCAGGTGGCTGTCGACGATCTTGCCGAGGGAGTCCAGCAGGTCGTCGTCGTAGCAGGAGGCCGCGCCCACGTAGGTGACGTCGGCGTTCGGCGCGACCGCGTGGACCGCCTCGACGTCCAGGGTCTCCTCGCCGTACCAGCCGGCGGCCCCGCACTCGTCGGTCTTGGTGTAGTTCTTCGGCAGCACCTGGTGCAGCTGGCCGGTCTTCCAGGCCGCGTCACCGTTCTTCAGCGCGTACTTGCCGGCGTCGTAGGCGATCGTCGGCGAGGCGTACGCGTCGGTGATCGCGATGCGGACGTTCTTGCCGGTGTACGTGCCGGCACCGTACGCGGCGCGCAGCTGCTTGCCGGTGTAGCCCTTCACCGCGTACGGGATCTTCTGGCCGTAGGCGTCCGGGAGCGTCGTCGCGACGTTCGAGCCGTAGTACGACGAGAAGGGGCCCGCGTTCTTGAAGACCGCGTCCGGCGGCGGCAGCTGGTCGTCGTGGTTCGCCTTGTGCGGGGCGTTGTCCAGGCCGGTGACGGTGAGCACCGCGCCCTTCAGGGCGGCCGGGGCGGAGGCCGTGCGCGCCGGGGCGCGGTAGGTCTTCGAGCCCTTGGCGTAGTTGTGCAGCTGGGTGCCGAACGCCTTCTCGGCGGCGGCCACGTCACCGGAGACGGCGACGTAGTGCGGGGTGACCGCGGTGACCGTCAGGCCGGCCGACTTCAGCCAGGACGTGACGGCGGCCACCTGGGCCTTGGTGGCCCCGAAGCGGGCCTGCGCCTTCTTGGCGCTGAGGTACTTGCCGTACAGGGGCGAGCTGGGGTCGGACACCGCCTTGGCGTAGGCGGCGAGTCCGGCCGCGTCCCGGCCGGCCAGGTAGACCCGGGCCTTGACCTGGGACTTGTCCGAGGTCGCGCCCTTGTCCGCCTTGGCCGTGGCCCAGAGCGGCTTGGTGCCCTTCAGTACGTCACGAGCGGGGCTGTCCGCGGCGTGTGCCGCGGGTATGCCCAGCGCCAGCGCACCGGCGATCATGGGCAGTGTCGCTGCCATGCTCACACCGGCGCGCACGGTGGCGCGGTTGGATCTCATAGAACCCCCTGCGATGCGGTTCGCATGCATGTAGTGGTTGGCACGTCGTGGAGGCGCGCGCCGGCCCGCGGCGGTGTCGGCCGACGAGTGGATCACACGATGGGGGCCACTCTTGCGATGAACCGTTCATGCAAGGGGAACGTAAAAGTCAAGAGAAGCTCAAGTAACCGCCACGGAGGGTGATTTGACCCTTTGATCCTTACGGCGGTGTTACGAACGGGCTTGCGCGCCCCGCTCCTTGAGCATTCCGGCCATCAGCTCGATCTCCGACTGCTGCGCGTCGACCATGCCCTGCGCGAGCCGCTTCTCCACACCGACGGTGCACTTGGCGACACAGCCCTCGGCCATGTGGATGCCGCCCTTGTGATGGTCCGTCATGAGCTGGAGGTAGAAGATCTCCGCCTGCTTGCCGTTCAGCGTCCCGAGCTTCTTCAGCTCGGTGTTGGTCGCCATCCCCGGCATCAGCGCGCCGTCCTTGCCGGAGGCCATGCCGCCCATGCCCATCCAGGTCATCGGCGGGTCGGCCGACACCTTCGGCAGGTTCCACAGGTCCAGCCAGCCCAGCAGCATCCCGCGCTGGTTGGCCTGCGTCTGCGCGATGTCGTAGGCGAGCCGCCGTACCTCCTCGTCCTTCGTGCGGTCGCGCACGATGTACGACATCTCGACGGCCTGCTGGTGGTGGACGGCCATGTCCCGGGCGAACCCGGCGTCCGCCGAGTCCGCGCTCGGCGTCTTCGGATCCGGTCCGCCGGTCTCCTCGGCGACCGCGTAGGTGATCGCACCGGCCGCGACGAGCACCGCCGCCGCGGCCCCGGCGACCCAGCCGACGTGCTGCCGCCTCACTTCATGACCCCGCCGGTGCACGAGGCGCCCGGCTCGGGCGTCTGCTGCCCCTGCACGTACGTGGCGAAGAACTTGTCCACTTCCGGGTCCTTCGCGCTCTTCACCGCGACCTGGTGGCCCCAGGCCGACAGGATCAGCGGGGCCTCCTGGTTCTGGTACGGGCTCATCAGCGAGTACGGCGTCTTCTTCACCTTCGCCGCGAGCGCGTCGACGTCGGCCTTGGCCGCCTTGTCGGTGTACGTCACCCAGACCGCGCCGTGCTCCAGCGAGTGCACGGCGTTCTCCTCCGGCACGGCCTTGGTGTAGACGTCACCGTTGCAGTTCAGCCAGACCGGGTTGTGGTTGCCGCCGACCGGCGGGTGCATCGGGTACGACACCTTGGTCGTCACGTGCGTCCGGGACAGCTTGCCCGACCAGGTCTTCACCCCGTCGGCGCCGGTGGTGAACTTCCCGGAGTCCCCGGAGCCCTTGGCGTCACCGCTCGGCGTCGCCTGGTCCTTGCCGGAGTCGCCCTGCGTCTTCACCAGGACCACACCGCCGACGACGAGACCGACGACGACCACCGCGCTGGCGGCGATGGTGAGCACCCGGTTGCGGCGCTCGCGGGCACGCTCCGCGCGCCGCATCTCCTCGATGCGCGCCTTGCGCGCCGCGGTGCTGCTGTTCTTGCCGGAACCCATGAGGCGTGTCCTTCTGGAGAAGGGGACGTGGACGGTGGGGCCCGCTGATCGTAATGCGGCGGGGCCGCCCTTCCGTAGGTAGGGCACAGCAACCGGATAATTTTGAACCGCGGATGCGCATTATCTACGCTCGCGGTATGCGGCTGCTGCGCTCCACCGATCTGGCCCTGCGCGTCCTGATGCGACTCGCGGTCGTCGCCGACGCGACGCCCACGACCCGCCAGGTCGCCGCCGACATGGAGGTGCCCTACACGCACGCCGCGAAGGTCGTCGCCGAACTCCAGCACCTGGGCCTGGTCGACGCCCGGCGCGGACGGGGCGGGGGGCTGGCGCTCACGGAGCGGGGCCGTACCGCCTCGGTGGGCGCGGTCGTGCGGACCTTCGAGGGCGACGGGGACGTCGTGGACTGCGAGGGGACACAGGGGACGCCGGCCTGCCCCCTGCGCTCCGGCTGCCGCCTGCGGGGTGCTCTGCGGGGGGCTCAGGAGGCGTTCTTCGCCGCGCTGGACTCCGTCACGATCGGGGAGCTCGTCGCCGACCCGACGGGGCCGTTGCTGCTGGGGATCTCTCGGCGGCCGGGGCTGGACTGAACGGATCGCGACCAGCCACGGAAGGTCGTCCGGCGTGTGCCGCGCCGTCGTGGCTGGTCGCGCAGTTCCCCGCGCCCCTCCGGGGCGCTTCCCCTCAGTCTCGTGCCAGCCAGAGGTCCGGGCCGAACACCTCGTAGTGGATGTCGGCCGGGGCGACGCCCTTCTCGATCAGCTGGGTGCGGATCGCGCGCATGAAGGGGAGCGGGCCGCACAGGTACGCGCGCGTGCCGGGGTGGACGGCGATGCCGGTCAGGTCGACCAGGCCGGTCCGGGTGCCCGGCTCGGCGTCACGCTCGTAGAAGAAGTGCGCGGAGGCGTCGGGCAGCTTCTCCGCGTACGCCGTGTGGTCGGCGCGCAGGGCGTGGTCGGCGGGGGAGCGGTCGCCGTGGACGACGGTGACCGGGGCGCGGTGGCCGCCGGCCGCGAGGTCGGCCAGCATGGCGATCATCGGGGTCACGCCGATGCCCGCCGAGGCGAGCAGCAGGGGCGTGTCCGGGTCGCCGGCCAGGACCAGGTCTCCGTACGGCTCGGACAGTTCCAGGACGTTGCCGGGCCGCACGCGCGCGTGGAGGTGGTGGGAGACCTCGCCGTCGGGCGTCGCCTCGCCCCGCACGCGCTTGACGCTGATCTGGCGCACCGTCTCGCCCGGCGCCCCGGTCAGACTGTACTGCCGTATCTGCCGGGCGCCGTCGGGCAGGGTGACGCCGACGGAGACGTACTGCCCGGCGCGGAAGCCCGCCACCGGGCCGCCGTCGGCCGGGCGCAGCCGGAAGGTGACGACGTCCGGGGTCTCCTCGAAGCGCTCGACGACCTCCCAGGCGCGCAGGCCGGGGCCGCCGCTCTCCTCGTACAGCCGCTTCTCGATCGCGATGAGGGCGTTCGCCATCAGCCAGTACACCTCGTCCCAGGCGGCGGCCACCTCGGGGGTGACGGCCTCGCCGAGGACCTCGGTGATGGCGGCGAAGAGGTGCTCGTGGACGACGACGTACTGCTCGGGGGCCACGCCCAGGGAGGCGTGCTTGTGCGCGATGCGGCCGAGCATCGCGTCGGGCCGCCGGTCCGGGTGGTCCAGCAGGTGTGTGGCGAAGGCGGCGATCGAACCGGCGAGGGCCTGCTTCTGGGTGCCGGCGGCCTGGTTGCCGCGGTTGAAGAGGTTCCGCAGCAGGTCGGGGTGGGCGTCGAAGAGGCGGGCGTAGAAGCGCTCGGTGATCTCGCCGATCGCCGCGCCGACGGCGGGCAGGGTGGCGCGGACGGTGGCTGCGGACTGCTCGGTCAGCATCGGGACTCCTCGGAGAACTCGGCTGATCGGCACGCTATGAAAAGTTGCATCTGAGATGCAAATTTAACGGGCGTGGTGTCGGTCACGGGGGAAGCGGACCGGCCATTACGGATGTCGGCCCGAGCAGGCAAGATGGGGCGAGAGCGCAGTACACCTGCCGTACGGGAGGCGTTCAGGGCGAGGACGCCCGGGCGATCAAGGTCCGCAACGCGCGTGAAATGGTGTTGTGGTGGGATGCTCAGGTGCCCGACCGCCTCCCGTGATACGGGAGACAGGCGGCCTGACCAGCAAGGATGGGGAAGCGGAAGATGGACAAGCAGCAGGAGTTCGTGCTCCGGACCTTGGAGGAGCGCGACATCCGGTTCGTACGCCTGTGGTTCACGGACGTGCTGGGCTTCCTCAAGTCCGTCGCCGTGGCCCCCGCCGAGCTGGAACAGGCCTTCGACGAGGGCATCGGCTTCGACGGCTCCGCCATCGAGGGCTTCGCCCGCGTGTACGAGTCCGACATGATCGCCAAGCCGGACCCGTCCACCTTCCAGATCCTGCCCTGGCGCGCCGAGGCCCCCGGCACCGCCCGCATGTTCTGCGACATCCTCATGCCGGACGGCTCGCCCTCCTTCGCCGACCCGCGGTACGTCCTCAAGCGCGCCCTCGCCCGCACCTCCGACCTGGGCTTCACCTTCTACACCCACCCGGAGATCGAGTTCTTCCTGCTGAAGGACCGCCCGCTGGACGGCTCCCGCCCGACCCCCGCCGACAACTCGGGCTACTTCGACCACACCCCGACCAACGTCGGCATGGACTTCCGCCGCCAGGCGATCACCATGCTGGAGTCGATGGGCATCTCGGTGGAGTTCTCCCACCACGAGGGCGCCCCGGGCCAGCAGGAGATCGACCTGCGCTACGCGGACGCCCTCTCCACGGCCGACAACATCATGACGTTCCGGCTGGTCATGAAGCAGGTGGCGCTGGAGCAGGGCGTGCAGGCGACGTTCATGCCGAAGCCCTTCTCCGAGCACCCCGGCTCCGGCATGCACACCCACCTGTCCCTCTTCGAGGGTGACCGCAACGCCTTCTACGAGTCCGGCGCCGAGTACCAGCTCTCCAAGGTCGGCCGCTCCTTCATCGCGGGCCTGCTGCGGCACGCGGCGGAGATCTCCGCGGTCACCAACCAGTGGGTGAACTCCTACAAGCGCATCTGGGGCGGCTCCGAGCGCACCGCCGGCGCCGGCGGCGAGGCCCCCTCCTACATCTGCTGGGGCCACAACAACCGCAGCGCCCTGGTCCGCGTCCCGATGTACAAGCCCGGCAAGACCGGCTCGGCCCGCGTCGAGGTCCGCTCCATCGACTCCGGCGCCAACCCGTACCTCGCCTACGCCGTCCTCCTCGCCGCCGGCCTGAAGGGCATCGAGGAGGGATACGAGCTGCCTCCCGGCGCCGAGGACGACGTCTGGGCCCTCTCCAACGCCGAACGCCGCGCCATGGGCATCGAGCCCCTGCCGCAGAACCTCGGCGAGGCCCTGACCCTGATGGAGGGCAGCGACCTGGTCGCCGAGACCCTCGGCGAGCACGTCTTCGACTTCTTCCTGCGCAACAAGAAGTCGGAGTGGGAGGAGTACCGCAGCGAGGTCACGGCCTTCGAGCTGCGGAAGAACCTGCCGGTGCTGTAGGGGCGGGTCAGGGCGGACCTCCGCCGCACGTCCCGTGGGGGCCGACGGTCGCACACCGTCGGCCCCCGCGGTCGTGAACACGCACCCGAGGTCGTCGATCCGGCCTCCCCCCGGCCCTAGCATGCGCCTGTGGCACCGCTGCTCGCCGTGTGCGCCGGGTACTTCATGGTCATCCTGGACGTCACGATCATCAATGTCGCCGTGCCCGCGGTGGGCCGGGAGCTGGCGGCCTCGCTCACCGGCATCCAGTGGATCACGGACGGCTACACCCTGGTTCTCGCCGGGTTCCTGATGACGGGCGGTGCGCTCGGTGACCGGCTGGGGAACCGGCGGGTCTTCTGCTCGGGCGTGGCGCTGTTCACGGTGTCGTCGGCCGCGTGCGCGGGCGCGCCCAGTGCCTCGGCCCTCGTCGCGGCCCGGCTGGCGGAGGGGCTCGGCGCGGCGCTGATCGTTCCCGGCTCGCTCGCCCTGCTCCAAGAGGCCTACCCCGAGCCGGCGGCACGCTCACGCGCCTTCGGGCTGTGGGGGTCGATGGCGGGGATCGCCGCCTCCGCCGGGCCCCTGCTGGGCGGGCTCCTGGTGTCCACCGTGGGCTGGCGGTGGGTGTTCCTCATCAATGTGCCGGTCGGTGCGGCCTGCCTCATCCTGACGGCGCGGTACGTCGCGCTCTCACCGCGGAACCCCGACCGGGCCGTGGACTGGCCGGCGCAAGCCGCCGTGGTGGCGGCCGTGACCCTGCTGACCGCCGCCCTGAACGAGGCCGGACGGCGGGGCTGGTCCGATCCCGCCGTCCTCGCCGGACTGGGTCTGGCGGCCCTGGCCGTGGCCGGGTTCGTGGTGCGTGAGCGGTTCGCCCGGGCTCCGGCGCTCCCACTGCGGCTGCTGCGCTCACCGGCGATGAGCGGAGCGGCCGTCGTGGGCCTCCTGTTCAACCTCGGCTTCTACGGCATGGTGTTCACCGCCAGCCTGTACTTCCAGCACGAGCGCGGCTTCAGCGCGCTGCGGACCGGGTTGGCGTTGTTCCCGGCCGTGGCGGTGACCATGTTCGCCTCCGTCCTGTCCGGGCGCCTGACCCGCCGTACCGGAGACCGCCCGCTGGTGGTCTCCGGCATGCTCCTGGGCGCGCTGGGGCTGGCCGGCTGGGCCGCGGCCGGGACCGATCCGGCCTACCCGCTGCTGGTGGCGCCGATGACGGCCGCCGGGTTCGGTACGTCCTTCGCCCTGACCGGCTCGACCGCCACGGTGATGGGCGCCGCGCCCCGCGCGTACGCGGGAGCCGCCTCCGCCCTGTTCAACACCACCCGCCAGATCGGCAGCGCCACCGGCGTCGCACTCGGCGGCAGCCTGCTGGCGACCAGTGCCGGCTACGGCCCCGGGGTGCGCGTCAGCATGGTGGTCGGCGCCCTGGCCTACCTGCTCGCGGCGGGTCTCGCGTGGCGGTGCGTGCCCGCCAGGACGGCCCGCACCCCGGCCCGGTGACCGCACGGGGGCCGACGGCCGGCTCAGTGGTCGCGCAGGCACTCGATCTGGTAGTCCCCGCTGTCCTCGTCGATCGTCACCCCGTGCGTCTCGCTGCGGAAACCCGGGAAGTGACGGTCGAAGGTCTCCAGGGCCGAGAGGTAGCGCAGGAGGGGGCCGTCGGGGGTGCCGGTGGATTCGCCCGGCATGAGCACCGGGATGCCGGGCGGGGTGACCGTGACCATCGCCGCCGCCACCCGGTGCGCCGCGTCGGCGATCCGCACCCGCTCGGTACCGCCCCGCACCAGCCGCTGGTAGCAGTGCTGCGGCGGGTGCACCGGCTCCGGGAGCCGCTGGAACGCGGTGTCCAGCAGCTCCACCAGGCGCGCCGAGCGCAGCTGCTCGTGCATCTGCCGGCACAGCTCGCGCAGGGTCAGGCCCGAGTAGCGGCGAGGATGCGCGGCGACCGCCCCGGGAAGGACCCGGCCGAGCGGGGCGTCGGCGTCGTACAGGGCCTTGAAGTCCATCAGGGCGTCCAGCAGCGTGCCCCACTTGCCCTTCGTGATGCCCATCGAGAACAGGATCAGCGTGGTGTAGCTGTCCGTCTTCTCGACCACGATGTTCCGGGTGGCCAGATAGGCGGTCAGGACGCGGGCCGGGATGCCCTCCTCGGCCATCTCGCCGGTCGCGGTGATGCCGGGGCAGGTCAGTGTGACCTTGACCGGGTCCAGCATGCAGTGCCCCTCGGTCAGCCCGGGGAAGCCGTGCCAGGCGGCGCCCGGCTCCAGCAGCCAGCAGGACTGCTCCGTGCGCAGCAGCTCCGGCGGGGCCTCGTCGAAGGGCAGGCGCTCGCCGGTCGCCGGGTCGGTGACCTCCTCCGGCTGCCAGACGCCGAAGAACCACGGCGGCCGGTCCCCGGCGCTCTCCACCCGCCGGCGCAGCCGCACCATCTCCTGCCGGAAGCGGATCGCCTCCGTCACCGCCTCGTCCACCAGCCACTCGCCCTGCGGGCCGTCCATCATGGCCGTCGCCACGTCCAGCGAGGCGATCATCGGGTACAGGGGCGAGGTGGTGCCGTGCATCATCAGGGCCTCGTTGAACCGGTCGTGCTCCACCGGCGCCCGGGGCGCGGGCCGCACGTGCACCATCGCCGACTGGGACAGCGCGGCCAGCAGCTTGTGCGTGGACTGGGTCGCGAAGACCGTCGGCCTGTCCGGGCCGGGGAAGGCGTCCGCGTCCACCGACATGCCGTACCGGCCCCGGTACAGCGGGTGGAAGCGGGCGTACGCGAACCACGCCTCGTCGAAGTGCACCCGGGGCGTGCTGGCCGCGAGCGCCCGCGCGGTGGGTACGGCGGCGTAACACAGGCCGTCGTAGGTGGAGTTGGTGAACACCGCGTACTGCGGCTCGTGGGATGCGGCCCCCTCGGCCAGCGGGTGTCCGGCGATCCGGGCCGCGATCGAGTCCGCGGCCAGCTCGGCCGGGGGCAGCGGCCCGGCGAGGCCGTACCCGTTGCGCGTGGGCACCAGGTAGACGGGCCGGGCACCGGAGACCACCAAGCCGTGCAGCACCGACTTGTGGCAGTTGCGGTCCACCAGCGCCAGCTCGTCACGGGTGACGCTGAAGTGGCCCACCAGTCGGTTGCAGGTGGAGTCGCCGTGCAGCACGAAGTAGGTGAGGTCGGAGCCGAAGACGCGGGCCGCGTTGCGCTCCGCCTCCCCGATCGGGCCGGTGTGCTCGAACAGCGAGCCCAGCTCCTCCACCGAGATCGACAGGTCGGAGCGGAGCAGCCGTTCGCCGAAGTAGTCGTGGAAGGCACGCCCCGCCGGCGACTTGAGGAACGCGACGCCACCGGAGTGGGCCGGGGTGTGCCAGGAGTACTCGTGGGCGTCGTCGAAGCGCCGCAGCGCCCGGAAGAACGGCGGCAGCACGTCCTCCCGGTAGGCGCGGGCGGCGCTGGTGACGCGGCCCGCGATGAACCCCCGGGGTGTCCTCCAGCGGCCACACGTACCCGACGACGGTCTCCGACACCCACAGCGGCAGCTCCCGCACGCCCTCCTCGGCCATGACCAGGAACACCGGCAGATCCCGGAACCGCCGCCCGATCCGGCGCAGTACGGCGGCCCCGCCCGGGTCCCCGCCGAGGGTGCCGTCCGCCGGGGCGAGCGCGGCGCCGGGACCGTCACCCCGCCACCGTGCCCCGCCCCCGGGCAGGTCCCAGGCGACCACGGCCGCCGCGAGGCCCGCCTCGGTCCGCAGCACCGCCTCGGCGTCCTCGGCGCTGACCGCCCAGCGCACCTCGAAGCCGTCCGCCTCCACGGCGTCCCGGATCTTCCGCAACTGCTCGGCCCCGGCGCCCTCGGCGCGCGGATGCTGCGGTACCGCGACCAGGATCCTGCTGTCGGCCATCGCGTGCCCTCGCCTTCCCCGGCGGCCACGCGGCCACCACGCCGGAAAGTCTCGGGCGGGACCGGACACCATGACGGCGGCCGGGTACGGCAAACCACCGGGATGACGGAAAACGCGGTTGCCGCGTTGACCTCCGGCGGGCCTGGCCGCGGTACGCCCTGACACCGCGCCGAGCTGATCCGGGCCTAGCCGAGGTAGGCCGGTGACACCGCCGCCGAGCTGATCCGGTGGGGTCGTCCGGAGCCGTCCGCCGGGACCTCGTACAGGTCGGCGCCGTAGTCCCCGGGCAGCGCGTACACGAGCGTACGGGTGTCCTTCCACACCGCCTGGTCGTCCACGCTGCGCGGCTCGGCGAGCGGGGTCTCGCGCATCGTGCGCAGGTCGAGGACGTACAGCCGCCAGGGCGCGTCCTTCGGCAGCCCCGCGACCCGCTTCTTGTAGGCGACCCGGGTGCCGTCGGGCGACAGGGACGGGCACTCCACGTCGGCGTGCAGCGTGGTGACCGTACGGCGGCGCAGGTCACCGCGGACCAGGTACGTCCGCCCCTGGGTGGCCAGGGTCGCGTAGAACGTGCGGTCGTCGGCCGCGAACGTCACCCCCCAGAAGTTGACGTCCGCCGCCCGGTACGGACGTCCGTCCTTGACGATCCGGAAGGCCTCCAGGGACGGGATCAGCTTCCCGCTGCGGGTGTCCACGACGGCCGCGCGCGTGGAGAAGTCGGTCCCGGCGTACGAGTCGCCGCCCACGAACGCCGTCCAGGCGGCGAAGTGCCCGGTGGGGGAGACCCGGGCGCGGGAGGGGATGCCCGGCACGTCGTAGCGGTCCACGGTCCGCAGGCGCGCGTCCAGGACCAGTGCGCGGTAGGTGTCCGAGACGGGCCCGTGCACGGCCTGGAGGCACACGCCGGTGCCCGAAGCGGCGTAGAACCGCAGGCACTTGAGGCCGGACGCGGTGCGCGGCGCGTCCGGGGCGGAGGCCGGGACGCTGGTCAGCTCGTCGCGGTGCGGCCCCCACGCCATGTTGCGGAACACGAGCCGCCCCGACTGGCGCAGCGTCACCGTCCCCGGTGCGACGCTCGGCCCGCCGGCCTGCGTGTGGTCACGGCGGTCCGCCCGCGCGGAGGCGTGCAGCACCGACGCCAGCCCGACCGCCGCCAGCACGGCGACGGCCGAGACCAGGATCAGGACGCGGGTGCGTACGGTCATGCGGACACCGTTCCCTTCGGGCGCAGGGTGAGGGAGAGGGCGGCACACGCGGCCAGCGCCACCGCCGCGCCCGCCAGCGCCGCCCGGTCGCCCCACACCGTCCAGGCCGCGCCGAACAGCAGCGAGCAGGCGAACCGGGCCAGCGCCTGCCCGGTCTGTACGACGGCCAGCCCGGAGGAGCGCAGCCGTTCCGGCACGCTGTCCGAGGCGGCGGCCATCAGCACCCCGTCGGTGGCGGCGTAGAAGCCGCCGTGCAGGGCGAGCACGAGGTACGGCAGGCCGGTGCCGTGCCAGGAGGTGAGCAGCAGCGCGTAAGCGGCGAGCAGGGCGCCGTGGCCGGCCAGGAAGACCGTCCAGCGGCCCACCCGGTCCGCGAGCCGGCCGAGCGGTACCGCCAGCAGCAGGAAGGCGGCGGCCGTGCCCAGGGGCAGCAGCGCGAACCAGCGGTCGGGGACGCCGAGGCGGCGCTGGAGCAGCAGGTAGACGAAGGAGTCGCTGACCGTGGCGAGGCCGAGCAGCAGCGCGCACACGGTGATCCGGCGCAGGTCGCGGCCGCGCAGCAGGGCGAGGGCCGCCCGGACCGTGGGCCGTTGGGCCGGGGCCGCGTCACCCCGTCCGCCCGGCACGAAGAGCACCAGCACCAGGACGCCCAGCACGGCGACGCAGAAGCTCACGGTGAACACCGCGTCGTACCCGTCGACGGTGGCCCGCAGGATCAGGAATGCCACCAGCGGCCCGAGCAGGGCCCCGGCCGTGTCCATCGCCCGGTGCACCCCGAAGGCCCGCCCGCGCGTCTCCGGGGTGCTGGCCAGCGAGATCAGCGCGTCCCGGGGCGCCGTGCGCAGCCCCTTCCCGGTCCGGTCGGCGGCGAGCACCAGCCCGATCGGGGTCAGTGCGTGCGCCACCAGCAGCAGCGGCTTGCACACGGCCGAGATGCCGTAGCCCAGCCCGGCGACCCACTTGTGCCGTCCGCCGCCCCGGTCGGCGAAGTGCCCGCCCACCAGGCGCACGAGCGCCGAGAACCCGTTGTAGATCCCGTCCAGCAGCCCGAAGCCCAACGGCGACAGACCCAGGCCGGTCACCAGGTACAGCGGCAGCACCGCCGTCACCATCTCCGACGAGACGTCGGTGACCAGGCTCACCGTCCCCAGCGCGAGCACGGTGGGCGCGACCGCCGCACGGCGCCGCCCGGCCGAAGGCCGGACGGCACCATGAGCGGACGTACTCGCACGGCTGTCCGCTACGTACACGTCAGGACGCCCAGATGCCGGTGATGTCCTTGGCGGAGGCCGCGTTGCCCGCGTGCGTGGTCAGGCCCTGGGTGTCCTCCAGGGTGCGCAGCAGGTCGTAGTGGTTGTACGTGGTCGAGGAGCTGGACCCGGCGGCGACGGGCTGCCCGTAGAACACGGTCGGGATCCTGTTCCCGCTGAGCCGGTTGTCCTCGTCGAACGTGACGACGAGCAGGCTGTTGTGGGTCTTGGCCCAGGTCGCGTAGGCGCCCAGGTTGTTCTTCAGCCAGGTGTCACCGGTGGACACCGAGCAGTCGTGCATGTCGCTGCACAGGTTCGGCACCACGAACGACATCTGCGGCAGCGTCGAGTAGTCCGTGGGGAACTGGGCGAAGGTCTTCGCGGTCGAGGTCGGCACGTTGCTGAAGCCGAACCAGGGGTTGTGCTTGCGGGCGTAGTTGCCGCTGCTGCACGTCGTGGAGCCCTGGCTCGGCAGCGTCTCGTTGTAGCTGGCCCAGGTGCGCCCGGCGCCGATCACCTCGGACGCGAGGTTGCGCGCCGAGGAGAACCCCGGGGTGTAGCAGCTGTCGTCGGTGATCCCCTGCGTCGACCCGGAGAACAGCGCGAAGTAGTTCGGCTGGCTGGGGTGGGTCTCGGCGTACGACTGGGTCAGGTTGGCACCCCCCGCCTTCAGCGAGTTGATGTACGGCGCGCTGGAGGAGCCGATGACCTGGCTGTAGGCATGGTTCTCGAAGACCACGACGACCACGTGGTCCGGGCTGGGGACGGCGCCCGCGGCGTGCGCGGACCCCTCGCCGAGCCCGGTCCACAGCCCGACCGCGGCCGCGGCGAGGGCGGCCGCGGACGCCACGAGGGCGCGGGCACGGCGATACGCCGAACGAGCAGAACTGCCGGACACATCAACCTCCGGGTAAGGATCGACGGCTGGCGGTGCGGACAGAGCATGCTCACGCCAACGTGCTCCTGGCCCACGCCGGCCAACCTCACGGGTGAAGACCCGATGAACGCCGGGTACTCACGCCCGCATGGCGGACATCCTCATCGGCACCTGCGGCTGGACCGACCCGGCGCTGCTCCGGAGCGGCTGGTACCCACCCGGCCACCGGGACGCGGAGAAGCGGTTGCGCCACTACGCCACGCGCTTCCCCCTCGTCGAGGCGGACTCCCCGTACTACGCCCTGCCTGCCCCGCGCACGACCACCCTCTGGGCCGAACGCACGCCCCCCGGCTTCCGCTTCGACGTCAAGGCGTTCTCCCTGCTCACCGGCCACCGCACCCGCCCCGCCACCCTCCCACCGGACCTGCGCGACCACCCGCACGACGAAGCCCTGCGTGCGGAGGTCTGGACCCGTTACGCCGAAGCGCTGGCCCCCCTCCGCGACGCCGGCCGCCTGGGCACCTTCCTCTTCCAGTACCCGCCCTCCCTCACCCCCGGCCCGGCGGCCGAGACCTTCATCCGCACGGCCCGCGAACGCGCCCACGACTGGCCGTTCGCCGTGGAGTTCCGCGACCCCGCCTGGTGGCACCCCGACCGGGCGGACCGTACGGCGGCGTTCCTCAGGGACCTGAACGCGACGGCGGTGGCCACCGACACCCCCGACGCCCCGCCCCCCGCCCCCGTCACCACCCCCCACCTGCACCTGATCCGCTTCCACGGCCGCAGCCCGCACTGGGGAAAGGGCACGAAGGAGGACCGCTTCCGCCACGCGTACACCGAACCGGAACTCTCGGCCTGGCTGCCCCCCATCCGGCAGACGGCCGCCCAGGCCGAAGAGCTGCACATCCTCTTCAACAACTGCTGCGGAGACGCGGCCCCGAGGGCGGCCCAGACCCTGCACGACCTGCTGGCGACGGCACTCCCACACCAACAGCGCCGCCCCGCCCCGCACCCGTACACGGCGTGACGGGCAACGCGACGGCCCGCCCGCGCGGACACCCACGAGCGGCCCGCACCCGCGCACGGCGGGAAGGGGACGTGTCGGGTGGTGTCCGCCCGCAGCGGCCGGCGAGAACCCCGGCACCCCACGAGCGACAGCCCGCCGGACCGAGGACGGACGCCACCCGGCGCGGCCCCGACCCCCACCCCACGGCAGGCGCGACCCGAGCCACGCCCCACCCGCAGGGGCCGCCGCAGGCATAGGACCCA
>NZ_PQSU01000005.1 GCF_002920615.1 Streptomyces sp. Ru62
AACCGTTCACAGCGTCCTCGCTGTGTTTTTTCAAAGGAACCTCGTCCCAGTCATGACGACCGGAGACGGGATATCAACATATCTGGCGTTGATTTTTGGCACGCTGTTGAGTTCTCAAGGAACGGTCGCTTCCTTTGTACTCACCCTCTCGGGCTTTCCTCCGGGCGCTTCCCTTCGGTCTTGCGTTTCCGACTCTATCAGACCGTTTCGCGATCCGATTTCCTCGGCGCTTTCCAGGTTTCCGCTCTCGCGTTTCCCTTTCCGGCGGTTCCGACTTTATCAGAAGTTCTGAGTCGGTTTTCCCACCCGCTCCGGTCATCCGTGTCCAGCGCGTGAAGTGCTGGGGTTCCCGGTTGGGCGGAGCCGTAAACGTACTGGAGCGGGGCGCCCCGATGCAAATCGAGGCGCCCCGCTCCTGGTTCGGACCGACGAGGCGTCAGACCTCCACGACCACCGGCAGGATCATCGGCCTGCGGCGATAGGTGTCCGAGACCCACTTGCCGAGGGTCCGGCGGACCAGTTGCTGGAGCTGGTGGGGCTCCACGACGCCGTCCTGGGCGGACCGCTCCAGGACCTCAGTGATCTTCGGGAGGACGTCGGCGAAGGCCGAGTCCTCGATGCCGGAGCCGCGGGCCTGGACGTGCGGGCCACCGGTGATCTTGCCGGTGGAGGCGTCCACGACCACGAACACCGAGATGATGCCCTCGTCGCCGAGGATCTTCCGGTCCTTGAGCGCCGGCTCGCCGACGTCGCCGACCGAGAGCCCGTCGACGTAGACGTAACCCGCCTGGACCTTGCCGGCGATCTTCGCCTTGCCCTCGACCAGGTCGACGGCCACGCCGTCCTCGGCGATGACGATCCGGTCGTGCGGGACGCCGGTCAGGGCGCCCAGCTCGGCGTTCGCCCTCAGGTGGCGCCACTCGCCGTGTACCGGCATCAGGTTCTTCGGGCGGCAGATGTTGTAGAAGTACAGCAGCTCGCCCGCGGACGCGTGGCCGGAAACGTGCACCTTGGCGTTGCCCTTGTGGACGACGTTGGCGCCCCAGCGGGTCAGGCCGTTGATCACGCGGTAGACCGCGTTCTCGTTCCCGGGGATCAGCGAGGACGCGAGGATGACCGTGTCGCCCTCGACGATGCGGATCTGGTGGTCCCGGTTGGCCATGCGGGACAGCGCCGCCATCGGTTCGCCTTGGGAGCCCGTGCAGACGAGGACCACCTCGTGGTCGGGCAGGTCGTCCAGCGTCTTGACGTCGACCACCAGGCCCGGCGGCACCTTCAGGTAGCCGAGGTCGCGGGCGATGCCCATGTTGCGGACCATGGAGCGGCCGACGAAGGCGACCCGGCGGCCGTACTCGTGGGCCGCGTCCAGAATCTGCTGGATGCGGTGGACATGGCTGGCGAAGCTCGCCACGATGATCCGCTTACGGGCGCCGGCGAAGACCTGTCGCAGGACGTTGGAGATGTCGCGCTCGTGCGGGGTGAAGCCAGGGACCTCGGCGTTCGTCGAGTCGGAGAGGAGGAGGTCGATGCCCTCTTCGCTCAGCCGCGCGAAGGCGTGCAGGTCCGTGAGGCGGTTGTCCAGCGGGAGCTGGTCCATCTTGAAGTCGCCGGTGTGCACCACCATGCCGGCGGGGGTGCGGATGGCGACGGCCAGTGCGTCCGGGATGGAGTGGTTGACGGCGACGAACTCGCAGTCGAAGGGGCCGATGCGCTCACGGTTCCCCTCCGCCACCTCCAGGGTGTACGGGCGGATCCGGTGCTCCTGGAGCTTGGCCTCGATCAGCGCGAGGGTGAGCTTGGAGCCGATCAGCGGGATGTCCGGCTTCTCGCGCAGCAGGAAGGGGACACCGCCGATGTGGTCCTCGTGGCCGTGCGTGAGGACGATGCCCTCGATGTCGTCGAGGCGGTCGCGGATGGACGAGAAGTCCGGCAGGATCAGGTCGATTCCGGGCTGCTCCTCCTCGGGGAAGAGCACTCCGCAGTCGACGATCAGCAGGCGACCGCCGTACTCGAAGACCGTCATGTTTCGGCCGATCTCGCCGAGGCCGCCGAGCGGGGTGACCCGCAGGCCCCCCTCGGGGAGCGGCGGGGGCGGGCCGAGTTCAGGGTGCGGATGACTCAAAAGACTCTCCTCACCACGCGCGCCACGTACCGGTATGGCACGTGGCGCGCGTGACGTTCGTGCTGAAGCAGTTGTCGTTGTCGGTTGCAGGCACCGGTGGCCTGCGTCTTCTGTTGTTCTTCAGTTGTGAAGCCCCTGTGGTGCCAAGTCTGTTGTCAGAGCTGTACCCCGCCGGCGGCAAGATCGATCTTGAGCTGTGCGATCTCCTCGGGCGAACACTCGACCATCGGCGAACGCAGCGGTCCGGCCGGCAGTCCCTGGAGGGCCAGGGCGGCCTTGGTGGTCATGACTCCCTGGGTGCGGAACATGCCGGTGTAGACCGGGAGCAGCTTCTGGTGGATCTCCGTGGCCTTGACGACGTCACCCGAGGTGTAGGCGTCCACCAGGGCGCGCAGGTCGGGGGTGACCAGGTGGCCGACGACGGAGACGAAGCCGACCGCGCCCACGGAGAGCAGCGGGAGGTTGAGCATGTCGTCGCCGGAGTACCAGGCGAGGCCGGACTGGGCGATGGCCCAGCTGGCGCGGCCGAGGTCGCCCTTGGCGTCCTTGTTGGCGACGATCCGGGGGTGCTCGGCGAGCCGGACGAGGGTCTCGGTGTTGATCGGGACGCCGCTGCGGCCGGGGATGTCGTAGAGCATGACCGGCAGGCCGGTGGCGTCGGCGACGGCCGTGAAGTGCCGGTACAGGCCCTCCTGCGGGGGCTTGTTGTAGTACGGCGTGACGACCAGGAGGCCGTGGGCGCCGATCCGCTCCGCTTCGCGGGCCAGCTCGATGCTGTGGTGGGTGTCGTTGGTGCCGACTCCGGCCACCACGTGGGCGCGGTCGCCGACGGCCTCCAGGACGGCTCGTACGAGGTCCGATTTCTCCGCGTCACTGGTGGTGGGGGACTCGCCGGTGGTGCCGTTGATGATCAGGCCGTCGTTGCCTGCGTCCACCAGGTGGGCGGCGAGTCGCTGCGCGCCGTCGAGGTCGAGTGCGCCGTCCGCCGTGAAGGGCGTGACCATGGCGGTGAGGACCCGCCCGAAGGGGGTCTGCGGAGTCGAGGTCGGAGCCATGGGTAACACGCTACTCGGTGCTCGATGCGGGATGTGCCCTCGGGGTGTCGGGAAAGTCAGGACAAAGATGGAGCCCGGCACTGCCTGCTCGGGGGTTCAAGCAGTGCCGGGTCCGTTTGATCAGGCTAGATGAACTTCTCTAAATGCCGCAATACGGACACTTCGCCAGGCTGACCCGTACATCCGTTCTCGACAGGGGAACAAGGCTTCGTTACGGGGCCACACGCCCGTTCGCGTTGAAGGCGGCGTACGTCAGCGGCATGAGCTTCGCCCACTCCGCCTCCATCTTCTCGCCCACCATCTCGATCTCCCGCTGCGGGAAGGACGGCACCTTGGCCAGCTCGTGCTGGGTGCGCAGGCCGAGGAAGTGCATCAGGGAGCGCGCGTTGCAGGTGGCGTACATCGAGGAGTAGAGGCCGACAGGGAGGGCCGCGCGGGCCACCTCGCGCGCGACGCCCTCGGCGAGCAGCTTCTGGTAGGCCGCGTACGCCTGCTCGTACGACTCCCGCAGGGTGCCGCTCACGGCCTCGTGCTGGGCCGGGGTGCCCTCGACGAAGACGTACTTGCCGGGGCGGCCCTGCTGGACGAGCTTGCGGTCGGAGCCGGGGACGTAGAAGACCGGCTGGAGCTCGCGGTAGCGGCCCGATTCCTCGTTGTACGACCAGCCGACCCGGTGCCGCATGAACTCGCGGAAGACGAAGATCGGGGCGCTGACGAAGAACGTCATCGAGTTGTGCTCGAACGGGCTGCCGTGCCGGTCGCGCATCAGGTAGTTGATCAGGCCCTTGGAGCGCTCGGGGTCCTTCTTCAGTTCGTCCAGGGACTGCTCGCCGGCGGTGGAGACACGGGCGGCGAAGAGCACGTCGGCGTCCGAAGCGCTGGACTTCACCAGCTCGACGGTGACGTCACTGCGGAACGTGAGCGACTCGGGGGTGGTCACGGGGGTTGGGGTCCTTCCCATCACTTCGGTGGTTGCGACCACCTTACGGGGGCACCCGGCGGGGCCTGGCATCACCTCACCTCAAAGAACGCCGCCGCGATTTTTTCGGACATGGGCACCTTTTGTGTCACTCGATCGTCTGTATGGGTGAGGTCCGTACATTCGATCACCAACCCTGAAAGGAACGGCACCCACGATGTTCGGTCGGCGCGAGCCCGTACCCTTCGCCTTCCTGGCCGAGGCGGACAGGTTCCGCAGCAATGTCACTCCCCCGCCCCGCCGGCGTGCGTCGTTCGGCGAGATGGCCGGGCGCTGGCTGCTGGGCCTCACCATCGTCGCCGGGCTCATAGGTGCCCTGGTTCTGGGCATGCCGGCGCTCTCCACGCCGTCGGACACACCGGCTCAGCAGTCCCAGGCGTCCCAGGGGCACTGAGCGCGGGCACTGCCCCTTCCGGACGCTCAAGGCTGGTGAGCGGGAACGGGGCCGGATAGCCTCACCGGCACAGCCCCCGTGAGGACCGAGTGAGGACCAGCCGTGCCCCTGCCCTTCCTGACGGCCGACCGCACCTTCGAGACGACGGCCGAGAGTGCGCTGCCGTACGACGACCCGGACCGCTGGCGGCGGCCGTACCGGCCCGGTCCCTGGCGCGTGGGTGTGGCCGCGCTCGTGCTGCTGCTCGCCTCGTTCGTCCTGTTCGCCGCCGTGCTCACCGCGCTCACCGGCTCGCCTGCCGACGCCGGGGTGGTCCTCGGCGTGGGCCTGGCGATCGTCGTCGGCGCGCTGCGGCTGCTGCGCATGGGAGTGTGGGTGAGCCGGCGCGGACTGCGCCGGACCGGCTTCCTGGTCACGCGGACGGCGCCGTGGGCGCGGGTGGTCTCGGTGCGGACGGTGCAGCAGCCGGTGCGCTGGCTGGGTCTGCCGCGCACGGTGCAGGGGCAGGCGCTGGCGCTCGTCCGCAAGGACCGGCGTCCGGAGGACACCCCGCCGCTGCTCACCACGCACGGCCTGGACTTCCTCGGCCGGCCGATGGCCTTCGACCG
Organism: Streptomyces sp. Ru62; assembly: GCF_002920615.1. Taxonomy (GTDB): domain Bacteria; phylum Actinomycetota; class Actinomycetes; order Streptomycetales; family Streptomycetaceae; genus Streptomyces. Next base: position 5,159 of record NZ_PQSU01000005.1, read on the forward strand.
GGCGGCCGACGCGGTGGAGGCGTGGGCGGCGGAGTACGGGGGCCGCTGAGCGAACGGTGCGGTGACGCGGTCCGGCGAGGGCGCGCCGTCAGGCCGCCTGGACCGGCTTTCCGTCGTGCAGGGCGATGGCCCTCTGCATCGCCTTGCGGGCACGGGGGGTGTCGCGGGCGTCGTGGTAGGCGACGGCCAGGCGGAACCAGCAGCGCCAGTCGTCCGGGGACGCCTCCGTCTCCGACTTGCGCTTGGCGAACACCTCGTCGGCCGAGTCGCGGTCGATCCGGCCGCTGGGCAGGCGCTTGAGCTCGTCGACCGGCAGGCCGCCCTCGGCGTCGAGTTCCGCGGCGAGCTGGTTCGCCTTGCGGACGAACTGGGTGTTCTTCCACAGGAACCACAGGCCGATGAGCGGCAGGACCAGCACCGCCACGCCGAAGGTGACGGTGACGACCGTGCCGGACTGGATGAGCATCACGCCACGGCTGCCGACCAGGACGAAATAGAAGACCAGGACGGCGGCCGTGATGAGGTAGGTGATCTTCGCGCGCATCGGAGGCGTCTGTCTCGGCTCGGTCGTCTCAGCTCAGGTCCAGGAAGTTCTCCAGGCCGAAGGTCAGGCCCGGAGTGGTCACCACGCGGCGTGCGCCGAGCAGGATGCCCGGCATGAAGCTGCTGTGGTGCAGGGAGTCGTGGCGGATGGTGAGGGTCTCGCCCTCGCCGCCGAGCAGCACCTCCTGGTGGGCCAGCAGGCCGCGCAGGCGGACCGCGTGCACGGGGACGCCGTCGACGCTGGCGCCCCGCGCGCCCTCCAGAGCCGTGACGGTGGCGTCCGGCGCCGGTGCCGTCCCGGCCGCCCGGCGGGCCTCGGCGATGAGCTGGGCCGTGCGCGTGGCCGTACCGCTCGGTGCGTCCACCTTGTTCGGGTGGTGCAGCTCGACCACCTCGACCGACTCGAAGTACGGCGCGGCGATCTGTGCGAACTTCATCGTCAGCACGGCTCCGATGGAGAAGTTCGGCGCGATGAGCACGCCGGTCTCCGGGGACTGGGCGAGCCAGCCCTTCAGCTGCGCGAGGCGGTCCTCGGTCCAGCCCGTCGTGCCGACGACGGCGTGGATGCCGTGGCGCACGCAGAAGTCCAGGTTGCCCATGACCGAGGCGGGGGTGGTCAGCTCGACGGCGACCTGGGCGCCGGTCTCCGCCAGCGTCTCCAGCTTGTCGCCGCGGCCGAGGGCGGCGACCAGCTCCATGTCCTCGGCGGCCTCGACAGCCTTGGCCGCCTCCGCCCCGATCCGGCCCTTGGCACCGAGGACCGCCACGCGCAGCTTGCTCATGTTCCTGCTTCCTAACCGGTGGTGTTTCAGGCGACCGCGTCGTGCAGCCGGGAGGCCTGCTTGTCCTTGAGCGGGCCGATGACCGACAGCGACGGGCGCTGTCCCAGGATGTCGCGGGCGACCGCGCGGACCTCGTCCGGGGTGACCGCCTCCATCTTCGCGAGCATGTCGTCCACGGACATCTGCTCGCCCCAGCACAGCTCGCTCTTGCCGATACGGTTCATCAGCGCGCCGGTGTCCTCCAGGCCCAGGACCGTGGAGCCCCGCAGCTGGCCGATGGCGCGGGCGATCTCGTCGTCGGAGAGGCCGTTCTGCGCGACGTGGTCGAGTTCGTCGCGGCAGATCCGCAGGACGTCGTACACCTGGCTGGGCCGGCAGCCGGCGTAGACGCCGAACAGGCCGCAGTCCGCGAAGGCGGAGGTGTACGAGTACACGCTGTAGGCGAGGCCGCGCTTCTCCCTGACCTCCTGGAAGAGGCGGGAGGACATGCCGCCGCCGAGGGCGGTGTTGAGCACGCCCATGGCCCAGCGGCGGTCGTCGGCGCGGGCGATGCCCGGCATGCCGAGGACGACGTGCGCCTGCTCGGTCTTGCGGGCGAGCAGTTCGACCTTGCCGGAGGTGCGGATCGTACGGCGGCCCTCGCGCGGGGCGATGGGCTGCGCGTCCGGGTCGCGGAGGGCGCCCGCCTTCTCGAAGGCCGCGCGGACCTGTCGGACGACCTTGTTGTGGTCGATGTTGCCCGCGCAGGCGACCACGAGGTGGGTCGGGTCGTAGTGCTTCCGGTAGAAGCGGCGGATGCGGTCGGCGGTGAGGGCGTTGACCGTGTCGACCGTGCCGAGCACGGGGCGGCCGAGGGCGTTGTCGCCGAACATGGTGTGCGCGAACAGGTCGTGCACACAGTCGCCCGGGTCGTCCTCGGTCATGGCGATCTCTTCGAGGATCGCGCCGCGCTCGACGTCGACGTCCTCTTCGAGGATCAGCGAGCCGGTCAGCATGTCGCAGACGACGTCGATGGCGAGGGGCAGGTCGGTGTCGAGCACGCGCGCGTAGTAGCACGTGTACTCCTTGGCCGTGAACGCGTTCATCTCACCGCCGACCGCGTCGAGCGCGGAGGAGATGTCGAGCGCGCTGCGGCGGGCCGTGCCCTTGAAGAGCAGGTGCTCCAGGTAGTGCGTCGCGCCGTTCAGGGACGGGGTCTCGTCGCGGGAGCCGACGTGCGCCCAGATGCCGAAGGTGGCGGAGCGGACCGAGGGCAGGGTCTCGGTGACGATGCGCAGGCCGCCGGGGAGGGTGGTCCTGCGGACCGTTCCGATGCCGCCTGTGCCCTTGATGAGGGTTTGGGTACGGGCGACGGCCCGCGCCTCCGAAGAGGGGCGGGCCGTCACCTTGGAGCCACGGGACGTCACTGCTCGGCGTCGTCCTTGTCCTGCTCGTTGCCTTCCTCGCCCTCGATCACCGGAACGAGGGAGAGCTTGCCGCGGGAGTCGATCTCGGCGATCTCGACCTGGACCTTCTGGCCCACGCCGAGCACGTCCTCGACGTTCTCCACGCGCTTGCCGCCGGCGAGCTTGCGGATCTGCGAGATGTGCAGCAGACCGTCCTTGCCGGGCAGCAGGGAGACGAACGCACCGAAGGTGGTCGTCTTGACGACCGTACCCAGGTACCGCTCGCCGACCTCGGGCATCGTCGGGTTGGCGATGCCGTTGATCGTGGTGCGGGCGGCCTCGGCGGAGGGGCCGTCGGCGGCGCCGATGTAGATCGTGCCGTCGTCCTCGATGGTGATCTCGGCGCCCGTGTCCTCCTGGATCTGGTTGATCATCTTGCCCTTGGGGCCGATGACCTCACCGATCTTGTCGACCGGGATCTTGACGGTGATGATCCGCGGAGCGTGCGGGCTCATCTCGTCGGGCCGGTCGATGGCCTCCATCATCACGTCGAGGATGTGGAGGCGGGCGTCGCGGGCCTGCTTGAGGGCCGCGGCCAGGACGGAGGCCGGGATGCCGTCCAGCTTGGTGTCGAGCTGGAGGGCGGTCACGAACTCCTTGGTGCCGGCGACCTTGAAGTCCATGTCGCCGAAGGCGTCCTCCGCACCGAGGATGTCGGTGAGGGTGACGTAGTGCGTCTCGCCCTCGATCTCCTGGGAGATCAGGCCCATGGCGATGCCGGCGACCGGGGCCTTCAGCGGCACACCGGCGTTCAGCAGCGACATGGTGGAGGCGCAGACCGAGCCCATGGACGTCGAGCCGTTGGAGCCGAGGGCCTCGGACACCTGACGGATCGCGTACGGGAACTCCTCGCGCGTCGGCAGCACCGGGACGAGGGCGCGCTCTGCGAGGGCGCCGTGGCCGATCTCGCGGCGCTTCGGGGAGCCGACGCGACCGGTCTCACCGGTGGAGTACGGCGGGAAGTTGTAGTTGTGCATGTAGCGCTTGCGGGTCACCGGGGAGAGGGTGTCCAGCTGCTGCTCCATGCGGAGCATGTTGAGGGTGGTGACGCCCAGGATCTGGGTCTCGCCACGCTCGAACAGCGCGGAGCCGTGCACCCGCGGGATGGCCTCGACCTCGGCGGCCAGGGTGCGGATGTCGGTGACACCGCGGCCGTCGATGCGCTTCTTCTCCTTGATCACGCGCTCGCGGACCAGCTGCTTGGTGAGCGAGCGGTACGCGGCGGAGATCTCCTTCTCCCGGCCCTCGAACTCCGGCAGGAGCTTCTCGGCGGCCAGACCCTTGACGCGGTCCAGCTCGGCCTCGCGCTCCTGCTTGCCGGCGATGGTGAGCGCCTGGGCCAGCTCGGGGCGGACCGCGGCGGTCAGCGCCTCGAACACGTCGTCCTGGTAGTCCAGGAAGATCGGGAACTCGGCGGTCGGCTTGGCGGCCTTGGCGGCGAGGTCGGCCTGCGCGCGGCACAGGACCTTGATGAAGGGCTTGGCGGCCTCCAGACCGGCGGCGACGACCTCCTCGGTCGGCGCCTCGGCACCGCCCTCGACCAGCTTGATGGTCTTCTCGGTGGCCTCGGCCTCGACCATCATGATCGCGACGTCGCCGTCCTCCAGGACGCGACCGGCGACGACCATGTCGAAGACGGCGTCCTCCAGCTCGGTGTGCGTCGGGAACGCCACCCACTGGCCGCGAATCAGCGCGACGCGGACGCCGCCGATCGGGCCGGAGAAGGGCAGACCGGCCAGCTGCGTGGACGCGGACGCGGCGTTGATCGCCACGACGTCGTACAGGTGGTCGGGGTTGAGGGCCATGATCGTGGCGACGACCTGGATCTCGTTGCGCAGGCCCTTCTTGAAGGACGGGCGCAGCGGACGGTCGATGAGGCGGCAGGTGAGGATGGCGTCCTCGGACGGCCGGCCCTCACGGCGGAAGAAGCTGCCGGGGATCTTGCCGGCGGCGTACATCCGCTCCTCGACGTCCACCGTCAGCGGGAAGAAGTCGAGCTGGTCCTTGGGGTTCTTGGAGGCGGTGGTGGCCGACAGCACCATGGTGTCGTCGTCCAGGTACGCCACGGCGGAGCCGGCGGCCTGCTTGGCCAGGCGGCCCGTCTCGAAGCGGATGGTGCGGGTGCCGAAGGGACCGTTGTCAATGACGGCCTCGGCGTAGTGGGTCTCGTTCTCCACTAGCGTTTTCTCCGTTACGTATCGTCTTTCGTCCCTTGGCTGCCCGTGTGGCAGGGGGACGGTGGCGGAGAAGCGCTCCGTGCGGTGCGGGCCGGTCTTCGATCGAAGCACCCGGGGCTCGCTTCCCCCCGGGGGCCACTACCGAGGACCGGCGGCGGCTGGGTGCGCTCCTCCTCGTTCTGTCACGTACCCCGTCGTGCTGTGGCGTACGTCGTTCCGTGTCGTGCGTATTGCGTTGTGCTACCACACTACAAAGCGTGAGTGACACTCCGCATGTCTCCGCACATACCGCGGAGGCTTCCGTGTGCGCGGCGGAGCCCCGCATACGGCAAAGGGAGCGGCCCCCGAGTACGTTCGGGAACCGCTCCCCTCATGGCGTCTTACCGGGCGCCCGCCGCACCGCGGCGGATGCCGAGGCGGTCGACCAGCGCACGGAAGCGCTGGATGTCCTTCTTCGCCAGGTACTGCAGAAGGCGGCGGCGCTGACCGACGAGGATCAGCAGGCCACGGCGGGAGTGGTGGTCGTGCTTGTGGGTCTTGAGGTGCTCGGTCAGGTCGGAGATCCGACGGGAGAGCAGAGCGACCTGGACCTCGGGGGAGCCGGTGTCACCCTCCTTGGTACCGAACTCGGCGATGATCTGCTTCTTCGTAGCGGCGTCGAGCGACACGCGTACTCCTCATAGTCTGTTGAGTGCCACCGAGTGCCCCCGGTCTACGTCTCGGGGGAGCTTCCGTTACTCGGGAGGCGGGGATCCGCTGGGCGCGGCCTCCAGAACGAGCACGGGGCGGTTCCGGGGGTGCGTACACAAACGGCCGTCACTCAGGGTACCAGGCGATGGCGGGCACCTTGCGCCCGGTCGGCGAACCGCCCTGGTGGGGCGGTCGCGGCCACTAGGGTGAGCGCCGGGACCGTACCTACCTCGGGAAGGGGTCGCTGCACGATGGCGGAAACGGAAGCGGAGATCAAGGCGCGCAAGGAGCGGGAGCGGGACGAGCTGTACGCCCTCGACATCTCGGGCGTCGAGTGGCACTGCGCGCCGGGCACGGAGGAGCACGAGGAGCGGGTCGAGATCGCGTACCTGCCCGGCGGGGCGGTGGCGATGCGGTCCTCGCTCGACCCGGACACGGTGCTGCGCTACACCGAGGCGGAGTGGCGGGCGTTCGTGCTGGGGGCTCGGGACGGGGAGTTCGATCTGACGCCCACGGCTCACAACGGGGGGTTGGACGTGCAGTGAGCCGTGCATGAGAAAGGGCGGCACGCGCGCGTGCCGCCCTTTTCGCCGTCCGGCTCCCCGCCGGTGCCGGCCCGCTTGCGCCGTCCGGCTCCTAGCTGGTCATGGCCCGCGCCTGCGCGTACACGTCGAAGACGGCCAGGGCCAGCGGGATCAACGTGAGCAGGACGAAGCTCTCGGCGATCTCCAGGAAGCGCCCCCAGAAGGGGGTGACACCACGCCGTGGGGTGATCAGGGCGATCGCGGTGACCAGGGCGGTGGCCGCGGCGACGGCGGCGGCGAGCCAGACGCTCCGGATGTCGAGGGCCAGGCTGTCACCCCGGAGGGCGTCGATCAGGTAGTCCCGCGGCGGGTTCAGGGCCAGCCCCAGGCCGAGGAAGACGATGGCGGCGAGGCCCGCGGCCAGGGTGGCGCCGACCTGTGCGGTGTAACGGAACAGGTGCGCCCGCATGAGCATCGCCACGCCGGTCGCGAGAGCCAGCAGCTGGGCCCAGAGGTTGCTGGAGAAGCCGAGGACGATGGACGCTCCCACGGCGACGAGAGCGCAGCCGCCGACGAGGCCAACGAGGAGTTCGTGGCCGCGCCGGGCCTGTGCGGCCACGCGCTCGGCGTCCACGGGCTCCTGGGGCGCGGGCTCGCCGGTGTCGTAGCCGCCGCGGGAGGGGTTGGGCGGTTCGAAGCCGATGGGCAGCCGCGCGAAACGCATGGACAGGCCGGGGAGGAAGGCCAGCGCCACGACGGAGAGCGGGGCGCAGACGGCGGCCGTCTCGATGGGCTTCAGCTCGGTGAGGATCGCGACGAAGGTCGTGAGCAGACCGACGGCGGAGGCGAAGAGGAACGCCACGAAGGGTCCGTCGCCGCCCGGCGACACCAGGGTGAGGACCAGGGAGGCGACCAGGACGGCCGTGCAGGCGAGCAGGAACTGCAGCCGCCCGATGCCCTCACCGGCGGACAGCGACAGCAGACCCGAGCCGGCCACGGCCACGTTGGGCAGGGCGCCGAGTCCCAGCGCGACGGCGGAGCCCCGGTCGTCGTACACACGCGCGCGTACGCACGCGATCGTGACGAGCAGGATGCCGCAGACGCCCGCGATGATGCCCTGCAGGCTGTGCATGTCGTGCCGGATCTGCGAGCTCCAGGCCACGAACGCGAGCAGCGCGGGCAGGATGCCGCCCGCGACGAGACCGGCGGCGCGGGTGAGGTCGCCGCTCCACAGGGTGCGGTCGCGGGTGACGGCTGCGGCCACGGCCTCGGAGACGTCGTCGAGGACGGCCGGGGGCAGCGACTCGGCGAACGGGCGCAGGGTGAGCAGCTCGCCGTCGAGGATGCGCTGGGCCGTGAAGGACCGGGCGCCGTCGAGGACGGTGCCGTCACGGCGTACGAGGTGGTAGCCGACCGGAGCGCCTTCGGCGGGGCTCTGCTGGGACAGGCGCAGGATCTCCGGGTAGAGGTCGGCGACCGGTACGTCGTCGGGCAGCGCGACGTCGATGCGGCTGTCGGGCGCCACGATGGTGACGCGGCAGAAGCCGAAGCCCATGCCCGCCCCGGAAGGGGCTCCGGTGCCCGGTCCACCGGTCGCGCCGGCCGGCGCGGAGGCCGTCATGCTCACCTGCTGTTCCCCCTCGTCGGTGGTGGGGCGGCCCAGGGTGCCACCGCGCACCTTCCGCCCGTAAAGATGCTGTGTAGGTTGTGCGACGCCTTCCCGCCCCACCGGCCGACCGAGCGGTTCTGGCCGGGGTCCGCGGGAGACACCTGCTTCGAACAGGTGCGGATTGCCCGGGTTTTCCCGGAACGATTCGCAACTGCTCACGCGCTTCACCGGCACCCTACCGCCCGCCGTCGTCCGTGGTTGTCAGTAGGATCGCGGTTCGCGATCGACGTCCGCCTGACACGGGGCGGCGGATGAAACATCTCGGTCCGGCAAGGGAATTGGTGCGTAGTGAGCCACATCGTCGTCAAGCGCCCACCGCGGGCACTGCCGAAGGAAGTGCCCACGGACGAGGTCGTACTGCAGGCTCCGCCGGAACTGCCGCGCGGTCAGCAGGAAGGCGCACTGATGCAGCTTCTGCCCATGCTGGGCATGGGCGGATCCGTGGTGTTCTTCTTCAACCCGCAGGCCCAGCCCTTCATGAAGATCATGGGCCTGGTGATGGTGGCCTCGACGATCGCCATGGGCATCTCGATGCTCGTCCGCTACCGCCGCGGCAATCAGGGACAGATGGCCGACCTGCGCCGTGACTACCTGCGTTACCTGTCGCAGACCCGCCGCGCCGCCGTGGAGACCGCGCGGTCCCAGCGCGACACCCAGTACTACCTGCACCCTTCGCCGGAGCAACTGTGGGCCCTGGTCGCCGAGGGCAGCCGGGTGTGGGAACGGCGCACCGCCGACGAGGACTTCGGGCAGGTGCGCGTCGGACTCGGTCCGCAGGCCCTGGCCACGCCCCTGATCCCGCCCCAGACCGCCCCGGTCGACGAGCTGGAGCCGCTGACCGCCGGCGCCATGCAGCGCTTCCTGGCGACGCACAGCACCCTCGACGACCTGCCGATGGCGGTGTCGCTGCGCGCCTTCTACCACGTGACGATCAGCGGCGAGCCGGGCACCGTGCGCGGCACCGCCCGGGCCGTCACCGCCTCCCTCGCTTCCCTGCACTCCCCCGAGGACCTGGTCATCGCCGTCGTCACCGCGCGCGAGTCGGCACCCGAATGGGAGTGGGCCAAGTGGCTGCCGCACGTGCAGGCTCCGGGCGTCACCGACGGCGCCGGCAGCATGCGTCTGATCAGCACCGACCCGGTGGAGCTGGAGGACCGGCTCGCCTCCCGCCTGGAGGGCCGCCCGCGTTTCCACCCGTCCGGGCCGCCCGTTGCCGAACAGCCCCATCTGGTGGTGGTGCTCGACGGCATCTCCCTTCCGCCCACCTCGTTGCTGGCCGGCCCCGAGGGCCTGCAGGGCGTGACGGTCCTGGAAGTCGTACCGGGCGACCTCACCATCGGGCGCGGCGACCTCTCGGTCGTCGTGCAGCCGAAGGAACTGCGCCTGGAGTCCGCCCACGGCATGGTCTACGAGGGGACCCCGGACGTCCTTTCGTACGAGGCGGCGGAGGCGTTGGCGCGTCAGTTGGCGCCGCTGCGCATGGCGTCGGGCGGTGACGACGACGAACCGCTGCTCGCCAACCTGGAGTTCACCGACCTGCTGAACCTGGGCGACGCGGCGTCGGTCGACCCCAAGCGGACCTGGCGGCCCCGCTCGCAGTCGGAGCGGCTGCGCGTGCCGATCGGTGTCGGTGAGGACGGCCGGCCCGTGATGCTCGACCTCAAGGAGGCGGCGCAGGAGGGCATGGGCCCGCACGGCCTGTGCGTCGGTGCGACCGGTTCCGGCAAGTCCGAGCTGCTGCGCACCCTGGTCCTCGGCCTCGCCGTGACCCACTCCTCCGAGACGCTGAACTTCGTCCTCGCCGACTTCAAGGGCGGTGCCACGTTCGCGGGCATGGCCCAGCTGCCGCACGTGGCGGCTGTGATCACCAACCTCGCGGACGACCTCACCCTCGTCGACCGCATGGGCGACTCCATCCGCGGTGAGCTGAACCGCCGCCAGGAGATGCTCCGCGACGCGGGCAACTACGCCAACATCCACGACTACGAGAAGGCGCGCGCGGCGGGTGCCCCGCTGCAGCCGATCCCGTCCCTCGTCCTGGTGATCGACGAGTTCAGCGAGCTGCTGACCGCCAAGCCCGACTTCATCGAGATGTTCGTGCAGATCGGCCGCATCGGCCGATCGCTGGGCGTGCACCTGCTGCTGGCCTCGCAGCGCCTGGAGGAGGGCCGTCTGAGGGGCCTGGAGACGTACCTCTCCTACCGGATCGGTCTGCGGACGTTCTCGGCGGCCGAGTCCCGCGCCGCGCTCGGCGTCCCGGACGCCTACGAGCTCCCGAACGTCCCGGGTTCCGGCTTCCTGAAGTTCGGCACGGACGAGATGGTCCGCTTCAAGGCCGCGTACGTATCCGGGGTGTACCGCACCAGCTCCCAGCAGGCCGCGGCGCTCGGCGGCCCGCTGCCCGTCGACCGCAGGCCGGTCCTGTTCACGGCGGCCGAGGTCCCGGTGCAGTACGTGCCCATCCCGCAGCAGCGGCAGGAGGAGGAGACCGGCAAGCGGCAGGACGACGCGCTCGCCGACACCGTCCTCGACGTGATCGTGCGGCGTCTGGAGGCGCAGGGCCCGGCCGCCCACCAGGTGTGGCTGCCCCCGCTGGACAGTCCGCCCTCGCTCGACGCGCTGCTGCCGGGACTCGCCCCGGTGCCCGGCCGCGGTATGACCCAGCCGGGCTACGAGGGCGCGGGCAGGCTGGTCGTCCCGGCCGGCCTGATCGACAAGCCGTACGAGCAGCGGCGCGACCCGCTGTGGCTGGACTTCGGCGGCGCGGCCGGCCATATGCAGATCATCGGCGGCCCGCAGTCCGGCAAGTCGACGCTGCTGCGCTCGATCATCGCGTCGTTCGCGCTGACCCACACCCCGTGGGAAGTCCAGTTCTACGGCCTGGACTTCGGCGGTGGCGGTATGGCCTCGGTGGCCGGCCTGCCGCATGTGGGCGGTGTCGCGTCCCGTCTGGACCCGGAGAAGGTCCGGCGCACGGCGGCCGAGGTGTACGGCGTCATGACCCGGCGGGAGGAGTACTTCCGCTCGGCGGGCATCTCCTCCATCGCGGAGTTCCGTACCCGTCGCGCGCGCGGGGACATCTCGGTGACCGACCAGCCCTGGGGTGACGTCTTCCTGGTCATCGACGGCTGGGGCAACTTCCGCACGGACTACGAGGCCCTTGAACCGCTGGTACTGGACATCGCCGCGCGTGGCCTGGGCTACGGCATCCACCTCGTCCTGACCGCCTCGCGCTCGATGGAGGTCCGCGCGAACCTCAAGGACCACCTGATGAACCGCCTTGAGCTGCGGCTGGGTGACCCCATGGACTCCGAGATCGACCGCAAGGTCGCGGCGAACGTCCCCACCGGTGTGCCGGGCCGCGGTCAGACCCCGCAGAAGCAGCACTTCATGGCGGCGGTCCCGCGCATCGACGGTCTCTCGTCCGACACGGACCTCGCGGAGGCGACGACCGCCCTCGCGGCCGAGGTCACCCGCCACTGGCAGGAGCCGGGCGCGCCCGAGGTGCGCCTGCTCCCCCGCGAGTTCCCGGCCACGCAGCTACCGCCGGGCGACCGTTTCCCGAGCCGCGGCATCTCCTTCGCCCTCGACGAGGACAACCTGGAGCCGGTGTTCGTGGACTTCGAACAGGACCCGTTCTTCCTGGTGTTCGGGGAGAGCGAGTCCGGCAAGTCGAACCTGCTGAAGCTGCTGATCAAGCGCCTGACCGAGCGGTACGACGGCAACACCTGCAAGCTCTTCGTCGTCGACAACCGCCGCTCGCTGCTCGGGGTGACCCCGAAGTCGCACCTGGCCGAGTACATCCCCATGTCGAACCAGATGCAGCACCACATGGACGCACTGGCCGACCTGATGCAGCGCCGCACCCCGACCGCCGATGTCACCCCGGAGCAGCTGCGCAACCGCAGCTGGTGGCGGGGTCCCACGGTGTACGTCGTCATCGACGACTACGACCTCGTGTCCACGTCGAGCGGCAACCCGCTGGCGGGCCTGACGGAACTGCTGCCGTTCGCCCGCGACGTCGGCGTCCGCTTCATCATCGCCCGCTCCACGGCGGGCGCGGGCCGTGCCGGTTACGAGTCCTTCATGCAGCGCATCAAGGAACTCGGCGCCCAGGGCGTGGTCCTCGCGGGCGACCCGGCCGAGGGCGACCTGCTGGGCGGAGTCCGACCGCGGCCGATGCCGGCGGGGCGGGGGATCTTCGTGTCTCGGAAGCGGGGGAAGCCCATGGTTCAGGTGGGATTGGTGGATGCGGAGAACTGAGGCACGTAGACACTGCTGGTCTGAGGCCGCTCCCGCTCATCGGCTGGAGCGCAGAGAGGGGAGGGGCCGCGCATGGCGTGGGACGAGTGGGAGCAGCTGAAGGCGAAGGCAGCGCAGAACCAGTCAGCCCGTATGCAGCTCAACCATGTGACTCCCGACAACGGAGGCGGCGAGAGTACGCGTGGTGATCTCACCGTGCACCAGGAGGATCTCTCCGCGATCGGTTCCGCTGCCCACGAACTGTTCCAGGACTTCAGCCGGTTCAGCGACCATGCCCGCATGTCCTCCATCAAGGCGGCCGGGGGACTGAAGACCGAGGGGTTCGACATCGGGGCTGCCCTCGATCATGTGGCCGAGCGCTGGGTGGACCAGGTGCAAAGCCTCCTCGACGCCTGCGCCCACATCTCCAACCACCTCCGCTACACCAAGAACCAGCACGCCGCCGACGAGTCCTACATCGCCGGCACTCTCAGCAGCATCTCCCAGCTGGACCAGGGCTTTGACGAGCGGAAGGGCAGCTGAGGGCCATGGATCTCGATGCATTGCGCCACGGGAACTTCTCGCAGCTCGGTGAGGCCATCACCGACTGGGAGGAGATGACCAAGAACCTGGCGACGCTGAAGGAAGACGCCCAGAACAACCTGAAGAGTCGCGCGGACAAGGCGCACTGGGCCGGTGTCAACGCACAGGTGAGCCGGGAGTTCGTCGGCAAGACCGCGGAGGAGTTCGCGGACGCCCACACGCAGGCGGACTCCATCACGAAGATCCTCAAGGACACCCGCGGCGAACTCGTCAAGTACCGCGACGAGCTGAACGAGACCCTCGAACGCGCACCGTACAAGTACTGCACCGTGATCGACACCGGCGGCGGGACCTTCACCGTCGCCGGTAATCCTCGTCCTGACTGGGCTTCCGACCCGAGCGGCAGCACAAGCGCGGTCAGCCAGCAAGACGTCGAGAACCTGCGCAACGAGGTTCAGCGCATTCTCAACAAGGCGACCGAGAGCGACAGTACTGCGGCCAAGGCGCTCCGACTCCTCGTCGACCAGGCGAAGTACGGATTCTCCGGCGCCCACTACGAAAACCGGGACCAAGCCGCCGAGGCGGTCGCGGACGCCGACCGGATGGCCAAGATCCTTGCGAAGAACCCGCACGACGTGACGAGTACGGAGCTCGCCGCACTCAACTCGACCCTGGCCAAGTACAAGAACGACCCACTGTTCGCCGAAGAGTTCGCCACGCAGGTCGGCCCGAGGAAGGTACTCACTTTCTGGGCCGGCATCGCCGATCCCTACCAGGGGACTTACGACCCCGACCGCGCCAAGCAAGCCAAACAGCTCCAGAAGAACCTCGGCGTCGTCATCGGTCAAGCCACCCTCTCGGACAGCGACAAGATGCAGAACTGGGAGCGGCAGATGATCCGGCTGGGTCCCGACCAGCTCGGGATCGACGACGCGGGCAACCCGACCGGTTACGCGGTCATGAGCAACCTCATGCGTTTCGGTGACTATGACGACCAGTTCCTCAACGACTACGGCGACAAGCTCGTCGCGTACGACAAGAAGGTGAACGGCCAGGGCATCAACGCCTGGGTCAACAACTTCAACCAGGGCGACCTCAACTACTGGGGCTACAAGAACGATCGTGGCCGCGACCCGATGACCGGATTCTTGGAAGCGCTCGGTCATAATCCGGACGCATCGACGCAGTTCTTCGCCCAGCCCGACGGCAGCGGTGACGCGGTCCGCAAGGACGCCCAGGTCAACGAGCACCTGAAGTACCTGACGAAGGAACGCGTCTGGGTCTCCGACGCCACGATGGAGGGCAACCACGACTACGTTGCGGCGCGCAACTCCCTCGGCCGCGCACTGGAGGCGGCCACGACCGGCTACTCTGCCGATGCCTCCCCGAAGGACATCGCCACGGGCGACCGACGCACCGCGGCCACGGCAGGTGTCATGGAACAGGTCGCCTACCTCTACGGTGGAGAGGACGGCCCGAAGATGTTGCACGACCAGCCTGAGCTGGCCGACAGCCTGGGCAAGATGGCTGGTGCGTACATCGATGACATCGATTACGAGCTGTCCGGTATCGGGGACCACGGCAAGGACGCCGGCGACTTCCCTGCTCGATATGCCGGACGCGCCCACTTCGGCAACCAGGGAGCCATCGATTTCCTGAGCGTCCTCGGCCAGGACGAAAATTCGCACAAGGCCGTGACAGCAGCCCAGCATGTTTATACCTTGAGCATGCTCGACGCCCACCCGCCGACCAGTGATGCACATATGAACCAGGCTCGGGACATCATGTCGGTGGGCGCGGAAGCCCGCGGCATTCTGGACAATTCCCGCGTGGAGCAGGCGGCAACGACGTACGGCGAGAATTCGGAGGAAGCCAACAAGGCACTGGGTCGGTCGGGCGACTGGAAGAAACTGCTGGTCGGAGCAGTAGTCGCAGGCGGCGTCGCCTCCATCCCACTCCCTGGATCCACGGCTGCCGCAGTGGTCATCGCCCCGGTCGCCGCCGACACGATCACCAATGCGGCCAATACGCTGCTCGGTCACGAGATCGACAAGGCGACGGATGACGCGGAATCCGATCCCCTGGTCCCGTCACAGATGACGAGCCGTCAATTCTACGGCAAAGGGGTCGACGATCTCGGATCGACCTACGATGCGTACTTCAAGGACCACCCAAACGCCAGGGCTGTCGCTGACCAGCAGCAATGGGTCGAAGAAACCAAGAGCAGCTACCTGGGCACCGGCTCCCACGAGAACGACTACCGGGGTCGGCCTCCCTACAAGGACTGAGCAGGGGCGTAAAGTGCTGCGAATCGCAAGGAACGGTAGATACGGGACGGCTCTCTCACTTACGGCTGCAGCGCTCCTCGTCGGGAGTTGCAGCAGTAACTCCGAGCAAGAGCAAGGGACAGCATCTGGGACGGCTGCGAGCAAGGTCTGCGACGGGACACTCGACGCTTCCGCCAGGAAAGCCTTGCAAAACCTGGCCGGTACTGATCAGTTCGACGAATCCACGGGCGCCGGCGAGGCGGGACAGCCCCATACGTTCACTGTACGGAACGCAGTGAGACATCTGCACGACGAATATCGTGAGCGCACGGCATGCTGGGTGTACAAGGCCGGCGACGACAGCGGGAAGCCGCTTCTTGAGATTCGTTTTTCGGCATCCCAAAGGTACCCTGCGCCATCCGACAAGGACGCCAACGGAAGCACGGTCAGATACCCCGTCGGACTGTATGCCCAAGTGGGCCGCGACGGCGCTGACCTGTTCTTTCAGTGCCCCACCATCGCAGCTTCCAAAGACGCGTACATCGGCGATACGAAGTATGTGAAGGCGGAACTGTCTGCCTCCAAAGCCCAGTTGCGCGGGGACAGCATCGACAAGGACCGCATGGTGATCCTGAATTCCGTCTCCCGGGAGGTGGCCCGGGAGGCAGGCTGCGCTGCGCAAGCCGGCCTGCCGACCGCGGTGCCCAATCCGTGACCGAACCCGATGGGCGACGCGGGGAACGCCGGCTGGATGTCAATCCGGCAGCCAGGAGGACAGCCTCGGCAGCCGGCATCCTTCAGGGCCATCTGCCCATCTGCCCGTCTTCGACCTTGCGGCAACCGGGCATGTCGCTGGCGTCGGATCGGCTTCTCCGGCCCGACACAACAACAGGGTGGGCGCCTCCCGTGCGCGCCCACCCTGCGGTTGCTTCGTCGCTCCTGCGAGCGTCGGCCTAGCGGAAGTAGCTGGCCGCCTTCTTGTCGCCTTCCATGTACGTACCGCCGGACTGGGCGACGACGTGGCCGATGCCGCTCAGCGCCTGGTGGATGTCGTTCGCTTCCTTGTCCCAGCGGTTCAGCTTCTCGTGGAAGGTGTCCTGGGCCTGGCCTTCCCAGTACTGCAGGCTGCTCACGACCAGCCGGCGCAGCTCCTGCAGGTCCTGTTCGAGCTGGCTCGCCTCGTTGCCGATCTTGGTCGCCGCGACGTCGAGCCCGTCATAAGTGACTGACAGGCCGTCAGCGTTGTTGGCCATACCTGTTACCTCGTCTCGCTGATGTGTATCCGGTGGATGCGCCGGGATGCCCGGCTGAAAGTCCTGGGTGCCGCTCGGTCAGTAGGAGCTGAGCGGAGACACGGTGGGAGCGCCGTCTCGCACGTCGATCTTGTTGACGGCCGCGCGGACCTCGTCTTCCTTGCTGTCCTTGATGTTGCGGGTCGCGGTCATGGCCTCGATGACGTCACCGAGGATGCCGCCGATGGCCTGGAGCGACTGGTTGATCTCGTACTGCTTCGAGTCGAAGGCGGCACGACCGATACCGTGCCACTGGCCCTCCAGGCCGTCGATGACGCCCTGCAGCCCGTGCACCCGCTTCCGGATGCCGTCGTACTTCTCCAGCATCTGCTTCTGCAGGTGGATTACTGCGGCATCTTCGAGCTTCTGCTTGTTCTCGGCCATCTCAGCCCTTTCTCTGTCTGTCTCGTTGGTCCAACTGTCTCGGCCCACTACCGCACCGTGCAGTACGGCGGCGGGCGCGTACTGCGCGCCCTATCCGAAGAGCACAGGGCTACAGACGGCTGACGACATCACCTGGCACGCCGCGCCCGCGCGACGGCCAGGCCCCCACCGCCGACCACGACGACGGCGGCCGCGGCGCCGAGTACGACCCAGAGGGTGGTGTTGTCGTTCGACGACTCCGTGCTTGATCCTGCCGCCGAAGTCCCGCCGGTAGAACCCTTTTCCGGGGCTTGTGACGGGGTTGATGCGGAAGAGGAAGGGGCGGACGGGGACGGCGAGGAAGACGTGGAGGACGCCGCGGACTTGGCCAGCAGGTCGCCGCCGTTCTCCTTGGCGAGCGGGTCCACGTTGGCCGGGCCCGCGTCGTAGTTCCGGTTCGCAAGAACGAGACGAGGGCGAATGAGCCCATAGCCGGCGTACTTGCTCGGGTCGTTCTTCGCCCACGTACGGCCGGCCGTGTCGATCAGAGCGCGGGCAACCTGGTTCACCGTCCAGTCAGGGTGTGCGGACCAGATCAGCGCGGCAGCACCCGAGGCGATCGCGGCTGCCGAACTCGTACCGTTCACATCGTCGCAGTAGGAACGGAAGTTGCCGTCGCACCAGCCTGGAAAGCCCTGCCCCGGGGCCGAAAGGTCAACGTAATTACCAGACGAGGAGAACTTCGAGACCGTGAGGGACTTGTCGACCGATGCGATGCCGATGACGTACGAATAAGCGGCCGGGTAACCGATGGTGTCTCCTGCCTTCCGGCCGTCGTTACCGACAGCTGCTATCAGCAGCTTCCCCTTCGAAGCGGCGTACTGAACAGCCTCTTCCTCCTTCGAGCTCGGTCCCAGCGCGCCGAATGACATATTGATAATCTTGGCGTCGGTGTCCGCAGCCGCCCTGATCGCCTCAGCAGGCTCCGGCGTCCTGCTCAGCTCAGCCGCGCTGCCCTTCAAGTCGTCGAACTTGACCCGATACGGAACGATTTTCGCACCGGGAGCCAGGCCCTTCAGCCCGCCGCCCGCACCCGTTCCCGCGATCAACTCAGCAGTGGTCGTCCCGTGACCGTCGTAATCATCCGTGGCGCGGTAGGCAACCGACTCCGGAACCTCGTCGGTCAGCACCTGCCCCTTGAGCGACGACGTGTTCGCGTTCACTCCGCTGTCAATAACAGCGACCTTCACACCCTTGCCCGTGCTGACCTTCCACATCTTCTCGGCCTGCATTGGGCCCAGGTACCACTGCTTCGCCTGAACATCGTCGGCAACAGCACTCGGCGCAAACCCCACGGTTGCGGCCAACAGGGCTCCGACGGCTGCGGCCACAGCACGCACTCGTCTACCGCTACGCGTCCCGTGGAGCGAAGCCCGCTCGACTCGTCGGCCCATCCCTGACTTCATCGTCTTCCGTGTCCTCGCTCGCGGTCAGTTCGCCGTCGGCGGCACATCACGCCGCGGCTTCTCGGGCAGCTCTGTCTGTTCGTCCGCGTCTTCGGCCTTCCCCTTGCGGCCGGCACCGCGTACGAGACCGGAACCACCACGCGTCATACCGTTCCGCTCGGCACCCGCAGCAGAGTTCCGCCCGGTCGGCCTGCCGGTGACAGCCTCGGACGTGCCGACACCGGTACGAGACCCGGAAGAGCCAGTCGGCTTCGCAGCGGGCCGCGCTGCGGACTCGGGCGCTCCGAAGACGCCACGCTGACCGAGTCGACCGGCTGTGGACTGCGAATTGGCCTGTCCCTCAGCCCCGATGACCGTGCCACGGGGAATCCTTGCCCCGCCCTTGGCCGGATTGCCTGTGGCCGTGGGGCGCCCCCCGACGACCCCATTGGAACGGCCGGCGCCGGTGGCCGGCGTGGCGTTCGCCCGGGGCGTCGCCGTGCCGCCGGGCCGCGGCGTACCACCTGTGACCGCACGGCCCATCGGGGACGCAGTACCCCTGCCGGCGGGCTGTCCCGTCGACGTGGCACGCCCCATCTGGTTGGTGGGTCCTTGTGCTGCGGTGCGTCCGGGACTCTGGGGATTGCCCAGCCCGGCCGTGCCCGCACGCCCCTGAGCAAAAGGAGGGGTACGGTACCCAGCCGAACCACTCAGGTTTCGGCCGGACGTCGAATTGGGCAACGGAGCCCGGTAGCCGGCGCCACCCAATGGATCGGGCTGACCGCCGCCTGCCGGGGGCCCGCCTGTGACCGGCGGGGTGGGACCCGTCGTGTGTGTGGTCGTGGGCGGAGGCAGCGTGCCGGTGCTGTCGATGTTCGTACCGACGGGCGGCTGCTCAGGGAGCTGGACCGTGTGGTTGTTGTGCGTCGTCGGGACGTGGTGCGGGATGGTGTCGCCGGTGACGTGGTGTGGGATGGTGTCGCCGGTGACATGGTGGGCAACATTGTCCGCCCCTACCGCAGTTGAGTGATGACCGATGGCGGGGGCCGAGCCGGTACCCGTGTGCGAGCCAGTGCCGGACGTGGGAGGACTTTCCCTGAACCGCTGCGAAGGCCGAGGCACGCCCACGTCGGGCATAGAAGTGAAGTTCGGCGTCTTGTCCTTGGCGGGCAGCGCCGACAGCACCTCTTCCGAGACCGCGTAGTAGGACGCCAACCGATTCATCTGGTTGATCGCCTCTTGACGGTCCTTCTCCACCCGGACGGCGTGGTCGTACTCCGTCTTGTTCGCCGCCTTCTCGGCATCGGTGAACTTGTCGGGCCGCTTCGGGTTCGCCCTGGTGTCACGGGCCGGCATGCCACCACGTACGGCCGCGAGGCCCACCGCGGCAGCGGTGATCTGGTCGCCCGCAGCCCCGGCGAACTCGCTCAGATGGTGGGTGTTGGTCACGAGGTTGTCGCCCCACGTGCGGAACTGGTCGCCCGACACTCCCACCCAGGGGACCTTGTCGATGTGGGCCTTGAGATCGTCGGCGGCCTTCTTGATGGCATCGCGCGCGTCCCAGAGCGCCTTGCCGGAGGATTCGAGATCCGCCGGGTCGGTCTGCTCGACCAGATCGATCATCTGGTTCAGGTCGAGGTCGCGCTTGTCGAAGTCCGTCCTGGCGGCGACGGCCCGCCCGAAGGGCGTGGTTTCGACCACGGACCGCACCATGCCATTGAGGAAGCCGCCGCGCGGACCGTCCTCGATTCCGCGGACGATGTCCGTCACGGAGTTCTGCTGAGAGACGCGATGCAGATCGTCCTTGTGCTGCTTGTCCGTCATCGTCACGCCTTCGTCTTGGTGCCGCTGCTGGCGTGCTGCTGGTCGTCCACCTTGGGCTGAAGTTTTTTGATCTCCGCCTGGATCGCCCAGAACCGCTGCCGCTGCTCCTCTTCGAGACTGTCGAAGCCATTGCGCGCACCGGTGACCGCGATGCCGATAGCCTCGATCTGC
This sequence comes from Streptomyces sp. Ru62, assembly GCF_002920615.1. Lineage (GTDB taxonomy): Bacteria > Actinomycetota > Actinomycetes > Streptomycetales > Streptomycetaceae > Streptomyces. Next base: position 25,136 of record NZ_PQSU01000005.1, read on the forward strand.
AGATGCAAGCTCTTGGAGAGGGTCGTCAGTTCGTGGTGAACCCTCGTGTACTGCTTGTACAGACCATGCGCCTCGGGGAACTCGCTCTCCCCACCCGACGTCAGCGACGTGGCCCTGATCCCCTGTGCACCGACCTTCGTGGGATTGCCCGCGGACTCCTCCAGAGCACGGAGCACCGAGTCCACCTGCCCCACGAACTTGTCCAGCGCCTCACCACTGGCCTCCAGGTTCGCCGCCCTGGTCGCCGACACGCCCCCCACCATGTCTGACGGAAGCACGACGCTCCTCCCCGTTTCCCCGTACGTTCATCGGCTCCTCCGGAGCGAGGGCCGACCAGCCGCTCGCCGTACGATCGCAAAGCGAGCCGCGTCTCACAACGCGTTTACCACTCTAGTCAACCCGTCCAACCGGTCCAACCGGGCAGGGGTGTTGACTGCGCGTCGGCACCGGCCCAGGTGGCACACTTCGTCGGAATTGCCGGTTTGTAACGAGCGAATGCGTACGGCGACGCAGTCGTGCGCCGCCACTCCGTCGACCAACGATGGGCGCGCCTGAAGGCACAAGCGCGTCAGTCTCATGCGATCTGCATCAAACCTTTACGCGGTATCGATGCCGCTCTCCGGCAAATCCACTCGAAAGACGTCATCTGGCACGGGCGCGCTCGGGACGACCACGTTCCACCTCTGTCTTCACGGTACGGAACTCCAGCGCGAGACCATCCCGGCAGAGAGGTCATGAGCCATCGGTCGCACGAGGCGAACCGCCCACCCGCGGAACGGTCGGGGCCGGCGCCCGGCCCGCGGTGCGCGTCATCAGACATAATCGCGTCCCATGACCGTACTGATGCCCGTGCTCATGATCCTGGTCGTGGGAGGGATCTTCGCCCTCGTCATCACCATGATGGTGCGCGCCCAGCGGAACCGGGCGCGCGGCGTGCAGGAGAGAGCCGCGGCGATCCGGCTCGCGCAGGGACGCGGTTACGGCTACCAGCAAGCCACATACGGGCTGATCGACGGGCTCTGCGGCATGGCGCCGCTGCCTGACAGGGGGCACAACCTGCGAGCGGAGCACTACATCACCGGGGAGTTCCGAGGGCGCGGCTTCCGCTGCTTCGAGTATGTGACCGGCACCCTCGACGTCCACGACGGCCCGGGACGGAACCAGCCCGTCTTCTGGACGGTGTTCGCGGTCGTGGCGCCGGGCCCCGGGCCCGAGCTGGTGGTGCGACGGCCGCAGGCGCTCGACGGGGTGACGCAGCGTGGCCGTGTGGTGCAGCTCGGCGTGCCGGAGTTCGACGAGGCGTTCCGGGTGATCACGGACGACGAGTCGTTCGCCCGCGACGCCCTGACGGGCGACGTGGTGCCCTTCCTGACCGCGCGGCCACAGACCGTGCAGGACTCCCCGATCCGGCTGCACAACGGCGAGCTGCTCACCTGGCGCCGCGGCCGGCTGAGCCCGCAGGACTTCGACGAGCGGCTCGACTACCTGTGCGACGTGCTGGACCGGATTCCGCCGCAGGTCTGGTCGGCGGTCTGAGACCGCCGACCCGGGGATCAGGCGGCTTGGTCCGCCCGCACCGAGCGGACGAACTGCTTGAAGTCGTCCAGCACCGCCGCCAGCTGTTCCGGCTTCGCCGTGAGCACCAGCTCGATCACGGCCCGCTGCGACGGACGGTCCACATCCTCCAGGCCGAGGTAGACCTGGCTCTGCACCAGTTCGAGCGGTGCTCCGTGCAGGGTGGTCGACAGGCGCAGGTTCTGGACGACTCCGGGTGAGTCGGTCAGCCCCGGGATGTCGGGGGTCCCCACCTCTTCCTGCTTGGTGACCTCCACGCTGCCGGCCTGCCCGAGCCGCCGTACCGACTCGTCGGCGATCTGCCGCATGGTGGCGCTGTCGTTGCGCATCCCGCCGGCGATGGTGATGTTCGCTGTGAACCCGTCGATGGAGGCGGGGTGCAGCGCGACGAAGGCCGCGTCGGGCGCCCCCACCTCGTCCGGCGGCGCCGACCGCCAGCCGTCCGGCAACGAGAACGAGATCTTGACCGGCAGCGTGCCCGTCATCGTGAACCCACTTCCTTGCTGAGCCTCATCGCAAGCCTAGAACCACTTGCCGAGCGTGTGGTCGTACGCCGAACCCGCGGCATCGCCGATCGCGTCAGCGGCGTCACCGACGGTGTCGACGACCTCGCCCGGATCGACGGTGACCTGGAAGCCCACCTTCCCGCCGAGCCCGAGTCCGACACCGACCTCGCCGCCCACGTGGTACTTGCCGTCGTCGCCCTTGCCCACGTCAACGCTGGCCGAGGCCCCCGCGCCGGCCCACGCCTCGCCGGTCACACCGGCACCCACACCGCCCACGTCCGCGGCGGCCGATCCCTCGGCTTTCGCACCGGCGAAAGCCTCCGCGCCCCCGTGCAGGCCGTCCTTGCCGATGGTGCCCTTCACTTCGGCGTTGGCACCCACCAGGGCGCTGCCCTGGGCCTGGAGGCCGAGAATGCCGTACTCGGCCTTGCCGCCGGCCTCGGCCTTGGCGAGGTACGCGCTGGCCGTCCCCTTCAGCTCCAGGTTTCCGTCGGTGATGCCGGCGACCGCGGAGGCGTCATAGCCGAGCAGCGAGACGCCCGCGTTGCCGGACAGCTTGACGCCACCCACCGTGGTCTCGCCCTTGGCATCCGCGGACCAGACATTGGCACCGCCGCTGAACTCGGCGATCTTCACCGACCAGCTGACCTTCTTCGGCGCGTTGGGGTCTTCCGACGTGGCGTTGGGATCCTGGTAGCCCCATTGCCGCTTCCGCTTGTCAGCTGGGTTGTTCCCGTACTGCCAGAGTTCGTCTTCTTTGATGGTGGTCTGACCGAGCCCGAGCTCCTTGGCGAGCTGCCGGGCCTGGGTCAGCCAGCTCGGGCTGTCCTTGGCTCCGCCGGACAGCTTCTCCAGCTTGGACGACAGCGTTCCGGCCTCGTGCTCCAGCTGGGTGCGTGCGGTGTTGAGCACCTGCTGCGCTCCCGCGTGGTCGCCCTTGTCCCACTTCTCAATCGCGTCGGCCGCCTGCCCCTGTGCCCAGTGCAGCATGCTGGTGTACGACTTGATCGCGCCGGCCGCACCTGCCATGTGGTCAGAGGCGATGTACCAGTTGCCCTTCTCGCCGTTCAGGCTCTTCCAGAACGCGTCGCTGGCCTCTCCGTGCCAGCCGGGGACCTTCACGTCCCGCAGATTGGACCCGACCTTGTCGAACTTGTCCGACCAGTGCTGCATGGTGTCCGCGAGCTCGGTCAGCGCGTGTACGTCACCGGGAACGAGCTCCTTGGGGTCCTTCGTCGACCCGAGTGCGGCTGCCACTGCTTCCCCGCTCCTGCCTCACTTGCCCTGGTTCGTCTTGACGGAGTCGGCCGCGTCCCGGACCTGCCCGTCCGTGTCCGTCAGGATGCCCGATGCCGAGATCAGCCCCGCCGCGCGCCGGGCCGTGCTGCCACTGAGGATCTGCGCGCCCGCCTGCCAGGTCGCGCAGAACGCCGCGAATGACGAGGACGCGGACGAATGCCCGAAGGACGCACTGCGTCCCGCCGACTCCTCCAAATCGAAACCCTCGGTGGGGCGTAGGGCCTCGACAACGTCTTTCGCGCCCTTTTTGAGGGCCTGCGAATCCGCACCCAGATCAGGATCAGCCATGGCTGCCCTCGCCTTCCTCAACTCCAGCCGAAACAACGCTCATTGACGCACTTAATGATCGGCGCGCGAAGTGTAGCATCGGCACCTACGAGCATCAGAAGGCGAACTCAACGATGAACTTCGACGACCTGCCGCATCCGACGAAGCAACGGGACGTGGTCATCGTCAACGACCGGGAAATACCGCGTCGTTACTTTCTCATGGCCGCCGCCGGTGTCCTCGTTCTCTTCGGTGGCGCTTTCGGTGGCATCGTCTGGGCCAGTTGGTCCGACGCCCAGGAGGACTCCCGCGACGACGAGGAGGTCTCCGCCCTCGTCGCCCTCGCGCAGCGGCGTGGATGGACGTACCGGGCGCGCGTCGCTGGTGGCGCCGACCGTTACGAGGGCGCCACGCCCTTTCCTGACGTGTCATCGGGACTGAGCGTCTGGGACTGCGTCGAAGGCCGGCATCGCGGCCGTACTGTTCGCTGCTTCGAGTACCGCGACGCGCGGACCGTCCAGTCGGCGGGCCCCGGGCACTCCCTCACGAAGACGTCGTACTACGCCGTCTTCTCGGTCACCGCTCCGAACGCCGTCCCGCGTTCCGTGCTCCGCGCGGCGGACGCCGAAAGCCCGCTCCGGTTCAACAGGGGCGAACTCATCACCTGGGCCAAGGGTCGGCTCCGGGAAGAAGACGTTGTGCCCAAGCTCAATTACCTTTGTGATGTCCTCGACCGCGCGTTTGATTCCCGGTGAGGATGTCCGGCGGGTCAAGTGAAGGGACGCGTACGCGGGATGGAGGATTTATGAAGCTTCCTGGGTGCCAGTATGCTTCGGGCGTTCTCTCATCCTGATACCCGGAATGGAGCCCCCATGGCGATAGTCAGCACGTCCGCAGCAGCATGGAGTCTTTCGGCTGTGGCCGCCGGTGTGCTGCTTGTCGGCTGTTCGGGGTCGGTCACCGTGGAGAAGTCCGAGCCGAAGATCTCCGCCGGCAAGCTGGCCGACACGGTTTCCGAGAAGCTCGCGGCCCAGACGGGTCGGCCGAAGCCGGACATCACCTGTCCGGAGGACCTCGCGGGCAAGGTCGGCACCACCACCCGTTGCACGCTCACTGCCGACGACGGCAGCACGCTGGGCGTGACGGTGACGGTCTCCTCGGTGAAGGGGAGCCAGATCAACTTCGATTTCAAGGCCGACGACAAGGCCTCCCCGCCGGCGAGCTGACGCGGACCTCTTCACAGCGAACAAGGCGGTACGACGTCCGGCGGCGGTGTCCCCGAGGCACCGCCGCCGCACCATGGCTCCGTCACCGACGGCGCCGGAGAGCCGCCGTCAGGAGGTGCGCGGACGGCCCCCGCGTCTGCGCCGCGCGTCCCGGATCGCCACCGCCGTGCCCGTCAGGCCCGCCACCAGCACCAGGCCTCCCACGACCGTGTACGTGGCCAGGCGGTTGTCGCGTTCCTCGGCCGTCTCGCCGAAGTGCAGGGGGGTGACCGACGGGGCCTCTCCCCTGGCCATGCCGTTCTCGGGTTTCGGGGACTCGACGGGGTGCGCCGGGTCCACCTCCGTGAGTGCCTTCACGGGGTCTACCACGCCCCAGCCCACCAGCCGGTCACGTCCGGGGATCGAGCGTTCCGCGGTCTGTTCGATCTGGGCGACGACCTGCTGGGCCGTCCAGTCGGGGTACTTGGACTTCAACAGGGCGGCCACGCCCGCGACATAGGGTGCCGAGAAGCTCGTACCGTTGTCCGAGCAGTGGCCGTTGCCCGGGACCGTGGAGATCATGTCGACGCCGGGGGCGGCGACCCCCACGAAGTCTCCCGACTGTGAGAACGCGGCGCGTTCGTTGTTGCGGTCGGAGGCCGCCACCGCCAGGACGCCTTCGTACGACGCGGGGTACGTGACCTTGACGTTGCCGCCCAGGCCGTCGTTGCCGGCGGAGGCCACGACGACGACCTTCCGGTTGAGTGCGTAGTCGACGGCGTCCTTCAGCTTCGTGGTCTTCGGGTCGAGCGCCTCGGCCGTGTCCTGGGAGATGTTGATGACGTCGGCGCCCGCCTGGACCGCGTAGGTGATGGCCTGGGCCAGTGAGTCGGCCGTGCCGTCGCCCTCGGCGTCGTTCTGCTTGATCGGGATGATCGTGGCGTCCGGGGCCAGGCCCACGAAGCCCGTGCCCTTCGCCGGGCGGGCCGCGATGATGCCTGCCACGCGCGTGCCGTGGCCGACCGTGTCGGTGGTGCCCGACTTGTTGCCGCGGTCTATCTTCTCGCCCTTGCGGTTCTTCTCGGGCAGCAGGTTCTTGCCCCTGGACGCGTCCACGGCCTTGGTGAGCTGCGGGTTCTTGACGTCCACACCCGTGTCGATCACGGCCACCTGGACGCCCTTGCCCGTGGACCGCGCCCACAGCTCGTCCAGGTTGACGCGCTGCAGCGCCCACGGCCGGCCCGCGTACGGCTTCGACGGGAACGTGCACTGACCGTCGTCCGCCCGGGCCGGGGAAGCGGGCAGGGCGAGCACGGTGCTCGTGGCGGTGAGGGCCACGGCGGCGGCCACGACCACCGCTCGGGTCGCGGCTCCCGACGTCCTTGCCTTCAGCATGAGTCCGTTCTCCTCCGCGCGCCGCTACGAACCCTGCGGCTGCCGCGCCGCCGCCTCCGACAGGCGCGGGCCCGTCGGCAGGAACGTCGACCACGTGAGCGGGATGGGCGTGGGCGTCAGTTTCTCGTAACCGAGGCGGGTCTGGGCGATCTTCGCCTCGGCCAGTTCCTCCTTGCGCTTCTTGGCGGAGGTGCCGATGCCCTTGTCGTCGGTGGCGCTGTCGCTGTTGGACTGCAAGGCGTAGCGCAGGCCCGTGTCGGTGACCAGGAAGACGCCGCCGGCCGTGGTCTCCGTGCCCTGGAACTGACGGTAGAGCTGACCGGAACCGGCGGTGACGTAGGCGCTGGAGGAACCCGTGGGCAGCTGCGCGGGGAAGTCCTTGCCGACCCAGGTGGACAGGGTCGTCGCTCCCTTCGCGCCGACCGACCGCAGCACGTTGCAGACCGTGTTGCGGCCGCTGGTGGCGCTGGAGCCGTCGTTCACCGTCCTCGGCTTGTACGTCGGCCAGTCCTTGTCGTCGTCGAAGGCCGTGCTGTCGGCGACCGCGCCGGGGCTGACCTGCTGCGCCTCACCGGCCTGGCCGACGCCGACGAGCTGACCGCTGTTGAGCAGGAGCGTGGCGGTGAACTCGGAGATGCGGGCCACCTTGCCCCGCAGGACGACGTAGTACCGCAACACCTGTCCGTCGTAGGCCTTGATGACCTCGCCGACCTTGTCGTACTGCGCGGGCATGATCCCGGCGTCGGCCTTCGCGCCGGGTGTGCCCTCGATCGGCGGGATCGCGATCGGGGCGCCCTTGCGGAGGGTGTCGAGCCATTCCTGGGAGACGCGCTGCGGGGCACGGCCCCGGGTGTCAAGGGCTTTGAGGAGTTCCTTGTCGCCCGGGTCGGCGAGCTTGTACGCCTTGCCCTGGCCGTCGACGACGTACTGGGTCTTGCCGTCCGGACCGACGACGTACATCAGGTCGCCGCGGGTGAGCCGGTCGGGCCCCTCCGTCTTGGACCACTCCTTCTTCGCGAGGACGAACGCCGCCTTCTGGATGGCCCGGCCGCCGTCGGCGGGGCGCTCGCAGACCGCCCAGCGCTTGGCGGCCTCGGCCTCGTCCGGGGAGGGCAGGCGGTCGGGCGCGTACGGGATGCCGATGGTGGCGCCGTGCGGAGGCCTGCCGCTGTCCAGGATCTTCTCGTCGACGGTGATGACGCTGGCCTTGCTGGGGTCCAGGAGCAGCTTGGCGGAGGCCATGTTGAGGACGGGGTGGAGCTGCTTCTGCTTGCCCGTCTTGAGGACGACGTACCGGGTGGTCGACTTGCTGGCGACGATGACGTGTTCCTCGGGGGTGTCCCAGCCCTTGGGTGCCGTCGGGCTGAACATGCCGATCGCGCCGAACACCGCGAGGATCACCACACCGACGACGACGCCGGGGACCAGTGCGCCCAGCGGCTTGGGAGCGCCCTCCTCCGAGCCGGAGGGGGAAGGCTGCAGGAAGGACGCGAGCGTGCGGCGCTTCGCGAAGGTGTAGGCGTTGAGTTCGTCCCGCCGTGATGCCATCTGTGTCCGCTCTCTCCCCGTTGCGGAGCCGTGGGGGACCTGTGAAGATCCGTCCCCCGTCCTCGGTTTTCCTCTGGTGCCTCGACTGTCAGACCCGGCCCCTACTATGCCTGTTGCGAGGACGTGCTGGTGGCACGGGTAGGGTGCTCAGGGCTTGAAGGGACCGGAGCGCAAGGGATTTCGGGAGAGTTCGGGGGTTTTGAAGTGATGGCTTCCGCAACGCGGACCCGGTCGCGATCGCAATCGGGATCACGATCGGGTGGCGCGCGCCGGTCGGGTGCCCGCGGCTCTTCCTCCGGGCGGGGCGGCGCCCAGCAGGCGCCCACGCCCTACCAGGGCGCCTTCGCCCCGCGTCCGGAGTCCCGCTCGGGCCGTGGCGGTTCGTTCGCGGTGCAGCGGCTGGTGCTGCTGGAGATCGCGGGCGCCCTCGCCCTGTGCGGCTGGCTCATCGGCACGGTCGCGCTGATCGCCGTCGCCCCCGTCTCCCTGGTGTTCGTGGTGCTCGCCGTCGTACGGCGCCGGGGACGCTCCCTGCCGGAATGGCTCGGCACCCTGCTGGCCATGCGGGCCCGCATACGGCGGGCCGCCGGCACTCCGGTGCCGCCGGGGACCGACTCCGGTCTCGCGCCCGCCGTGGAGTGCGACCCGACCCTGCGCACGTTCAGCTTCAACCGCGGTGACGACCGCGATCAGCGGCCGATCGGCATGGTGGGCGACGGCGGCTTCCTGACCGCGGTGCTCCAGGTGGAGTCGGACGTCGACGCGCTGCGCGCGGAGCACGGGAGGCGACCGCTGCCGATGGCGCTCGTCCGCGACGTCCTCGAAGTCGACGGCATCCAGTTGGAGTCGGCGCAGATCGTGGTGCACACCCAGCCCGCGCCCGCGCTGCACCTGCCCCAGCAGTCCGTCGTCGTCAGCAATTACGCGCCGCTGCAGGCCCAGACCGGCTCCCCCGCGGTCCGCATCACCTGGATCGCATTGAAGCTCGACCCCGAGCTGTGCCCGGAGGCGGTGGCCGCGCGCGGCGGCGGGCTGCTGGGGGCACAGAAGTGCCTGGCCCGCTCGGCCGAACACCTGTCGAGCCGGCTGACCGGCGCCGGGTTCCGGGCGAACGTGCTCACCGAGGAGGAGCTGACGGCCGCCATCGCCACCTCCGCGTGTGCCAACCCGATGGTGACCGCCCAGGCCGGGCGGGGCGAGGCACCGCAGCGACGGACCGAGGAGTCCAGTCGCAGCTGGCGCTGCGACAACCGCCGGCACACCACCTACTGGGTGCGGCGCTGGCCCCAGCTCGGCGGCTCCGGCGGCTCGCTGGCCCAGCTGGTGGCACAGCTGACCGCGGTGCCCGCGCTCGCGACGACCTTCAGCCTGACGCTGGCCAAGGGCGCGCAGCAGGACGTGACCGTCACCGGCCATGTGCGGATCACCGGCCGCAGCAAGCAGGAACTGACCGACGCGCGGCGCGATCTGGAGCGTGCGGCACAGCAGGCGCGCACCGGGCTGGCGCGCCTGGACCGTGAACAACTCCCCGGCGTTCTGGCGACCTTGCCGCTCGGAGGTGCCCGCTGATGACCACGACGACCTCGCCCACCCCGTCCGGTCCGGGGCTCGGTGAGCGGCTGCGCACCGGCTTCGGCCTGCTCGGTCCCCGTCACCCCAGGCACACTCTGCCCGTGGAGCAGCTGGACGCGCTGAACCTGCCCATCGGCGACGACGGCGTGGTGGTCGGCGTCAACAACGAGGGACAGCCCGCCATCCTCGGGGTGAACCGCCCGACGCCGTACGACATCGTGCTCATCGGCGGCCTGTGGACCGCGCAGGTCATGGCACTGCGCTCCGCCGCCACCGGTGCCCGGGTCGCGGTGGAGACCGGGCGGCCGCAGGCCTGGATGCAGATGGTGCATGCCATGGGCGGTGGGCAGAACGGGTTGTCCGTGTACGACGTCGGGCGGGTGCCGCCGCAGGGTGCCTCCGCCGGTACGCCGGTGCTGGTGGTGCGGGACTGCGGGATGCGGCCCCCGCGCGGCCGGGTGGTGTCCGGTCCCTGGCAGTCCGTGCTGACCCTGCTGCCGTATCTCAGTCCCGTCGCGCCCCGGCTGCTGCGGCAGGCGCGGCTCGCCGGTATCCAGCGGGTCTCGCCGGACGAGGCGGCCGAACTGGGGCGCACGATGGGGCTGTCGCGGACCGAGGTGGAGTCGCTGCCGGGGCTGCCCGACGGCGTCACCCTGTGGTGTACCGACCGTGACCGGCAGTACGTGCTGACGCAACCCACCGACGCCGAGATCGGATTGTTGGGCACACCCCGGCGGATGGACTGAACTACCCTTTTCCGTCCCTTTTGTTCAGGACGTCGTACGCGGTCGCACAGCGCGGACCGGTGTCTGTGCGCGTGCCGTGGCCTGGTGTGCGGGCACGGAGAGGTGGGCGGGCCTGCCGAGGTGTGGCTCCTGGTGATTAGGCTGGGAGCGGGCGCGATGACAGGACCCGTGAACCGGCGTCGGTGTCCCGGGGGGAGAGCCGGTGCTTCGGACCGCCCCCGAACGACTACGGACGACTCGGTACGACACGACATGGTCGCCCCGGCACGGCATGAGGGTGCTCGACCACACCAGGAGGAACTGTGAGCAGCGATCGGGACGGGATGCGCGGGGGCTGGGGCACACCCGGCGATGACCAGCCCGACGCGGAGGCCGTCGAGACCACCGGCGAGTTCACCATCGACTACGCTCCCCCCGCCTGGTACACGCAGAACGCGTCGGGGGCGGGCGGTACGGGTGCCGGTGGCGCGGGCGGTACGAGCGGTGCCGGCGGTTTCGCCGGGTCGACCGGGTCCACCGGGTCCGCTGCTGCCGGTGACTCGGGCACTCCGGCGGCTCCTGGACTGCCGTTCCCCACGGGCACGCCGGTTCCGGGTCCGACGCCGCCCCCGCCGGCCACTCCGCCGGTGGCCGGCCCGCCGGTGGGTACGCCACCGCAGGGAACTCCGTTCATTCCGGCGCAGGGGGCTTCGTACGGTCCGGCGCAGGGCACTCCGTACGGTCCGGCGCAGGGCGCTTCGTTCACTCCGCCCCAGGGGACTGCGTACGCTCCCCCGGCCGGGCCCGCGCACCCCGCGCCGCCGACCGGTGACCCCGTTCCGATGCCACGGCTGCCCGAGGGCTTCGAGCCACAGAAGGCCCAGTCTGCCCAGTCGGAGGCGCCGGCCGCTTCCGGTGTGGTCGAGCCGGAGACGGACAACGGGGATCTGGAGAGCGGGGCGACCATGCGGTTCTCCGCCGTCGCGCTGAAGCGGCAGATGGCGGAGATCGCCGAGCGCGCTGGTGCCGCCGGGGAGCCGGCCGAGGCCGGCCATGAGGGCTCCGCCGGTTCCGAGGGTTCCGCCGGTGCCGACGAGTCATCGGGTGCGGAGGGTTCCGGCGCTGCGGAGGGCTCCGCCGGTGCGGAAGGTGCCGGCGGTTCGCAGGGTTCTCTCGGTGCCTCGGGCGCCGACGGGTCCGTCGCTGCCGAAGGGCCCACCGCTGCCGAGGGGTCCACCGCTGCCGAGGGGTCCGTCGCTGCCGAGGGGTTCGTCGCTGCGGAGGGCGACGCCCAACGCGCCGGGAAGTCCGGTGACGAGGACGGCGCCGAGGAATCTGGTGGCGAGGCCGCCACACAGGACGGCTCGGTCGCGGAGGCCGTCGTTCCGGCGGGTTCCGCCACCGACGCAACCGCCGACGAGAAGACCGCGACGGAATCGAGCGTCGCCGAGCAGGCCGCCGCCGAGCAGGGCGGCACCGGGGAGGGTGACCCCGAGAAGGGGGGCGCCGAGGAGAGCCGCGCTGACGGGGGCGCGGCCGACGCCGTGCGTCCCGCCCTGTCGGAGGGCTCCGCCGACTCGGCACGGTCCGATGCGCCGAAGCCCGCGGACGCCGGGGCAGCGGGCGTGACCACCCCGGGCGGTGTGCCCCGGCCCGGTGCGGCGGAAGACAGCGCATCACCGGGTGACGGTGCTGCGGACAGCGGTGCGTCGGCCAGCGCGGCCCCGCACGCCGACGCGGCCCATCCCGGTGACCCGGCATCCGGTGCCCCGCAGCCCCACGCGGCTCAGCCCGCCCCCGGGCAGCCCGGCGGATACGGCTTCCCACAGCCGGACGCCGCCCACCCCGGCGCCCAGCCGCACGCGGCTCAGCCCGCCCCCGGCGCCCCCTACGGCGCCGTACCGCCCGCTCCCCCGGCCCCGCAGGGTGCCCAGCCTGGTTGGACGCCGTCCGCGTCGCAGAACGGGCTGCCCTCGCTGCCGCCCTCGTACCAGCCCGCCGCCCCGGCCGCCGCCGCCCAGTGGCCCGCACAGCCCGGGCAGCAGCCGGCCGCCGCCCCGCAGCAGCCCGGTCCGATGCCCGGCCGGCAGCCGCAGGCGACCGGCAGCCAGGGCCCCGCCGGCATGCCCGGTCAGCAGCCGCCGTTCCAGCCGCAGGCACCGCAGCCCGCGCCCTCCGGGTGGAACCAGCCGAACCACGCCGGCCAGGCCAACCCCGCCGGCCAACCGGGGCAGCCGGGCGCGACCAGCGCGCCGGCGCCCGGCCCGCAGCCGGCTCCCCACAGCCCCGCTCCCGGCCCCACCCCGCCTCCGAGCGGCTACGGCTTCCCCCAGCCCGGCGCCCCGGTGCCCGGCGCTCCCAACCCCCCGGTCCAGCCCGGCGCTTACGGCTTCCCGCAACCCCCGGCGCCCCAGCCGCACCCCAACGGCCCCACACCGCCGAGCGGTTACGGCTTCCCGCAGCCGGGCCTGCCCAACTCCACCGCTCAGGCGGGCGGATACGGTTTCCCGCAGCCGGGGAATCACAACCCGCAGCCGCAGCCCGGTGGTTACGGCTTCCCGCAGCCGCCTCAGAATCCGGACGGTGCCCCCGGCGCCCCGCAGCCCCCGCACGCCCCGGTCGACCCCCGCTCCGGCGCCGCGTGGCCGCAGCCCGTTCAGCACGATCAGCGGCAGCCGACCAACCCCGGTGCCGCGCCGCTCGGTTACACCGCCGCCGTGGAGCTGTCCTCGGACCGGCTGCTCAACAACAAGAAGCAGAAGGCGAAGAGCGGACGGCCCGCGGCGGCGGGCGGCCGGTTCAAGCTCGGTGGCAAGAAGGAGGAGGCCGAGCGGCAGCGCAAGCTGGAGCTGATCCGTACGCCGGTGCTGTCCTGCTACCGGATCGCGGTCATCAGCCTCAAGGGCGGTGTCGGGAAGACCACGACCACCACCGCGCTCGGCTCCACCCTCGCCACCGAGCGGCAGGACAAGATCCTCGCCATCGACGCCAACCCGGACGCCGGTACGCTCGGGCGGCGGGTGCGCCGGGAGACCGGGGCCACCATCCGTGACCTCGTCCAGGCCATCCCGTACCTCAACTCCTACATGGACATCCGGCGGTTCACCTCCCAGGCGCCCTCCGGTCTGGAGATCATCGCCAACGACGTGGACCCGGCCGTCTCGACCACGTTCAACGACGAGGACTACCGGCGTGCGATCGATGTGCTCGGCCGGCAGTACCCGGTCATCCTGACCGACTCGGGCACCGGTCTGCTCTACAGCGCCATGCGCGGGGTGCTCGACCTCGCCGACCAGCTCATCATCATCTCCACGCCGTCCGTGGACGGCGCGAGCAGCGCCAGTACGACGCTGGACTGGCTGTCCGCGCACGGGTACGCCGATCTGGTCTCCCGCTCCCTCACCGTGATCTCCGGGGTCCGCGAGACCGGCAAGATGATCAAGGTCGAGGACATCGTGGCGCACTTCGAGACCCGCACCCGCGGCGTCATCGTCGTGCCCTTCGACGAGCATCTGGCGGCCGGCGCCGAGGTGGACCTCGACATGATGCGGCCGAAGACGCGCGAGGCGTACTTCAACCTCGCCGCGATGGTCGCCGAGGACTTCACCCGTCACCAGCAGGCGCACGGGCTGTGGACGAGCGACGGCAACCCGCCGCCGGTGGCCGCCCCGCCCATGCCGGGAGCGTCCGTGCCGGGAACGCCGATGCCGGGCCAGCCCGTGCCCGGACAGCCCATGCCGGGCCAGCCCATGCCGGAACAGCTGTACGGCGCCGGGCAGCCGTATCCCCAGGCCCCGGGTCAGCCGTATCCCCCGGCCCCCGGTCAGCCGTATCCCCCGGCCCCCGGTCAGCCGTACGCCCCGGCCGCCGGTCAGGCGTACGCCCCCGCGCAGCAGCCGTACCCGCCTCAGCAGGGCCAGCCGCAGCCGCATCCGGGGGCGCCGCAGCAGCCGGGCCACCCGCAGGCCGGACAGCCGCAGCCTCAGCCCCAGCCCTCGTCACAGCCGCAACCGCAGCCGGGACAGCAGCCCGAGCCGGGACAGCAGCCGCAGCAGCCTCCGCAGGCTCCTCCGGCCCCGCCCCAGCAGTAGGGGGTCACGGAAAAGGGCGGCCGGTGCTCACCGCACCGGCCGCCCTTTCTCGCTGTGAGGAGCCTCGCTGAAACGACTCCCGCCGGAACGGCGACTACTCCTCCGCCGCCACGATCTCCCGGCACCGCTTCACATCCGCGGCCATCTGCTCCAGCAGGGCCTCCAGCGACTGGAACTTCGCCTGCCCGCGCACGTACGCGAGGAAGTCGACGGCGACGTGCAGGCCGTACAGGTCGAGGCCGACGCGGTCGATCGCGTACGCCTCCACCGTGCGCTCGGTGCCGTCGAACTGCGGATTCGTGCCGACAGAGATCGCGGCCGGCATGGCCTCGCCCTGGGCGTGCAGGTACCCGGCGTACACGCCGTCGGCGGGGATGGCGGTGTGCGGGAGCGTCTCGACGTTGGCCGTCGGGAAGCCCAGCTCCCGGCCGCGCTGGGCGCCGCGGACGACGACGCCCTCCACGCGGTGCGGGCGGCCCAGGATCTCGCGGGCGCCCGCGACATCGCCCTCGGCGACCAGGCGGCGGGTCAGCGTGGAGGAGAACGGCTCGCCGCCGCCCGCCTCACCGCTGACGTACAGGTCGACGACCTCGACCTCGAAGTCGTAGATCTTGCCCTGCTCGACGAGGAACTCGACGTTGCCGGCCGCCTTGTGGCCGAAGCGGAAGTTGGGGCCCTCCACGACCGCCTTGGCGTGCAGCTTGTCCACCAGGACCTTCACCACGAAGTCGGCGGGCGAGAGCTTGGAGAACTCGGTGGTGAAGGGCAGGATGAGGCACGCGTCGACGCCCAGCTCGGCCATGAGTTCGGCACGGCGGTGGTGCGGGGCGAGCAGCGGCGGGTGGCTGCCCGGGCGGACGACCTCGCTGGGGTGCGGGTCGAAGGTGACCACGACGGCCGGTACGCCGAGCTCGCGGGCCCGGTCGACGGCGTGCTGGATGATCAGCTGGTGGCCGCGGTGGACGCCGTCGTAGGAACCGATGGTGACGACGCTGCGCCCCCAGTCCTCGGGGATGTCCTCCAAGCCACGCCAGCGCTGCACTGTGACCGCTCCTCGAACCCTTGTCCGTGTCTACCTTGACCTCGTCGTGCAGGTCTAAGGGTGCCATGCCGGGTGCCCCGGGCCGGCATCGGCATGGGGGCTGTGACGGGGCGCACGTTCCCACCGCGGCTCAGGCCGGTACGCGTACGCCCGCGATGCTCTCGATCATGCGGCGGGTGCTGGGGCCGACCACGGCCGCCCAGTCGTCCGGGGCCTCGGTCAGCCAGCGGGCCATGCGGGCGGCGAAGCCGGGCACGTGCCGTGCGATGTCGACCAGGGCGCGGTCGAAACGGGTGGCGCCCTCGGGCGTGCGGACGAGGAGCAGGCCGGTGCGGTGGACCAGGCCGCGGGCCTCCTCCGCCCGGCCGCCGTGTTCCGTGGCCGCATGCAGGACGGCGAGCAGGACGGACGGGTCCTCTTCGCGGGCGAGGAGGAACTCCAGCAGTTCGCGGCGGAGCGGGCGGGAGGCGGGGCTGCCGGGGGCGGCGAGGACGGTGGCGAGGGCCGCCCGGAGCGGTTCGGGGCCGCCGTCGAGCAGGCCGGTGACGAGGGGCAGCACGACCGGGCGGGCGGTGGGGCCCTCTTCGAGGCGGCGCTCGACCTGGTCGGCGACCTGGCCCGCGACGGGTCCGGCGGTCTCCGGGCGCAGCCGCAGCGCCTCCCGGACGAGGGCGGCGACCCGGCGGGTCAGGGCCGGGGTAGCGACCTGGGTGAGGCTGCGCAGGACCGCTGCGGTGTCCGGGCCGCCGGCGCCCGGGGCGCACAGGCGGGCGCGGAAGGCCTCCAGGACCGGTTCCGGGTGCGTGGTCAGGGCCGGGACGAGGGCGCTGGGCGGGAACTGCGGGTCGCCGTCGGCGAAGTGGCGCAGGGCCGCGGGCAGGTGCCGGTCCCGGGAGCGCGGGTCACGGACCAGCAGGGCCAGGGCGGCGCCGTGCAGGGTGCGGTCGGCGGGGCGGGCGAGCAGGGTGAGGGCGGCGTAGCGCAGCAGCTCGCGGTCGGCGTCCGAGCGGGCGTGGGGGGCCGCGCGCAGGGCGAAGGCCACGGCCGCGACCCGGCGGGCGGTGCGCTCGTCGTGCGCCCAGCGGTCCACCGCCCGGCAGAGGGCGGACGGCTCCTCCTCGGCGAGGACGGCCAGCAGTTCGTCGGCACGCCGGTGCGCGCTGGCCACCAGTACCTCGATGAGAACGTCCAGGGCACCGTGCCGGTGGGTATGCAGCAGCGCCTGCGCGGCGGTGGCCACGGTGGCGTGCGGGGTCGCGGGCAGCGGCCGCTCGTCCGCGAACCACTGGGTGAGCAGGGGCTGTACGACGGTGGGGGCGGCGGCGAGCAGTCCGGCGACGGCGTCCAGGTACCGGTCGCCTGCCGCGGGTGGCGCCGGGTCCGCCAGGACGAGGCGGCGCAGCAGGTCCAGGCGCTCGGTGTCGGGGACGGGCAGGCCGGTCCAGAAGGCGGGGCGGAAGTCGGCCGGTACGGGCCGCTGGGCGCCGTGCCAGGCGACGACACGGTCGGCGAGCAGGCGCAGCACCTCGGTGTACGGCGTCGCGTCCGGGACCTGGAGCAGGGTCCGGGCGAGGAGCCGGGCGGCCCACCAGGAGCCGGTGTCACGGTCCAGGGCGTCGACCAGCTCCCGCAGCCGGAGGGCGAGTTGCCCGGTTCCCTGCTGGCGGGCGAGGAGCAGCAGCGCCTGGACGACGGGGCCGACGCGATGGTGCGGCACCGGGCGGGGCGCGCCCGGCTCGCCGACGTGGTGCACCAGGGCCAGCAGCGCCGCGTCCAGGTCCAGGTGCGTGCCCTGGATCCAGTCGGCCAGTTCCTCGTGGGCGAAGCGGTAGCCGGTACCGGCCGGCACGAGGAGACCCTCGGCCAGCACGGCGGAGGCCCAGCCGGTACCGCCGCCGAGCCGGGCCGGGGCCGGACCCCGGGGGAACACCGCCTCGAACGACTCCCCGTCCAGCTCCCCCTGCCCCGGCCCGAGGCAGCGCCGGGCGGCCTCGTGCACCTGCCCGGCCACCCGCGCCGCCAGCCGCCGCACGGCCGTTCCGCGCAGACCGCCGACGGCGGCGAGGCGGACGGCGACGCGCAGGCACATCAGATCGAGGTAGGCGGCGAACACGTCGTGCCGGTCGACGGGCCCGGCGACCGGCGCGTCCGGTACGGCGGCCCGCACCTCGGACAACAGCCGCAGTACGAGCGGATGCCGTGCGTCCCGCTCACCGAGCGCCCCCTCCGGAATCCCGTACCGCACCCGAGCCCACCGCGCCTCACCGGACGTGAGGCCCCCGATCCGCAGACAGGGCGGAAGGGGGTCGGTGGAGGGGATACCGGGCGCTTCGCCGGGGACCGACTCGGCGGGTACGGCGGAAGCCTCTGCCTCAACGGCACACCCAGTCGACGCACACACCGCACCGGCACCGCCGGCTTCGACCGCGGAGTCGGCCGGCGTACGCACCCCGTGGTCCGGCGGTGTTCGCACCTGCTCTCCCGGGTCGCCCGGGTCGCCCGGCATGTGGAGGACGGCCGGTGGGAAGGCCCGGCCGGTGTGTTCCCAGTGTTCCTCCCGGCAGGCCAGCACCAGGCGGGTTCCCGTCTCGGTCAGCCAGGTGGCCGTGCCCTGGGCCCAGGTGGGCAGGCGGTCGGCGAGGGCGGGAGGCATCTCCTCGGGGCAGTCCAGGAGGAGCAGCAACGGGCGGCCGGCCCGGGCGGCGAGGCGGGCCACGCGTTCGGGCGTGATGTCGCCGAGGTCTTCGGGTCGTCCGGAGCGGGACGCGGCGATGATCCGGGCGGCACGCGCCAAGGTGCGGCGGACCACGTCGGCCACCGAGTCGTCGGTGCCCCTCAGATCGGCACCGCGCAGCCACAGCGTGGGGGCCGGCCGCTCACCCCGGGCACGGCGGGCGGCGAGCGCCGCGAGTTCCGTCGTACGACCGCTGCCCGGCGCGCCGACGAGGCCGAGCACGGGCCGGTCACCGACGGTGAAGGCGGCCAACTCCCGGACGATGCCGGGGCGTTCGACCGGTTCGACGGCGCCCGGGGGGACGTTCTGCCCGACCGGGGTCATGGTGAGCTGGAGGGTGCCGGCGAGGTTGAGGTCGGCGCCGTACGCGGGCACGGTGGCCGCGTTGCGGGCGAGCAAGTCGGCGAGCGCGCCGTCGGCGGGCCGCAGCGGCACCGCGAATCCCGCGTCGCGCTGAGCGCTGTGCAGGGCGGTGCCGAGGACGCCGACGACCGCGCCGGTGCGTGCGTCGAGCACCGGTCCGCCGGCCGCGCCGCCGCCCAGCCGGAGCGCGTCCCGGCCGGCCGTGCCGATGGCCAGTTCCAGCGCCTCGTCCAGCAGGTGGAAGCGGTCCGTGGCGGTGTACGTCACCTGCGTGGCGGCCAGCACCCGCGCCTCGCGCCAGCAGCCGGCGGCGACCTGGACGTAGGTGCCGGCGTCGATCCGCTCCCGCACGGTCAGCGGCAGCGGCTCCACGCCGAGCCCCTCCGTGCGCACCAGGGCGAGGTCGAGACCGGGCAGTGCCGTGACCGCGTCGGGGCCGACCACGCAGGTACGGTCGCCGGCGTGCAGCACCAGCCGGGGCAGGCCGTCGACAGCCTCGTGGCTGGTGAGCAGGGTGCCCTCGTGATCGGCGAGGAAGCCGAGTCCGCGCGGGCGGCCGGCCAGGTCCCGGATGCGTACGAGGGCGGCGTCGAGGCGGCCGGTTCCGGCGCCTGCGCCCGTGCCGTCGGCCGGGGTGGTGGCCGGGGCAGGGTCTCCCGGGCCCTCGCCCGGCCCACCGCCGGCGCACTCCTCGTACGCGCGCGCTCCGGACGGCCGTTCCCCGTGTGCGCCGCCCCCGCCCGCGCGCTCCCCCTCGGCGCGTCCCTCGAACGGCGGCTCCGCGCAGTCGTGCCCCCGGCGCCCGCTTCCGCCCCGCGGGCCCCGTTCCGTCATGGTCGTACCTCCCCGCCCGTCCCCGTGCCCTGGTTCCGACGGTAGGCGCGGGATGATCGGCGGGACAGATCGCGTGATGAACGCGCCCCCTTCCGCTCCCCCGGTTCACTCCGAGCGCCTGCCCGGACGGGTGAATAGGCGGAAGTTGCTGGATAACCCTAGGGGTGGGGGAACCGAGGGGGGACCGTGGAGCGGCGGCAGGACCGGGCCCGTGTGGCCGCCGGCCGCCGCTCCACGGCAGACAGCCACTCCACAGCGGAGAGCCAGTCCCCGGCAGACAGCCACTCCACAACGGACGCCGATCCGTGCGGGCCCGATCTCAGGGCCGACGGCTCAGGCCTCAGACCTGAACGCCTCCGCGCCTCCGCGCCTCCACGCCTCAGCCGAACACGGCGAGGCTCTTCGCCTTCCCCCGGTGTTCCTCGACCAGTGCGAGGAAGCGGCCCTCGGCGTCGAACACGGCGACGGGACCGGCTCCCGCGTACTCCTCGGGGATCTCCAGCCGGACACCGTTGAGCAGCAGCCGGGCCCGCTTGGCGTCGACCTCCCAGCGCGGGAACGCGGCGGTGGCGGCCTCGGCGATCGGCATCACGGTCAGCTCCTGCTGGAGCTGGTCCAGCGTCTTGGCCGCGTCCAGCTTGTACGGGCCGACGCGGGTGCGGCGCAGCGCGGTGAGGTGGCCGCCGACTCCCAGGTCGGCGCCCAGGTCGCGGGCGAGGGCGCGGATGTAGGTGCCGGAGGAGCAGACCACCGACACCACCAGGTCGAGCACGGGCGTGCCGTCCTCGGCGACCGCGTCCCGGACGTCGTACACCGCGAAGGAGGAGATGGTCACCGGCCGGGCGGGGATCTCGAAGTCCTCGCCCTCACGGGCCCGCTTGTACGACCGTACGCCGTCGATCTTGATGGCGCTGACCTTGGACGGCACCTGCATGATGTCGCCGGTCAGCTTGGCGATGCCCGCGTCGATGGCGTCCCGGGTCACCTTGGAGGCGTCGGTCGACGAGGTGATCTCGCCCTCGGCGTCGTCGGTGAGGGTGTTCTGGCCCAGGCGGACCGTGCCCAGGTACTCCTTCTCGGTGAGCGCCAGGTGTCCGAGGAGTTTGGTGGCGCGCTCGACCCCGAGGACCAGGACACCGGTCGCCATCGGGTCGAGGGTGCCGGCGTGGCCGACGCGGCGGGTCCTGGCGATCCCGCGCATCTTGGCGACCACGTCGTGCGAAGTGAAGCCCGACGGCTTGTCGACGATGACGAGGCCGTCGGGCGTGGTGTGCTTCTGGGTCATTCGGTGGCGTCGCCGTCCGTGTCGCTGTCGTCGTCCGCCGGCTTGCGGTACGGGTCGGCGCCGCCGGCGTACGTGGCGCCCGTGGCCGCCTCGCGCACCTTCTCGTCGGACTGCCGGGCCTTGTCGAGGAGGTCCTCGATGGTCCGGGCGGTGTCCGGCAGGGCGTCCGCCACGAAGGTCAGGGTGGGCGTGAACTTCACCCCGGCCGCGCGGCCCACCTCGGAGCGCAGGATGCCCTTGGCGCTCTCCAGGCCCGCGGCCGCCGCCTTCCGCTCCTCCTCGTCGCCGTAGACCGTGTAGAAGACGGTCGCCTCCCGGAGGTCACCCGTGACCCGGGTGTCCGTGATGGTGACGTGTGAGCCGAGCCGCGGGTCCTTGATCCCGCGCTGCAGCTTCTGGGCCACCACCTCCCGGATGAGGTCCGCCAGCCTTTTAGCCCGCGCGTTGTCGGCCACTGGTCCGTCTCCCGTTCTTTCTCTTGCTTGCGTTTCGTGGTCAGTCGTCGTCGCCGTGGAAGCGCCGTCGCACGGACAGCAGCTCCACCTCTGGGCGGCCGGCGACCAGCCGCTCGCACCGGTCCAGTACGTCGGTGAGGTGCGCGGCGTCGCCGGAGACCGCGGCGAGGCCGATGATCGCCCGCCGGTGGAGGTTCATGTGGTCCACCTCGGCCGCGCTCACGGCGTACTTCCGCTGGAGTTCGGCGACGATCGGGCGGACGACGGAGCGCTTCTCCTTCAGCGAGTGGACGTCGCCGAGGAGGAGGTCGAAGGACAGAGTCCCCACGTACATGTGTGCAACCGGTTCACCCGCCGGTACGGGATCGATGGCCCCGGGTCCGTGTGGCCGGGGACATCAAGAACCGTACCGCGTACCCGCCGGTGGCTCGACAGGGTTTCGGTGCGGTCGGCCGGGCCGGCACCCGGGCGGAAAACGGCGCGCTGGCCGACGGGACCGCAGTCCCGCCGGCCAGCACGAACCACAGGCGTTACGCCCGCGGCTTCTCCCGCATCTCGTACGTCGCGATGACGTCGTCGACCTTGATGTCGTTGAAGTTCCCGAGGTTGATACCACCCTCGTAGCCTTCGCGGATCTCGGTGACGTCGTCCTTGAAGCGACGCAGGCCCTCGATGGTGAGGTTCTCCGCGATGACCTTGCCGTCGCGGATGAGGCGCGCCTTGGTGTTGCGGCGGACCTCGCCGGAGCGGATGAGCACACCCGCGATGTTGCCCAGCTTGGACGAACGGAAGACCTCGCGGATCTCCGCCGTGCCGAGCTCGACCTCTTCGTACTCCGGCTTGAGCATGCCCTTGAGGGCCGCCTCGATCTCCTCGATCGCCTGGTAGATGACCGAGTAGTACCGGACGTCCACGCCCTCGCGCTCGGCCATCTGCGCCGCGCGGCCGGCCGCGCGGACGTTGAAGCCGATCACGATGGCGTCCGAGCCCATCGCCAGGTCGATGTCGGACTCCGTGACCGCACCGACGCCGCGGTGCAGGACGCGGATGTCGACCTCTTCGCCGACGTCCAGCTGGAGCAGGGAGGACTCCAGGGCCTCGACCGAACCAGAAGCGTCACCCTTGATGATCAGGTTCAGCTGCTGGACCTCGCCGGCCTTGAGCACCTTGTCCAGGTCCTCCAGGGACACGCGGCGCGTGCGCTTCGCGAAGGCCGCGTTGCGCTCACGGGCGGCACGCTTCTCGGCGATCTGACGGGCCGTACGGTCCTCGTCGACCACCAGGAAGTTGTCACCCGCACCCGGGACGTTGGTCAGGCCCAGGACCTGGACCGGCGTCGACGGGCCGGCCTCGGCGACGTTGTTGCCGTTGTCGTCGAGCATGGCGCGCACACGACCGTAGGCGTCGCCCACGACCATCGTGTCGCCGACCCGCAGCGTGCCTCGCTGGACGAGGACCGTCGCCACGGCACCACGGCCGCGGTCGAGACGGGACTCGATCGAGATGCCCTGCGCGTCCTGGTTCGGGTTGGCCCGCAGGTCGAGCGAGGCGTCGGCCGTGAGGATCACGGCCTCCAGCAGCGAGTCGATGTGCAGACCCTGCTTGGCGGAGATGTCGACGAACATGGTGTCGCCGCCGTACTCCTCGGCCACCAGGCCGTACTCGGTCAGCTGACCGCGCACCTTGGTCGGGTCCGCGCCCTCGACGTCGATCTTGTTGACCGCGACGACGATCGGCACGTCGGCCGCCTTGGCGTGGTTGAGCGCCTCGACCGTCTGCGGCATGACGCCGTCGTTGGCCGCGACGACCAGGATGGCGATGTCGGTCGACTTCGCACCACGGGCACGCATGGCGGTGAACGCCTCGTGACCCGGGGTGTCGATGAAGGTGATCTTGCGCTCTTCGTCGTTGACCTCGGTCGCGACCTGGTAGGCACCGATGTGCTGGGTGATGCCGCCGGCCTCGCCCGCGATGACGTTCGTCTTGCGGATGGCGTCGAGCAGTCGCGTCTTACCGTGGTCGACGTGACCCATGACGGTCACGACCGGCGGACGGACCACCAGGTCCTCGTCGGAGCCCTCGTCCTCGCCGAACTCGATGTCGAAGGACTCGAGCAGCTCGCGGTCCTCCTCCTCCGGGCTGACGATCTGAACCGTGTAGTTCATCTCGTCGGCGAGGAGCTGGAGGGTCTCGTCGGAGACGGACTGGGTCGCGGTGACCATCTCGCCGAGGTTCATCATGACCGCGACGAGGGACGCCGGGTTGGCGTTGATCTTCTCCGCGAAGTCGGTGAGCGACGCGCCGCGGGAGAGACGGATGGTCTCACCGTTGCCGCGCGGCAGCATCACGCCGCCGACGCTCGGGGCCTGCATGGCCTCGTACTCCTGGCGACGCTGCCGCTTCGACTTGCGGCCACGACGCGCCGGACCGCCGGGACGGCCGAAGGCGCCCTGCGTGCCACCGCGGCCACCGGGACCGCCGGGACGGCCACCGAAGCCGGGACGGCCACCGCCGCCACCACCGGGACCGCCGCCGAAGCCGCCGCCACCACCGGGACGGCCGGCGAAACCGCCGCCACCGCCCGGACGGGCACCGCCGCCGCCACCGGGACGGCCGGCGAAGCCGCCGCCACCGGGACGACCGCCGCCGCCGGGACGACCGGCACCGGCCGGGCCGCGACCGCCGCCGGGGCCGGGACGCGGACCGGCAGCGGGACGCTGCGGCATCATGCCGGGGTTCGGACGCGGACCGGCCGGGCCGGGACGCGGACCGCCCTGCGGCCGGGGCATGCCGGCCGGCGACGGACGGGGACCGCCCGGAGCCTGCGGACGCGGACCGCCGCCCTGGGCGCCGGGCGCCTGCGGACGGGGACCGGCGCCGGGGGCACCGCCGGGGCCGGGACGCGGGCCGCCCTGCGGGCGCGGGGCCTGCGGACGGGCCATACCGGCGTTGCCGCCGGAGGTGAAGGGGTTGTTGCCCGGGCGCGGACCGGCCGGACGGGCACCGGGACGCGCGGCCTGGCCACCGGGGCGGGCGCCGCCCTGACCCGGACGGGCACCCTGGCCCTGGCCGGCGGCCGGACGGGCGCCACCGGGCTTCGGGGCGCCGGGACGGGCGCCGGGACGCGGACCCTGGGCGGCCGGAGCCTGCGGGGTCTGCGCGGCCGGGGCCGGCGGAGCGGTGAACTCCGGGGCGGCCGGGGCCGGACGCGGCGCGGGCTTGGGACCCGGCACCGGGCGCGGGCCCGGGGTCGGGGCCTGGGCGGGCGCCGAGGGGGCCGACGGGGCGGCCGGCTGCTGGGCAGCGGGCGCCGTCGGAGGCTTGGGGGCCGCCGGCCTCGGGGCCGGGGCAGCCGGACGTGCCGCCTGCGCCGGAGAGGGCGCGGCGGGCCTGGGGGCAGCCTTGCGCGGGGCGGGCTTGCCGGCGGACTTGCCGTTGCCACCGCCCTGGAAGGCGTCGGTCAGCTTGCGTACAACCGGCGCTTCGATGGTCGAAGACGCCGAACGGACGAATTCACCGAGTTCCTGGAGCTTGGCCATGACGACCTTGCTCTCGACACCGAACTCCTTGGCGAGTTCGTAGACCCGGACCTTAGCCACTTCGCTCCTTTGAGGTCCGGGTTGAAGCCGGACCGTCGCTAGTTCATGGGCGTACTCATCGCGTACTCATCGAGTGCTCATCGCAATCTCGACCTGCTTTCGACTCGCGAGGTACCAGACCGCACGGGGTTCCGTGCGGCTTGTCTTACGGCGTTGCCTGCTCGGCAACTGTTGTCTGCTCGACGTATCGGCGCAACGCCTTTGTGTCGAGCGGTCCCGGGACGCGCAGTGCCCGCGGGAACGCCCGGCGGCGTACCGCCTGGTCGAGACAGACCAGGGCGGGGTGTACATAGGCACCCCGGCCGGGCAGCGTACCGCGAGGATCGGGGACGCAGGCGTCCTCGATCTCCACGATCCGCAGGAGATCGTTCTTGGCCGCCCGCTCCCGGCACCCCACACAGGTGCGTTCAGGGCATGCTCGGGCGTGCGTCCGGCCAGACACAGTTAAGTCTACCTCCCCGTACCGACCTCACCCCTTCGGGGCAAGAATCGAACGGCTGTTGTCGTGATCTCAGCGCCGGGCGGCCTGGATCTATTCCCCCGGCGCCCCGATCTGCTCCCCGGTCTACTCCCCGGCCTGCTCGGTGTCGGGCCGGATGTCGATCCGCCAGCCGGTCAGCCGGGCCGCCAGGCGGGCGTTCTGCCCCTCCTTGCCGATCGCCAGCGACAGCTGGTAGTCCGGCACGGTCACCCGGGCGGACCGGGCGGCCATGTCGACGACCTCCACCTTGCTCACCCGAGCGGGTGACAGGGCGTTCGCGACCATCTCCGCCGGGTCGTCCGACCAGTCGACGATGTCGATCTTCTCGCCGTTCAGTTCGCCCATCACGTTGCGCACGCGGCCGCCCATGGGGCCGATGCAGGCGCCCTTGGCGTTCAGGCCCGAACGGGTGGACCGTACGGCGATCTTGGTGCGGTGACCGGCCTCACGGGCGATCGCGGCGATCTCCACCGAGCCGTCGGCGATCTCCGGCACCTCCAGGGCGAAGAGCTTCTTCACCAGGTTCGGGTGCGTGCGGGAGAGGGTGACGGACGGCCCGCGCACGCCCTTGGCCACCCGGACGACGTACGACCTCAGGCGCATGCCGTGCGGGTAGGTCTCGCCGGGCACCTGCTCCTGCACCGGCAGGATGGCCTCCAGCTTGCCGATGTCCACGAGCACGTTCTTCGGGTCGCGGCCCTGCTGGACCACACCGGTGACGATGTCGCCCTCGCGGCCGGCGTACTCGCCGAGCGTCGCGTCGTCCTCGGCGTCGCGCAGCCGCTGCAGGATGACCTGCTTGGCGGTGGTGGCGGCGATGCGGCCGAAGCCGGACGGGGTGTCGTCGAACTCGCGGGGCTCCTGCCCCTCGGCGAGGTCCTCGGGGTCCTCCTTCGCCCACACGGTCACATGCCCGGTCTCCCGGTTGAGCTCCACGCGCGCGTGTCGGCGGCTTCCCTCGGTGCGGTGGTAGGCGATGAGGAGGGCCGACTCGATCGCCTCGACCAGCAGGTCGAAGGAGATCTCCTTCTCCCGAACCAAGCCCCGCAGGGCGCTCATGTCGATGTCCACGGCTACGCCTCCTCCTCTTCCTTCATGTCCTTCTCGCCGGCCGGGCCGGCGCTGTCCTTGCGGTTGAACTCGACCTGCACGCGCG
The DNA here is from genome assembly GCF_002920615.1 of Streptomyces sp. Ru62. Classification (GTDB taxonomy): domain Bacteria; phylum Actinomycetota; class Actinomycetes; order Streptomycetales; family Streptomycetaceae; genus Streptomyces. The sequence continues at coordinate 51,268 of NZ_PQSU01000005.1, forward strand.
CCTTGGCGATCTCCGGGAAGCCGAGTCTGCGGGCGGTGGCCTTGCGGCCCTTCACGCCGGGCACCTCGACGTCGATCCCCTCGTCGTCGACCTTCAGGATCCGCGCGACCAGCTCGCCGCCCTCCGTGAGCTGGAACCTCACGAGCCGGTCGGTGGCGCGCACGAAGTGCCGGTGCTCGGTGAGGAGGCGCTCCGCGCCGGGGGTTCCGACCTCCAGGTCGTACGCGGCGTCACCCATCGCGTTCGTCTCGTCCAGCTTCGCCGAGAGCGCGCGGCTCACATCGGCGATGGCGTCCAGGTCCGCCCCGGTGTCGGAGTCGACGACCACGCGCAGCACCCGCTTGCGTCCGACGGAGTCCACGGCGATCTCTTCGAGATCCAGCCCCTGGGAGGTGACGAGCGGTTCCAGCAGCTCTCGCAGCCTCTCGCTCTGGGTGGTGCTCATCCGGGTGACTCCTCGGCCGCGTGTGCTGTTGTGGGATGGGTCGCGTGTCTGATCAAAGGGTACTGCCTCCGACGGGGGCCGGTTCGCACGAGAGGCCCGGGGTGCCGCCGTGCACGGGTCGGCCGTCGAGCCGGTGACGCGAGGCGGAGGGACTCGCGGGTACCGTGATCAACGGCGGGCCGGCGTTCCCGCCCGTATGTTCGTACGAGCCCCCGAGGACGTCAGCCGTGCCGTACCCCCCGCCCTCGCGCGTGCCCTCGGGGCCGCGCAGAAGAACCCTGCTCGCCTCGGCCGCCGGCGGCGCCCTGCTGACGGGCTGCTCGGCCGGGCCGGAGTCCGGCGACGACGGCCCGTCGGCCACGCAGCGGGCACGCGCGCGTGCGGCGCGGGACAGCCGGGTGCTGCTGGCGCGGTACGACGCCGTGCTCGCCGCGCATCCCGGGCTGGCGGAGCGGCTGCACCCGCTGCGGGCCCAGGTCGCGGCGCACGCGGCGGCCTTCACGGACCGTACGGCGCCCACGCCTTCCGCGACGGCCACCGCCTCCGCCGCTCCCGTGCCGGCGGGCGAGAAGGACGCCGTCGCCGGGCTGGCCGCCGCCGAGCGCGCCCTCGCCGACCAGCGTGCCAAGGACCTGCTGGAGGCGCCGGGCGAGCTGGCGCGGCTGCTGGCGTCGGTCGCGGCGGCCGGGGCGGCGCACGCGTACCTGCTGACGGAGGGGGCCAGGTGAGCGACGGGACCGAGCAGGCCGGGAAGGCCGAGCTGACCGCACTGCAGGCCGCGCTGGCGGCGGAGCACGCGGCCGTGTACGGGTACGGCGTCGTGGGCGGACGGATCGGCGAGCGGCGCCGGGCGGAGGCGCGGTCGGCGTACGACGCCCACCGCGCGCGCCGGGACGCGCTGGTGCGCGCCGTGCGCGACCTGGGCGGCGCGCCGGTCGCCGCGAGCGCCGCGTACGCGTTGCCGTTCCCGGTCGAGGACGGGGCGGCCGCGCTGCGGCTGGCCGCACGGCTGGAGGAGCGGCTGGCCGGGGTGTACGCGGACCTGGTGCGGGCCACGAGCGGCGCCCGGCGGACCGACGCGGCCGGCGCGCTGCGGGAAGCCGCGGTGCGGGCGGTGCGCTGGAGCGGGGGGAGCGTAGCCTTCCCTGGTCTGGCCGAGCGGTCCGGCGAACGGACGGGCGCGGCCGGCACGGCACCGTCGCCGTCCGGGTCGCCGGCGCGTTGACCGCCGGCACGGCCGCCCGGGGCCGTTCCCCGGACGGCCCGTGACGGCGCGAGGGCGGAACGGAAGGACGGCAGGACGGCGGGCAGGCACCGGTCACGATCGGGAGCAGGATCAGGACGGGAGACTCGGGCGGGGTCCCGGCAGCACAGGAGACGAAGGGAACGACTCGCGCATGGCTTTCGAACCGCCGCAGCGCCTGGTGCGGGCGCTCGGTGAGACGGCACCGGCCGGGGACGACTGGCTGGCGCGGCTGCCCGCGGCGGCCGAGCGGGCCGTCGCCCGGCGCGAGTTGACCGTCGAGCGGGTGCAGGTGCCGGGCGGGCGCAGCAGTCTGGTGGTGCTGGTGCGGCGGGCGGACGGCACCCCGGCCGTACTGAAGCTGGCGCCGCCCCGGGCCCGCCCGGAGAGCGAGCGGGCGGCGCTGGCGCACTGGGGCGGGCTGGGTGCCGTACAGCTGCTGGAAGCCGAGGCGGAGGACGGGGCGCTGCTGCTGGAGCGGCTGCACCCGGACGTGTCGGTGCGGTCGTTGCCGGAGGCGAAGGCGCTGCTGGAGGCGGCGGGGACGCTGCGCAGGCTGTGGGTGGCGCCGCCGGCCGGCCATGTCTTCGAGACCGTCGCCGAGCGGACCGGGCGGCAGGCGGTGGCGATACGGGCGGGCGCCGGGACCGATCCGGAGGCGGCCCCGCTGGTGGAGGCGGCCCTCGCGGCCCGTGCGGAGCTGCTGGCCGCGCCGCCCGAGCAGTTGCTGCTGCACGGCACGTTCCGGCAGAGCAAGGTGCTCTCCGGGGAGCGGATGCCCTGGCTGGCGGTGGGCCCGGACCCGGTGGTCGGCGAGAGCGCCTTCGATCTGGCGCGGCTGGTGCGGGACCGGGTGGAGGATCTGATCGCGACACCGTCCGGGCCGTCCACCACCCGGCGCCGGATCAAGCGGCTCGCCGAGTCGCTGGAGGTCGACCAGGAACGGCTGCGGGGCTGGACGCTGTTCCGGGCGGTGGAGTCCGGGGTGCGGGCGCGCCGGGTCGGCCGCGAGAAGGACGCGGAACTCCTGCTGGAGTTCGCGAGCTGGCTCTAGGTGAGTGTGGCCATGTCGCGAGAGGTGCGCGTGGCCATGTCGCTGGCCGGGCCCCAGGTGAGGGCGGCCACTTCACGACCCCGGCCCCAAGCGAGCCCGGCCCCAAGCGAGCCCGGCCGCTGCGCGGGCCGCCCCCGGACGACCATGGCCACTTCACGAACCAACCCCGAGTGAGCCCGGCCACTGCGCGAGCCGCCCCCGGACGACTGGCGCCACCTCCGAACACCCCGGGAGGACCCGGGGTGTTCCCCTACCGCTGCTCGTCGCTCACTGTGCGGTCAGGCGGACGATCGCGTCCTCGACGGTCAGTTCCTCGCGCTCGCCGGTCTTGCGGTCCTTCAGCTCCAGGACGCCCTCGCCGGAGCGGCGGCCGGCGACCAGGATCTGCGGGACGCCGATCAGCTCGGCGTCGGTGAACTTCACGCCCGGGGAGACCCCGGCCCGGTCGTCCACCAGGACACGGACGCCCGCGGCGGCGAGCTTGTCGGAGACGTCGAGGGCCAGCTCGGTCTGGAGCGCCTTGCCGGCGGCGACGACGTGCACGTCGGCCGGGGCGATCTCCTTGGGCCACACCAGGCCGTGCTCGTCGGCGGTCTGCTCGGCGAGCGCGGCGACGGCACGGGAGACACCGATGCCGTAGGAGCCCATGGTCACGCGGACCGGCTTGCCGTTCTGGCCGAGGACGTCCAGCTTGAGGGCGTCGGTGTACTTGCGGCCGAGCTGGAAGATGTGGCCGATCTCGATGGCGCGGTCCAGCTTCAGACCGGTGCCGCACCTGGGGCAGGGGTCGCCCTCCTGGACCACCACGACGTCCACGTACTCGTCGACCTCGAAGTCCCGGCCGGCGACGACGTTCTTGGCGTGCGTGTGCTCCTTGTTGGCGCCGGTGATCCAGGCGGTGCCGGGGGCCACGCGCGGGTCGGCGATGTACTTCACCTTCTCACCCAGGCCCTGCGGGCCGACGTAGCCGCGGACCAGGTCGGTGCGCTCGGCGAAGTCCGCCTCGGTGACCATCTCGACGGTGGCCGGGGCGAAGTGCGCCTCGACCTTGCCCAGGTCCACCTCGCGGTCTCCGGGCACGCCCACGGCGACGATCTCGCCGTCCACCTTGACCAGCAGGTTCTTCAGCGTGGCGGAGGCCGGGACGCCGAGCGAGGCGGCCAGCGTCTCGATGGTCGGGGTGTCGGGGGTCGGGATGTCCTCGGCGGCGGGCACGCCGGAGGCGTCCACCGGCTTCAGCTCGTACGTGATCGCTTCGGTGTTGGCGGCGAAGTCGCAGTTCGGGCAGTCGGCGAAGGTGTCCTCGCCCGCCTCGGCCGGGGCGAGGAACTCCTCGGACTTGGAGCCGCCCATGGCGCCGGCGGTGGCCGCGACGATGCGGTAGTCGAGGCCGAGTCGCGCGAAGACGCGCTGGTAGGCCTCGCGGTGCAGGGCGTAGGACCGGCCGAGGCCCTCGTCGTCCAGGTCGAAGGAGTACGAGTCCTTCATCAGGAACTCGCGGCCGCGCAGGATGCCGGCGCGGGGCCGGGCCTCGTCACGGAACTTGGTCTGGATCTGGTAGAGGATCACCGGCAGGTCCTTGTAGGACGTGCACTGGTCCTTGACCAGGAGGGTGAAGATCTCCTCGTGGGTGGGGCCGAGGAGGTAGTCGCCGCCCTTGCGGTCCTTGAGCCGGAACAGCTCCTGGCCGTACTCGTCCCAGCGGCCGGTGGCCTCGTAGGGCTCACGCGGCAGCAGGGCGGGCAGCGTGACCTCCTGGGCGCCGATGGCGTCCATCTCCTCGCGGACGACGCGCTCGATGTTGGCGAGGACCTTCTTGCCGAGGGGCAGCCAGCTCCAGATGCCGGCGGCCGTGCGGCGGACGTAGCCGGCGCGGACGAGGAGCTTGTGGCTGAGGACCTCGGCGTCCGCCGGGTCGTCGCGCAGCGTCTTCGCCATCAACTGGGACATGCGCTGGACCGGTGCGTTGGCCATGGTTCTCGTACTCCTGCCGGGAAAGGGTGATGGCATGGAGGTTAGCCGGGCCGCCTGTGCCGGTGGAAATCGGTTATCGCCGGCGCAGCGGCAGGGGGGCGCCCATCACGGCGTACGGCCTCGCCGCGCTCGGGAAGTGGACCCGGCGGGCGAGGTCGACGTAGCCGAGGGAGTGGTAGAGGCCGCGGGCGGGGCTGTCGGTGTCGATCGCGGAGAGGATCGAGCGGGGTTCGTCGGCGGTGTCGGTGATGGTGGTGATCAGACGCCGGCCGATGCCGCGGTTCTGGTGGTCGGGGTGGACGTGCAGTTCGGTGATGACGAAGGAGTCGTCCAGCCAGAAGTCGTTGCCGCCCGCGCGCAGGTAGGGCTCGACGACGGTGGACCACCAGTGCGTACGGCTGTTGGGCATGCCGTAGACGAAACCGACGAGCCGTCCCCGTACGGTGGCGCCGTAGGCGCGCGCACCGCGGTACTGCATGTGCCGCTGGACGATCTGGCGGCGTACGGCGACTTCGTCCGGGCCGAGCCCGAAGGCGACGGCTTGGACGGCCAGGGCCTCGTCCACGTGGGCAGTGAGGTCCAGGGGGCCGATCACGAGGTCCATGCCGGGAGCGTACAGGGCGGTCAGAACAGCACGCTCATGAAGGCACCCACCTCATGGAAGCCCACCCTGCGGTACGTCCTGCGCGCCGCGGTGTTGAAGTCGTTCACGTACAGGCTGACCACCGGGGCCACATCGGCCAGGGCGTAGCGCAGTACGGCCGCCATGCCGGGGGCCGCCAGGCCCCTGCCCCGGTACTCGGGGGCCACCCACACGCCCTGGATCTGGCAGGCCTGGGGGGTGGCCGCGCCGATCTCGGCCTTGAACACGACCCGGCCCTGGTCGTCGACGCGGGCGAAGGAGCGGCCGGAGCCGACGAGTTCGGCGACCCGGGCCTGGTAGAGCAGGCCGCCGTCGCCGGCGAGGGGCGAGACGCCGACCTCCTCGGTGAACATCGCGACGCACGCCGGCATGATCGTCTCCATCTCGTCCTTGCGGACGCGGCGGACGTAGGGGTCCGGGGTGATGTCGGCCGGCATGCGGTCGGTGACCATCAGCGGCTGGTGGGCGCGGACCTCGCGGGCCGGGCCCCAGTGCGGCTCCAGCAGCCGCCACAGCGCGGCGGTGGCGTCGGCGGGGCCGACGATGGAGGAGCAGCGCCGGCCGGCCCGCCGGGCACGGTCGGCGAAGGCGCGGACGGCGCGGGGGGTGGCGCAGATCGGCACGAGGTTGGCGCCCGCGTAGCACAGGGACGTGAGCATGCCGTCCTCGTACCAGCCCCACATCTCGCCGCCGAGCCGCCAGGGGTCGAGGCCCGCGACCTGGACCCGCGAGGTCACGAAGGCGTTCGCGACCGGCTCGCGGTCGAGGACGGCGAGCGCGGCGTCCAGGTCGCCCGGTTCGAGCACTCGTGAGGTGGTCTGGGTCAACACGTGCGGGGCCTCACGCTGGGGGTCTGCTGATCTCCGCACTATAGCTGCGCCGGCTTTGCGGTGCGCCTCCGAGGCCGGGAGGCCGGAATCGTCGGCGACTGCGGGCCGGTCGTGGTCGCTCGCGCCCACGCGGCGGAGCCGCACAGCGGGACCGCGCCCCCTTCGGGGCGCGGTCCCGCTGGTGTCGGAAACTCAGCCCGCCACCGACACCGAGGGTTCGCCGGAGGCGACGCCCTCGGCCTCCATCTGCTCCGCCAGCTTCATGGCTTCCTCGATGAGGGTTTCCACGATCTTGGACTCGGGGACGGTCTTGATGACCTCGCCCTTGACGAAGATCTGGCCCTTGCCGTTGCCGGAGGCGACGCCGAGGTCGGCCTCGCGGGCCTCACCGGGCCCGTTGACGACGCAGCCCATGACGGCGACGCGGAGCGGGACCTCCATGCCGGTCAGGCCGGCGGTGACCTCTTCGGCGAGCTTGTAGACGTCGACCTGGGCGCGGCCGCACGACGGGCAGGAGACGATCTCCAGGCCGCGCTGGCGCAGGCCGAGCGACTGGAGGATCTGGAGGCCGACCTTGACCTCCTCGACCGGCGGGGCCGAGAGGGAGACCCGGATCGTGTCGCCGATGCCCTGGGAGAGCAGGGCGCCGAAGGCGACGGCCGACTTGATCGTGCCCTGGAAGGCGGGGCCGGCCTCGGTGACGCCGAGGTGGAGGGGGTAGTCGCACTGTTCGGCGAGCTGCCGGTACGCCTCGATCATCACGACCGGGTCGTTGTGCTTGACGGAGATCTTGATGTCGCGGAAGTCGTGTTCCTCGAAGAGGGACGCCTCCCACAGGGCGGACTCGACCAGGGCCTCGGGGGTGGCCTTGCCGTACTTCTGGAGCAGGCGCTTGTCCAGGGAGCCGGCGTTGACGCCGATGCGGATCGGGGTGCCGTGGTCCTTGGCGGCCTTGGCGATCTCCTTGACCTTGTCGTCGAACTGCTTGATGTTGCCGGGGTTGACGCGGACGGCGGCGCAGCCGGCCTCGATGGCCGCGAAGACGTACTTCGGCTGGAAGTGGATGTCCGCGATCACCGGGATCTGGGACTTCTTCGCGATGGTGGCGAGGGCGTCGGCGTCGTCCTGGGTGGGGCAGGCCACACGGACGATCTGGCAGCCGGACGCGGTCAGCTCGGCGATCTGCTGGAGGGTGGCGCCGATGTCGGACGTGCGGGTCGTGGTCATCGACTGGACCGAGACGGGCGCGTCTCCGCCGACCGCCACGCTTCCGACCTGGATCTGCCGGCTCTTCCGGCGCTCGGCGAGCTTGGTCGGAACGGACGGCATGCCGAGAGAAATCGCAGTCATCTGCTGTGCAACCCCAAGTCGTGGATCAAGGTCCGGTCCCGTGCAACGGCGGGCTCCAGGCTTTGAGATTACGGCACCGGGCCCCGCGTCAGCACATCCCGCCCGTAAACCCACCCGATGGAATGCGGCCCGGATCCCGAGGGGTCCGGGCCGCGGTGAACGACGGATGGCTAGGAGATTTTCACCGGGTTCACCACGTCGGCGATCAGCACCAGGACGGTGAAGCAGACGAAGATCCCGGCCACCACGTACGCCACCGGCATCAGCTTGGCGACGTCGAACGGTCCGGGGTCGGGCCGGCGCAGCACCCGGGCCAGGTTCCGCCGCAGCGACTCCCACAGGGCGCCCGCGATGTGCCCGCCGTCGAGCGGGAGCAGCGGGAGCATGTTGAACAGGAACAGGGAGAGGTTGAAGCCGGCCAGCACGAACACGAACATGGCGAGCTGCTGTGAGGCGGGGATGTCCAGGGTGGCGATCTCGCCGGTGACCCGGGCGGCGCCGACGATGCCCATCGGGGAGTCCGGCTCGCGCGGGCCGTCGCCGAAGGCCGCGTCCCACAGGGCCGGGATCTTGCCGGGCAGGGCGACGAGGGAGTCGACGGCGTCGCCGACCCGGTCGGTCATCCAGGTCACGGACTCGCCGAAGTCCTGTTTGACGACGCCGGTGGCGGGGCTGAAGCCGAGGAAGCCGGCCTTGACGTAGCCGTCGACGTAGTTGCCGCCGGCGTCCTTCTTGGCGACCTGGTTCGTGGCGATCTTCGCGTGCAGGGTCACTTCCCGGCCGTCGCGGTCGACGACGAAGGCGACGTTCTTCCCGGCGCTGTCCCGGATGAGGTCCGAGAGCGTGTTCCAGTCCCTGGTCGGCTTGCCGGCGAAGGAGACGATCCTGTCACCCGCCTTCATGCCGGCCTGGGCGGCCGGGGACGACGGGTCTGACTTCCTGCAGGTGTCGCGGTGCTGGCTCTGCGCGATGACGCAGGGCGAGACGGATTCCACGACGGTGGTCTCCTTCTGGATGCCGAAGCCCATCAGCACCGTGAGGAAGAGGGCGACCGCGAGCACCAGGTTCATGAAGGGGCCCGCGAACATGACGATGACCCGCTTCCACGGCTTGCGCGTGTAGAACATGCGCGTCTCGTCGCCCGGCTGGAGCTCCTCGAAGGCCGCCGAGCGGGCGTCCTCGATCATGCCGCGCCACGGGGAAGTGGAGCGGGCGGAGACCCGGCCCTGGTCGTCCGGCGGGAACATGCCGATCATGCGGATGTAGCCGCCGAGCGGGATCGCCTTGATGCCGTACTCGGTCTCGCCCTTCCTGCGTGACCAGATGGTCGGGCCGAAGCCGACCATGTACTGCGGCACGCGGATGCCGAAGAGCTTGGCCGTGGACAGGTGCCCCAGCTCGTGCCACGCGATCGAGACGAGCAGGCCGACCGCGAAGACCACTATGCCGAGGATGAACATCAAGGTCGTCATGCACGCGCCTCCGCGGTCGCCGTCGTGGCTGTGAGTTCGCGGGCCCGGGCTCTCGCCCAGGTCTCCGCTTCGAGGACGTCCGACACCGTGAGTGAGGTTCCCGTGACCGGGGTGCCGTGCTCCTCCACCACCCGGGTGACGGTATCCATGATCCCGTTGAAGGGCAGCGCGCCGCTCAGGAAGGCCGCGACGCACTCCTCGTTGGCGGCATTGAACACCGCCGGGGCCGTGCCCGCGAGCCGCCCCACGTGCCGGGCGAGGTCCACCGAGGGGAAGGCCTCGTTGTCCAGCGGGAAGAACTCCCAGGTGGAGGCCTTGCTCCAGTCGAACGCGGGGGCCGCGTCCGGGACACGTTCGGGCCAGCCCAGTCCGATGGCGATGGGCCCGCGCATGTCGGGGGGCGTCGCCTGGGCGATCGTGGATCCGTCGGTGAACTCGACCATCGAGTGGACATACGACTGCGGGTGCACGACCACCTCAATGCGGTCGAAGGGAATGTCGTAGAGGAGGTGGGCCTCGATGACCTCCAGTCCCTTGTTGACCAGGGTCGCGGAGTTGACCGTGATGACCGGGCCCATGGCCCACGTGGGGTGGGCGAGGGCGTCCGCGACGGTGACGTGTGCCAGTTCCTCCCTGGTCCGGCCGCGGAAGGGGCCGCCGGAGGCGGTGACGACGAGCTTGCGGACGTCGGCCCGGGTGCCGGCGGCGAGCGCCTGGAACAGGGCGGCGTGCTCGGAGTCCACCGGGATGATCTGGCCCGGCTTCGCCAGCGCCGTGACCAGCGGGCCGCCGACGATCAACGACTCCTTGTTGGCGAGCGCGAGGGTGCGGCCCGCCTCCAGGGCGGCGAGGGTCGGTGCGAGGCCGATGGAGCCGGTGATGCCGTTGAGCACGGTGTGGCAGTCGGAGGCGGCGACCTGGGTGGCCGCTTCGGGTCCGGCGAGGATCTCGGGCAGCGGCTCCGCGCCGCCGTACTCGGCGGCGAGCGCCTCGCGCAGCGCGGGTACGACGTCCTCGCGGGCGACCGCCACGGTCCGCACCCGCAGCCGGTGCGCCTGCTCGGCGAGGAGCGCCGGCCGGCCGCCGTTCGCGGACAGGGCGGTGACCCGGAAGCGGTCGGGGTTGCGCAGCACGAGGTCGATGGCCTGGGTGCCGATGGATCCGGTGGAGCCGAGGATGACCACGTCCTTGGGGCCGCCTCCGGGGGCGGGGTCGTAGACGAGGTGCGGGTCGGCGAGGGGGGCCGGACGGGCGGGACTGTCGGTCATCCCCCCATTGTGGCGGCACGCGGTGACGGCCCGGACAGCGCGTCCCTCGCGCGAGTGCGTTTCCGCGAGACTGTGAACGCGCCGTGAAGATCATGTGATAACACTTCAGTCCGGGCCGGTCACCGTCCGGCCCGGCCACGACTTCGCGGACGACATCCTGGGGGGATCTCTCCATGCGTACTGTGCGCATACGCGCCGCCCTGCCCGCCCTCGCCGGCGCGGCCCTGCTCACCGGCACCCTGCTCAGCACCCCGGCCGAGGCCGCCGGGGGCGTGAAGATCCACCATGTGTGGTTCGACAGCCCCGGCTCGGACAACCGCTCGAACAAGAGCCTGAACGCCGAGTGGGTGCAGCTGAAGAACACCAGCGGCTCGGCGGTCTCGCTCAGGGGGTGGGTGCTGAAGGACGCCTCCAACCACAAGTACGTCTTCGGGAACGTCAGGATCGGCGCCGGGAAGTACCTGAAGGTGCACACCGGCAGCGGCTCGGACACCGCGTCGGACAAGTACCAGGACCGCCGTGCCTACGTCTGGAACAACGACAAGGACACGGCGACCCTGACCAAGGCGAGCGGCAGCAAGGTCGACACCTGCTCCTGGACGACGCGGGACCCGAGCGACACGTACTGCTAGGTCCTGTCGTCAAACTCCCGTCGTCCGCCCGGAGGGCGGGCCGTGCGGCGTCAGGTGCGTGCTCTCGCCGTGCCGGCCACAGGCCCTCGTACTGGGCGTACTCGGGTCTGGGGCCGGTGCGGCGAGAGTGCGTGCATGGCGTCGCGCGGCAGACGGGAGTTTGACGACAGGGCCTAGCCCCCGAAGGGACGGCGGGCGTTCTCGCGGGCGGCGGGTCCGGGGGTCGCGTCGGCGATCCACGGCCCCTCTCCCGACGGGTCGAGGATGCCCTCCTCCAGCCAGGTGTAGGCCCCGCCGAGGACGTGCTTGACCACCTTGCGGTCCAGGTCGTCGGTGTTGGTCCACAGCCGGGCGAAGAGTTCGTCCACCCGGATGCGGGCCTGGCGGCAGAAGGCGTCGGCGAGCTGGTAGGCCTCGCGGCCGTGCTCGCCCTCGCGCCACAGCCGCTCGGCGCGGACGCAGGCCGCGCTCATCGCGAACAGCTCGGCGCCGATGTCCACGATCCGGCCGAGGAAGCCCTGCTTGGTCTCCATCCGGCCCTGCCAGCGGGACATGGCGTAGAAGGTGGAGCGGGCGAGTTTGCGGGCGGTGCGCTCGACGTGGCGCAGGTGCCCGGAGAGGTCGATGCCGTGCTTGAACTCGCCGTACGCCGTCGGCAGCTGGCCCGGTCCGGCTACCAGCTTCGGCAGCCACTTCGCGTAGAAGACGCCCGCGTTCGCGCCCGCCTTCGCCTTGGCGGACAGCGGCTTGTCAGGGTCGATGAGGTCACCGGCGACCGAGAGGTGGGCGTCCACGGCCTCCCGCGCGATCAGCAGGTGCATGATCTCCGTGGAGCCCTCGAAGATGCGGTTGATGCGCAGGTCGCGCAGGATCTGCTCGGCCGGGACCGCCCGCTCGCCGCGCGCCCGCAGCGACTCGGCCGTCTCGTAGCCGCGCCCGCCGCGGATCTGGACCAGTTCGTCGGCCATCTTCCAGGCCATCTCGGAGCCGTAGAGCTTGGCGAGGGCGGCCTCGATGCGGATGTCGTTGCGGTCCTCGTCGGCCATCTGCGAGGACAGGTCGAGCACGGCTTCGAGGGCGAAGGTGGTGGCCGCGATGAAGCTGATCTTGGCGCCGACCGCCTCGTGCAGCGCGACCGGCTTGCCCCACTGCTCGCGCTCGGCGGCCCACTCGCGGGCGATCTTCAGGCACCACTTGCCGGCTCCGGCGCACATCGCGGGCAGCGACAGCCGGCCGGTGTTGAGGGTGGTGAGCGCGATCTTCAGTCCGGCGCCCTCGGGGCCGATGCGGTTGCCGGCCGGGACCCGCACCTGATGGAAGCGGGTGACGCCGTTCTCGATGCCGCGCAGCCCCATGAAGGCGTTGCGGTTCTCGACGGTGACGCCCTCGGAGGTCGCCTCCACGACGAACGCGGTGATGCCGCCCTTGTGCCCCTCGGACTTCGGCACGCGCGCCATGACGACGAGCAGGTCGGCGACCACCCCGTTGGTGGTCCACAGCTTCACCCCGTCGAGCACGTAGTCGTCGCCGTCGGGCACGGCCGTGGTGGCGAGGCGGGCCGGGTCGGAGCCGACGTCCGGTTCGGTGAGCAGGAACGCGGAGATGTCGGTGCGGGCGCAGCGGGGCAGGAAGGCGTCCTTCTGCTCCTGGGTGCCGAACAGCTTCAGCGGCTGCGGTACGCCGATCGACTGATGCGCGGAGAGCAGCGCGCCCACGGCGGGGCTGACGGAGCCGACCAGAGCGAGCGCCTTGTTGTAGTACAACTGGGTGAGGCCGAGACCGCCGTACTTCGGGTCGATCTTCATGCCGAGGGCGCCGAGTTCCTTCAGGCCCGCCACGACCTCGTCGGGGATGCGGGCCTCGCGCTCGATCCGGGCGGGGTCGATCGCCGTCTCGCAGAACGCGCGCAGCTTGGCCAGGAACTCCTCGCCGCGCCGCACGGACTCGTCGTCGGGCAGCGGGTGGGGGTGGATGAGGTCGAGCCGGAAGCGCCCGAGGAACAGCTCCTTGGCGAAGCTGGGCTTGTGCCAGTCCTGCTGCCGGGCGGCCTCCGCCACCTGGCGGGCCTCGCGCTCGGTGACGGTGGTGCGTGGGGTGGTGGTGGCGGACATTCAGGCTCACCTCGCCGCGAAAGGGGACGACTGGGACCGTTCGTTACCGACCAGTGCTACTGGATCGTTGGTACCCGAAACGGGCCGACCCCACCACCCCTCGCGCGCGAACGGCGGAAAGCACCGCCGGAGCGCCGGGGCGGGGGCGCGCACTGCGACAGGCGGGGCGCCGCGCCCTTCCCCGGAAATGCCGTCGAAGCGCTTCGACAGCCTATGGACACCCCGGCCCGCCTGGAGCTAGTGTCATTCCCACCGTCATCCACCTTGTCGGTCATGCGCAGTGTCGAAGCGCTTCAAAAGCTTGGAGAGCCGGATGGTCACCCTCGCCGAGGTAGCTCAGCACGCCGGAGTCTCGGCGAGCACGGTGAGCTATGTCCTCAGCGGCAAGCGGTCCATCTCCGCGACCACCCGGCAGCGGGTCGAGCAGAGCATCCGGGAGCTGGGCTACCACCCCAACGCGGGGGCCCGCGCCCTGGCCGGCAAACGGTCCAACATCATCGCGCTGATGGTCCCCCTGCGCACCGACATGTACGTGCCGGTGATGATGGAGATCGCCATCGCGGTGGCCACCACGGCCCGGACGCACGGGTACGACGTCCTGCTGCTCACCGGCGAGGAGGGGCCCGACGCGGTGCGCCGGGTCACCGGCAGCGGTCTCGCCGACGCGATGATCCTGATGGACGTCGAGCTGGAGGACGAGCGCCTGCCGCTGTTGCGGGCCTCCGGCCAGCCCTCGGTACTCATCGGTCTGCCCGCCGACACCGCCGGGCTGACCTGCGTGGACCTGGACTGGAGCGCGACCGGCGCGCTGTGCGTGGAGCACCTCGCGGGGCTCGGGCACCGTGACATCGCTGTCATAGGCGAGGCCCCGGCGGTCTACGAGCGGCACACCGGCTTCGCCGAGCGCACCTTGGAGGGACTGCGCGCCCGGGCCCGGGAGACGGGCGTGCGGGTGCTGCACCGCCCCTGCGAGGGCGGGTACGACGCCCTGGCCCTCACCCTGGCCCGGATCTTCGACGAGCGGCCGGGGACGACCGGGTTCGTGGTGCAGAACGAGTCGGCGGTGGAACCGCTGCTCGCGATCCTGCGCCAGCAGGGCCGGGCCGTACCCGAGGACGTGTCCGTGGTCGCGATCTGCCCGGACCAGGTCGCCGTCCAGGCCTCGGTACGGCTGACCTCGGTCGCCATCCCCGCCCAGGAGATGGGCCGGCACGCGGTGGAGCACCTGGTGGCCAAGCTGGACGGGCGGGGCGGCGACGAGGTCGTGCTGCTCACGCCCGAGCTGACGGTACGGGCCAGTTCGGGACCGGCACCGGCCGCGCCCTGACCACCCGCCGGTCACGCCCCGCACGGGGCACACCCCAGCCTGTTCTCCTGCCCGCACGCTCCGCCCGCCGTCCTGCCCGCACCCTCACCCGGCGTCCCGGTCTGCCCTTCCGCCCGCTGTCCCTGTCTGCACAACTGCCTGCTGTCCCTGTCTGCACCCCCAGCCTGAGGAGCATGCCGTGAACCAGCCTGTCGTCGCGCGGCCCAAGGTCAGTCTCGCCCAGTCCTCCCCCACCACCGGCACCTTCCGGGAGCGGGACGGCGCGCTGGAGTGGAGCGGCCGGCAGGAGACGGTGCGGATCGAGCCATGGGGTCCGGACGCGGTCCGGGTGCGCGCCCGGCTCGGCGGCCCGGTGCTGGAGGGCCTGCCGGGCGCGCTCCTCGACGCCCCGCCCGCCCGGGACGGTGTGGTCGAGCTGGGTGACGGCGAGGCGCGGATGACCGTCGGCGCCCTCACCGTCGAGGTGACCGCCGAGGGCCTGCTCCGCTTCCTGCGCACCGACGACCACACCGAGCTGCTCGCCGAGGAGCGTGCCCACTTCTGGTGGCCGGGCCCCCGCCTGTACACGGCGGTGGGCAACGGACACCACCGGCTGGAGCAGCGGTTCGCCGCCTACGAGGGCGAGAAGCTGTACGGGCTCGGCCAGCACCAGCACGGCCGGCTGGACCAGAAGGGCCTGGTGCTGGACCTGGTGCAGCGCAACGCCGAGGTGAGCGTGCCGGTGCTGGTCTCCAGCCGGGGCTACACCCTGCTGTGGAACAACCCGGCGATCGGCCGCGTGGAGCTGGCCGGCAACGGCACCCGGTGGGTCGCGGACTCGGCCCGGCAGATCGACTACTGGATCACGGCCGGCACCCCGGCGGACGGCCAGCGCGCCTACACGGCGGTGACCGGGCGTTCGCCGATGCTCCCGGAATGGGCGGCGGGCTTCTGGCAGTGCAAGCTGCGCTACCGCACACAGGACGAACTCCTCGCCGTGGCCCGCGAGTACAAGCGCCGGGGCCTGCCCCTCTCGGCGATCGTCTGCGACTTCTTCCACTGGACCCACCTCGGCGAGTGGAGGTTCGACCCGAAGGAGTGGCCCGACCCGGCGGCGATGGTGCGCGAGCTGGAGGACATGGGCGTCAAGCTGGTCGTCTCCGTCTGGCCGTCGGTGTCCCCGCTCTCCGAGAACCACGCGGTGATGGAGCAGCGCGGCTGGTTCATCGGCACCCAGTACGGGCCGGTGGCGCATGCCGACTGGCCGGACAAGGAGGTCGCCTCCACCGTCCAGGTGGCGTTCTACGACGCGACGAACCCGGAGGCCCGCGACTTCGTCTGGTCCCGCGTCCGCGACAACTACCTGATCCCGTACGGCATCACGGCCTTCTGGCTGGACGCCTGCGAGCCCGAGCTGAAGCCCGGCTTCCAGGAGAACCTGCGCTACTGGGCGGGCCCGGGCCTGGAGGTCGGCAACCTCTACCCGGCCGAGAACGCCCGCACGTTCCACGAGGGCCTGCGGGCCGGGGGCGAGGAGGTCATCACCCTCAACCGCTCCGCCTGGGCGGGCAGTCAGCGCTACGGGGCCGCGCTGTGGTCCGGAGACATCGGTACCGACTTCGCGACCCTGCGCCGGCAGCTCGCGGCCGGGCTCAACACCGCGCTGTCCGGCATCCCGTGGTGGAACACCGACATCGGGGGCTTCCACGGCGGCGACCCGGACGACCCGGCGTACCGGGAGGTGATGATCCGCTGGTTCCAGTTCGGCGCGCTGTCCCCGCTGATGCGCCTGCACGGATTCCGCGACCCGGGCATGCCGCTGGGCCCGGAGATGACCGGCGGCCCGAACGAGGTGTGGTCGTACGGCGAGGAGGCCGGCGCGATCCTGGAGCGCTACCTCCGCCTGCGCGAGCGCCTGAAGCCGTACGTCCTCACGGTCATGCGGGAGGCCCACGAGGAGGGCCTGCCGGTGCTGCGCCCGCTCTTCCTGGAGTTCCCGGACGACCAGGCGGCCTGGTCGGTGGACGACGCCTACCTCTTCGGCCGGGACCTGCTGGTGGCACCGGTGCTGACGGCGGGGGCGACGGCCCGGACGACGTACCTGCCGGCGGACGCGCGCTGGACGGACGCGTGGACGGGTGCGACGTACGAGGGCGGTACGGCCGTGACGGTGGAGGCGCCGCTGGACCGCATCCCGCTGTTCCTGCGGGACGGGGCCGAGCTGCCGGTCACCGAGTAGCCAGGAGGGGCCGGCTCCCGCGAGGGAGCCGGCCCCGTCGGCTCAACCGCTGCTGACCGTCAGGTTGTTGGTGGTGAAGTCCAGGCCGCCGGACGACGATGTGATCTCGTAGCCGAACTGGACGTCCCCGATGGTGACGTTGCCGAACCAGCCCTTCGTGTCCTTGATCCACTTCAGGATCGGCAGGATGTTCACCGTGCCGGAGCTGGAGTTGGAGCTGCGGATGAAGGAGAAGACGTCGTTGGAGCCGTTGTTGCCCTTGTAGACGGTCCAGGTGGCGCCGCCGAGGGTGACCGTGCCCTGGGAGGTGCCGAGCGGGCCGACGGCACCGGTCTTGTTGACCCAGAGCATGACCTCGTGGTCGTACCCCGTGTCCCAGATGTCGTACGACGTGTTGTACGCGCCGGACGCCGGGACGGTGACGTTGTAACTGCTGGTCAGCGAGGTCAGCGAGGTGATCGGCTTGTTGATCACCTTCTTGGCGTTGGGGTAGGACTTGATGCCGCCGGTGTTCGGGTGGTTCGCCCAGACGCCCCAGTTGGTGCCGGAGTTGGCCCAGACGCACTGGCTGCCGGCGCCGGAGCCCCAGATGTTGTTGTAGAGGGTGTAGCCGTTCAGGGTGGTGTTGCCCCACTGGTCGCAGGAGTTCCAGACGGCGGCGGAGGCGGGCGACGCGGCGAGGCCGACGGTGGCGCCCAGGGCGAGGGCGGGGGCGAGCAGGGCCTTGGCGACCCGGCCCAGTGTGCGTGTTGCCATGGTGTCCCTTCCATGGGTGGGGGGAGTTTCCTCGGTCACCGCGCCCCCAGGACGAGGACGCGGTCTTCTCCGGCGACGAGGTCGAGCGGCTCGGCGCCGGAGGAAGTCCGCAGTTCGACGCGGCCGGTGCGGTGGGGGCGCAGGACGGCCCGGGCGCCGTCCGGGCCCCAGGCGAGGTCGATCTCCGCACCGAACCGGGTGCGCACGCCCCGCAGTTCACCGCACGGGCACCCGTCCGGGACGGCGGGCAGCAGGACGAGCCGGTCCGCGGTGGACTGGACGAGCATCTCGATCAGCACGCCGGGCAGGGTGTGCGCGGCGTCCGCGTTGTAGACGTTCCGGCCCGGGTAGTGGGCGCTCATCAGGGAGGCGTGGAAGAAGTCGCCGTCGAGGACCCGGCGCAGGGCCTGGGCGGCGCGGCCCGCGTCACCGAGCCGGGCGGCGATCAGGGCGTGGTGCAGATGGCCGTGGGCGGAGTCGTTCCCGGGGCCGCGCAGTGCGAGCGCCCGCTGGGCGGCGGCGGCCAGGCGCGGGGTGCCGTACGGGGTGATCTCCTCCAGCGGCCAGCAGCCGTACAGGTGGCTGAGGTGGCGGTGGTCGTAGCTGTCGTCGAGTCCGGGCCAGGCCCATTCGGCGAGGGCGCCGTCGGCGTTGACGCGGTGCGGGGGCAGCCGGTCGGCCAGGGACCGCCACCTTCCGGCGAGTCCGGGGTGGTAGCGGGCCGCGGTGAGCAGGGTGTGGCGGGCGGCCGAGAGGTCCATGGCCGCGTTGACCGCGCCCCAGCTGCCGTTGGCGGGCCGGTTCTCGGGCGAGTAGGAGGGCACGACGACGAGGTGGCCGTCGGCGTCGGTGCGGGTGAGGAAGTCCTCGTAGAAGAGAGCCGCCTCGGCGAGGGCGGCGGCGGTGCGCGGATCCCGCTCGCCACGGATCTCGTCGTGGTCGACCAGCGGTTTGAGCAGCCAGTCGGCGCCGGCGGTCCACAGGTGCAGCGGGTACTCACGGCTGAAGTGGTACGCCAGCCCCGACTCGCCGTCGGTGTGCGAGGGCGCGACGGCACCCCGGGTGCCGAAGATCGCCCGGGCGTTGGCCCGCCAGTCGGGAAGCTGCCGTTCGACCAGCGTGGCCAGCGCCTCGGTGACCTCGGGCAGGGCGGCGGCGGGTGCGGAGGCGGTCTGGAGGTTGAGGTTGGCGTTCGTGGTGAACGCGCCCGACCAGGCGGTGTCCCAGTCGCCGGTCCACAGGCCGGTGAGCCGGGGCGGGAGCAGGCCGCTGCTGGAGAGCAGGTGGTAGCGCCCGGCGGCGAACAGCCGCTCCAGCAGGGCCGGGCTGTGCGGGCGCCTCAGCAGCTCGGAGCCGGGCAGGGCGCGCTCGGCCGGGTCGGCGCCGAGATCGAGACCCACCCGCAGATAGGCGGTGCGGTGCCGCTCCAGATGGCTGGCGAGGAGGCTGTCGTACGGCCGCTCGGTGCCGTCGAGCAGGTCCTGGAGCAGCCGGGCCTCGGCGGTGACGTCCGCCTCGCCGGTGTGCCGGCGCACCCGGGTGAGCAGCAGCACGGAGCGGGCGCCGGTGACGCGGACGCCCGGCGGGACGAGTTCGGTCCGGCCACCGGAGACGGCGACGAGGGTCACACCGGTGTAGGCGCGGTCGCTGTCCGGGTAGCGGGCGCGCAGGCTCAGCAGGGCGCCCTCGGGGGTGAGCAGCGTGCCGTGGCCGACGCGCAGCCCGGCCGGGGCGCCCCGCAGCCGGTGGTCCAGGCGGATGTCGAGGTCGCCCCCGGTGATCTCGTGCACGATCACGTCGTCGGCACGGGAGACGAAGACGCGGCTGACGGCGGAGGGGCGGGCGGCCGTGACCTCGCCGGTGGTGAAGTCGACGGCCCGGCGCAGGCCGCCGTGGCCGCCGGCCGCCGCTCCGCGCAGCCGGATCCGGAAGGCGGGGTGGAAGGGCTGCACCCACTGGAGCGGGCGGCCGTCCGTGAACCCCTCGGCGGCGGTGAGGTCACCGGCGAGCAACCGCGTCCGCACCGCCGGGAGCTGGGCGGCCAGCCGGGGCGGCCGGGCGTGCTCGGCTCCGTTGGGGCGGACCAGGGTGTGATGGGTGACGACGACCCGCTCATCGTTCGGGTCGCCGGACACGAGAACGCCGTGCCGGCCGTTGCCGCTCAGGAAGGCGTCCTCCCAGCGGGCGGCCGGGGCCGGCTCCCAGGTGCCGTGGACCGGCGTGCGGCTCATGACCGCAGCACCGCCACGCCGTAGCGGCCGAGGGTGACCGCGTCCGTGACGTCGGTGTCGCCGAGCAGTTCGCGATGGGCGCCGGGTACCTGGACGGTGACCGGCTCCCGCCCGTGGTTCAGCAGGAACAGCAGCTCGCCCCGGCGCACCGCCTCCACGGCCGGCGGGAGCCCGTCCAGCACCGGACGCACCCCCGCCCCGGCGGCGATGCCGGCCAGCAGGGAGCGCAGCGCCTCCGGCTCGGGCAGCGTGGAGAGGTACCAGGCGCGGCCCCGGCGCAGCACGGCGGGCATCCCGTCCAGCTCACCGCCCAGGTACGGCACGGTCTCGGCGGCCCCGGGCTCCGGCTCGATCTCCTCCGACCAGAGCGTCCCCCGGAAGCCCTCGCAGGCCACGGTCTCCCCCGCCTCCAGCGGCCACCACTCGTGCAGGGTGCGGATGCCGAACAGCTCGCGCAGCCGGGCGTCCATCCCGCCGGTCCGGACCCGGTCGTCCTCGTCGGCGACCCCGGTGAGGAAGCCGCAGACGAGGGTGCCGCCGCCCCGGACGTACGCGAGGAGGTTGGTGACGGCGGCGTCGGTGAGCAGGTACAGCTGCGGTGCGACGACGAGCCGGTAGCCGGACAGATCGTGTTCCGGGTGGGCGAAGTCGGTGGTGAGGTGGGACTCCCACAGGGCCCGGTGCCAGGCGGTCAGCACCTGCGGAAGGTCCACCAGCGTCGACAGCCGCCCTTCGTGGTCACCGGCCCACCAGGAGTGCCAGTCGTGCAGCACGGCCACCTCGGCGGCGATCGGGCGGCCGGCCACGTCCGGGGAGAGCCGGGCGAGTTCCGCGCCGAGCTGTCTGACCTCCTGATACGTGCGCCCCTCCGCCCCCGCGTGTCCGACCATGCCGGAGTGGAACTTCTCGGCGCCCTGCCGGGACTGGCGCCACTGGAAGTAGCAGACGGCGTCGGCGCCCCGGGCGACGGCCTGGAAGGACCACAGGCGGTTGAGGCCGCGCGGCTTGGGGTGGTTGACGCCCCGCCAGTTGACCGGCCCGGCCGCCTGCTCCATCAGCATCCAGGGCCCGCGCGCCTGAGACCGGGTGAGGTCCTGCACGAGGGCGCCGCGCTGTGCGCCCAGCGGATCGCGCGGGTCGGGGTAGAGGTCGACGGAGACGACGTCCTCCTCCTCGGCCCAGCGCCAGCCGTCCTGCCCGGTCCACAGCGGCATGAAGTTGGTGGTGACCGGGATGTGCGGGGTGTGCCGGCGGACGATGTCCCGCTCGGCGGTGTAGCACTCCAGGAGCATGTCGGAGGTGAACCGCCGGAAGTCCAGCACCTGGCCCGGGTTCTTCAGGTAGTGGGCGCGCCGCGGCGGCAGGATGCCGTCCCAGGTGTCGTAGCCCTGGCTCCAGAAGGCGGTGCCCCAGGCCGAGTTGAGGGCGTCGAGGGTGCCGTACCGCGCGCGCAG
This sequence comes from Streptomyces sp. Ru62, assembly GCF_002920615.1. Classification (GTDB taxonomy): domain Bacteria; phylum Actinomycetota; class Actinomycetes; order Streptomycetales; family Streptomycetaceae; genus Streptomyces. The sequence goes on from NZ_PQSU01000005.1 coordinate 72,276, forward strand.
CCAGCGGCGGAACGCGGCGGCGGCCTCGTCGCCGTGGTCGAAGGTGCAGTACTCGTTGTTGATGTGCCACAGGGTGAGGGCGGGGTGGCCGGCGTAGCGGGCGGCCAGGTCCTCGGTGATGGCGGCGGCGTACCGGCGGTAGGTGGCGCTGGAGTGCGAGAAGTGCTGCCGGCCGCCCCACCACTCGGTCCGCCCGTCGGCGTCCCGGGGCAGGGTGTCCGGGTGCAGGCGGCCCATCCAGGGCGGTGGCGAGGAGGTGGGCGTGGCGAGGACGACCCCGATGCCGTGGGCGTGCAGGAGGTCCATCAGCCGGTCCAGCCAGCCGAACTCGCGTGCGCCCGGCTCGGGTTCGAGTTTCGACCAGGAGAAGACGCCGAGCGTGACGGAGGTGACCCGGGCGTCCTTCATCAGCCGGACGTCGTCCTGCCAGGTCTCCTCCGGCCACTGCTCGGGGTTGTAGTCGCCGCCGAAGAGGACGCGGCCCCGGGTGGCGTCGGCGAGGGTCGGTCTCACGCGGGCTCCCCGTACTGGATGCCCCGCCCGTTGGTGGCGAGGTAGACCCGGCCGTGGACGCGCGGGTCGCCGGTGACCGCCTGCCCGGTCCAGCCCCACTGGTGGGCGTCGTCGTTGACACGGACCCAGGTGCGGGCCTCGTCGTCGGAGCGCAGGACGGCGGGGGCCGAGTCGGTGACGCCGACCAGGTAGACCGCCGGGTAACGGGCGCCGGGCGCCGCCTTGCCGAACCCGAGGGTGTGTCCGGCCCTGACCCCGCCGACCTTCGCGAAGCGCGCCCCGCCGTCGGTGGACCGGTACAGCCCGTTCTCCTTGGTGCACAGCCACAGGTCGCCGGTCCGCCCGGGCGCCGCGGCCAGCTGGAACTGGCTGTCCCCTGACGGCAGTCCGGTGGCGCGGGCGGTGAAGGTACGGCCGTGGTCGGTGCTGGCGTGCAGGGTTCCGGTGTAGGCGTCGTAGGCGTAGAAGACGGCGGGGTCGACGGGATCGGCGACCGGTGTGGCCCCCTGGGGACAGGTGGGCACCTCGCTCCAGCCGGCGCCGCCGTCCGCCGACCGGTGGGCCGGCCCGTGCACGAAGGTCCACAGCAGCACGCCGCCGTCGGCGCTGACGGCGATCGGGCCGGGGGCGTCCTTGGCCGGGGCGGGCTGGGCGGGGAAGGGCGCCCAGGTGCGTCCGCCGTCGGCCGAGAAGGCACCGTTGCCGTGGTCGCCCCACCCGGTGCGGACGACGTACGACGGTTTCGCCGCCGCCAGCGCGAGGCCGGTGGCCGTGCCGAAGACGGGGTTCGTGGCCATGCCGCGCTTCGGGGACGCGGTGAGCCGCTCGTGGTGGAGCACCCCGATGTCCCCGTTACCGCTGATCAGGTGCGCCTCTCCGGCCGGTGGCGAGATCAGCTGCCGTACGGAGGTCTCCTCCAGGCCGCGGACGCGGGGCGCCCAGTGGACGAGGTCGCGGGTGCCGTAGACGGTGGCGCCGGTGCCGAAGAGGACGTGCGCGCTGTCGTAGGGGTCGACGGCGACGGCCTGGATCCACCAGCCGAACTTGGGCTCGTCCTCACCCCAGGTGAGGTAGGGCGTCTCGGAGACGTCGAGGACGGCGGTGTCCTTGAGGGAGACCCAGCTGCGGCCGCCGTCGATGCTCCGGTACAGGGTGTCGACGGCGGCCCAGCGGTTGTTGGTGGAGACGACGACGGTGCCCGGGCGGCGGGCGGCCACGGCGACTCCGCCGTAGCCGAAGGTGTCGGTGCCGCCCGGGACGGCCGGGGTGACGTCGGTCCAGGTGCCGGTCGCGGTGTCCAGCTTGTGCACGCTGCCGGTGGTCTGGCCGTTGGGGCCGGGCGCGTCGGCGTACGTCACGTACAGCGCGCGGGTGTGGGGGTCGTGGGCGGCGCGGACCGGGACCTTGGCGGAGGCGCCGGTGGGCTGTCCGGGGACGGGTTCCCAGGTGGTGCCGTCGGTGGTGCGGTACAGGTTCGGGTGCGCGGGGGTGCCGTCGCCGTCGCCCCAGCCGGCGTGGACGGTCCGGCCGGCGGCGAGCAGCAGGGTGACGCCCTGGCCGCTGTCGGTGGGGGTGACCGGGAAACCGGCCTGCCGCACCCAGGTGGCGCCCCTGTCGGTGGACTTGAGGAGGCCGTCGTGGCGGGTGCCGAGCCAGAGGGTGTCGCTGTCGCGGGGGTCGACGAGGAGGCGTTCACCGGTGCCGCGTCCGTCCTCGTTCGCGCCGAGGCGTACGGGGAGGTCGGTGCGGTGCCAGGTGCCGCCGCGGTCCTCGGAGCGCAGGAGGGCGCCGTTGCCGGCCCAGGGCTGGGCGTAGGTACCGAGGGCCAGGTACAGCCGGTCGGGGTGGGCCGGGTCGACCGCCAGGGCCTCCACGCCGAGCAGGTTCCAGTCGTCCCAGCCGAGGTGGTCGGTGAGGGGGGTCCAGCGGGCCGTGTCCTGGTCCCAGCGGTAGGCGCCGCCGATGTCCGTGCGGGCGTAGGCGAGGCCGGGGGTGGTGGGGTGGAAGAGGATGCCGGTGACGAATCCGGTGCCGCCGATCACCACGGTGCGCCAGCGGTACGCCCGCCGCTCGGCCGGGACCGCGTGGACGGGGGCGGGGAGACCGGCGAGCGCGGCGCCGGCCGCCGTTGCGGCGAGGACGGTTCTGCGGGTGGGCATGGGGATACCTCTGTTGGGGTGTCTTGGTCGGTGGTCCGGTACTGGTGCTGGGCGAGGTGGGGACGCTTGCCGCGAAGCCGACGCCGGCTGCGGCTCCCCAGGGGCGCGGGGAACTGCGCGAGCAACCCCCACCCACCCGCAGTCGCCGACGAGACCGCACCGCCCCTCCGCGGAGACGCCCCGTCACCCCTTCACCGCCCCCGTCAGCATCCCCTTGCGGAAATGCTTCTGGACGAACGGCGACAGCACGGCGACCGGCAGCAGGGCGAGCACCATCACCGCCATCTGGATGGCCAGCGGTGACAGCTGTCCGGTGTTGATCTGGGCCGACAGCCCCACCGGCCGTTCCTGCTTCTGCACCAGCTGGATCATCACGTTCTGCAGCGGCATCATCTTCTGGTCGGTCAGGTAGATCGACGCGTTGAACCAGGCGCTCCAGTACCCGACCGCGTAGAACAGCGTGATCACCGCCAGCACGGCCCGGGACAGCGGCAGCACGATCCGCCACAGGATCCGCCAGTCCCCCGCCCCGTCGATCCGCGCGCTGTCGACGAGTTCGGGCGAGATGCCCATGAAGAATCCGCGCAGCACGAGGATGTTGAAGACGCTGACGGCGCTGGGCAGAATCAGGGCCAGGTAGGTGTCGGTGAGGCCGAGCGCCTGGACCAGCAGGTACGTCGGGATCAGCCCCGCCCCGAAGAACATCGTCGCGAGCAGGGTCATCAGGATCCAACGGTGCCCCAGTGAGCCCCGGCGCGAGAGGCCGTAGGCGCACAGCACCGACACCGTCATGCTGAACACCGTGCCGACGAGTGTCACCCCGACGCTGACCAGCGCGGCCCGCTGCACCTGCCCGCCGCCGAGGAGTTCCTGGTAGGCGACGAACGTGATGCCCTTGGGGATCACCACCAGTCCGCCGGTGTCGTCGATGACCTTCTTCGGGGACAGGCTGGTGACCACCACGATCCACAGCGGGAACAGCACGGCGAAGCAGGCGATCCCGAGGACCAGCCCCTTGGCGGCGAGTCCGGCCTTCGCAGGCTCCTCCTCCCAGGACGGCCGGGGCGGGGCCGCCCACCGGCTCCGCCTCCCGTTCCGCTCCGGTTCCACGAGAGGCCGGTCGGCCACGGCGCTCACTTCTCGTACACCCCCTGCTCGCCCATGAGGTGGGCCACCTTGTTCGCCACGAGGACGAGGGTCAGTCCGACGACGCCCTTGATCAGGCCGGCCGCCGCCGCGTAGCTGAAGTCCTGGTTGCGGATGCCGTTCCACCACACGTAGGTGTCGAGCACCTCGGAGGCGTCCGGGCCGACCGCCTGCCGCTGGAGCAGGAACTGCTCGAAGCCGACGGTGAGGGCGTCGCCGACGCGCAGCACGAGCAGCAGGGCGATCACCGGCCGCAGCGCGGGCAGCGTGATGTGCCACATGCGGCGCCAGCGCCCGGCGCCGTCCATCGCGGCGGCCTCGTACAGGTCGGTGGAGACGGCGGCGAGGGCCGCGAGGAAGACGATGACGCCCCAGCCCGCGTCCTTCCAGACCATCTGGGCCGTCACCAGGTACTTGAAGACCGAGGGGTCGGTCATGACGTCGAAGCCGGAGTGCCCGTGTTCGCGCAGGGTCTGCGCGAGGACGCCGGCGCCGCCGAAGATCTGCTGGAAGACGGTGACGACCAGCACCCAGGAGAAGAAGTGCGGCAGGTACAGGACCGCCTGGGCGACCGCGCGCACCCGGGGCCGGATCACGCTGTTGACGAGCAGGGCCAGCGCGATCGGGACCGGGAAGTACAGCACGAGCTGGAGGAGGAACAGGACGAAGGTGTTCTGCACGGCGTGCCAGAACTCCGCGTCCTGGAAGACGCGTTGGAACTGCTCGAAGCCGACCCAGGGGCTCTGGAGGACGGCGACGAAGCCGTTGTCGCTGAGGTAGGGGTCGTAGTCCTGGAAGGCGACGACGTTGCCGAGGATCGGGACGTAGTTGAAGACCAGGAGCAGCAGGACGACGGGCAGGGTCATCAGGATGAGGGTGCGGTCGCGCCGGAACCTGATCCTCAGGCCGAGCTTCCGGCGTCCAGTGCCGGTGGAGGACACCACAGCGGCCCCCTCCCCCGCCTTCGCCCCGGCCCTGCTGCGGGGCACGGTGCTGGTCACTTCGCCGAGCCGGTGGAGTCGAGCAGCTTGCGGTACCAGTCGCGCAGGTCGTCGCCGCCCTGCTTCTTCCAGTCGGAGACCGCCCGCTGCACGTCGCCGATCTTCTTCCGGCCGCGTACGACGTCGTCCTCCAGCTGCTCGAAGTCGTCGGCGAGGTTGGACCAGCGGCTGGGTTCGGTGATCGTGAGACCGTAGAAGGAGGACTTCTTGGTGAAGGCGCCCATGCGCTGCTGCCACTCGACCATGCCCCGGGTGATCTCGGGGAGGTCGGGGTGGGCGACGTACGCGGCGGGCTTGCCGGTGTAGTCGAAGGCGCCGAGGACCTCGTTGACGCCCTTGGTGGTCTTGGTGGGCACGCCCTTGTCCAGGGTGAAGTCGGTGCCCTCGACGCCGTATTCGGCGAGCAGGCGCTCCTTGGTGCCGAACGGGGCGGCGCAGAAGTTGGCGATGGCGAGAAAGTCCTTGATCTTCTGCTCGGACGCCTTCCTGTTGACGAAGGTGAAGATGTTGGAGGGCTGGACCGCCCACAACAGCGGGTCGCCGCCGTCGTGGGTGAAGACGTCCATGGCGGCCATCTCGAAGTCCCGGTTCTGGGTGCGCTGTTCGGAGGTCTTGCCGAACCAGTCGGAGAGGTCGTTGTTGTAGACGAGGAGCTTGCCGGCGGTGAAGCGGACACCGGCCGGGTTGGCGGTCTTGCCGGCCTTGTCGTCGGGGTGGACGACACCGGCGGCGAACAGCTTGCGGGCCCATTCCAGGGCTTCCAGGTACTCCTCGGTCTCGATCCGGTTGACCAGCTTGCCGCCCTGGAGGTTCCACCACAGCGCCTTGTCGCTGCCGTTGAGCACGCCGAAGGCGTTGAAGGCGGTCCACTTCATGTCGGCGCAGGCCCACACCCCGCCCTTGGCGTCGGTGGCCTCCTTCGCCCAGTCCAGGAACTCGTCGGTGGTCCTGGGCGGTTGCCAGCCGCGCTTGTCGAAGACGTCCTTGCGGTAGAAGGGCGCGATGTTGGTGACGTAGGGGGCGGGCAGCGGGATCGCCCGCAACTGGCCGCCGAAGATGGAGCGCTGCCAGGCGTCGGTGGGCACGGCGGCGAGGTTGGGGTAGTCCTTGACCTTGTCGCCGGACAGGTAGGGGCCGAGGTCGGCGAACTTGGCGTTGATGGCGCTGGGGATCTTGCCCATCAGGTTCCAGCCGGGGACGACCACGACGTCCGGGATGTCGCTGGAGGCGAGGACCGCGCCGAGCTTCTCGTCGTAGGTGTTGCCGTCCTGGTTCTGCCAGCGGGTCCGGACGCCGATGGCCTCGTTCATGGCCCGGTAGTACGGGTTGTCGTTGTCCGGTGGGGTGCCCCACAGCGGGGCCATGACGGTGAGCTCGCCGCCGCTGCCGAGCTTCTTCGGTACGGAGGTCTTCAGCCGGTCGAGGGCGACGGCCTTGGTGAAGCCGGCCGCCGAGCCGTTCTTCGCGGGGATGTCGGGGGCGACGACGCTCGACGCGACGTACGCGGGGAGGAGCTTGCGCGCCGCCTTGCCGGAGGTGGTGCCTTCCTTGCGGCCCTCCTGCCCGCCGCCGCAGGCGGTGAGCAGCGGCGTCCCGCCGGCCACGGCCGCGGCGGCGACCGCGGTGGAGACGAGGAAGCTCCTCCTGCTGGGGGAGCTTCTCCGGCTGGGCGCGGAGGAGGCGGAGGCGGCGTTCGGCGTCATTGCGTCAACCCTTCATGGCGCACCAGGACACCCGGCGGGTGGGCCGTCGGCTGCGGTGTCTTCAGTGGATCCGGCTGAGCGGAAGCGCGCTGCCGTCACAGGCGGTCGAGGCAGTCGAAGCGCTTCGAAGTTGCTGCGAGGTTAAGTGAACACGTGGGGGCGCACAAGGGTCGCTCCCAAGATTCCTGCCGATCTCCCGAACCCCGTGCAGGAGTTGGTCATCCCGTGCCGTGCCGGTGGAAAGTCGGTCCTGTTACGGTCCGGCACCTTGACACTGCCGCTCCGGTCGACTGAGCATCGAAGCGCTTCGAAAGCGTCGCCTCGCTCCGTCCGCAAGGGGAACCTCTCGTGACCGTCGACCCGCCGTCCACTCCACCCTTCCGCGATCCGCACCTGCCGTTCGCGAAGCGCATCGACGACCTGCTCACGCGGCTCACCCCGGACGAGAAGATCTCCTTCCTGCACCAGTACGCGCCCGCCGTGGAACGGCTCGGCATCTCCGCCTGGCGGACCGGCCAGGAGGCCCTGCACGGCGTGGCCTGGATGGGCCCGGCGACGGTGTTCCCGCAGGCTGTCGGCCTCGGCGCGACCTGGAACCCGCACCTGGTGCGGCGCGTCGGGGAGGCGGTGTCCAGGGAGGCGCGGGCGATGCGCGCCCGCGACGACCGGGTCGGCCTCAACGTCTGGTCCCCGACGGTCAACCTGCTGCGCCACCCGCTGTGGGGCCGCAACGAGGAGGGCTACTCCGAGGACCCGAAGCTCACCTCGGCCATCGCCACGGCGTACACCCACGGCCTGCGCGGCGAACATCCCCTGTACTGGCGCACCGCGCCCGTGCTCAAACACTGGCTCGCGCACAACAACGAGACGGACCGGGCCACTTCGTCGGCGTCCGTGCGCCCGCGCGTCCTGCACGAGTACGACCTGCGCGCCTTCAAGGAGACGGTCGAGGCGGGCGCGGTGGCCGGGGTGATGCCCGCCTACAACCTGGTCAACGGCCGCCCCAACCACGTCTCCCCGTACCTGCGCGAGCATCTGCGCACCTGGACCGACGAGGAACTGCTGGTCTGCTCGGACGCGGGCGCGCCCTCCAACCTGGTCGACGCCGAGCACTACTTCGACAGCCACGAGGAGGCCACCGCGGCGGCCCTGCTGGCCGGCGTGGACAGCTTCACCGACCACGGCACGGACCCCTCCCTGATCACCGCGCGGGTCAAGGGGGCCGTGGACCAGGGCCTGTTGACGGAGGCGGACCTCGACGCCGCGGTCCGCCGCCAGCTCTCCGTCCGCTTCCGGCTGGGCGAGTTCGACCCCCGCCACGACCCGCACACGGCCACGGCCGCGTTCGACACCCCCGCCCACCGGGAGCTGGCACGGGAGGCCGCCGAGCAGGCGGTCGTCCTGCTGAAGAACGACGACGGCCCGCTGCCGCTGGCCCCCGGCACCCGGATCGCGGTCGTCGGCCTGCTCGCCGACGAGTGCAAGCTCGACTGGTACAGCGGCACCCTGATCCACCGCTCCACTCCCCTGGAGGGCCTGTACGAGCGGTTCGGCGCGGAGCGGGTGGCGTTCGCGGAGGGCGTGGACCGCGTCCGGCTGCGCACGGCGGCGGGCGCGTTCCTGTCCGTGCCGCCGGCCGAGGCCCCCGACCGGGCGCGCGGCGCCGAGGGCGCGCTGGACCCCGCGCTGCTCTCCGGCCGCACCGATCTGCCGCCGCTGACCACGGAGGCGACCGGCAGCGAGTTCGCGCTGGCCGACTGGGGCGAGGGCGTGCTGACGCTGCGCGCCCCCGACGGCCGCTATCTCTCGGTCGCCGAGGACGGCTACCTGCGCGCCTCCGCCGACCAGCCCGGCGGCTGGGTCGTCCAGGAGACGTTCCGCCTGGAACCGCACCGTGGCGGTCACCTCCTCAAGCACCTGGGCACGGGTCGTCATGTGCGGGTCGCCGCCGACGGTGTGAAGGTTGCCGACACCGGCGACGTCTTCGAGGTCGTCACGGCCGAGCGGGGCGAGGAGGCCGTGGCCCGGGTGGCGGGCACGGCGGACGTCGTCGTGGTGGTGGCGGGCAACGACCCGCACATCAACGGCCGGGAGACCGAGGACCGTACGACCCTGCTGCTGCCGGAGCACCAGCTACGGCTGCTGCGCGCGGCCCGCGCCGCCAACCCGCGCACGGTGCTGGTGCTGGTGTCGGCGTACCCGTACGCGGTGGACACGGCCCGGCTGCCGGCCGCGCTCTGGACGGCGCACGGCGGCCAGGCGGCGGGCACGGCGCTGGCCCGGGTGCTGGCCGGTGACGTCTCCCCGGCCGGCCGCCTGCCCCAGACCTGGTACGCCTCCGACGCCGACCTGCCCGACCTGCTGGACTACGACGTGATCGGCGGCCGCCAGACCTACCTCTACTTCGAGGGCACGCCGCTCTTCCCGTTCGGTCACGGCCTGTCGTACGCGTCCTTCGCCTATGCGGACATGGCGGCCACCGTGGCGGCGGGCTCGGTGCGGGTCCGCTGCACGGTCACCCACACCGGCGACCGGACGGCGGACGAGGTGGTCCAGCTCTACGGCCGGGCGGTGGACCCGTCGGTGCCCCGCCCGCGCCGGGAGCTGCTGGCGCACCGCCGGATCACGCTCGACCCCGGCGAGACCGCCGCCGTCTCCTTCGAAGTGCCGCTCTCCGCACTGGAGTTCTGGGACGTGGCCGAGGACGGATGGCGCCTGGAGGAGGGCCCGTACGAACTGCTGCTGGGGGCGTCCAGCGAGGACGTGCGCCTGCGGACGACTCTGCACGTCGACGGCCGGCCCCCGGCCCCCCGTCCGGTGCTCGAACGAGGCCTGGCCGGCGCCGGCTTCGACGAGCAGTCCGGCGTCGCGATCGTGGACCGGACGAGGACGGTGGGCGACGCGGTGACCCCGGCCCACGACGGCACGGCCGAACTGATCTACCGCGCCTGTGACTTCGGTACCGGTGTGCGCGAGGTGACCGCTCGAATGGCGGGCGAGGGCGCCCTGGAACTCGCCCTGGACGGCGGCCCGGTGCTGGCGGCGCTCACCCTGGACGCGCCCACGGACGGCCCGTACGCGTACACGGACGTGACCGCCGGGCTGGTCGCCGACGGCGTCCACGACGTCCGCCTCAGGCTGCGCGGCCCGCTGCGGCTCGCGCACGTCGGCTTCTCCGGTTGAGGGTCCGGAGGAGACCGGCACCCGGCAGGGGTCCGGCGCCGGAAGGCAGCGGCGCCGGACCCCTTCGGTGTGCCGGGATGCGGGGGACGTGCCCTGTCACCGCTAGCGGACCACGATGATCACGATGCCTCCGTTGCCGAACCGGTGATCGAAGCCGTGGTCGAAGCGATGACCGAAGCCGTGGCCGAAGCGATGACCGAAGCCGTGGCCGGAGTGATGACCGAAGCAGTTCCAGTCGTGGTGGCCCCAGCACCAGTCGCCGGTGACCCGGGTGGGGACGGCAGGGGCTGCCGCCGAAGCCGTGCCTGCTGCACCGATCGCGGCGCCGCCGGCCATCACCAGGCCGGCCGCGGACGCCGCGAAGAGGCGCCTCGCGCGTGATGCTCGCATGATGGCCCTCCTTCTTCCCTCAGGGTGCGGCCCTACTTCCTGTACGTCCGCGAAGCCCTTCCGGATTGCCCCGGCGAGAGAAAACGGCGAACGGCCGCAGCCCCCGCACAGTGGGCTGCGGCCGTTCTGTTCCTGACCTGTCCGTGGCAGGTCAGAGCGCGAGGCCGGTGAGGACCAGCACGCGCTCGTAGGTGTAGTCCTCCATCGCGAACCGCACGCCTTCGCGGCCCACACCGGACTGCTTGACACCGCCGTACGGCATCTGGTCGGCGCGGTAGGACGGGACGTCGCCGATCACCACACCGCCGACCTCCAGGGCGCGATGGGCACGGAAGGCGACCTGGAGGTCGTGGGTGAACACGCCCGCCTGGAGGCCGTACTTGGAGTCGTTGACCGCGGCGAACGCCTCGGCCTCGCCGTCGACCTTCTGCACGGTGAGGACGGGCCCGAAGACCTCCTCGCAGGAGAGGGTCGCACCGGCCGGTACGTCGGTGAGCACGGTCGGCGCGTAGGAGGCGCCGTCACGGTCACCGCCGGTGAGCAGGGTGGCGCCGGCCTCGACCGCCTCCTTGACCCAGGACTCGACGCGCTTGGCCGCGTCCTCGCTGACCAGCGGGCCGACGTCGGTCTTCGGGTCGGACGGGTCACCGGTGACCTGGGCCTCGACGGCGGCGACGATCCGCGGCAGCAGCCGGTCGTACACGGAGGCGTCGGCGATCACGCGCTGCACCGAGATGCAGGACTGGCCGCCCTGGTAGTTGGAGAAGGTCGCGATGCGGGTCGCGGCCCAGTCCAGGTCGGCGTCGGAGGCGTAGTCGCCGAGGACGACCGCGGCTCCGTTGCCGCCCAGCTCCAGCGTGCAGTGCTTGCGCGGCACCGAGTCCATGATCGCGTAACCGACCTTCTCGGAACCGGTGAAGGAGATGACCGGCAGGCGCTCGTCCTGGACCAGGGCGGGCATCTTGTCGTTCGGCACCGGCAGGATGCTCCACGACCCGGCCGGCAGGTCGGTCTCGGCGAGCAGGTCACCGATGATCAGGCCGGACAGCGGGGTGGCCGGGGCCGGCTTCAGGATGATCGGGGCGCCGGCGGCGATGGCCGGGGCGACCTTGTGGGCGCACAGGTTCAGCGGGAAGTTGAACGGCGCGATGCCGAGCACGACACCCTTCGGGAAGCGGCGGGTGAGCGCGAGCCGGCCCTGGCCGCCGGCGTCGGTGTCGAGCCGCTGGGCCTCGCCGCCGTTGAACCGCCGGGCCTCCTCGGCCGCGAACCGGAACACCGAGACGGCACGGCCCACCTCGCCCCGGGCCCACTTGACCGGCTTGCCGTTCTCGGCGGAGATCAGCTGGGCGATCTCCTCGGTGCGCTCGGCCAGCCGCTTGCTGACGTGGTCGAGAGCGGCGGCGCGGACGTGCGCCGGGGTGGCGGCGAAGTCCTCGCGGACGGCGTACGCGGCGGCCACGGCCTCCTCGACCTGGGCGTCGGTCGGCACGCTGACCTTGCCGACGAGCCGGCCGTCCCACGGGGAGGTGACGTCGAAGGTGTCCTCGCCGGTGGCCTGGCGGCCGGCGAGCCAGAAGGCATGGGTGGAAGTCATGTACGAGTCCCGGCCCTTCCGCGTTGGGGGTGTGTCGCTTGGCTTGCGTGGTCCACGGTAGGGCGGGGGCGGCCGGGGGGCGTTTGTCCGAGTCGTAGCAGTGGACGGACCGTGCACTACTGATTGGACTACTCGGCGCTCCTCGGTGATCCCCTTCACTCCGTGGACGTCGCCTTCAGGGCGAGCCACAGCTCCATCCGCACATCGGGATCGTCCAGGCTGCGCCCCAGGATCTCCTCCACCCGGCGCATCCGGTAGCGCAGGGTGTGCCGGTGCACGCCCAGGTCGGCCGCCGCCGCGTCCCACTGCCCGTGCCGCGACAACCACGCCCGCAGCGAGGCGACCAGATCCCCCCGCCCGGTGGCGTCGTGCTCGTGCAACGCCCGCAGCAACCCGTCGGCGAACGCCCTCACCGCGTCGTCGGCCAGCAGCGGGAGGACCGACCCGGCGGCCAGCTGCTCGTGCTCCACGAACACCCGGCCCCGCCGCCGCGCCACCGACAGGGCCTGCTCGGCCTGCTTGTACGCGGCCGCCGCCGCGATCGGCCCGGCGGGCGCGGACAGGCCGACGACCAGCGTGTCCTCCTCCGTCCGCCCCTGCTCGGCCACCGCCCGGTCGGCCTCCCGCGCCGCGGCGTGATCGACACAGGCGGCCACCGCCGCGCCCTCGTCGGCGGCCAGCACCACCAGCCGCTCCCCCTCGGGCACGACCAGTACGGCCTCCCCGGCCCGCGCCGCCGCGCTCTCCACGGTCTCCGCGAGCTCGCCCAGCGGTTCGCCCGCCGGGCCGGACCCGGACTCGGCGACGATCAGCCGGAACGGGGCGTCCAGCAGCCCGCCGTACAGGTCCCCGGCGACGGCCCGGGCATGGTCGGGTTGGCCCGCGAGGAGCATGCGCAGCACCGCCGCGCCGACGCGCTGCTCGGCCGCGTGCAGGGAGCGGGAGCGCTCGGTGGTGAGGGTGAGCAGCGCGATGGCGGAGTGGACGGCGTACCGTTCGGCGGTGCCGAGCGTGGCGGCCGTCCCCACGGCGAGCGCGGCGCGCGGGCGGCGGCCGGTGCCGAGGCTGTGCAGCTCCACCCGGTCCTCGTGCTCGGGCCCGCCGACGACGGAGGACGCGGGCGCGGGCCGCTCCCGCAGCCGTTCCACCTCGGTGGTGAGCCGGGTGGCGCGGCGGCCGGCCCACTCCGGCGCGGCGGCGACGACGGCGCCCGAGGCGTCGTACAGCGCGGCCCAGCCGTCCACCTGGGCGGCGAGCGCGCCGAGCACCCCCTCCGGGCCGGCGTTCAGCGCCTGCTTGGTCAGCTCGCGCTGGGCGGCGAAGCCTGCCGTGACCGCCCGGTACTGGTCGGCGGCGATGGCGGCGGAGACGGCCTTGCTGATGGCGAGGAAGGGGGTGCGGCGGGGCACCTCCAGCAGCGGCAGTCCCTCCTCCGCGCAGGCGCCGACGAGGGCGGCGGGGATCTCCTCGTAGTTGACCCCGACGGCGAACCCCAGCCCGACCACCCCCGCGCCCACCAGCCGCCGCACGTACCGCCGCATGGCCTCGGGATCCTCCGCGTCCAGCTTGAGCGCGGTGATCAGCAGCAGCTCGCCGCCCTCCATGTAGGGGACGGGGTCGGCCAGCTCGCTGACGTGCGCCCAGCGGACGGGCACGTCCAGACGGTCCTCGCCCGCGCGCACGGTCAGCTTGAGCGCGGAGTGGTGGACGAGCGAGGCGAGAGTCGGGGGCATGGGGCCTTCACGGTGAGGGAGATCCGTCGATCCCGGTGATCTTTTGGCCGCCGTGTATGAACGGCCCACCCCGATTCTGCCTCACCGTACGATCCCGCGCTGGCCCCTCACCCCCGCAGATCCACCAGCAACGGCGGCGCGTGCTCCCCCTCCACGGTGGTCAACGACAACACGGCGTGCCCCGGCGGCACCCCATGAGCCAACTCGGAAGCCGACCACCGCTCCCGCTCGACCTGACGCACGGTGACGGCACGGGCGGTGGGCGCCTGGCCGGTGATGACCCGGCGCAGCATGTGCACGGCCTTGCCGGCCGGGGTCTCGGCGATGATCTGCCGGTCGGTGACGTCCCGGGTCTCGGTCCACTCCTTGCCCCACACCTCGGCGAAGTCCTGACCGTCCCAGGGGGTGAGCCCGGACAGCGCCATCCGGCAGCCCGTGGCGCCCAGCAGCGGCCCGCGCAGCTGACGGGGTACGTCGTCCAGGGTGCGCAGCGTGAGCACCGTGCCGGCGTTGGCGCTGCGCAGCCGCTGGATGCCGCGTACGGCCTCCGGGGTGACGACCCCGGAGGCGTCGTCGAGCAGCAGGCAGGCGAAGAGCGACCGGTCCTCCCGCACCGTCACGGAGGCCGTGAACTGGGCGAGCACCAGCCGGGCCAGGATCCGGGAGGCGTCGGCGTGACCGCGCTGGGGCAGGTCGATGCGGACCCGGACCGGGTGGTCGAGAGCCTTCAGGGAGAACGGCCGGCTCTGTCCTGAGGTGTCGAAGAAGGTGGCGAAGGCGGGCCGGTCGAGCAGGGCGATCCGGTCGGCGAGCACCGTGCCGACGTCGCCCGGGTGGGCCATCTGCCGCTCCCGGGCGTCGAGTTCCCTGAGCAGGGATGCGTGTCCGGTGTCGGTCAGGCCCTTGCGCAGCGCCGCCAGCGGGCCGGGGGCGCCGTCGAGCAGCTGCCGCAGCTCCGGTACGGACGGGAAGCGGTCGTGGACGGCGCGGAACGGGCCGAGCAACTGGGCGAGGACGGTGGTGGAGCGGCGGCTGTCGCTGCCGGGGTGCGGGTCCGCGAGGTCACCGACGAGGGCCTCGGCGAGTATGGTGGCGGCCTCGTCGGGGTCGGTGGTGCCGCCGTAGAGGTCGAGGTCGTACACGGATTCCGGGTGGCCGACGCGGACGACGACGTCGTAGGACTCGGCCGGGCCGAGCCCGGCGCCCGCCGCGCCGACCACCACGACCGACGCGCGGCCGGCCAGGGCGTGCAGGCACAGGGACTCGGCGAGCGGCCGCACCACGGCACCGGTCTTCCCGGAACCGGCCGGGCCGACGGCGAGCAGGGAGGTGCCGAGCAGATCGGGGCCGAGGGCGAGGCCCGCGCCGCGGTAGTGGTAGGGGTTGCGGGGATCGTCGGCGGTGGTCCCGAGGCGGACCTGTCCGGTGAGCAGATCGTGGCGCGCGTGCCGCGCGGGCAGGTCGCGCTCGCCCGAGGGGTGCGGGCAGGCGGCGGCGCCGTCCTTCAGCACGGCGCCGGTGAAGGTGGCCAGGCTGTGCCGGCCCGACCGCACGCCCTGCCAGGCCCTGCTGATCCGCGCGTGATCCACATCCCGCATGAGCCCGGCCTTCGCCTCACCGGCAAGCCGCGCAGCAGCCTCATGAGCCCCCGCCTGCCGCAGCTGGGGCCATTCGGCGGGGTCTTGTTCGGGGGTGGGCGGTGCATCGGAGGTGGGAATGGTGCCGCGACCGGCAGGCACGGCCGAACGCAGTGCGGGCACGGCGGCGCGCAGAAGGGGAGCACCGTAACGGCGCCAGAGCTCACCCCAGTGCCCGATCTTTCCGAACAACGCGAAGATCGCACCGAAGACCAACCACGTGTACAGCCACGATGCGGCCCCGCCCACTTGGCCGGCTTCGCCCTTCACCCAGGAATCCGGCGCGAGCACGTACCACGGCCACTGCCAGAAGCCGCCGAGGTAGCCGTTCCACAGCAGAGAGCACAGCAGCCACCCGCACAAGAGGGCGATCACGGCCCCACCGAGCAATTGCCGCGTGGGTGTCTCCTTCGGTTCGACCTCCGGCCGTGGTCGATAGCGGAATCGCCAGATTCCCGGCGCCGCCTGCGGCCTGGGAGCGCGCAGCCACGTCAGGAAGGCCGACCCGTCGGGCATCGGCGGCGCCCCGGGCGGCATCGGCGGCACCCCCACCCCCTCCGGCGCCGCCATAGGCCGCGGTAGCGGGTTCGCGTGGGTGCCGCGGGTGTCGCGCGGCGCGTCGCTGTCCATCGACCTTGCCCCCTGACCAGCCGTTCCGTCCGTCGTCAGCGAGTCAATCTAACGCCCCGGCAGGGGGAGTTCACCGCTTACGTGGCCGTAAGGAGCCGTACCCGCCCGGCCGGGCTATGTCCACGGCGGACAACGGGGATCGCTAACAACGCCCACATGGAGCATGCCCACCCCCCGGAACCGGTCTTAGCCTGCGAGAAAAGAAGGTATGCGTCCGAAAACGCACCGCCCGGAACCGCCCGGGACCGCCCGGTACGCAAGATCATCAGGGAGCCCCCATGACCGCACTTCCGCAGGAGCGCCGCGTCGTCACCGCCATCCCCGGCCCGAAGTCGCAGGAGCTGCAGGCCCGCCGTACCGCCGCGGTCGCCCAGGGCGTGGGCTCCGTGCTGCCCGTGTTCACCGCGCGCGCGGGCGGCGGGATCATCGAGGACGTCGACGGCAACCGGCTGATCGACTTCGGGTCCGGCATCGCCGTGACGAGCGTCGGCGCCTCCGCCGAGGCCGTGGTGCGCCGCGCGAGCGCCCAGCTCGCCGACTTCACCCACACCTGTTTCATGGTCACCCCGTACGAGGGCTACGTGGAGGTCGCGGAGGCGCTCGCCGAGCTGACCCCGGGTGACCACGCCAAGAAGTCCGCGCTGTTCAACTCCGGTGCCGAGGCCGTCGAGAACGCCGTCAAGATCGCGCGTGCGTACACCAAGCGGCAGGCCGTGGTGGTGTTCGACCACGGGTACCACGGGCGGACCAACCTCACGATGGCGCTGACGGCGAAGAACATGCCGTACAAGCACGGGTTCGGGCCGTTCGCACCCGAGGTGTACCGCGTGCCCGTCGCCTACGCGTACCGCTGGCCGACCGGCCCGGAGAACGCCGGCCCGGAGGCCGCCGCGCAGGCCATCGACCAGATCACCAAGCAGGTCGGCCCGGACAACGTCGCCGCGATCATCATCGAGCCGGTCCTCGGCGAGGGCGGCTTCATCGAGCCCGCCAAGGGCTTCCTGCCGGCCATCCGCCAGTTCGCCGCCGACAACGGCATCGTCTTCGTCGCCGACGAGATCCAGTCCGGCTTCTGCCGGACCGGGCAGTGGTTCGCATGCGAGGACGAGGACATCGTCCCGGACCTGATCACCACCGCCAAGGGCATCGCCGGCGGTCTGCCGCTCGCCGCCGTGACCGGCCGCGCGGAGATCATGGACGCCGCGCACGCCGGTGGGCTCGGTGGTACGTACGGCGGCAACCCGGTCGCGTGCGCCGGTGCGCTCGGCGCCATCGAGACGATGAAGGAGCTGGACCTCAACGGCAAGGCCAAGCGCATCGAGGAGATCATGAAGGGGCGCCTCACCGCCATGGCCGAGAAGTTCGACATCATCGGTGACGTGCGCGGACGTGGCGCCATGATCGCGATCGAGCTGGTCAAGGACCGCGCCACCAAGGAGCCGAACCCGGAGGCCACCGCGGCGCTCGCCAAGGCCTGCCACGCCGAGGGCCTGCTGGTCCTGACCTGCGGCACCTACGGCAACGTGCTCCGCTTCCTGCCGCCGCTCGTCATCGGCGAGGACCTGCTGAACGAGGGCCTCGACATCATCGAGCAGGGGTTCGCACGCATCTGAGCCCGCGCATCTGAGCGCCGGGTCCGCACCTCTGAAGGCGCCTGCGGCAGGCCGTGTGAAGAAGGTGTGCGGGGTGGATGACGGGAGCGGATTCCGTCTGCCAAAGCGCCGTCGCCTGCCGTAGGTTCTCCACAGATGAGAGATACACCCGCCCGCGGGGGACCGCGGGCGGACACCGGGCCGGGGCCTCCCCAGCTTCGACCTGGTCGTGCCCTCGCGCACACAACCGGCGCCTGACGGCTCCGGGATCTCCTCACCGATCGGACGGTCGCCGCCCCAAACCCCCCGGGGCGCGCGACGTTCCGGTCCGGACGGCCGCCTCGGAACCACCCCCCCTGTTCCGGGGCGGCCGACCTCCTTCCCCGCGACCGTCTGCCAAGCTGGGCCCATGCTGCTCCTGGTCCTCCCGGCGGTCGTCTTCGCCCTCGTCACCTGGCAGGTCGTCGCCGACGGGCCGCTGCTCCGGCTGGACGCGGACGCCAGCCGGGCCCTCGTCCACCCGGACCGGTTCTCCCAGCTGCTCTCCGACCTCGGCAACGTCCAGGTCGCCCTCCCCGTGCTCGCCGTGGCCCTCGGGTACGTGGCCTGGCGGGGCCGGGCCGCCGGTGCCGGGCGGTGGTGGCTGCCGCCGCTCGCAGCGGTTGTGCTGATGGCGCTGGTCCCGGCGGTCGTCGTCCCGCTGAAGGAGTGGACGGCCCGGCCGGGGACACCGGTGGTGCCCCCGGGGACCGGCTACTTCCCGTCCGGTCACACGGCGACGGCCGCGGTCGCGTACGGTTCCGCGACCCTGCTCCTCCTGCCCTGGCTCCGCTCCCCCGCGGCCCGCCGCGTCCTGGTCGCGGGGTGCACGGCCCTCGTCCTCGGGGTGTCGTACGGCCTGGTCCGCCACGGCTGGCACTGGCCGCTGGACGTGGTGGCGAGCTGGTGCCTGAGCACGGTGCTGCTGGCCGCCCTGTCCCTCGTGCTCAGCCGAAGTACGCGTCGAAGTTCTTCTGGAACTCCCAGTTCGCGTAGCGGTCCCAGTTCACCGACCACGTCATCAGGCCCCGCAGCGCGGGCCAGGTCCCGTGGGTGGCGTACGAGCCGCAGTTCGTCCTCTTCGTCAGGCAGTCCAGGGTCTTGGTGACCTCGGACGGGGAGACGTAGCCGTTGCCCGCGTTGGTCGACGCGGGCATACCGATCGCGACCTGGTCGGGGCGCAGCGGCGGGAAGACGTTGTTCGGGTCGCCGGCGACCGGGAAGCCGGTGAGGAGCATGTCGGTCATGGCGATGTGGAAGTCGGCGCCGCCCATGGAGTGGTACTGGTTGTCCAGGCCCATGATCGGGCCGGAGTTGTAGTCCTGGACGTGCAGCAGGGTCAGGTCGTCGCGGAGGGCGTGAATGACCGGGAGGTAGGCGCCGCAGCGGGGGTCCTGGCCGCCCCACTTGCCGGTGCCGTAGTACTGGTAACCGTTCTGCACGAAGAAGGTCTCCGGGGCCATCGTGAGCACGAAATTCGCGCCGTACTTGGCCTTCAGGGTCTTCAGCGCCGAGATAAGGTTCACGATCACGGGGGTGGTCGGGTTCCTGAAGTCCGTGTCGTTCGCGTTCAGGGACAGCGAGTGGCCCTCGAAGTCGATGTCCAGGCCGTCGAGGCCGTAGGTGTCGATGATCTTCGAGACGGAGGAGACGAAGGTGTCGCGGGCCGCGGTCGTGGTGAGCTGGACCTGGCCGTTCTGGCCGCCGATCGAGATCAGGACCTTCTTGCCGGCGGCCTGCTTGGCCTTGACGGCCGCCTTGAAGTCGGCGTCGCTCTCCACGTTCGGGCACTCGGTGACCGGGCAGCGGTTGAAGCGGATGTCCCCGGAGGTGACCGAGGTGGGCTCGCCGAAGGCCAGATCGATGACGTCCCAGCTGTCGGGGACGTCGGCGAGGCGGGTGTAGCCGGCGCCGTTGGCGAAGCTGGCGTGCAGGTAGCCGACGAGGGCGTGGGCGGGCAGGTCGGACGAGCCGCCGCCACCGCCGCCGGGGCTGGTCGTCGCGGTCACGACCGCCGATTTCGCGGACTCGCCGGCGTCGTTCACCGCGCTGACCTGGAAGCTGTACGCGGTCGAGGCCGTGAGGCCGGAGACGGTGGCCGAGGTGCCGGTCACGGTCTGGACCCTGGTGCCGTCGCGGTAGACCGCGTAGCCGGTCGCGCCGGTCACCGCGGACCAGGACAGACCGACCGAGGACGAGGTCACGGTGGTGGTCCTCAGGCCGGTCGGGGCGGCGGGCGGCTGTGTGGTGCCGCTGCCGCCAGGGCCGACGAGAGTGAGGTCGTCGGCGTTGTAGGCGCCGGTGCCGTACCAGCCGTGGGTGTAGATCGTGACCTTGGTGGTGGCCGCCCCGGTGCGGAAGGTGGTGCTCAGCTTCTGCCAGTCGGGGGCGGACTGGGTCCAGGTGGAGACGTCGGTGGTGCCGGTGCCGCTCGCGCCGAGGTAGACGTAGGAGCCGCGGACGTAACCGGACAGGGTGTACTGCGCGTTCGGCTGGACGGTCACCGTCTGGGAGCACTGGGCGTTGTCGCTGCCGGCCGGGGTGGCCTGGAGCGCCGCGCTTCCGCTGTGCACGGGTGAGCTGACGGTCGTACCGGCGGTGCAGGTCCAGCCGGTGAGACCGGACTCGAAGCCGCCGTTGACCACGACGTCCGCGTCGGCCGCGCGGGCGGCCGACGAGAGCGCGGTGATGCCGGGCACGGCCAGCAGTGCGGCCGTGAGCGCGGCGAGGGCGGATCTGGGGCGTCTGGCGCGGTCCACAAGGGCCTCCGGGTGCCGGGGAGTTGGAGGGGCGGAGCGCACACAACTTGGTCCAGACCAATCCAGTTGTCAAGGTGTCGGGGCGCTACCCGTTCTCGCCCCTCTCCCGTGCCGCCCCCGCCGCCGCCTCGTGCATCGCCAGTTCCAGCAGCGCCGGGTCGGTCAGCGTGCCCGAGCCGTCCGGCGGCACCAGCCAGCGCACGCCCCGGGTCGCCCGGCCCGGATACGGCACGACGATCCAGGTGCCGGCCCCGGCGGCCCTGATCCCGGTGCCGAGCCAGCGGGCCGCGGTGCCCGGGGGCACGAGGAACCCGACCCGGTCGTCGTCGACGTCGACGAGCACGGGGCCGACCTGGTCGAGGATCCGGGTGAGCACGTCGAGGGTCGGAAAGCCGAGGGCACCCGGCAGGATCAGGACGTCCCACGCCTTGCCGGCGGGCAGCAGCGCGACCCCGAGGGGGTTGCGCTCCCACTCCCAGCGACAGGCCTCGGGGTCCGGTGCGACGGATGCCAGCCATTCGACCGCCGCCTTCGCCCCAGTCATGAGGAGACCTCCCTTTCTGTCGTGGACGCGGTCGCGTCACGAGGGAGAGGGAGGTCTCCGGGGAGCATTACGCGGGTTCGGGCGACTTGTTGCGGCGATCCGGGTCAGCCCGTGACTAACTGTCGAAGCCCAGTCCCAGCCGGTCCATCGTCCGCAGCCACAGGTTCCGGCGGCCCCCGTGGGCGTCCGCGCGGGCCAGGGACCACTTGGTGAGGGCGATGCCCGTCCAGGCGAAGGGCTCCGGCGGGAACGGCAGCGGCTTCTTGCGGACCATCTCCAGTTCGGTCCGCTCGGTGCGCTCCCCCTCCAGCAGGTCGAGCATCACGTCCGCGCCGAACCGGGTCGCGCCGACGCCCAGACCGGTGTAGCCCGCCGCGTAGGCCACGCGGCCCTGGTGGGCGGTGCCGAAGAACGCCGAGAAGCGGGAGCAGGTGTCGATCGCGCCGCCCCAGGCGTGGGTGAAGCGGACGCCCTCCAGCTGCGGGAAGCACGTGAAGAAGTGGCCCGCGAGCTTGGCGTACGTCTCGGGCCGGTCGTCGTACTCGGCGCGGACCCGGCCGCCGTAGGGGTAGATCGCGTCGTAGCCGCCCCACAGGACGCGGTTGTCGGCGGACAGCCGGAAGTAGTGGAACTGGTTCGCCGAGTCCCCGAGGCCCTGTCTGTTCTTCCAGCCGATCGACGCGAGCTGCTCCGCGGTCAGCGGCTCGGTCATCAGGGCGTAGTCGTAGACAGGGACGGTGTACGACCGCACGCGGCGCAGCAGGCTCGGGAAGATGTTCGTGCCGAGCGCGACCCTGCGGGCGCGGACGGCTCCGTACGGGGTGCGTACGGCCATCCCGGCCCCGTAGCTCTTCAGGGTCAGGGCGGGTGTGTGCTCGTACACCCGCACCCCGAGCTTCAGGCAGGCCTTCTTCAGGCCCCACGCCAGCTTGGCCGGGTGGAGCATGGCCACGCCCCGGCGGTCCCACAGGCCGGCCTGGAAGGTGGGTGAGTTCACCTGCTCGCGCACGGCGTCGGCGTCCAGGAACTCGATGCCGTCCGCGAGCCCCTTCTCCTGGAGCTCCCGGTGCCAGTCGCGCAGTTCCCAGGCCTGGTAGGTCTCGGTGGCGACGTCGATCTCGCCGGTGCGTTCGAAGTCGCAGTCGATGCCGTGCCGGGCGATCGCCGCCTCGATCCCGTCGAGGTTGCGCCGGCCCAGCTCCTCCAGTCTGTGGATCTCGCCGGGCCAGCGGGCCAGGCCGTTGGGCAGGCCGTGCGTGAGGGAGGCGGCGCAGAAACCGCCGTTGCGGCCCGAGGCGGCCCAGCCCACCTCGCGGCCTTCCAGCAGCACCACTTCGCGCCGCGGGTCGCGCTCCTTGGCGTTCAGCGCGGTCCACAGCCCGCTGTAGCCGCCGCCGACGACCAGCAGGTCACAGGTCTCGGTGCCGGTGAGGGCGGGCTCGGCGGGTGGCTTGCCGGGGTCTTCCAGCCAGTACGGGACCGGCTGGGTTTCGGAGAGAGAGGCGATCCAGTTGTCTTTGCCACGGCTCATGGCGCTTGGGGCCATGATTTCAACTCCCTACAGAGGACGTTCCGGGAAAGGGCTCATGCCTTTTGCTTGTTCCGGCGATTGCTGATGACCATCGACGTCAGCACGAAGAGAACGGCGACCAGGAACATGGCCGTGCCGATCACATTGATCTGGACGGGCGTGCCGCGCTGGGCGGAGCCCCACACGAACATGGGGAAGGTGACGGTCGAGCCCGCGTTGAAATTGGTGATGATGAAATCGTCGAAGGAGAGCGCGAACGACAGGAGCGCGCCCGCGGCGATACCCGGTGCCGCGATGGGCAGGGTGACCCGCAGGAAGGTCTGCACGGGACCGGCGTACAGGTCCCGGGCGGCCTCCTCCAGGCGCGGGTCCATCGACATCACACGCGCTTTGACCGCGGTGACGACGAAGCTCAGACAGAACATGATGTGGGCGATGAGGATCGTCCAGAAGCCCAGCTGGGCGCCCATGTTGAGGAACAGGGTGAGCAGCGAGGCGGCCATGACGACCTCGGGCATCGCCATCGGCAGGAAGATCAGCGAGTTGACGGCGCCGCGCGCGCGGAAGCGGTAGCGGACCAGCGCGAAGGAGATCATCGTGCCGAGGACCGTGGCGCCGACCGTCGCCCACACGGCGATCTGGAGGCTGAGGGACAGCGAGCCGCACATGCCGGCGACACCACAGGGGTCCTTCCAGGCGTCCGTGGAGAACCGCTGCCATTCGTAGTTGAAGCGCCCCTTCGGTTTGTTGAAGGAGAACACCGTGACGATGACGTTCGGCAGCAGGAGATAGGCGAGCGTCAGCAGTCCGGCGATGACGACGAGATGGCGCTTGAGCCAGGTGACGAAGGGCATTTAGACCAGATCCTCCGTCCCGGAGCGGCGGATGTAGAGCGTGACCATGGCCAGGATCGCGGCCATGAGGATGAAGGAGAGGGCCGCGGCCGTCGGATAGTCCAGGATGCGCAGGAACTGCGTCTGGATGACGTTGCCGATCATGCGGGTGTCGGTGGAGCCGAGGAGTTCGGCGTTGACGTAGTCACCGGCCGCCGGGATGAAGGTGAGCAGGGTCCCGGAGACCACGCCCGGCATGGACAGCGGGAAGGTGACCTTGCGGAAGGTCGTCCACGGCTTGGCGTACAGGTCGCCGGCCGCCTCGTGCAGCCGGCCGTCGATCCGCTCCAGCGAGGTGTACAGCGGAAGGATCATGAACGGAAGGAAGTTGTACGTCAGACCGCAGACGACCGCGAGCGGGGTGGCCAGGACGCGGTCGCCGGCCGTCCAGCCGAGCCAGTTGGTGAGGTCCAGGATGTGCAGCGAGTTCAGGGTGTGCACGACCACGCCGTTGTCCGCGAGGATCGTCTTCCAGGCCAGCGTGCGGATCAGGAAGCTGGTGAAGAACGGCGCGATCACCAGGATCATGATCAGGTTGCGCCAGCGGCCCGCGCGGAAGGCGATGAGATAGGCCAGCGGGTAGCCGAGCAGCAGGCACAGCACGGTCGCGGCGGCGGCGTAGAAGACGGACCGCAGGAACTGCGGCCAGTACGCGGACAGGGCGTCCCAGTACGTCGCGAAGTGCCAGGTGACCTTGTAGCCCTCCTCCAGGGAGCCCTGCTGCACGGAGGTGGAGGCCTGGTAGAGCATCGGCAGCGCGAAGAAGACGATCAGCCACAGCATGCCGGGCAGCAGCAGCCAGTACGGGGTGAACCGGCCGCGCCTGCGCGGAGGCTTCTTCTCCGGGGTCGCGGGGGCGAGGGGCGGGGGCGCCTCGGTGAGGGTGGACATCAGGCGGCGACCTCTTCCTCGGTGCCCGCGGAGCCCACTGTCCCGGCAAGCAGGGACTGAGCCGCGTCCAGCCCGAACGTGTGCGCCGGGCTCCAGTGCAGCACCACGTCGGCGCCGGGGACGAGCCGGCCGTCCCGCTCGACGTTCTGCACGTACACCGCCAGCTCGTCGCAGACCGGGCTGTCGATGACGTACTGCGTGGAGACGCCGATGAAGCTCGCGTCGGCGATCTTGCCGGTGAGGCGGTTGCGGCCCTCGGGGATCTCCCCCGCGTCGTCGGCGTGCGTGAGCGAGATCTTCTCCGGGCGGATACCGACCAGCACCTTGCCGCCGACCGCCGTCGGGGCGGAACACCGCGCCTCGGGCAGCACCAGCTTGCCGCCGCCCGCCTTCAGCACGATGTCGTCGCCGTTCTTCGTGTCGACCTCGGCCTCGATGAGGTTGGAGGTGCCGAGGAAGTTCGCGACGAAGGTGCTCTGCGGGTTCTCGTACAGGTCGGCCGGCGAGCCGAGCTGCTCGACCCGGCCGCCGTTCATCACGGCGACCGTGTCGGCCATGGTCATGGCCTCCTCCTGGTCGTGCGTGACATGGATGAAGGTGATGCCGACCTCGGTCTGGATGCGCTTGAGCTCCAGCTGCATCTGGCGGCGCAGCTTCAGGTCCAGGGCGCCGAGCGGCTCGTCCAGCAGGAGCACCTTGGGGTGGTTGATCAGCGCGCGCGCCACGGCGACGCGCTGCTGCTGGCCGCCGGAGAGCTGGTGCGGCTTCTTGCGCGCCTGCTCGCCGAGCTGGACCAGCTCCAGCATGTCCTCCACCTGCTTCTTCACGCTCTTGATGCCGCGCCGGCGCAGACCGAAGGCGACGTTCTCGAAGATGTCGAGGTGCGGGAAGAGGGCGTAGGACTGGAAGACCGTGTTCACCGGCCGTTTGTACGGCGGCAGGTGGGTGACGTCCTGGTCGCCGAGCCGGACCGTGCCCGTCGTGGGCTCCTCCAGGCCGGCGATCATGCGCAGGGTGGTGGTCTTGCCGCAGCCTGAGGCGCCGAGCAGGGCGAAGAAGGAGCCCTCGGGCACGGTCAGCTCCAGCGGGTGCACGGCGGTGAAGGAGCCGTAGGTCTTGGAGATGCCGGAGAGGCGGACGTCGCCGCTGTTGTCTGATGTCGTCTTCATCGTCGTCACGCCCCTGTGAGCTTCGCGAACTTCTCTTCGTAGGCCGTCTCTTCCTTCTGGCTCAGGGAGCGGAAGGCGTGGGACTTCGCCTGCATGGCCTTGTCGGGGACGATCAGCGGGTTGTCCGCCGCGTCCTTGTCGATCTTCGCAAGGTAGGGCTTCACCCCGTCGACCGGCGTCACGTAGTTGATGTAGGCGGCGAGCGCGGCGGCCTGCTCGGGCTCGTAGTAGAAGTCCATGAGCCGTTCGGCGTTCGTCTTGTGCCGCGCCTTGTTGGGGACGCACATGTTGTCGGTCGACGTCATGTAGCCGCTGTCGGGGATGACGAAGTCGACGTCCGGGCTGTCCGCCTTGAGCTGGACCACGTCCCCGGCCCAGGCGACGCAGGCGGCGAAGTCTCCCTTGGTCAGGTCGGAGGTGTAGTCGTTGCCGGTGAAGCGGCGGATCTGGCCCTTGTCGACGGCCTTCTGGAGGCGGGCGATCACCGCGTCGAAGTCGTCGTCGGTGAACTTCGCCGGGTCCTTGCCCATGTCGAGCAGGGTCATGCCGATGGAGTCCCGCATCTCCGACAGGAAGCCCACGCGTCCCTTGAGCTTGGGGTTGTCGAGCAGGTCGGAGACCGACTTCACCTCGATGCCGTCGAGCGCCTTCTTGTTGTAGGCGATCACGGTGGAGATGCCCTGCCAGGGGTACGAGTACGCCCGCCCGGGGTCCCAGTCGGGGTTGCGGAACTGGGGCGAGAGGTTGGTGTACGCGTGCGGGAGGTTCGACGGGTCTAGCTTCTGCACCCAGCCGAGGCGGATCAGCCGGGCGGCCAGCCAGTCGGTGAGGACGAGGATGTCCCGGCCGGTGTCCTGTCCCGCGGCGAGCTGCGGCTTGATCTTGCCGAAGAACTCGTTGTTGTCGTTGATGTCCTCGGTGTAGTCGACCGTGATCCCGGTCCGCCGGCGGAAGGTCTCCAGGGTGGGGTGGTGCTTGCCGCTGTCGTCGACGTCGATGTACTCGGTCCAGTTGGAGAAGTTCACCACCTTCTCCCGGGCGGAGTGGTCCTGGGCGGAGGTGCCGCCCTGGGTCTTGCCCGCGGCGGGGATCCCGCAGCCGCTCAGCGCCCCGAGGCCGCCGGCGGCGAGCGCGCCGCCCGCGGACGCCCGCAGCAGCGACCGGCGGGTCAGGGCGGCCCTGCCGTTGCGCAAGCTGCGCCGCATGGCGGCCACTTGGGGCGGGGTGAGGCGGTCGGGCTCGTACTGCTCCATGCGCGTGGTGCCCTTTCGGAGGATCGGCCTGGTCGGTGGCCGGGTCGTCGCTAGCGGTCCCCGAAGATCGTGCGGTGCCAGTCCTTCCTGGCGACCGCGGTGTTGTCGAACATTACGTGCTTGACCTGCGTGTATTCCTCGAAGGAGTACGCCGACATGTCCTTGCCGAAGCCGGAGGCCTTGTAGCCGCCGTGCGGCATCTCGCTGATGATCGGGATGTGGTCGTTGATCCAGACGCAGCCCGCCTTGATCTCGCGGGTGGCCCGGTTCGCGCGGTAGACGCTGCCGCTCCACGCGGAGGCCGCGAGGCCGTACGGGGTGTCGTTGGCCAGCCGGATGCCCTCATCATCACTGTCGAACGGCAGTACGACCAGTACCGGGCCGAAGATCTCCGACTGGACGATCTCGCTGTCCTGGGCCGCGTCGGCGATCAGCGTGGGCCGGTAGTAGGCGCCGTCCTTCAGGTCGCCCTGGGGAGCCTCCCCGCCGGTCACCACGCGCGCGTAGCCCCGCGCGCGGTCCACGAAGCCGGCGACCCGGTCGCGCTGGACGTGTGAGATCAGCGGCCCGAGGTCGGTGCCGGGCGCGAACGGGTCGCCGAGCCGCACGGTCTCCATCAGCGCGGCCGTACGCTCCACGAACGCCTCGTACAGCGGGCGCTGCACGTACGCGCGCGTGGCGGCCGTGCAGTCCTGTCCGGTGTTGATGAGCGCGCCGGCGACCGCGCCGTGCACGGCGGCCTCCAGGTCGGCGTCGTCGAAGACGACGAAGGGCGCCTTGCCGCCCAGCTCCAGGTGGAGCCGCTTGACGGTGGCGGTGGCGATCTCGGCGACGCGCTTGCCGACGGCGGTGGACCCGGTGAAGGAGGTCATGGCCACGTCGGGGTGCCCGACGAGGTGCTCACCGGCCTCCTCGCCGGTCCCGGTGACGATGTTGACCACGCCGTCCGGGATGCCGGCGTCCGTGGCTGCCTGGGCGAACAGCAGCGAGGTCAGCGGGGTCAGCTCGGCGGGCTTCAGCACGATCGTGTTGCCGGCGGCGATCGCCGGGAGGATCTTCCAGGCGGCCATCTGGAGCGGGTAGTTCCAGGGTGCGACGGAGCCGACGACACCGATGGGCTCGCGCCGGACGTACGACGTGTGGTCGCCGGAGTACTCACCGGCGGACTGCCCCTGCAGATGCCGGGCGGCGCCCGCGAAGAACGCGGTGTTGTCGATGGTCCCCGGCACGTCGAACTCGCGGGTGAGCTTGAGCGGCTTGCCGCACTGGAGGGACTCCGCGCGGGCGAACTCCTCGGCGCGGTCGGCGAGCACGGCGGCGAACCGGTGCAGGGCGTCCGAGCGCTCGCCCGGAGTGGCGCCGGCCCAGCCCGGGAAGGCGGCGCGCGCGGCGGCGACGGCCGCGTCGACGTCGTCGGTACCGGCCAGCTCGTACGTGTACACCTCGGTGCCGGTGGCCGGGTCGACCACGGAGTGGGTGCGGCCCGAGGTGCCCTGGGCGGGCCGGCCCGCGATGAACTGCGCGCCGTCCGCGAGGCGGTCCTGTGCGGGGAATCGTTCCGGGGTGGCGGTGCCCGGGTTGTGCATGTCGCTCTCCTCCGCCGTGCGCCCGTCCCGAGGGGCGGGGGGCGTGGCTCCAGCTCGATTTGAGTGCCGATCCTGACAGAGGGGCCGGACGCCAACAAGTGATTCCGTTGTTGCCTTTTGGTTACGCGACGGAATCTGTCGACCAGGTGTCGAGTCGGGGTGGAAAAGGGCGGACGGAGTGTCAGTGGTGCGTGCCACACTCGCGTGCATGGGGAAGATCGACGGGGTGGACGCCCTGATCAAGGAGGTCCGGGCGGGGTCCCGGATCAGGTATCTGCACTTCTGGGGACACCGGCCGCGGCCGGACGGCCGAATCGGCGCCGGCTGTCTGAGCCAGTGGTGGCCGTCGCCGTTCGTGGTGGACGGCGTGCGGTACGCGACGGCCGAGCACTGGATGATGGCGGGCAAGGCCCGGCTGTTCGGGGACGCGGAGGCCGAGCGCCGGGTGCTGGCCGCGGAGCACCCCGCCGAGGCGAAGAAGGTGGGCCGGCTGGTGCGGGGCTTCGACGACGCGGTGTGGACGCGGGAACGCTTCCGGCTGGTCGTCGAGGGCAGTGTGCACAAGTTCGCCGCCGATGACGACCTCGGCATGTTCCTGCTGGGGACCGGGGAGCGGGTGCTGGTGGAGGCGAGCCCCGTGGACCGGATATGGGGCATCGGCCTGGCAGCGGACGACGAGGCCGCCTCGGACCCCGAGCGCTGGCGCGGCCTGAACCTCCTGGGCTTCGCACTGATGGAAGCCCGGGAGCGACTGGCGGGCGCGGGAGCGTAGGCCTGCGGCGCTTCGGCGGGGGTGGTGCCGGGGTGGCTGCCGGGTGGTGCGGGGTGGTTTCGGCGGTTGGCGGCCCGCCGGCGGTGCGGGGTGGCTGCCGGGTGGTTTCGGCGGTCGGCGGTCCACTGGCGGTGGCGGGGTGGCTGCCGGGTTGCTTCGGCGGTCGGCGGTCCACTGGCGGTGGCGGGGTGGCTGCCGGGTGGTTTCGGCGGTCGGCGGCCCGCCGGCGGTGCGGGGTGGCTGCCGGGTTGCTTCGGCGGTCGGCGGCCCGCCGGCGGTGGCGGGGCGGCTGCCGGGTGTTTCGGCGGGTTGGGGCGGGCCGGCCGGGATCAGGCAGGGTGACCGGGATCGGGGGGCCGGCCGGCCTGTCAGGTGTTCGTCGCGATGAGCAGGGCGAACAGGCCCAGCACCAGGACGATCCCGGCGGCGCCGCAGATGATGCCGGCCAGAGCCACGCCCGGGTTCGTCGCCTCGCCCCGGTTGGCCTTGCCCCGGCCCAGTCCGCCGAAGATCAGGGCCAGGATGCCCAGCACCAGCGCGATCGGCCACATGATGAAACCGACCGCCGAGATGATCCCCAGCACCAGCGAGGCCGTACCCATGCCGTTGCTCGGAGGCGGCTGCATGCCGGGCCAGGCGTAGCCGTGGGCGGCGGGGTAGGGGGCGACACCGCCGTACGGGGCCTGCTGCGGGCCCGGGTAGCCGTACGCGGGCGCGGTGCCCGGATAGCCGTACGGCACCTGGCCGGGGCCGTCAGGGGCGATGGGAGGCGGCGGCACCGGCTCCGCTCCCCCGTGCGGGCCGGCGGGGAACGCCGGCGGGGCGAAGGGGTTCGCCGGGGGCGTGTAGGGGTTCGGCTGCGGCGCGGGGGCGGGAGACGCGAAGGGGTTCGATCCCGAGGCTGTAGCCGGCGCCGCGAAAGGGTTCGACTCCGCACCGGCAGCCGGAGACGCGAAACCGTTCGGCTGCGAGGCAGCGGACGGCGGGGCGAACGGGTCGGGCTGGGCTGCCGGAGACGGCGGCGCGAACGGGTCGGGATGGGGCGTCGCGGACGGCGGCGCGAAGGGGTTCGGCCGGGGCGTCGGGGCTGTGGAGGCGGACCCCCCGGCTGGGCCGGCCCAGGGCGCGGGCGCGCCGTCGGCGGGTGCGGCCGGCTCCGGGAACGCCGGCAGTGAGGTCACCGTCCGCTGGTCGTGGACGGAGCCTGGGGCGGGAACGGCGTCCTGGACCCGTTCCTCATCCGCTCCCCGGGCCGCCGGTGCCGTCCGCTCCGGTTCCTTGTCGAAGGAGACCCCGGGTATCGCGGAGTGGTGCCCGGCGCTCTGCTCCCCCGGCGTGGACTGCGGCACCTCGTCGGACATGGTCGGCACACCCCTCAGCTGGACGTCCCGTCATGCTACGGGCAGCGCCGGCCACCGCGGCCCGGGGCCTACGATGATGCGGCGCAACCCGATCAGCCGATCATCGCGCCCGCACCACGGACCACGTCCACCGCACGACGTGCCACGGACCACGTGCCGCGGGCGCCCGTCCCGGGGAGGACCCCTTGACCGACAGCTCCGTACCCGCCACCGGCACCGCCGACCGCGATCTGCGCGCCTTCATCGCCGGACTGCCCAAGGCGGAACTGCACGTCCACCACGTCGGCTCCGCCTCCCCCCGCATCGTCTCCGAACTGGCCGCCCGCCACCCCGACTCCAAGGTCCCCAGCGACCCCGAGGCCCTGGCCGACTACTTCACCTTCACCGACTTCGCGCACTTCATCGAGGTGTACCTGTCGGTCGTGGACCTCATCCGCACCCCGGAGGACGTCCGGCTGCTCACCTACGAGGTGGCCCGCGACATGGCCCGGCAGCAGGTGCGGTACGCCGAGCTGACCATCACCCCGTTCTCCTCCACCCGGCGCGGCATAGACGCGCGGGCGTTCATGGACGCGATCGAGGACGCCCGGAAGGCCGCCGAGGCCGAGTTCGGGACCGTACTGCGCTGGTGCTTCGACATCCCCGGTGAGGCCGGTCTGGAGTCGGCCGAGGAGACGGTGCGGCTGGCCACCGACGACCGGCTCCGCCCGGAGGGCCTGGTGTCGTTCGGGCTCGGCGGACCGGAGATCGGCGTGCCCCGGCCGCAGTTCAAGCCGTACTTCGACCGGGCCATCGCGGCCGGTCTGCGCTCCGTCCCGCACGCCGGGGAGACGACCGGCCCGGAGACCGTGTGGGACGCGCTGACGGAGCTGCGTGCCGAGCGGATCGGGCACGGCACCAGCTCGGCGCGGGACCCCAAGCTGCTCGCCCACCTCGCCGAGCACCGCGTACCGCTGGAGGTGTGCCCGACCTCCAACATCGCCACCCGCGCGGTCCGCACGCTGGAGGAGCACCCGCTCAAGGAGTTCGCGCGGGCCGGGGTGCTGGTCACGATCAACTCCGACGACCCGCCGATGTTCGGTACGGACCTGAACAACGAGTACGCGGTGGCCGCCCGGCTCCTGGACCTGGACGAGCGGGGCCTGGCCGACCTGGCGAAGAACGCCGTGGAGGCATCCTTCCTGGACGCGGCGGGCAAGGCGCGGATCACGGCGGAGATCGACACGTACACCGCCGCCTGGCCGGCCTCCTGACACCGGCCACAATGGGGGCCATGCAGACGCTGACCGCCGTGGCCCACCGCGGCGACCCCTACCGTTTCCGCGAGAACACCCTCGACTCGCTGCGGTCCGCGCTCGACCGGGGCGCGGACGCCGTCGAGGTCGACGTACGGCTCACCCGGGACGGCGTCCCCGTGCTGCTGCACGACGACACGCTGCGGCGGCTGTGGGAGGTCGACCGGCCGCTCGCCGCGCTGTCCGCCGACGAGCTGGACGGGCTCACGGCGGGCGGTGTGCCGACGCTGGCGCAGGCGCTGGCCGTGACCGGGGACAGCAGGGTGCTGGTGGACCTGTGCGGACCGGTCGGCCGCCGCACGGTCGCGCGGACCCTGGACGTGGTCCGGCAGTGCGGGGCCGGGGAGCGGGTCTACTACAGCGCGCACGCCGAGGCGATGCTCGCCGTCCGCGCCGCCGAACCGGCCGCCGAGATCGCCCTGACCTGGACGACCCTGGCGCCGCCCCGGCCCGCGCTGCTCGCCGCGATCCGTCCGCGCTGGCTCAACTACCGCTTCTCCCTGGTGAGCCGGGAGCTGGCGGCCCGCGTCCACCACGACGGTCTCCTGCTGTCCGTCTGGACCCCGGACACCCGCCGTTCCATGAGCCGCCTGCTCGACCTGGGCGTCGACTCGGTCACGACGAACCGGATCGACGTCCTGCACGCCCTGCGCACCGCGGGCTAGGTGCACCCCGGGGCTATGGTGCTGTCCCGGGACGCCGGTGACATGCCTAGGCCCCGGAGAACTCCAGCGGGGGCACGATCGCCTGGGCGTCGGCGCCCTCCGCCACCCATAGCCGGATCAGGAGTGCTGCCGTCGCCTCCAGCAGCCCGGACCGGTCCAGTCCGCCGGCGTGCAGCGGCACACAGCCCAGGTCGCGCACGAGCCGTCGTACGACCGTGAGCGCGGCCTCGTCGTCCCCGCACAGCGGGACCGCCAGCGGGCGGCCGGCGAAGACGGGCGGGGTCAGCCGCCAGACGCTCTCGTGGCAGATGTTGAACGCCTTGACCACGCGGGCGGTGGGCGCGGCGGCGGCGATGCGCTCGGCCGCCGCCGGGCCGCCGGCCGTGAGCAGGGCGAAGCCGGGGCCCACGGGGTTGGTGCAGTCGATCAGCACCCGTCCGCGCAGGGCCTCTTCCAGCCCTGTGACCACGTCCACGGCCGCCGCGTGGGGCACGGCCAGCAGCACCGCGTCGGTGCCGTGCTCCGCCGCCGCCCGCAGGTCGCCGCGCGACCGGCCGGCCGCGACCACCTCGTGCCCGGCCCGCTCCCACTGTCCGCCCAGCGCCCGGGCCATCGAGCCCGTACCGAGAATCCCTATGCGCACAACGTCCTCCCCAGCGGGTGTGTCGGTTACGGACAGGACAGTAGGAAGCCGCTCGGGCACCATTCGGTACGTGACCGACGACCACGCCTTCCTCGCCGACTGCCGGGCCCGGCTCGCCTTCGACCTGCTCGCCAACACCTGGAACTCGGTGGTGGTGTGGGCTCTCAGGGACGGACCGCGGCGGCCGGTCGCCCTGCGCGAGCACATCGGCGGGATCAGTCAGAAGGTACTGACCGAGACCCTGCGGCGGCTGGAGTTCAACGGCCTGGTGGAACGACGGGCCTACGGCGGCTCGCCACCCCGCGTGGAGTACGGACTCACCACGCTGGGGCGGACGTTGCTCGCACCGATCGACGCCTTCGGCGCCTGGGCGTTCGAGCACCGCGACGAGGTGATGGCCGCGCAGGAGCACTACACCCGCGCGGGGGCGCACCGTAGGGGTGATCCCGGGCAACTCCCCTAGGGCAGCGGCTGGTTGATCGGGGTCGAGCAAGGGTCGTACGCCCTCCTCGGTGAGGATCCGCGGCCCGGTCCGGCACCGGAGGATGATCACGCACCGTCTTCCGGTGTCCGACGTCCGGCCCCCTCAAGGAGTCCCGCATGCCCCGCACCAGCCGTTCCGTCCTCCTGGCCGCCGCCCTCGTCACCGCGGTGGCCGCCGGCCCGCTGGCCGCCCCCGCCTTCGCCGCGACCGCGCCCTTGGCATCCGCGTCCTCGACGTCCGCCGCACCGGCATCCGCCACGACCGGCCCCGACGCCGAGGCCCTCGCCGCCGCCGTCGCCGGGCTGCCCGACCACGACGCCACCGCCGCGCTGCTCCGTGTCGGCGGCGACGGGACCTGGCGCGGGACGGCCGGGGTGCGGGACGTGCGCACCGGGGCGCCGGCCCTGGAGAACGCGCGCTTCCGGGCCGGTTCGGTGACGAAGGTGGTGACCGCGTCGATCGTGCTGCAACTGGCCGCGGAGGGCCGGATCGATCTCGACGGGACCGTGCAGCGGTATCTGCCGGGCCTGCTCACCGAGGACTTCGCGCCGGTCACCGTGCGGCAGTTGCTGAACTACACCAGCGGTCTGCGCCCGGGTTCGTCCCTCGGCGACACGGTGGAGGAGGGCTATCCGCACCGCTTCGAGACGCTGACGCCCCGGCAGGTCGTGGCGGACGCCGTGGCGGGGGGTCCGGCGTACGCTCCGGGTACGCGGCAGACCTACGGCAACATCCACTACACCGTGCTCGGCATGCTCATCGAGAAGGTGACCGGCGACTCGTACGCGCACCAGGCCGAGGTGCGGGTCTTCCGGCCGCTCGGCATGCGGCACAGCTCCTTCCCGGCCGGCACGGACCCCCGGATCCACGGCCCGCACAACCGGGGCTACGACTGGATCGACGGCAAGCTGGTCGACGTGACCGACTGGAACATGTCCGACCGGTTCGCGGCCGGCGACATGATCTCCACGACCGCCGATCTGGAGCGGCTGCTGGTCGGGGTGTTCCGCGGCCGGGTGGTGCCGCGGCCGGAGCTGAAGGAGATGTTCACGCTGCCGGACGTGCCCGGGGCGCGGTACGGCGCGGGGCTGGAGCGGTTCGAGGTGAACGGCAAGGTGATCTGGGGCAAGACCGGTTCGCGCCCCGGATACGCGACGGTGATCGCCGCGACCCCGGACCTGTCCCGCACCCTGGTCTACTCGGTCAACTCCACGGACGCGAAGGGCGACGGCCTGGCCGTCGCCCAGCGCTTCGCGTTCCCGGCGTTCAACCGCTGACCGGAGCGGGGCCGTTCGCCGGGCACCGGATTCAGCCCGCAGTGGTGGCGGCCGGGAGCGCCGGCGGTGCGCCGAGCGCTTCCAGCCGCTTGATCCTCTTCCGTACGACGTACAGCGGGACCACTCCGAAGACCCCGAACGACATGTCGATGACGCTCCACCAGAAGGGGATCCCGCGGACCGGTCCGCAGACGAGGGCGAGCGGGATGATCCCGGCACAGGCGATCATCCCGAACTCGACCACCCAGATGTTGCGGACGGGGTCGCGGTACGGGCCGTAGAACGCGACCGCGATGACGAGGTGCGCGAAGGCGAGCCAGTCGGTGCCGTACAGGACGAAGGGCTGGTCGGCGTCGACGGTGTCCAGCCCCTCCCGCACCCGGGAGATCCACGCCATCAGCCCCGGCAGGTGCTCCGGCACGGACAGCGCGCGCAACGCGCTCTCGGTCCAGCGCAGTTCGTGCACCAGCGGGAAGGCGGTGGCCCCGCTGAGCACGAGACACACGACGAAGAGGGCCAGCCAGACGCGGATGCCCTTGAGCAGGGCGGCTCTGTCGCTCATGGCGGCAGCGTACGCCTGGAATTGAACATGTTCAAAACTCTTCCCAGTGGAGCACCCGCTCCCGTGGAATGCGGTTGGCCGGCCGGAAGTCGGTGCCGAGGGTGTACGCGACGGGGATGAGCGCCGCCTGCATGACGTCCTCGTACGGGATGCCCAGCACCCGGGCCGACTCCCGCTCGTGCACGAGGTTCCCGGTGGTCCAGCAGGTGCCCAGGCCCCGGGCACGGGCGGCGAGCATGAAGCTCCACACGGCCGGCAGGATGGACCCCCAGGTGCCGGCCTGGCGCAGCACGGGCGCGTCGTCGGTACGGCCCTCCACGCACGGGACGACGAGCGCCGGGACCTCGTGGAGGTGCTCGTAGAGGTGCGCGGCGCCGGAGTAGACCCGGTCCATCCGGGCCACGCTCGCGCGCCGCACATCCCGTTCCGGCAGCGGTTCACCGGCGCCCGGCGTGCTCACACCGGCCCGCCACACGTCCGCCAGGGCGGCCCGCCGGGCCGGGTCGGTGACGATGACGAAGTGCCAGCGCTGCCGGTTGCGTCCGGTCGGCGCCTGGACCGCCAGGTCGACGCATTCCTCCAGCAGCCGGCGCGGCACCGGCCGGGTGAGGTCGAGACGGTGGCGGACGGCGCGTGTGGTGGACAGGAGCTGGTCGGAAGAGAGGCCGAGAGTCATGTGTTGACCCTGACGGGCTGGGGCGTACGGCGCCAACGTCCGGGTTTCACTGAGCGAAAACCGACCGAGAACACGGGCTGCGGACGCGGAGGAACGGTATGGCCGAGAGCGTGGCCGGGCGGGTCCTGTCCGTGCTGGACGCGTTCGGGGACGCGCCGGACACCCTCCGCCTGACGGACATCGCCCGCCGCACGGGGCTGCCCGTGCCGACCGCGCTGCGCATGGTGCGCGAACTGGTGACCTGGGGCGGGCTGGAGCGGGCGGCCGACGGCTCCTACCGCCTGGGCACCCGTATCCGCACCCTCGGCGCCGCCGCGCCCTGCCCCCGCGGACTCCTCGCCACGGCCCTGCCGGCGCTGCGCACCCTCTCCACCCGTACCGGCGGCCACGCCGACGTGACGATCCCGGCCGACGGCGCGGCCCTCTGCCTGGTCACCGGCGAACGGCTGCCGCTGCACGCCACGGCGGCGGGCAAGGTGCTGCTGGCCTACGGGGTCGGGTCCGGGTTCGGCGGCGGGTGGGAGGACGGCGGCGCGCCCGGCCGGGTCGCCGGCCACGGCACCCGTACCGCGGCCGGCCCGCCCCCGGACGCCGTCCGCCACACCCCGTACACCGTCACCGCCCCCGGCACGCTCGGTGCCCAGCTGGCCCGGGTGCGCGCGACCGGACTGGCGCAGGCGCACCAGGAGTACCGCCTGGGTGAACTCTCCCTCGCCGCCCCGGTGTTCCGGAACGGCAGCGCGGTGGCGGCCCTGTCCGTGACGGCGCCGACGACCGCCCGCCCCGACCGGCTGGCCCCCGCCGTACGGCAGGCGGCGGCGACGGTGAGCCGGGCGCTGGGCGTCTGACACGCCTACGACGCGCCCGTCCGCGTCACCAGTCCGGCGTCGCACCGAGGTGGCGCAGGGCCGAGGCCGCCGCCCCGGCGCCGCACATGCCGTGGGCGCCGGGGCCCGGCGGGGTGGCGGCGGAGCAGCAGAAGACGCCGGGCAGGGTGGTGGAGTAGGGGTCGAGCGCGGGGCGCGGGCCGAACAGGAGCTGGGGGACGGTCCTGGCGCCGGTGAGGATGTCGCCGCCGGCGAAGTTGGGGTTGGCGGCGGCGAAGCCGGCCGGTGAGGTGGTACGCAGGCCGACGATGCGGTCCCGGGTGCCGGGGGCGAAGCGTTCGAGCCGGCCGAGGACGGCTTCCGTGGCGTCGCCGTCGTATCCGTGGGGAACGTGGGCGTAGGCCCAGACGGGGTGGACGTCGCCGACGGACCGGCCGGGGTCGGCCAGGTACTGCTGGGCGACCAGGACGAAGGGGCGCTCGGGCATACGGCCCTCGTGCACGTCCCTCGCCGCCCGTGCGACCTCGGCGAGCGTGCCGCCGAGGTGCACGAAACCGGACCGTCGGGCGTGTCCGTTCGTCCACGGCACGCCCTGTTCCACGGCCAGGTCCACCTTGAACGCGGCGGGGCCGCGCCGGAAGCGCTGGTAGGCGCGGAGCACGCGGGCGGGCAGCCGGTCGCCGTAGACACGGGCGATCTGCCCGGGGTCGAGGTCGAGGAGGGTGACGTCGGCGGGCGGGATCTGGGCGTGGTGGGTGATGCGGACGCCGGTCCGGACGCGGCCTCCGTGCGCGCGGAGTGCCCGTTCCAGGCTGCGGGCGATGGCCTGGGAGCCGCCTTCCGCGACGGCCCATCCGGTGGCGTGGCCGGCGGCGAGGACGCCGAGCCCGATGGCCGAGCCGAACGGCTCGGACAGCGGGCGGAAGGAGTGCGCCGCGACCCCGCCCCACAGGGCCCGGGCCCGGGTGGTGGAGAAGAGGCGGGCGAGCAGGGTGGCGGGCAGTGGGGTGGGCACGCCGAAGCGGGCCAGGAGCAGGGGGTGGGAGGGGACGCGCAGGAGGGGGCCCAGCACGTCGTGGCTCAGGGCCTCCCAGTGGCGCGCCGAGGGCTCCAGCAGGCGCCGGTAGCGGGGGCCGTCGGGGCCGAGCATGCGGGCGGTGTCCTTGACCGAGCGCAGCAGCACCCCCGCCGTACCGTCGTCCAGGGGGTGGACGCAGTCGACGTCCGGCAGCCGCCAGCGCAGTCCGTGGCGTGCGAGGTCCAGCGCCCTGTGCGCGGGCGAGGTGACGGTCATGGAGTGGACGGCCGAGCAGTGGTCGTGCAGCAGGCCGGGCAGGATCGCCTCCTCGCTGCGGGTGCCGCCACCGACCTCGTCGGCGGCCTCCAGGAGGGTGACGTCCAGCCCGGCCCGGGCGAGGAGCGCGGCGGCGGTGAGTCCGTTGGGGCCGCCGCCGACGACGATCGCGGTGGTCATGAGGTGATGTCTGCCACGACGCCCGCCACCGCGAACGTCGTCTTCCGGCACGAACCGCCATCTCGGTGCCAACCGCCCTGAATCATTGCAAAATTCCCGGACATACCAGTAAATTGCGCCCCACCCTTGGAGACGTCACCGGCAGACGGGGCAACGGATGAGCACGGACGACCGCGTCGCGGTGACGACCGGGATCGCACGACTGCACGCGTCGCCCCGACTCGCCGGGCCCGGCCGGCTGGGGCTGGTGACCAACCACACCGGCGTCCTCCCCGACCTGCGCCCCGCCGCACCCGCGCTGCTCGCGGCCGGCGCGCCGCTGGTCGCCCTGTTCGGACCCGAGCACGGGCTGCACGGAACCGGCCAGGCCGGGCAGGGCGGGACCGCCCGGCGGGACCCCACCACCGGCCTGCCGGTCCACGACACTTATCGGTGCGACGGCGAGCGCCTCGACACCCTGCTGCTCGACAGCGGCCTCGACGCCCTGGTGTTCGACCTCCAGGACATCGGGGCCCGGTTCTACACCTACGTGTGGACGATGTTCGACCTGATGGTCTCGGCGGCCCGTACGGGCGTGCGGTTCGTGGTCGCCGACCGGCCGAATCCGCTCGGGGGGCTCGTCAGCGAGGGCCCGCTGCTCGACCCGGCGTGGGCCAGCTTCGTCGGGCGCGCCCCGATACCGGTCCGGCACGGTCTCACCTGCGGCGAACTCGCCCGGCACCTCAACTCCTCCGCTGTCCCGGACGTCGCGGGAAGCCCTGCCGACTTGACGGTGATCGAGGTGGCCGGCTGGCAGCGCGCCATGGACGCCGCGGCCACCGGCCTGCCGTGGATCGCGCCCTCGCCGAACATCCCGACGCCCGCCACGGCCGCCGTCTACCCGGGCACCTGCCTGTTCGAGGGGACGAATCTCTCCGAGGGCAGGGGCACCACGCAGCCCTTCGAGATCGTCGGGGCGCCCTACCTCGACGCGCGGTTCGCGCCCGCGCTCGCCGAACTCGCCCTGCCGGGAGTGCACTTCCGTGACCTGCGCTTCGTACCGACCTTCCACAAACACGCCGGACGGCCGCTGCGCGGGGTCCAGCTGCACCTCACCGACCCCGTGGCGTTCGCTCCCGTACGCACCGCCGTCGCGATGCTCGCCACGCTGCGGCGGCTGTACCCGGACGACTTCGCCTGGCACACCGAGGACGGCGGCGCCGAGGCAGCCGGGGAGACCGGCCACCGTCCCTTCATCGACCTGCTGTGGGGCTCCGACCGGTTGCGGCGCGCCGTCGACGCGGGCGACGACCCCCTGCCACTGTGCGCCCCGCCGGCACCGCCCGCCGACTGGGCCGGTGCCGACGCGCTGCTCTACCCCTGACCCCACGGCCGCCGTCGTACGCCCCGGCTCCGGGGCCGAGGCCGTGACCCATGGAAGGACACCCCGCCGATGACCGACCGCACGACCGCGTCCCGGGCGGGGACGCGTGGCTTTCGCGTGGGTGACGGACCCCGGCTGGTGGAGGCGTGGCGGCGGAGCGCGCCGGCCGACCCCATCACCCCGGACCGCTTCCGCTCCCTGGTGCTGCTCGACGCCAACTTCGATCCGGAGGGGCTCCGGGTCGCCGTCGACGGCGACCGGGTTCTCGGCGCGGCCTACGCGGTGCGCCGACTGACGCCGATGAGCGGCACCGACCTGGAGCCGGAGCAGGGCTGGATCCCGTTCTTCTTCGTCGACCCGGCCGCCCGCGGGCGCGGCCTCGGCCGCCGGCTGCTGACCGACGCCCTCGACTGGCTGCACGGCCACGGCCGCACCCGCGTGGACTTCTCCTCGTACACCCCGAACTACGTCCTCCCCGGGCTGGACGCCGAGACGTACCCGGAAGCGGCGAAGCTCCTCGAATCCCTCGGCTTCCGGACCCTGTACGAGGCGGCGGCGATGGACCGCGGCCTGGTCGGCTACCGCTTCCCCGACGTGGCCGCGCGCCGGCGGGACGAACTGACGGCCCGCGGCCACCGGTTCGCCACCCCGTCCGACGACGACCTCGTGGACCTGCTCGCGCTCGCCGGGAGCCACTTCGACCCGGACTGGGCGCGGGCGATCCGGGAGTGCGTGGCCGCCGGCACGCCGCTCGACCGGATCGTCGTCGCCCGGGACCCGTCGGGCCGCCTGGCCGGCTGGGCGATGC
This sequence comes from Streptomyces sp. Ru62, assembly GCF_002920615.1. Lineage (GTDB taxonomy): Bacteria > Actinomycetota > Actinomycetes > Streptomycetales > Streptomycetaceae > Streptomyces. The sequence continues at coordinate 112,432 of NZ_PQSU01000005.1, forward strand.
ACGGCGCGTACGCGTCGGCGGACGAGCGGTTCGGCCCGTTCGGCGTGCTGGAGGAGATGCGCGGCACCGGGCTCGGCACGGTCCTGCTCCACCTGGTCCTGGAGCGGATGCGGGCGGGCGGCGCGCACTCCGCGTGGTTCCTGTGGACCGGCGAGCGGTCCCCGGCGGGCCGGCTGTACCGCGCGGCGGGCTTCACCACGACCCGGGTGTTCCGCGTGCTGCGCCGGGAGGCCGCCCGATGACGCCGTCCCGCCGCATCAAGGGCCTGTCCAACCGTCAGTCACCGCGCGCCGCAGGCCCCCTGAGCCGTCGCCGCTTCGCCCTCGCGCTCCCCTCGGCGCTGCTCGCCTCCGGCTGTGCGGCGCCGCACCGGGGCACCGGGCGGCCCGGGGACCCGATCGTCCTCACCGTGCTCTCCCATTACGCGAGCGGGGAGCTCAAGGAGGCGCTGCGGGGCCCGGTGGACGAGTGGAACGCCACGCACGACCGGGTCAAGGTGCGCACGAAGGCCGTCGAGTTCACGGACCTGCTGACCACCTTCATGGTCCGGCAGGCCGCCGGCCAGGGCGCCGACATCCTCCACCCGTACTGCCTGTGGAACGGCCAGCTCGTCCGGGCCGGCGTCCTGCGGCCCGCCCCGGCCGAGCACGCCGAGGAGATCAGGCGCGGCTACAGCGCCGCCGCGGTCGGCGCCGCGTCGGTGGGCGGCAGGGTGTACGGCTACCCCACCGAGCTCCAGACGTACGCCCTGTACTACAACAAGCGGCTGCTGCGCGCGGCCGGGCTCGACGGGCCACCGCGCACCTGGCGTGAGCTGGAGGAGACGGCTTACCGCACCACCAGGCGGGACCGGTACGGCAACACGCTCGTCCAGGGTTTCGGCCTGTCCACCTACGACGACTCCACCACCGTCGGCCAGACGCTCGCGCTGCTCAACGCCGCCGGCGGAACGTTCGTCTCGGCGGACGGCAGGAGCACGGCCATCGACTCACCGGCCGGGCGGGCCGTGTTCGACCTGGAGCACCGCCTCGTCGCCGAAGGGGCGAGCTCGCCCGGCGTCAACGTCTACCGCGCCTTCCCGTCCGGGCAGGTCGCCATGGTGATCAGCGCCGGCTGGTGGACCGGGAGCCTGAAGACCCTGATGGGCACGGACTACCGCGATGTCGGTGTCGCGCCGGTGCCCCTCCCGGAGGCGGGCGGCGAACGCGCCACGCTCTGCACCGGTTTCATGCTCGGAGTCAACACGGCAAGCGCGCACCCGCGCGAGGCATGGGAGTTCCTGCGCTGGCTCAACGCCGAGAGGACGGGCCGCGGGAAGGGTGCGGCGGCGACCCGGATGAGCGCCCTCCAGGTATCGGTCGGCTCCCTGACCGGGCGCGCCGACGACATGCGGACGCTCCTGGGCGCGGGCGGCGGGAAGGGCGGGGGCGGCGATCCGAACCTGCGGCCGTTCCTGGACGCGCTGGCCTACGCGGTGCCGGAGCCGAACGTGCCGGGCGCCCAGCGGGCCAAGTCGCTGCTGCGCAAGAACATCGAGGCGCTGTGGACCGGCCGGCGGTCGGTCGAGGAGGCGCTGCGCGTCACCCGCCGTCAGGTCGATCAGGAGGTGGCGCGCTCATGGTGAACGCCCTGGTCCCGGAGACCGCCGAGCGGACCCCTCGTGCGCGGGCCCTCGGACCCGCCGTCGACGCCCGCGTCCGCCACCGGCGCCGCCAGACCGTCGTCGCCTACCTCTTCCTGGCGCCGGTGCTGCTGTTCTTCGCGGTCTTCCTGGTCCTGCCGCTCGGCTTCGCGCTGCTGCTGTCGACGTCCCGCTGGTCCGGGTTCGCCCTCCGCGACATCGAGCCGGTCGGCCTGGACAACTTCACCGGCCTGTTCGCGGACGGGTCGACGTTCCTGACACCGATCCTCACCAACACGCTGCTGTTCGCCCTGGGCACCGTCGCCCTCGCCCTGACGGGCTCGGTGCTCGTCGCGACCTGCATCGACAGGCTGCGGTTCCAGGGGCTGTGGCGCACCCTGTACTTCCTGCCGATCGTCACGACCGTCGTCGCCGTCGGCAACGTGTGGAAGTACATGTACGAGCCGGGCGGTCTGGTCAACGGCGTCCTCAACGCCGTCGGACTCGACTCGGTGGCGTTCCTCGCGGACCCGGACACCGCGCTGCCCTCGGTGGTGGTCGTCCAGGCCTGGGCCTCGCTCGGCTCGGCGATCCTCGTCCTGACCGCCGGCCTGAAGTCCGTCCCGGAGTCGTACTACGAAGCCGCGGCGCTCGACGGCGCAGGGCCCGTCACCGTCTTCTGGAGGATCACCCTGCCGCTGCTGCGGCCGTCCCTGCTGTTCGTGTGCGTCACCCAGTTCCTCACCGGCCTGCAGTCGTTCGCACTGATCATCGTGATGACCCAGGGCGGGCCGGGTGACGCGACCGACGTGGCCGCGCTGGAGATGTACCGGCTGGCCTTCGGCTACGGCGACTGGGGCACCGCGAGCGCCGCCGCCTTCGTGCTGTTCGTGGTGGTCCTCGCGGTCACCCTGGCGCAGCTGTGGTGGTTCCGGCGCAAAGGGGAGGACGCGTGAAGGAGGGAGGAGGCGTGAAGAAGGGGGGACGCGTGAAGAAGGGGGGACGCGTGAAGGAGGGAGGACGCGTGAGCCGTCGCCGTTTCCCGTGGCTGTCGTACCTCGTGGTCGTGACCGGCGCCGTGCTCACGGTGGTGCCGTTCCTCGACATGGTGATGACGTCCTTCAAGGGCCCCGGCGAGTCCGGCACGCTGCCGTACCGGTTCCTGCCCCAGGCGTTCGACCTCTCCAACTACCGGGCGGCGATCGGCCAGTTGGACCTGCCCGTGCTGTTCCGCAACAGCGTGGTCGCCACCGCGCTGATCACCGGATCGGTGCTGCTCACGTCGTCCCTCGCGGGCTACGCGCTCGCCAAACTGCGCTTCCCGGGCCGGGACTTCGTCTTCCGCCTCGTGCTGTCCACGATGATGTTCCCGCCGTTCCTCTTCCTCATCCCGCACTTCCTGATCCTGGTGCACTGGCCGCTGGCGGGCGGCAACGACCTGTTCGGGCGCGGTGGCGCCGGCCTGACCGTCAGTGTCGCGGCGCTCGCCGTGCCGTTCCTCGTCAACGGCTTCGGGATCTTCCTGACCCGCCAGTTCATGGTCGCGATCCCGGACGAGGTCCTGGAGGCGGCACGCATCGACGGCGCCGGCGAGTTCACGGTGTGGTGGCGGATCGTCGTACCGCAGACCAAGCCGGTCCTGGTCACGCTCGGGCTGCTGACCTTCGTCGACGCCTGGAACGAGTACATCTGGGCGCTGCTCGTCTCGACCGCCAACCCGGACGTGATGACCCTGCCCGTCGGCATCCAACTGCTCCAGGACCACGTCGACCCGACCCGCACGATGCCCATCGTCATGGCCGGCCTCGTCCTGAGCATCCTCCCGGTCCTGCTCCTCTTCCTGCTGCTCCAGAAGTACTACATCAGGGGCGTCATGCTCAGCGGCCTGAAGTGAGCCCGGCACCCCGGCGGCTGTGTGCTAGAGCCCCACGATCCCGTTCCACCGCCGGGTGAACTCCGGGCGTTCCGCGGAGGTGATGTCGCGGGCGACGGCGAGGCGGCGGCGCATGGCGGAGTCCGGGAAGATCAGGGGGTTGTCGGCGAGGGCGGCCGTGTCCTTGTCCTTGGCGGCGGCCAGGACCTCGCGGGCCGCCGGGACCGGGCAGACGTAGTTCACCCAGGCGGCGAGCCGGGCGGCGACCTCGGGGACGTAGTAGTAGTCGATCAGGCGCTCGGCGTTGGCCTTGTGGCGGGCGCGGTCGGGGATCATCAGGGAGTCCGACCACAGCTCGGCGCCCTCCTCGGGGACGACGAAGCGGATGTCGGGGTTGTCCGCCTGGAGCTGGATGACGTCGCCGGAGTACGCCTGGCAGGCGAGGACGTCCCCACTGACCAGGTCCTTGGTGTAGTCGTTGCCGGTGAACCGGCGTATCTGGCCGCGGTGGACCTGCCGTTCCACCTGGTCGCAGACCTGGTGGAAGTCGTCCGCGGTCCACCGGGTGATGTCGACGCCGTTGCCCTGCATGAGCAGGGCGAACGACTCGTCCAGGCCGGACAGCAGGGTCACGCGGCCCTTGAGGTCCTTGGCCCACAGGTCGCAGACACGGCGTACGTCGCGGCCGAGCGCGCGGCGGTTGTAGGCGATGCCGGTGATGCCGGACTGCCAGGGCACGGTGAACCGGCGGCCTCTGTCGAAGGCGGGCGAGCGGAGCAGCGGGTCGAGGTGCCCGGCCACGTTCGGCTGGTGGGCGCGGTCCATCTCCTGGACCCAGCCGAGCCGGACGTACCGGGCGCACATCCAGTCGCTGATGACGATCAGATCGCGGCCGGTGGACCGGTGGCTCATCAGCGCGGGGCTGATCTTGCCGAAGAACTCGTCGTTGTCGTTGATCTCCTCGACGTAGTCGACGGTGATCCCGGTGCGCTTCTCGAACCCCTCCAGCGTGGGCCGCAGGTTCGGGTCGTCATCGTCGGTGTCGATGTAGAGCGGCCAGTTCGCCCAGGTCAGCCTTCTGTCGCCCGCGGACTCGTCGGCCACGGCCCGGTCAGCGGGCGCCACACGGGCGGCGGGCACCCCGCAGCCGCCCAGGGCACCGAGCACGGCGGTGCCCCCGAGGGCGGCGAGGAGGGAGCGGCGGGACAGAAGGGGCCTGCGGGAGGAAGTCAGGGGCACCCCGGCAGAATGCCGCCCCGCCGCGCGAAGAGACAGTCGACGCTGCGTCGAGCGGGCCGTCGCCGATCCGGCACGTTGTCGATCAGCCACCCGAAGGGGCGCGGGGAACTGCGCGAACAGCCCCACGCGCCCGCAGCCGGACAACGGCCGGACCCGGCAGGGACCGTCAGCCGTCCAGCGACGTCATCACGTGCTTGATCCGCGTGTAGTCCTCGAAGCCGTACGCCGACAGGTCCTTGCCGTAGCCGGACTTCTTGAAGCCGCCGTGCGGCATCTCGGCGACCAGCGGGATGTGGGTGTTGATCCACACGCAGCCGAAGTCGAGCTTCTTGGACATCCGCATCGCGCGGGCGTGGTCCTTGGTCCACACCGAGGACGCGAGCGCGTACTCGACGCCGTTGGCCCACTCGACGGCCTGGTCCTCGTCGGTGAAGGACTGCACGGTGATGACCGGGCCGAAGACCTCGTTCTGGATGATCTCGTCGTCCTGCTTCAGGCCGGAGACGACGGTCGGGGCGTAGAAGTAGCCCTTGTCGCCGACCTGCTGGCCGCCCGCCTCGACCTTGGCGTGGGCGGGGAGGCGCTCGATGAAGCCGGAGACCTGCTTGAGCTGGTTGGGGTTGTTCAGCGGGCCGAAGAGCACGTCCTCGTCGTCCGGCTGGCCGGTCTTGGTCTCGGACGCGGCCTTGGCGAGCGCGGCCACGAACTCGTCGTGGATGGACTCCTGGACGAGGACGCGGGTGGCGGCCGTACAGTCCTGGCCGGCGTTGAAGAAGCCCGCCACGGAGATGTCCTCGACGGCCTTGGCGATGTCGGTGTCCTCGAAGACGACGACCGGGGCCTTGCCGCCCAGCTCCAGGTGCACCCGCTTGAGGTCCTTGGAGGCGGACTCGGCGACGGACATGCCGGCGCGCACGGAGCCGGTGATGGAGGCCATGGCCGGGATGTCGTGCTCGACCATCATGCGGCCGGTGTCGCGGTCGCCGCAGATGACGTTGAAGACGCCCTTGGGCAGGATCGAGCCGATGATGTCGGCGATCAGGACGGTGGAGGCCGGGGTGGTGTCCGACGGCTTCAGGACCACCGTGTTGCCGGCGGCGATGGCCGGGGCGAACTTCCACACGGCCATCATCATCGGGTAGTTCCAGGGCGCGACCTGCGCGCAGACGCCGACCGGCTCACGGCGGATGATCGAGGTCATCCCGTCCATGTACTCGCCGGCCGAGCGGCCCTCCAGCATCCGGGCCGCGCCCGCGAAGAAGCGGATCTGGTCGACCATCGGCGGGATCTCCTCGGAGCGGGTGAGCCCGACCGGCTTGCCGGTGTTCTCCACCTCGGCCGCGATCAGCTCCTCCGCACGCTCCTCGAAGGCGTCGGCGATCTTCAGGAGGGCCTTCTGCCGCTCGGCCGGCGTGGTGTCGCGCCAGCCCGGGAAGGCGCGGGCGGCGGCCTCCATGGCGGCGTCCACGTCCGCCTGCCCGGACAGCGGCGCGGTGGCGTACGCCTCGCCCGTCGCCGGGTTGACGACCTCGGTGGTCCGTCCGTCGGCGGCGTCCCGGAACTCACCGTCGATGTAGTTGCGCAGACGACGCAGCTCGGTGCTCACTGCCGGCCTCCTGATCTGGTTCAAGCTGTCCGATCTCTGAGACACCCACCCTAGTCGGCGTACCGACGTTTTCAACACCCCCACCGCGACCACTTCTGCGAAATCCGCAAGGTGGAGTCGCGCAAACAACGAATTTCATCGATCGGGCCTTGCGAAACTGTCGAGACGTCGTGCACAGTGAGGCCGTGGCCAGTCGAAGCGCAGACCAGAGGGACTCGTCCCGCGAGTCCAGGAACGGCGGCAGTCCCCAGCTGGACGCCGTCTCCCTCGCCATCATCCAGCAGCTCCAGGAGGACGGCCGCCGGCCGTACGCCGCGATCGGCAAGGCCGTCGGCCTGTCCGAGGCGGCCGTGCGGCAGCGCGTGCAGAAGCTGCTGGACCAGGGCGTGATGCAGATCGTCGCCGTCACGGACCCGCTCACCGTGGGCTTCCGCCGGCAGGCGATGGTCGGGATCAACGCCGAGGGCGATGTCGAGAAGATCGCGGACGCGCTGACTGACATGTCGGAAGTCGAGTACGTGGTGATGACCGCGGGCTCGTTCGACATCCTCGCCGAGATCGTCTGCGAGGACGACGACCACCTGCTGGACGTCATCAACAAACGCATCCGGTCCCTGCCCGGAGTGCGCTCCACCGAGAGCTTCGTCTACCTGAAGCTCAAGAAGCAGACCTACATGTGGGGAACCCGATAACCGTGAGGACCCGATAACCGTGAGCAGCAAGGACCTCAGCCGCACCGCGTACGACCACCTGTGGATGCACTTCACCCGCATGTCCTCGTACGAGAACTCCCCCGTCCCGACCATCGTCCGGGGTGAGGGCACCTACATCTACGACGACAAGGGCAAGCGCTACCTCGACGGTCTGGCGGGTCTGTTCGTGGTCCAGGCCGGTCACGGCCGCACGGAACTCGCCGAGACCGCCTTCAAGCAGGCCCAGGAGCTCGCCTTCTTCCCGGTGTGGTCCTACGCCCACCCCAAGGCCGTCGAGCTGGCCGAGCGCCTCGCCGACTACGCCCCGGGCGACCTGAACAAGGTCTTCTTCACCACCGGCGGCGGCGAGGCCGTCGAGACCGCCTGGAAGCTCGCCAAGCAGTACTTCAAGCTCCAGGGCAAGCCGACCAAGTACAAGGTCATCTCCCGCGCGGTCGCCTACCACGGCACCCCGCAGGGCGCCCTGTCGATCACCGGCCTGCCGGCTCTGAAGGCCCCCTTCGAGCCGCTGGTGCCGGGTGCGCACAAGGTCCCGAACACCAACATCTACCGCGCGCCCATCCACGGCGACGACCCGGAGGCCTTCGGCCGCTGGGCCGCCGACCAGATCGAGCAGCAGATCCTCTTCGAGGGCCCGGAGACCGTCGCCGCGGTCTTCCTGGAGCCGGTGCAGAACGCCGGCGGCTGCTTCCCGCCGCCGCCCGGCTACTTCCAGCGCGTGCGCGAGATCTGCGACCAGTACGACGTGCTGCTCGTGTCGGACGAGGTCATCTGCGCCTTCGGCCGCCTCGGCACGATGTTCGCCTGCGACAAGTTCGGCTACGTCCCGGACATGATCACCTGCGCCAAGGGCATGACCTCGGGCTACTCCCCGATCGGCGCGTGCATCGTCTCCGACCGGATCGCCGAGCCGTTCTACAAGGGCGACAACACCTTCCTGCACGGCTACACCTTCGGCGGCCACCCCGTGTCGGCCGCGGTGGGCCTCGCCAACCTCGACCTGTTCGAGCGCGAGAACCTCACCCAGCACGTCCTGGACAACGAGGGCGCCTTCCTGCGGACCCTGCAGAAGCTGCACGACCTGCCGATCGTCGGCGACGTCCGCGGCAACGGCTTCTTCTACGGCATCGAGCTGGTGAAGGACAAGAACACCAAGGAGTCCTTCAACGACGAGGAGACCGAGCGCGTCCTGTACGGCTTCCTCTCCAAGGCGCTGTTCGACAACGGCCTGTACTGCCGTGCCGACGACCGCGGCGACCCGGTCGTCCAGCTCGCCCCGCCGCTGATCTCCGACCAGGGGACCTTCGACGAGATCGAGCAGATCCTGCGGGCCACCCTCACGGAGGCGTGGACCAAGCTCTGATCATCCGACGGGATGACCGACCCCGGCCCCGGTGCGCTCCGTTCGAGTGAGAACGGCGGCCCGGGGCCGTGTGCTGTCCGGGCTCCCGTCCGGGACCTGCCTAGCGTGCCAGTGACCGATCGGCCCAGCCCTCGTTCCCCCGGACGGAGGAACAGGCACGGGAAAACGGATCTGAACCGAGGTGTACGCCCATGGAGGCTCCGCCGGACAACGACGTGCTCTGGGCACGCTCCCTGCACTTCAGCCACCGCGACGGCTCCCCCGGACTCGCCGGGGTCTCGCTCGGCGTACGGCAGGGCGAGATCCTCGCCGTCAGCGGCCCGCGCGGCAGCGGCAAGACGACACTGCTGCGCTGCCTGTCCGGCCTGGAGCCGGTGCGGTGCGGCGAGGTGTGGTTCAACAGCTCCCCCGTGCACACGCTCGGCCCGATGGCCCGCGAGCGGCTGCGCCGTGACCGCTTCGGCTGGATCGACCCCGAGCCGTTCCTGGTCCCCGAGCTGAACGTGTGGGAGAACGCCGCGCTCCCGCTGATGCTGCGCGGCACCGGGCGCCGCCGGGCCAAGGTGGCCGCGCTGGAGTGGCTGGAGCGGCTGGACGTCGGCGAGAAGGCCCGCAGCCGCCCCCGCGACCTCCAGCACGCCGAACGCCAGCGCGTCGCCATCGCCCGCGCGCTCGCCCCCGGCCCCACGGTCCTCTTCGCCGACGAACCCACGGCCCCGCTGCACCGCGCCGACCGCGGCCACGTCCTGCGCACCCTCACCGCGGCGGCCCGCTCGCACGGCATCACGGTCGTCCTCGCCACGCACGACGCCGAGACCGCCGCCCTCGCCGACCGCACGGTGGCCCTGCTGGACGGGCGGCGCGTGCACACCGTGCACCTGCCGGACAGCCCCGACACGGAAGGCCGGGCCGCGTGCTCGCTCTCCGTCTGACCCGTGCCGCCCGGCCCGCCGTCCAACTGCGCCGCCTGCTGGTGGCCGCGGCCTCGGCGGGCACCGGTTTCCTGCTGCTGTCCTGCCTCGGCCACGCCCTGAACCACCCCGAGGCCGCGGACGCCTCCGCGCTGCGCCTGGCCTGGTGCGCGGTGCCGCTCGCCGCCACGGTGTACCTGGCGCTCGCGGTCGCCCGCACCGACCCCGGCACCCGGCCGCGCCCCGGCCTGTCCGCCGTGGGCCTCGGCCCGGCCCGTCTCATGGCCCTCTCCGCCCTGACGACGGCCCTGTCCTGCACCCTGGGCTCGCTGCTGGCCCTGCTGGTCTTCCTCCACCTGCGCGGCGACCTGACGGGCATGCCGTTCGACGGCGCGGCGGCGGACGTCCTGGCCGCGGACCGTTCCCTCCCCCTCCCGGCGACCCTGACCCTCCTCGCCCTGCTCCCGGCCACGGCGACGACGGCGGTGGCCCTGGCCCTGCGCCCGCGGGACCCGGTCCCCCGCCCCGGACCGGCCGGGGCTTCGGCCGCTTCGGTGCGTACGGGGGGTCGCCGAAGAAGGAGACGTTCGGGGCGGCGGGGCGCTTCCGGGGACGCGCGGCAGCGTCCCCGCGGGCACGGGCGGCAGCGGACCCGCGTCCCACGGGCGGCGACGAGGCAGCGCAGGGAACGGGACCCGACCCCGAACCCTCCGCACCCGCACCGGACACCGAGGTCCAGCCCCCCGCCGGCCTGCCCTGGGGCGTGGCCCTCGTCACCGCCGGACTGGCCGTACAGGCCTACGCCGGCCGCTCCACGCCCGCACCCTCCCTCGCCGTGCTCCTCGGCTGGCTCCTCACCGCCACCGGTCTCGTCCTGGCCTCCCCCGGCCTCACCCATCTGTGCGGACGACTCCTGCAGTGCTCCCGCCCGGGGGCGCTGAGGCTGCTCGCCGGCCGGGTCCTGATGGCGGAGGCCGCCCGGATCGGCCGCCCGCTGGGCGTGCTCTGCGCGGTGGCGTCCGCCGGCTACGCCATGACCGCCCTGTACGACGGCGCCGGCCCGGCCCCCGCCTTCGGCCCGCTGTCCGCCCTCGGCGCGTTCGTCGTCGCCGGCTCCACGCTCGCCACCCTCCTCACCGCGGCCGTGGAGGCCCGCCAGTGCCGCGCCGACACCATCGCCGCGCTGCTCCGCCTCGGCGCGCCCACCGCGATGCTGCGCGGCGCCGCCGCCCTCCGCGCGGCCGCCCTGCTGGCCCTCTTCGGCCCGCTCACCCTCGGGATCGCCGCGCTGTCGGCGCTGCCGCTGATCTGAAAAAACTTCGGCGGTCGCCGATGAGTCCGGCGCGGGCCGCCGGTCTACCCACCGAACGCGACGAACCGCGCACGACCCGGACGGGAGAGGCCCGCATGTACCAGCAGATGATCTTCGTGAACCTGCCCGTGAACGACCTGGACGCCTCCAAGAAGTTCTTCACGGAACTCGGCTACTCGATCAACCCGCAGTTCAGCGACGACAAGGCGGCCTCCGTGGTGATCAGCGACAGCATCGTCGCGATGCTGCTGACCAAGCCGTTCTACGCGACCTTCACCAAGAAGGAGATCGCCGACGCGACGACGACGAGCGAGGTGCTGATCTGTCTGAGCGCCGAGAGCCGCGAGAAGGTGGACGAGCTGGTCGACAAGGCCATCGCGGCCGGTGGTACGGCGAGCGGCGAGCCCCAGGACCAGGGCTTCATGTACGGCCGCGCCTTCGACGACCTCGACGGCCACACCTGGGAGGTCGTGTGGATGGACCCGGCGGCCATCCAGAGCTGACCCCGGGGCCCGAACATCCGTGCCAGCATGGGCGGGTGCAACCGACACCCGCCCAGCCGCACCGCGCCGCCCACGACCGCGAGATAGAGTCCCTCGCCGAGTTCGACGAGGTGGTCGCCGAACACGGCTCGCTCGCCCGGTTCCGGGTCCAGGCCGTCGACCTGACCAGCCGTACGGACGCCCTGCTCCGCCTCGACACCACGGGCGCCGTCTTCCTCGGCTGCCCGATGGACCCGGAGGCCGCCGCCCGGGTCCGGGCCGCCGGGGCCCTGGTGTTCCCGCCGGTACCGGGGCTCCCGTTCGACCCGTACCGCGCCTTCGTCTACACGCCCGACGAGCTGTTCGAGGGGCTGGACGCGGGGTACGAGGTGACGCCGGACGCGCGCGCCTACGCCTGGTTCCAGCGGACGAAGGCCGACGGTGACGTCTTCTCCTCGATGCTCCGCTCGATCCACGACGACGCCGTCTCCGACGCCCTGGACGAACTCCTCGTCGGCGCCCGGGTGGTGGGTGTCATGGGCGGCCACGCGATGGCCCGTGGGACCGACGCGTACGCCGGTGCCGCCCGGCTCGGCCGCGAACTCGCCCGCGCCGGCTGCACGGTCGCCACCGGCGGCGGACCGGGCGCGATGGAGGCCGCCAACCTCGGTGCCTACGCCGCTCCGTTCGGCGACGACATGCTGGACGACGCGCTCCGGCTGCTCGCCAAGGCACCCTCGTTCCGGCCGTCGGTCAGCGAGTGGGCGCGCGCCGCGTTCGAGGTGCGCGAGCGCTGGCCGGGAGGCGGGGACTCGGTGGGCATCCCCACCTGGTTCTACGGCCACGAGCCGCCCAACGCCTTCGCCGCGCACATCGCCAAGTACTTCGCCAACGCCACCCGCGAGGACGGCCTGCTGGCCCGCTCCACCGCCGGGGTGGTCTTCCTGCCGGGCGCCGCCGGGACCGTACAGGAGATCTTCGACAACGCGACGCCCAACTACTACGAGTCGCGCGGCGAGCCGACCCCGATGGTGCTCGTGGACAGCGGGCACTGGACGCGGGAGCTGCCGGCCTGGCCGTTGCTCCGGTCGCTGGCGCGGGGGCGGGCGATGGAGTCCCGAATCGCCCTCGTTGACCGGATCGAGCAGGCTCCGGACGCGCTCAAACGTCTGGGCGGTTAATAAGCGGGCAAAGTCAACAGCCGTTGACGGCCGATGCGTTGACACTCCTTATGGAGCGCTTATAGACCTGGGAGCCTCCCGGGGTTGCTGGGGCCTCAGCTGTCCGTGTGTCATCCCTCGCCCCAACTCCCCGTCCACCCCCCGCAATGGCACTCTGTAAAGGACAAACGTTGTCCATGACTCTCCGTGGCGCACGCCGTTCCGTGCGCGTTCTGGGTGTCGCCTCCGGGTCGGCGGCGCTGGTGCTCGGACTGGCCGGCTCCGCTCTCGCGTGCAACATCAAGGACTTCTCCGCCGAAGCCAAGTGCGACGGCGACAAGGGCGTCATCGTCGTCACCGACACCGACGCGTCCGCCAAGGACGCCACCGTCAGCGTCTTCCTCAAGGGCGTCGGCGGCGTCGAGACCAAGGTCGGCGAGCAGCCGGTCAAGGGGTCCAAGGAAGGCGTCCGGATCACCTTCTCCGAGGACTGGAAGCCGAGCGCCACGTACCGGATCCACGTCAAGGCAGGCAACATCGTCGACGAGGACATCCAGCCGGACCTGGTGACCCCGTCCACCGCCTGCAAGACCGAGAGCGAGACCCCGAAGCCGACGGCCAGCGCGACCCCGTCGCCGTCACCGTCGTCGTCGCCGGGCAAGTCCGCCCCGGCCCAGCCGGCGACCCCGGCCCCGTCGGCCTCGGGATCGAGCTCCGCCCCGGCCGGTACCGCCGAGAACGCGCCGTCCCCGGCGGCCGGTGAGTCCAACCTCGCCGAGACCGGTGCGAACTCCAACACCGGTCTGATAGCCGGCGTCGCGGCGCTCCTGGTCGTCGTCGGCGGTGGCGCCGTCTGGTTCGGCATGCGCCGCCGTGGGGCGAGCCGCAACGGCTGACCTCACCGCCGTACCGCCCCGGCCCGTCCCCTGTGCCCAGGGGGCGGGCCGGGGCGCGTCAGCCGAACGTGGTCCGCGCCAGCCAGAACTCCAGCACCACGCGATCGCCGAGCACCTCCAGTCCGGGCGTGTCCAGCGGCAGCCGGCAGCCGGAGTTCAGCATCCCGGTCCACGCCCACACTCCCGGTGTCGGAGCCGGCCTCGCGCAACGCGCCGACGACCAGCTGGCCCGTGCCGGCGAGCCACTGGCCCAGGGCCGCCGCGTCCCCGCGCTCCTCGGTGCCGACGCCCAGCGGCACCTCGTCCGGCGGGATGTTCCCCCGCGCCCGGGTGCGCACCAGGGCGTGGACCCAGCGCAGGGCGCCCCCATATGGCGTACGAGGTCCTCCAGCGACCAGTCGGGGCAGGTCGGCACGGTGGGGGGACAGGTCGGCGCCCGAGGTCACCACGGCTCTCAACCGCTCGGTGTGCTGGGCGATCTCGTCGCAGTAGCGGTCATGCGCGAGCAGAGGCATGGCCTCACCCCAAGGACGCGATGATCAGTCGAGCACGACGGTTTCGGCCACGTCGAACTCCACGCCGACCGAGGCGCCGGGCTCCGGTGCGTCCCGGAGCGGGCAGGCCGCCTCCAGTCGGGGGCCGTCCGCCGGCTGGAGGTGGACGGCCACATGGGTGCCCTTGAAGGTGCGGGCGGTCACCGTGCACGCCAGGCCCTGGTCGGCGGGCACGAGCCGGACGCCGGCCGGGCGGACGAGGACCGTGCGGTGGCCCTGCGCGGAGCCGTCCGGCACCGGCAGCTTGCCCCACGGGCTGTCGGCGACCGTGCCGGCGACGGTCGCCGGGACCACGTTCTCGAAGCCGAGGAAGCGGGCCACGAACGCGTCGGCGGGGCGCTGCCACACATCGAGCGGCGTCCCGGACTGGGCGATGCGCCCGTCCCGCATCACCACCACCCGGTCGGCCAGCGCGAACGCCTCTCCCTGGTCGTGGGTCACGGCCAGCACGGTCGTCCCCAACCGGCCGAACAGCTCCCGCAGTTCGACCACCAGCCGTTCCCGCAGCGAGCGGTCCAGCTGGCCCAGCGGCTCGTCCAGCATCAGCAGCCGGGGCCGGGGCGCGAGCGCCCGGGCGAGGGCCACGCGCTGCTGCTCGCCGCCGGACAGCGAGGCCACCGCCCGCCGCGCGGCGCCGGGCAGCCCGACCAGCTCCAGCAACTGGCCCACCTCGGCGTCCCGTTCCCCCTTGGCGACGCCGTGCATGCGCAGCCCGAACGCCACGTTCGCGCCGACGTCCCGCTGCGGGAACAACTGGTGGTCCTGGAACATCAGTCCGACGCCCCGCTGGTGCGCGGGTACGCCCGCCTGGTCCCGGCCGTCGAGCAGGATCCGTCCACCGGACAGGGGCTGGAGCCCGGCCACGGCCCGCAGCAGCGTCGACTTCCCGCTGCCGCTGGGTCCGAGGACGCACACCACCTCGTGCTCGGCGACTTCGAGGCCGACGGCGTCGAGCACGGCCCGCCCGCCGAAGCGCACGGTCGCGGCATCCAGGCTCAGCAGCATCTAGAACTCCCCCGTCCGGTCGGTCCGCAGCCGCTCCAGGACGAGCAGCGCGGCGGCGCACACCACCATGAGAATCGTGGAAAGGGCCATCGCCTGGCCGTAGTTGAGGTCGCCGGGACGGCTGAGCAGCCTGGCCACCGCGACCGGGAGCGTCGGGTTGTCGGGCCGGGCGATGAACACGGTGGCCCCGAACTCGCCCAGCGACACGGCGAACGCGAACCCGGCCGCGACCAGCAACGCCCGCCGCACCAGCGGCAGATCCACCTCCCGCCACACCCGCCAGGGCGAGGCGCCCAGCACGGCCGCCGCCTCCCTGAGCCGGACGTCCACCGCGCGCAGCACGGGCAGCATGGTCCGTACGACGAACGGGGCGCCGACCAGCGCCTGGGCGAGCGGCACCAGGACCCAGGACTGGCGCAGGTCCAGCGGCGGCTTGTCCAGCGCGATCAGGAAGCCGAAGCCGACGGTCACGGCGGAGACGCCGAGCGGCAGCATCAACAGCGCGTCGAAGCCCCGCACCAGCCGTCCCGCGTCCCGCCGGGCCAGCGCGGCGGCGGCGAGCCCACCGATCACCACGGCGACGGCGGTGGCCGCGACCGCGTACTGGAGCGAGGTCCACACCGCGTGCACGGGCGCCACCAGGAACGTACCGCCGTCCGTGTGGGTCAGCGCCCGGTAGTAGCCGAGGCCGGGCGCGTCCAGGGAGCGGCGGACGAGGACGGCGAGCGGCAGGACCAGCAGCAGCGCCACGACGGCGAGGACCGAGACGAGCAGGGCCCACTGTCCGGCGCCGCGCGGGCGCCGGGCCGTCACCTTCGGGTCCACGAGCCGCAGCGCGGTCTCCCGGCGCCGTACCGTCCAGGCGTGCACGGCGAGGACCGCGCCGACCGCCGCGAACTGGACCAGGGTGAGGACGGCGGCCGTGGACAGGTCGAAGACCTCCGAGGTCTGCCGGTAGATCTCCACTTCGAGGGTGGAGAAGGTGGGGCCGCCGAGGATCTGCACCACACCGAAGGAGGTGAAGGTGAACAGGAACACCATCAGGGAGGCGGCGGCCACGGCGGGCGCGAGCGCGGGGAGGGTGACCTTCCGCCAGGCCGTCAGCGGGGAGGCGCCCAGCATCCGGGCGGCCTCCTCCTGCCGGGGGTCGAGCTGCGCCCACAGCCCGCCCACGGTCCGCACGACGACCGCGAAGTTGAAGAAGACATGGGCCAGCAGGATCGCCCAGACCGTGGTGTCCAGCCGTACCCCCCACAGCTCGTCCAGCAGCCCGCCCCGGCCGACCAGCGCCAGGAAGGCGCTGCCCGCGACGACGGTCGGCAGCACGAACGGGACGGTGACGACGGCCCGCAGGAGTTGCTTGCCCGGGAAGTCGAGGCGGGCGAAGACGTAGCCGGCGGGCAGGGCGAGCAGCAGGGTGAGCGCGGTGGAGGCGAGCGCCTGCCAGGTGGTGAACCACAGCACGTGCCGGATGTCCGGCTGGGTGACGACGTCCGCGATCCGCCCGAGGTGCCAGGCGCCGTCCGTCCTCAGCCCGCGCGCGACGATCGCGGCCACGGGCCAGGCGAAGAACAGCGCGAAGAACGCGACGGGCAGGGCCATGAGGCCGAGCCGCGCCGCGTTCCCGCGCCTGTCCCTCACGCGGGCGGTCACTTCAGTACGAGTGACGTCCACGCCTTGACCCACTGGTCGCGGTTGGCGGCGATCTTGTCCGGGGCCATGGTCCGGGGATCCTTGGCGGCCGGCCCGTACTCGGTGAAGTCGGCGGGGACGGCGGCCCCTTGCACGACCGGGTAGACGAACATGTTCAGCGGCATGTCCTGCTGGAACTCCTTGGTGAGCAGGAAGTCGAGGAACGCCTTGCCGCCCTTGGTGTTCTTCGCGTTGCTCAGCAGCCCGGCGTACTCGGTCTGCCGGAAGCAGGTCCCGTAGGACACCCCGGTCGGGGCGGTGCCGGGCCGCTTCTTGGCGTAGATCACCTCGGCGGGCGGGGAGGAGGCGTACGACACCACGAGCGGCCGGTCGCCGCCCGCCTTCCTGCCCTCGGAGGAGCCGGAGAACTCCTGGTAGTAGGCCTGCTCCCAGCCGTCGACGACCTTGACGCCGTTGGCCTTCAGCTTCTTCCAGTAGCCCTGCCAGCCCCCGTCGCCGAACTGCGCGGCGCTGCCGAGCAGGAAGCCGAGGCCCGGCGAGGAGGTGGCCGCGTTCTCGGTGACGAGGAGGTTCTTGTACTGCGGCTCGGCGAGGTCGGCGAAGGACTGCGGCGGCGTCAGCTTGTGCGCGCTGAACCAGGCCTTGTCGTAGTTGACGCAGATGTCGCCGGTGTCGACGGGCGTGACCCGGTGCTTGTCCTGGTCGACGCGGAACTCGGGCCGGACCGTGTCGTAGCCCTTGGCCTGGTACGGCTGGAAGAGCCCGTTGTCCAGGGCCCGGGACAGCAGGGTGTTGTCGACGCCGAAGAAGACGTCGCCCTGCGGGTTGTCCTTGGTCAGGACGGCCTTGTTGACGGCCTGCCCGGCGTCCCCGTCCTTGAGGACCCTGACCTTGTACCCGGACTGCTTCTCGAAGTCCTTCAGCACGTTCTTGGAGACGGCCCACGAGTCGTGGCTGACGAGGGTCACCGTCTTGGAGTCCGCGGACGACCCGCTCCCGCCGGAACCGCACGCGGACAGGCCGATCAGGCCGAGCCCGACCGCCACGGCCACGAAGGTCTTGTTGTGCACTGGATGTCCTCCTGGGGTTGGCCAGGAAGAGACGCGGCCCCGCCCGGGCTCCGCCGGGGAGCCCGGGCAGGGCGCAACAGCTTGAGTGATGACCGAACTCCCTACCCAGAATGACCTGGGCGAGGTTCAGAGGGTCTGCGGCCCGGTGCCGCACTCTCAGCGCTGTGGCGCTCCCCTGTCGGAATATGAAGATATGTGGACGGGGTCAGATTACCGCTCGGTGGCCGCGAGCTGACCGCAGGCCCCGTCGATCTCCTGTCCACGGGTGTCCCGGACGGTGACGGGCACACCGTGCGCGGCGATGGCCTCCACAAACGCCTTCTCGTCCTCCGGCCGCGACGCGGTCCACTTCGACCCCGGCGTCGGGTTCAGCGGGATGAGGTTGACGTGCACGGGCTTGCCCTTCAGCAGCCGCCCGAGCCTGTCCCCCCGCCACGCCTGGTCGTTGATGTCGCGGATGAGCGCGTACTCGATGGACAGCCGGCGCCCGGACTTCTCCGTGTACTCGAACCCGGCGTCCAGCACCTCGCGCACCTTCCACCGCGTGTTCACGGGGACGAGGGTGTCCCGCAGCTCGTCGTCGGGGGCGTGCAGGGAGATCGCGAGCCGGCACTTGAAGCCCTCGTCGGCGAACCGGTGGATGGCCGGCACGAGCCCGACGGTGGAGACGGTGATCCCGCGCTGCGAGAGGCCCAGCCCGTCCGGGGCCGGGTCGGTGAGCGCCCGGATGGCGCCGACGACCCGCTTGTAGTTGGCGAGGGGCTCGCCCATCCCCATGAAGACGATGTTGGACAGCCGCGCGGGCCCACCGGGCACCTCGCCGTCCCGCAGCGCCCGCATGCCGTCCACGATCTGGTGGACGATCTCCGCGGTGGACAGGTTCCGGTCCAGCCCCGCCTGCCCGGTCGCGCAGAACGGGCAGTTCATACCGCACCCGGCCTGCGAGCTGATGCACATGGTGACCCGGTCCGGGTACCGCATCAGCACGGACTCGACCAGCGTCCCGTCGAACAGCCGCCACAGCGTCTTGCGCGTGGTCCCCTGGTCGGTGGACAGATGCCGCACGACGGTCATCAGCTCCGGGAACAGCGCCTCCTGGAGCTTGGCGCGGGAACCGGCGGGGATGTCGGTCCACTGCTCCGGGTCGTGCGCGTACCGCGCGAAGTAGTGCTGCGAGAGCTGCTTGGCACGGAACGGCTTCTCACCGATCCCGGCCACCGCGTCCTTGCGCTCGGCGGGCGTAAGGTCGGCGAGATGCCGCGGCGGCTTCTTGGCTCCGCGCGGCGCGACGAAAGTGAGTTCTCCGGGCTTGGGCATGGTCCTACCAGTGTCGCAGATCCAAACGGGTGGCCCGGCGCGTGCGTGAGGGGGCCGTTCCTAGTCGTCGTCGGTGTCCCCGCTGCCGCCCCGGCCCCGGCTCTTCTGGGCGCTGCTCACCAGTTCGCCCGCGCCGCGCGTGAGGGCGGCGACGACCCGGACCCAGCGTGGGCCGCCGCGCTCCGCCCACACCACGCACACGCAGCCGCCGATGACGAGCGCCAGGACGCCGAGCAGTAGAAAGATCATGTTCCCCCCTGTGTTCCTGCGTACTTTGCCATGCGACGGTTCACCACGTCACGGGCAGGGACCTCGGCCCGCGGATCAGACCCTGCCGTTGGAACTCCACCTCCTCGGGCGGCACGGCCAGGCGGATGCCGGGGAAGCGGGTGAGTACGGCGCCGATCATGACCTCGGCCTCCATGCGGGCCATGACGGCGGCCAGGCAGTGGTGCGGGCCGTGCCCGAACGCCACGTGGGCGAGGTTGTCGCGGTCGAAGTCCAGGGCGCCGGGGTCGGGGAAGACCTCGGGGTCGCGGTTGGCGGCGAGGTAGGCGTTGTAGACGACGTCACCGGCCCGGATCAGCCGGCCGCCGACCTCCACATCCTCAGTGGCGACACGGGGGATGCCGACGCCGTTGCGGTGCGGGACGTAGCGGAACAGCTCCTCCAGGGCCCGGGGCAGCAGCTCCGGCTCGCGGCGCAGCCGGTCCAGGTGGCCGGGGTGGGTGAGCAGCGCGTACATCATCGAACCGCTGTTGTTGCGGACCGCGTGGCCGCCGCTGACCTGGACGGCGATGGCGAGGGAGACCGCCTCGTCGTCGGTGATCTCGCCGGCCGCGGTGGCCTGCGCCAGCACGCCGGCCAGGTCGTCGCGGGGATCGTCTCGGCGCCTCCGGAGCAGTTCGGTGATCAGGGCCCGGGTGGTCCGGGCCGCCTCCGCGGCCCGCTGCTCCGAACCGGCTCCCGCGGACAGCAGGGCCTCGCCCGTCGCGGCCCAGCGGTGCCAGTCCTCCTCCGCCACGCCGAGGAAGTCGCGGAGCACGGCGATCGGGAAGGGTCCGTGCAGGTGCTCCATGAGGTCGGCCGGGGCGCCGGCGCGTTCCATCGCGTCGAGCAGGCCGGCGGCCCTGCGCTCCGCGAGCGGTCGCAGCCGCCGCATGCTCCGCCCGGTGAACGCGCGGGCGACGACCCGGCGCAGCCGGGTGTGCCGGGGCGGATCGATGTACTGCAGGCCCGCCGTCTGCGAGGCCACCGGCACCGGGCGCATCGTGGTGACGGCACGGCCGACGACCCGTTCCCGGGAGAAACGCGGGTCCGAGGTGACGAACCGGACGTCCTCGTAACGCGTGACCAGCCAGGCGCACCCCTCGCCGTACGGCAACCTGATCCGCGCGACCGGTTCCTCACGCGACAGCACGTCCAGCAAGGGATCGGGGGCGAGCGCGGGCAGGTCGTCGACGGGCCAGAACCGGATGGGCGGGGGTGGCGGGGTGGAAGCGGGACCGGGGGCAGCGGAGGCGGGCACCGGGTCGGCCGACATGGACGTCGGGTCGAGGGGCATCGGCTCACTCCCTGCTGCGTCGCCGGGCGGTGGTGGAACGGCCGTCCTCTGAGGGAGTCTGCCGCGCACCGGCACCGCCCGCCGACTCCTGCTGCGGCATCCGGGTACGGCGGAGTGGAACGGGTACGACGACGGCCCCCGCCCTGTTTCAGGACGGGGGCCGAAAAGCCGTGGCGCTCACGGGGACGGGCCGCTCACGTGGAGCCGACGAAGATCACCATCAGCAGCCACACCACCGGCGCCGTGGGCAGCAGCGAGTCGAGCCGGTCCATGATGCCGCCGTGACCGGGAAGCAAGGTGCCCATGTCCTTGATGCCCAGATCCCGCTTGATCATGGATTCGCCGAGGTCCCCCAGCGTGGCGCTGACCGCTACCGCGAGGCCCAGCAGCAGGCCCTGCCACCAGCTCCCGTCGTCGATCAGGAACTGCATGCACAGCGCGCCGGCGACCATCGCGAACAGCACCGCGCCCAGCAGTCCCTCGCGGGTCTTGCCGGGGCTGATGCGCGGAGCGAGCTTGTGCTTGCCGAAGCGCCAGCCGACCGCGTAGGCGCCGGTGTCGCTGACGACCGTCAGGAGCAGGAAGGTGAGCACCCGCCAGGGGCCGTCCTCGGCGGTGAGCATCATCGCGACGAACGTGGCCAGGAACGGCACGTAGAACGCGGCGAAGAGGCCGGCCGTGACGTCCCTGAGGTAGTTCTCCGGCGGCTCCGTCATCCGCCAGACCAGCGCGGCCAGCGCCGTCAGCGCCATGGCGACCCACGCCCCCTCGGCCCCCCGCACATAGCCGGCGACGACCATCGCCGCGCCGCCGACCGCGAGCGGCACCAGCGGCGCCTTGATGCCCTTGCGTTCCTGGAGCCTGCTGGTCAGCTCCCACAGACCGACGACGACGGCGACCGCGATCACGCCGACGAACACGGCCTTGACGATGAACAGGGACGCGACGATCACCACACCCAGCCCGACGCCGACGCCTATGGCCGCGCTCAGGTCACGGCCCGCGCTCTTCTTCTGCGGCGCTGGCGCCGGCTGCGGGACGTCGGGCATGGGCTCCGGGTTCTGGGTCTCGGCCGGGAGTTCCCGGGCCTGGAACGTCTCGTCTCGGAACAAGGGGCCGCTCAGCCGAGCGGCCCCCCGGTCGTCGTCCTGGTCTCCTCCGCCGTACACGGGGGCGTCGGGCACGATGGACATGGGGCGAGTCTGCTGCGCCTCAGGCGCATCGTATGCGGGACCCGCCGGGCCGGCCCCCGGGACAGGCTGGGCGGGCCCACCCCCGGTGGGCCCCCAGTACCCGGCCTGGCCCGCTGATGGCGGCGCCCCCCAGGAAGAGTCGCTCATCAGACTTCGAGCAGCTCCGCTTCCTTGTGCTTGAGGAGCTCGTCCACCTGGGCGACGTACTTCGCCGTGGTGTCGTCGAGCTCCTTCTCCGCACGACGGCCCTCGTCCTCGCCGACCTCGCCGTCCTTGATCAGCTTGTCGATGGCGTCCTTGGCCTTGCGGCGCACCGAGCGGATCGAGACCTTGGCGTCCTCGCCCTTGCCCTTGGCCACCTTGATGTACTCGCGGCGGCGCTCCTCGGTCAGCTCGGGGAACACCACCCGGATGATGTTGCCGTCGTTGCTGGGGTTGACGCCCAGGTCGGAGTCGCGGATGGCCTGCTCGATGTTGCGCAGCGCGCTCTTGTCGAACGGGGTCACGACCGCCATGCGCGGCTCCGGCACGGAGAACGAGGCCAGCTGGTTGATCGGCGTCGGGGCACCGTAGTAGTCGGCCACGATCTTGTTGAACATCGCCGGGTGCGCACGGCCGGTGCGGATCGCGGCGAAGTCCTCCTTGGCGACCACGACGGCCTTCTCCATCTTCTCCTCGGCTTCGAGGAGGGTCTCTTCGATCACCACTTGCTCCTGCGTGTCTTGAGTAAGGCCCGGCTGCGGTTCCTGAACTCGGTCGGCGGCCGGCTGCGTCGCGTCTTCTTCCTGCACGGTTCCCGACCGGCAGGACATTGTCCATCCCCCGGCCGGGGTCCGGCCCCCTCACAGGGCCGCACATCACCGGCCGGGTTGATCCGGGGTCAGTCCCGGCTGCCCTGGTCACCCACCAGCGTGCCGATCTTCTCACCCTTGACGGCACGGGCGATATTGCCCTCCGCGAGAAGCTCGAAGACGAGGATCGGGAGCTTGTTGTCGCGGCACAGCGTGATGGCGGTGGCGTCGGCGACCTTGAGGTCCCGGGTGATGACCTCGCCGTAGCCGAGAGCGTCGAACTTGACGGCGTCGGGGTTGGTCTTGGGGTCGGAGTCGTAGACCCCGTCCACGCCGTTCTTGCCCATGAGCAGCGCCTCGGCGTCGATCTCCAGGGCGCGCTGGGCGGCGGTGGTGTCGGTGGAGAAGTAGGGCATGCCCATACCGGCGCCGAAGATGACCACGCGGCCCTTCTCCAGGTGGCGCACGGCGCGCAGCGGGATGTACGGCTCGGCGACCTGGCCCATGGTGATGGCGGTCTGCACGCGGGACTGGATGCCCTCCTTCTCCAGGAAGTCCTGGAGGGCGAGGCAGTTCATCACGGTGCCGAGCATGCCCATGTAGTCGGAGCGGGCACGGTCCATGCCGCGCTGCTGGAGTTCGGCGCCGCGGAAGAAGTTGCCGCCGCCGATGACGACCGCGATCTGGGCGCCGTCGCGCACGACGGCCGCGATCTCACGGGCGATCTTGTGCACCACGTCCGGGTCGACGCCCAGTCCCCCGCCACCGGAGAAGGCCTCTCCGGACAGCTTCAGCAGAAACCGGCCGCGTACTTTGCCGTCGTCGCTCTTCTGGGCCTTGGTGGTCATGGGGATCCCAACTCTTTCACGTGTTGCACATACGAAGAAGGCCATTGCCGATGGGGTTGCTTTTCGCTCCCATGCGCGGCAATGGCCTCCTCGTCAGATCTGCTGCCGTCCGCCCCACGCCGGGGTGTGGCGGTGTGCGCGGACGACTGCGGTCGACCCTATCGGGATTTCCTCGTGGATTTCTCCGGGGGTCGCGCGTCGATCGCGGTACGGACTCAGATGCCGACCTTGATGCGCGAGAAGCGCTTCAGGGTGACACCGGCCTCGTCCAGCACCTTCTGGACCGACTTCTTGTTGTCGAGCGCGTACGGCTGGCCGAGCAGCGTGGCGTCCTTGAAGAAGCCGTTGAGACGACCCTCGACGATCTTGCCGATCGCGGCCTCGGGCTTGCCCTCGGCGCGGGTGGTCTCCTCGGCGATGCGGCGCTCGGACTCGACGACGTCGGCCGGCACGTCCTCCTTGGAGAGGTACTTCGGCGCGAAGGCGGCGATGTGCTGGGCGACGCCCTTGGCGACCTCGGCGTTCGGCTTGTCGAGCTCGACCAGGACACCGATCTGCGGGGGCAGGTCGGGCATGGTGCGGTGCATGTAGGCGGTGACGTAGCCGTCGGAGAACTGCGCGAAGCGGTCCAGGACGATCTTCTCGCCGAGGTTGGCGTTGGCCTCGTCGACGTACGCCTGGACGGTCTTGCCGGGCTCGATCTCGGAGGCCAGCAGGGCCTGGAGGTCGGCCGGGTTCGTCTTGGCGACGTGCTCGGCGATGGCGTTGGCCACGGCCTGGAACTTCTCGCCCTTGGCGACGAAGTCCGTCTCGCACTTCAGCTCGACCAGGACACCGGAGGAGTTGTCGTCGGCGATGATGGAGACCACGGCGCCGTTCTCGGCGGAGCGGCCCTCGCGCTTGGCGACGCCCTTCTGGCCCTTGATGCGCAGCGCCTCGACGGCCTTCTCGACGTTGCCCTCGGCCTCGTCCAGCGCCTTCTTGCAGTCCATCATGCCGGCGCCGGTCAGCTCACGGAGCTTCTTGACGTCGGCGGCGGTGTAGTTCGCCATGAGTCTGTGAGTCTTTCTCGAAGTCTGGAAGATCTTCAGATCCGCACGGTCGGCGGTCCAGGTCCCAGGGGAACGCGGACCGCGTACGTCGTGCCGACCTACGGGTGAACAGCGGGGGCGGAGTCATGTCCCGCCCCCGCCGTCGAACGCTGACGGATCGGCGTCAGGCCTGCTCGGCCTCGGCGGCCGGAGCCTCGACAGCCGGAGCCTCGGCAGCCGGAGCCTCGGCAGCGGCCTCGGCCGGCTTCTCGGCCTCGGCGGCCGGAGCCTCGTCCTTCTTCTCACCCTCGAGCAGGTCACGCTCCCACTCGGCGAGCGGCTCGCCCGCGGCCTTCTCGCCCTTGTCGCCGGTGGCGACGCCGGAGCGGGCGATGAGGCCCTCGGCGACGGCGTCGGCGATCACGCGGGTGAGCAGGGTGACGGAGCGGATCGCGTCGTCGTTGCCCGGGATCTTGTAGTCGACCTCGTCGGGGTCGCAGTTGGTGTCGAGGATCGCGACGACCGGGATGTTCAGCTTCCGGGCCTCACCAACGGCGATGTGCTCCTTCTTGGTGTCCACGATCCAGACGGCGCTGGGCACCTTCTGCATCTCGCGGATACCGCCGAGGGTCTTCTCCAGCTTGGCCTTCTCGCGCGAGAGCACGAGAAGCTCCTTCTTGGTCAGACCGGACGCGGCGACGTCCTCGAAGTCGATCTGCTCAAGCTCCTTGAGGCGCTGCAGACGCTTGTAGACGGTCGAGAAGTTGGTGAGCATGCCGCCCAGCCAGCGCTGGTTGACGTAGGGCATGCCGACGCGGGTGGCCTGCTCGGCGATGGCCTCCTGCGCCTGCTTCTTCGTGCCGACGAACATGACCGTGCCGCCGTGGGCGACGGTCTCCTTGACGAACTCGTAGGCGCGGTCGATGTACGACAGCGACTGGAGCAGGTCGATGATGTAGATGCCGTTGCGCTCGGTGAAGATGAAGCGCTTCATCTTCGGGTTCCAGCGACGGGTCTGGTGACCGAAGTGGACGCCGCTCTCCAGCAGCTCCCGCATCGTGACGACGGCCATGGCCGTTTCTCCTTGGTGTTCTCGGTTGTGCCGCGTCCGCCGGACGGCGGTCGCGCCTGACGCCCGCGATGCGCCGTGCCGCGAAGGACCGAGGGGCGCGTGGTACGAACCGTTGCCGGCTGCCGTACCGGGGCGTGCGAAGTCGACCCGGTGACCCGGATCGCCAGAAGAAGTGTACGGGACCGGCGAGGCACCGGGTGACGCCGCTGTCCACAACCGGCGAGTGGTCCACAGGGTCAGGCCACGATCGGCGGGTGTGCGGGACGGTGTCGGCATGCGACGAACGATGCGATGTGCGCTGCTGTGGCCGGCGCTGGTCCTCGGCCTGGCGTCGGGCCTGGGGTTGGGGCTGGCCCTGCTCACGCCTCTGGCCTGGGCGGACACCCCTCCCGTGGAGCCGCCGCGCCCTCCGACGGCCCCCGTGCCGACCGTGGCCCGCGTCTGGCCGGTCGGTGCCCGCCCACCGGTCCTGCGTGGCTGGGAACCACCGGCGACGGTGTACGGCCCCGGGCACCGGGGGGTCGATCTGGGAACGCCGGCCGGGGCGCCCGTACGGGCGATCGCACCGGGCCGAGTGCTGTTCGCGGGGCGGGTGGCGGGGCGGGGCGTGGTCTCGGTGGAACTGCGGGGGACGGATCTGCGGACGACGTACGAGCCGGTGCGGGCGTCGGTCCGGAAAGGGGAGGAGGTGGGGGCCGGGGCGGTGGTCGGGATGGTGGAGCCGACGGGGTCCCACTGCGGGACACGGACGTGCGTGCACTGGGGTCTGCTGCGGGGAGACGCGTACGTGAACCCGCTGTCCGTGCTGCCACCGTGGCTGGGCGGGGGGCCGTCGAGATTGCTGCCGGTTGAGTCTTAGCGGGGCGGGTGTGCCTTGGCTGCGGGGAGGGGCCCGATCGGTCGTTCACACCGGGGCCCTGCGAGGTCACTCCGGTCGCGAGCCGGCCACGGGCCGGTCGTGGCCGCTCGCGTCCGCGCCCCCTTCGGGGCGCTGCCGTGCCGTCGGCCGCGGGGCCGGCCAGATCGCTACGGTCGTGAGCCGGCCGCAGGCGAGCCGTGGCCGCTCGCGCAGTTCGCCGCGCCCCCTTCGGGGCACGGCGCTGGGAACGTCACCGACCCTGGTCGGCGTTGGCCGGGTTCAGCCGTTCACGCCTCGAAGTGCCATGGCCACGGCCGCGTCCGTCACCACCGTGGGGTCCTCGGCCGCGCCCAGCTCGATGCGCCGTACCGCCGCGTCCACGACCCCCTGCACCAACATCGCCGCCAGCCGGGGCTGCTCGTGCCCCAGCTCCTCCAGCGCCTCGACGATCATCGCGACGAGCCCCCCGTGGGCCGCACGGATCTTCTCCCGGGCCCCGGCATCCAGCTCGCTCGCGGAGATGGCGACGACCGCCCGGTGCCGCCGGTCCCCCACCAGCGCGAGCTGCCGCCGTACATACGCCTCGACCTTGCCCTCGGCCGTCCCGGCCCGCTCCATCGCCGCCGCGACCTCCGCCGCCCACACCGGGAAGTCGACCTCGCACAGCTCTTCGACCACGGCGGCCCGGGACCGGAAGTACTCGTACACGGACGACCGCGCCAGCCCCGTCCGCTCGGCCAGCGCGGGAAAGGTCAGCGCCTCCGTCCCGCCCTCGGACAGCAGGGACCGAGCCGCGTCCAGCAGGGCGGCTCGCTGCATCGACCGGTGTTCGGCCACGGAGGCCGCTCGAATCCTTGGCACGCCGACCACTTTACGGACACGCCGTCCCGGAAGGGAGGAGTCAGCGCCCGAAGCTCGCCAGCTTGGCCCGCAGCTGGAGCACCGACTTGGTGTGGATCTGGCTGACCCGGCTCTCGGTGACCCCGAGCACGTTGCCGATCTCGGCGAGGGTGAGCCCCTCGTAGTAGTACAGGGTGACGACGGTCTTCTCCCGCTCGGGCAGCGTGTTGATCGCCCGCGCCAGGAACCGCCGCAGCTCGCGGTCCTCGGCCACCTCCACCGGATTGTCGGCGGCGGTGTCCTCCAGCGTGTCCATCAGGCTGAGCCGGTCCCCGCCCTCGCCGCCGACGTGCAGCAGCTCCTCCAGGGCGACGACGTTGGCCAGCGACAACTGACTGAACACGGCGTGCAGTTCGTCGACCTCCATGTCCAGCTCGGCGGCGACCTCCCCCTCCGTCGGCGTCCGCCGCAGCCGCGCCTCCAGGGTGGCGTAGGCACGCTCGACGTTGCGGGCCTTCTGCCGGACCGAGCGGGGGATCCAGTCCAGCGCCCGCAGCTCGTCGATCATCGCGCCGCGGATCCGGGTGATCGCGTACGTCTCGAACTTGATCTCCCGGTCGATGTCGAACTTCTCGATCGCGTCGATCAGCCCGAACACGCCCGAGGAGACGAAGTCGGCCTGCTCCACATTGGGCGGCAGCCCGACGCTGACCCGGCCGGCCACGTACTTGACCAGCGGCGAGTAGTGCAGGATCAGCTGCTCCCGCAGCCGGTCGTCCCCCGTCGCCTTGTACGACCGCCACAGCTCGTCGAGTGTCGAGGGAGCGGGCGGTCGCACGCTGCCACCGTCGCGGGCGGCTGGGGGGATCGCCGCCCGGTCGGACCCGGAGGTGTGCTGGGGCATTCGTCGCCTTGTGCCGTTCTGCCGTGAAGTGCCGTGAAGTGCCGTGGAGTGGCCGGAGGTGGGGTTCCTGGGGGTGAAGTGGGGCTGCCTGGGTGAGGTGACGGTCTGATGTGGGGTTGGCGCGATCTGCGCCACCGCCTTCGTGAGCGTAGCGTGACTGAGGAGTCGCGGTGTGCGAACAGGGCTGCGCCACCCGTGCGCGGGGCGCTCGCGCCGGTCGGGTGACCCCCTGCCGGAGCTCGCTCTGTGTGACCGGTCCGAGGCGCCAACTCCGGGAAACCCCAAGGGCGTCGAGGGTTCGCCCGGACGGCCGAACCCAGCCGGTCAGCACGGACGGTGACCGTTCCGGACCGAGATCATCGCCTGGCGTGTCAACTTCCAGCCGTCGCCGTGTCGTTCGACGTAACCAAGTGCTCGGAGTTCGTACAGTCTCGCGATCGCCTCCTCCCGCGTGGTGCGCGCGCCGAGCGCGACCTCCTCGGCGGGGGCCGCCCGGTTGCCGGGGAGGGCGGCGAGCACGGTGCGGGCGGCAGGTTGCAGCAGGTCACGCGGGAGGACGGGGCCCCGCCGGGCCGGCGCCAGCTCACCCATGTCGCCCACGAGTTCGATGATCTCCGTGGCATCGGTGACCAGGGTGGCCTCACCGCGCAACAGTTCGTGCACACCGGCGGAGAGGGCGCTGGTGACCGGGCCGGGGACGCCCATGGTGAACCGCCCGAGGCGCTGCGCGGCCCGCGCGGTGGCCAGCGAGCCGCTGCGGCAGGCCGCCTCCACGACGACGGTGCCCCTGGTCAGCGCGGCGATCACGCGGTTACGGAGGATGAACCGGCTGGGTGTCGGATGATCACCCGGCGGCAGCTCACCCACCACCAGTCCCCGTTCCGCGATCCGGGCGATCAGCGCGGCGTGACCGCGGGGGTAGGGCTGGTCGACGCCGCAGGCCAGAACGGCGACGGTGGCGCCGTGGGTGGCGAGGGCGCCGCGGTGGGCGGCACCGTCGATGCCGTACGCCCCGCCCGAGACGACGACCCAGCCGCGCTCGGCGAGACCGGAGGCGAGGGTGGCGGCAGCGTGGGCGCCGTACTCGGTGCAGGCTCGGGCGCCGACCACGGCCACGGACCGCAGCGCCCACATCCGCAGGTTCGGCCGGCCCCGTACCCACAGCCCGAGGGGCCGCGCGTCCCCGAGGTCGTCGAGCTGCCGGGGCCACTCGGCGTCCCCCGGGCAGACGAATCGCGCCCCGACGGCCCGGGCCAGCTCCAGATCCCGCTCCGGCTCGGTCCGGCGGGCCCGCGCGACGAGCCCCGCCCACCGGGTCCCGCTCACCCCCGGCAACGCGTCCCCGCCATCGCGCAGCCGCCGCACCACCTCCCCCACCCCGAACTCCCGCACCCACCGCCCACCGACCTCGTCCCCCGCCTCGACGACCCGCCCGAGAAACACCCGCCCGAGCAGCTCGGCGCCGGGGTCCTCCTGTCCGGTCATGTCAGCGCTCCGATGGCCATCGGTACTCCGCGGGCAACACCGGTGCGCAGTTGCAGGGCCAGGGCGACGTCGGTGGCGTCCGGGCGGTCGTGTCCGACGAGGTCGGCGACCGTCCAGGCGACGCGCAGGACACGGTCGATCCCGCGGGCGGTGAGCACGCCCCGTTCCAGGTTGCGTTCGGCCTCGTCCATGGCTCCGGCGGCGGCGTGGTACCGGCTGCGCAGTTCGCGGCCGGGCACCTCGCTGTTCGTGCGCCACGGGGTGCCGGCGAGGCGGGCCACCGCCCGCTCCCGGGCCTGCCGTACCCGGTCGGCCACGGTCGCCGTGGACTCGCCGCGGGCGCCGGGCTCGGTGAGCTGGGCCCGGGTGACCGGGTCGACCTCGACGCGCAGGTCCACCCGGTCCAGCAGCGGGCCGGACAGCCGGGACTGGTAGCGGCGGATCGCCGAGGGCGGACACTCGCACAGCGAGTCGCGCTGTGAGAAGCGTCCGCAGGGACAGGGGTTGGCCGCCAGAACCATCAGAAAGCGCGCCGGGAACCGGACCACGCCTGCACTCCGCGCGATGACGACGTGCCCCGACTCCAGCGGCTGCCGCAGGGCGTCGAGCGTCTGGCTGTGGAATTCGGGCGCCTCGTCCAGGAACAGCACGCCGCGATGGGCGAGGGACACCGCGCCCGGCCGGGCGATGCCCGGTCCGCCGCCGACGAGTGACTGCATCGTCGCCGAGTGGTGCGGGGCGCAGTAGGGGGCGACGTCGATGAGCGGCTTGCCCGGGGGCAGCAGCCCGGCGACCGAGTGCACGGCCGTGACCTCCAGCGACTCGTCCCGGGTGAGCCGGGGAAGCACGGCGGGCAGGCGTTCCGCGAGCATGGTCTTGCCCGCGCCGGGCGGCCCCTCCAGGAACAGGTGATGTCCGCCGGCCGCGGCCACCTCAACGGCCGTGCGGGCGGAGGTCTGCCCGACGACATCGGCCAGGTCGTGATCGTGGTCGGGGTGCGCGGCGCCGATGCTGTGCATGCCGGTGGTGGCGCCCGCGCCCGGTACACGCAGTCCTGCCAGGAGGGGATCGGGCCGTCCCAGCTCGTCCGGTGCCTCGTCCGGGACGGGCTCCTCGGTCAGGACCGCGATGAGCTGTCGCAGACTGCGGACACCGAGCACGGACACACCGGGGACCAGCGAGGCCTCGGCGGCGGCGCATTCGGGTACCACCACCTGCTCGTACCCCGCGTCGGCCGCCGCGAGGACGGCCGGCAGGATGCCCCGTACCGGGCGCACCCGGCCGTCCAGCCCCAGCTCTCCGATCATGACGATGTCGGCGAGGACCCGGGGATCGATCCGTTCGGCGGCACCGAGCACCGCGCAGGCGACGGCCAGGTCGAACCCCGAGCCGGCCTTGGGGACGGAGGCCGGGCTGAGTCCGACGGTGAGCTTCTTCTGCGGCCATTCGCCGCCCGAGTTCACCACCGCCGCCCGCACCCGGTCGCGGCTTTCCGTCAGGCTCTTGTCCGGGAGGCCGACCAGGGTGAAGGCCGCGACTCCGGGTTCGAGGTCGGCCTGGACCTCGACGACCACGCCTTCGACGCCGACCAGGGCGACCGAGCACGTACGGGCGAATGCCATTCAGGCCACCCCCCGCGCGTGCTCGACGGACGGGGCGCCCCGGCGGGGCAGCAGGACGCCTACGAGGTCGATGCGGACCCCGCCCGGCGGGGCTCCTCCGTGCGCTTGGATCCAGTGCTCGGCGAGTGCACGGAGCCGGGCGGCCTTCGCGGGGGTCACCGCGGCCATCGGGTGTTCATAGCCGCCGCCCCTGCGGGTCTTCACCTCGCAGACGACCAGGGCGTCGCCGTCCCTGGCCACGATGTCGATCTCGCCGGACCTGCCGGAGCGCCAGTTGCGCTCCAGGATCGTCATTCCCTGTGCGGCCAGCCGCCGGGCGGCCAGGTCCTCGCCGTACTTGCCGAGTCCGTTGCGTGCCTTGGTCATGTCGGCACCACCTCCGGCACCAACGGTCACGCATCCGGCCGAGCGGTGTTGATCTTGGTGGACTACTCAGCGGTTGTGGAAAACTCCGTCACCCGTCCACGCCGACCACCCGGGCATCCGCACCAGCCACCCACACGGCACACCCGGTCACCCGCCCGGCAACTCCAGATCGCTCTTGTTCAGCTCCTCGATGTTCACGTCCTTGAACGTCAACACCCGGACCTGCTTCACGAAGCGAGCCGGCCGGTACATGTCCCAGACCCAGGCATCGGCCATGGTGACCTCGAAGAAGACTTCGCCCTGCACCGAGTGCACCTGCATCTCGTAGTCGTTGGTGAGGTAGAACCGCCGCTCGGTCTCGATCACGTATTTGAACAGACCGACGACATCTCGGTACTCCCGGTAGAGCTTCAGCTCCATCTCGGTCTCGTACTTCTCGAGGTCCTCGGCGCTCATGGCATGTTCCCCTTCAGCCGTGCGATCCCCCCATTGTGCGCCAGTCCCGGGAACCCTCAGACGATTTCCGTGTCGAGGGTCACGGGCCGGGCGGGGGGACCTTCGACGAGCAGCGTACGCAGCAGCTCGGCGAGTCTGGTCGGATACACCGTCTCATGTGCCCGGGTCAGTTCCCGACACGTCCACCAGCGCGCTCCGGCGACGCTGCGCCGCTCCAGCTCCGTCAGCCCTGTCGCCGCGGTGGCCGTCTGGGTCGTACGGGCCAGGTAGTACCACTCGTCCTGGTCCCAGCGGCGGCCCGCGAACGGGAACGAGCACCGCCGCCGCCAGAGCACGGGACCGAGTTCGACGTCGGTGATGCCGGTCTCCTCCGCGAGTTCCCGCAGCGCGGCCTCCTCGCGCGTCTCGGCGCCCTCCAGGCCGCCGCCGGGCGTGAACCACCAGTCGTCCGCCGGGTCGTCCGGTTCGTGGCCGTGCAGGAGCAGGATGCGGTCCTCGGGGTCGAGGAGGACGACCCGGGCCACCTTCCGCAGGCCGGTCCCGGCCCCGCCTTCGTCCCCGCGCCCGTACGACTCCCCCGCCGGCCGCGTGGTCTCAGCGGACACCGGCCGTCTCCGGGCGGGCCGTGCGGGCGCGGGAGCGGCTCACGCGGCCCGCGATCGGGCCGTAGGCGCCGCCGCCGAGGACCAGGACCGCGCCGGCCACGATGAGCAGCTCGATCGTGCGCAGCGGGCCGGACTCGGAGAGCGCGCCGAGCGTCTCGAAGCCCGTGGGGCGCTTGAGCGTGCCCTTCCAGGGCCAGACCACGGCCTCCACGCGGGCGGACACCGCGCCACGGGACACGGTGCCCTGTGCGGCATCGGTGAGGTGGGCGGTGGAGTCCAGGGAGCCCTGGCGTTCGTCGCCGAGGAGGAACAGCCGGCCCTCCGGGACGGTCACCGTGGCGAAGTTCTTGATCTCGGCGAGGCTGCCCTCGGGCAGGTACGGCTCGTCGATCTGCTTGCCGTTGACGGTCAGCTTGCCGTTCGTGCAGCAGGAGACGGTGTCCCCGCCCACGGCGACCACGCGCTTGACCACCTTGGCGTTGCTGACCCAGGTCTTGTCCTCGAAGACGACCACGTCACCGCGCCGCACCTCGTCGCCGTCGACGCGCTGGGCCAGCACGCGGTCACCGGCGTCGATGGTGGGGGTCATCGAGCTGGTGGGCACGGTGTACGGCCGGTAGACCATAGCCCCCCAGGCGAAGCCGCCGAGGAACAGCACCAGACCCAGCGCCACGGCCAGTCCGGACAGCCGCTGCCCGAGCCGGCTGCCGCCGGCCTGTGCCGTGCTGGTGCCGCCGCCCTGCGGGGCCGTACGCGTCATGCTCTCGCCACCCATGGACCCGCACCCTACCCGGCGGTACCGAACGGGGGCAGCCCCTCTCGCCCGGCCGGGGCGACCGCTTACCGCTTCTTGAACTCCACGGGCTGGAGGTCCGCGTCTGCGGACTCGGCGTCGACGGACTCCGCGTTCTCGGACTCCGGGCCGTCAGCGCGCCTGCGCCGCCACAGCACCAGCGGCAGGGCCGCGGCGACGGCGACGCCCTCGGGGGCCACCGTCAGGGAGGCCGCGGCGCCGGACTGCTCGTTCAGGCCGGGCTGGTCGAAGGTGTCCGGGATCGGCAGGGTGCCCCAGCGGTTGATCGGCCAGGCCTTGACGATCGCGCGGCCGACGACCTTGTCGACGGGGACCATGCCGTGGTTCCTGTCGGACTGGTTGTACCGGGAGTCACGGGAGTTCTGGCGGTGGTCGCCCATCACCCAGATGAAGCCCTTGGGGACCTTCACCTTGAACTGGCCGCCCTGGTCGTCCACGCTGCACGGTGTGTTGCCCGGGTAGACGTACGGCTCGTTCAGCGCCTTGCCGTTGACCTTCAGCGGGCCGCTGCCCTTGCACTCGACCGTGTCGCCGCCGACTCCGATCACGCGCTTGATCAGGTCCTTCTCCTCCGCCGACGGCATCAGGCCGATCCAGCTGAGGACCTTCTGCACCGGGTTCGGCGTCGGCGTCGGCTCGCCCGCCAGCCAGTTGTCCGGGTCGTGGAAGACGACGACCTCACCGCGCTCGGGCTTGGACCCGAACCACGGCGTGAGCTTGTCGACCAGCACCCGGTCGCCCTGCTGGAGGGTGTTCTGCATCGAGTCGGACGGGATCGAGAACGCCTGTACCAGGAACGTCTTGATCAGCAACGCCAGGACCAGCGCGATGCCGATCAGGATCGGCAGTTCCTTCCAGAAGGACCGCGGCTGCCTCGGGCGCACGGCCGCCGCGCCCGCGCCCGGGCCGTCGCCGCGCGGCTCCGAGTCGCCCTCCGGCGTGCCCTCGTCGCCCGTCGCTGCGTCATTCCCGGAGTTCATGGCGCTGCCCGGTACGGGAACGTCCGGTTCCACGGGGTGCCCGCGGTGCTCCTCGCCGTCGTGTCCCGACCGTGCGCCAACCGCCACATCCCCCACGCCAACTCCTCACTCTGTGCCGCCGCCCGCGCCGCACCCGGCGCAGGCCCACCACTC
Organism: Streptomyces sp. Ru62; assembly: GCF_002920615.1. GTDB lineage: Bacteria > Actinomycetota > Actinomycetes > Streptomycetales > Streptomycetaceae > Streptomyces. Next base: position 146,790 of record NZ_PQSU01000005.1, read on the forward strand.
CCATAACGAGCGGGAGTTCCGCAGGGGTCGGGAGCTGGGTGATTCCGTTCGGATTCTCGGAAGCAACCCTATGCGACGCCTGGGGACCAGCGGTCGTCCCCGGCGCCGCGTCGGTGACGCTTGCAAAGGTTTTAGGTTCTTCCAGGCGCGTCCAGTGACCGACCGGCCAGCCGATGACCATGGCCCGGCCGACCACCGAGTCCACCGAGACCGTGCCGCCGTAGGCCGTGTCCTGGTGGGAGCGGGAGTCCGCGGAGTTGCCCCGGTGGTCCCCCATCACCCACAGCCGGCCCTTGGGGACGGTGACGTCGAAGGGCATGGTGGAGGGCACGTCCCCGGGGTAGAGGTAGTCGCCCTCGGTGAGCGGGACGCCGTTGACGGTGACACGGCCCTGGGCGTCGCAGCACTTGACGTGGTCGCCGCCGACGCCGATGACCCGTTTGATCAGGTCCTTCTCGTTGTCCGACGGCAGCAGGCCGATGAAGGTGAGGCCTTCCTTGAGCTGCTTGACGACGACCGGGTCGTGCTTCTTGGCGGTCTGCTCGTCCTGGAGCCAGCCGCCCGGGTCGTGGAACACGACGACGTCCCCGCGCTGTGGCTTCGAGCCGAACCACGGGGTGAACTTGTCGACCAGGACCCGGTCGCCGATCCGGATCGTCTCCTCCATGGACCCGGACGGGATCACGAACGCCTGCACGAGGAACGTCTTCAGGACGAGCGCGATGAGGACGGCGACCCCGACCAGGAGGGGGATCTCCCGGACGGCCGACCGTCTGCGCTTGCGCTTGACCTTGCGCTGCAGTTGCCGCCGCTCCGCGCGCGTGCGGCCACCGCCGGGCGCGGAGGTGCGGCGCACCCCGGTGGGCAGCAGGTTGTCGGCGGGCGTGCTGGGCACCCCGCGCGGTTTGCCGCGGTTACCCATGGGCGCCCCCCGCGGGGGCGGCGGGCACGCGCGCGTAGGCGGGCGGCCGGGTCAGATGCGTCCAGTGGCCGTACGGCCACACGATCCAGTCGGCCCGCCCTATGACGTCCCCGACGGGGATCATCCCGCCGCCGGGCGAGCCGAGGTGGTCGCGGGAGTCACTGGAGTCGCTGCGGTGGTCGCCGAGGACGAAGAGGCGGCCCGGGGGCACGACGACGTCGAAGGGCACGCTGGAGGCGCTGTCCCCGGGATAGAGGAACGCCGTCTCGTCGACCGGTCGGCCGTTCACCTCGATCCTCCCCTTCTTGTCGCAGCAGACCACATGGTCTCCCCCCACACCGGCCACGCGCTTGATGTAGTCGGCGTCCCCGAAATACCCGGTGCCGTCGAACACAATCACGTCGCCGCGGCGCGGCTGGGCACCGAAACGGTACGCCAACTTGTTTACGAGAACGCGGTCGCCGATCCTCAATCCCTGTTCCATGGATCCGCTCGGGATCTGGAACGGTTGCACCACGAAGGCGTTGAGGGCCAGCAGGAACGCCAGGCAGAGGAAGAGCGTGAGGGTGATCCTGCCGCCGGGCAGCCACTCGGCGACCCGCGACACCAACGCGAAACGCGACCGGCCCTCCGCCCCCGGAGTACCGGGGTGGGAGGAGCGGTCGCGTTCCGTCGGCTGTGCTTCGGTGTCCATCGGGGCCAGATGCTATCCGGCTCCGCTGTGACTGACGGGAAAGCGCTCAGCTCTCGCGCTTCTCCTTGATCTTCGCGGCCTTGCCGCGCAGCTCACGGAGGTAGTACAGCTTGGCGCGGCGCACGTCACCCTTGGTGACCAGCTCGATCTTCTCGACGATCGGGGTGTGCACCGGGAAGGTGCGCTCGACGCCGACGGAGAACGAGACCTTGCGGACCGTGAAGGTCTCGCGGACACCAGAACCCTGGCGGCGGATCACAACGCCCTTGAACTGCTGCACACGGGAGCGGTTGCCCTCGATGACGCGCACGTGGACGTTGACGGTGTCACCCGGGCGGAAGGCCGGGATGTCGCTGCGCAGCGACGCGGCGTCGACGGAGTCGAGCAGGTGAGACATTTCGTCTGCTTTCTTCGCTGATGCCACAGGTCATCAACGGGAACTAGGTGTACAGGAGTCTGCCGTGCGGGTCGGGGCGGGCGTCGTCTCCCCCTGTGGCAGGGGCGCACGCCGGACGGGCGCACAACAGCGGTCTATTGTTCCATGCCCTCGGCCCGGCGCCAAAATCGGCCGTACGGCTCCCCGTCCGGGTCCGGTTCCCAGCCCAGGATGGAGAGCATCTCGCGGTCCTTCTTGTCGAAGGCCTTGGGGTCGCAGCGCTCGATCAGGTCGGGGCGGTTCAGGGTCGTGCGCCGCAGGGCCTCGTCGCGGCGCCAGCGGGCGATCTTCCCGTGGTGGCCGCTGAGCAGCACCTCGGGGATGTCCCGGCCGCGCCAGACGGGCGGCTTGGTGTAGACGGGGCCCTCCAGGAGGTTGGCCATCGCGCCGGGGGCGAAGGAGTCGTCGCGGTGGGACTCCGCGTTGCCGAGGACACCGGGCAGCAGCCGGGCGACGGCCTCGGTGATGACGAGGACGGCCGCCTCGCCGCCGGCGAGGACGTAGTCGCCGATGGAGACCTCGTAGACCGGCATCCGGGTCGTGTACTCGTCCATGACACGCCGGTCGATGCCCTCGTAGCGGGCCGGGGTGAAGATCAGCCAGGGGCGCTCGGACAGTTCGACGGCCAGTTCCTGGGTGAAGGGGCGGCCGCTGGGCGTGGGCACGATCAGCGAGGGCGCCTGGGCGCCCGACTCGTAACCGTCGGCGAGGACCGTGTCCAGGGCGTCTCCCCAGGGATCGGTCTTCATGACCATGCCGGGGCCGCCGCCGTACGGCGTGTCGTCCACCGTGTTGTGCCGGTCGTACGTCCACGCGCGCAGGTCGTGCACATGGACGTTCAGCTGCCCACGCGCGCGTGCCTTGCCCACGAGGGAGACGTTCAACGGCTCCAGGTACTCCGGGAAGATCGTGACGACGTCGAGCCTCATGCGGTGTCTTCCCCGGACTCCGCCCCGGACTCGTCCCTGGCGGAGGCGATCTCGGCGCGGTCGTCGATCAGGCCGGGCGGGGGCGCGATGACCGCTTTCTGCTCCGCCAGGTCGATCTCGGTGACGATCTCCTCGACGAAGGGGATCAGCACCTCGGTGCCGTCGGGGCGCTCGACGATGAACAGGTCCTGCGTGGGCAGGTGCGAGATCTCGGTGATCCGGCCGACCTCCGTGCCGTCCTCGGTGACGACGTCGAGGTCGATGAGCTGGTGGTCGTAGTACTCGTCCTCGCCCTCGGGCAGTTCCTCGGGGTCCACCTCGGCGATCAGCAGGGTGTTACGCAGGGCCTCGGCGGCGTTGCGGTCGCTGACGCCCGCGAAGCGCAGCAGGAGGCGGCCGCTGTGGACGCGGCCGGTCTCGATGGTCAGCGGTCCCGCCGAGGCGGGATCCGTGGCGAGTACGGCGCCGGGCGCGAGCCTGAGCTCCGGCTCGTCGGTACGTACCTCGACGGTGACCTCGCCCTTGATGCCATGGGCACGGCCGATCCGTGCGACTACCAGCTGCACCTGTCCAAATCTCCTGTCGTACGACTGCGGGCCGGGGACGGCCCTGTGGCCCTCCCCGGCCCGAGCCGGTTGCGATGAAGCGTCAGCGGACGTGGTCCACGTCGACCAGGTCGACGCGGACACCGCGACCGCCGATGGCGCCCACGACGGTGCGCAGGGCGCGCGCGGTGCGGCCGTTGCGGCCGATCACCTTGCCGAGGTCGTCCGGGTGGACCCGGACCTCCAGCACACGCCCGCGGCGCAGGTTGCGCGAGGCGACCTGCACATCGTCAGGGTTGTCGACGATGCCCTTCACGAGGTGCTCAAGCGCCTCTTCGAGCATGCTGCTCAGGCCTCGGTCGAGCCGGACTCGGCAGCCGCCTCGTCCTTCTTCTCAGCCTTCTTCTTCTGGGTGATCGCCTCACCCTTGCCCTCGTCCTCACCGGTGAACGCCTCGAACGACGGACGGGCCGGCTTCGGCTCGGCGACGAGCAGCGGCGCGGGAGCCGGCTCGCCCTTGAACTTCTGCCAGTCGCCGGTCTTCTTCAGGATGGCGAGCACGGGCTCGGTCGGCTGGGCGCCGACACCGAGCCAGTACGCCACACGCTCGGCGTCCACCTCGATGACCGACGGGTTGTAGGTCGGGTGGTACTTGCCGATCTCCTCGATGGCCCGGCCGTCACGGCGGGTACGGGAGTCGGCGACGACGATGCGGTAGTGAGGCGAACGGATCTTGCCCAGACGCTTCAGCTTGATCTTGACTGCCACGGGAGTGGGTTCTCCTGGATTTGACGTGGTTGGGCACGGCGAGTTGCCGCGTGGGGTTGCGGTACCCGAGTGCCCGATGGACGCGTCAGCCGGAGGAGAGAGGGGTCCTGTGCGGCTGTCGAGTACAGCTAGCCATTCTGCCATACCCCGCGGGCCGCTCTCGGCCGAGGGTGCGCGATCTCCGCCCCGGGCATGCCGGGGAGGCACCCGGCGTGGAGGTGAGGTCACGTCGGGTGCGCCGCCCGGTGGCGCGAGGTCGCGCCGGCCACGGCTGCCACGAGCAGCCGTGACCGCTACGCCGCTCCCACGACCTCCGGGATCCTGAACGGCTTGCCGCACCCGCCGCAGACGATCGGGGCCTGGGCGAGGACCGAGGGCACCACCCGGACGTTGCGACCGCAGTCGCACACCGCCTTGACGCGGACGCCGCCACCGGAGGAGCCGTGCCGGGCGGCCGGGCCGCGGAAGGTCCGGGAGGTGTCCGCCGAGGTGGCCGCCGTGTGGGCCTTCAGGGCGCGCTGGAGCCGCTCGATGGTCGGGCGGTAGCGCCGCTTCGCCTCGGCGTTGAGCGTGACCAGCGAGAAACCGCTGCTCGGGTGCGGCTCCTCGGGGTGGTCCAGGCCCAGCTCCTCGGCGATCGCGAGGAAACGGCGGTTGTGGTAGCGGCCGGCCCGGGAGGTGTCGCGGACGCCGCGGGCGGCGGCGATGCCGTGGACTGCCTCATGGAGCAGCCTCTCGAAGGAGAGTTCGTGACCGCACGCGGACGACGACTCCCCGATCAGGGATTCAGGCGCGGCAAGGTCAGGCAGCTCGGGGTGGTACCGCTGGATGTCGGCCCACGCCTGCGCCAGCTCTGCGGCGAGAACAGGTGGTGTCTGTGTCGTGCTCACGTAATGACAACGAGCGTGGGTGCCGCTGTGTTCCTATTCCGGGGCATCCCAAATAATTTGCACGTACCCGTCAGTTGCCGCTGATGCGTCCTGACGAGGGCGGGTGCGCTGATCTGCGGAGAAGCGTCACAGCTCGTACCAAGCTGGTGCGTAGTCCGCGCTACGCACCGCTGGTGAGCCCCGGGGCGACGAGGGCCGGCTGCTGCGCAAGAGGTGTTTCGGCCGCTCTCGGCGCGCGCCCTCACCCCGGTCAGCGTCCACGGCCCCCGTGACGTTACCGCGTGCCGCCGCGACCTCGGTCACCGGCCCGCCTTCCGAGGGTCGACACCGTGCGGCCGTCCAGATTGCCGGGATGTGAAATCTCGCCACACCGGCGCGCTCACCCCAAGCCGCGCCCCACGACCCCTGGACGCCACCGCGAGCCGGGAGTTACCTGGCATACGTGGGAAGGGCGCGCGCACGGCACGGGGGTACGCAACCGGGCGCGGCGGCGAACTGTCGGCGGATTGGGGCGCTTACCTATGACACCTACGCTCGTGCGGCAGCACACGTCCCACGGGGAGTCCTCACCCCGCGTGGACCTGAGCGCACGCGCGCGTGACTGGTCCGAGATCCAGGAGCGGATGCTCGTACCGCTCTACGAAGCCGTGTACGACCGACTCGAAGTGGGCCCCGCCACCCGGCTGCTGGGCCTGAACTGCGGTTCCGGGCTCGCCCTGCTGATGGCGGCCTCCAGGGGCGCCGCGGTCACCGGTGTCGACTCCGCCTCCCCCGAACGGCTCGCCCTCGCGCGCGAGCGCCTGCTGCCGGACGCCCCGCCCGGCCGGGGCGGCGCCGGCGGACGCGGCACGCGCGCGCGTACGGACGCGGAACTCCTCGACGGCCCGCCCGTGGCCGCGGACGGCCCGGGGACGGGCGCGTACACCCTGGTGACCGCCTTCGAACCGATCGGCGGCCTCGCGGGCGACGCCGAGGGGCTCGGCGACCTGCTCGCCGGCGTGCTGCCGCTGGCAGGCCGCGGGGCCGCCGTGGTGCTGACCGGCTGGGGACCACCAGAGCGCTGCGCCACCTCCTCGGTGCTGCGGGTGGCCGCCAAGCTCGCCGATCCGCTGCGCGGCGCGCGCAGCCGGCCGCCCGCACGGCGCGACGACCTGGAGGAGGTCGCCGGGCGGGCCGGGCTGAAGCCGGACGGCTCGGGCCGGGTCGCCTGCCCGTTCGGGTACGCCGACCTCGACAGCGCCGTACGCGGGCTGCTGTCCACCGGCCTGTTCGACGCGGCGATCGCGGCGACCGACGCCAAACAGGTCGACAAGGAGTTGACGGAGGCTCTGCACCCGCACCGCCGCCCGGACGGCACCGTGTGGATGCCGAACGTCTTCCGCTACCTCATCGCGCGCGTGCCCTGGCCCTCGGTTCCCGCCGGCCCCGTCGTCAGTCCTCGCTCGGCTTGCTCAGGCGGGTGATCCCGGCGATCCGGTAGGCGTCCGCCTCCTCCAGCGTCTCGCTCTCCAGCAGCGCCTGCGCGAGCGCGTCCAGCCGGCCCCGGTGGTCGCGGAGCTTGCGGCACGCCTCCTCGTAGCACTCGTCCACGATCCGCCGCATCTCGGAGTCGATGACGTCCAGGGTCTGCGGGGCGGCCGACAGTCCGTACGCCTGCTGGGCGTCGCTCGGCAGGGCGGACAGCCGGCCGACGCGTTCGCTCATGCCCCAGCGGCCCACCATCCCGCGCGCGATGTTGGTGACCTGTTCGAGGTCGTTCTCGGCACCCGTCGTGACGACCCCGTAGACGACCTCTTCCGCCGCCATGCCGCCCAGGGCGCCGATGATGCGCCCGCGCAGGTACTCCTCGGAGTGCGCGTACCGCTCCACCTCGGGCGTGGACATCGTCACCCCGAGCGCCCGGCCGCGCGGCACGATGGTGATCTTGCGGACGGGGTCGGCGCCGGGTTGCAGCATGCCGAGCAGGGCGTGGCCGCTCTCGTGGTACGCGGTACGGCGGCGGTCCTCCTCCGGCATGATCAGGGTGCGCTCGGCGCCGAGCTGCACCTTCTCCAGCGCCTCGGACAGGTCGGCGCCGGTCACCTGCTCCTGCTTGCGTTTGACCGCGAGCAGAGCGGCCTCGTTCGCGAGATTGGCCAGATCCGCTCCGGTCATGCCCGGGGTGACGCGGGCCATCTGCGTCAGGTCCACGTCGGGCGCGAGCGGGATCTCCCGGGTGTGGATCCGCAGGATCGACTCGCGGCCGCCGCGGTCCGGCGGGGACACGGTGACCACCCGGTCGAAACGGCCGGGACGGGTCAGCGCCGGGTCGAGGATGTCCGCCCGGTTGGTCGCCGCGATGACGATCACGCCCTCGGCGCCGGAGAAGCCGTCCATCTCCGTGAGGATCTGGTTCAGCGTCTGCTCGCGTTCGTCATGACCGCTCATCGACGAACTGCCGCCGCGCGCGCGTCCGATGGTGTCGATCTCGTCGATGAAGATGATCGACGGCGCCACCTTGCGAGCCTCGGCGAACAGCTCGCGGACGCGGGACGCGCCGACGCCCACGATCATCTCGATGAACTCGGACGCCGAGGCCGAGAAGAACGGCACGCCGGCCTCCCCCGCGACCGCCCGTGCCAGCAGGGTCTTGCCGGTGCCGGGCGGGCCGGAGAGCAGCACTCCGCGGGGCAGCTTCGCGCCCATCCTGCGGTAGACGTCGGGGTGCTCCAGGAAGTCGACGACGTCGTCGAGTTCTCCCTTGACCTCGTCGATGCCGGCCACGTCGGCGAAGGTCGTGCGCTCGGTGTCCGGCCGCGGGCCGACCGGTCTGGGCGGCGACCGGCGGCCGAACAGGCCACCCGCGCCGGGCAGCATCCCGCCGAGCCGCCGCTGGACGAGGAGCCACACCACGACCAGGACCGCGATGGGGATCAGGGACATCAGCAGGTTGGCCGTGAGGCTGCGTTCCTGCACGACCGGCCGCGCGGTCACCGTGACCCCGTGGCTGTTCAGGTTCTGCCACAGCCGGTCGTCCGCGAAGGCCGGCCGCTGTGTCTTGAACTTGGTGTACTGGCCGCCGCCCTCGGGATCGGAGCGGGGGTTCTTGAGCTGGCCCTGGATCGCGTCGCCCTTGGAGTAGATCGTGGCGACGTTGCCCTCGCCGACCTGCCTGCTGAACTCCGTGTAGGAGATCGTCGGCTCGTTGCCCTGGCCGAAGTAGTGCAGCCCGACGTAGGCCAGCACGAAGACGACCACCGCGGTGGCGAGCAGGCCCCACCATTTGCCGCCCCTGAGCCGACCGGGCCGCCGAGGAGGCTCCTCCGGTGTGCCCTCGGCGCGCCACGGCTGATCAGGCGCCTTGCGGGGCGGCGCCGCATCACTCATATCTGGACGTTACGACACCCCACGGGCCTCGGCACGCGCAAGGGGCGCCCCCTGTGGAAGGAGGCGCCCCCGGCGTTTCGTCCGAGCGGGACTCAGCCCATGAACTTCTTGAACTCGTCCGGCAGCTCGAAATCCTGACCGCCCTGCTGCGGCAGGCCGAAGGCGTTGGCGCCCTCCGCCGCGGCGGCCCGGCGTGCGGCCTCCTCCAGCTCCTGCTGCTTGCGCTTCATCGGGTTGCCGGAGCGCTGCTTGCCCTTGGCCTTCTTCTGCTGCTTCTTCTGCCGGCCGGGGCCGCCGCCCATGCCCGGGATCCCCGGCATGCCGGGCATACCGCCCTGGGCCATGCGGGACATCATCTTGCGGGCCTCGAAGAACCGCTCGACCAGGCTCTTCACCGCGCTGACCTCGACACCGGAACCACGCGCGATACGGGCGCGGCGGGAGCCGTTGATGATCGTCGGGTCCTGGCGCTCGGCCGGGGTCATCGACTTGATGATCGCGGCGGTGCGGTCGACGTCCCGCTCGTCCAGGTTGGCGATCTGGTCCTTGATCTGGCCCATGCCCGGGAGCATGCCGAGCAGCTTGCTGATGCTGCCCATCTTCCTGACCTGCTCCATCTGGGACAGGAAGTCGTCCAGGGTGAAGTCCTGGCCCTTCTTCGACGCCAGCTTCGAGGCCATCTTCTGGGCCTCTTCCTGGCTGAACGTCTTCTCCGCCTGCTCGATCAGGGTGAGCAGGTCACCCATGTCGAGGATGCGGGAGGCCATCCGGTCCGGGTGGAACGCGTCGAAGTCGTCCAGCTTCTCGCCGTTCGACGCGAACATGATCGGCTTGCCGGTGATCTGCCGGATGGACAGGGCCGCACCACCGCGGGCGTCACCGTCGAGCTTGGAGAGGACCACGCCGTCGAAGCCGACGCCGTCGCGGAAGGCCTCGGCGGTGTTGACGGCGTCCTGACCGATCATGGCGTCGACGACGAACAGGATCTCGTCGGGGCCGACCGCGTCCCGGATGTCCGCGGCCTGCTGCATCATCTCGGCGTCGATACCGAGGCGGCCGGCGGTGTCCACGATCACGATGTCGTGGACCTTGGACTTCGCGAAGTCGATGGAGTCCTTGGCGACCTTCACCGGGTCGCCGACGCCGTTGCCCGGCTCCGGCGCGTACACCGCGACGCCGGCGCGCTCGGCGACGACGCTGAGCTGGTTGACGGCGTTGGGACGCTGGAGGTCGGCGGCGACCAGCAGCGGGGAGTGGCCCTGCTCCTTCAGCCACTTGCCGAGCTTGCCCGCCAGGGTGGTCTTACCGGCGCCCTGGAGACCGGCCAGCATGATCACGGTGGGCGGCTGCTTGGCGAAACGAAGACGCCGGGTCTCGCCGCCGAGGATGGTGATCAGTTCGTCGTTGACGATCTTGAGGACCTGCTGGGCGGGGTTCAGCGCCCGGGAGACCTCGGCCCCGAGCGCGCGCTCCTTGACGTTCTTGATGAAGGAGCGCACCACGGGCAGGGCCACGTCGGCTTCGAGGAGCGCGATACGGATCTCGCGCGCCGTGGCGTCGATGTCCGCCTCGGAGAGCCGTCCCTTGCCGCGCAGGTTCTTGAAAGTCGCTGACAGGCGATCGGAGAGAGTGTCGAACACGGCGCTCGCGGTCCTCGGGGTCGGTGACGGTCTTGAAGGTCGCCCTCCAGGGTATCCCGGCGCCGCAAGCACCGGGGCAGGTCATCCGCGCAGCGTCTCCTCGACCACCCCCGCCAGCGACGCCGCGTCCCCGGCGGGCAGGGGCGCGTCCGCCCCCGTCGTGACATAGAACGCGTCCACCGCGTTGGAGCCCAGCGTGCTCACGTGCATGCTCCGGACCCGTACGCCCGCCTTCTCCAGGGCCATGCCGATGCGGTACAGCAGGCCCGGGGCGTCCTGGGTGCGGACCTCGATCACCGTGGCGTGGTGGGAGGCGGCCGGGGCGACCGTCACCCGGGGCGGTGGGGCGGTCCAGCCGCGGCGGCGCGGGTAGGCCGCGTCGCGCTCGGCGAGGCGGCCGGCGATGTCGAGGGTGCCGTCCAGGGCGCGGACCAGGTCGGTGCGCAGCCGGGCCGCCTGGGGCAGGGAGCCGTACTCGGCGGCGACCCGCCAGTTGAGCAGGAGGACGGTTCCGTCGTCGTCCACGTCGTCCGGCAGGCGCAGCGCGCGCAGTTCCGCCGTGCGGACGGTGAGGCGGTGCACGGCGAGGACACCGGCGACCGCGGGGAGGACACCGGGCTGGTCGGGTACGGCGATGAGCAGCTCCACGCCCAGGGGTTCCGGGTCGCCGGCCGGCTCCTCGTCGGTGACCGGTTCGGTCTGGGCGCGCAGGGCGAGGACCGGGCCGCCGGTGCGGTGGGCCTCGATGGAGAGGCGTTCCTGCTCGGCGGTGGGCGCGGCCGGCTCGGGCTCCTCGGGGGCGTCCCCGGCTAGGACGGCGGACACGCGTCGGACGAGGTCGGCGACGAGGGAGCCGCGCCAGGAGGACCAGGCGGCGGGGCCGGTGGCGAGGGCGTCCGCCTCGGTGAGGGCGTGCAGCAGTTCCAGGGTGCTCTGGCTGCGCACGGCCTCGGCGACCGAGCGGACGGTGGCGGGGTCGTCCAGGTCGCGCCGGGTGGCGGTCTCGATGAGCAGCAGGTGGTGGCGCACCAGCAGGGACAGCACGGCCACGTCCGAGCGGTCGAAGCCGATCCGTGCGGCGACGTCCTTGGCGATGATCTCGCCGGCCACCGAGTGGTCGCCGGGCCAGCCCTTGCCGATGTCGTGCAGCAGGGCGGCGACCAGCAGCAGATCAGGGCGGCTGACGCGGCGGGTGAACTCGGAGGCGCGGACCGCCGTCTCGATCAGGTGGCGGTCCACCGTCCACACGTGCACGGCGTTGCGCTGCGGCCGGCAGCGCACCCGCTCCCAGTCGGGCAGCAGGCGGGTGATCAGGCCCTCGGCCTCCAGGGCCTCCCAGACCTCGATGGTGGGGCGGCCGGAGCCGAGCAGGGTGACCAGCTGCTCGCGGGCCTCGGCGGGCCAGGGCGTGGGCAGGGGGCGTGCGGTGGTGGCCATGCGCCGTACGGCGTGCAGGGAGAGCGGGAGGCCGGCCTGGGCGGCGGCGGCCGCGGCGCGCAGCGGAAGCACGGGGTCGCGCTCGGGGCGTGCGGCGCGGGCGAGCACCACCTCGCCGTCCTGTTCCACCACGCCTTCGGCCAGGGGCGACCGTTCGGTGACCGGCTTGCCGCCGCCCATCATGGCGCGCAGACGCGGCCGGACGGCGCGCGCACGCAGTACGCGCCCCACTTCCCGCCAGGTCACGTCACTGGCGTACGCGATCACCCGCGCCGCTTCGTAGACCTGCCGCAGCAGGGTGTCGGCGTCGAGCAGCCCCAGCTCGGCGGCCACCTGGTCCTGTTCCTGGAGGGCGAGCCGGTCGGTGGCGCGGCCGGTGGCCAGGTGCAGGGCGTCCCGGACGTCGAGGAGACGGCGGCGGGCGTCGGCCAGGCCCTCGCGGGGTGCGTCGGCGAGCCAGGAGGCGGCGACGGCGCGCAGGGCGGTGGCGTCGCGGAGGCCGCCGCGGGCCTCCTTGAGGTCGGGTTCCAGCAGGTACTGCAGTTCGCCCTGGCGCGCGGCGCGTTCGGCGCACAGCTCCTGGAGTTCGGGGAGGCGCTTGGGGGCCTGGTTGCGCCAGTCGGCGAGGGTGGCGGTGCGCAGGCCGGCGGTGAGGGCGGGATCGCCGGCCAGGTGGCGGGCGTCCAGCAGGCCGAGGTGGACCTTGAGGTCCTCGCCGGCCGTCCTGCGGGCCTCGGCGGGGGTGCGGACGGAGTGGTCGAGGGCGAGGCCGAGGTCCCAGACCGGGTACCAGATCCGGTCGGCGAGGGCGGCGACCGCGCCGGGGTCGGAGCCGTCGTGGAGCAGGACGAGGTCGAGGTCGCTGCGCGGGGACAGTTCCCCGCGGCCGTAGCCGCCGACGGCGACGAGGGAGACGCCGTGTGCCGTGCCCGCCGCCGCGTCGAACAGTCCGGCGAGCCAGTCGTCGGTCAGTCCGGCCAGGGCGGCACGGCGCGGCGGCCCGGACCGCGCCCCCTCCGTGAGGAGGCGCAGCCGGGCCGCCGCGTAGCCGCCGGGTCCCGAGTCTTCCGTCTCTTTCCGCACATCCGTACCGGTCACCCAGCGACTCCTGTTCCGTTTCCCCCGACGTTCCCCTGAACCGGATTGTGCTGTGTCAGAGCGCGTCCGGCCCGCGCTCGCCCGTGCGGACCCGTACGGCGGTCTCGACGGGCAGCGACCAGACCTTGCCGTCCCCGATCTTGCCGGTGCGGGCCGCCTTGACGATGACCTCGATGAGCTGCTCGGCGTCGTCGTCCTCGGCCAGCACCTCGATGCGGATCTTGGGCACGAGGTCGACGGTGTACTCGGCGCCGCGGTAGACCTCGGTGTGGCCGCGCTGCCGGCCGTAGCCGCTGGCCTCGGTGACCGTCAGTCCGTGGACGCCGAAGGCCTGGAGGGCTTCCTTGATCTCGTCGAGCCGGTGGGGCTTCACGACGGCGGTGATGAGCTTCATGCGTCCACCTTCTTGTTCTGCGCGGCGGCCAGGGCCGGGGCGGAGAGGGAGCCGGTGACGCCGCCGCCGGCGCCGCTGAAGTCGTATGCGGTCTCGGCGTGCTCGGCCTGGTCGATGCCGGAGATCTCCTCGTCCTCGGTGACCCGCATGCCCAGGGTCTTGTCGAGGAGGAAGGCGAGGACGGCGGAGACGATCAGGGAGTAGGCGAGGACCGCGAAGACACCGGCGCACTGCTTCCACAGCTGGTCCCAGGTGTGGTCGCCGTAGAAGACGCCGGTGGCGGCGGACTGGCCCTTGCCGGTGGCGAAGAAGCCGATGAGCAGGGAGCCGATGATGCCGCCGACCATGTGGACGCCGACGACGTCGAGGGAGTCGTCGTAGCCGAACCTGAACTTCAAGCCGACGGCCGCGGCGCAGGCGACACCGGCGATGGCGCCGACGGCGATCGCGCCGAGCGGGGAGACGGCACCGCCGGACGGGGTGATGGCGACCAGGCCGGCGACCGCGCCGGAGGCGGCGCCGAGCGTGGTGAACGCGCCGTGCCGGATCTTCTCGTAGGCGAGCCAGGCCAGCATGGCGGCGGCCGTCGCGACCTGCGTGTTGACGAACATCAGCGCGCCGACGCCGTCGTCGTTGCCGAGCCAGGAGCCCGCGTTGAAGCCGAACCAGCCGAACCACAGCAGACCGGCGCCGAGCATGACCAGCGGGAGGCTGTGCGGGCGCATGGGGTCGCGCTTGAAGCCGACGCGCTTGCCGATGACGAGGATGACACCGAGCGCGGCCGCGCCGGCGTTGATGTGGACCGCCGTACCGCCCGCGAAGTCGATCACGCCGAGCTTGTAGGCCCAGCCGTCGGCGCCCCAGACCCAGTGGGCGACCGGGACGTAGACGATCGTGGCCCACAGGGCGACGAAGAGCGCCCAGGCGGAGAACTTGACCCGGTCGGCGAGGGCGCCGCTGATCAGGGCCGGGGTGATGATCGCGAACATCAGCTGGAAGACCATGAACACGAAGACCGGGATGGTGTAGCCGTCCCAGAGCTGCGTCAGGCCGATGTTGCTGAGGCCGATCCAGTCGGCGTTCCAGCCGAGCAGGCTGTTGCCCGTGCCGAAGGCGAGGGAGAAGCCGTAGAGGACCCACAGGATGGTGACGATCCCGAGGCTGATGAAGCTCATCATCAGCATGTTCAGGGTGCTCTTGACGCGGACCATGCCTCCGTAGAAGAAGGCCAGTCCCGGGGTCATCAGCATCACCAGGGCGGAACAGATGAGCATGAAGCCTGTGTTCGCGGACGACAGTTTGGGTGCGTCCGCCGCAAGCATGATGGCTGGTGCCATCGGCGTCTCCTCGTCGGTTGGTACGGCCCCGTGCGGGCGGTGCCTGAGCGGTCCGGTCGGGTGAGGGGTGGGCCGGTTATGCGCCACGAGACTGGCGCAGCGCGGTTTCGGTGGAAGCCCCTCGTTGTTTCGCCGGGGTGACGAAGGCGCCCTGTGTGTTACGCGTCGATGAAGTGCGGGGTGCCGGGGCCGCGCGATCGTTATCGTGGCGCAACCTTCCGCGCGGTACCCGCGCGGAGACAGCGGAGACACAAGCCGGCCGCGGCGGGCCTTCCGATGACCTGGCATGGGGGAGCCGAGTCGGGCAGTTCGGGAGGACCGGCCGCGGCCGGGGTCCGGGGTGCTGTGGCGGTCAGACGGCTTCGGCGGTCTCCGGCAGGTCGACGGCGAGCTGGTCACTGAGGTCGATCACGGCGGCGAGGTCGCCGTAGTCGCGGACGGCCGTGTCGACCGTCTTTCGGATACGAGTGTTCACACGCTCGGAGCGGACCTTCTTGGCGATCTCCATGGCGCGTGTGGCATAGGTCGTGCTCTCCTCGGGCTCGCGCTGGAGCAGGTGCACGGTGGCCATGCCGATGAGGTTGAGCGCGTACGACCGCTGGTGCTCGGAGTCGTCGGCGAACAACTGCACGGCCCGCCGCATCAGCGGCTCGGCGAGGGAAGCGTAGGTGGGGCTGCGTCCGGCCACGTAGGCGAGGTCGCGGTAGGAGTGGGAGTTCTCGCCGTAGAGCTCGGCCTCGGAGAAGAAGCGGATCCAGTCGGGGTCGGGCTCGTCCCACTCGTCGACCTCGGCGAAGGTGTCCTCGGCCATGCGGACGGCCCGCTTGGTCTTGCCGGGCTGGCCCATGTTGGCGTAGGCGCGGGCCTCCATCGCATACAGCATGGACTGGGTGCGCGGGCTCGCGCAGTCGCGGCTGCCGTACTGGGCGAGGTGGATCAGCTCCAGGGCGTCCTCGGGCCGGCCGAGGTGGATCATCTGGCGGCTCATGCTGGAGAGGATGTACGAGCCGAGCGGCTTGTCCCCGGCTTCCTTGGCCGCGTGCAGGGCGAGCACGAAGTACTTCTGGGCGGTGGGCTGGAGGCCGACGTCGTACGACATCCAGCCGGCCAGCTCGGCCAGCTCGGCGGCGACCTTGAACAGCTTGCGGGTGGTGGCCTCGGGCTGGGGCTCCTGGAGCAGGTCGGTGACCTCGTGCAGCTGGCCGACGACCGCCTTGCGGCGCAGGCCGCCGCCGCACTGGGCGTCCCACTGGCGGAACATGCGTGTGGTGGACTCCAGCAGCTCCAGCTCCGGCCGGGACAGCCGGCCCGGCCTGCGCGCGTCGAGGGCGCTCTGGGGGTCGGGCGGGGCCGGGGAGGCCGGGGTGGGGACGAGCCAGCGCTGCATGGGCTCGATGAGGGAGGGGCCGGCGGACAGCGCGAGCGAGGTCCCGAGGAAGCCGCGCCGGGCGAGCATCAGGTCGCTGCGGGAGAACTCGCCGAGCAGGGCGACCGTCTGCGGGCCCGTCCAGGGCAGGTCGACTCCGGAGGCGGCGGGCGACTGGCGGGCGGCGCGCAGGCCGAGGTCCTCGATGGAGACGACACAGCCGAAGCGCTCGGAGAACAGCTCCGAGAGGATGCGCGGGATGGGTTCGCGCGGGTTCTCCCCGTCCAGCCAGCGGCGCACCCGCGAGGTGTCGGTGGAGATGTGGTTGGCACCCAACTGGCGGGCTCTGCGGTTCACTTGGCGGGCCAGCTCACCCTTGGACCAACCGCTGCGCACGAACCACGAACCGAGCAGCTCGTTGGGGCGCTTGTCAGCGTGTGTCCCGCTTCCGCCGTTGCCGCCCACTGGAACGCCCCCATCCCTGAGACCACTTGTCGCCCGATGCGCCAAGCCCTATCAGAATGCCGGTAAATACGGCCTCCCGTCCGCCGGTTCTCACCCTTCGAACGGTTTGACTACTTGCCTCCGGCATACCCGCGAGTGCATGTGCCACGGGGACTCGCACACTCACAGTAATCCTACGATCACCCGTCCAACCACAGGGATCCCTGAAACGCCACCATTCGCCACCCCTTCGAATGAACTCACGGTGGCCCGCGCGCGATTCACTTGACATAGGACGGCCGGAAGTGGGCGGAGTGATGCACCCAGGGGCGCGTATCCCTCCGGTGCGCCACCCTCCGCACCTCAAGGCGCCGCCTTAGCACCGCGTCGCCGCGGGGAGGCGGAGCCGTAGCGTTACGTTCCGCTTCCGTCTCGCTCCGTGGCGTAACCACCGGCGCGCTGGACCCGTTGGAGGGGGCATGGGCTTCACGATCGGCGGCATCCGCGAGATCCGTTCCGGCACGCGTCGGCGCGGCCGGTCCGCCGAGTGCACCGCCGTCGCCGAGTTCACCGGGCTGTGGGGCTGGGACGTGGTGCCGGGGGCGCGGGCCGCCGGGGGCGCCTGCTCGTGCGGGCGGTCCGACTGCCCGGCGCCGGGCGCGCATCCGCTGGGCTTCGCGCCGTCCGTTCCGGCCGGGGCCACCCTGGACGAGGTGGGCAAGGCCTGGTCGGAGTTCCCGGGCGCCTCGGTGATGCTGCCGGTGGGCCGGGCCTTCGACGTCATCGAGGTCTCGGAGCCGGCCGGCCGCCGCGCCCTGGTCCGCCTGGAGCGGATGGGCCTCCCGCTCGGCCCGGTGACCGCCACCCCCGACGGCCGCGCCCACTTCTTCGTCGCCCCCGGCGCCGCCGCCGACCTCCCCCGGCTGCTCTACCGCATGGGCTGGGACGACCCGGGCGCGCTGGACCTGCGCGGCCTCGGCCCCGGCACGCACATCACCGCGCCACCCTCCGACCGGGGCGGCCTGGGCCCGGTGCGCTGGCTGCGCCCGCCCGCGCTGGACTCGGCGACGCGGCCCCCGGCGGCGCGGCTGCTGCTCGGCACGCTGGCGTACGTGGCCCACCGCTCGCGGGCCAGGGCGTAGGCGGGCCCGCCAGGACGAAGCTCCCGTCCCCGACTGCACCTCGGGGCGGGAGCTTCTTGGTGACCACGCGGCCACCCGACGGTGTCCGCGGGTGGTTCACTCTCCGATCAGCGCATCCACGAACGCCTCCGGCTCGAACGGCGCGAGGTCGTCCGCGCCCTCGCCGAGCCCCACCAGCTTCACCGGCACGCCCAGCTCGCGCTGGACGGCGATGACGATGCCGCCCTTGGCCGTACCGTCCAGCTTGGTCAGCACGATGCCGGTGATGTCCACGACCTCGGCGAACACCCGGGCCTGCACCAGGCCGTTCTGCCCGGTGGTGGCGTCCAGGACGAGCAGCACCTCGTCCAGCGGCGCGTGCTTCTCGACCACGCGCTTGACCTTGCCCAGCTCGTCCATGAGGCCGGTCTTGGTGTGCAGGCGGCCGGCGGTGTCGATGAGGACGACGTCGACCCCCATCTCCTTGCCCTCCTTGACCGCGTCGAAGGCGACGGAGGCGGGGTCGCCGGCCTCGGGGCCGCGCACCGTGTAGGCGCCCACGCGCTCGCCCCAGGTCTGGAGCTGGTCGGCGGCGGCGGCGCGGAAGGTGTCGGCGGCGCCGAGCACGACACTGCGGCCGTCGG
This sequence comes from Streptomyces sp. Ru62, assembly GCF_002920615.1. Taxonomy (GTDB): domain Bacteria; phylum Actinomycetota; class Actinomycetes; order Streptomycetales; family Streptomycetaceae; genus Streptomyces. Next base: position 164,821 of record NZ_PQSU01000005.1, read on the forward strand.
CGACGAGCACGCGGGCGAGCTTGCCGGTGGTGGTGGTCTTGCCGGTGCCGTTGACGCCGACGACCATCACGATGCCCGGCTTGCGGTCCTCGGGCTCGGTCCTGACCGTGCGGTCGACATCGGTGCCGATCAGCTTGAGCAGCTCCTCTCGGAGCAGGCCACGCAGCTCCTCGGGGGTGCGGGTGCCGAGGACCCGGACGCGTTCACGCAGGCGCTCGACCAGCTCCTGGGTGGGCTGCACGCCGACGTCGGCGGTGAGCAGCGTGTCCTCGATCTCCTCCCAGGTGTCCTCGTCCAGGTGCTCGCGCGAGAGCAGCGTGAGCAGACCCTTTCCGAGGGCGTTCTGCGAGCGGGACAGGCGGGTGCGCAGGCGGACCAGCCGGCCTGCGGTGGGCTCCGGGATCTCGATCTCGGGAGCCTCGACCACGGGAGGCTCCTCGACGACGACCGGTGCGGGGCCGCCGGGAAGATCCACCTCCTCGATCGTCCGGCGCGGTTCGTCGCGCGGCGTCTCGGCTTCGTCGCCGACGTGCGGCTCGGCCGGGGGCGCGGTGATGTCGGGCGCTTTGGGGGGCGGCGGGGGCAGCGGCTTCCGGCGCCGGCTGCCCACGATCAGCCCGCCGAGCGCGCCGAGCACGACCACGGCGATGACTACAGCAAGGATGACGGTTTCCATAACGCGTCCAGTATCGGCCATGGGGTGTCCACGGACCCCGTTTGTGGCTTCGTCCGAGAGACAAACGCCACGTATCGCTAGGAGTGGGAGCAAAGTACGATGGTGGGCGCGCTGTTGACGCGCGTAGAGTCCCCTCGTCCCTGTCCCCCCACGTCTGGCACCTCTTTCATGACGAAAACCGTCGAGACCGAAGGCGCTCTCGAAACGCGCGGTATCGAGCAGGTCCCCGACCACGAGCGCACGGCGAAGACCCGGGAACTGTTCCCCACCTGGGTCGGTGCGAACATCAGCGTGCTGCTGCTGACGATGGGCGCGAGCCTGGTCGTCGCATACCACCTGAACATCTGGCAGGCGCTGGTCGTCGCGGTGGCCGCACCGATCGTGTCGTACGGCCTCGTCGGCCTGATCGGCATCGCGGGCAAGCGGGGCGGCGCGCCCGGCATGGCGCTGTCGCGGGCGGTCTTCGGGCAGCGCGGCAATCTGCTGCCCGGTTCGCTGATCTGGGTCGCGCGCTGGGGCTGGGAGACGATCAACGCGGTGACCGGCGCCTACGCGATGCTCACCATCCTGGACATCCTGTTCGGCATCAAGGCGAACAGCGTGCTGGACATGGTGACGCTGCTGGTGTTCGTCGTCGCGACCTTCGCGATCTCCGGGCTCGGCATCAACGCCGTGCAGCGGTGCAACAAGTACGCGACCTACCTCTTCGGTGTCTTCTCGGTGCTGGTCCTGGCCTATCTGGTGGCGAACACCGACTGGTCGAAGGTGATGGACCACAGCGCCGGTTCCACGGCCGCGGTGATCACCGGCATCGGCATGATCGCGGCGGGCGGTGTGAGCTGGATCCCGTCCGCCCCGGACTTCACCCGCTACCTCCCGCGCACGGCCTCGTCCAGGGCGATCGTGGGTACGGCGGTGGGCGGCGCCGGTGTCGTCGTGCTGCCCATGGTCCTGATGGGCGCCGTGATGGCGGTCTCGACGCCGGACCTGGCCTCGGCGAGCGACCCGGTGTCCTTCCTCGGCGAGATCCTGCCGACCTGGATCGCCGTGCCGTACCTGTTCATCGCGCTGATCGGCATGCTGCTGATCAACTCGATGTCGATGTACTCGGCGGGCTTCACCGCGCAGACCCTGGGCTTCAAGGTGCCGCGGCACTGGGCGGTCTCGGTCAACGCCGTGATCTCGCTGGTCTTCGGCGGGGTGCTGATGCTGGTGGCGACGAGCTTCATGGGCTCGTTCATCGCCTTCCTGTCGCTGCTGGCGGTCGCCTTCTCGGCCTGGGTCGGGGTGTTCGGCGCGGACATGTTCCGCCGTACGGAGTACGACGGCCGGGCCATGGCCGACACCACCCGCACCAGCGCATACTGGCACAAGGGCGGCTTCTCCCCCGCGGCCGTGGCCGCCTGGGCGGTCGGCCTGGTGTCGGGCCTGATGTTCACCACCTCGGACTGGTTCACCGGACCGCTCGCGACGAACAACGTGATCGGCGAGTACGGCCTCGGCTGGGTCGCGACGATCGTCATCTCGGGCGGCCTGTACCTGGCGCTGCCGAAGCCGGCGACGGCCCGCCCGGCCTCCTCGGCCGAGCCGGCCGAGGACCGCACGACCGTCGGCGTGTGACGCGCCTCGGCCGGACGGGTCGCTCCCGCGCCCGGAGGGACTGTCGCCTGCCCCGGACAGGCCGCTCTTGTACAGGGCGGCACTCGCCCGGAAGCGCAGCCGGCCGCACCGGTCCCGGGTCTCCTCGTCGGCGTCGTCCGCACAGCAGCAGTGGCGGGCCGGCCAGCGCAGATCGTCCGGTTCCAGCCAGAGGGCGACCCGGCCGCGCTCGGCCTCGGCCCGGCGATCCGTGGGCACGGGTTCGGTCATCCCGCGAGCCTGCCTGCCCGCCCCCGGCCATCTGACGCACCGTCAGCGAGGGTCCCCCTCCACCGCAGCGCACCGGAGGGGACCTTCGCATGCCCGTCACGGTCGTACGTCTCCATCTCGTCGCGCCCGGCGCCGGTCCCGCCGCCCTCTCCGCCCGGTACCGGGCCGCGTACGCGGACGAGCACGGGATCAGCACCGCGCGGACCGAGGAGCACCCGGGTGCCGACGACCACTGGCTGCCGTCGCCGTTCGCCTTCGCGGGCGCGGTGTTCGGCGTGACCCGCCGGATCGCGGTGACGGTGTCGGCGGTTGTCGGCCCGCCGCACGACCCGCTGCCGACGGCGGGGGCGATCGCCGTGCTGGACCTGCTCAGCGGCGGCCGGCTGGTGACCGTGGCCGGGATCGGATACCGGCTGCAGGAGTACGCCCTGTTCGGCGTGGACTGGCACCGGCGCGGCCGGCGCTGGAGGGCTGAGCCGGGCCGTCCGGCCGTACGACACCGCCGCCCCCGGTCCGGGCAGTGGCCGGGCCGGGGGCGGCGGACGGTTCGAGGAGAGGGCAGCGGGGACTTGGCCCTTCTCCCCGAGTTCGGGGGGCCTCGCTACGAGGCTCAGCCCATCTCCTCCAGGGACTTGCCCTTCGTCTCCTTGACGAACTTCAGGACGAACGGGATGGAGAGCGCGGCGAACACGGTGTAGATCACGTAGGTGCCGGAGAGGTTCCAGTCGGCCAGCGACGGGAAGCTCGCGGTGATGGCCCAGTTGGCGATCCACTGCGCGGCGGCGGCCACGCCCAGGGCGGCGGCACGGATCTTGTTCGGGAACATCTCGCCGAGGAAGACCCAGACGACCACGCCCCAGGAGAGGGCGAAGAAGAGGACGAACACGTGGGCGGCGATCAGGGCGACCCAGCCCTGGGTGCTCGGCAGCTTGCCGTCGACCAGGTGGTAGCTGAACGCCCAGGCCTCCAGGGCCAGGCCGACGACCATGCCGACCGAGCCGATGAGGGCGAGCGGCTTGCGGCCGACGCGGTCCACGAAGATCATCGCGATCACGGTGCCGATGATGTTGATGATCGAGGTCGTGAAGGAGTAGAAGAACGAGTCCGTCGGGTCGACGCCGACCGACTGCCACAGCGTCGAGGAGTAGTAGAACGCGACGTTGATGCCGACGAACTGCTGGAAGACCGACAGGCCGATACCGACCCAGACGATCGGCTTGAAGAAGAAGGAGCCGCCGAGCAGGTCCTTGAAGCTGGACTTGTGCTCGCTCTTCATCGCCAGCTCGATCTCGGCGACGCGGGCGTCCAGGTCGATGTCCTTGCCCTCGACCTCGGCGAGGATCTCACGGGCGCGGTCGTGCTTGCCGACGGAGAGCAGGAAGCGCGGGGACTCGGGGATCGCGAAGGACAGCAGGCCGTAGAGGACGGCCGGGATGACCATCACGCCCAGCATGACCTGCCAGGCCTCCAGGCCCATCAGCTTGCCGCGCTGGTCGCCGCCGGCGGCGTTCAGCAGGCCCCAGTTGACCAGCTGCGAGATGGCGATGCCGACGACGATCGCGGCCTGCTGGAAGGAGCCGAGCCGGCCGCGATAGGCGGGCGGGGCGACCTCGGCGATGTAGGCCGGGCCGATGACGGAGGCCATGCCGATGGCGAAGCCGCCGACGATGCGCCAGAAGGCGAGGTCCCACAGCGCGAAGGGCAGCGCGGAGCCGACGGCGCTGATGGTGAAGAGGACGGCGGCGATCTGCATGCAGCGGATGCGGCCGATGCGGTCGGCGATGCGGCCGGCGGTGGCGGCGCCGATGGCACAGCCGATCAGGGCGATCGCGATGACCTGGGCGAGGGCGGCGGACCCGATGTCGTAACGGCCCCGGATGGCCTCGACGGCGCCGTTGATGACGGAGCTGTCGTAGCCGAAGAGGAAGCCGCCCATGGCGGCAGCCGCCGCGATGAAGATGACGTGCCCGAGATGATCGGGGTGAGCCGTCCTGGCTCCTGACTGAGGTGCCTGCGCTGTGCTGGTCACGTGTAACTCCTCGGGCCACGGCAGCGCTGCCGCGGGTATGGGGCCCTTACAGGTAGGACCTGAAGGTAAAAGCAACGTTGCAGAGACTATGCCTTCAAGTTTCGAAGTCAATACTTCAACAGCTGTGAGTTTTCAGATATGCCCAAAGCACTCCGTGTTCACTTCTTGAACACAGAGTCAGTTGATCTTGGAGTGGTGCTACCGAAGGCGCTGGGAGATGACCTTCGAGACGCCATCGCCCTGCATGGACACGCCGTAGAGCGCGTCGGCGACCTCCATCGTCCGCTTCTGGTGCGTGATCACGATCAGCTGCGAGGTCTCCTGCAGCTCCTGCATGATCCGGATCAGCCGCTGGAGGTTGGTGTCGTCCAGCGCGGCCTCGACCTCGTCCATGACGTAGAAGGGGCTCGGCCGGGCCTTGAAGATCGACACCAGCAGCGCGACGGCCGTCAGCGAGCGCTCGCCGCCCGAGAGCAGGGAGAGCCGCTTGACCTTCTTGCCCGGCGGCCGCGCCTCGACGTCCACGCCCGTGGTCAGCATGTTGTCGGGGTCCGTCAGGATCAGCCGGCCCTCGCCACCCGGGAAGAGGCGGCTGAAGACTCCCTCGAACTCCCGGGCGGTGTCCCGGTAGGCCTCGGTGAAGACCTGCTCGACGCGCTCGTCGACCTCCTTCACCACCTGGAGCAGGTCGGCGCGGGTCTTCTTCAGGTCCTCCAACTGCTCGCTGAGGAACTTGTGCCGCTCCTCCAGCGCCGCGAACTCCTCCAGCGCCAGCGGGTTGACCTTGCCCAGCTGCTGGTACGCCCGCTCGGCCGCCCTGAGCCGCTTCTCCTGCTCGGCCCGCACGAAGGGGCGCGGCTGGTTGCGCGGATCGTCCGGGTCCTCGGGCAGCTGCTCGCCGTCGGCGGGGGGCGAGGGCGGCACAGGCTGGTGCGGCCCGTACTCCGCCACCAGACCCTCCGGCTCGACACCCAGCTCCTCCAGCGCCCTGGTCTCCAGCTGCTCGATGCGCAGCCGCTTCTCGGCGCCGAGTACCTCGCCACGGTGGACCGAATCCGTCAACTTGTCGAGTTCGGCCTTCAGTTCACGGCCCGCCGCACGGGCGGCGGCCAGCTCTTGCTCGCCCCGGGCCTTGGCGGCCTCGGCGGCGGAACGCTCCTGCTCCGCCCGGGCGAGGGACACCTCGACGTGCGCGAGCAGCTGCCGGGCGCCGGAGGCGACGGCTTCCGCGACCGCCGCCTCGTGCCGCAGCCGGGCCCGGCGCTGCTCGGCACGCGCGCGTGCCTCGCGTTCGGCGCGGGCCGCCCGGTCGAGCGAGTCGGCGCGTCCGGCGAGCCCCTTGACCCGCTCCTCGTGCGTACGGACCTGGAGGCGGGCCTCCATCTCGGTCTGCCGCGCGTTGGCCCCGTCGGCGGCGAGCCGGTCGCGCACCGAGGTGTCCGGCTCCTCCTCCACCGGCATCTCCTCGGCCACGGCCAGCCTCTCGGCGAGTTCCTCGGCCTCCTGTACGGCCTTCTCCAGCGCCTCCTGCGCGCGGGCCGCCGCCGCGGCCGACCGCTCGGCCTCCCCGGCGGCGCCGCGCGCCTGTCCGGCGAGCCGGCCGAGCTGCTGCGCCACGGCCGACTTCTCCCGGTCGGCGGCCCGTCGCCGCTCCCCCAGTTCCTCGACCAGGGCGGCGGCCCGCTCGCGGTGCTCGGCCGCGGCCCGCAGGGCCTCGGCCAGCCCCCCGGCAGCGCACCTCCAGCTCGGCCAGCTCGGCCGCGGCCTCGTCGACGGACGCCTGCACCTCCAGCAGGCTGGGCGCACCCGCCGAACCGCCGTGCGCGAAGTGAGCGCCGAGGAGGTCGCCCTCGGCGGTGACGGCGGTCAGCTCAGGGTGTGCGTGGACCACGGCCTCGGCGTCGTCGAGGGTGTCGACCACCACGATGCCGGCCAGGAGGCGGCGGACGGCGGGCATCAGCTCGGCTGGGCCGTGGACGAGGTCGGCGGCGGGCCGGTGGTCGGGGGCGGGGAGGGGGGCGGTGGGTCGGTGGTCGGGTGCGGGAGCGTCGTGGTTGCTCGCGCCGTTCCCCGTGCCCCCTTGGGGCGCTGATCCGCCGTGGTCGCGCGTCGGTTCGTCGTGGTTGCTCGCGCCGTTCCCCGCGCCGCCCTGGGGCGCGTTCTCCGGGGCTCCTGCGAGGAGGAGGGTCGCTCGGCCGCCGTCCTGTTTGCGGAGGAGGTTGATGGCCTCGGTCGCCGCCGCGGGGTTCGTCACGGCGATGGCGTCCGCCGCTGTTCCCAGGGCCGCTGCCAGCGGGATCTCGTAGCCCGGTGTGATCGTCAGCAGCTCCGCCGCGGGGCCGAGTACTCCGGTGAGGCGGTCCCGGGCGCCGAGCAGTATGCCGGTGCCGTCCTTCCGGCGGAGGCCCAGCGCCAGCGCCTCGTGGCGGGCCCGGGTCGCGGCGCGGCTGCGCTCGGCGGCGGTCAGTGCCTCACGGGCCGCGGTCAGGGCGGCCTCGGCCTCGGCCAGCTCCCGTTTCGCCGTCTCGTGCTGTTCGGCCAGGTCGGCGTCGCCGGCGTCGAGGCCGTCGACCTCGGCCTGGAGGGCCTCGTACTCCTCCTGGGCGCGGACGGCACGTTCCTGTGCCTCGTCGCGGGCCGTGGCCAGCCGGTCGATCTCGGCCTGGGCGGAGGCGGCGCGCGAGCGGGCCGCGTTGACCTGCCCCGAGAGGCGGGCCAGCCCTTCGCGGCGGTCCGCGATGGCGCGGGCGACGTCCTTCAGCCGGCGTTCCTCGGCGGCCAGCTCGCGCTCCAGTTCGGCCCGGTGGGCGACGGTGTCGTCCAGAGCCCGCTGGGCCGCTTCCAGGGCGGCCTCCAGCTCGGCCTCCTGCTCGCGGACGCGGGCGGCCTCGCGCTCCAGGTCCTCCGGGTCCCGGCCGCGCCGCTCGTCGGGGGGCGCGGAGGTGGCGCTCTTGACCCGGGCGTCGGCCAGCGAGACCGTGCCGCGCACGCGCTCGGCCAGCTGGGACAGCTCGTACCAGGTCTGCTGGGCCCGCTGGAGACGCGGGGTCAGCCGGCGTACCTCGTCCTCCAGCAGGGCCTCGCGGTGGAGGGCCTTCTTCAGCTCCTGCTCGGCGGTCTCCTTGCGCTCCTTCAGGGCCGCCTCGTCGGCGATCTCGGCCTGGAGGGCTTCGCACAGGCGGACCAGGTCGTCGGCGAGGAGCCGCAGGCGGGCGTCACGGAGGTCGGCCTGGATGACGGCGGCCCTGCGGGCGACGGCGGCCTGCCGGCCGAGGGGCTTGAGCTGGCGCCGCAGCTCGTCCGTCAGGTCCTGCACGCGCGCGAGGTTGGCCTGCATCGCGTCCAGCTTGCGGAGCGCCTTCTCCTTGCGCTTGCGGTGCTTGAGGACGCCGGCCGCCTCCTCGATGAAGGCGCGGCGGCCCATGGGGTCGGCGTGCAGGACCGAGTCGAGCTGGCCCTGGCCGACGATGACGTGCATCTCGCGGCCGATGCCGGAGTCGGAGAGCAGTTCCTGGATGTCGAGGAGACGGCAGGTGTCGCCGTTGATCTGGTACTCGCTGCCGCCGTTGCGGAACATGATCCGCGTGATGGTGACCTCGGCGTACTCGATGGGCAGCGCGCCGTCGGAGTTGTCGATGGTCAGGGACACCTCGGCCCGGCCGAGCGGCGGGCGGCCGGTGGTGCCGGCGAAGATGACGTCCTCCATCTTGCCGCCGCGCAGCGACTTGGCGCCCTGTTCGCCCATGACCCAGCTGAGCGCGTCCACGACATTGGACTTGCCCGAGCCGTTCGGTCCCACGACACACGTGATGCCCGGTTCGAACCGGAGCGTGGTCGCCGAGGCGAACGACTTGAACCCGCGGAGGGTCAGGGCCTTGAGGTGCACGCCGCTGGACTCTACCCGCCGCCGCTATCTCACTCCATGAACCCTCGCAACCGCGCGGTTTCGCTGGTGACCATGCAGGGCACACCAGATGTTGAAGAGCCTGAAAGGATGCGCGGGCCAACGAGCGGCGGGGGAAGACCGGGGGAAAGAACGAAGGGACGCCGAAGCGTCCCTTGCAACTCTGACGGCTGGATCTCAGCCGTCCGATCAACTGAGCGGTTGATACGGGCAGCCCGATCGCTGCGACTGCTGTCGTGGAGCGATGCAACGATCAGGTGAGCGCAGGCTCCGCCTGGTGTGCGTCGATGCTCTCCATGATCCTGTCCTGAGAAGCGGCAGCCGACAGCGCTTCGTTCTCCGCCTGGATCCGTACGAGCTCGGACTCCAGGTCCTGGACGCGCTGCTGCAGCCGTCGCATCTCGGCGAGGAGTCGAGGGTCGGAGCCGCCGACGTAACCGAGAAGCGCCTTTGCCATGATGGATGGTCCTCCACACTGAGTGACCGACCGATGCGGTGTGGGTCGTGAGGGATTCGCACCCGTGGTGCTTGGCACATCCGGGTGTTGCTCTGGTGTTGCTCCATGCCAAACAGCTAAGGTGCGCGGGGCTTTCAGCGTCTCACCAAAAAGTTTGACGGTCAACACGATCACGCCCTGTATTGGCGGGCAAACCGGGGCGCGCGGCCGGTGAAGCGGCGGCGCTGCGACTCCTCCGGACCCTCAGGGCGTGGCGACCAGCAGTAAAAGCGGAGCCTGCCATGCCACGCCCGTCTTGGCAACCACCAGGGCGTTTCCGTCTCCCGCATGTGCCCCTGGCAGCTTGCCACGCCCCGTCGCCCAGGACCGGGCCCCTCCGGATCAGCGGATGGCGAAGCCGTCGTAGCCACCGCGCGGTGTGTCCCAGATCTCGGTGACACCGTCCACGTGCCCGGGCGTGTCGCTGCCCTGGAGCCAGGCCAGCAGCCCCTCGCACCCCTCCCGCGACCCCTCCGCGACCACCTGGACCCGGCCGTCGGCCAAATTGAGAGCAAAACCACTCAGCCCGCCGATCTCCAGCGCCTTGGCGCGCGTGAACCAGCGAAATCCCACGCCCTGCACGCGTCCACGCACCCAGGCGACCAGTCGCACTTCCTCGCTCATGGGTGCAACCTAACCGGCCGGTGCCGACCGGTGTCGGCCGGGCCACATCGTCCCCGAGCGACATCGGGTACCGTCCGGAACCAATCCATCTCATACAAAACTCACTCGATCGAGTGAGTCGGGTTGGCCAGAGGGAGTCACTCGCCACGAGTCGCTCGCCGGGAACTCACTCGCCGTGCAGGCGCCGGTCGACCGCCAGGCACGAGGAAGAGGGCAAGGACATGGGACGCCACCGACGCTCCGCCGCCGGCCGCGCCGCCACGGGCCGCGCCACGGAGGCCGGCCACGCGCAGCACCCGGGTTCCGGGAGCGACGATCCCCAGCACTCGTCCGCGGGGGAACGGCGGATGCCGATGGGCATCGCGCCCTACCTGAACCCGGAGGCCTACGCCGAGGCCACGGAGAAGGCCCAGGCGTACCTGTTCGCGACGGGCGACGAGCCGGCGCCGGGACAGGGGTCCGGATCCGGCGGCGGTGGCTCCGCGAGCGGCGGTCTCACCCCGTCCGGTGAGCACCAGCGGCAGCACAGGCTCGGACGGCCGGTGCGCGCGGGTCTGCTCGGCGCCTCCCTGGCCGTCGGCCTCGGCGCGATCGCGGTGGCCACGGGTTCCATACCGGGCCTGGAGCAGTACCAGCTCGGCGGCGGTACGCACACCACCGGCGGGGACCGGATACGGACCGCGGCCGCCCCCAGCAACACGGCCGGCGAGCAGGGCGGCACCTCGGGCGGCGCGGACATGTCCGCCGGCCCGTCCAGTGGCGGGAGCAGTACGCGCGGCGGCTCCGCCGGCCCGTCGGCCTCGGCGTCCGCCTCGCATTCCCCCTCCTCCACCCCCACCCCCTCCGCCTCCGCGCCCACCCCGAAGCCGACGTCCTCCTCGGACCCGACGTCCCCTTCGAAGAGGGCGACCCCCTCCAGGACGACGGCCCCCTCAAGGACGGTCAGCCCCTCCAGGGCGGCGGCGCCCTCGAAGACGCCGACCCCCTCACGGACCGCCAGCCCTTCCAAGACGGCGACCCCTTCCGCGACGGCAGCCCCCTCAAGGACGGCCAGCCCCTCCAAGACGCCGACCGGGAAGCCGACGCCGGTCAGGACGGCGCCGAGGACCACGCCCTCCGCGCCGTCAAAGCCAACCGCGCCGTCAAAGCCGACAGCGCCGTCCGCCCCGACCACACCGTCCGCGCCGCCCGCACCCTCGAGACCGGTCGCACCGGCCAAACCGGCCGCACCAGCGAAGCCGTCCACGCCGGACGCCACCCCGTCCCGTACGGTCACCAAGGCGCCGACGCCGACGTCCTCGCCGGTGACGGTGTCGCGGGAGGCCGCCGCCGAGGCGCAGGTGCTGAAGCTCGTCAACGACGAGCGGGCGAAGGTCGGCTGCAGCCCGCTGGCGGCGAACTCCTCACTGACGAAGCTGGCCGAGGCCTTCAGCGACGACATGGCCGCGCGTGGCTACTTCGACCACACCGACCCGGACGGCAGGACGCCGTGGGACCGGGCGGCGGCGGCCGGCATCACCGATCTCGGCGGCCAGAACATAGCCCGCGGTCAGGCCGGCGCGGCGGCCGTCATGGCTGCCTGGATGGACAGCCCAGGCCACCGCGCCAACATCCTGAACTGCGACTTCAAGACCCTCGGCGTCGGCGTTCACTTCGGCCCGGGCGGACCTTGGTGGACGCAGGACTTCGGCTACTGAGACAACCGCAGTCAGCCCGGCGAGCACGAGGGGGCTCCCCGAGCCGGAGCAGGCGCTAGGCGGCGACGCGTCCGCGGGTGAAGATCTTCGCCGTTTCCGTCACCCGGCGCCCCAGGTGCTCGGCGGTGGCCACGTCGGCCTTGTGGACGCCCTCGGGACCCTGGTCGTTGTTGCTCTGGGCGGCGGCACCGGCGAAGAAGCCGAGGCGGTTGAGGTCGTGCTCGGAGGCGGTGCTGCTGTTCCAGCCGGGGAGCAGGCCGAGGTTGACCCAGTGCATGCCGTGCTGGGCGGCGAGCGTCTGGAAGAACTGCAGCGTGTGCAGTTTGTCGCCGCTCTTGGAGGCGGAGTTGGTGAAGCCGGCGGCCAGCTTGTCCTTCCAGTCCTGGCCGAACCAGCGCTTGGAGGTGGCCTCGGCGAAGGTGTGGAAGGCGCCGGAGGCGGTGCCCATGTAGGTGGGCGAGCCGAAGACGATCACGTCGGAGCGGTCCAGCGTCTCCCACTGCTCGTCGGTGATCTCGTCCACCTTGATCAGGTGCACCTCGGCCCCCGCGTCGAGGGCACCGGCGCGGACGGCCTCGGCGAGGACGGCGGTGTGGCCGTAACCGGAGTGGTAGGCGATGGAGACGACGGGGGTGGTCATGGAGGACTCCTCGAAAGGCGCAGCGGTGAACGGCGGCTCGGAAGAAGAGAGAGCAGCTCGTGGGCAGTAACCACAGGAAAGCACTAACTGGAAGTTAGTGCAACCTGGTGGAGAGCGCTGTGCGGGCGTACCCTTGCCGGTATGACCGTGACCACCCAGGACCACGACGACCTCGCGTACAACGTCTTCGCCAAGGCGTGCCCGTCACGGGGCACGCTGGAGCACGTCACGGGCCGCTGGGGCGGGCTGACGCTCGGCGCGCTGTACGAGGGTCCGCTGCGCTTCAACGAACTGCGCCGGCGCGTGGACGGGGTGAGCGAGAAGATGCTGTCCCAGACGCTGCACGCGCTGGAACGGGACGGCCTGGTCCACCGCGAGGCCCAGCCGACGAACCCGCCGCGCGTGGACTACGAGCTGACGCCCCTGGGCCGGCGGGTCGCCGAGCGGCTACTGGCGCTCATCCACTGCGTGGAGGGCGCGATGGACGACGTCCTCGCGTCCCGCGCGCGTTACGACGAGACGCGCGGCGCCCTCTGACACCTGGGGCAGAAGTAGCTGGACCGGTTCATCCAGGGGCGCCGGCGCATGGGGGTGCCGCAGCGGCGGCAGGGCTCGCCCTCCCGGCCGTAGGCGTCCAGGGAGCGGTCGAAGTAGCCGGATTCGCCGTTGACGTTGACGTACAGGCTGTCGAAGCTGGTGCCGCCGACGGCGAGGGCCGCGTTCATCACGTCCCGGATGTGACCGAGGAGTTCCGCCGTGACCGGGCGGGTGAAGTTCGCCGTGGGGCGTTCGTAGTGGATGCGGGCGCGCCACAGGGCCTCGTCCGCGTAGATGTTGCCGACGCCGCTGATCAGCGACTGGTCCAGCAGGGCACGCTTGATCGTGGTCCGCTTGCGGCGCAGCGCCTGGTGGAAGGACTCGTCGTCGAAAAGCGGGTCCAGCGGGTCGCGGGCGATGTGCGCGATGACGTCGGGCAGGCCGTCGGGGGTGTTGTCGTGCAACGACAGCCCGCCGAAGGTGCGCTGGTCCACGAAGCGCAGTTCGGTGCCGAGGGAGTCGGCGAACCTCACGCGGATGCGCAGGTGCTTCTCGTCCGCCGTCTCATGCGGCTGGACCAGGAGCTGGCCGCTCATGCCGAGGTGGGCGAGGACGGACTGGTTCGTCTCCTCCAGCGGCAGCCACAGGTACTTGCCGCGCCGCCGGGGTGTGCCGATGTGGTGGCCCTTGAGCCGGTGCGCGAAGTCGTCGGGCCCGGCGACGTGCCGGCGCACGGCTCGCGGGTGCAGCACCTCGGTCTCGGCGACGGTCCGATGGGCGACCCAGCGCTCCAGGCCCCGGCGGACGACTTCGACCTCGGGCAACTCGGGCACGACACTCCTTCGGGCGACTGCGGAAGAGCTGAGGGCAGGGTATCCCGGGGCCCGGCCGGTCCACCGGGCAGACCGATGGGCACCTCCGCCCGCCGGCAGCGCCGCTGGACGGCCGGGCAGCCGTGGACGGCCGAGGGCCCGCGGTGACCGAGCGCTCAGGGATGGCCGAGCGCCCGTCCCGCGGGCGGCGGGGCGGGCGCTCGGATGGTGCTGTTCTGTTCCGGTCAGGCGGTGGCGGACGACGCGTCGCCGTCCTTGACGGCCCGGCTGCCCTTGACGGCCTCGTCGGCCGTCTCCCTGATGGGCTCCTTGGCCACCTTGGCCCGCTCGTCCGCGGCGGCCCGGATCGCCCGCCAGGCGGACTCGGCGGCCTGCTGTTCCGCCTCCTTCTTGCTGCGGCCGGTGCCGGTGCCGTACGAGACGCCCCCGACGCGGGCGGCAGCAGTGAAGGTCTTCTCGTGGTCGGGGCCGGTCTCCGTGACCAGGTACTCGGGCACACCGAGCCCTTCGATCGCGGTGAGCTCCTGGAGGGACGTCTTCCAGTCCAGGCCGGCACCGAGGTTGGAGGACTTCTCGATCAGCGGGTCGAACAGGCGGTGCACCAGTTCGGAGGCCGCGTCGAGGCCCTGGTCGAGATAGACCGCGCCGATCACCGCTTCAAGGGTGTCGGCGAGGATGGATGCCTTGTCCCGGCCGCCCGTGCCCTCTTCACCCCGGCCGAGCCGGATGAAGGCGCCCAGGTCGAGGCCGCGCCCGACCTCCGCCAACGCACGCGAGTTGACCACCGCGGCCCGCAGCTTGGCCAGCTGGCCTTCGGGCAGGTCGGGGTGGGTGCGGTACAGCGTGTCCGTGACGACGAGGCCCAGCACGGAGTCTCCGAGGAACTCCAGGCGCTCGTTCGTCGGCAGACCGCCGTTCTCGTACGCGTAGGAACGGTGGGTCAGCGCTCGCACCAGAAGGGCGGACTCGACCTGGTAGCCGAGCCGCCCTTCCAGAAGCGTGTGGGACGAGGCCTGGTTGTCCGCAGAGGTTTTCTTCGGCGTGGACACAGTGCCTCTCACCAGCCCGCTCAGACTTCGAGGACCTGGCGCTTGTTGTAGGTGCCGCAAGACGGGCACGCGATGTGCTGCTGCTTGGGCTCGTGGCAGCGCTCGCACGCAACCAGGGTGGGGACCGCAGCCTTCCACTGCGACCGGCGGTGGCGCGTGTTGCTGCGCGACATCTTCCGCTTCGGAACAGCCACGGCTACTTCTCCTGCTTCTCGTCGACGCCCGCTTCGGCGCCGCTCATCTCGTCCTTATCGCCGGCTTCGAGTGAATCGGCGAATCCCTGCAAAGCCGCCCAACGGATGTCGACGGCGTCGTGGTGGTGGTCCGGGTCGTCCGCCAGCCGCGCCCCGCACTCGGAGCACAGGCCCGGGCAGTCTTCCTGGCACACCGGCTGCATCGGCAGTGCGAGCACCACCGCATCGCGCAGCACGGGTTCGAGGTCGATCAGACCGTCCTCGACAAAGAGCCTGTCCTCGTCGTCCTCGGCGTCGTCGCCCGGTTCCGCGATCACGCGGCCCCGGTCGTCGGCGTCATGGTACGAGAACATCTCCTGGAAGTCCGCTTCGAGTTCCAGCTCGACCGGCTCCAGACACCTTACGCACTCCCCCTCGGCCGTTGCACGGGCGGTGCCTGTGACAAGCACCCCTTCCATGACCGACTCAAGGCGGAGTTCGAGCTCCATCGGGGCGCCTTCCGGCACTCCGACGACTCCCTGGATGCCGAGATCCTTGGGAGCGTCGACCTCGCGGGTCAGGCGCTGCAGCGCACCAGGACGCCGACCCAGCTCGTGCGTGTCGATCACGAGGGGGTTGCGGTGGTCGAGGCGGGCGTTGGAAGCCATTCCTGCTTTCGATCTTCGAACTCGAAGGGACGCCACCCGTCGGTGTTCCGGGCAGCGGTGATCGCGGACATACGCGCGACCGAACAGCCAGGATACTGGACCTTTCGCTCAGCGCCCAATCCGCCCGGGCTACAGGCCCCGGCCCTGCTCGTACGCCCGGAGCTGCTCCGCGCTGATCATGCTCGTGTCGAAGAGGCTCGTCTCGTCCAGGGCGTAACCCTGCTGGTCCTGGTGCTGCGGCTGCTGCTCGGACTGGTGCGGCTGCTGGGGGTCGTAGCCGGTCTGCTGGGCGTCGTAGCCCTGGTACGCGTAGGGATCGGCCTGCTGGTAGCCGTACGGGTCCTGCTGCGGGGCGTACTCCGGCTGCTGCGGGAAGCCCGCGTACGGGTCCTGCTGGTAGCCGTAGGCCGGCTGCGGTTCGTACGACGGCTGGGGCGGCTCGGGCTGCCGCTGTGCCGCCCGGTCGCTGTCCGCGAGGGCCGCGAGGTCGGCGAGGTAGTCGGCGTCGCTGGAGTGCTGGAAGGTCGTGGTGTCGTCGGCGAGGGCGCCGAGATCGTCCGTGGCGATCCGGCCGTGCAGCTTCTGCCGGCCCCGGCCGACGGCCTCCAGGGTCTTGGCGAGGACCGCCTCGAAGGCGCCGAGCTTGGCGTCCACGTAGGCGTCGGCGTTGTGGCGCAGGGTCTCCGGGTCCTGGCTGCGCTCGGGGGCGTCCTCGTCCTCGTAGCCGTTCTCGTCCAGGCCCGGACCGGTGCCGAGGAGCTTCTCCCGGCCCCGGCCGACCGAGCCGAGGGTCTTGGTGAGGACGACCTCGAAGTTGGCGAGCTTGGAGTCGACGTAGTCGTCGGCCTCGGCGCGGATCTCCTCGGCCTCCTTGCGGGCCTCGGCGAGGATCCGGTCGGCCTCGGCCTGGGAACGGCGGGCGATCTCGGTGTCGGAGATCAGCGAGCCGCGCTCGGCGTGCGCGTTCTCGATGATCCGCTCGGCCTCCAGCCGGGCCTGCTCGACCATCTGCTCACGGTCGCCGATCAGTTCCTGAGCCTGGGCCAGGGAACCGGGCAGCGCCTGGCGCACCTCTTCGAGCATCGCGAGCAGTTCGGCGCGGTTGATCACGCACGACGCCGACATGGGCATGCCCCGGGCGCCGGAGACCGCGGAGACGATCTCGTCGAGCTTCTTCTGCACGTCCACCTGTGCTCGCCACTCTCTACAGCCGGGTTGGAGACGGACGGGACGACTGTAGCCCCATCAGCCCTTGGCGAGACGCTTGTTCAGCGCCTCCAGGACCTCGGCCGGCACCAGGTGGGAGACGTCGCCGCCCCAGGCCGCGACCTCCTTGACGAGGGAGGAGGACAGGAAGCTGTAGGTGGGGTTGGTGGGCACGAACAGCGTCTCCACGCCGGTGAGGCCGTTGTTCATCTGCGCCATCTGGAGTTCGTAGTCGAAGTCGCTGACGGCGCGCAGGCCCTTGACGATGGCGGGGATGTCGCGCTGCTTGCAGAAGTCGACGAGGAGGCCGTGGAACGCCTCCACCCGGACGTTGGCGTACTCGGCGGTGACCTGGCGGATCAGCTCGATCCGCTCCTCGATCTCGAACAGGCCCTTCTTGGACTTGTTGATCATCACCGCGACGTAGACCTCGTCGTAGAGACGGGAGGCTCGGGCAATGATGTCGATGTGTCCGTTGGTGATCGGGTCGAAAGACCCGGGACAGACGGCGCGGCGCACTTGTGATCCCTCGCTCTCCGGTCCGGTCATCGTGCGTCTTCGCACGTAGAGGCGGCGCGACCGTACCAAAACGTTCCCTCGCCGTAGCGACGGGACCGAAGGGCCTCGAAGCCGTCCGGCCAGTGGAATGTGCCGCCTCTGGTGCTGCGCTCCACGGTGACGAGGGCTTCTTCGGCGAGCCAGCGTTCCGAGCGGAGTGTGAGCAGAATCTCCCGAAGATCGTCGTCCGTGACGGCGTACGGGGGGTCGAGGAAGACCAGGTCGTAGGGCTCGGTGGGGGGCGCGGTCCTGATGACTTGTTCCGCTTTGCCCGCTTTCACCTCTGCGCCGGGAAGGCCCAGGTTCTTCACGTTCTCGCGGACGATTCTCGCCGCGCGGGCGTCGGCTTCCACGAGGAGCGTGTGGCCCGCGCCGCGGGACAGGGCCTCCAGCCCCACGGCGCCCGAGCCGGCGTAGAGGTCCAGGACCCGCTCGCCGTCCAGGGGACCGCCGAGGAGGGACTGCCAGGTGGAGAAGAGGCCCTCGCGCGCGCGGTCCGAGGTCGGCCGGGTTCCGGTGCCGGGCGGTACGGAGAGGCGCCGTCCGCCTGCCCGGCCGGCGATCACGCGAGTCATCTTCGGTCCTTGTTCGGGGATGGTTACGGATTCAGTCTGGCAGGCGGCAGGGGTGCTGCACCTCAGCCCTTCTCCAAGTACTGCTCCCTCTCCTCGTCCACGAGGGCGTCCAGGGCCGTGCGCAGGGCCGGGAGGCCGGTCAGCTCCGGGTCGGCCGCGACCACCGCCGCCGCCTCCTGCCTCGCCTCCGCGATGACCTCCTCGTCCTCGATGACCGCCAGGACCCTCAGGCTGGAGCGGGCGCCGGACTGGGCCTGGCCGAGGACATCGCCCTCGCGGCGCTGTTCGAGGTCGATGCGGGAGAGTTCGAAGCCGTCGAGGGTGGAGGCGACGGCATTGAGGCGCTGGCGGGCCGCGCTGGCCTCGGGCATCTCCGTGACCAGCAGGCACAGGCCGGGGGCGGAGCCACGGCCGACCCGGCCGCGCAGCTGGTGGAGCTGGGAGACGCCGAAGCGGTCGGCGTCCATGATGACCATGGCCGTGGCGTTGGGGACGTTGACGCCGACCTCGATGACGGTGGTGGCGACCAGGACGTCCGTCTCCCCCGCGGCGAAGCGGCGCATCACCGCGTCCTTGTCGTCGGGGTGCATACGGCCGTGCAGCACCTCCACCTTCAGGCCCTTCAGGGGGCCGCGGCCGAGCTGGTCGGCCACGTCGAGCACGGCCAGCGGGGGGCGCTTCTCCGCCTCGTCCTCGGGCGCCTTCTTCTGGCCGGACTTCTTGGGATCGTCCTCCTCGTCCCCGATCCGGGGGCAGACCACGTACGCCTGGTGACCGCTCTCGACCTCCTCGCGGACCCGTTCCCAGGCGCGGGCCAGGAAGTGGGGCTTGTCGGCGGCCGGGACGACGTGACTGGCGATCGGGGAGCGGCCGGCCGGGAGCTGGTCGAGGACCGAGGTCTCCAGGTCGCCGAAGACCGTCATGGCGACCGTGCGCGGGATGGGGGTGGCCGTCATGACGAGGAGGTGCGGGGGCTGCTTCCCCTTGCCGCGCAGGGCGTCGCGCTGTTCCACCCCGAAGCGGTGCTGTTCGTCCACCACGACCAGGCCGAGGTCGTGGAACTGGACCTTGTCCTCGATGAGCGCGTGGGTGCCGATGACGATGCCGGCCTCGCCGGTGGCCAGGTCCAGCAGGGCCTGACGGCGGGCGGCCGTGCCCATGGAGCCGGTGAGCAGGACGACCTTGGTGGCGTGCTCGGCGCCGCCCAGCATGCCCCCCTCGGCCAGTTCGCCCATCATCTCGGTGACCGAGCGGTGGTGCTGCTGGGCCAGGACCTCGGTGGGCGCGAGCATGGCCGCCTGCCCGCCCGCGTCGACGACGGCGAGCATGGCGCGCAGGGCCACCATCGTCTTCCCGCTTCCGACCTCGCCCTGGAGGAGGCGGTGCATGGGGTGGGCGGTGGCGAGGTCGGCGAAGATCTCCTCGGAGACCTTCCGCTGGCCTTCGGTGAGGGTGAAGGGGAGGCGGTCGTCGAAGGCCGCGAGGATGCCGTCCGGCCTGGGGACGCGGGGGACGGCGGGGAGCTGGGTCTCGGCGTGCCGGCGGCGGGCCAGGGCGACCTGGAGGACGAAGGCCTCGTCCCACTTCAGGCGGGCGCGCGCGTCGGCGATGTCGGCCTTGGTGTGCGGGCGGTGGATCCTGAGCAGGGCCTCGGGGAGCGGCAGCAGGCCGCGGCCCGCGCGGAGGGTGTCGGGCAGGGGGTCGAGGGCCTCCTGGGCGCTCGGGAGCACCGTCTGCACGGCCTTGCCGATCTTCCAGGACTCCAGTTTCGCGGTCGCCGGGTAGATCGGGATCAGGGCGCCCGCCCAGGTCTCGACGGTCTCCTCGCTGTCGCCTCGCAGCAGTTCGTAGGCCGGGTGGGCCAGTTGGAGGCGGCGGTTGAAGACGGAGACCTTGCCGGCGAACATCGCGCGGGTGCCCGGCAGCAGCTCCTTGTGGGGCTTGTGCACGCCGTTGCCGAAGAAGACGAGCTGGAGCCGGCCGCTGCCGTCGGTGATGGTGACTTCGAGGCGCTGGCCCTTGCCGCGGGGGGCCTTGGCCGAGGCGAACGTGTGCAGGCGGGCGTCGGCGACCTGGGCGACCACCGTGACGTGCTCGTCCATGGGGAGGTCGGCGAGGTGCGTGAGCTGCCCGCGCTCCTCGTATCTGCGCGGGTAGTGGTGGAGCAGGTCACCGACGGTGTGCAGGCCGAGGTGCTCGGCCATCACCTTCGCGGTGGCGGGGCCGAGCACCTTCTTGAGCGGTTCTTGCAGTGCGGGCACGAGATCCATTGCACACCACGCCACTGACAACGCCGTACACCCTGCTGCGCGGATTCCCGGCCGGGTGCCGTAAACATCAGGGAAACTCCTGGTCAGCTGGGCTGCTCCGGCCCTAGGATGGCGCGCTCCGGCCATCCTTCGCGGTCACCGCCCCGCCGGGACCGCCCGACCCCGCGCCGTACGCACGCCCCCTCCGGCGCAGTGACGATGGACTCCCAGAGCTCTCAGGCATCACAGCCGCCCCAGCCACCCCAATCACCTCCTCCGCCTCACAGCTTCCAGGTCGACCTGCGTGGTCTGGTGGACCTGCTCTCCCACCACCTCTACTCCAGCCCCAAGGTCTATCTGCGCGAGCTGCTGCAGAACGCCGTGGACGCCGTCACCGCCCGCCGGGCCGCCGAACCGGACGCCCCGGCGCGGATCCGGCTGTACGCGTCGGACGGCGGGCTGCGGGTGGAGGACACCGGTGTCGGGCTCACCGAGCCGGACGTGCACGGTCTGCTGGCGACCATCGGCCGCAGCTACAAGCGGGCCGAGGGCCTGGAGGAGGCCCGCTCGGACTTCCTCGGCCAGTTCGGCATCGGGCTGCTGGCCTGTTTCGTCGTCGCCGAGCGGATCCGGGTGGTCAGCCGCAGCGCCCGCACGCCCGGGGCCCCGCCGGTGGAGTGGACCGCCCGGGACGACGGCTCATACACCGTGCGCACGCTGCCCGACGCCGAGCGGCCCGAGCCGGGCACGACCGTGTACCTGACCGCGCGGGCCGGTGCGGCGGAGTGGCTGGCGCCGGAACGGGTCCGCGCCCTGGCCCGGGACTTCGGTTCCCTGCTGCCGTACGACGTCCGGGTCGGCGACGAGCCCGTCACCGAGCTGCCCGCGCCCTGGGACCGCGCCCATCCCGGTCCGGCCGGCCGCCGGGTGGCGCTGGCCCGGCACTGCCGTGAGCTGTTCGGGTTCACCCCGCTGGACTCCATCGACCTGGACATGCCGGTGGCCGGGGTGCGCGGGGTGGCGTACGTGCTGCCTTCGGCGGTCAGCCCGGCCCAGCGGGCGAGGCACCGCGTGCACCTGAAGGGCATGCTGCTCACCGAGCGGGCCGAACAACTGCTGCCGGACTGGGCGTTCTTCGTGCGCTGCGTCCTGGACACCGACAGCCTGCGGCCGACCGCCTCGCGCGAGGCGCTGTACGAGGACGAGACGCTGGCCGCCGTGCGGGACGCGCTCGGGACGCGGATCCGAT
Source organism: Streptomyces sp. Ru62 (assembly GCF_002920615.1). Lineage (GTDB taxonomy): Bacteria > Actinomycetota > Actinomycetes > Streptomycetales > Streptomycetaceae > Streptomyces. The sequence continues at coordinate 185,853 of NZ_PQSU01000005.1, forward strand.
CCTGGCTGACCGGACTCGCGGCCGGTGATCCGGAGCGCCTCGCGGCCTTCCTCGCCGTGCACCACCTGGGCGTGAAGTCCCTCGCCCGGCACGACGCCGGCATGCTGCGCACGATGCTGCCGTGGCTGCCGTTCGAGACGACCGACGGGCAGCTCTCCTTGGAGGAGTTCGCGCGGCGGCACCCGGTGGTGCACTTCACGCGGACGGTCGAGGAGTACCGGCAGGTCGCGCCGATCGCCGCCGCGCAGGGCGTCGGGGTGGTCAACGGCGGTTACACGTACGACAGCGAGCTGGTCGAGGCGCTGCCGCGGGTGCGGCCGGGGACGGTGGTCGCCGAGCTGGACGCGGACACCGTGACCGCGCACCTGGACGCGGTCGACCCGGCGGAGGAGCTGGCGCTGTCCGGGTTCCTGGCCGCCGCGCGGGACCGGCTCGACCCGCTGGGCTGTGACGTCGTCCTGCGGGCCTTCCACCCGCTGTCCGTGCCCGCGCTGCACCTGGACGACCGGGCCGCCCGGCACGAGCAGGCCCGAGCGGCGGCCGAGGAGCAGGCCGACGACCTGTGGGCGGGCATCCTGGGCTCGCTGCGCGGCAGCGCCCCCCGCGCGCGTCTGGTGCTCAACCACCTCAACCCGCTGGTCCGGCGGATCGGTTCGCTCGGCGACCCGGAGCTGATCGGCACCGCGACCGAGTCGCTGTACGGGCAGGCCCTGCTGATGGCGCAGCGCCCGCTCAGGCCGGCCGACTCGGCGCTGCTCAACCGGGCGTTCATCGGGCTGCTCGAATGGGCGACCCACGGGGAGGGGGACGGACGATGAGTGAGATCACCGACTTCGACGCGCTGCGCCGGGCGCTGGCGGAGAACTCCGAGCAGCCGGAGGGCCCGGCCCGCAACGCGCGCGCGGAGCAGCTGCTCGCCGAGGCCGAGAAGCTGGACATCCCGCTCGCCGTGATCGAGGCGCTCGGGCACCAGCTGAAGGTCTACAACTACAGCTCCGAGAAGGACAAGATGTTCGTTCCCTTCGCGCGGCTGCTGCGCATGTGGGACGAACGGCCCGAGGACTTCGACGCGTACGAGACGCACTCGCTGTACTGGGTCTTCAAGTGGATGTCGGCGGGCATGCTGGACCAGCCGCACATCCCGCTCGCCTCGGTCGAGAAGTGGCTCGGCGAGATGGAGCACCGTTACCGGCTCGCCGGGCACTCCGAACGGGCCGTGCGCAGTGCCGAGTTCAGCGTGGCCGCGCACATCGGGGACGTCGCGCGCGCGGAGCGGGCGTACGCGGCGTGGCTGGCCGCCGACCGGGACGGGATGGCCGACTGCCACGCCTGCGAGCTGCGTGGGCAGGGCGACTGGCAGGCGCGGTGCGGGCGGGACGCCGAGGCGCTTGAGCTGTGGCGGCCGGTGCTGGAGGGCGAGTTCGCGTGCGCCCACGAGCCGCACAACGTGCTCGCCTCCTCGCTGGTACCGCTGCTGCGGCTGGGCCGCGTCGAGGAGGCCCGCGCGCACCATCTGCGGGGCTTCCGGCTGGTGCGCTCCATGGAGAGCATGCGGGGCGCGTACGCCGAGCATGTGGAGTTCTGCGCGCTGACGGGGAACGAGGCGCGCGGTCTGGAGCTGCTGGCGGAGCGGCCGGCGTACTTCACGGACACCGGGCATCCGCGCAGCCGGCTGGACTTCATGGCCGTGGTGACGCTGCTGATGGACCGGCTGACCGAGCTGGGGCACGGCGAGCAGCGGGTGCCGGGGCCGGCCGGCCGGACCTGGACCGCGCGGGAACTCGCCGCGCACGCGCGCGCGGAGGCGACGGAGCTCGCCGAGCGGTTCGACCGGCGCAACGGCACGTCCGCCGTCGGCGACCGCGTCCGCGCGCGGATGGCCCAGCGCCCGCTGGTGGACCGCCTCCCGCTGGGCGTGCGTACGGTACGTCCCGCGCCGGCGCCGGCGGTCGCCCCCTCGCCGCAGTCCACCTCCGCCGAACCGGACCTGCCCGCCCTGCTCGCCGAGGCGCGGCGCCTGTCGGACGCCCTGCGACCGCAGGCCCTGGATGCCTGGGCGGCGGTCGCACGGGCCGCGCGGGACGGCGCCGCCCTGACGCCACGCGACCGCGCGGAGATCGCCGACCACGAGGCGATGGCCCGGGGACCGGAGGGGCTGGGGCTGTTCGAGCGAGCGGCGGCCCTGTACGCGGAGGCGGGCGACCCCGGGGAGGCGCTGGCGGCACGCGCGCGTGGCGCGCACATCCGCGCCCTGACGGGCGAACTGGACACGGCCCTCACCACGGTCACGTCCCTGTACGACAAGGCGCTCGCCCTGTACGCCGACGAGGGCACCGGAGTACGCCAGACAGCGTCGGTGGCGATGAGCCGGGCCCGGGTCCTGATGCGCCGGGTGCACCAGACGGCGGGCGGGGGCGCCGGGGACGACGGGGGCCGGGAGTTCGAGGGGCTCACCGGGGCGGGTCCCGGGGAGGGCGGGGCGGCCGTCTCGGAGACCGGGGAGGCCGCGGCGGAGACCGGGGAGGCCGCGGCGGAGACCGGGGAGGCCGCGGCGGAGACCGGGGAGGCCGGGGCTGACACCGTGGAGGCTCGGGCGGACGCGGGGCAGGTTTCAGCGAGCGCTGAGCAAGCCGCCGCGGCGGCCGTCGGACAGGCCGTCGCTGAGGCCGAGGCCGCTGTGCGGGAGGTGTTGGCGCTCGTCGACGGGCGTGGTGGCGGCGACGTGCGGTTGGCGGCGCGGGGGGCCGAGGCGTGGGCGATGCTCGGCGAGTTGGCCGGGGTGACCGGGGACGCCGGGCGGGCGGCGGAGTCGTTCCGGCGGGCCGCCGACGCGTATGTGGCCGCCGGGCTTGCCTGGTTCGCGGTGGAGTACCAGGTGCAGGTCGCCGCCCTGGCCCACCAGGCCGGTGACCTGGCCGGGGCCGAGCGGGCGCTGCGGGCGGCCCTCGAACACGGCGCGCCGTACGTGGAGCCGGTCGGACGGGCGCAGTTGCACCTCCAGCTCGCCGAGGTGCTCGGTGGCCGGGACGCCCCCGGTGAGGCGGCCGAGCACGCGCTGGAGGCCGCGCACTGGGCCGACGAGGCCGGTGAGGGCGGCACCCTGGGCGCCTGGGCGCGGCAGCAGCTCGGCGGGTTCCTGCTGCGCCGGGGCCGGTACGCGGAGGCCGCCGAGGTGCTGGAGTCCGCGCTGGCCGACCTCAGCCCCGACACACACGGCGACGGGACGGTCGTACAGGCGCGCTGGTGGCTCGGGGACTGCCTGGGCGAGCTGGGCGAGCACCGGGCCGCCGCCGAACAGCGGCTCAAGGCCGCCGACCTCGCCCGGCACTGGCCCGAGCAGCAGGACCACGCCACGCTCGCCCAACCTCGCCGCGGAGTCGCTGGGCAACGCCGGGCTCGCGGCGGAGGCGGATCGCGCGTACGCCCGCGCGGGCGAACTGTGGCGCGCGCTCGGCAACACCCCGTTCCTGGTCCGCTCGCTGCGCGCCCGCGCCTGGCTCGCCCTCGACGGTGAGCCGGGGGCGGCGGAAGCGCGTGCGCTGATGGCGCGGGCGGTACGGGAGTGCGATACGGCGCTGGCGGCGGCGGAGGAGGCGGCGGACCGGGAGGAGCTGGCCACCGAACTGGGCGGCACCCACCGGCAGTTCGCGGAGCTGCTGGTCCGCTCGGCGCCCGAGGAAGCCGCGGACGCTGAGGAGGCCGGGGAGGCCGGGGACCCGGCGATCCGGGCCGCGTTCGAGGCGGCGCTGGAGGAGCTGTCCCGGGCCGTGGCGGTGTTCGCGACGCTCGGTGCGGCCGGACTGCACCACCGTACCGGCGCGGAACTGGCCGCGGGCAGGCTGGAGGCGGACCTCGGCCGTCCGGCGCGGGCGGCGGCACGCGCGCGCGGGGTGCTCGCGGCCTACGAGGGCGCGGGCGAGCGGGACGAGACGGCCCGGGCCCGGCGGGAAGAGGCGGCCCATTTGCTGGAGGCGGCACACAAGCGGGCCGGGGAGGACGCCGAACGGGGCTGAACCGTCCCCACCGTCACTCCACGCCGATGAGCAGCAGCGCCCCCTGCCGGCCGCCCCGGTACACCACCGTGTCCACGGCCAGGTAGGACTCCCGTACGCGTGCCTCCAGATGCGCCGCGACGGTCTCGGGCGCCTCGTCGCCGACGACGAGCGTGACCAGTTCGCCGCCGGCCTGGAGCATGCGGTCCAGGAGGGTGCGGGCGGTGGCGGTGACGTCCGCGCCGATCACCGCGACATCGCCGTCGATCAGGCCGAGCACGTCCCCGGCCTGGCAGATGCCGGCCGTCGTCCAGGACTGGCGCTCGGCGACGACGACCTCGGCGTACCGGGTGGCGCCCGCCGCCGAGGTCATCTGGACGACGTCCTCGTCGAACCGGCGCCCCGGCTCGTGCACCGCGAGCGCGGCGATGCCCTGGACCGCCGAGCGGGTCGGGATCAGGGCCACGCGGATGCCCTCGGTGCGGGCCTGTTCGGCCGCGGCGGCGGCCGTGTGGCGCAGGTCGGCGTCGTTGGGCAGCAGCACGACCTCCCGCGCGTGGGCCCGCCGTACCGCCTGCACCAGCTCCCCGCTGGCGGGCGGCTCACCGGGACGCGCGAGGACGGTGGTCGCGCCCGACTCGGCGTACAGCCCGGCCAGCCCCTCGCCGGGTACGACGGCGACGACCGCCCGCTGGGCCCGCTCGCGCGGCGGGCGCTCGCGGCCGGTGTGCACATCGCCGAGCCCGAAGTGGGTGATCCGGATCCGGTACGGCCGCCCGGCCTCCACGCCGGCCTCCACGGCGGCACCGGCGTCGTCGACGTGCACGTGGACGTTCCACAGCCCGTCGCCGCCGACCACGACCAGGGAGTCCCCGAGGGCGTCGAGCCGCGCGCGCAGCCGGGCCACGGCCGCGTCGTCGGCCTCCAGGAGATAGATCACCTCGAAGGCCGGTCCGCCGGGTCCGGCCTCGTCGGCGCACCGCTCGGTGGCCGCCAGGCGCGCGTGCGCGGGTGTGTCGCCGTCAGGAGCGGACGCGGGTACGGACACGGCTCCCTGAGGCTGCGGGATCTCCCGCAGCAGGGACTCGCGCACCGGAAGTTCACGTACCGCAAGCTCGCGTGCCGGACGCTCGCGTACCGCACGCTCACGTACCGGAGGTTCCCGTACCGCCTCCCCCGTGAACGCCTCCACCAGCGCCCCCAGCACCGCCACCAGCCCCCGGCCGCCCGCGTCGACCACGCCGGCCCGCTCCAGCACGGCCAGTTGGCCCGGGGTCGCCGCGAGGGCCGCCCGCGCTCCCTCGTAGGCGGCCCGGGCGACCGTCCGGCAGTCGCCCTCGGCTCCCTCGGCGGCGTCGGCGGCGGCCGAGGCGACCGTGAGCACGGTGCCCTCGACGGGGTGGGCGACGGCCTGCCGGGCGGAGTCGGCGGCCCGGCGCAGGGCCAGCCGCAGCTCCGGGCCGTCGATGTGAGAGGCGTCACCGTCGTCCGCGAGCACCTGCGCCATCCCGCGCAGGAGCTGCGCGAGGATCGTCCCCGAGTTGCCCCGGGCCCCGATCAGCGCCCCGTGGGCCATGGCCCGGACGGCGTCCGCCAGGGCGGGCTCCCCGGAGCCGGTCTCGTACCCGGCGAACACCGCCTCCACGGCCGTCGCCGCCGACTCCAGGGTCAGGTACAGATTGGTCCCGGTGTCACCGTCCGCCACCGGATAGACGTTGATCGCGTCGATCTCCTCACGGGCCCTCCCCAGGGCCCGCAGCGCCAGACCGCACCAGGTACGCACCGCGAGAGCATCGAGGAATGTCTGCGGCACCTGCGTCACCTGCGCCTCCCTGAGCTGGCTTGACGTGGCACGCAGCGTAGACCCCGGACCGGTGTCCCGCGGAAGAGGGCCGGGGACAGGGGTCTGAGCTGCCATGGTAGTTTCGTTGTACGGGCGCAGCCGTTGTATGCTGCTCCGGTTGCCCGATCCGATCGGGCCATTCCCCTGGCAGCGCCACTCAAGATTCAGGTCTTATAGGATCTCGATCCCCGGCATGCCGGGATCAACCGTAAGTGCATCTGAAGTCTTTGGAGTGACCCGTGGCTGCCAACTGCGACGTCTGCGGCAAGGGGCCGGGCTTCGGCAACAACATCTCGCACTCGCACCGCCGTACGTCCCGCCGCTGGAACCCGAACATCCAGCGTGTGCGTACCGTGGTCGGCGGGACGCCGAAGCGCGTGAACGCTTGCACCTCGTGCATCAAGGCCGGCAAGGTCTCGCGCTGACGCTACAGCTGAGCGCGCGGCCACTGTCTGGTTCGCTGCACTGAGCCGGTCCACCTCCGGGTGGGCCGGCTTCTTGCCGTATCCCGGTGTCCGCGCGCGGTACCCGTGCCGCCCGTGAGCCGTACTCATGAACGGCCGCCTGCCAGAATCCACGGAATGCGCTTCGGCATCCTGGGCCCGGTCGAGATCCGCACCGACGACGGCACTCCCCTCGACCCCGGCGGTCCCCGGCCCCGCGCCCTGCTCACGCTGCTGCTGCTCGACGCCGGCCGCGCGGTGTCGGTGGGGCGCCTGCTGGACGGCCTGTACGGCGCCGAGCCGCCCGCCGGGGCCACGGGCGCGCTCCAGTCCCAGATCTCCCGCCTGCGCCGGCGTCTCGCGCCGCACGCCGGCGTCGACGCCGTCCCCGCCGGCTACGCCCTCGCCGTCGACCCGGACGCGGTCGACGTCCACCGTTTCGCGCGACTGGCCGCCGAGGGCCGTACGGCGCTCACCGCCGGCGATCATCAGCGGGCGGCGGCCCTCCTGCGGGACGCCCTCGCGCTGTGGCGCGGGCCGGCGCTGCCCGACCTGCCGGACGCGCACGCCGACCGGGCGCGGCTGGAGGAGCTGCGGCTGGCCGCCGTGCAGGACCGGATCGAGGCGGAGCTGGAGCTCGGGGGCGGGCCGGAGCTGGTACCCGAGTTGCGGGCGCTGCTCCGGGAACGTCCGCTGGACGAACGGCTGTACGGGCAACTGATGCGGGCCCTGCACACGGCCGGGCGGTCCGCCGAGGCGCTCTCGGTGTTCGAGGAGGCGCGGCGCGGCCTCGCCGACGAGCTGGGCGCCGACCCGTCGCCCGCCCTGTCCGCGCTCCACCTCCAGCTGCTCCGGGACGGCACGCGGACCCCGCCCCGCCCGCGTCTGCCCGCCCAGCTCACCCGCTTCGTGGGCCGTGAACCGGAACTCGCCCGGATCGACCGCGCCCTCACCGACTCCCGCCTGGTGACGCTGACGGGCCCCGGCGGCGTGGGCAAGACCAGGCTCGCCCTGGAGGCGGCCCGCGCCCGGACCGGCACCCCTCCGCCGTCGGCCCGTCCCGCCGACGCCACGGACGTCTGTCTGGTGGAACTCGCGCCCCTCACCGACGGTGCCCGGATCCCGTACGCGGTCCTGGCGGCGCTCGGGGTGCGGGACGGCTTCCGCAGCCCCGCCACGGACGCCCTGGACCGGCTGCTGGCCGCGCTGGCCGACCGTGAGGTGCTGCTGGTGCTCGACAACTGCGAGCACCTGGTCGAGTCCGCCGCGCGCACGACCGCGCTGCTCCTCGGTGCCTGCCCCGGGGTCCGCGTCCTGGCGACCGGGCGGGAGTCGCTGGGCATCACGGGCGAGGTGCTGGTGCCGGTGCCGCCGCTGCCCGAGGAGCCGGCCGTACGGCTGCTGCTGGACCGCGCGCGGGCGGTGCGGCCCGATTTCGACGGCCACGCGCGCGTGGTGGAGATCTGCCGGGCGCTGGACGGGCTGCCGCTGGCGATCGAACTGGCGGCGGCCCGGCTGCGCACCCTCTCCGTGGACGAGCTGGCGGACCGGCTGCACGACCGGTTCCGGGTGCTCGCGCGCGGGGACCGGGCCAAGGCGCCCCGTCATCGCACGCTGCGCGCGGTGGTGGAGTGGAGTTGGGAACTGCTGGACGCGGCGGAACGGGACCTGGCGAGCAGGCTGACCGTCTTCGCGGGCGGGGCCACGCTGGACGCCGTGGCGGCCGTCTGCGGGGTGCCGTACCCGGAGGACCCGCTGGCGTCCCTGGTCGAGAAGTCGTTCCTGGAGGTGTCCGACGGGCGCTACCGGATGCTGGAGACGATCCGCGCCTTCGCCGCCGAGTCACTCACGGGTCGCCGACAGCCGGACGGCACGCCCGCCGACTCCCGGCAGCCGAACACCGCCACCGATCCCCGGCAGCCGGACACCACCGCCACCGGCTCCCGACACCCGGGCGCCACGTCTACCGGGCCCCGGCACCCGGGCACCACCCCCACCGGCCCTCAAGTACCCGGCACCATGCCCTCCGGCCCCCAAGAGCCCGGCACCACGCCCCCCGACTCCCGAGGACCCCGCACCACCCCCACCTACCCCCGAGAGCCCGGCACCACGCCCGCCGAACCAGCCACCGGCCTCCGTCGACTGCGCGCCGCCCACGCGGCCTACTTCCTGCGGCTGGCCGAGCACGCCGAGCCGCTCCTGCGCGGTGGCGGGCAACTGCCCTGGCTGCGGCGGCTGGCCGCCGAGCAGGGCAATCTCGACGCGGCCCTGCGGTATCTGACCGAGACGGCTCCGCGGGACGCGCTGCGGCTGACGGCCGCGCTGACCTGGTTCCGGCGGCTGCGCGGCCTGCACGGCGACCGGGTGCCGGGCGCCCGGGCCCTGCTAGCCGCGGTCGGCGAGGAGCCGCCGCCCGGCCTGGCCGAGGAGTACGCGCTGTGTGTGATGAACGCGGTCTCCGGGCGCGGTGACGACCCGGCGGACCCCGGCCTGATCGACCGCGCGGCCACCCTCATGGCCTCCTTGGACGGCCCGCTGCGGCTGCCGTTCACGGTGATCCTGTGGTCCCTCACGGGCGGCCCCCGACTGAACGTGGACGAACGCGTGCGCGTGCAACTGGACCGGGAGCCGTGGGGCCTGGCCGTACTGGAGCTCGGCCTCGCCTACCAGGCGCTGTTCGCGGGGCGGGCCGCCGACGCGGAAGCGCGCTTCACGCGCGCGTGGAAGGGTTTCCAGGGGACGGGTGACCGCTGGGGCATGGCCAACTGCCTCGACCCGCTGGGCGGGTTCGCGTACGGCCGGGGCGCGTACGACAGGGCGCTGGCCCTGCTGGACGAGGGACTGGTGCACGTCCGGGAACTGGACGCGCCCGAGGAGACCGCCGATCTGCTGCGCACGCGCGCGGTGGTGCTGCTCGCCCAGGGTGCCTCGGAGGAGGCGGTCGCGCACTTCACGCGCTCCGGTGACCTGGCCCGTACCGCCGGGGCGACCGACAAGGTGGCCGGTGCGCTGCGCGGGCTGGGGGACGCGGCCCGGCGGAGCGGCGACACGGCACGCGCACGCGTGCACTACGAGAACGCCCTGGAGGCCTGCGCGGCCACCTGGTTCAGCGTGGGCGAGACGGCGCGGATCCTCATCGGGCTGGGCCGTACCGCCGCTGCCGAGGGGAACACGGATGCCGCCCGGGACTGGCTGGCCCAGGCCCGCGCACAGGCCCTGGAGTCCTCCGACGGGCTCCTGCTCGCCGATGTCGCCGACGCGCTCGCCGCCATGGCCCCGCGGCCGGAGCGGGCGGCCGAACTCCTCGGTGCCGCCGCGGGTCTGCGCGGCGCTCCCCTGCCCGGGGACCCGGACGTGGCGCGGACGACGCAGGACACGCGCGCGTGCCTGTCCGCCGAGGCGTACGCCCGGGCCTACGAGCGGGGCCGGCGCCTGCGGTCAGCGGCGGTCAGCGAACGGTAAGGGCACGGTGAGCAGGGCCCCGGACAGTGGCCGGCATGACGCAGACACAGCACCTCGGCCACCTGTCCGTCCTGATCTCCGGCGCCAGCGTCGCCGGCCCCGCCCTCGCCCTGAACCTGGCCCGCTACGGCGCCCGGGTCACGGTCGTGGAGAAGGCGCCCGCCCTGCGCGCCGGCGGCTTCGCCGTCGACTTCCGGGGGCACGTGCACCGTACGGTCCTCACCGCGATGGGCATCTGGGACGACGTGCACGCCCACCAGACCCGCATGGGCCCCCAGAGCGTCGTCTCCTCAGACGGCACCCCGCGCGTGAACCTGCCCGCGGAGATGATGAGCGGCGACGTGGAGATCTTCCGCGGCGACCTGGCCCGGATCATGTACGAGCGGACGAAGGACGCGGTGGAGTACGTCTTCGGCGACTCCGTCACGGCGCTGACCGACACCCCGAGCGGCGTCGAGGTCGCGTTCGAGCGGGGCGCGCCCCGCCGTTTCGACCTCGTCGTCGGCGCCGACGGCCTCCATTCGAACACCCGCCGCCTCGTCTTCGGCGACGAATCCCGCTACCTGCGCTTCCTCGACCACTACGTGGCCGGCTTCACCCTCCCGAATCACCTGGGCCTGAACCGCACCGGCCGCCTCTACAGCGAGCCCGGCCGCTGTGTCGGCATCAGCAACTACGACGGCGACCCGGAGCGCGCCGGCGCCCTGCTGGTCTTCCGGTCCGGGCGGCTGGCGTACGACCGCCGGGACGTCGCGGCGCAGAAGCGGATCCTCGCCGAGCGGTTCGCCGGGACGGGCTGGGAGACGCCGACCGTGCTGAAGGGCCTCGCGGAGGCGGACGACCTGTACTTCGACGCCATCGCCCAGATCCACGTCGACCGTCTCGTCAAGGGCCGGGTGGCGCTGCTCGGGGACGCCGGGTACGGGGCGACGATGGGCGGCATGGGCACGGGTGTGGCGATCGTCGGCGCCCATGTCCTCGCCGGTGAGCTGGCCCTGGCGGGCGGCGACCACCGGGTCGCGCTGGCCGCCTACGAGAGCCGCGTCCGGGACTTCGCCAGGGGCTGTCAGAAGATCTCCGGCAACGCGGGGTCGTTCTTCGCCCCGGCCACCGAGCGGCGCATCCGCAGCCGGGACCGGATGTACCGGCTGCTCGGCTCCCGGCCGCTGGCCGGCTTCTTCAAACGGCTGACGGAGAAGGCGGCGACCGCGATCGAGCTCGGGGACTACCCCGCCTGACCTCGGCGAGTACCCCGCCCGCTTCTCAGGGCGTGCCCCGCCGACCTCCGCCAGCGCCCCGCCTCCTCCTCAGGACGTACCCCGCCCGGTCCTCAGGGCGTGCCCCGTCTGAGCGCCCACCCGTGGTCCACGGGCCCGATCCCCGCGCCGAGGGCGAACCCGGCGGCGATGGCCCCGGTGACGTACTCCTTCGCCGCCGCGACCGCCTCCGGCACGGGCTGTCCCTGGGCCAGGCCGCAGGCGATGGCGGAGGCGAGGGTGCAGCCGGTGCCATGGGTGTGCCGGTTGTCGTGCCGGGGCGCCCGCAGCAGGTGGACCTCGGAGCCGTCGGTGAGCAGGTCCACGGCGTCGCCCGCCAGGTGTCCGCCCTTGACCAGCACCCAGCGCGGCCCGAACTCCAGCACGGCCGCGGCGGCCCGTCGCAGATCGTCCTCCGACTGGACGCGGACGCCGGTGAGTTGGGCCACCTCGTCGAGGTTCGGGGTGGCCACGGTCGCCACCGGGAGCAGCTTCGTCCGTACGGAGTCCAGGGCGGAGGCGGCCAGCAGCGGGTCGCCGTGCTTGGAGACGCCGACCGGGTCCACCACGGCCGGCGCGTCCGTGCCGGAGATCAACTCGGCGACCGCCTCGACCAGTTCCGCGGAGGCCAGCATGCCGGTCTTCACGGCCTGGACGCCGATGTCGTCCACGACACTGCGGTACTGGGCCCGGACCGCCTCCACGGGCAGTTCCCAGGCGCCCTGCACCCCCACGGAGTTCTGCGCGGTGACGGCGGTCAGCACGCTCATGCCGTGCACGCCGAGCGCGAGCATCGTCTTCAGGTCGGCCTGGATGCCGGCGCCGCCGCCGGAGTCCGAGCCGGCCACCGTGAGCACCCTGGGCGGCGCCGCGGAGGTGCTCATGACTCGATGTCCCCGAAGTGGTCCCAGCCGCCCTTGCTGGTCCAGGGCGCCCCGTCGACGGTCACCTGGGGCAGCGCGGAGGGGTTGAGGACCTCGCCGATGACCTTCCAGCGGGCCGGGAGCTTGGCGTCCGGCGGGAAGGTGGCCACGATCGCGTGGTCCTCTCCCCCGGTCAGCACCCACTGGAGCGGGTCCACGCCGACGGCCTGCCCGATGTCGTTCATCTGCGTCGGGATGTCGATCGCGCCGGACCGGATGTCGATGCGGACCTTGCTGGCCTCGGCGATGTGCCCGAGGTCGGCGATCAGACCGTCGCTGACGTCGCACATCGCGGTGGCGCCGAGCGCGGCGGCGGCCGGGCCCGCGTGGTACGGCGGCTCGGGGCGCCGGTGGGCCTCCACGAAGGCGCGGGGCGAGCGGAAACCGCGGGCGAGCACCGCGTACCCGGCCGCGGACCAGCCCAGCCAGCCGGTGACGGCCACGAGGTCGCCGGGCTGGGCACCCGCGCGCGTGACGGGCTCGTGGTTGCGCAGATCGCCGAGCGCGGTGATCGACACCATGATCGTGTCGCCGCGTACGACGTCTCCGCCGACCACGGAGGCACCGGCGACCTGGCACTCGTCGCGCAGGCCGTCCATCAGCTCGGTCGGCCAGGTGACCGGCAGTTCCGCGGGGACGACCAGGCCGAGCAGCAGCGCGGTCGGTACGGCGCCCATGGCGGCGATGTCCGCGAGGTTCTGCGCGGCGGCCTTGCGGCCGACGTCGTAGGCCGTGGACCAGTCGCGGCGGAAGTGCCGGCCCTCCAGCAGGATGTCGGTGCTCGCCACCACCCGCCGGTCGGGCGCGGCGACCACCGCGGCGTCGTCGCCGGGGCCGACCCGGACCGCCGGGGTGGTGGTGAGACGGGAGGTCAGCTCCCGGATGAGCCCGAACTCACCTAGCTCACCCACTGTGCCCTTCATTGCCTCAAGCCCCTTCTGTGCCTTGCCACGCCCGGTCGCGCGTCACCAGTGTCCCCGATACGGTCGAGGTGACCGTCAACTTCCGTCGTGCCTGCACCCTGGCGCGCAAGCCCGGTTCCCGCAGGTCTCCCCTCGGGGAGCGGCGACGCGATACCGTGGCGTTCCTTTTCCCCACATGATCCTCGTGGCCGCCCTGGAGGTTCCGTGGTACAGGCGTACATCCTGATCCAGACGGAGGTCGGCAAGGCGTCGACCGTCGCCGAGACGATCAGCAAGATTCCCGGAGTGATCCAGGCCGAGGACGTGACCGGACCGTACGACGTCATCGTGCGCGCCCAGGCCGAGACGGTCGACGATCTGGGCCGCATGGTGGTCGCGAAGGTCCAGCAGGTGGACGGCATCACGCGCACCCTGACCTGTCCGGTGGTGCATCTGTAGCCCCCGTCTACGCTTGGCCGGTGAACATCTTCCGTCACCGGCCTCTCGCCCTGATCGCGCCGGCCCTGCTCATCGCGGTCACGGGCTGTTCCACGGCAGACGACAGCGACACCGTGGCGGTTCCCACCCCCGACGCGCGGACCGCCCCGCTCTGCCGGGACCTGGACAAGGTCCTGCCGCGGACGGTGGACGGGCAGACCCGCGCCGACCCCGAGCCCCGGTCCGCCTACACGGCGGGCTGGGGAAGCCCGGCGATCATACTGCGCTGCGGCATCGTCCGGCCGCCGAAGATGGTCGATGCCAAGGTGGCGCAGGGCGACGACCCGAACGCGATCGGCGGCGGGGTGAACGGCGTCGAGTGGCTGATGGAGAAGCAGGGCGACGGCACCTGGCGGTTCACCACGTCCAATCGCCGGGCGTACGTGCAGGTGACCCTGCCGAAGAAGCTGTCCGGGCCGGACGACAGCGCCCAGGTGATGATGGACCTGGCCCCAGCCGTGAAGAAGGCGATCCCGAAGGGGATCGCCTCCATGCGGGGATGAGACCTGACGGGGTCAGCGCAGCCCCGTCGGGCGGCGCAGGGCCGCCTGCACCAGGCGGTCCACCAGCTCGGGGTAGCCGATCCCGGTCGCCTGCCACATCTGCGGGTACATCGAGATCGGCGTGAAGCCGGGCATGGTGTTGATCTCGTTGATCACGAACTCGCCGTCCTCGGTGAGGAAGAAGTCCGCGCGGACCAGGCCCTCGCAGGAGGCCGCCTCGAACGCCTCGACGGCGAGCCCGCGCACCTCGGCGGTCTGCTCCTCGGTGAGCGGGGCCGGGACGATGCCGGGCGTGGAGTCGATGTACTTGGCCTCGAAGTCGTAGTACGCGTGCGCGTCCGGCGGCGGGATCTCGGCCGGGACGGAGGCACGCGGGCCGTCCTCGAACTCCAGGACGCCGCACTCGATCTCACGGCCGCGCACGGCCGCCTCGACCAGGATCTTCGGGTCGTGGGACTGCGCCTCGGCGATCGCCTCGTCCAGGCCGGACAGGTCGTCGACCTTCGTGATGCCGATGGACGAGCCCGCGCGCGCGGGCTTCACGAACAGCGGCCAGCCGTGCTCGCCGGCGAAGTCGACGATCCGCTTGCGGGCGGCGGACTCGTCCTGGGCCCACTCGCGGGGCCGGATCACCAGGTACGGGCCGACCTTGAGCCCGTAGGAGGTGAAGATCCGCTTCATGTACTCCTTGTCCTGGCCGACGGCCGAGGCGAGCACGCCGGAGCCGACGTACGGCACTCCGGACAGTTCCAGCAGGCCCTGGAGGGTGCCGTCCTCGCCGTAGGGGCCGTGGAGCACCGGGAAGACCACGTCGACCTCGCCGAGCGCCTTGGGCACGGAGCCGGGCTCGCTGTAGACGACCTCGCGGTTCGACGGGTCGACGGGGAGCACCACGCCGCCCTCGTGCGATTCCGCCAGCTCGGCCACGCTGGGGGTGCGGCGGTCGGTGATGGCCATCCGCTCCGGCTCGTCGGCCGTCAGCGCCCAGCGGCCGTCCGCGGTGATGCCGATCGGCAGGACGTCGTACTTCGTCCGGTCGATGGCCTTGAGGACGGCGCCGGCGGTGACCACGGAGATCCCGTGTTCGGAGCTGCGCCCGCCGAACACGACGGCCACGCGCGGCTTGCGCGACGGCTGCTCAGGGCTCTGGGGAAGGTTCTCGGTGCTCATATCGCGTTGAGAGTACCCGTAGGTAGCGCCCAAGTCAGCGCGCGCTCCCGGGCCGTCGCTCAGCGTCGCACGGACGGTCGCTCAGTGTCGTCCCCAACACCTCCCGGACGGCCCCGGCACCTTCCCGACCTCGGTGTCTCCCGGCCTCGACGCCACCGGCCTCGGCGCCTACCCGGCCTTCGCCGCTCCTGGTCTCGGCGCCTTCCCGGGCCCAACGTCTCCCGGGCTCAGAACCCCGCCGGGCAACGGCTTCCGGGCCCGGCCCCCTCAGCCCGACGCCCCCGACCTCGAAGCCACCAGACCTCGGCGTCCCTCCGGGCTCAGTGCCTCTCGGGCTTGGCGCTGCGTGCCATCAGTTCCTTGAGCGCGACGACCGGTGACTTGCCCTCGTGCACGATGCTGACGACCGTCTCGGTGATGGGCATGTCGACACCGTGCCGGCGGGCCAGATCCAGCACGGATTCGCAGGACTTGACGCCCTCGGCGGTCTGCTTGGTGACCGCGATGGTCTCCTCCAGGGTCATGCCCTTGCCGAGGTTGGTGCCGAAGGTGTGGTTGCGGGACAGCGGCGAGGAGCAGGTGGCCACCAGGTCGCCCAGGCCCGCGAGTCCGGAGAAGGTCAGCGGGTCGGCGCCCATCGCGAGGCCGAGCCGGGTGGTCTCGGCGAGGCCGCGCGTGATGAGCGAGCCCTTGGCGTTGTCGCCGAGCCCCATGCCGTCGGCGATGCCGACCGCGAGCCCGATGACGTTCTTGACCGCGCCGGCGAGTTCGCAGCCGACCACGTCGGTGTTGGTGTACGGCCGGAAGTACGGCGTGTGGCAGGCCCCCTGGAGCCGCTGGGCGACCGCCTCGTCGGTGCAGGCCACCACGGCCAGGGCGGGCATGCGGGCGGCGATCTCGCGGGCCAGGTTGGGTCCGGTGACGACCGCGATCCGGTCGGCGCCGACCTTGGCGACGTCCTCGATGACCTCGCTCATCCGCATGGTGGAGCCGAGTTCGACGCCCTTCATCAGGGAGACGAGGACGGTGTCCGGCGCGAGCAGCGGAGCCCACTCGGCGAGGTTGGCGCGCAGGGTCTGGGAGGGGATGGACAGGACCGTGAAGTCGGCGCCGGCCGCGGCCTCGGCCGGGTCGGTGGTGGCCCGGAGGTTCTCGGGGAGTTCGACGCCCGGCAGGTAGTCGGGGTTGATCCGGGTGGTGTTGATCGCCTCCGCGACCTCCGGCCGGCGGGCCCACAGGGTGACCTCGCAGCCGGCGTCGGCGAGCACCATGCCGAAGGCGGTGCCCCACGAACCGGCGCTGAAGACCGCCGCCCTTACCGGTGCGCTCACTTGCTCTGCCCTTCCACTTGCCGGCCCTCCGCCTGCGCCTTGGTGCGGCGGCGCTGCTCGATCCGCTCGCGGCGCGGGTCGTAGGGCGTCTCGGGCGCCTTCTCGCCGCGGATCTCCTCCAGCTGGCGGGTGATGGCCGCCATGATGACCTCGGTGGCCTCCTTCAGCACCTCCGGGGTCATCTCCTGGTCGTAGAAACGGGAGAGGTCCACGGGGGGTCCCGCGAGCACGTGGTGCGTCTTGCGCGGGAAGAGGTTCGGCTTCTTGGCGTACGGCGGCAGCAGTTCGTTGGCGCCCCACTGCGCGACCGGGATGACCGGGCACTTGGTCTGCAGGGCGACCCGGGCGGCGCCGGTCTTGCCGGTCATGGGCCAGCCGTTCGGGTCGCGGGTGAGGGTGCCCTCGGGGTAGAACGCGACGCACTCGCCGCGCTCCACGGCGTCGATCGCGGCCCGGAAGGCGCTGAGGGCGTCCGTGGACTCGCGGTAGACGGGGATCTGCCCGGTGCCGCGCATGGCGGCGCCCACGAATCCCTTCTTGAAAAGCCCGCTCTTCGCGAGGAATCGCGGGACCCGTCCGGTGTTGTACTGATAGTGCGCGTACGCGAAGGGGTCCAAGTGGGAATTGTGGTTCACCGCGGTGATAAATCCGCCCTCGGTCGGAATGTGCTCCATTCCACGCCAGTCCCGCTTGATCAGAACCACCAGCGGCGGTTTGCAGATCACCGCGGCGAAGCGGTACCAGAAGCCGATTCTGCGGCGGGACACAAGGACACCTTCCTCTAGGGCTGCAACCCCGGCGGGGGCCGCACAAGTGTGGCCCCGGGCCGCCGGTCTGTCGAGAACACCGTACGCCCCGCCCCCCGTGGCGCCAGATGGCGCGGGGGACAATGAGCGCGACGAGAGAGGGACGGTACGCCGGTGCAGTGGACCTTGGTCATCCCCCTGAAGCCCCTGACGCGGGCCAAGAGCAGGCTCGCGGACACCGCCGACGACGGGGTGCGCCCGGGCCTGGCACTGGCGTTCGCGCAGGACACGGTGGCCGCGGCGGTGGCGTGTCCGGCGGTGTCGGATGTGGCGGTCGTCACGGACGACGAGCTGGCCGGCCGGGAGCTGGCCGCGCTGGGCGCGCGGATCGTGCCGGACACGCCCGGCAGCGGCCTGAACGCCGCGCTGGCGCACGGCGCGGCCGTCGTACGCGCGATCCGTCCCGGCGCCGCGGTGGCGGCCCTGAACGCCGATCTGCCGGCCCTGCGCCCGGCGGAACTGTCCCGGGTGCTGGCGACTGCTTCGCAATTCCCGCGCGCTTTTCTCGCGGACGCGGCGGCGCTGGGCACGACTTTGCTGGCGGCGGCCGGTGACCGTGAATTGCGGCCGGCGTTCGGCGTCGATTCCCGTTCCCGCCACCGGGCCTCCGGCGCGGTGGAACTCGCGCTCACGGGGGTGGATTCGGTCCGCCAGGACGTCGACACGGCCGCGGACCTGCGAGCGGCACTGACACTGGGCGTGGGCCCGCATACGGCAGCAGCGTCGGCGGGACTCCTCATCCCGGGCCCCTGAGGCGCCCCGAAGGGGGCGCGGGGCCGTGTCGATGTGCGGCTCCGCCGCGTGGACGCGAGCAACCACGACGGTCCAAGCAGCCGGGGTCCGGCCCGCACCCCGACGCGAACCGCGGGACGCACTACGCTGGCCGCCATGCAAGCAACCGCCTACACCTACGACCCCGAAACCCGCAGCGGCCAGGTGCTCCTCGACGACGGCACCCCGGTCCCCTTCGACGCGGCGGCGTTCGACCGGGGCGGACTGCGGCTGCTGCGGCCGGGCCAGCGGGTGCGGATCGAGACGGAGTCCGAGGGCGGTGCCCTCCGGATCACCCTCGTAACCCTTCAAACCCTCTGACCGTCCTTACACACACCGCGGGCCGGGCTCCCCAGGGGAGTCCGGCCCGGCGCGTGAATGCCCTGGCGGCCTTACGACGTCGCCTTGCGGGCGGTGGTCTTCTTGGCGGTGGTCTTGCGGGCCGTCGACTTCTTCGCCGGGGCCTTCTTGGCGGTGACCTTCTTCGCCGGGGCCTTCTTGGCCGTCGTCTTCTTGGCGGCGGTCTTCGTCGCGGTGGTCTTGGCGGTCGCCGTGGTCTTCTTGGCGGGAGCCTTCTTCGCCGTGGTCTTCTTCGCGGCGGCGGTGGTCTTCTTCGCCGCCGTCTTCTTCGCCGCGGTACCCGCGGTCTTCTTCGCCGCGCCCGCCGTCTTCTTGGCGGCGGCCTTCTTGCCTGCGGCCTTCGCGATGGTGGGCGGCGGGCCGGACAGGCTGCCCTTCGGCGCCTTCTTGACCGCCACCTCGCCCCCGCGCGGGAGCTTCTTCGAACCGCTCACCAGGTCCTTGAAGCCCTGACCGGCGCGGAAGCGCGGCACGGAGGTCTTCTTGACCCGAACCCGCTCGCCCGTCTGCGGGTTTCGCGCGTAACGGGCGGGGCGGTCCACCTTCTCGAAGGACCCGAAGCCGGTGACGGAGACCCGCTCGCCCGCGACGACCGCGCGGACGATGGCGTCCAGAACATGATCGACAGCGTCGGCGGCCTGCTGGCGGCCACCCAACTTGTCGGCAATCGCTTCTACGAGCTGCGCCTTGTTCACGTCTTCCCCTTCGGAGACATCGCCAGAACGAAAGTGTTCAAGCTTTTTCGCACGTTAGGCAGATATATACCGCAAATCAAACACGAAACGGGCTTATCACCCTTGTGCCGCAACGGACTCGGCTGTGCCGGACGGTTCAGCGGTCCTCGTCGGGGATCCGACCCGCGTCGAGATCCGCCGTGAACCGATCGAGCCGCCTTGCCGCGTCGGCGAGATCGTGCTTGGCCGCGGCCGTAATGACCAGCAGCTTCCGGGTCAGCGCCATCCGTACGCCCTCCGGGACTTGCAGTGCGCGCACCCTTGCGTGCGCTTCCTTGAGCTGGTTCGCGACCGCCGTATAGAGCTGGAGTTGGCCGTCGTGTTCCATGCACAGATTGTGCCATCTGGGGCGAGTTGTCGCCTGCGCAGGGTGCAACTACCGCCTCAAATGGCCTTCCAGGCACTTGCGGAAGACGCGAACACAGCACTCACCTACCCGGGCAACGGCCGTCGTAACGTGGGAAGTTGAGCGGACCAGGGCAGAGTCGCAGGGCCGTTCGGGTGCAGACATGGCTGTACCCCCAATCGTGGCGATCGGGGGTACAGACGAGGTGTGGGAGTGGCCGAAACCTGACCTTCGAAGGCCCGGTCGGCGCCGGATCAGACCGGGAGCGTCCGCGGCTTGTAGGCGGGCCGCCCTGCCTCGTAGGCGGCGATCTCGTCCTCGTTCCGGAGGGTGATGGAGATGTCGTCCAGGCCGTTCAGCAGCCGCCAGCGGGAGTTCTCGTCCAGCTCGAAGGAGGCGGTGATGCCCTCGGCACGCACCTCACGCGCCTCAAGGTCCACAGTGACCTCAAGCGTGGGGTCCGCTTCCGTGAGCTCCCACAGCGCGTCCACGATCTTCTGGTCCAGCACGACCGTGAGCAGGCCGTTCTTCAGCGAGTTGCCCCGGAAGATGTCGGCGAAGCGGGAGGAGATCACGGCCTTGAAGCCGTAGTTCTGGAGCGCCCAGACGGCGTGCTCGCGGGAGGAGCCGGTGCCGAAGTCGGGGCCGGCGACCAGGACCGTGGCGCCCTGCCGCTCGGGGCGGTTGAGGATGAACTCGGGGTCCTTGCGCCAGGCCTCGAACAGCCCGTCCTCGAAGCCGTCCCGGGTGACCTTCTTGAGCCAGTGAGCAGGGATGATCTGGTCGGTGTCGACGTTGCTGCGGCGCAGCGGGACGGCCCGGCCGGTGTGGGTGGTGAAGGCTTCCATGATTCTCAGACTCCAGCGGGCGTGCGGTCGTCGGTCAGATCGGCCGGGGAGGCCAGGTGGCCCAGGACGGCGGTGGCCGCCGCGACCTGCGGCGACACCAGGTGGGTACGACCGCCCTTGCCCTGCCGGCCCTCGAAGTTGCGGTTGGAGGTGGAGGCGGAGCGCTCGCCCGGGGCCAGCTGGTCGGGGTTCATGCCGAGGCACATCGAGCAGCCCGCGTGCCGCCATTCGGCGCCGGCCTCCTTGAAGACCACGTCCAGGCCCTCGGAGACGGCCTGGAGACCCACGCGCGCGGAGCCGGGGACGACCAGCATCCGTACGCCGTCGGCGACTTTGCGGCCCCGCAGGATGTCGGCGGCGGCGCGCAGGTCCTCGATGCGGCCGTTGGTGCAGGAGCCTACGAAGACGGTGTCCACACCGATGGACCGCAGCGGCTGTCCTGCCTCCAACCCCATGTATTCCAGGGCCTTTTCGGCGGCCAGGCGCTCCGAAGCGTCTTCGTACGAAGCCGGGTCGGGGACGTGCGCCGAAAGCGGTGCGCCCTGGCCGGGGTTGGTGCCCCAGGTGACGAACGGCGACAGCTCGGCGGCGTCGATGACGACCTCGGCGTCGAAGACGGCGTCCTCGTCGGTCCGCAGCGTCTTCCAGTACGCGACGGCCGCGTCCCAGTCGGCGCCCTCGGGGGCGTGCGGACGGCCCTTGAGGTAGTCGAAGGTGGTCTCGTCGGGGGCGATCATGCCCGCCCGGGCACCGGCCTCGATCGACATGTTGCAGATGGTCATCCGGGCCTCCATCGAGAGCTTCTCGATGGCGGAGCCGCGGTACTCCAGGATGTAGCCCTGGCCGCCGCCGGTGCCGATCCGCGCGATGATCGCCAGGATCAGGTCCTTGGCGGTGACGCCCTCGGGCAGCTCGCCGTCGACCGTGATCGCCATCGTCTTCGGGCGGGCCAGGGGCAGCGTCTGGGTGGCCAGCACGTGCTCGACCTGCGAGGTGCCGATGCCGAACGCCAGCGCGCCGAACGCGCCGTGCGTGGAGGTGTGGGAGTCACCGCAGACGACGGTGGTGCCCGGCTGGGTCAGACCCAGCTGGGGGCCGACGACGTGGACGACGCCCTGCTCGACGTCGCCCAGCGGGTGCAGCCGCACCCCGAACTCGGCGCAGTTCTTGCGCAGGGTCTCCAGCTGGGCACGGGAGACCGGGTCGGCGATGGGCTTGTCGATGTCGAGGGTCGGGGTGTTGTGGTCCTCGGTCGCGATGGTGAGGTCGAGGCGGCGCACCCGGCGGCCGTTCTTGCGGAGCCCGTCGAAGGCCTGCGGGCTGGTCACCTCGTGCAGCAGGTGCAGATCGATGTAGAGGAGGTCGGGCTCTGCCTCGGCGCGCCGGACGACGTGGTCGTCCCAGACCTTCTCCGCGAGTGTCCTACCCATCGCTTTCCCTCCGGCCGGCAAGCGTCCACCGACCCAACTAGAGATCTTGAGGAGCGGTGGCTGCCCGTCTCGGGCCCCTGAACGTCGTGATTCCGGGCGTCCACCGCCAGGCCCGTTGGTCTGCGGGCCGCTGTGTGATTCAAGGGTGGCGCGTTCCACGGAAAATTGAACTTGCGTTTCACAGAGTGAGACGTGAATATCGTTGCATGGACAACAGTAGCGGCGTCGGCGTTCTGGACAAGGCGGCCCTCGTCCTGAGCGCTCTGGAGTCCGGTCCGGCCACCCTCGCGGGTCTGGTCGGCGCGACCGGACTGGCACGACCCACGGCCCACCGCCTGGCCGTGGCCCTGGAACACCACCGCATGGTGGCACGCGACATGCAGGGCCGTTTCATCCTCGGCCCGCGTCTCGCGGAGCTCGCGGCAGCGGCGGGCGAGGACCGCCTGCTCGCGACGGCGGGCCCCGTGCTCACCCACCTCCGTGATGTCACCGGCGAGAGCGCGCAGCTCTACCGGCGCCAGGGTGACATGCGGATCTGTGTGGCCGCGGCGGAACGCCTGTCCGGCCTCAGGGACACGGTCCCGGTCGGCTCCACGCTCACGATGAAGGCCGGCTCCTCGGCGCAGATCCTGCTCGCCTGGGAGGAGCCCGAGCGCCTGCACCGGGGTCTGCAGGGCGCCCGCTTCACGGCGACGGCCCTGTCCGGCGTACGGCGGCGCGGCTGGGCCCAGTCCATCGGCGAGCGCGAGCCGGGCGTCGCGTCCGTCTCCGCGCCTGTGCGCGGCCCCTCCAACCGCGTGGTGGCCGCCGTCTCCGTCTCGGGTCCCATCGAGCGCCTGACCCGCCACCCGGGCCGCATGCACGCCCAGGCGGTCATCGACGCGGCGGGCCGCCTCTCGGAGGCCCTGCGCCGCTCGGGCTGAGAGCAGGTGATCCGCTCCGGTCGGGAAGCGGCCGCCTCAACGCCGCGGCGGCCTCTTCCCGACGGGAGCGGATCACCTCCCCCCACGCCGCCTAGGCGCGCACATCACCGCCCGACCGGTAGGCGAACCGGTCCTTCGCGTAGCGCCCCCGCTTCTCCAGCGGCACCTGCCCGTGCGCGGCGGCCAGCCCGAACGCCGGCATGTCCCCGTAGATCGCCTCGTAGGCCCCCTCCGGCACGACGTACGACTCGTGCCATATCCCGACCTGCCCGCGCAGCTTCCCGGCCCGCTCCTTGCGGTTGAGCCGCGCCCACACCTTGTGGTGGAAGGCGTCCGGCGCGGTCGCGTAGGCGTACAGCTTGTCCTTGGACTGCCAGTACTGCACCACGTAGTACGTACGCGGGGACGCGGTCAACAGCACCTTGGCCAGCAGCCCCCGCCCGGGGTCCTTCTCCAGTTCCCGCAGCATGCGCAGCATCGCGAGCATCACCGGCAGCCACAGGTGAACCGCCCGGAAGCGGTTGATGCGCATGCCGATCAGCAGGACGACGACGTCGCCCTTCGCGTCGGCGGTCGTACGGGACACCATGACGTCCCCCCTCGTCGGTGAGCGGCACTATCCAACGGCCGGTGCTTGGATAGTGGCGGTATCCAAAGAGGAGCGCAAGACATGCGGCTCGCCGAGCTGAGCAGACACAGCGGTGTGGCCACCGCGACGATCAAGTACTACCTGCGCGAGGGCCTGTTGCCGCCGGGCCGCCAGATCAACGCGACGACGGCGGAGTACGACGACGCGCATCTGCGCCGGCTGCGGCTGGTCCGCGCGATGATCCAGGTCGGCGGACTCCCGGTGGCCACGGTCCGGGAGGTGCTGCGGAACGTCGACGACGAGTCCCTGGGACGCACGATCCGGCTGGGCGCGGCCCTGTGGGCGCTGCCGCAGGTGCCGGAGCCGGACGAGGAGGACGAGTACGTCCGGGCCGCGCGCCGGGAGACGGACGAGCTGCTGGACCGGCTGGGCTGGTCGAACGCGAGGCTGCTGACCACGATCTCCCCCGCCTACCGCTCCCTGGTGGTGGCGGTGGCCGCGTTCCGCCGGCTCGGCTACGGCTGGGACAGCGAACTGCTCGTCTCCTACGCCGAGTTGATGCACGAGACGGCGAAGCTCGATCTGGATTTCGTGGAGACCCACCCGTCGGAGGCGGAGAAGGTGGAGACGGCGGTGCTCGGCGCGGTGCTGACCGAGCCGATCCTCCAGGCCCTGCGCCGGCTGGCCCAGGAGGAGGAGTCGGCCCGGCGGTACGGCTTCGAGTAACGCCCGGCACGACGAAGGCCCCCCACCGAAGTGGAGGGCCTTCCCTGTGCGTACCCCCGACCGGATTCGAACCGGCGCTACCGCCTTGAGAGGGCGGCGTGCTAGGCCGCTACACAACGGGGGCGTGGACTCTGCGTTTCCGCAGGTCCGAGCTGGTCTACCTGGACTCGAACCAAGACTAACTGAACCAGAATCAGTCGTGCTGCCAATTACACCATAGACCAATGATGGTTTAGACCAGTCAGTACCCCCGACCGGATTCGAACCGGCGCTACCGCCTTGAGAGGGCGGCGTGCTAGGCCGCTACACAACGGGGGCCCTAGCGATCCCGACGCGGTCGAGATCAGTACCCCCGACCGGATTCGAACCGGCGCTACTGCCTTGAGAGGGCAGCGTGCTAGGCCGCTACACAACGGGGGCTTTGCAGATAAGCTCTGCGAGCTGGCCTACCTGGACTCGAACCAAGACTAACTGAACCAGAATCAGTCGTGCTGCCAATTACACCATAGGCCACTGGAACTCAAGCCCCTACGGGGTTCTCGTTCTAGCTTGCTCCTCGGGGCTCCGGCCTTCCGGCCCGCTCCCCTCGGCGCAGGAAGAACATTACCTGAAGGTGGACGGGGCTCCAAAACGGGTATCCGCGCGGACGAGTGCCGGGAGTTCGGCGAGGGTCGAGATCCGGTGCGCCACGACCTCCCCGGCGGCCCGCGCGTAGGCCGCCCCGCGGTCGATCCACACCGACAGCAACCCGGCCTCGGCGGCGCCCCGCCCGTCGATCTCCGGGTGGTCGCCGACGTACGCCACCTCGTGCGGGGGCAGTCCCAGCGCCTCGCAGGACGCCAGGAAGGCGCCCGGCTCCGGCTTGGAGACGCCCAGCTCGGCGGCGCACAGCACGGACTCGAAGCGGTGGAGCAGGCCGAGTGTGCGCAGCTTGTACTCCTGGACGGCGATGCTGGAGTTGGACAGCACCGCGTGCCGGTGGCTGGCCGCGAGGGCCTCCAGGGCGGGCAGGACGTCCGGGAAGACGCTCCAGGCGGCCTCGTAGTGCCCGATGTACCGCCCGAACCAGTCGTCGGCCTCCGCGTCGGTCAGGTCCTTGTCCAGGAAGACCCGCACCCGGTCGCGCCGCTGGTCCTGGAAGGTGGTCTCGCCGGCCGCGTAGCGCGCCCACTGCCGCTCGGTGATCTCCCGCCACCGGACCAGCGCGGCCTCGGCGCTGCCGTGGCCGGCGAGCAGCCCCTCCACCGCGAGGTGGGCCCGCATGCCCTCCCGGTCGGCGGTCGTGTAGTCGAACAGGGTGTCGTCCACGTCCCAGACCACGGCTCTGATCGTCATACGACCGACGGTACCGCCGCACCGGCGGGGGCGCCGGGGAACGGGATCGTTGCCCGTCGGACGCGGTCAGGCCTGGTCGGAGGCGGGGTCCGGGGCCACGAAGAAGTCCGTCAGGAAGCAGGTGACCTCACCCGACGCCGAGCGGCCCGTCCAGGTGGGATAGCAGCCGTCGCCCCAGCCGGAGGTGAACGCGGCCAGGGTGTGGCCGCCGTCCGTGGACCTGACCAGGTACGGCCCCGGCGACCAGTCGCTGCTCTCGAACGCGTCCCACAGCGGCCCTTCCTCCTCCTGGGTCTCCGGGAAGGCCTCCTCGGCCGAGGCGTCGTAGAAGCAGCCCGTGCCGGCGTCGACGCCGTACCCGAAGAACTCGTCGTCCTTGAGCGTCGCGGGGTCCTGGCCGGGGAGCAGGGCCAGTTCCCAGGTGGCGGCCGGCTCGTCCCGGATGACGAGGCGGGCGGCGGCCACGCGCAGGTGGGGCACGTCGGACGGGGGCTCGCCGGGCCGGGTGAGGGTCGCGACGGCCGCTTCGACACGGTAGCGGCCGGGCTCGACGGTGGCCGTGAACGGCTCTATGTCACCGCTGCCGAGGTAGACGAACGGATCGCTCGCGACGACCCGGCCGGTGGGGAGGTCCAGTTCGCCCCCGTCGGCCACGTGGATCACACCGGTGGTCCCGGACTCGTAAGCGAACGTGCTGCCCGGGGTGAACAGCCAGGTGTAGTCCCGCGGACTCATCGGCATGACGGCGCCCTTCTCGATCCCGCTCGCTGTGCGAGCCGTGTGAGCCGAAACACTAGTGCGACCCGCTGACAGGCACGCCCGAGGGGCGGCAGCCGTACGGCCACCGCCCCTCGGGGATGCGCGCGCCTACGCCGTCAGCCTGGCCAGCGCCGCGTCGATGCGGGCCAGCGTCTTCTCCTGGCCCAGGATCTCCAGGGACTCGAAGAGCGGCAGGCCGACGGTGCGGCCGGTGACGGCCACGCGGACCGGGGCCTGGGCCTTGCCGAGCTTGAGGCCGTGTGCCTCGCCGGCGGCCAGGACGGCCTCCTTGAGCGACTCGGCCGAGGTCCAGTCGGCCTCCTGGAGCTTCTCGCGGGCGGTGCGCAGCAGGGCGTCGGAGCCCTCCTTCATCGCCTTGGTCCACGAGGCCTCGTCGGAGACCGGCTCCGGCAGGAACAGGAAGTCGACGTTGTCGGTGATCTCGGACAGGACCTTCAGGCGGGTCTGGGCGTGCGGGGCGATCGCCTGCCACTTGGCCTCGTCGAAGTCCTCCGGCGCCCAGGGCGCGAACGGGGCCTTCAGCCAGGGGCGGCAGCGCTCGGTGAACTCCTTCACGTCCAGCATGCGGATGTGGTCGGCGTTGATCGCCTCGCACTTCTTCAGGTCGAAGCGCGCCGGGTTGGGGTTCACATCGGCGATGTCGAAGGCCTGGACCATCTCCTCGATCGTGAAGATGTCCTGGTCCGCGGAGAGCGACCAGCCCAGCAGGGACAGGTAGTTGAGCAGGCCCTCGGGCAGGAAGCCCTGCTCGCGGTAGAGGTTGAGGGACGACTGCGGGTCGCGCTTGGAGAGCTTCTTGTTGCCCTCGCCCATGACGTACGGCAGGTGGCCGAACCGCGGGATCTGCTTCGCGATGCCCAGCTCGATCAGCGCCTTGTACAGCGCGATCTGGCGCGGGGTGGAGGAGAGCAGGTCCTCTCCGCGCAGGACGTGGGTGATCTCCATCAGGGCGTCGTCGACCGGGTTCACCAGCGTGTACAGCGGGGCGCCGTTCGCGCGGACGATGCCGTAGTCGGGCACGTTCTCCGGCGTGAAGGTGAGCTCGCCGCGGACCAGGTCGGTGAAGGTGATGGTCTCGTCCGGCATACGGAAGCGGACGATCGGGGTACGGCCCTGCGCCTGGTACTCCTCGACCTGCTCGGCGGTCAGGTTGCGGCAGTGGCCGTCGTAGCCGGAGGGCCTGCCGGCGGCGCGGGCGGCCTCGCGGCGGCTGTCCAGCTCCTCCTGGGAGCAGTAGCAGTGGTAGGCGTGGCCGGCGTCGAGGAGCTTCTGGGCGACGTCGGCGTAGACGTCCATGCGCTGCGACTGGCGGTACGGCGCGTGCGGGCCGCCGACCTCGGGGCCCTCGTCCCAGTCGAAGCCGAGCCAGCGCATCGCGTCGAGCAGCTGGTTGTACGACTCCTCGGAGTCGCGGGCCGCGTCGGTGTCCTCGATGCGGAAGACCAGGGTGCCCTGGTGGTGCCGGGCGAACGCCCAGTTGAACAGGGCGGTGCGGACCAGGCCCACGTGGGGGTTACCGGTGGGCGAGGGGCAGAAACGGACGCGTACGGAGCCGGGTGCGCTAGCCACGCTTGACAACCTTGTTGGTGAGAGTGCCGATGCCTTCGATGGTGACGGCGACCTCGTCGCCGACGCCGAGGGGGCCGACCCCCGCGGGGGTGCCGGTGAGGATCACGTCGCCGGGGAGCAGCGTCATGGCCTCGGAGATGTTGACGATCAGGTCCTCGATGGGGTGGATCATCTCGCTCGTGCGGCCGAGCTGACGCTGTTCGCCGTTGACCGTGAGCTGGATGGTGAGGTCGTTCGCGGCGTCCACCGAGAGGTCGGTCTCCACCCAGGGGCCGAGCGGGCAGGAGGTGTCGAAGCCCTTGGCCCGGGCCCACTGCTTCTCGCGCTTCTGCACGTCGCGGGCGGTGACGTCGTTGGCGCAGGTGTAGCCGAAGATCACGTCCTTGACGCGGTCGCGCGGGACCTCGCGGCACAGACGGCCGATGACGACGGCCAGCTCGGCCTCGTGGTGCAGCTCCTGGGAGAACGAGGGGTACTGGATGTCGTCGCCGGGGCCGATCACGGAGGTGGACGGCTTGAAGAAGGCGAACGGCGCGTCGGGCACCTCGTTGCCCAGTTCGCGCGCGTGCTCGGCGTAGTTGCGGCCGAACGCCACGACCTTGTTGGGGAGCACCGGCGGGAGCAGCCTGACCTTGCTCAGCGGCACCTTCGTCCCGGACAGCTCGAAGTCCGCGAACGGGATGCCCTTGATGATGTCGAGGACGAGTTCGTCCTGCTTGTCGCCCTCGACCGCGCCGAAGGCTACGTTCCCGTCGATGGAGAACCTGGCGATGCGCACGGGATCCTTGCGCCCCTCACTGAGAACCGGCGTACTGACGCCTCAGGTTATCGGAGCTATGCGAAGTTGTTCGCTTCCGGGGGCATCGCCGCAGGTCAGGGGCGGGTCACCGGGGCGCACTCCGGCGCGGTCCCCCCGCGGCGCCGGCCGGGGGACCCAGAGAACGCGAACGCGGCCGGAAGGGACCGTCGTGGTCCTTCCGGCCGCGCCCGGCGGAGCCGTCGGTCACTCGCCGGCCGGGGCCCCCGCGCCGACCGGGACCTCCATCAGGACGGTGCGCCTGGGGTTGGCCGTCTGGGTGGGAAGGTCGACGGAGTGCTCCGGCAGCTCGGGCGTCTGCAGTTCGCCGGCGTCCTTCAGGTGCGCCAGGGTCGTGCGCCGCGGGTTGGCAATCTTGCGGAACATCATCGTCGTCTTCACCGTTGTCGTCCTGTGCCCTCTGAGTCGAGTGGTTGGCAGAGTCGTCCGTCTTGTAAAGCGTCAGGCTAAACATCCGATTCCCCGACGAAGACGCCAACTGCCCACGAGTCGCGTGTGAGTTTGCTCACGAAGTCGCGGGCAAACCGGTCAATTCCGACCGGCAACCCGCCTCAGCGAAACGGACATTGGCCCACTGAAGCCATCATTCCGCTCCTGATCATGGCGACTGGGACACAGAGCGCCGCGCGGCGACTCGCACGAGTACGCCCGTTATGCCCAAGATCCGGTTCCACGGCTGGTAACCCGGCACTCACTGGCCGTCACGGAGGTCACAGCTCGGCCCACTGCCCTTGTTGGAGATCCTGCACTGTGCTGGAATTCCACGGACCGCCGCGGGATCGAACCGGCGCAGGGGGCGCGCACAGCGCCGAGCGGCGGCGAGACAGGGGGGAACCAGCGCCGGTCACTCAAGACCACCGGGGGGCGTATTCAGGGCGCTCTCCACAACGCCGACACCGTGTCCCTCCGTTCACCCGGAGGGGCGCCTGGTCCAGAGGTTGCGACGCTAGTGCAGGGACGTTTCAAGAGGGATGGCAGCGCTTCGGCGGAGCCGGAGCCGCACGGCGGGACTGGCCCCAAGGCCGTCAGCTCCTCGCCCCAGCACGCCCAGAACCCGGGCCCGGGCCAGGCCGCGGACGGCGGTGAGCGCGGCGGGCGTCCGGGCGCCTCGGCCTCGTCGGCCTCCGCGACCGCGACGCCCTCGGGCGACCCCGCGCCGACGGTGAAGCCCGTGCAGGGCCCGGCCGGCACCGGTTCGCGGCTCGCCCTGCGCAACTGGCGCATCTCCACCCGCCTGGTGTCGCTGCTCGCGCTGCCGGTGGTCGCGGCCACCTCGCTGGGCGCGCTGCGCATCGACCAGTCCGTCGAGGACATCCAGCAGCTCGACAACATGAAGCTGCTGACGGAGATGACCAAGCAGGCCACCGAGCTGGCCCACGCGCTCCAGGAGGAGCGCGATCAGTCCGCCGGTCCCCTGGCGCACGGCGGCCTGAAGGCGAACGACTACCAGATCAAGGCCTACCAGCAGAAGACCGACCGGGCCCGCGAGAACTTCCTCGACGCCTCCGAGGAGATCGACGCGGCCAGCAAGGACGGCAATCTCCAGGGCGTCCGCGACGCGCTGGTGGGCCTCGCCAACCAGCTCGACGACCTCGCCAAGATCCGCAAGTCGGCCTACTCGTCCAAGGACAACGCGACCCAGACGGTCGAGTCCTACCACCGGCTCATCACCCAGCTGATCGGCCTCTCCCAGGACATGGCCGAGGCGTCCAGCAACCCGGAGATGATCTCGCGCACCCGCGCCCTGGCGGCCTTCTCCACCGCCAAGGAGTACGCCTCCGTGCAGCGCGCGATGATCGCCGCCGCGCTGCCCGCGACCACCAACACCAAGGGCGACCTCTCCGAGAACGACCGCCTCTACGGCCAGTCGGCGTACGAGAGCGAGGGCTCCGAGCTGGCGATCTTCCGGAAGATCTACGCCAGCCAGAACGCCGAGGAACTGCTCAAGCCGATCGACGAGGGCAACCCGACGATCGAGTCCGCCGACACCTACGCCAAGCGCTCCTTCGAGTCCCCGGACGGCCTCCAGCAGCTCCCCGCGCGGTCGTACAAGGACTGGGTGGACGACAGCTCGACCAAGATCGAGCAGATGAAGAAGATCGAGCGCACGCTCCTGGAGGAGATGGAGCAGAAGGCGCGCGAGCTGAAGAGCGCCACCCAGCGTGACGCGATCATCTCCGGTGCGCTGATCCTGCTCGTGCTCGGTGTCTCGCTGGTCGGCGCGTTCGTCGTCGCCCGGTCCATGATCCGCTCGCTGCGCCGGCTCCAGGAGACCGCGACCAAGGTCGCCCAGGACCGCCTGCCCGAGCTGGTCAAGCAGCTGTCGGAGTCGGACCCGCAGGACGTCGACACCTCGGTGGAGTCGGTCGGTGTGCACTCCCGGGACGAGATCGGCCAGGTGGCCGCGGCCTTCGACGACGTGCACCGCGAGGCGGTCCGCCTCGCCGCCGAGCAGGCCCTGCTGCGGGGCAACGTCAACGCGATGTTCACCAACCTCTCGCGCCGCTCCCAGGGTCTGATCCAGCGCCAGCTCTCCCTCATCTCCGAACTGGAGTCCCGCGAGGCCGACCCGGACCAGCTCTCCTCGCTCTTCAAGCTCGACCACCTCGCGACGCGTATGCGCCGTAACGGTGAGAACCTCCTCGTCCTCGCGGGTGAGGAGCCCGGCCGTCGCTGGACCCGCCCGGTCCCGCTGGTCGACGTGCTCCGCGCCGCCGCGTCCGAGGTGGAGCAGTACGAGCGCATCGAGCTGGCCGCCGTCCCCACCACCGAGGTGGCCGGCCGGGTCGTCAACGACCTCGTGCACCTGCTCGCCGAGCTGCTGGAGAACGCGACCTCGTTCTCCTCGCCGCAGACCAAGGTCAAGGTCACCGGTCACGCGCTGCCCGACGGCCGCGTCCTGATCGAGATCCACGACACCGGTATCGGCCTCTCCCCCGAGGACCTCGCCGCGATCAACGAGCGGCTCGCCTCGCCGCCCACCGTGGACGTCTCCGTCTCCCGCCGCATGGGCCTGTTCGTGGTCGGCCGGCTGTCCCAGCGGCACGGCATCCGCATCCAGCTGCGCCCGTCCGACTCCGGTGGCACGACCGCCCTGGTCATGCTGCCCGTGGACGTCGCCCAGGGTGGCAAGAAGCCCGCTCCGGGCAAGCCCGGTGCCCCCGTGTCCACCGGTGGTCCCGCCGCCGCGCAGGCCGCCGCCGGTGCGGCCGCGGCCCGGCGGCAGACCGCCGGCAACGGCGGCGCCCCGGGCGGCGGCGGTCTGCTCGGTGCCGGTCCGGGCACGCGTGGCCAGGTCGGCTCCGCCCAGGGTTCCCGGGCCGCGCTGCCCGGCACGGGCCAGGGCGGCCGTCCCGGAGCGCCGGGCCCCCGTGGTCCCCAGGGCGGCCGGCCGGCTCCGGCCGGTGCCGGTGCCGGCGGCTTCGGCGGTCAGGCGCCGGGCACCCCGCAGGGGCTCCAGGCCGCGAACCCGGGCGGTCCGCAGCAGGACGCCTTCGGCGGCCGTCGCCCGAAGCGGTCCGGCGGCGCCCCCGACCAGGTCCGCCAGCCCCAGCTCCCGCCGCGCGGCGGCCCGCGGGCCGAACTGCCCGGCGGTGACCCACAGTCCCGCACGCCGGACTGGAGCGACGCCCAGGCCCCGCTGTCGCGTGCCTCGCTGGACACCCCGCGCGGCCACGACGAGCAGGACCCGGCACAGACCGCGCACATGCCGCGCGTGGACGACCGGCAGGGTCCGGGTTCGACCGCGGAGATGCCCCGGATCGACGCCCAGGGACCGGCCGCGACCGGCGAGTTCCCGCGTGCCGAGCTGAACGGCGGCTCGCACACGGGTCAGTTCGCCCGCCCGGACCTCGCCCAGCAGAGCGGCCAGTTCGCGCGGCCTGAAGGCGCCCAGAACACGGGCCAGTTCGCGCGCCCGGACAACCTCCAGCAGACCGGCCAGTTCGCGCGCCCCGACGATCTCCAGCAGACCGGCCAGTTCGCGCGGCCCGAGAACCCGCAGGACACGGGCCAGTTCGGGCTCCCCGACGACGGCCGGCAGCAGGGCCGTTTCGACGGCGGCGACCAGCAGGGCACCGGCTCGTTCGTCCGCTCCGACGTGTTCGGCACGCCGGCGCCCGGGCGACGGGACCCCGGCGCCCAGCACACGGGCCAGTTCCCGGCCCAGCAGGCCCCGCAGGGGTACGACGGCGGCTACGACGGCAGCTCCACCGGGCAGCACGCTCTGCCCGGTCGCCAGAACCCCGGTCACACCGGTCAGTTCGAGCGCCCGCAGCCGGCCCGTGACGACT
Organism: Streptomyces sp. Ru62; assembly: GCF_002920615.1. Taxonomy (GTDB): domain Bacteria; phylum Actinomycetota; class Actinomycetes; order Streptomycetales; family Streptomycetaceae; genus Streptomyces. The sequence goes on from NZ_PQSU01000005.1 coordinate 218,502, forward strand.
TCGGCGCCCCCCGTCCGCCGGCCCCGCAGCAGCGTCCGGTCCAGCAGGGGCCCGGCAACCGGGGCGCCGCCCAGGCGCCCGGTGACGGATGGGCCCTGCCGCCGGCCAGCAGCCCGGGTGACGGCCGTACCCCGCTGTACGACACGCTGGAGACCAACTGGTTCCACGGTCAGCAGCAGGAGAACGCGCCCGCGCAGCGGCAGCCGCAGGCGCCCGCTCCGCAGCGTCCCGCGCCCGCGCACACCAACGGCAACAACACCGGCTCCTGGCGTACCTCGCCGAACGACGAACTCGTCCGGCAGGCCGAGCGCGTCCGTCAGCCCGCGGCCGGCGGGGTCACCACCTCCGGCCTGCCGCGCCGCGTCCCCCGGGCGAACCTCGTGCCGGGCACCGCACAGCAGCAACAGCACCAAAGCGGTCCGCAGGTCTCGCGCGCGCCTGACGACGTGCGCGGACGGCTGACCAATCTCCGTCGGGGCATCGCTCAGGGCCGTCAGGCCGGCAGCGGCCAGACCGGCAGCTTCCCGAGCCCCACTCACCAGCAGGAGCGTTAGTTGAGTCCGATGAGCCAGGCGGCACAGAACCTGAACTGGTTGATCACCAACTTCGTGGACAACACCCCTGGGGTGTCCCACACCGTGGTGGTCTCCGCCGACGGCCTTCTGCTGGCGATGTCCGAAGGCTTCCCGCGGGACCGCGCGGACCAGCTCGCGGCCGTCGCATCCGGTCTGACGTCCCTGACGGCCGGGGCGTCCCGGATCTTCGAGGGCGGCACCGTGGCGCAGACGGTCGTCGAGATGGAGCGCGGGTTCCTCTTCCTGATGTCCATCTCGGACGGGTCGTCGCTCGCGGTCCTGGCCCATCCCGAGGCGGACATCGGTCTCGTCGGCTACGAGATGGCACTGCTCGTCGACCGCGCAGGGGCGGTACTCACCCCGGACCTGCGCGCCGAACTCCAGGGAAGTCTGCTTCACTGACCGCCCCCGGCACCACCCGCCTCACAAAAACACCGTCCGGCCGCCACAATCCCCCCACCGGCCCCGTCAGACGGCTTGACTGACCGACTTGCTGTCCCGCCCGGAGGATTCATGACCCCGCCCACCGCCCATCATGATCCGTACGCGGAGCCGTACGGGGACGAGGGCGACCAGCCGCTGGTGAGGCCGTACGCCATGACCGGCGGCCGGACCAGGCCTCGCTACCAGCTCGCCATCGAGGCGCTGATCAGCACCACGGCCGACCCGGCAGCGCTCATGGGGCTGCTCCCGGAGCACCAGCGCATCTGCCACCTGTGCCGCGAGGTCAAGTCGGTCGCGGAGGTCTCCGCGCTGCTGGCCATGCCGCTCGGTGTGGCCCGGATCCTGGTGGCCGACCTCGCCGAGGCCGGCCTGGTCGCCATCCACCAGCCGGGTGGGGACGAGAACAACGGTGGCGCTCCGGACGTGACGCTGCTCGAAAGGGTGCTCAGTGGACTTCGCAAGCTCTGACGGGGGCCGGGCCACCACCTCCGCGAAGATCGTGGTGGCGGGCGGCTTCGGCGTGGGCAAGACCACGTTCGTCGGCGCCGTCTCGGAGATCAACCCGCTGCGCACAGAGGCCGTCATGACGTCCGCTTCGGCCGGCATCGACGACCTCACCCACACCGGAGACAAGACGACGACCACCGTCGCCATGGACTTCGGCCGCATCACCCTGGACCAGGACCTGATCCTGTACCTGTTCGGCACCCCCGGCCAGGACCGCTTCTGGTTCATGTGGGACGACCTGGTCCGCGGCGCCATCGGGGCCGTCGTCCTCGTCGACACCCGGCGCCTGGCCGACTGCTTCCCCGCGGTCGACTACTTCGAGAACTCGGGCCTGCCCTTCGTCATCGCCCTCAACGGCTTCGACGGCCAGCAGCCCTACACCCCCGACGAGGTCCGCGAGGCCCTGCAGATCGGACCGGACACCCCGATCATCACGACGGACGCCCGCCACCGCGCGGACGCCAAGAGCGCGCTGATCACCCTGGTGGAACACGCCCTGATGGCACGCCTGAAGTAGCACTCAAGTACGACGGTCCGTATGGCAGTTGCCGTACGGGGTTCGGAGCCGACTGTGGCCTTTGACACGGTCGGCTCCGGTGTTCATAACAGTTCGGCAGAGGAATCGCCCGGCATCACCACGCGACGCGGTCGTGTGGTGCCGCTGTGCGCACGAACGCCCCGCCTTTTGGCGGGGCTCGCTCTTTATGACCGTTTTATCTGGCGCTTACAACCGCTCCATCCCCACGTTCCCACTGTTTGGAAGTGCACTGGTCCACGTGCTGGAATGCCTGAACTGCCCAATGGTCAAAGACGTACTGAGTGCGTACCGAGTGCGTACTGGTGGTCGATGGCGAACCGGGCTCTGAGAGACTGCGGCACGACGTAGGTGCCGACCGCCGAGAGGTTGTTGGTCGAGTGAGGCGAAGCAAGAACGGTCCCGAGCCGTCGGCGCGGGGCAACTTCACCCCGCCGCCGCGCGCTGCGGCGCCCACCCCCGTTCCCGCTGCGGAACCGGCGGCCACGCCCGCGCCGAGCGGCGGCCGTCTCTCCCCGCGGAACTGGCGGGTGCCGACCCGGCTGAACGCGATCCTGCTCATACCCGTGGCCGTCGGCCTCGTCATGGGCGGCTTCCAGGTGAAGAGCTCGATCGACACCTGGCAGCAGGCCCGCGACGCCGAGAACACCGCCCGTCTCGTGCGCGCCGCCCTCAGCTACGCCGACGCGCTGGAGAGCGAGCGCGACGTCACCGCGGCACCGCTGCTGCTGAACAAGAAGGACGCGGACAGCAAGGCGGTCGTCGACAACGCCCGCAAGGCCACGGACCAGGCCGCCGACGCCTTCGACGAGGCGACGAAGAGCATGCCCGCCACGTCGGGCCTGCAGCGCCGGCTGAAGCTGTTCCGCGAGGCCGAGCCCAAGCTGGCTCAGCTGCGGCAGATCGCGTACACCTCCAAGGCGACCGGCGTGCAGACCGAAGAGGGCTACGTCGAGGTCAGCCACCCGCTGATGGAGTTCGCCAACGAACTCGGTCTGGGCACCGGAAACATCACCTCCTACGGCCGTACCGTCTACGCCATCTCACTGACCAAGGCGGCGCTGTCGCTGGAGCGGTCGATCGGCACCCACCTGCTGGTCAAGCCCGGCCCGGACGCCCCGAACCTCGCGACCCAGCGGGTCTCCCTGTCCTCGTACGCCTACCTGGAGCGCATCGCCCGGGAGGAGTACCTCGGCGGTGGCACCGAGGCCGACGCGCAGAAGCTGAGCGACGCCGAACAGAAGATCAAGACGGACGCCGCCGGCATGGTCCAGAAGGCCAAGGCGAGGAACCCGCAGTACGTCGCCCCGCCCTCCGACCCGACCCGGATGGTCACCCTGGTGGCGACCATGAAGGACACCAGCACGGCCACCCGTGACCAGCTGGCCGCGGGCGGCATCACCGCCGACAACTGGTGGGCGGTCAACACGCTGAAGTACAAGGCCTACCGCCAGATCGAGTCGGACATGGCCGACAAGGCGGTGAACGAGGCCTCGGCCATCGCCGACGACGCCAAGACGTCGGCGTTCATCACCGGTGCCGTCGTCGTGATCGCCCTGCTGCTGGCCTTCATCCTGGCCGGTGCGGTGGCGCGCCAGATGAGCCGCTCGATGCGCCAACTCCGCAACGCCGCCTTCGGCATCGCCGAGCAGCGGCTCCCGATGCTGGTCGACCAGCTCTCCCGCACCGACCCCGGACGGGTCGACACCCGGGTCGCGCCGATCCCGATCACCACCAAGGACGAGATCGGCGAGGTCGCCCGCGCCTTCGACCAGGTCCACCGCGAGGCGGTCCGGCTCGCTTCCGAGCAGGCCCTGCTGCGGGGCAACATCAACGCGATCTTCACCAACCTCTCGCGCCGCAACCAGTCGCTGATCGAGGGCCAGCTCACGCTGATCACCGACCTGGAGAACAACGAGGCCGACCCGGACCAGCTGGAGAACCTCTTCAAGCTGGACCACCTGGCCACCCGTATGCGCCGCAACGGCGAGAACCTGCTGGTCCTCGCCGGCGAGGAGCCCGGCCGCCGCTGGGACCAGCCCGTGCCGCTCATCGACGTGCTGCGCGCCGCCTCCTCCGAGGTGGAGCAGTACGAGCGCATCGAACTGTCGGGCGTGCCGGAGGCCGAGATCCACGGCCGGGCGGTCACCGACCTCGTGCACCTGCTGGCCGAGCTGCTGGAGAACGCCACCACGTTCTCCTCCCCGCAGACCAAGGTCCGCGTCACGGCGACCCGTCTGCCCGACGGCCGTGTGATGATCGAGATCCACGACAAGGGCATCGGCCTGACCGCCGAGGACTTCGCGGACATCAACCACAAGCTGGCCAACCCGCCGACCGTGGACGCCGCGATCTCGCAGCGCATGGGCCTGTTCGTGGTCGGCCGGCTGTCCGACCGGCACGGCATCCGGGTCCAGCTCCGCCCCTCGGGCGAGCAGGCCGGCACGACGTCCCTGGTCATGCTGCCGGACGCGATCACGCACGGCGGTGGCGGCGAGGCCCCGCTGGACCGCGAGGAGTTCACCGTCTCGCAGATCATCCCGGAGCAGCAGTTCCAGGGTGAGAACTTCGGCCAGCAGCAGCCGATGCGCACCGCCGCCGAACTGGGTTTCGACGACAGCCAGTACCCGCAGGTCCCCGACGACATCCGCGACCTGGACCCCGTGGGCCGCTCGCTGATGCGCGAGGAGCGCCGCGCCGCCCTGGAGGCCCAGAACCACGGCCAGCAGCCCGCCGAGCCGCGGCAGGAGGCCACCGAGGCCCCCGCCGGGTACACGGACCCGTTCACCGGGCAGCATCAGGCGTACCAGGAACAGCAGCAGTCGTACGAGGCTCCGTACGAGGAGCAGCAGCAGACGTACGAGGAGCAGCCGCAGCACGCGTCGTACGAGCAGCGGTACGAGCAGCCCTACGACGAGCAGTACTACGCGCAGAACGGCGAAGTGCCGCAGCACGACGGTTTTTCCGCGAACGGCGGCTACCCGGAGCCCGCGTCCGCGTATGCGGAGCCTGCCCAGACGGCGCCCTACCAGGACGACTGGCCCCAGCAGGACGGCTACCAGAACGGCTATCCGGCCCAGTACGCTCCGGAAACGGAATCCTCGCAGGCCGCTGACGCGAGTGAGCGGAACCGCGTAGGCTTCGACCGTCCGGGAACGGCCTCTCCCGCCGCGCACGCGCTGACCGACGCCGGGCTGCCCCGCCGCGGGGCCCCCGCGAGCGGCTCCCACGGCGCCGGCTCCGCGAACGGCACGGCCCGCGTGCAGCAGGAGGCGCCGGCTCCCGCACCGGGGAACGCTCCGGGGACGGGCGGCCAGAGCGACTGGCGTTCGGCGAACGACGAGCGGTGGCAGCAGGCCGCGCAGCTCCGGAAGCCCAAGGCAGGCGGGGTCACCGCCTCGGGCCTGCCGCGGCGGGTGCCCAAGGCCAATCTGGTCGAGGGATCCGCCGAAACCACCCCCCAGGGAGGCCCACAGGTCTCCCGCGCCCCGGAGGACGTCCGGGGCAGGCTGAGCAACCTGCGCCGGGGCGTCCAGCGCGGACGCAGCGCAGGCAGTGAAACGAACGGCCAGGGCTTCGGTCCTGACAGCACCTACAACCAGGAGCGTTAGTGTGAGCCCGATGAGCCAGGCGGCACAGAACCTGAACTGGTTGATCACCAACTTCGTGGACAACACCCCGGGGGTGTCCCACACGGTGGTGGTCTCCGCCGACGGACTCCTTCTGGCGATGTCCGAAGGCTTCCCCCGCGACCGCGCCGACCAGCTCGCGGCCGTCGCCTCCGGTCTGACGTCTCTGACGGCAGGCGCCTCCCGGATCTTCGAGGGAGGCAGCGTGAATCAGACGGTTGTGGAGATGGAGCGGGGATTCCTCTTCATCATGTCCATCTCCGACGGTTCCTCGCTCGCGGTCCTGGCCCACCCGGAGGCGGACATCGGCCTCATCGGGTACGAGATGGCCCTTCTGGTGGACCGCGCGGGCACGGTCCTCACCCCGGATCTCCGCGCGGAGCTCCAGGGAAGCCTTCTCAACTAATAATCGGACGGTGCGTATTCGCGTCCCGGGGCCGTAAGGTTTCGGGACGCGGTTCCCCAGGGATGGGTGCCCGGCGCAGTCGGAGGAGGAGAAAGTGGCAACACCCCCAGGCGGTTCGTCTTCGGGCAACTGGTCGTACGGCCCTGCCCAGGGCCAGGGCGACGGTTCGGCGAACCCGTACAACTTCCCCTCCGCTCCCAGCCACCGGCAGCCGTACGCCCCGCAGGGTCCGGGCCCGTCGCCGTACGACCAGCCTCCGGCGCCGCGCATCCAGCCGGTCCAGCCGCAGCGCCGCCCCGAGCCGGCACCGGCTTCGGCGTCCAACAACCCCTTGGTGCGTCCGTACGCCATGACCGGCGGCCGGACCCGCCCGCGCTACCAGCTCGCCATCGAGGCGCTGGTGCACACCACCGCCGCTCCGCACCAGATGCAGGGCCAGCTGCCCGAGCATCAGCGGATCTGCAACCTGTGCCGGGAGATCAAGTCGGTGGCCGAGATCTCGGCCCTGCTGACGATCCCCCTCGGCGTGGCCAGGATTCTCGTCGCCGACTTGGCGGAGGCGGGCCTGGTCGCCATCCATCAGCCCGGCGGCGACGAGAACGCCGGCGGCCAGCCAGACGTGACACTGCTCGAAAGGGTGCTCAGTGGACTTCGCAAGCTCTAGCGGCGGTCCTTCCCGCTCCACCACCTCCGCGAAGATCGTGGTGGCGGGCGGCTTCGGCGTGGGCAAGACCACGTTCGTCGGCGCCGTCTCGGAGATCAACCCGCTGCGCACAGAGGCCGTCATGACGTCCGCTTCGGCCGGCATCGACGACCTCACCCACACCGGAGACAAGACCACCACCACGGTGGCCATGGACTTCGGCCGCATCACCCTGGACCAGGACCTGATCCTGTACCTGTTCGGCACCCCCGGCCAGGACCGCTTCTGGTTCATGTGGGACGACCTGGTCCGCGGCGCCATCGGCGCGATCGTCCTGGTGGACACCCGCCGTCTCGCCGACTGCTTCCCGGCGGTCGACTACTTCGAGAACTCGGGCCTGCCCTTCGTCATCGCCCTCAACGGCTTCGACGGCCAGCAGCCCTACACCCCCGACGAGGTCCGCGAGGCCCTGCAGATCGGACCGGACACCCCGATCATCACGACGGACGCCCGCCACCGCGCGGACGCCAAGAGCGCGCTGATCACCCTGGTGGAACACGCCCTGATGGCACGCCTGCGCTAGCGCTCCTTCACGAGGGGCCCTTTCCGTCCGGAGAGGGCCCCTTTGTCGTACCCCGTGGGCCGTACGGCGGCCCCTGGCGCGCGACCGGGAGCCGGACACACCGCAGCCCCGCCTCCCACAAGGGGCGGCGGGGCTGCGGTCGCGTTCGAAAGGCTCAGTGCCAGCTGTGCGGTGCCCGGAAGCCCGGCTCTCGCTCCAGGCGGCGCCAGCCTGCCCTGGGACGGATCCGGTGGGTCGCCGAAGGCTCGGGGCGGGCGGCGGCGCGGGCCAGGAGGATCGCTGTGATGGCGGCGACCTCCTCGGGCTCGGCGTGGCCCTTCTCGACGCGGATGTCAGCAGTGCTCATGGGTGTCAGTCTCCCTGAGAGAGGTGTCCGCCGGGTTACTGCGGAGGGTTGCCGTGCTTGCGGGAGGGCAGGTCGGCGTGCTTGGTGTGCAGCATCGCCAGGGACTTGATCAGCACCTCGCGGGTCTCGGCGGGGTCGATGACGTCGTCGACCAGGCCCCGCTCGGCCGCGTAGTAGGGGTGCATCAGCTCGGACTTGTACTCCTTGACCATCCGCGCGCGCATGGCTTCCGGGTCCTGGGCCTCGGCGATCTGCCGGCGGAAGATGACGTTGGCCGCGCCCTCCGCGCCCATCACGGCGATCTCGTTCGTCGGCCACGCGTAGGTGAGGTCGGCGCCGATCGACTGGGAGTCCATGACGATGTAGGCACCTCCGTACGCCTTGCGCAGGATGAGCGAGATCCTCGGCACGGTCGCGTTGCAGTAGGCGTACAGCAGCTTCGCGCCGTGGCGGATGATTCCGCCGTGCTCCTGGTCGACGCCGGGGAGGAACCCGGGGACGTCCAGGAAGGTGACGATCGGGATATTGAAAGCGTCACACATCTGGACAAAGCGCGCAGCTTTTTCACTCGCCTCGATGTCCAGCACACCCGCCAGTACCTGCGGCTGGTTCGCGATGATGCCGACCACCTGACCGTCCAGACGGGCGAGGGCGCAGATGATGTTGCGCGCCCAGCGCTCGTGGACCTCCAGGTACTCGCCGTCGTCGACGATCTCCTCGATGACCTTGGCCATGTCGTAGGGCCGGTTGCCGTCGGCCGGGACCAGGTCCAGCAGCACGTCGCCGCGGCGGTCCGCCGGGTCGGTGGAATCGACCCGCGGCGGGTTCTCACGGTTGTTCTGCGGGAGGAGCGACAGGAGGTAGCGCACCTCGGCGATGCACGTCTCCTCGTCGTCGTACGCGAAGTGGCAGACGCCGCTCGTCTCGGCGTGGACGTCCGCGCCGCCCAGGCCGTTCTGGGTGATCTCCTCACCGGTGACGGCCTTGACCACGTCCGGGCCCGTGATGAACATCTGGGAGGTGTCGCGGACCATGAAGACGAAGTCCGTCAGCGCCGGGGAGTAGGCCGCGCCGCCCGCGCACGGGCCGAGCATCACGGAGATCTGCGGGATGACACCGCTGGCCTTGGTGTTGCGCTGGAAGATGCCGCCGTAGCCGGCGAGGGCGGAGACGCCCTCCTGGATGCGGGCACCGGCACCGTCGTTGAGCGACACCAGCGGGGCACCGGCCGCGATGGCCATGTCCATGATCTTGTGGATCTTGGTGGCGTGAGCCTCGCCGAGGGCGCCGCCGAAGATCCGGAAGTCGTGGGCGTAGACGAAGACCGTACGGCCCTCCACCGTGCCCCAGCCGGTGATGACACCGTCGGTGTACGGCTTCTTGGCCTCCAGGCCGAAGCCGGTCGCCCGGTGCCGACGCAGCTGCTCGACTTCCTGGAAGGACCCGGGGTCGAGGAGCAGCTCGATCCGCTCCCGCGCCGTCAGCTTGCCCTTGGCGTGCTGCGCCTCGGTCGCCTTCTCGCTCGGCCCCGCCAGGGCCCGCGCACGGATCTCGTGCAGTTCGGCGACCCGTCCGCGCGCGTCCGTCGGCTCACCGGTCGGCTCACCCGTCGTCTCTTCCAAAACGGTCATGTAGCGACCTTACGAAGGACCCGAAGAAAAGCGAGCCGTCGACTCCGTACAGTCTCCGGCCCGTTTTCCTGGTGCCAGTGAACAGAACCATGGCGGCATGCAGGCATTCCGACTGCTCAGGAGGGCATCTCGTTGTAGGGAGACCACAAAGCCGTCAGCCGAGAGTCAGCTCACATTCGTGGGTGGCACATGCCATCCCCGGAGTGACACGGAGCCTCAGACGGCGGTCGGCCGAAAGGACCTCGACGCTGTCGTCGACCCGGGTCACCGCGCGCACCGGACGGTCCCAGACCAGCTCCAGCGGGGCTCCGGTGCGGGGCGGCTCGCTCACGCAGAGGGTGGCCGCACGGCCCCGCCGTACGACGAGCACGCTCGCGCCGGCCGAGACGGTCAGGTCCCCCACCGTACCGGCCCGCCAGAAGTTCCACGCCATCAGGCCCAGCCGGGGGACGGCGACGGCCTGCTGACCGGCGTCGTTGGCGAGGACGGACAGCCAGTGCCGGTCGGCGGCCCGCGCGGCGGTCTCGGCGCGGGAGGCGCCGGGCAGCAGGACATAGACGTAGCGGGCGGCCTCGGGGTCGGTGCCGTGGTCGAGCCAGAGGGTCTGCCATCGCCGGGTGCGCCGTTCGTCCGTGCTGGTGGTGTTGATGTCGGACCAGGCGCCGGTGCGGTCCTCGCGGAGGGTGCACAGCCGGCCGCCGTACGGCAGGATCCAGCCGCCGTGCTCCTCCAGGTGCGCCCAGTTCCGTCCGCGTACGAAGCTCTGGGTGCCGTTCTCGCCCAGGTTGCGGCTGTCCACGACCGTCTCCACCGGGACGCCGTCGGCGCAGGAGATCCCGGCGCCGAGGCAGACCACGGCGTCGTCGAGGAAGAACCAGGACTTGTGGGCCTGGAGGGTGGAGCCGAGGCCCCTGAGGTGCTGGCCGACCGCCGCGTACGTGCCGTCGGTGGTCCCGCCGACCCAGCGGACGTCCGGCTTGGGGGCGCCCCACTCGCCGCCGGCCCGGTCGGGGAGCCGCTTCGTGGACACGGTGGTGCCGGGCAACCGGTACCAGTCGACGGTGGGCCAGTACCAGTCGGTGTACTGGTCGCCGCGGCCCCGGGGCCACCAGGAGAGCATGCCGGAACCGGTGTGCCAGCCGCGCGGGTTCTCGCCGTTGCCGCACTCGTAGTGGGCGATGCGGTCGCTGGCCATGGCGAGGGCAGCGGTGAAGCGTGGGGTGCGGTGGACGGCGCGGTCCATGGCCGGGAAGAGGCGGTGACCGAGAGGTTCCGGGGCGGCGGGTGCGGGCGAGGCGGCGATGGCGTGCAGCCGCGCGAGGTCGGCGACACCGAACTGACGTGATGTCAGCATAGGCACCACGGCGTCCCGTTCGATCCACCCCTTGATCCGGCTGTGCCACCGCTCCCGTTCGGCCGGGCCGGCGCCGTCCGCGAGGAGGGCGACGGCGGCGATCAGGGCCTGCCCGTGGTAGTGGTCGCTGCGCAGCACGTGCTGGTCGTCGCTGCGCAGGTAACCGCGGCTGATGGCACGGCCGTTGACGCAGTCCATCACCAGTCCGTCGTGGATCAGGGGGGCGTAGGCGTGCTCGACGCTGTCCAGGATGTTCTGCCGGGCGGGGTCGGTGACCTCCCACTCGGACCCGGCGAGCAGCGCGAACAGCCGGCCGAGGCCATCAAGCAGGACCTGGCCGTACGTACCGGAGTAGGCGACCCAGGTGTGCTGGACGAAGGAGCCGTCGGCGTAGAGGCCGTCGCCCCGCGTCACGTACGGGAAGACGGGCGAGAGGGCGTCACGGGCCAGGGAGATCTTCTGCGGACTGCGGCCCAGGATGCCGCGCAGGGCGACCGAGCGGCACAGGTCGACGCGGTTGGCGCCGGTGGAGGTGCCCGAGTAGTCGGTGAGCACGGTGTCCGGGACGAAGTGGTCGACGGCCGCGCAGGCCGCCGCCACCCGGGCGGGGCCGGCCTGCTCGTACAGGGCGGCCGTGATGTCCGTCAGCAGCCGGGGGCTGCCGATCTGCCACTCCCACCAGTTGCCGTAGCGGGTGGTGGCGGGGTTGTAGACGGTGGCGGAGAGGTGGTCGAGCCCGCGCAGCACGTCGGTGAGGAGGCCGGGGTCGCCGGTGGAACCGGTGCCGGCCTGGACGTACGCCTGGGTCATGGTCCACAGCCGGCCGTAGCTGAAGGTGATGCCGGAGGGCGGGTCGAAGGGATGCCCGGGCCAGAGGGAGGCGGGTCCGGGCTCCATACCCTCCCGGAACTCCCGCGCCTGCTGCCCGAGGAGGGCGAGCCGGGAGGCGTACGGCTCGGCGGCCGGGTCGTATCCCGCGCCCAGGGCGATGCCGAGCCAGCGGCGGCGCAGCACGTCGTACGGGTCGTCGGCCGCCCGGGCGCCGGGCGCCGGAGCGGCGGCGAGGGCGGCGGCCAGCAGCAGCGCGCGTCGGGTCATGCGCATGGGCCCGGTCACCGCCCCCTCCTCGGCTCCCGGCTCAGCAGCCGCCGCAGTTGTAGTAGAGGACGTCCCAGTGGTTGCCCTCGTCGGCGTAGATGTTGCCGGAGCCGGACTGGTACTGCGGGGCGCCGTCGCCACGCAGGCCGATGTAGCCGAAGTTGTTCTTGATGTACGACGTCACGCACGTGTTCTTGCCGTAGTCGAGCTTGTAGCCGTTCCAGTGGGAGTAGGTGCCGGAGGCGTGGCCGGTCTCGGTGCCGCCGGTGATGTTGAGGGCGCAGCCGCTGGCCCGCTTGAGGGTCTGGGCGCCCTGGGCGGTGGCGAGGTTGAGCTGCTCGAAGGACGTACAGGTGGAGTTGTAGCGGTCGGAGCAGTTACCTGAGGACGACCATGTGATGCCGACGTCGCGGAACATCTGGGTGGCGGTCGCGTGGCTGATCTTGGTGACGGCGAAGGCGTCGGTGGCGGTGCCGAGGACGGCCACGCCGGGGGCGACGACGAGGGCGAGCGCGGTGAGCAGCGAGCGGGTCTTGAGCGGCTTCATGGGGACCTTTCCTGCGGTGGGCCGTGCGTCCTGTGGGTCGGCTGTGCAGGTGGTGCAGCCAGATGGTGCCCGAGCGATCGACCGGTGCGCCAGAGGGCGGACCCGGTTACTCGACGCGCGCACGCAAACACGCTGCGGATGATGTTGAAAACCGAACCGAATGGGGCTACTGTCTGTCTCGCAGGTTGGTTTAACGTTCAACAAGAACCACAAGGAGCTCGCCATGGGAATCTTCAGCCGCAAGGACACCACCCCCGCCCCCGCCGCGCAGGCCACCGCCGGCCCCGACCTGACCGCGCTGACCGGCGACTACACGATCGACCCGTCCCACAGCACGATCGGTTTCGTCGCCCGGCACGCCATGGTCACCAACGTCAAGGGCGGCTTCCAGGACTTCACCGGCACGCTCCACCTCGACGGCGCCGACCCCACGAAGTCCACGGCCACGCTCGACGTCCAGATGGCCAGCATCGAGACCGGCAACACCGACCGCGACGGCCACCTGAAGTCGTCCGACTTCTTCAAGATCGACGAGCACCCGGTCATGACGTTCCGCTCCACCAAGGCCGAGTCGCTGGGCGGCGACGACTACCGCATCACCGGCGACCTCTCCCTGCTCGGCGTCACCAAGCCGCTCACCATCGACCTGGAGTTCAACGGCGCCGCGAAGGACCCGTTCGGCAACGAGCGCGTCGGCTTCGAGGGCAAGGCCGAGATCCTGCGCTCGCAGTGGGGCCTGACCTGGAACGCGGCGCTGGAGACGGGCGGCGTCCTGGTCTCCGACAAGATCAAGCTGGTCTTCGACATCTCGGCGATCAAGAACGCGTGAGCCTCCGGCAGCCGACGGGGGGTGGGCACGGGGCCCGTCGGCAACAGGTGCCCGTCGGTCCGGTCGCTCGGTGAGTCCGTCACCGAACTACCGGACCGGCGGTCACGTCACCGCACGCTCAGCGCAGCCGGCCTGGGACGGCCACCTCGTCACCCCGCACCGCGAACTCGCACCACACGATCTTGCCGGGGCTCCGCTCCCCCACCCCCCACTTGTCCGCGAGGGCCGCGACGAGGAGCAGTCCCCGGCCGTGTTCCGAGTCCGGAGTCGGCTCCGGAGCCCGCACCTCACCCGGGCCACTGTCGTGCACCTCGACGCGGAGGACGCCGTCCGTGTGCAGGGTCAGCCGGAGCAGGAAGCCTCGGCCTGCGGGGACGCCGTGGAGGAGGGCGTTGGTCGCCAGCTCGCTCACGCAGAGCAGTACGTCGTCGCGGCGCTCGGCCGTGGCCCAGTCCGTCATCGCCTGGTGGGCGAACTCCCGCGCGAGCCGTACCGACCTGCGGTCCCTGCGGTAGAGGGTCTGGCGTGTGCGGGGGTGTCGGGGTTCTGCGTTCATGCCGCGAGTGTCACTGTGCGTCACTACACTGGGTCAGTGAGTGAGGTCGTAGTTCTCATTGCTACGAGTCCACTACGAGAGCTTGGCGTGCGTACGGGGGAAAGGAACGGCCATGCACGTGGCATCGAGGCCCAAGAAGGTCGGTTCGTGGTACGCGGTCGGCGCGCTGCTGGCGCACTTCCGGAAGAAGGCCCGCCTCACGCAGGAACAGTTCGCGGAGTCGGCGAACCTCGCGGTCGACACGGTGAGGTCGATCGAGCAGGGGAGGCTGGCGTTACAGCCGGACCGCGCCGAGCAGTTCGACGAACTCCTCGACACCGGTGGGGCGTTGACGGTGGTGGTGGCCAAGCTGCCGGTACGGGACCGGATCGTCCAGTTCGCGCAGGGGCTGGTGGATCATGAGCAGGAGGCGGTGGGCGTCCTCTCGTACCAGAGCCTGGCGGTTCCGGGGCTCCTCCAGACGCCTGAGTACTGCCGCGCCGTGTTCGACTACCGTTACCCGGCGATCGGGAGCGAGACCGCCGAGCAGTGGGTGCAGGCCCGCATAGAACGACAGTTGATCTGGCAGCGGGACAGGCCACCGGTGGGGCACTTCATCCTGGAAGAGAGCATCCTGCGGCGGGAGGTCGGCGGGCCGGAGGTGATGCGTGCGCAGATCCGGCAGATCCTGGAGTACACGCGACCCATTCACATGAGCTTCCAGATCATGCCCATGCACCAGCGGCCTCACGCGGCACTCGACGGGCCTATGGTGCTCCTGGAGACCCCGGAGCACGAGCGGCTGGTCTACCTGGAAGTCCAGCGCGCGAGCTTCCTCGTGGATGACCCGGAAGAGGTCAGCGACTATTACCACAAGTATGGGATGCTGCGGTCACAGGCGCTCTCCTGCGACAAGAGCGAGCGCCTTCTGATGGGACTGCTAGGAGAGTCATGAAGACCGCAGCACTGGCATGGTTCAAGTCGAGCTACAGCGGTAGTGAGGGCGGCGACTGCCTCGAAGTAGCCACCACCCCCACCACCATCCACATCCGCGACTCCAAGAACACCCCCGGCCCCACCCTCACCCTCTCCCCCGCCACCTGGACCCGTTTCCTCGACGGCATCGCCCGCTGAGCGGAACCGCTCAGTAGCCGCCGCCGAAGTCGCCGCCCCCGCCGAAGTCCCCACCCCCGCCCCCGCCGTCGAAACCGCCTCCGTCGCCGAAGCCGCCGCCGAAGTCGCCGGGGTCGAAGTCGGTGCCGGAGACGTCGCCGCCCTCGTAGCCGCCCCCGCCGAAGTCGCCGTATCCGGCGCCGTAGTCGGCGGCGTACGACGGAGTCGCCATCACGCTGCCGAGCAGGGTGCCGACGAGGAGACCGGGGAGGAGGCCGCCGCCGAAGTAGCCGCCGGCCCAGGGGCCGTAGGCCGGGCCGGCGTCCCAGTAGGGGCGGCGGCCGTAGTCGGTGTCG
Organism: Streptomyces sp. Ru62; assembly: GCF_002920615.1. GTDB lineage: Bacteria > Actinomycetota > Actinomycetes > Streptomycetales > Streptomycetaceae > Streptomyces. The sequence continues at coordinate 233,633 of NZ_PQSU01000005.1, forward strand.
ACCTCGCGGATCACGGGGTCGCGGCCGTCGGCCAGACGGGTGGCGTCGGCCGCGCAGACCGGGACCTGGCGCGGGGCGCCGCCGGGCGGGGTCCAGGTGGCGTCGGAGACCGAGGGGCCGTGCCGGGGGTCGAAGAAGCAGGGCGGGCGGCGCTCCGGGAGCGGGCGGCCCTCGCGGCGGGCGGCCAGCTGGGCGAGCGAGAAGCGGCCGTCCTCCACCGCCTCGGTGACCGACCGGACGTCCTCCGGTTTCCGTGCCGCGGCCATGCGCTGCTTGGCGGTCTCGTAGGCGTCCAGCGCGCGCTCGTAGTCGGCGCGCATCGTGTCGTCGGCGCCCGCTTCCGAGGGGTGGAAGTCCAGGCGGTCGAGTTCTTCGCCGAACGCGGTGATGTCCTCGTCCACGACCACCCGCAGCCGGTCCAGGGCGGCCCGCTGCTCCTCCTCGCGGCGCCGGCGGTTGCGGCGGACCAGCGCGTAGGCGCCTCCGCCCGCGGCCACCAGGACGGCGGCCGTCGTGATCAGTGCCGTGGCCGAGGCACCGCCGCCGTCGGCCGAGCCGCCCCAGCTGCTGGGGGCGTGGCCGCCCATGTTGGCCAGGGCGCGGTCGGTGAAGTCGGCGAGCTGGGCCTTGGCGTCCTCGCCCTGGACGCTGCGGACCAGGTTCTGCCGGGCCGTGGCCGACATGACGGAGGAGTCGGCGCGGGCGTCGAAGCGGTCGCCGAGGCGGATGCCGTAGAGACCGGTGACGCCGGTGGCGGAGCGGAGGTCGGCGAAGAGGTTCGCGGTGGGGTGGCCGGCCGGGAGGACGGCGATGAACAGGGGCTTGTCCGCGTCCTTGATCCGGGTGGCGAGGGTGTCGGCGTCCGCGGCGGACAGCTGGTCCCGGGCCGCCGGGTCGACGTAGACCGGGCTCTTGCGCAGGGCCTGGGCGATCGTGGAGACGCTGGTGTCCGCGCTCGCCCCGGGCGCGAACAGGGTCGTCAGCGCCAGGGCGAGGGCGGCCAGCAGCAGAGCGGGGAGGCTTCGGGTGCGCGGCACGGCCTTCATACCTTGAAACTACCCGAAGCCCCTCCAAAGCGGTCACTCGTCCCGCGTCGGAATCAGACCGCCCGGTACGCCTCCGCCAGCTTCTCCACCGCCTTTCCGTACCTGCCGGTCAGCAGCAGGTGGTCGGCGTCGGCGAAGGGCTTCGCCACGGCGGCCGTGAGGTGGCCGTCCGCCTTCTGCTGGACGAGCAGCCGGGCCCGGGTGACCAGCGCGCGGCCGGTGCGGTCGTCGCGGTGCCGCTCGGCCTTCGCCGCCCGGACGGCGAGGTCGCGCAGGGTGGCCGTACCGCCCTTCGGGACCTCGGTGCGGGTGGTCAGGCCCCAGCCGTACGGGAACTGCGGGTCGTACGCCGTGTCGCCCACGTTGATCGGCAGTTGCGCCTCCGACTTGGGCCAGGTGACCGGGAGCTGTCCGGTGAAGGGGCGCTTGCCGTAGAGGACGTCGGCGACGCCCTCGCCCTCGGTGCCGGGCAGCCAGGAGGCGACCAGGGCGTCGATCTCGTCCAGCCGGTCGCCGACGAGCTGCGGGCGGCCGGAGACGATCAGCACCGCGCACTTCATGGCCGCGCACACCTTGTCGACGGCGGCCCGGTCGGCGGCGGACAGGTTCAGGTCGTGGCCGTTGCCGACGTCGCCGACGCCCTCGGCGTACGGGGTCTCGCCGACCACGACCACCCCGACGTCGTAGCCGCCGGTGGGAGCGGAGGCGTCCTTGGAGTAGGTGACGTTCCCGCCGGCCTCGCGCAGACCCTGGAGGATGGTGGTACCGGGGACGGTGTTCCCGGAGGCGCCCTGCCAGGTGAGGGTCCAGCCGCCGGTCTGGTTGCCGATGTCGTCGGCGTTGGACCCGGCGACGTACACCTTCTCGCTCTTCTTCAGCGGCAGCAATCCGCCCGCGTTCTTCAGCAGCACCTGCGACTCGGCGGCGGCCCGGCGGGCGACCTCCCGGTGGGCCGGGGAGCCGATGGCGGCGGCCCCGCTGGTGTCGGCGTAGGGGTGCTCGAAGAGGCCGAGCTCGAACTTCTCGGTGAGGATGCGGGAGACGGCGTCGTCGATCCGCTTCTCGCTGACCCGGCCCGCCTTCACCTCGTCGGTGAGCGCGCTGCTGAACTCCTTGTAGGTGTACGGCACCATCATCATGTCGACGCCCGCGTTGACCGAGGTGCGGACGTGGGACGCGTAGTCGCCGGGCAGCTGGTCGATGGCGTTCCAGTCGCTGATGACGAAGCCGTCGAAGCCCATGCGGCCCTTGAGCACGCCGTTGATCATGTCGCCGCGGGCGTGCATCTTCACCGCGCCCTTGCCGTCGCCGGCGATGTCGAGGGAGGAGTACGACGGCATCACCGTGCCGACGCCCCGCTCGACGGCCGTGCGGAACGGCGCGAGGTGGATGTCCTCCAGCTCCTGGCGGGTGACCTTGGTGACGCCCTGGTCGATGGTGTACTTCCCGGTGGTGGAGGAGCCGTAGGCGGTGCCGCCGTCGCCGACGAAGTGCTTGGCCGTGGCGAGCACCTTGTCGTCGCGCTTCAGGTCCTTGCCGTCGGCGCGGCCCTGGAGGCCCTGGATGACGGTCTCCATGGAGTCCACGAGTGCCGGGTCCTCGCCGAAGGACTCGTAGGAGCGGCCCCAGCGTTCGTCGCGGCTCACGCACAGGCAGGGCGCGAAGTCCCAGGGGACGCCGGTCGCGCGGACCTCGGCAGCCGTCACCGCGCCGGTCTGGTACGCCAGTTGGGGGTCACGGGTGGCGCCGATGCCGACGTTGTGCGGCATGACCGTGGCGCCGGAGAGGTTGTTGTGGCCGTGGACCGCGTCGACGCCGTAGATCAGCGGGATCTGGAAGCGTGTCGCCTGGGTCCGCAGCTGGAAGGCGTCGATCATCTTCGCCCACGCCTCGGGCGTGTTGGGCGTGGGCGTCGAGCCGCCGCCGGAGAGCAGGGAGCCGAGGGCGTAGGCGGCGATGTCGTTCGGCTGGGTCATCGCGCCGCGTTCGGCCTGGGTCATCTGGCCGGCCTTCTCCGCCAGGGACATCCGGCTCAGCAGGTCGGCGACCCGCTTCTTCACCGGCAGCTTGGCGTTCAGGTACGGCAGTCCGTGCGCGTCGATCACGACCTGCGGGGTCTCGGCGGGAGCCTTCGCGCCGGTGACCGTGAGCTTCAGGGGGACGGTCTCGGCGGGTTCGGCCGCCCGGTCCCGGCGGGTGGGCACGGCGATGGTCCGCGCGGTGCCGGAGGCGGTGCCGGCCGGGAAGGTGAGGGTGCCGGAGACGGGGGTGTAGTCCTGGCCGGCGGTCGCGGTGCCGTCCCCGGTGGCGTAGGTGACGGTCACGGGGTCGGTGAGGGGCTGCTCGCCGGTGGTGGCCACGGTGACCTTCACCTCGGCCGTGCCGCCCTCCTCGACCGGGTGGACGGGTGCGTCGGTGGTGACGGAGGCGCGCAGTGCCTGGTCGGCCCTGCCGTACAGCTCCACGCCGTCCATGGCGAAGTCGCCCTTGGTGCCGGCCGGGAGGGTGAGAGCGTAGCCCCACATCTCCTTCAGGCCCAGGACGTGGTCGATGCCTCCGACGGGCTGGTAGTCGGTGCGGTAGGTGAAGTCGGTGAAGGGGAGCTGGATCTGCTTCCAGCCGGTGAAGTCGTCGGTGAAGGAGGTGGTCCACAGTTCGGACGCCTCGCCGTTCGCCCCGCCGTCCTTGATCTCGAAGGCGATCTTCTTGCCGTTGTTCCGTCCCTCCCACCAGAACCGGATGCCCTGGTGGGCGGACCAGTCGTGGGCGGGCGCGGTGGCGGCGAAGTCGTGGGTGAAGCCGCCGTAGCCGCTGATGTCGTAGCCGCCGGCGAGGACCTTGCCGCCCTCGGGGGCGTCGGCGCGGTCGGCGAGGCGGAGCGTGGGCGGGTCGTCGGAGTCGCCGCCCCAGGTGAAGATGCCCTCGGCGGGCTGGGAGGCGAAGGGCACCTCGCCCTCGAAGCGGTCGACGGGTACGGGGGCGGGCTCCTCGGCGGCTCGCGCGGTCGCCGCCCAGGGCAGCAGACCGGCGAGGAGTGCGGCGGAGGCGAGCAGGGCGGTTCTTCGCATGGACCTTCCCTCGGCTCTCGTGGTTCACTCAGGGCTTAGCTCACGCCGTGAGTTAACTAGGGGCACACACCCCCGTCAAGACGACCCGTCAGCTCTGCCGATCCGAGAGGAAGGGCGACGCACCATGAGGAGATCCCCCCGCACAGTCCGGCTGTTGCTCGCCGGGCTGCTCTCCGCAGCCGGTCTCAGTGTGGCCGTACCCCCCGCGCACGCGGCCGGTGAGCAGGTCACCGCCTGGCTCACCACCACCGACGACTCCGCCGGCCGGCACGTCGTGCGCGGCCTCCAGCCGCAGACGCCGTTCGCGTTCCAGTCCGGGACGGGCGGGAGCGGCGAGAACATCACCGTCGACGAGAACACCCGCTACCAGACCTTCACCGGTGGCGGCGCGTCCTTCACGGACACCGCCGCCTGGCTGATGAACAGCAGCGGGGCGCTGTCCCAGGCGACCCGGGACGCGACCATGCGCAAGCTGTTCTCGCCGACCGACGGCATCGGCCTGTCGTTCCTGCGCAACCCCATGGGCGCCTCCGACCTCGCCCGCTACGGCTACACCTACGACGACGTGCCGGCCGGGCAGACCGACCCGTCCCTCGCGAAGTTCTCCATCGCGCACGACCTGGCCGACGTCGTCCCGCTCACCAGGCAGGCGCTCCAGCTCAACCCCTCCCTGACCGTGATGGCCTCGCCGTGGACCGCGCCGGCGTGGATGAAGGACAGCGGCTCGCTCAACGGCGGCTGGCTGAAGGCCGAGGACTACGGGGCGTACGCCTCCTACTTCGTGAAGTACCTCCAGGCGTACAAGGACCAGGGGATCAACGTCTCGTACGTCACCGCGCAGAACGAGCCGACCTGCTGTTCCGGCTACCCGTCGATGAGCTGGAACGCCAGCGGCCTCGCCTACTTCACCAAGAACGAGCTGCTGCCCAAGCTCCAGTCGGCGGGCCTGACCACCAAGGTGCTGGCGCACGACTGGAACTGGGACGTCTACGACTCCTACGCGGCCCAGACCGTGGACGACCCGGCCGTCCGCAGCCACCCCAACTTCGGCGGCATCGCCTGGCACGGCTACGGCGGTGACATCGCCAAGCAGACCACCGTGCACAACCAGTACCCCGCGCTGGACGCCTTCGGCACCGAGCACTCCGGTGGCACCTGGATCGCCGACCAGCAGCGCGAGGACATGTCCAACATCATCGACTACACCCGCAACTGGGCGAAGTCGGTGACCAAGTGGTCGCTGGCCGTGGACCAGAACATGGGCCCGCACAACGGCGGCTGCGGCACCTGCACCGGCCTGATCACCGTGCACAACGGCGACGGCGCGAGCGGGACCGTGGACTACACCGTCGAGTACTACGACATGGGCCACCTGACCAAGTTCGTCCGCCCCGGTGCCCAGCGCATAGCCTCCACCGCCTCCACCGCGGTACCGAACGTGGCCTGGCGCAACCCGGACGGCAGCAAGGCGCTGATCGCGTACAACGACTCCTCGTCGGCCCGGACGGTCACCATCAACTGGGGCTCGCAGCACGCCACTTACTCGCTGCCCGGCAACACCTCGGCCACCTTCACCTGGTCCGGCACCCAGTCCGGCGGCGGCGCCAGGACCGGGGCCTTCGTGGGCCTCGCCGGCAAGTGCCTGGACGTGGCGGGCGGTTCGAGCGCCAACGGCACGGCGGTGCAGCTCTACGACTGCAACGGCAGCGCGGCCCAGCAGTGGACCGTCCAGGCCGACGGGTCGATCCAGGCGCTCGGCAAGTGTCTGGACGTGAGCTCCGGTTCGACGGCGGACGGGGCCAAGGTGCAGTTGTACGACTGCAACGGAACCGGTGCCCAACGGTGGTCGTACAACGCGTCCACGGGTGATGTGGTGAACACGGCGGCGAACAAGTGCCTGGACGTCACCGACAACTCGTCGGCGAACGGGGCACGGGCCCAGATCTGGTCGTGCACCGGCGCCGCCAACCAGAAGTGGACCCTGCGGTGAGGCGGTGAGGCGGACCATGCGACGTACGGGGGCCGTGGCGGCGGGGATCGTCGGCGGGACGCTGCTGCTCAGCGGCTGCGGCGCCGTCGACCTGCCGCTCGCGGGGGTGCGGGCCGCGCCGGACGGGACGCCGTACGCCGTGTTCCGGCCGTGCGGTGACGACGGCTATCAGGGCCCGGCCCTGGACGGGCGGGCCCGGGGCGCGGGGAAGGGCCCTGTCAGCACCGGGTGGGACGTGAAGAAGGACGGCCTGCGCGGCGACGCCGACTTCCCCCTCTTCGACCCGCCCGCCGCCTGGCACGCCCGTCACCGGGGCGCCCAGCGCCTCCTGCCCCGGCACCGGTACGTCCTGCGGTTCGGGCACTACGTCGGCGGCGACTCCTACAACGGGGTCGTGGAGTTCACCGGCGAGCAGATCGACCGGCTGAAGCCCGGCCAGGTCTGGGCGGACGACCGGGCGATGAGCCTCGCCGCGTTCGAGCGGCTCGCCGCCGACTCGTGCTGAGCGGCGCCCGTCCGGCGGCTGGGGGACGATGAAGGGGGCCGGCCCCCAGCCGGCCGGCCACCCACCGAGGGAGGGATCATGCGCGAGTTCCTGGTCGAGATCACCACCTCGGTGCCCGACGGCACCCCCGAGGAAGAGGTCGCGCGGCGGCGGGCCGCCGAGGCCGTCCGGGCCCGGGAACTGGCCGCCACGGGGCATCTGCTGCGGCTGTGGCGGCCGGTCGGGGAGCTGCGCAGCATCGGCGTCTGGCGGGCCGACGACGAGGCGCAGCTGCACGAGCGGGTCCTCGGTACGCTGCCGCTGCGACCCTGGATGCAGCTCACCGTCACTCCGCTGGAGTCCCATCCGAACGACCCCGGCCGCAGCTGACGGCCGGTGACCTGGAGCCCCCATGACGACACCGCAGGACCTGTTCCTCGTCAGCCTGGACGTACCGGGCGAGCGCCCCGTCGAGCAGGGCGATCTGTCGCTGGCGCTCGCCGGGGCCGAGCTGATCGACCTGCTCGGTGTCCGGGCGCTCACCCTGGACGGTGAGCGCATCGTGCCCGGCCCGGTGCTGACCACGGGTGACCGGCTGCTGGACGAGGCCGGGGCGCGGCTCGTCCGCGAGGAGCCGTACGAGACGGTCGAGGACTGGCTGTGGCGGCGCGGCGAGGGGCTGGCCGTGGCCTACCGGGACGTCCTGGAGGCGGACGGGCAGCTCACCGGGAAGCGCCGGCACTGGTGGCCGGGCCGGGGCGGGACCGAGACCCCGGCCGACACGGCCGCCCGGCGGCACGCGACCGACCGCTGGGACTCCCACGACCCGGTGCTGACGGGCCTCGCGGGCACGCTGGGCATCGAGCCCGACCGGACGGCCTCCTCCGGACTCGACGACGAGGCGGTGATCACCGTCCTGGCGGCGGTCGGTGACGCGGTCACCGAGCTGGAGGCGGTGCGCGAGCGGCGCCGCATCGAGAACATCGCCTTCGACAACATCTGGCGGGCGCCCTGAGCGGCACCGGACCGGCCGGCGGGCCTCACAGGATCAGCTGGCCGATGCCCAGCAGGTTGCCCTCGCTGTCCCGGAACCACGCGCCCCGCTCGGCCCGCGCGCCCTTGCTCGGGTAGTTGCCCTCGATCTCGGCGATGCCGTCCCGGGTGCGGAAGCCGGGCACGTCGACCTCCTGGAACTCGACGCCCCGGCGGCGCAGCTCGGTGACGGCCGCCTCGATGTCGTCCACCTCGAAGGCCATCTGGGTGAAGGTGCCGGGCGAGGCCCCCGTCGAGCGGAACACGACGAAGTCCACGCCCGCGCAGCGGTACAGCAGTCCGCCGGGCCGTTCGTCCACCGGGTACAGGCCGAGCTTCTCGGCGTAGAAGCGGCGGGCCCGGTCCAGGTCCCGGGCGGGCAGCCGGGTCGCGACGCGGGCCCGGGACAGCACGTCTTGCGTTGGTGAGGTCATGCCTCCACTGTGGCTACTGAGCGGGCTCCACGCCCGCACGGAGGAGGCCGTACGTGTACGCGTCCTCCAGGGCCTGCCAGGAGGCGGCGATGACGTTCTCGGCCACGCCGACCGTGGCCCACTCGCCGGAGCCGTCCGAGGTGGAGATCAGCACGCGGGTGGTGGAGGAGGTGCCGTGCTTGCCCTCCAGGATGCGGACCTTGTAGTCGACCAGGTCCAGCTTGGCGAGCTGCGGGTAGATCTTCTCCAGGGCCACACGCAGGGCGCGGTCCAGGGCGTTGACCGGGCCGTTGCCCTCGGCGGTGGCGACGATCCGCTCGCTCTTGGCCCACAGCTTGACCGTGGCCTCGTTGGCGTGGGTGCCGTCGGGCCGGTCCTCGACGATGGCCCGCCAGGACTCGACGTCGAAGTACTTCAGCGGCCGGCCCTCGGCCTCGGCGCGCAGCAGCAGCTCGAACGAGGCGTCCGCCGCCTCGTACGTGTAGCCCTTGAGCTCCCGCTCCTTCACCCGCTCGACCACCCGGCCGACCAGCTCCCGGTCGCCGCTCAGGTCGATGCCCAGCTCCTTGCCCTTCAGCTCGACCGAGGCGCGGCCCGCCATGTCGGAGACGAGCATGCGCATGGTGTTGCCGACCAGCTCGGGGTCGATGTGCTGGTACAGGTCCGGGTCGACCTTGATGGCGGAGGCGTGCAGGCCGGCCTTGTGCGCGAAGGCCGACACGCCCACGTACGGCTGGTGGGTCGACGGCGTCAGGTTGACGACCTCGGCGATGGCGTGGGAGATGCGGGTCATCTCGCGCAGCCGGCCCTCGGGCAGCACCTTCTTGCCGTACTTCAGTTCCAGGGCGGCGACGACCGGGAACAGGTTGGCGTTTCCGACGCGCTCGCCGTATCCGTTGGCCGTGCACTGCACGTGGGTGGCGCCCGCGTCGACGGCGGCCAGGGTGTTGGCGACCGCGCAGCCGGTGTCGTCCTGGGCGTGGATGCCGAGCCGGGCGCCGGTGTCGGCGAGGACGGTGGCGACGACCGCGTGGACCTGGGCGGGGAGCATGCCGCCGTTGGTGTCGCAGAGGACGACGACGTCGGCGCCGGCCTCCGAGGCGGCGCGGACGACCGCCTTGGCGTACTCGGGGTTGGCGCGGTAGCCGTCGAAGAAGTGCTCGCAGTCCACGAAGACCCGGCGGCCCTGCTCGCGCAGGTACGACACGGTGTCGCGGACCATCTCCAGGTTCTCGTCCAGGGTGGTGCGCAGCGCGAGCTCCACGTGCCGGTCGTGCGACTTGGCGACCAGGGTGATCACCGGGGCGCCCGAGCTGAGCAGGGCCTTGACCTGCGGGTCCTCGGCGGCTGTGGTGCCGGCGCGGCGGGTGGCGCCGAAGGCGACGAGCTGGGCGTGCCGGAAGTCGATCTCCGCTTGCGCGCGGGCGAAGAACTCCGTGTCGCGGGGGTTCGCGCCGGGCCAGCCGCCCTCGATGAAGCCCACGCCGAAGTCGTCCAGGTGCCGGGCGATGGCGAGCTTGTCCGCGACGGTGAGGTTGATGCCCTCGCGCTGCGCGCCGTCGCGCAGCGTGGTGTCGAAGACGTGGAACGAGTCGTCGAGCTCGCTGGTTGCCGTCTCGGTCATGTCTCAAGGCTCCTGTGGGAAATCTTCGGTCTTTACCGGAATGACCGGCTCCACCGTTCCTCCATGCTCCCTCGCGCTCCGTCACCGGCTGAGGGTGGGCCGGAAAACGAAAAAACCCCTCGCGGGTGCGAGAGGTCTGCGCGCGGGTCGAGGACGACGGTGGCCACCCGCACCTGGTCGTACGAGGTGGTCACTGCGGACCGGCGCGCCTGCTGCCAATAATCATGGCGAACGAGAGCACGGGGGCAGTCTGGCACAGCTCCGCCCCCGGCTCACCGTCCGTCTCAGGATGCGGGCGTCAGCGTGGAATCCTCGCCGGCCCTCACCCGGGCCAGGTCCAGGTCCTTGGTCTCCCGCATGGTGACGTACACCACGAGGGACACGGCGGCGCAGCCGGCCACGTACCAGTAGAAGCCGGACTCGATGCCGCCCTTCTTGAACCACAGGGCGACGTACTCGGCGGTGCCGCCGAAGAGGGCGTTGGCGATGGCGTACGGCAGGGCGACACCGAGCGCGCGGACGCCGGTCGGGAAGAGCTCGGCCTTCACACAGGCGTTGATGGAGGTGTAGCCCGTGACCACGACCAGCGCGAGCAGGGCGAGGCCGAGGGCGGGCCAGTAGCCGTCCGCGTGCCGGAGCAGCGTCATGATCGGGACCGTCAGGAAGGTGGAGCCGACGGCGAAGGTGATCAGCAGCGGGCGGCGTCCGATGCGGTCGGAGAGGGCGCCCGCGAGCGGCTGGAGGCACGCGAAGACGATCAGTGCGGTGAACGAGACCAGCGTGGCGGTCTCCTTGGACAGCCCCGCCGAGTTGGAGAGGTACTTCGTGAGGTAGGTGGTGTACGTGTAGTACGCCACCGTGCCGCCCATGGTGAGGGCGATCACCAGGAACGCCTCCCGCTTGTGCCGCCACAGCGCCCGCAGGGTGCCGCGCTCCTCGGAGTGCGAGGTGTCCTCCTCGTACACCTCCGTCTCCAGCATGGTGCGGCGCAGGTAGAAGACGACGGCCGCGCCGAGCGCGCCGACGACGAACGGGATGCGCCAGCCGTAGCTGTGCAGGGCGTCGTCGGACATGGTGCGCTGGAGGACGATCTGCAGGCCGAGGCCGACGATCTGGCCGGCGGTCATGGACACGTACTGAAAGCTGGACGCGAAGCCGCGCCGCCTCGGGTCGGACGCCTCGGTCAGATAGGTGGCGCTGGCCGCGTACTCGCCGCCCACCGACAGGCCCTGGAGCAGGCGGGCGACGAGCAGCACGAGGGCTCCGCCGTAGCCGGCGACCCCGTAGGTGGGGGCGACGGCGATGAGGACCGCCGAGGCCGACATGAGCGTGACGGTGAGGGTCAGCGCCGCCTTGCGGCCCTTGCGGTCACCGACCCTGCCCAGCAGCCAGCCGCCGACGGGGCGCATGAAGAAGCCGACGGCGAAGATGCCGGCGGTGTTCATCAGCTGGGCGGTGGGGTTGCCGCTCGGGAAGAACGCGCCGGCGAAGTACGTGGCGAAGCTCGCGTACACGAACCAGTCGAACCACTCGACCATGTTGCCCGCCGAGCCGACCCAGATCTTCTTCCAGTGTTGTCGTCCCATGGGCCGTTACCTGCCCGCCCGCGGAGGAAACGATTCCGATGCGCCGCCGGACGTGCGCCGCTAGGGGGTCGCGGCGAGCCCGTCCTCGATGAACTCCCGGACGTGCGAGAGGACTTGGCCCCTGTCCGCGCCCCGCAAGCCGATCGCCACGTGGATCGAGAACCCGTCCAGCAGCGCGCGCAGCCTCGTCGCGAAGCGGTCCGCGTCCACCGGACGGAACTCCCCCCGCGAGACGCCCTCGGCGATCAGCGCGACCAGGTCGCGGTGCCACGCGCCCTCGATCGCGGCCTGCCGGGCACGCGCGTCGTCGTCGGCGTTCTGCGACCGGTTCCAGACCTCCAGCCACAGCGTCCAGTGCGGGTCGCGGTGGCCGTCGGGCACGTACAGGTCGACGTAGGCCGACAGGCGTTCCCGCGCGGTCCCGGGACCGGCCAGCAGGCGGCCCCGCTCCGCGCCCAGCCGGCCCTCGCTCCACTCCAGCGTCCGGAGCAGCAGCTCGTCCTTGGAGCGGAAGTAGTACAGCAGGTGGCCGCTGCTCATGCCGACCTCACGGCCCAGCCCCGCCATGGTGAGCTTCTCCAGACCGCGCTCGGCGATCATGTCCATGGCGGCGGCGAGGACCTCCTCGCGCGGCGGCGCGTTCCTGCGTGCCCGGCCCGCACCGGTCATCTGCTGCTCCCGTGTGTGTCAGACCCTCGGCTGCTGTTGCGTGACGCAGTGGATACCGCCCCCGCCCGCGAAGATCGTACGCGCGTCGACCAGCGTCACCGTCCGCTCCGGGAACAGGCGCCGGAAGATGCCCGCGGCGATCTCGTCGCGCGGGTCGTCGAACCCGCACAGCACCACGCCGCCGTTGCAGAGGTAGTGGTTGATGTAGGAGTAGTCGGCCCAGTGGCCGTCGGCTTCCAGGGCGGCCGGCGCGGGGACCTCCACGACCTCCAGGCGGCGGCCCCGGGCGTCGGTCGCCGACTTCAGCAGGCCGATGACCTCCTGGGTGACCTCGTGGTCGGGGTGGGCCGGGTCCGGCTGGTGGTGGGCGACCACGACACCCGGCCGGGCGAACGCGGCGACGATGTCGACATGGCCGAGGGTGCCGAAGCCGTGGGGAGGGTAGTCGCCGGTCAGGCCGCGCGGCAGCCATATCGCCTTGCTGGTGCCGAGGTGGGCGTGGATCTCCGCCTCGACCTCCTCCTTGGTCCAGTGCGGGTTGCGCTCGGGGCCGAGCTGCACGGTCTCGGTGAGCAGCACGGTCCCCTCGCCGTCGACGTGGATCGCACCGCCCTCGTTGACCAGCTTCGAGGCGTACGTCCTGGCGCCCGCGAGGCCGGAGACGTACGCGCCGATCCCGGAGTCGTGCTCCCAGCGGGCCCATTCCTGGGCGCCCCAGCCGTTGAACGTCCAGTCCACGGCGGCGAGCCGGCCCCGGCCGTCGGTGAGGAAGGTGGGGCCGATGTCCCGCATCCAGGCGTCGTCCAGGTCCCGCTCGACGGTGTCGACGCCGGGGCCGAGCAGCGCCCGGGCGTCCTCGGACTGGCCGGGGCCGCACACGACCGTCACCGGCTCGAAGCGGCGGACGGCGCGGGCCACGGACGCCCACGCGGTCCGGGCGGCGGCCAGGTCGGCCGGGTCGTCGAAGGTGGGGTTGGGGCTCGGCCAGGCCATCCAGGTGCGCTCGTGGGGCGCCCACTCGGCGGGCATGCGGAAGCCGTCGGCGGCGGGGGTGCTCATGGCACGGGTCCTTAGAGGAAGTAGAGGCGGTTGAGGGAGACGGACTCGGCCGGTTCCGAGCGGATCGGCTCGCCGTCGAGGGTGACCAGGCCGGTGCGCCGGTCGACGTCCACCGCTCCGGTACGGGAGTTCAGGCGCAGGTCGGCGGGGCCGATGCCCCGGGTGCCGCGCACGGCGACCCTTCTGCGCCGGGTCGGCATCCGGTCGTTGCCCTGGTCGACGGCGGCGCGGGCGACGAAGGCGACCGAGAGGTCGGCGGCCGTGGCGCCGTACGCCCCGAACTGCGGGCCCAGCACGAGCGGTTCGCACGTGTCGGTGGCCGCGTTGGGGTCGCCGACCACGCCGTACGCCGGGAAGCCGGCCTTGAGGACGAGCTGCGGCTTGGCCCCGAAGTACTCCGGGCGCCACAGCACGATGTCGGCGAGCTTGCCCACCTCGATCGAGCCGACCTCGTGGGCGAGGCCGTGCGCGATGGCCGGGTTGATGGTCAGCTTGGCCAGGTAGCGCAGGACGCGCGCGTTGTCGTCGCCCTCGCGGTCGCCGGCCTCCCCGTCATGGGGAAGCAGCGGCCCCAGCTCGGCCTTCATCTTTCCGGCCATGGCGAAGGTGCGGCGGACCGTCTCACCGGCCCGGCCCATGCCCTGGGCGTCGGAGGAGGTGATGCCGATCGCGCCCAGGTCGTGCAGCACGTCCTCGGCACCCATCGTGCCGGCGCGGATCCGGTCGCGGGCCATGGCGGCGTCGCCGGGCAGGTCGGGCTTCAGGTCGTGGACGGAGACGATCATGCCGTAGTGCTCGGCGACCGCGTCCCGGCCGAAGGGCAGGGTGGGGTTGGTGGAGGAGCCGATGACGTTCGGGACGCCGGCCATCTTCAGCACGTTGGGCACGTGTCCGCCGCCGCAGCCCTCGATGTGGAAGGCGTGGATCGTGCGGCCCTCCAGCACCCTGAGGGTGTCCTCGACCGACAGGCACTCGTTCAATCCGTCGCTGTGCAGGGCCACCTGGACGTCGTGTTCCTCGGCGACCCGCAGCGCGGTGTCCAGCGCGCGGGTGTGGGCGCCCATGTCCTCGTGCACCTTGAAGCCGCTCGCCCCGCCCTCGGCCAGGGCCTCGACGAGCGGAGCGCCGTGGGAGGACGAACCCCGGCCCAGGAAGCCGATGTTGACCGGCCAGGCGTCGAAGGCGTTGAAGGCGTGCCGCAGCGCCCAGGGCGAGTTGACGCCGACGCCCCACACCGGGCCGAACTCCTGCCCGATGATCGTGGTGACGCCGGAGGCGAGGGACGCCTCCATGATGCGCGGCGACAGCAGGTGCACATGGGTGTCGACGGCGCCGGCGGTGGCGATGAGCCCCTCGCCGGAGACGATGGAGGTGCCGGTGCCGACGACGACGTCAACGCCGTCCAGGGTGTCGGGGTTGCCGGCCCGCCCGATGGCGCTGATGCGGCCCTCACGGATGCCGATGGACACCTTCCTGATCCCCTGCACCGCGTCGATCAGGATGACGTTGCTGATCACGACGTCACAGGTGTCCCGGACGGCGGCGGCCTTCAGGTGCAGTCCGTCGCGGGCGGTCTTGCCGAAGCCGGCCAGGAACTCGTCGCCGTACTGCTGGGAGTCGGACTCGACGCGGACGGTGAGCCCGGAGTCGCCGAGGCGGACGCGGTCGCCGGCGCGGGGGCCGTGGGTGGCGGCGTAGGCGTGCGGGTCGACGTGGATCGACCGGCTCACCTCGCGGCCCTTCGAGCGGCTCATCGCTCCTCGCCTCCTTCCGGTGTCGCTCCCAGGTATCCGCAGGCGGCGGCCCTGCGGAGGGCTTCCTCCTTGGCGCCGGGCGCGTCCAGCGGGCCGTCGACCAGTCCGGCGAAGCCGATGGCGATCCGCTCGCCGCCGATCGGCACGAGCCCGACCTCCTCGCTCTCCCCGGGCCCGAAGCGGACCGAGGAGCCGGCGGGTACGGCGAGCCGCATGCCGTAGGCGCGCTCGCGGTCGAAGTCGAGGCGCGGGTTGGCCTCGAAGAAGTGGAAGTGGGAGGTGACGGAGACCGGCACGCTCGCGGTGTTGGTGACGCGGAGCCGGAGGACGGGCTCGGGGTCGGCGTGCTCGGGACCGGGGAGCAGGGCGCCCGGGGCGTCCGGGCCCAGGCCTCCCCCTGCTTCGCGGGGGGACCCCCGGCCGATGGGGTCGGAGACGACCGCGAGCCGGGAGCCGTCGTCGAAGACGGCCTCGACCATCACCTCGGTGACGACGTCGACGACACCCGGCAGGACGTCCTCGGGACCGAGCACCGACCGGGCCGCCTCGACGGCCTCCGCGAGCCGCTTGCCGTCGCGGGCGGCCTCGCAGACGGTGTCCGCGATCAGCGCCGTGGCCTCGGGGACGTTCAACCGCAGGCCGCGCGCCCGGCGGGCCCGGGCCAGCTCGGCGGCCCCGAAGAGCAGCAGCCGGTCACGTTCCGTGGGGGTCAGTCGCACGGCACGGCACCTCCTTGCTTTCCCAGTTAGAGCAACACTCTAAACAGGGAATCCAGCAAAGAGAAGCACTGACCGGGCAGCGGACACAATTCACTTGAGCAGCGCTCTAGCATGGCCAAGCGGTAGGGTGCCCAACGAAAAACGCCCCGGAGGGGGTGCGGGGGCCGCGTGACCAGCCGAGCTGGACCCGCGGACACCCGACACCCCCTCCGGGGCGCTCCAGGCCGCGCTCTTAACCGACCCGGTGCATCCAGCCGTGCTTGTCCTCGGTCAGGCCCCGCTGGATGCCCAGCAGAGCCTCGCGCAGACGCCCGGTGACCGGCCCGGGCGTGCCGTCGCCGTGGGACCACTGGTCGGTCTTGGTCTTGACGTGACCGATCGGCGTGACCACGGCGGCGGTACCGCACGCGAAGACCTCGGTCAGCGCACCGGAGGCGGCGTCCTCGCGCCACTGCTGGAGGGTGATCACCCCTTCCTCGGCGGTGTAGCCGAGGTCACGGGCGACCTGGAGCAGGGAGTCGCGGGTGATGCCCTCCAGGATGGAGCCGGTGAGCGACGGGGTGACGATCCGGTCGCCGTAGACGAACGCGACGTTCATGCTGCCGCTCTCCTCGACCTTGGTGCGGGTGACCGCGTCGAGGTAGACGACCTGGTCGCAGCCGTGCGCGGCGGCCTCGGCCTGCGGCAGCAGGGACGCGGCGTAGTTGCCGCCGGTCTTGGCGTCGCCGGTGCCGCCCGGGACGGCGCGGACGTGGTCCTCGGAGACCCAGATGGTGACCGGCTTCACGCCGCCGGCGAAGTACGCGCCGGAGGGGGAGGCGATCAGCATGAACAGGTACTCGTTCGCCGGGTGCACGCCGAGCGCGGCCTCCGTGGCGAACATGAACGGCCGCAGGTAGAGGGAGGCCTCGCCGCCGTGCGGCGGGACCCAGTCGGCGTCCTGCGTGAGCAGCGCGTCCAGCGCGGCGATGAACAGCTCCTCGGGCAGCTCGGCCATGGCCATGCGGCGGGCGGAGTTGCGGAAGCGGCGGGCGTTGGCCTCGGGACGGAACAGCGCGACCGAGCCGTCGGGCTGGCGGTAGGCCTTCAGGCCCTCGAAGATCTCCTGGCCGTAGTGCAGGACGTGCGTGGACGGGTCCAGGGAGATCGGCCCGTACGGAACGAGCTGGCCGTCGTGCCAGCCGCGGCCCTCGGTCCACTTGATCGTCACCATGTGGTCGGTGAAGTGGCGGCCGAACCCCGGGTCGGCGAGGATCGCCTCGCGTTCCGCGGCGGCGAGCGGGGTGGCGGAGGGCTTGAGCTCGATCGTGGGCGTCGTCATGAGTGATTGTCCTTCACCGGTTGTAGTGACGGGCCGCGCTCACACCTCCCGGTCGTCGGTGCTAGGACGTCCGAGCCTTCCCTCATATCGCGGCTCCGCGTTCGATTATCGCGCGGGGGGCGGTAGCGGACGGAATCGGGGTGAAGCGGCCCAAGGTTCGATGGTGGCACCCGGCGAGGCACAGGAAAAGCCGCCGGGTGCGGTGGCGACCCGGCGGCTCGGTGTAGCGCGGCGGGTCAGCCGGCTACGCGTACGGCGAGCGCGTCGCCGATCCCGGAGGTGGAGCGGGCCGGCTTTCCGGCGCGCTCGGTGAGGTCGGCGGCGACCGCCGCGTCGATCCGGTCGGCCTCGGTGTCGTAGCCGAGGTGGCGCAGCAGCAGGGCGACGGACAGGACGGTGGCGGTGGGGTCGGCCTTGCCCTGGCCGGCGATGTCCGGGGCCGAGCCGTGGACCGGCTCGAACATGGACGGGAACTCGCGGGTGGGGTTGATGTTGCCCGAGGCGGCCACGCCGATGCCGCCGGAGACGGCCGCGGCGAGGTCGGTGATGATGTCGCCGAAGAGGTTGTCGGTGACGATGACGTCGAACCGGCCCGGGTCGGTGACCAGGTAGATGGTCGCGGCGTCGACGTGGATGTAGTCCGTGGTGACCTCGGGGTACTCCTCGGCCACCTTGTTGAAGACGTTCGTCCACAGGTGCCCGGCGAAGGTCAGCACGTTGTTCTTGTGGACCAGCGTGAGCTTCTTGCGCGGGCGGGCCTGGGCGCGCTCGAAGGCGTCGCGGACGACGCGCTCGACACCGTAGGCCGTGTTGACGGACACCTCGGTGGCGACCTCGTGCGCGGTGCCCTTGCGGATGGTGCCGCCGTTGCCGGTGTACGGGCCCTCGGTGCCCTCCCGGACGACGACGAAGTCGATCTCCGGCTGGCCGGCGAGCGGGGTGGCGACACCCGGGAGCAGCTTCGACGGACGCAGGTTGACGTGGTGGTCGAAGGCGAAGCGGAGCTTGAGCAGGAAGCCGCGCTCCAGCACGCCGGACGGCACCGACGGGTCGCCGATGGCGCCCAGCAGGATGGCGTCGTGCTGCCTGAGGGAGTCGAGGTCGGCGTCGGTGAGGGTCTCACCGGTGGCGTGGTAGCGCTTGGCGCCGAAGTCGTACTCCTTGGTCTCCAGCTTCACATCCTGCGGCAGGACGGCGGAGAGGACCTTCAGACCCTCGGCCACGACCTCCTGGCCGATGCCGTCACCGGGGATCACTGCGAGATTGATGCTGCGAGACATGCGGGCACCCTACTCCTCGTCCCAGGTGATGACACGTACCGTCCGCCATACGGACACCCGGACAGGCTGCCGGTGTCCTCCCGTCGGTCGACGTTCACCCGTGCGCGGCAAGGATGTCGGGCACCGGTGGAACGTTCCGGGACATGGACACTCCTGACGTCGGCATCCCCCGCCCGCTCGCCGAGCGGCTGAGCCTGGCCGAGCAGTACGAGTACCTGCGCGGCCGCATGGTGCGCCGCCGCACGCTGGTGACGGCGGGCGCGGTGGCGGGCGGCCTGCTGACCGGCTGCGGCACCGCGTCCGGCGCGAGGCCGGGGCCGGCCGGATCGGCCACCTCGCGGGTGCCGGGCTCGGCGGTCGCCCCGTTCGGCCGGCATCTGGCCTTCGGCTCCGACCCCCGGACACGGATGCGGATCTCCTGGCAGGTGCCGTTCGCGGTGAAGCGGCCGTACGTGCGGGTCGGCGCGCGCCCCGACGACCTCGGGCGCCGGGTCCCGGCCGAGATCCGCCCGCTGCGCACGCCCGGGGTGGAGGGCGTGCGGCCCGCGCTGGAGCAGTACTACGCGCACGCGTCCGTGGACGGCCTCGCGCCCGGCACGACGTACTACTACGGCGTCGGCCACGACGGCTGGGAACCCACCGCCCCCGCCCATCGCGCGGCCATCGCCTCCTTCCGCACGGCGCCCGCGCGTCCGGAGCGCTTCGTGTTCACGGCCTTCGGCGACCAGGGCGTGGGCCGGGCGGCGCACGCCAACGACGATCTGGTGCTGCGCCAGAAGCCCGCCTTCCATCTGCACGCCGGTGACATCTGCTACGCGGACGTCAGCGGCACGGGCCGGACGACGGACGGCTACGACCCCGCCTTCTGGGACCTGTTCCTGAAGCAGAACGAGCCGGTCGCACGGTCCGTGCCGTGGATGGTGACCACCGGCAACCACGACATGGAGGCCTGGTACTCACCGGACGGCTACGGCGGCCAGCTCGCCCGCTTCTCCCTGCCGGAGACCGGATTCGATCCGCACGGCACACCGGGCGCCTACGCGTTCACCTACGGCAACGCCGGCTTCGTCGCGCTGGACGCCAACGACGTGTCGTACGAGATCCCCGCCAACCTCGGGCTCAGCCACGGCCGGCAGACGGCGTGGCTGGACCGGACGCTGCGGCGGCTGCGCGCGGCCGACGGCATCGACTTCGTGGTCGTCTTCTTCCACCACTGCGCCTACTCCACCTCGCGGCACGCCTCGGACGGGGGCGTCCGGCGGGAGTGGCTGCCGCTGTTCTCGAAGCACCGGGTGGACCTGGTGATCAACGGCCACAACCATGTGTACGAGCGCACCGACGCGATCAAGGACGGCGCGGTCGGCCGGGCGGTGCCCGTCGGCGGTTCCACCGACCCCGGCCGGGACGGCACCGTGTACATCACGGCGGGCGGCGGCGGCCGTGACCTGTACGGCTTCCCGCCGGGCGTCAAGGACAGCTACGAGGGACACGTCACCCGGCACCGGGCGGTGGAGACCTTCGCGTGGACGAAGGGCGGGGACCGGGTGCCGGAGACGGTGGAGTGGTCGCGGGTGCGCTACACCGGCTTCTCGCTGCTGTCGGTGGAGGTCCGGGCCGGCGCGGCGCCACGGCTCGCGGTGTCGGCGCTGGGCCAGGACGGGCGGCGGATCGACCACTTCGAGGTGCGGCACGGCGGATGAGCGCCGCGCCGCACCCCGTCGGGATGCGGCTCCCGGCCGGTGGTCCGGCTCAGTGGCCGGTCTCGCCGCCGTTGTCCCGGCGGTCCAGGGCGCGCTGGAGGGCGGCGGCGGCGTTCCTGCGGTCGGACTCGCTCGTGCGGGACACGTGGCGGACTCGGCGGCGGACGGTCGTCTCGGCCATGGCGATCGACTCCTTCGGCATACGTGGAGCACGGCAAGGAAGGGGGTTACGAGACGCCGGAAGGGGCGGGGAGCACCGGCCGCAGGGGTTGCCTGCACGGGGCCCGGCTCACGACCGCCATTCGCTGGATCGAGCGAGACGTTCGGCTCCTACAAACCTAAGGGAGTGGTCCGTGTCTGTCTGCACAATTACTCGGACTTCCTACTATCTGAGACGGCGAACTGGATCACACCGCGCTGAGCTGGGAGTTCGTGCGTCCGGGGGAGCCTTGGCCAAGGGAGCGCAGAACGCGGATCAGGGCCCGTACGGCGGGCGTGCGACGTCGGCGGCCGTCAGAGGACGTCCCCGTCCCGCCAGTCGAAGACCAGTTCCCCGTGCGGGTCGAGGGCGCCCCGCACGTACAGGCCGCCTTCCTCCTCGGGCAGCCGGACGATCCCGTCCGGCGAGAGGGCGTACACCCGCCCGGCCCAGCGCCGCCAGCCCCGGGCGGCGTACAGCGGCGCCCCCTCGTCGCTCGCGGAGAGCGCGCCGAGGTCGTAGGCCCGGTCGACCACCCGCTCCAGCTCGGCCATGACCCGCCCGCCGAGCCCGGTCCGCCGTACGTCGGCCCGCACGGCGACGGCCTCCACGTACCCCGTGCGCAGCCAGCGCCCCCGGTGCCGCACCCGCCGCATCACGACGGCTCCGTGAGCGGCGAGCCCGGCACCGTCCCGGACGAGCACGTGCATTCCGCCCAGCCCGTGCTCGAAGTCCGCGTCGGAGAGGTCCCCGTCGAAGGCGTCGTCCAACAGGGCGCGTACGGCCCGGAGTTCGGCCACGTCCAGGTCGGCGGTGTGAGCGAGCCGCAGGGTCATGGCGCCGGCACGGCGCGCCGGAAGCCCGCCGGGTCCTCCACCCACGGCAGGTGTCCTGCGGCGGGCAGGACCACCCGGCGGGCGCGGGGCAGGACCGCGGCGAGGGAGTCAACGGCGGTGCGGGGACGGATGTCCCGCGCTCCGTCGACGCTCAGCACGGGCACGTCGAGGCGGGCGCAGGCCGCGCGCAGCCCGGGTGTGCCCCAGGTCCGCCTCCGTTCCTCGTTCAGCGCCTTGTTGCACGCCTGGTTGACCCCGAACCAGGGCTCGGCCATGCGCCGGGCGTGCTCCGGCGCGCGTTCCCGGTCCTCGAACTCCACCGACCACCGCAGCACGGCCCGTTCCCGCTCCGCGGCCTCGTCGGGTTCCGGCCGGCCGTCCAGCTCCCGCCGGCGGGCGAGCCGTTCGGGACGGTCGCCGAGCCGGGCGAGGAAGCCGGCGGTGTAGGCGGGGTGCCAGTCGGCGTCCGGGCCGATGCCCGTGCCGGACACGTAGACGAGCCTGCTCACCCGCTCCGGGTGGGCCAGTGCGTAGCTCAGCGCCAGCTGCGCGCCCCAGGAGTGGCCGAGCAGCGCCATCCGTTCCAGTCCGAAGTGCCGCCGTACGGCGTCGAGGTCGGCCACGAACCGGGCGGTCGTCCACGGTCCCGCGCACCGCTCCGAGCGGCCGCAGCCGCGCTGGTCCCAGCGGACGACGGGCGTCCGGTCGGCGAGGAGCGCGGCCACGTCGCCGAACATGTCCCACAGCCCCGGCCCGCCGTGGCACAGCACCAGCGGGTCTCCCCCGCCGTCCGGCCGCGCCGCCCACAGCCGGACCCCGTCGTCGGCCGTGACCGCTTCCCCGGCGGCCGCTCGGGCGTCGGCGGGTACTGCGTCGGCTGCCTCCGTCATGCGCCCAGTGTGCCGGGGGACGGCCGCCGGGCGCATGGGAACGGCCCGGGGAGCCCGCTCGGTGTCGGGCTTCCCGGGCCGTGCTCGGGGGGCTGGTCAGCCCATGTGCGGGTAGGTGTAGTCGGTCGGCGCGACCAGGGTCTCCTTGATGGCGCGGGTCAGCGTCCAGCGCAGGAGGTTCTGGGGGGCGCCGGCCTTGTCGTTGGTGCCGGAGGCGCGGCCGCCGCCGAAGGGCTGCTGGCCGACGACGGCACCGGTCGACTTGTCGTTGATGTAGAAGTTGCCCGCGGCGAAGCGGAGCTTCTCCATCGTGTACGCCGCCGCCGCGCGGTCGTTCGCGATGACCGAGCCGGTGAGGGCGTAGTCCGACACCGACTCCATCTGGGTCAGCATCTCGTCGTACTTGTCGTCCTCGTAGACGTGCACCGCGAGGATCGGGCCGAAGTACTCGGTGGTGAACACCTCGTTCTCCGGGTCGGTGCACTCGATGACGGTCGGACGGACGAAGTAGCCGACCGAGTCGTCGTAGCTGCCGCCCGCGACGATCGTGCAGGACGGGTCCGCCTTGGCGCGGTCGATCGCGGCCTTGTTCTTGGCGAAGGCACGCTCGTCGATCACGGCGCCGATGAAGTTCGACAGGTCGGTGACGTCACCCATGGTGAGGTAGTCGACCTCGGCGGCGAACTCCTCCTTGAAACCGCTGTTCCAGATCGACGCCGGGATGTAGGCGCGGGAGGTCGCGCTGCACTTCTGGCCCTGGTACTCGAAGGCGCCCCGGGTGAGGGCCGTCTTCAGCACCGCGCGGTCGGCCGACGGGTGCGCGACGAGGAAGTCCTTGCCGCCGGTCTCGCCGACCAGACGCGGGTAGGAGCGGTACTTCTCGATGTTGTTGCCGACCGTCTTCCACAGGTACTGGAAGGTCTTGGTCGAGCCGGTGAAGTGGATGCCCGCGAGGTCCCGGTGCTCCAGGGCGACCTTGGAGACCTCGATGCCGTCGCCGGTGACCAGGTTGATGACGCCCTTGGGCAGGCCCGCCTCCTCCAGCAGCCGCATGAGGAGGACGGCCGCGTGGGTCTGCGTCGGGGACGGCTTCCAGACCACCACGTTGCCCATCAGGGCGGGGGCGGTGGGCAGGTTGCCCGCGATGGCCGAGAAGTTGAACGGCGTGATCGCGTAGACGAAGCCCTCCAGCGGGCGGTGGTCCAGGCGGTTCCACACGCCCGGGGAGTTCGCCGGGGGCTGCTCGGCCAGGATCTGACGGGCGTAGTGGACGTTGAAGCGCCAGAAGTCGACCAGCTCACAGGGGGTGTCGATCTCGGCCTGCTGGGCGGTCTTGGACTGGCCCAGCATGGTGGAGGCGGCGATCGTCTCGCGCCACGGGCCGGCCAGCAGCTCGGCGGCGCGCAGGATGATCGCGGCGCGGTCGTCGAAGGACATCGAGCGCCAGGCCGGCGCGGCGGCCAGGGCCGCGTCGATGGCGTCCTTCGCGTCCTGCTGGGTGGCGTGGCGGCCGGTGCCGATGACGGCCTTGTGGTTGTGCGGCTGTACGACCTCGAACGGCTCGCCGCCGCCCAGCCGCTTCTCCCCGCCGATCGTCATCGGCAGCTCGATCGGGTTCTCGGCCAGCTCCTTGAGCTTGGCCTCCAGCCGGGCGCGCTCGGGCGAGCCGGGGGCGTAGCCGTGCACCGGCTCGTTGACGGGGGTGGGGACCTGGGTCACAGCGTCCATGAGATCCGTAACTCCTTGTACGTGAGCGGGTGTGCGGGCTCAGCCCTTGCTGACCATGCTGCGGAGGAAGAACCGGAGGTTGGCCGGCTTCTCCGCCAGGCGGCGCATGAAGTAGCCGTACCAGTCGGTGCCGTAGGCGGTGTAGACGCGCATGCGGTGGCCCTCGGCGGCCAGCCGCAGGTGCTCCTCGCCGCGGATGCCGTACAGCATCTGGAACTCGTACTCGTCGAGCTTACGGCCGGCCTTGTGGGCCAGCTCCTGGGCGATGGCGATCAGCCGCGGGTCGTGGGACCCGATCATCGGGTAGCCCTCGCCCTCCATCAGCGTCCTCAGGATGCGCACGTAGGCCTTGTCGATCTCGTGCTTCTGCTGGTAGGCGACCTCGGCGGGTTCCTTGTAGGCGCCCTTGACCAGGCGGACGCGGCTGCCGCTCGCGGCGAGGCGGCGGGCGTCGGCCTCGGTGCGGAAGAGGTAGGCCTGGATGACGCAGCCGGTCTGCGGGAAGTCCTTCCGCAGCTCCTCGTGGATGGCGAACATCGAGTCGAGGGTGGTGTGGTCCTCGGCGTCGAGCGTCACGGTGGTACCGATGGCGGCGGCGGCCTCGACGACCGGCCGGACGTTCGCGAGCGCCAGTTCGTGGCCGCCCTGGAGCGCCTGGCCGAACATCGACAGCTTGACGGACATCTCCACGCGCTCGCCCAGCCCCAGGTCCTTGAGGTGGTCGATCAGCGCCAGGTAGGCGTCCCGGGCGGCGGTGGCCTGCTCGGGCGTGGTGATGTCCTCGCCGACGACGTCCATCGTCAGCTCCAGGCCCTTGGCCGTGAGGTCCTTGATGATCGGGACGATGTCGGCCACGGTCTCGCCGGGGATGAAGCGGTCGACGACCTGCTTGGTCACCGGGGCCGCCGAGATCAGGCGTCGCATCCGGTCGCTGCGCGACGCGGCGAGAATCACGGGACCCAGCACGGGGCACCTCCACAGACAAGCACCAAATAAGGCCATCACCCGACGATTCGGGTACGGCACGGAGAACCACCGTGAAACCTAAGGATCTCTCCGATCGTCGGCCATCGACAGCTGTCACGCATCCGTGCCCGGGATCTCAGACAGATGTATGAAGGCGGCCGGTAAATGGGGGAGAATGCCCGGGTGGCGGCTGAATTCAAGGCGGACTACCAGGAGCTGGTGGACGAGATCTCCGAGCTGCTGGGGGTGCCGGCGACCCTGGAGAACCGTGACTTCGAGCTGATCGCCTTCGGTGCCTACGACAGCGAGGACGAGCTGGACCCGACCGCGCTGGATCCGGTGCGCACCCGCTCGATCCTGACCCGGCGCTCCACGGCCACGGTCCGCGCCTGGTTCGAGGGCTTCGGCATCACGCGCGCGACCGGACCGGTCCGCATCCCGCCCAGCCCGGAGGCCGGTGTCTACCGCGGCCGGATCTGTCTGCCGGTACGCCACCGGGGCGTCGTCCTCGGCTACGTCTGGCTCCTGGACGGCGATCCCGGGCCGACCGACGCCCAGCTCGCCGCCGCCCTGCGGGTCGCGGGCCGGATCGGCGCGCTGCTCGCGGACGAGGCGGAGGCCGGGGCGGGGCTGAGCCGGGAGCTGCGGGCCGTGCTCACCGCGGAACGCGGCTGGCAGCGGGACATGGCGGTGGCCGAGCTGCGCACCGCGCTGGGGCCCCGCGCGGACGGCCCGCACACGCTGGTCTGCGTGGCGCCGTGGCCGTCGGCCGATCCGGACGACGCGCCCGCCCCCCGTACGATCCCGCACGCCACGGCGCTGTGCACGCTGCCGTGGGGCGCCTCGGGGCAGAGCCTCGCGCTGCTGGTCCGCCTGCGGACCACGGAGTCCAGCACGCCCGCGCTGGCGGCCGCCGCGCGGCTGCTGAAGGAGGCCGACGGGGTCCGTGGGGCGTCGGGCGGCGCGGCGCGCGGGGCGGGGGCCCGGGTGGCGGCGGCGGTCGCGGCGGGTTTCACCGCCGGGGCCCGGATCTCCGGGGTCACCGGCTGCGCCGCCGGGGTCGGCGAGCCCCGCACCGGCCTCACCGAGCTGGGCACGGTCTGGCAGGAGGCCTCGGCCGCCGCGCGGGCCGCGCTGGCCGAGCCGCGGTTCGGGCCGGTCGCGCAGTGGGCGCGGATCGGGGCGTACCGGCTGCTGACCGCGCTGCCGGCGGAGGCCGCGCACGACCGGGTGGTCGGCCCGCTCCTCTCCCCCGCCCACCGGGAGCTGGCCCGCACGGCCGAGGTGTACCTCGACTGCGCCGGGCAGGCCGGCCGCACGGCGGCGGAGCTCGGCATCCACCGCCAGACCCTCTACTACCGCCTGTCCCGCGTGGAGCAGCTGACCGGCCTGGACCTGGACGACGGGGAGGACCGGCTGCTGCTGCACATGGCGTTGAAGCGGGCGCGGCTGTGACGCCTGGCTCGGTCAGCTCCGCGCGGCCTGCCGGATCACCCGCCGCAGCCCCTCGGTGAGCTGCTCGGCGGTGGTCGCCGTGCCGGGGTCGAAGAGCCACTGGACCATGAGGCCGTTGAGGAGGGTCTGGTAGAGGCGCCCCTCGGTGTCGATCGTCTCCTCGTCCAGGTCGGACTCCGGGACGCCGTTGAACATCGGGACGAGTCCGGCCCGGCCTTCCTTCTGAGCCTCGGCGAGCAGCTTGCGCACCTCTTCGAGCCGGTCGTCCTGGAACATCAGCTCGAAGCTGAGCAGCCAGATGGCCCGTGCCCCGGGCACGGTCCGGATGATCCCGGCCCACACCTCCTGGAAGCGCTCCAGCGAGCCCGGGGGCTGCGTCATCTCGCCTTCCAGGCCGGGGTCGAAACGCTCGCCGACCTCCTCGATCAGCGAGATGTACGCCTGCACCAGCAGCGCGTCCTTCGAGCCGTAGTGGTAGCCGATGGACGCGAGGTTGGTGCCCGACTCCTTGACGACGTCGCGCGCGGTGGTGCGCAGGAAGCCCTTCTCCAGCAGGCAGCGCTTGGCGCCTTCGAGCAGATCCTCACGGTGTCCCATGGCCCCACCCTACCCCTCGATCCATACAGTCGTCCTAGACACATGACCTATACATTCGTCCTAGACAAGCGTTTAAGACGCTCGTACAGTCCTCGGCATGACGACGAACCCGACGAGCACCACCGACCCCGCCGACGCCGGGACACCCGCCCGCGCCGGCCGCCGCGAGTGGACCGCGCTCGGCGTGCTGATGCTGCCGCTGCTCCTGGTCTCGATGGACGTCTCGGTCCTGTACTTCGCGACCCCCGCGATCAGCGCCGACCTGCGCCCCAGCGGCACCCAGCAGCTGTGGATCTTCGACGTCTACGGCTTCGTCCTGGCCGGCCTGCTGCTGACGATGGGCTCGCTCGGCGACCGCGTCGGCCGCCGCAGGCTCCTCCTCATGGGCGCCGCGGCCTTCGGCGCCGCCTCGCTCCTCGCGGCCTACGCGAACAGCGCCGAGACCCTGATCGCGGCCCGCGCGGTCCTCGGCATCGGCGGCGCCACCCTGATGCCCTCCACGATGGGCCTGCTGCGCACGATGTTCGCCGACCCGGCCCAGCGGGCGAAGGCGATCGGCATGTGGTCCGGGGTGATGACCGGCGGCATCGCCCTCGGCTCGGTGATGAGCGGCGTCCTGGTCGAGCACTTCTGGTGGGGCTCGGTCTTCCTGGTCAACCTGCCCGCGATGGCGCTGCTGCTCCTCCTCGGCCCGGTGCTGCTGCCCGAGTCGAGGAACCCCGCGCCCGGCCGCTTCGACTGGCTGAGCGTCCCGCTGTCGCTGGCCGCCGTGCTCCCCGTCGTCTACGGCCTGAAGGAGATCCCCTCCGAGGGATGGAACCCGGGGTACGCCGTCTCGATCACCGTCGGCCTGCTCTTCGCGGCACTGTTCGTGAGGCGCCAGCGCACCGGCGCCTCACCGCTGATCCCCCCGGCCCTCTTCCGGGGCCACGGCTTCACCCCGTCGCTGGTCCTGACGCTCGTCAGCGCGTTCGGGATGATGGGCTCGGCCGTCTTCACCACGCAGTACCTCCAGTCCGTCCTGGGCAAGAGCCCGCTGGAGGCGGCCCTGTGGAGCCTGCTGCCGTCGGTCCTCATCGGGGTCGCCGGACCGGTCACCGCCCAGCTCGTCCAGCGGGGCGTCCCCCGCGGACACGTCGTCGCCTGCGGCTTCGCGGTCAGCGCGGCCGGCTACGTCCTGCTCGCCCTCGTCGGCACCGACTCCCTGTGGCTGGTGCTGGCCGCCGCCGGCGTCCTCGCCTGCGGGGCGGTCATGGTGATGTCCCAGCTGACCGACCTGGCGATGAGCGCGGCACCGGCGGAGCGGGCGGGCACCGCCTCCTCCCTCCTGGAGACCGGCACCGAGTTCGGCGGCGCACTCGGCATGGCGGTGCTGGGCTCCATCGGTACGGCGGTCTACCGCCACGCGATGCCGGCCGCCGCTCCGGCCGAGGCCCGCGAGACCCTGGGCGGTGCGCTGGCCGACGCGGCCCGGCTGCCGGGCCGGACCGGGGAGTCCCTCCTCGCGACGGCACGGGAGGCGTTCACCAGCGGAATGCGGGGCGCGGCCGTCGCGGGCGCGGTGGTCCTGGTGCTGGCGGCGGTG
The DNA here is from genome assembly GCF_002920615.1 of Streptomyces sp. Ru62. Taxonomy (GTDB): domain Bacteria; phylum Actinomycetota; class Actinomycetes; order Streptomycetales; family Streptomycetaceae; genus Streptomyces. The sequence continues at coordinate 261,655 of NZ_PQSU01000005.1, forward strand.
GGAGCGGCGCTGACGCTGCGGAGGACCGAGGCCGGGCGGAAGTAGGCGACGGCAGAACGCCGGGCGGGCCGAGGTACCCCTCGGCCCGCCCGGCGTTGCGGCACAGGTGGATCAGACCAGGTTCACCGAGCGGGCGGACGTCGCGCCGATCTCGGAGGCGACCTCGGCCAGAACGGTGGAGCCCACCGTGTCGTCGACGGTCAGCACGGCCAGCGCCTCCCCGCCCACGGCCGCCCGGGCGACCTGCATGCCGGCGATGTTGATGCCCGCCTCACCGAGGATGCGGCCGACGGTGCCGACGACACCCGGGCGGTCCTCGTAGCGCAGCACCACCATGTGGTCGGCGAGCGCGAGGTCGACGTCGTACTCGCCGACCGCGACGATCTTCTGGACGTGCTTCGGGCCGGACAGCGTGCCGGAGACCGACACCTCCTCGCCGGTGCCCAGCGTGCCGCGCACGGTCACCACGTTGCGGTGGTCGCCGGACTCCGAGCTGGTGGTGAGGCGGACCTCGACGCCGCGCTCCTGCGCGAACAGCGGGGCGTTGACGTAGGACACGGTCTCGTCGACCACGTCCTCGAAGACGCCCTTGAGCGCGGACAGCTCCAGCACCTTCACGTCGTGCTGGGTGATCTCGCCGTAGACCTCGACGTCGAGGCGGACGGCGACCTCACCGGCGAGCGCGGTGAAGATGCGGCCGAGGCGCTCGGCGAGCGGCAGGCCCGGCTTGACGTCCTCGGCGATGACACCGCCCTGGACGTTGACGGCGTCCGGCACCAGCTCACCGGCGAGGGCGAGGCGGACGGACCTGGCGACGGCGATACCGGCCTTCTCCTGCGCCTCGTCCGTCGACGCGCCCAGGTGCGGGGTGCAGACGACCTGGTCCAGCTCGAAGAGCGGCGAGTCGGTGCAGGGCTCCTTGGCGTACACGTCGAGGCCGGCGCCGGCGACCCGGCCCTCCTTCAGTGCCGAGTACAGCGCCGCCTCGTCCACGATGCCGCCGCGCGCGGCGTTGACGATGCGGACGCTGGGCTTGACCTTGCGCAGCGCCTCGTCGCCGATGAGGCCGAGCGTCTCCGGGGTCTTGGGCAGGTGGACGGTGATGAAGTCGGAGACTTCCAGCAGCTCGTCCAGGGAGAGCACCTTGACGCCCATCTGCGCGGCCCGCGCGGGCTGCACATAGGGGTCGTAGGCGACGACCTTCATGCCGAAGGCGGACATGCGCTGCGCGACGAGGGCACCGATGCGGCCCAGGCCCACGACGCCCAGCGTCTTCTCGGCCAGCTCGACGCCCGTGTACTTGCTGCGCTTCCACTCGCCGTTCTTCAGCGCGGCGTTGGCCTGCGGGATGTTGCGGGCGGTGGAGAGGATGAGACCGCAGGCCAGCTCGGCGGCGGTCACGATGTTGGAGGTGGGGGCGTTGACGACCATCACGCCGGCCTTGGTGGCGGCGGAGACGTCGACGTTGTCCAGGCCGACGCCGGCCCGGGCGACGACCTTGAGCTTCTTCGCGGCGGCGATGGCCTCGGCGTCGACCTTGGTGGCCGAACGGATCAGGATCGCGTCCACGTCGGCGATGGCCGGCAGCAGCTCGGAGCGGTCCGCTCCGTTGCAGTGCCGGATCTCGAAGTCCGGACCGAGTGCGTCGACGGTGGCAGGCGACAGCTCTTCAGCGATGAGTACGACGGGTTTCGAGCTCACGTGAGTCCTCACATGTGCGATGCGGACGGCCGTCCCGACGGCCGCAGGCGGAGGAGGGGCTAGCCGCGGAAGACGCACGACGCTGTGGGCCTGACGCGTGTTGTGCAGAAGCATAGTGGCGTGGCGGCCGTCGTATTACGCCTCCGCGGAAGGATCACCCGTCCGGGGCTGGACGGGTTGGACAACAGGGCCGGAGCAGTCCGCCCCGGCCCCTGTCAGCAGGCTTACGCCTCTTCGTTCACCCAGCTCATCAGCTTGCGCAGCTGCTTGCCGGTGGTCTCCAGCAGGTGCTCGGAGTCCTGCTTCTTGTACTCGTTGTACTTCTTCAGGCCCCCGTGGTACTCGTCCATCCAGTTCCGGGCGAAGGAACCGTCCTGGATCTCGGCGAGGACCTTCTTCATCTCGGCCTTGGTGGCGTCGGTGATGATGCGCGGACCGGTGACGTAGTCACCCCACTCCGCGGTCTCCGAGATCGACCAGCGCATCTTCTCCAGACCGCCCTCGTACATGAGGTCCACGATCAGCTTCAGCTCGTGCAGGCACTCGAAGTAGGCGATCTCCGGCTGGTAACCCGCTTCGGTCAGCGTCTCGAAGCCCGCCTTCACCAGCGCGGCCGTACCACCGCACAGCACGGCCTGCTCACCGAACAGGTCGGTCTCGGTCTCCTCGGTGAAGGTGGTCTTGATGACGCCGGCGCGGGTGCCGCCGATGCCCTTGGCGTACGACAGGGCCAGCGCGAAGGCGTTGCCGGAGGCGTCCTGCTCCACCGCCACGATGCAGGGCACGCCGCGGCCCTCCTCGTACTGACGGCGCACCAGGTGACCCGGGCCCTTCGGCGCGACCATGCAGACGTCCACACCCGCCGGCGGCTTGATGAAACCGAAGCGGATGTTGAAGCCATGACCGAAGAACAGCGCGTCGCCGTCCTTCAGGTTCGGCGCGATGGACTCCTCGTAGACCTGGGCCTGGATCGGGTCCGGGACCAGGATCATGATGACGTCGGCCTCGGCGGCGGCCTCGGCCGGGGTCACCACGCGCAGGCCCTGCTCCTCGGCCTTGGCCTTGGACTTCGAGCCCTCGTGCAGACCGACACGCACGTCCACACCGGAGTCACGCAGCGACAGGGCGTGGGCGTGGCCCTGGCTGCCGTAGCCGATGACCGCGACCTTGCGGCCCTGGATGATGGACAGGTCGGCATCGGCGTCGTAGAACAGCTCGGCCACTTTGGGTTCTCTCCTTGTGTGCAGGTGGTGCGTCCCACCGTATGACGGCGGGCGGGAAGGAAGTTCGGGGGTCTCGGCATACGGGCGGCCGTTGATCGCCGGCCGCCCGTTCCCAGTCTTACGCCGTCCGGTCGAGAGCGCGCAGCGAGCGGTCCGTGATCGAACGGGCGCCACGGCCGATCGCGATCGTGCCGGACTGGACCAGCTCCTTGATGCCGTACGGCTCCAGCATCTTGAGCATGGCGGACAGCTTCTCGCCGGAACCGGTGGCCTCGATGGTCACGGCCTCCGGGGAGACGTCGACGGTCTTGGCGCGGAACAGCTGGACGATCTCCACGATCTGCGAGCGGGTCTCGTTGTCGGCGCGGACCTTCACCAGAACGAGTTCACGCTGCACGGCCTGACCGGGCTCCAGCTCCACGATCTTCAGCACGTTGACGAGCTTGTTGAGCTGCTTGGTCACCTGCTCCAGCGGCAGGTCCTCGACGCCCACCACGATGGTGATGCGGGAGATGTCGGGGTGCTCGGTGACGCCGACCGCGAGCGAGTCGATGTTGAATCCGCGCCGGGAGAACAGGGCGGCGATGCGGGCGAGGATGCCCGGCGTGTTCTCCACCAGGACGGAGAGCGTGTGCTTGGACATGTCTTCTTGCTCTTCCTCGCTCAGTCGTCTTCGTTGTCGCCGAAGTCGGGGCGGACGTCCCGGGCGGCCATGATCTCGTCGTTGGAGGTGCCGGCGGCGACCATCGGCCAGACCATCGCGTCCTCGTGGACGATGAAGTCCACGACGACCGGGCGGTCGTTGATGGAGTTGGCCTCCGCGATGACCTTGTCCAGGTCCTCCGGGCGCTCGCAGCGCAGGCCCACGCAGCCCATCGCCTCGGACAGCTTCACGAAGTCCGGCACGCGCGTGCCCTTGGCCTCCGGGTTGATGTCCTCGGGGCCGCTGTGCAGCACGGTGTTGGAGTAGCGCTGGTTGTAGAAGAGGGTCTGCCACTGGCGGACCATCCCGAGGGCGCCGTTGTTGATGATGGCGACCTTGATCGGGATGTTGTTCAGGGCGCAGGTGGTCAGCTCCTGATTGGTCATCTGGAAGCAGCCGTCGCCGTCGATCGCCCAGACGGTACGGCCCGGCTGCCCGGCCTTGGCTCCCATCGCGGCCGGGACCGCGTAGCCCATCGTCCCGGCGCCGCCGGAGTTCAGCCAGGTGGCGGGCGTGTCGTACTGGATGAAGTGCGCGGCCCACATCTGGTGCTGGCCGACGCCCGCCGCGAAGATCGTGCCCTCGGGGGCGAGCTGCCCGATGCGCTCGATGACCGCCTGCGGGGAGAGCGAGCCGTCCCCGGGCTGGTCGTAGCCGAGCGGGTAGGTCTCGCGCCACCGGTTCAGGTCGCTCCACCAGGCGGTGTAGTCGCCCTGGTGGCCCTCGCTGTGCTCCTTCTGGACGGCCTGGACCAGGTCGGCGATGACCTCGCGGGCGTCGCCGACGATCGGCACGTCGGCTTCGCGGTTCTTGCCGATCTCGGCGGGGTCGATGTCCGCGTGGACGATCTTGGCGTAGGGGGCGAAGCTGTCCAGCTTGCCGGTGACGCGGTCGTCGAAGCGGGCGCCGAGGGCCACGATCAGGTCGGCCTTCTGCAGCGCGGTGACGGCGGCGACGCTGCCGTGCATGCCGGGCATGCCCAGGTGCAGCGGGTGGCTGTCGGGGAACGCGCCGAGCGCCATCAGGGTGGTGGTGACCGGGGCGCCGGTCAGCTCGGCGAGGACCTTCAGCTCGGCGGTGGCGTGGGCCTTGAGGACGCCGCCGCCGACGTACAGGACGGGCCGGCGGGCGGCGGTGATCAGCTTGGCGGCCTCGCGGATCTGCTTGGCGTGCGGCTTGGTCACCGGGCGGTAGCCGGGCAGGTCCATGACGGGCGGCCAGGAGAAGGTGGTCTTCGCCTGCAGGGCGTCCTTGGCGATGTCGACGAGGACCGGGCCGGGGCGGCCGGTGGAGGCGATGTGGAACGCCTGCGCGATCACCCGGGGGATGTCCTCGGCCTTGGTGACCAGGAAGTTGTGCTTGGTGATCGGCATCGTGATGCCGACGATGTCCGCCTCCTGGAAGGCGTCCGTGCCGATCGCCTTGGAGGCGACCTGGCCGGTGATCGCGACCAGCGGCACGGAGTCCATGTGCGCGTCGGCGATCGGCGTCACCAGGTTCGTCGCGCCCGGACCGGAGGTCGCCATGCAGACGCCGACCTTGCCGGTGGCCTGCGCGTAACCGGTGGCCGCGTGGCCCGCGCCCTGCTCGTGCCGGACCAGCACGTGCCGCACCCGGGTGGAGTCCATCAACGGGTCGTACGCCGGCAGGATCGCACCGCCCGGAATGCCGAATACCGTGTCCGCGCCGACCTCCTCAAGGGAGCGGATGAGGGACTGCGCACCCGTGACGTGCTCGACGGGGGCGGACTGCTGTCCTCCGGAACGGGGCCGCGGCTGCGGATGGTGGGCCCCGGTGGCCTGCTCGGTCATCGGCATTCTCTTCTCGATGCTGAGGGTTTTTGCGAGGTTCGGGCGGATTTCGAGCGCTGCACGAAAGGCGCTCGTGCAACAAAAAACCCCTCGTGCCGCAAGGCAAGCGAGGGGAGCGCGCCGGTGAGGTCGCTGGGGATTCCGGATCGTCCTCCGGTGGGTCCCAGCTCAGCCGACGCGCTGTCCAAGTACGAGAATTCGGGTGCGCATGGCACTGACCCTCCCCCCGGCACGCACCACGTGTCAAGTGGGTGGGACGGGAGTCTCAGAATGTGAGCGAAGGGCACTGCCGCCTCCGAAGACAGCCGGGACACCTCCGGTGTACACCCTCTCGGGCTCCCTCGCGCTGCCCGCGAACGCCGGTTCGGCCGGGGCGTGCGGCACCGGGTAGTGGCCGGATCCGAGCGCCCGGCGCAGCCGGTACTCGTCCAGCGGACCGGCGAACGCCATGCCCTGCCCGTGGGTGCAGCCCATCGCGCGCAACGCGACCACCTGCTCGGGCAGGTCCACGCCCTCGGCGACCGACTGGAGCCCGAGATCGCCGGCGATCCGCAGCAGACCACTGGTGATCTTGTGCAGCCGCGCCGACTCGACCACGCCCTCGACCAGACCTCGGTCGAGCTTGAGGATGTCCACCGGCAGCCTCCTGAGGGCGGTGATGGCCGCGTAGCCGCTGCCGAAGCCGTCCAGCGCGATCCGCACCCCGAGCCGGCTCAGCGCGGTCAGCCGCCGCTCCAACTCGTCCAGGGAGACCCGGGGATCTGTCTCGCACAACTCGATGACCAGCGCCCCGGGCGGCAGCCCGTGCCGGGTCAGCAGCGTCTCCACCGAGCCCAGCGGCATCGAGCGGTCCAGCAGCCGCCGGGCGCTCATCCGGACCGCCACGGGGACGACGATGCCGGTCGCGGCCCGCTCGGCCGCCTGCTCCACGGCCTCCCGCAGGATCCAGCGGTCCAGCTCGGCGGTCTTGTCACCGTCCTCGGTCACCCGCAAAAACTCGGCCGGTGTGAACAGCACCCCCTGTGAGGAGCGCCAGCGGGCCTGTGCCGAGACCGCCGTGATCCGGCCGTTCTGCAGGCACACCACGGGCTGGTGCAGCAGCGCGAACTCGCCGTCGTGCAGCGCGGCACGCAACCGCGTGGCCAGCTCCGCCTTGCGGACGACGTCCTGCTGCATCTGCGGCTTGTACAGCTCGACCCGGCCCTTCCCGGCCGACTTCGCGCGGTACATCGCCAGGTCGGCGTTGCGCAGCAACTCGCCCGCGCCGAGTCCCGGTTCGGCAAAGGCGACGCCGATGGAGGCGTTGACCCTGACGTCGTTGCCGTCGATGGCGTACGGGTGGGAGAGGGTCACCCTGAGGCGGTCGGCGAGCTCCAGGATGTTCCGCTCCCGGGCGGCCCGGTCCCGGGTGCCGTCCCCGACGATCAGGGCCGCGAACTCGTCGCCGCCCAGCCGGGACGCGGTGTCCCCCTGCCGGACCGCGTCCTGGAGTCTGCGGGCGGCCTGGATGAGCAGTTCGTCCCCGGCCTGGTGCCCGATCGTGTCGTTGACGGCCTTGAAGCCGTCCAGGTCGATGAAGAGCACCGCCGTACCCCGCAGGGCCGCGCCCCGGTCGGTGGCCCGTCGGCCGGACAGGGCCTGCTGCACCCGCTTGGTGAACAGCGCGCGGTTGGGCAGGTCGGTCAGCGGGTCGTGCTCGGCGTTGTGCTGCAACTGGGCCTGCAGCCGCACCCTCTCGGTCACGTCCCGGCTGTTGAAGATCAGCCCGCCGTGGTGCCGGTTGACGGTCGACTCGACGTTGAGCCAGCCGCCGTCGCCGGAGCGGAACCGGCACTCGATGCGGGTGGTGGGCTCCTCCAGCGGGCTGGCGGCGAGGAAACGGCGCACCTCGTGCACCACGCAGCCCAGGTCCTCCGGGTGGATGAGCCCGGCGAGCTCGGTGCCCACCAGCTCCTCGGCGGATCTGCCGTACACCCCGGCGGCGGCCGGGGAGACGTACCGGAGGATGCCGTTGGGCGCGGCGATCATGATGACGTCGCTGGAGCCCTGCACCAGGGAACGGAAGTGGTTCTCCTTCTGCGCCAGTTCCTGGGTGAGGGTGATGTTGTCCAGCAGCATGATCCCCTGCCGGATGACGAGCGCCAGCACCACGGCGCCCGCGGTGATCAGCACCACGTGATCGGGCCTGCGGCCGTTCAGGACGTTGTACAGGATGCCCAGGGTGCACACCGCGGCGGCGAGGTACGGGGTGAGGGCGGCGAGGGAGCCGGTGAGCGGCCGGCCGGACGGGTACCGGGTGTGCTCGCCGGCCGGCGCGGACAGGGGCAGGTGCCGGCCCGTGCTCCGCCGGCCCGGCATGTGCTCGTGGACCACGCGCGTGTGCCCGTCCCCCGCGCGTGCCTCCCGCGCGCGCCGGCGCCGGGGCGCAGCCCAGGGTGCGTAGGCGAGCAGCAGTGAACCGGCGAACCAGCCCGCGTCCAGCAGTTGCCCGGAGCGGTAGCTGCTGTGCAGCAGCGGCGAGGTGAACAGGGCGTCGCACATCACGGTCAGCGCGAGCGCGCCGATCGCGGTGTTCACCGCCGTGCGGTTGCCCGGGGCGCGGCGGAAGTGCAGGGCGAGGACCATGCTGACGAGCGCGATGTCGAGCAGCGGGTACGCCAGCGACAGCGCGGCGTGCGCCACGCTGGAGCCTTCGATCCGGGCCGCCTGGGCGAGGGCGAGGCTCCACGAGAGGGTGAGCAGCGAGCCGCCGATGAGCCAGGCGTCCAGCCCCAGGCAGATCCAGCCCGCCTTCGTCACCGGCCGCTTGGCGAGGACCAGCAGGCCGACGATGGCGGGCGGTGCGAAGCAGAGGAAGAACAGGTCGGCATAGCTGGGGCTGGGCACGGGGCGGTCCAGCACGACCTCGTACCAGCCCCAGACCGCGTTGCCCAGCGCGGCCATCAGCGAGGAGAGGGCGAACAGCAGCCAGGCCGAGCGGAAGCGCACACGCCGGCTGCGCGCGTACAGGAAGCAGGAGACGGCGGCGGTGCCCGCCGCCGCGCTCAGGCCGAAGTCGCCCATGATCAGCGCGACTTGACTCGCACCCCAGTCGAACGCGGCTCCGACGGCGTAGGCCGCGCAGATCAGGGCGAGGACGAGTTGTTCCATCAGCCGGGTGTTGTCGCCGATGGCCGGCCGGCGGGGCGGCGGCACCTCGTGCGGGTGCGGTGCGCGCGCCGCTCCGTCGAGGGTGGTCGTCACGGAGGGCGGGGCGCTCACCGGGGCCTCCCGGTGAGCGCCGCTCCCGTGTCCCGACGGTCCCGGTGCGCTGGGTGCGCATGCCTGCGTCGACCGCTGTGCCTGCGCTGGTGGTGGCTGTGGTGGCCGGTGTGGTGGCCCCGCCTGCGCGCGGCCGTGCGCCAGGGTCGCCGTCGGCGGCTCCGCCGCGTCGGATCGTTCGTCCATAGGCCGTGCATCGCCCGTCGCCCCCCTCACGAATCTGAAATGTCCATCCCCGGCGCCGAGTGGTCAGCGGCGCAGCCCCTGTCGGGGACGATACACCAGTATCGTCACTCAGGGACATAGCCTCTCTACGCTCCGTGACGACCAGCGGTGATACGGGTACGGGCCGCGTCCGAAAGGTTGCGGAGGGTGCCGGAAGCGGCCTAGCGCCCGTTTGCTCCCCTGGTTTCGGGTCCGGTCGTAAGGATCACGTTCCGCAGGGGCTGCCGGTTCACGAACCGGGTCAACTGGTCCGCGAGCAGCCTCCCGGCGCGGGGCAGGAAGGCCGAGGAGGGCCCGCCGACATGCGGGCTGATCAGCACTCCGGGCGCCTGCCACAGGGGGTGGCCGGGGGGCAGCGGCTCGGGATCGGTGACGTCCAGGGCGGCGGTGATCCGGCCCCGCTCCAGCTCGGCGAGGAGCGCCTTGGTGTCCACGACGGGCCCGCGCGCGACGTTGACGAGCAGCGCGCCGTCCTTCATCCGGGCGAGGAAGTCGGCGTCGACGAGCCCCCGGGTCTCCTCCGTCAGCGGGGTGCAGAGGATCACGACATCCGCGTGTGGAAGCAGAGGAAGCACATCGGTGATCGGATGCACTGGACCGCGCGCGGTTGTGCGACCGGAGCGCGCGACGCGCGCCACCCGCGCGACCTCGAACGGCACGAGCCGGTCCTCGATGGCGGCACCGATGGCCCCGTACCCGACGATCAGCACGCTCTTGTCGGCGAGGGCGGGGTGGAAACCGCCCACCCAGCGCTCCTGTTGCTGGGCTCGGACGAAGCCGGGGACGCCGCGCAGCGCGGCGAGGGTGAGGGTGAGCGCCAGCTCGGCCGTGCTCGTCTCGTGCACCCCGCGCGCGTTGCACAACCGCACACCCGGCGGGATCACCGAGAGCTGCCCGGTGATGTCGTCGACACCGGCGGTGAGCGTCTGGATGAGCCGCACGTTCGTCAGGTGCTCCAGGGGACCCACCCGGACCGACAGCCGCTTCATGTACGGCACCACGTACACGGCGCACTCCGCCGGGTCGCCGGGGTACGGCTGCGCGCCGTCCTCTCCCCCGTCCCAGAACAGGTACCGGGGCCCCTCGGGCAGCCCCTCGATCTCCTCGGGCGGAATGGGAAGCCACACGTCTGCACTCATGCCAGGAGGCTATGTCAGGCACGTCCGCGCGCAGAGGTTAGGTTGGGGGCCGGGCTGAGGGAGGTTCACGAGCAGGTGGAGCGCAGGACGATCGGCGCGGGGGCGCTCGCGGTGGGGGCCGTCGGACTCGGATGCATGCCGATGAGCTGGGCGTACAGCGGATCGCGACAGCGGGGTGACGAGTCGGTCAGAGCGGTGCACCGGGCGCTGGACCTGGGCTGCGACCTGCTGGACACCGCGGACATGTACGGCCCGTTCACCAATGAGCTCCTGCTGGGCCGGGTGCTCAGGGAGCGGCGCCGGGACGCCTTCGTGTCCACGAAGGTGGGGCTGCTGGTGGGCGAGCAGCACATCGTGGCCAACGGCCGCCCCGGCTATGTGCGGCGGGCCTGCGACGCCTCGCTGCGGCGGCTCCAGACCGATGTGATCGATCTGTACCAGCTGCACCGCGCCGACCCGGAGATACCCGTCGAGGAGACCTGGGGCGCGATGGCGGACCTGGTGCGGGCCGGCAAGGTGCGGGCCCTCGGTCTGTGCGCGGTGGGGGCGCGCGGGGGGCGCCGCCCGGGCGCCGGGCTGTACGACACGACGCTGCGCCAGTTGCAGCGGGTGCAGCAGGTGTTCCCGGTGGCCGCGGTGCAGGCGGAGCTGTCGGTGTGGTCGCCGGAGGCGCTGCGGGAGCTGCTGCCGTGGTGCGAGGCGCGCGGTGTGGGCTTCCTGGCGGCGATGCCGCTGGGCAACGGCTTCCTGACCGGCACGCTGACGCCGGGCGAGGGCTTCGAACCGGACGACGTGCGCGCGCGGCATCCCCGGTTCACCGCCGAGATGATGGCGGCCAACCAGCCGATCGTCGCGGGCCTGCGGCGCATAGCCCGCCGGCACGGCGAGGACGTGACCCCGGCCCAGGTGGCACTGGCCTGGGTGCTGGCGCAGGGCCGGCACGTGATCGCGCTGCCGGGCACCAAGCGGGAGCGCTGGGCGGCGCAGAACGCGGCGGCCGCCGGGCTGCGGCTGACCGCGGAGGACCTGGCGGAGGTGTCGGGCCTGCCGGCCGCCCAGGGCTCGTGGGACTGAGACACGGCGTCGGGGCCACCGGTCGCCCAGGAGTCGCGGGCCGAAATATCCGGGGTGCCGGCCGCCCGAGGGATGCGGACCGAAGCGCCCGGCCGACGGCCGCCTGACGGCCACGGGGACCGACATGCCCGGGCTGACAGCCACCCGACGCCCGTGGACCGAGGTGTCCGGGCTGCCCACCGCCCGAGGGACGCGCGCCGAGGTTTCCGTGGTCGGTCGTCGGGGATCGGGAACCCGAGGGGGCGTGGCCGGTGTATGAGAGGGAGAGCGTGCCGTCTGGCCCGCCTGTGGAGCGCCACCGGACCGCCGCGGCGAAGGGAACCGTGATCGTGCGACGTAGAGCTGTGCCTGCCGGGCTGGCCGTGGCCGCCCTCCTGCTGACGGCCGGCTGTTCCTCCGGCGGCGGGGACGCCCCTGGCGGTGCGCCGGGTGCGACGACCTCCGGGGCCACCGCTTCCGGGCGCGGATCCGCCCCGGCCGCGCCGGTACCTCCGGCCAAGGGCTCGGTGAAGGTGCTGCGCACGGTGGCCGAGGGGCTGAAGACGCCGTGGGGGCTGGCTCCGCTGCCCGGCGGCGGTCTGCTGGTCTCCTCCCGGAACGAGGGCACGATCAGCCGGATCGACGAGAAGACCGGCCGGACGACCGAGCTGGGCACGGTCTCCGGGGTCTCACCGGCCGGCGAGGGCGGCCTGCTGGGCATCGCCCTCTCCCCCGGCTTCGCCTCGGACCACATGGTCTACGCCTACTTCACCTCGGCCTCGGACAACCGCATCGTCCGCATGCTGTACGACGAGCGGAAGCCGGCCGGTGAGCAACTGGGCGCTCCCGACACGGTGTTCAAGGGGATCCCCAAGGGCTTCATCCACAACGGCGGCCGGATCGCGTTCGGCCCCGACCGCATGCTGTACGCGGGCACCGGAGAGAGCGGGGAGAAGGGCCTGGCGCAGGACAGGAAGTCGCTGGGCGGCAAGATCCTGCGGCTGACCCCGGAGGGCGAACCGGCTCCGGGCAACCCGTTCCCCGGCTCGCCCGTGTACTCGTACGGCCACCGGAACGTCCAGGGCCTGGCCTGGGACGACAGGCAGCGGCTGTTCGCCTCGGAGTTCGGCCAGGACACCTGGGACGAGCTGAACGCGATCAAGCCCGGTGACGACTACGGCTGGCCTCGGGCCGAGGGCAGGACCTCCGGCACCGGCTTCCACAACCCGGTGGCCCAGTGGCACACCGACGACGCCTCCCCCAGCGGCATCGCCTACGTGAACGGGGTGATCTGGATGGCGGGCCTGAAGGGCGCGCGTCTGTGGCGCGTCCCGCTGAACGGCACGTCGGCCTCGGCCGCCCCGCAGGCGTTCCTGACGGGGGCCTACGGCCGCCTCCGTACCGCCGTCCCGGCGGGCGGCGACAGGCTCTGGCTGGTGACGAGCAACACGGACGGCCGCGGCCACCCGAAGAAGGGGGACGACCGGGTGCTGGAGGTGCGGGTGCGGTGAGCGGCGCGCCTGCTCGCCTTCGATGAGCCGCGCGGCTACTCGTCCTCGGTGAGCGCTTCGGGCTCCGGCTCGGCCGGCGCCGTTCCCGGCAGGCGTATCACCGCCTTCCCGGAGGTCAGGTCTATGGGGCCGCGGCCGGGGTCGTTGTCGCCCACGTCCTCGCGGGTCAGTTCCAGCCGGTTCTGCTCGTCCCGGGTGTGCTTGCGGCCGGGCGCGAACAGTTCCTCGAAGGCGTTGAACACGGCTCCCCCTCACTGCCGGTTTTCTCCAGCGTAGGTGTCAGCCCGGTGTTTCGGCAGTGAGCGTCCCGGCGGCGAACAGCCCCAGCCGGTGGGCCACCGCCGCCGCCTCGCCGCGGCCCGAGACGCCGAGCTTGCCGAGGATGTTGGAGACGTGGACGCTCGCGGTCTTCGGGGAGATGAACAGTTCCGCGGCTATCTGACGGTTGGTGCGGCCGGCCGCGACCAGGTGCAGGACGTCCCGTTCGCGGCTGGTGAGGCCGAGCGCCGCGGCCGGGTCGGCGGGGGTCTGGCGTGGGGCGCCGGTCAGGGTCAGGCGGGCGCGCTGGGCGAGCCGGGCGACGGCGTCGGCGAGGGGCCGCGCACCGAGGTGGGCGGCGACCGCCGCGGCCAGCCGGAGCAGTTCCACCGCGCGCTCGCGCTCGTCGTCGCCGCCCTCGGCCAGCAGTGCCGCGGCCAGGCGGTGGCGGACCCGGGCGAGGGCGTAGGGCCGGTCCAGGCACTCGAAGGCGGTGACGACCGGGGACCAGGTGTCGGCGGTGTCCCGGCCCTGTGCGCGGAGCAGTTCGGCGCGGGTCCACTGGCCGTAGGCCTGCCAGAGCGGGACGCCGGTGGTGAGGGTCCGTACGGCCGTCGAGAGGCGGTCGAGGGTCTCGGCGCGGCCGGGCAGGGCGGCGGGCAGGGTGCGGGCGTCGGCCTCGGCGGTGGCGGCGGCCAGCAGCAGCGGCCAGCCGTAGCAGTGGGTGCCGGGCGGGAAGCCGGCGTCCAGGGCCGGGAGCAGTGCCGCTCGGGCGTCGGTGATCCGTCCCTCGGCGGCGGCGACCCCGAGGGTGACGCGGGCCACGGGCAGGGACTGCTGGGGCATCGGGTCATGGCTGCCGTACCAGGCGCGGGCGGCGGCGAGGTGCCGGCCGGCCTCGGCGAGGTCGCCTCGGGCGAGGGCGAGGTGGGCCTGCACCAGGGCGCCCGCGCCACGGGGCATGGCGCCGTGGCCGACCCGGGTGGCGTGCGCGGCGGCCTCGGCGGCCTCCTGCCACTGGCCGAGCGAGTACAGCGCCTCGGACAGGTTGCCCCACATCCAGGCCCCGGAGTCCAGCAGTCCGTGGTCGCGGCAGAACTCGATGCCCTCGCGCAGCAGGGGCACGGCCTCCCGGTCCCGGCCGACGCTCTGCAGCACGGACGGCAGGTTCACGTAGGCGCGGGCCGCGACCTGGTGCATGCCCTCCGCGCGGGTGTCCCGCAGCACCTGCCGCATCTCCGCGAGACCGGCCTCCGGTTCGCCCGACTCCACGGTCAGGCCGCCCAGGGTGAGGCGGGCGTCCAGCTCGGTCTCACGGGCGCCGACCATGCGGGCGTACTCCACGGCCCGCTCGGCGTCGGCCAGGGCTTCGGGGCCAGGCCGGCGCTGCATGGACCATCTGGCGGCGACCGCCAGCACCTCCGCGTGCACCTCGGACGGCGGCAGTCCGCGCACCAGGTCCTGGGCGGTGGCCAGTTCCTGCCGGCCGTCGCCGCGCGCCATGGCCTGGACCAGCCGGGAGCGCTGCACCCAGAACCAGGCGGCGCGCAGCGGGTCCGGCTCCTCCTCCAGGAGGCGCAGGGCCCGCTTGGTGATCTTCAGGGCGCGTTCGCGCTCGCCGCCGAAGCGGCCCGCCACGGCCGCCTCGGCCAGCAGGTCGAGGTAGCGCAGCGGTGTGGTGGCCGGGTCGCAGCCGCACGGGGGATAGACCTCGGCGTAGTCGACCGGGCGCAGGGCGGAACGGATCTCCTCGGGGGCGCCGTCCCACAGCTCCATCGCCCGCTCCAGCAGCCGCAGTTGCTCGGTGTAGGCGTGCCGGCGCCGAGCGACGACGGCGGCGGCGAGGACGGCGGGCAGCGCCTTCGCGGCGTCGTGGGCGTGGTACCAGTAACTGGCCAGGCGCATCACGCGGGCGTCGGCCGGGACCAGCGTCGGGTCGGCCTCCAGGGCCTCGGCGTAGCGGCGGTTGAGCCGGGAGCGTTCGCCGGGCAGCAGGTCGTCGGCTACGGCCTCGCGGACCAGGGAGTGCCGGAAGCGGTAGCCGTCGCCGGTCCGGGTGACGGTGAGGATGTTGGCGCCGACGGCGGCCCGCAGCGCCTCGATGAGATCGTCCTCGGCGAGCCGGGCCACGGCGGCGATCAGCCGGTACTCCACCGTGGAACCGCCCTCGGCGACGATCCGGGCGACCCGCTGGGCGCTCTCGGGCAGCGCTTCGACCCGGACGAGGAGCAGGTCGCGCAGGGAGTCGCTCAGGCCGGCGCAGCCGCCCGCCGTGGCGGCGACGGCGAGTTCCTCGATGAAGAAGGCGTTGCCGTCGGAGCGTGCGTAGATCTCGTCCACCTGGGCGGGGTCGGGTTCGGCGGCGAGGATGCCCGCGATCTGGCGGCCGGCCTCCTCGCGGGTGAAGCGGGCGAGTTCGATGCGGCGGACGGTGCGCAGCCGGTCCAGTTCGGCGAGGAGCGGGCGCAGCGGGTGCCGGCGGTGGATGTCGTCGGAGCGGTAGGTGGCCAGGACGAGGAGGCGGCCGGCGCGCAGGGTGCGGAAGAGGTAGGCGAGGAGGTGGCGGGTGGAGGCGTCGGCCCAGTGCAGGTCCTCCAGGACGAGGACGACGGTGTGCTCGGCGGCGAGCCGTTCCAGCAGCCGGGCGGTGAGTTCGAACAGGCGGGCCATGCCCTGTTCGTCGTGGCGGCCGGCGCCGGCCTCGCCGAGGTCGGGCAGCAGCCGGGCGAGTTCCTCCTCCTGGCCGGCCGCCGCCGCGGCGAACTCCTCGGGCAGGGCGTCGCGCAGGGCGCGCAGCGCGGCGGAGAAGGGGGCGAACGGCAGCCCGTCCGCACCGATCTCCACACAGCCGCCGACGGCGACGACGGCGCCGTGCCGGGCGGCGGCGGTGGCGAACTCCTCCACGAGGCGGGTCTTGCCCACGCCCGCCTCGCCGCCGAGCAGCAGCGCCTGCGGCTCGGCCGCGGCGGCACGGGCGAGCGCGTCGTTCAGCGTGTCCAGCTCGTCGGTGCGGCCGACGAACACGGGACTGACGGACCTGTTCTCCACGGGCCCGAGCATCGCACGGGGCCGGGACGGCCCGGCACCGGTTTTCCACAGCCTCTGTGTGATGGTCGTACCGATGGCCGGCAGCGCCGGACCGGCGGACGGCAGGGTCATGCGGTGCGTGGCAGCCGGTGCCGGCGGGGGCGGTCGGTATGCGACTCGGCGGCCGGGGCACCGCCGCCGGCGGGCTCGGCACGGCGGGCGGCGCGACGGGACCGTACGGCCTCGCGGGCCAGGCGGTCCTCCTCGGCCGTGCGACGCAGCTCGGCGGAGCGGAGGCGGTGCAGTTCGAGGTCGTACATGGCGAATCCTCCGGGAGGGACGGTGTCGTGTGCCGCTTTCCGCGACGCCTCCACCCTCGTCTCCCAGGCGGGTCCGCCACATCGGGAGAGTGCCGCATCTTCGGGCGGGCGGCGGGCCGCACACGCGCGTAAGGGGCCTTAGGGCGGCGGTGACTCGCTCACGCACGCCCTAAGACCCCTCGGGGCTGGGGTTCCCGGCCCTAAGACCCCCCGGCGCTGGGGGTTCCCGGCGGCCCCCTCTCAGCCGGTCGAGGGCAGGCCGAGCAGGGCGTCGGAATACTTCAGGACGGCGAGCAGCAGTCCGATGACGCCGAGCGAGACGCCCGCCCAGGCGACCGACTTGATCCAGGCGGCCTGCGGGCGGCCGGGGGTGCCGAACGCGGGCCGGGCCAGCACGACCACGCCGGTGATCAGTGCGGCCAGCGCGAACAGGCCGGCCCACAGGGCGGTGGTGTGCCAGGCGTCGCCGTAGACCTCCTTGATCTGCGTGGCGACGCTCGCGGTGGAGGACGTCCGGAGCTGGCCGACGAGTTGCTCGCGCGCGGACGCGACGGTGCCGATCCAGCCGCCGCTGAGCGAGACCAGGCCCAGCGCCGCCGAGACGACGGCGCCGGCGCCCTGGCCGACCCCGGAGGGCGCCTTGCCACCGGCGGCTTCCGTCGCATCGCCTGCCTCGCCGCCGTCGGCTTCCGTGATCTCCCCGGCGGCCTGCTGCTCCGCGGTCTGCTCCCCGGCGGTCTGCTCCCCGGCAGGACCGGCCGTCGTCGTCTCGTCGTCCTTGCGCGCCTCGGTGCCGGCCTCAGTGCCGCCCGTGGCGCCTTCCGCTGTCTTCGTTGCCATGCCTGGCACCGTACGGACGCTGTCTGAGAGGTCCCTTAATGATCGTTGTGCGCGCCGCTAATGATCGTTGTGCGTGCCGCTCGTGTGTGCCGCACGCCACTCGGGCGCGAGGACCGACCAGATCTCGGTGCTGGTGCGCACGCCCCGGTGCCGGTAGTTCTCGCGGAGCACGCCCTCGCGGGTCATGCCGAGCCGCCGGGCCACGTTGATGCTGGGTTCGTTGGCCGAGGACACCTGCCACTCCACCCGGTGCATGCCGCGCTCCTCGAAGGCCCAGTCGAGCAGCACCCGCATCCCGCGCGTGACCAGTCCGCGTCCGGCCGCGGCCGGCTCCAGCCAGCAGCCGGCCTCGCAGACCCCGCCCGGCGTGTCCCAGACGCGGAACAGCAGGCCGCCGACGAGCTTGCCGTCCAGCCAGATGCCGTGCAGGCCGCCGGCGTCGGCGGCGCGCTTGTCGGCGTACGCCTTCAGCCACCCGCGGGCGCCGTCGAGGTCGGACACCGCGTCGGCCAGACCGATGTGCCGGCCGATGAACTCCCGCCCCCGGTCGATGTTGGCGAGCAGTTCCTCCGCGTGCCAGACCTCCAGGGGCCGCAGTTCGGCGCCGTCACCGAGCGATATCGCATACATCGTGCCGTTCTTCCTTCCGTAGGTCGTGCACCGGGACCCGGCCGAGCCCGTCCGCGCGCCGCGCGGCACCCGGACGGCTCGGTGCTGAGGCGCGGCAGGCGGCGCTCCAGCCGGCCGGGCAGCCACCAGGTGGCGGCGCCGAGCAGATGTACCAGGGCCGGCACGAGCAGGGTACGCAGGACGAAGGCGTCGAGGGCGACGGCGGAGGCGAGCGCGATGCCGAACATGGCGATGACGCGGTCGCCGCTGTGACCGGGCAGGTTCCGGGGGCGCGGAGAGGTGGCGGCCGAACTGACGAAACGTCAGTCGGACTGGTCCCCGAGTGCCATGACCATCGTCCCGGCGACGAGCAGCCACAGGGCCCTGCGGGTACGGCCCTTGGAGCCGAGCAGCGCAGCGAGCGCGCAGACGGCGGCACCGAGGGCGTAGGCCGCGGGCACGCGGGCGGGTGCGGACCCGGTGAGCCGCAGCAGGGAGGCGGCGAGCCCCGCGAGGCAGAGGAGCGCTCCGGTGCCGGCCGCGGTCCACCGGGCCCGCCGGGCGTCCTCGACGTACCCCTCCGGCTCCTCGGTTATCGGGGGCTCGATGTCGGAATCGGTGCGTCCACTCATGGCGGGCGAGCGTACCTTCCCCGGCCCGGAAACCCTGGTGCGGGGCGGTGCCTCCGGCTGCTAGGCATGGTTGCTCGTGACCGAGAAACCGAGAACCCCCGAGGCGCTCCTCAGCCGTCTCACCCATCCGCGCCACCCCCGCAGCAACGGCTACGACGTCCGCTGGACCATCGAGAACCAGATGGGGCCGCACGCGTTGTGGCTGCTGGAGTGGCTGGCTCCCGCGCTCGGCCTCGACCGGCTGCCGTCCGGCGCCCGGGTGCTCGACCTGGGCTGCGGACGGGCCATGACCTCCGTCTTCCTGGCCAGGGAGTACGGCCTCCAGGTCACCGCGGCCGACCTGTGGGTGAAGCCGGACGAGAACGCCGGACGCGTCGCCGAGGCGGGTGTGGCCGACCGGGTGCTGCCCGTCTTCGCCGAGGCGCACGATCTGCCGTTCGCCGAAGCCTCGTTCGACGCGATCGTGTCCGTCGACGCCTACCAGTACTTCGGCACGAACGACCTCTACCTGCCCACGCTGACCCGGCTGCTGAAGCCCGGCGGGCGGATCGGGGTGGTGGTCCCGTCGGTGCGGGAGGAGATCGCCGGGGCCGAGCCGCCTGAGCACCTCAAGGCCCACTGGGACCCCGGGTTCTGGGCGTTCCACTCCCCCGGCTGGTGGCGCCGGAACTGGACGCGCACGGGTGCCGTGACCGTCGAGACCGCCGACTGGCTTGAGGACGGCTGGCGGGACTGGCTGCTGTGGAGCGAGGTGTGCGCCGAGGAGAGCCCGAGCGCGTTCATGGCCGGGCTGGCACGGGACTCGGTGGAGCTGCTGAGGGCCGACCAGGGGCGCCTGCTGGGGTTCGCCCGGGTCGTGGGACGCCGCAGTTAGCCGTACGGCCCCGGAGGGCGTCCCTCCGGGGCCGTACACCGCCTGCCGTCAGCCCTCGCCGACGCCCAGCTTCTCCAGGATCAGCTCCTTGACGCGGGCCGCGTCGGCCTGGCCGCGGGTGGCCTTCATGACCGCGCCGACCAGGGCGCCGGCCGCGGCCACCTTGCCGCCGCGGATCTTGTCGGCGATGCCCGGGTTGCCGGCGATGGCCTCGTCGACGGCCGTACCGAGCGCGGAGTCGTCGGAGACGACCTTCAGACCGCGCTTGTCGACGACCTCGTCCGGGGTGCCCTCGCCCGCGAGGACGCCCTCGATGACCTGGCGGGCCAGCTTGTCGTTCAGGTCACCCTTCGCGACCAGCTCGGTGACCCGGGCCACCTGCTGCGGGGTGATCGCCAGCTCCTCCAGCGCCTTGCCGGACTCGTTGGCGCTGCGCGCCAGTTCGCCCATCCACCACTTGCGGGCGGAGGCGGCGTCGGCACCGGCGTCGATGGTGGCGACGATCGGCTCCAGCGCACCGGCGTTGAGGATCGCCTGCATGTCGCCGGCGGAGATGCCCCACTCGGCCAGCAGCCGGGTGCGGCGGGCCAGCGGCAGCTCGGGCAGGGCCGCGCGGATCTCCTCGACCCACTCGCGCGAGGGCGCGACCGGCACCAGGTCGGGCTCCGGGAAGTACCGGTAGTCCTCGGCCTCCTCCTTCACGCGGCCCGAGGTCGTGGACCCGGTGTCCTCGTGGAAGTGGCGGGTCTCCTGGACGATGGTCCCGCCGCCGGAGAGGACGGCCGCGTGCCGCTGGATCTCGAAGCGGGCCGCACGCTCCACCGAGCGCAGGGAGTTGACGTTCTTCGTCTCCGAGCGCGTGCCGAACTTGTCGCCGCCCTTGGGCATCAGCGACAGGTTGACGTCACAGCGCATCTGGCCCATCTCCATGCGGGCCTCGGACACGCCGAGGGCCCGGATGACCTCGCGCAGCTCGCGGACGTACGCCTTGGCCACCTCGGGGGCGCGCTCGCCGGCGCCCACGATCGGCTTGGTGACGATCTCGATCAGCGGGATGCCGGCGCGGTTGTAGTCCAGCAGGGAGTGGGACGCGCCGTGGATACGGCCGGTGGCGCCGCCGACGTGCGTCGACTTGCCGGTGTCCTCCTCCATGTGGGCGCGCTCGATCTCCACGCGGAAGACCTCGCCGTCCTCCAGCTGCACGTCGAGGTAGCCGTTGAAGGCGATCGGCTCGTCGTACTGGGAGGTCTGGAAGTTCTTCGGCATGTCCGGATAGAAGTAGTTCTTCCGGGCGAAGCGGCACCACTCGGCGATCTCGCAGTTCAGCGCGAGACCGATCTTGATCGCGGACTCGACGCCGGTCGCGTTGACGACCGGGAGCGCGCCGGGCAGGCCGAGGCAGACCGGGCAGGTCTGGCTGTTCGGGTCGGCGCCGAGCGCCGTCGAGCAGCCGCAGAACATCTTCGTCTTGGTGCCGAGTTCGACATGGACCTCAAGGCCCATGACGGGGTCGTACGACGCCAGCGCGTCCTCGTACGACACCAGGTCGGTCGTGGTGGTCACGGTGAAAACTTCCCTCTCAGCCCAGCAGGACGTCGTCGTCGCCCAGCCGCTTCAGCTCGCGGTACAGGATGGCGAGGCCGGTGACGATGCCGGCGGCGGTGACGACGGCGTCGACGAGCCGCAGCGTGTCGTTCTCGGCGCGGGCCTTCTTGATCTGCTTCGCGGCGCCGACCGCGCCGAACGCGGTGGCGGCCATGGACAGGTACGTACCGGACCTGGACTTCCTGAAGCCCTTGGCCTTGGTCAGTGCGCTCACAGCGACGGTGCCTCCTCCAGCAGCGGGTGACCCCACTTTTCCACGAAGGCGGCCTCGACGGCGGCGCCCACCTTGTACAGCCTGTCGTCCTTCATCACCGGGGCGATGATCTGCAGGCCGACCGGGAGGTTGTCCTCCGGGGCGAGGCCGCAGGGCAGGGACATGGCCGCGTTGCCCGCCAGGTTGGTCGGGATGGTGCACAGGTCCGCGAGGTACATCGCCATCGGGTCGTCGGCGCGCTCGCCGATCGCGAAGGCGGTGGTCGGGGTCGTCGGGGAGACGATCACGTCGACCTGCTCGAAGGCCTTGTCGAAGTCCTGCTTGATCAGCGTGCGGACCTTCTGGGCGCTGCCGTAGTACGCGTCGTAGTAGCCGCTCGACAGGGCGTACGTGCCGAGCATGATGCGGCGCTTCACCTCGGGGCCGAAACCCGCCTCCCGGGTGAGGGAGGTGACCTCCTCGGCGGAGTGCGTGCCGTCGTCGCCGGTCCGCAGGCCGTAGCGCAGGCCGTCGAAGCGGGCGAGGTTGGAGGAGCACTCGGACGGGGCGATCAGGTAGTACGCCGACAGGGCGAGGTCGAAGGACGGGCAGTCCAGCTCGACGATCTCGGCGCCCAGCTCCTTCAGCAGCGCGACCGACTCGTCGAACCGCTGGATGACGCCCGCCTGGTAGCCCTCGCCGCGGAACTGCCTGACCACGCCGACGCGCATGCCCGCGACGCTGCCGTTGCGCGCCGCCTCGACCACCGGCGGGACCGGGGCGTCGATGGAGGTGGAGTCCAGCGGGTCGTGCCCGGCGATGACCTCGTGCAGCAGCGCCGCGTCGAGCACCGTGCGCGCGCAGGGGCCGCCCTGGTCGAGCGAGCTGGAGAAGGCGACCATGCCGTAGCGGGAGACCGCGCCGTACGTCGGCTTCACCCCGACCGTGCCGGTGACGGCGGCCGGCTGGCGGATGGAGCCGCCGGTGTCGGTGCCGATGGCGAGCGGGGCCATGTGCGCGGCCAGCGCGGCGGAGGAGCCGCCGCCGGAACCGCCGGGGATGCGGGTGAGGTCCCACGGGTTGCCGGTCGGGCCGAAGGCGCTGTTCTCCGTCGACGACCCCATGGCGAACTCGTCCATGTTGGTCTTGCCGAGGATGACGACGTCGGCGGCCTTGAGCCGCTTGGTGAGCGTCGCGTCGTACGGCGGGATCCAGCCCTCCAGGATCTTCGAGCCGACGGTCGTGGGCACGCCCTCGGTGGTGAAGATGTCCTTGAGCGCGAGCGGGACGCCGGCCAGCGGGCCGAGCTTCTCGCCGCGCTCCCGCTTCTCGTCCACGGCACGGGCCTGGGCGAGGGCTCCCTCGCGGTCGACGTGGAGGAAGGCGTGCACCTTCTCGTCGACGGCCTCGATCCGGGCGAGGTGGGCCTCGGTGACCTCCACGGCCGTGAGCTCGCCGGAGGCGATCTTCGCGGCGGTCTCGGCCGCGGTGAGCCGGATGATGCTGTTCTTGTCCGTCATGGCGGTCACTCCTCCCCCAGGATCTGCGGCACCTTGAAACGCTGCTGCTCCTGTGCCGGGGCGCCGGAGAGCGCCTGCTCGGGGGTGAGCGAGGGACGGACCTCGTCCGGCCGCATGACGTTCGTCAGCGGCAGCGGGTGGGAGGTCGGCGGTACGTCTTGGTCGGCGACCTCGCTGACGCGGGCGACCGCGCCGATGATGTCGTCCAGCTGTCCCGCGAAGTGATCGAGTTCTTCGGGCTTCAGCTCCAGACGCGCCAGCCGGGCGAGGTGGGCGACCTCCTCGCGCGTGATGCCAGGCATGCAGCGATCCTCTGGGGTGAGTGTGTGTGGTTTGGGCCCAATCCTAGGGGGCGGGGCGCTGTGACCGTGAAACGGTTTCCCCCGGCCCCGGTCTCAGCGGCGCCGCCCGTCCCAGGCGTCGCTCCTCAGGAAGTGGTTGTCGTACAGCTCCTGGACCTCCAGCAGGCTCTCCGGGGTGGCCTCGCCGAGACGGATGCGCTGGAGGTGGCGGAAGTACTCGAAGCGCTCGACGCCCGGGGTGATGACGATGAGCAGGTCCGCGGTGCTGCCGGGGACGGCGGCGAAGGCGTGGGGCCGGTCCGGCGGGACGATGATCAGGTCGCCGCGCCCGGCGGTGACCACGTCGTCGCCGGACAGCACCTCGGCCTCGCCGTCGAGCAGGTAGAACATCTCGGCCGAGTTGTGGTGCACATGCGGACGGGCCCCGTCGGCGCCCTCGGCGAGCGTGACGCGCACGGTGGACAGCGCGCCGCCGCTGGCGCTGCTGTCGGCCAGCAGCTTGACGGCGACGGGCGCACCGCCGACGACCTCGGCCCCGGCGTCCCGGACGAGCACGGTGTCATCGAACTCGGGCACGAACAGCGACATGATGGATCCCCCTTGTGTGTGAGTCGACCGTGTGCGGGTCGGACCGTGTGCGGGTCGGACCATGTGTGGGTCAGACCGCGAAGAGCAGTCCGGCACTGATCAGTACAACGACCGCGGTGGCGAAGTGGATCCCGAAGGCGACGGCTCTCGCACCGCCGTTGCGCAGGACTATCAGCGTGTCGGCGAGCGGGACCAGTGCGACGCAGACCATGAACCAGGCCTCGGCGCGGGCGCCGGCGAAGGCGAGCAGGGCGAGGCCCACCAGCCCGAAGGCGCCGTCCCTGGATCCCTTGACCGACAGGTACGCGCGGGCGTCGCCGTGCGGGTCGGCGGGGACCCCGTAGCCGGCCGCCGCGGGGCCGGGCCGGAACCAGAACCGGTAGCCGAGGAACACGCAGAACAGGTCGAGCAGGACGGCCAGGGTGTACGCGGTGACGGTCATGTGCTGTTCTCCCGCTTCGTTCGCTAGCGGCGCTAGATGTGGGAGCGAAGCTAGCAGAGCATCGACAGATTGGCTAGCATTGCTAGAATCTAGGCATGTCGATCGAGACGCGCCGGGAGCGCGAACGAGCCGAACGCGAACGGCTGATCGTCACGGCCGCCCGGGAGCCGGCGGAGGCCGAGGGCTGGGACGCGGTGACCACGCGCAGGCTGGCCGCCGGGATCGAGCACAGCAGCCGGTTCTCTACAGCCACTTCAGGGGCAAGGACGCGATCATGGCGGCGGTCGCGGTGCAGGGGTGCGCCGACCTGGCGGCGGAGCTACGGCGGGCCCGCACGGCGGCGCGCGGCACGCGGGAGGCACTGACGGCGGTGGCGGAGACGTACACGTCCTTCGGCAGGCGCCGGCCCGCCCTCTACGACGCGATGTTCACCCACCTGGTGCCCCTGCCGTTCGCCGCGGAGGAGGCGCCGGCACCACTGCGGGAGGCCTTCGCCGAACTGCTCTTCGCGGTGGAGCCGATCGCGGCCGAGGACGATGACCTCGGACTGCTGACGGAGACGTTCTGGGCGGGGCTGCACGGCCTGGTGACCCTGGTGCGGAGCGGCAGGCTGCCGGAGCACGCGCACGGGGCGCGCCTGGCGCTGCTCGTCGGCCACTTCGCGGGGAGCTAGGCCGGCCGGGGACCCCTCGGCCGCGGACTACTCCGCCGCGGGCAGCGCGGCGCGCGGCCGCTGCCAGCCACGGGAGCCCCGGGCCAGCAGCCAGGCCGTGGTCTCGTCGGGCGGCATCGCCGCGGCGACCAGCCAGCCCTGCACCGCGTCGCATCCCAGGTCCCGCAGCCGCTCCCACGTCTCGTCGTCCTCGACGCCCTCGGCGACGACCAGCAGGCCCAGCGAATGCGCGAGGTCCACCGTGCAGCGCACGATCTCCGCGTCCTGGGCGTCGACGGCCAGCCGGGCCACGAAGGAGCGGTCGATCTTCAGCTCGCTGACCGGGAGCCGCCGTAGGTGCACCAGCGACGAGTACCCGGTGCCGAAGTCGTCGAGGGACATCTTCACGCCGTGCCCGGTGAGCCCGGCGAGGGTGTCGGCGGCGCGCTGCGGGTCCTCCAGCAGGACGTGTTCCGTGATCTCCAGCTGGAGCGCTCCTGCGGGGACACCGTGCCGGGCGAGGCGCGCGGCGACAGATCCGGCGAATCCGGGGGTGTGGACGTCGCGCGGGGAGACGTTGACGGCGACCGGCACCCGCAGGCCCTGTGCGCGCCACCGGGCGACCTGGCCGAGTGCGGTCTCCAGGACGTACTCGGTGAGGTGGGGCATCAGCCCCGAGGACTCGGCTATGGCTATGAACTCGTCCGGCGGTACCTTCCCGCGCTCGGGGTGCACCCAGCGGACCAGGGCCTCCAGGCCGGCGACCTGTCCGTCGAAGCGGACCTTGGGCTGGTAGTGGAGCTGCACCTCGTGCGCGTCCAGTGCCCGGCGCAGGTCGCCCAGCAGGCCGAGGCGGTCCGGGGTGTTGGAGTCCCGCTTGGACTCGTACACCTCGACGCCCGTACGGTCCCTCTTCGCCTGGTACATCGCGACGTCGGCGCGGCGCAGGAGCCCTTCGGCGTCGAGCGCGTGGTCGGGGAAGACGGCGACGCCGGCGCTGGCCTCCAGGACGAGGGTGAGCCCGTCCAGGTCGAGCGGGGAGCTGAGGGCGGAGACGAGGCCGCGGGCGACGCGGGTGGCCGACGTCGTGGAGTCGGCTACGGGCAGTAAGACGGCGAACTCGTCACCGCCGAGCCGGGCGGCCTCGGCGCCGCGCGGCAGGGCGAGCCGCAGCCGGTCGGCGATCTGGAGCAGCAGCCGGTCGCCGGCCAGATGACCGAGGGTGTCGTTCACCGACCGGAACCGATCGAGGTCGATCAGCATGAGTGCGGAGCGCGCCCCGATGCGGTCGGCGTCGTCCAGGGCGGTCCAGATGCGCTCCAGCAGCCACTGCCGGTTGGGCAGCCCGGTCAGCGGGTCGCGCAACTGCTCCTCGGCGCGGGCGCGGGCCATCCACAGCGTGGAGTCCAGGGCGATGAGCGGGATGGCGAACAGCGGGAGGAGGATCGGCTGGGCATCGGCGACGACGCACAGCAGCGGCGCGATGCCGAGCAGGGCGACGGCGACCAGGCCCTGCCGGACCAGGGCGGTGCGGGCGACGGTGGGCACCCCGCCACCGCGCGGGGCGTGCAGGTACCACAACAGGCCGCGGCTGACGGCGAGGTAGGCGACCGCGACCAGCACGATCTCGGGTGCCGTGGCGACGCTCCAGGTGCCGGGCCGCCAGGGCTCCTCGACGCTCGGGACGCGGCCGAACGCACCGAGGAGCAGGGCGCCGACGCCGATGCCGAGGATGTCCACCGCGCCGTGCAGCACCCCTTGCCGCCAGCGGTTGCGGCGGGCGATGCCGACCAGGACGACGACGGTGAGGCTGACCAGGCCGGCGGGCACCCAGCCGTACAGCAGCAGGACGGCGAGGGTGAGGGCTGCGCCCGATCCGGTGCCGCCCCACCAGCGGGCGCGGCCCAGCATCACGAGGTGGCCGACGATGACGCCGGTGAGCAGGGCCAGTGACCAGCCGACCGTGCCGCCGGGGAAGAGGGCGTGGCGCCCGGTGTAGGCGCGGTAGAAGCCGGCGCCCAGGACGAACCCGGCGGCGGCCACGGCGGCCGCGGGCAGCGCGGGCCAGGACAGGTGCCGTTCGGTGTCGGCGCCGGCCAGCCCGGGGGCGGGCGCGACGGCGGGCAGGGGCCTGCGGGCGTCGGTGGCGGTACCCGGTCCGGCCGGGCGCGGCTGCACCGCCGTGCGCGCGTCGGCCCGTCCGGTCCACCGGTTCCCCCGCCACGCGCCCGCGCGGCGGCGCAGGCGCAGCCATGAGTCCGGGGCGGCGCTCTCGGTCGGTTCCATTCCCGTCCCTCTCACAGCCGGCGGTGCCCACGCCACGCGGCCCGATGCCCGACAACCATCAGCAGCTCCGCGTCGAAGAAACCCTCTCCGTGCCTCTGGAGAGCACGGAGATGCCCCAGCCGTAGCTGGGCACGGCAGGCGCACACCTCAACAGTAGGCCGCGGAAGGCTTCCACGGGCAGCGGTCTCCGACGGTTGCCCGAATGCGCCCGGGCCACCCGTATGCATCTGATATGCGCCGATCGGGTGGCCTTCAACCGCTACTCCCCGGTCGGAAGCGCGACTTCGGCCGCCGCTTCGGGGCCCTGTTCCAACAGGACGCCGAAACCGTCCTCGTTCAGCACGGGAACCTTCAGTTGCATGGCCTTGTCGTACTTCGATCCGGGGTTGTCACCCACAACGACGAACGAGGTCTTCTTCGACACCGAACCGGTCACCTTCGCGCCCTGGCGCTGCAACGCCTCCTTGGCGCCGTCCCGGGTGAAGTTCTCCAGCGTGCCGGTGACGACGACCGTGAGCCCCTCCAGCGGACGCGGCCCCTCCTCCTCGCCGGACGACTGGTCCTCCAGGGGGACGCCCGCGGCCTTCCACTTGCGGACGATCTCGCGGTGCCAGTCCTCGGCGAACCACTCCTTGAGCGCGGCGGCGATGATGGGGCCGACGCCGTCGGTGGCCGCCAGCTCCTCCTCGGTCGCCTGTTCGATGCGGTCGATGGACCGGAACTCGCGCGCGAGGGCCTGCGCGGCCACCGGTCCCACGTGCCGGATCGACAGCCCGTTCAGGAAGCGGGCGAGCGGACGGGACTTGGCCGCCTCGATGTTCGCCAGCAGGGCGAGGGTGTTCTTCTTCGGCTCGCCCTTCTGGTTGGCGAAGACCG
This sequence comes from Streptomyces sp. Ru62, assembly GCF_002920615.1. Classification (GTDB taxonomy): domain Bacteria; phylum Actinomycetota; class Actinomycetes; order Streptomycetales; family Streptomycetaceae; genus Streptomyces. Next base: position 289,306 of record NZ_PQSU01000005.1, read on the forward strand.
TGACGACCTTCTCCTCGCCGGTCTTCGGGTCGCGCTTGGGCAGACCGCTGTCCGGGTCGAGGACGTAGGCCTTGATGGGCAGCAGCTTCTCCACCGTCAGGTCGAACAGGTCGCCCTCGTCCACCAGCGGCGGGTCGGCCGGCTCCAGCGGGCGGGTGAGCGCGGCGGCGGCCACCGCGCCGAAGTGCTCGATGTCCAGGCACTCCCGGCCGGCGAGGTAGGAAACACGCTCCCTCAACTGGGCCGGGCAGGTACGGCCGTTGGGGCAGCGGAGGTCGATGTCGCCCTCCTTCATGGGCCGCAGCGGCGTCCCGCACTCGGGGCACTCGCCCGGCATCACGAACTCCCGCTCGCTGCCGTCCCGCAGGTCGACCACCGGACCGAGGATCTCCGGGATGACGTCACCGGCCTTGCGCAGGACCACGGTGTCGCCGATGAGCACGCCCTTGGCCTTGACGACCTCCTGGTTGTGCAGGGTGGCGAACTCCACCTCGCTGCCCGCGACCGTGACCGGCTCGACCTGCGCGTACGGCGTGACCCGGCCCGTGCGGCCGACGCCCACCTTGATGTCGACGAGCTTGGTGTTGACCTCCTCCGGCGCGTACTTGTAGGCGATCGCCCAGCGGGGCGCCCGCGCGGTGGAGCCGAGCCGGCCCTGGAGGCGGATCTCGTCCAGCTTGACCACGACACCGTCGATCTCGTGCTCGACGGAGTGGCGGTTCTCGCCGTAGTACGCGATGAACTCCCTTACCCCGGCGAGGTCGTCGACCACGCGGTTGTGCGGGGAGGTGGGCAGGCCCCAGCTCTTCAGCAGCTCGTACGCCTGCGAGAGCCGGGTCATGCCCGTGAAGCCCTCCAGGGCACCGATGCCGTGGACGACCATGTGCAGCGGGCGGGTGGCGGTGACCCGCGGGTCCTTCTGGCGCAGCGAACCGGCGGCGGCGTTGCGGGGGTTGGCGAAGGGCTTGTCGCCGGCCGCGACCAGGCGTTCGTTCAGTTCGAGGAACTTCTCCATCGGGAAGTAGACCTCGCCGCGGATCTCCACCAGGTCGGGAACCTTGTCGCCCCCCAGGCGGTCCGGGATCTCGGCGATCGTCCGGACGTTCGGCGTGATGTCCTCGCCGGTACGGCCGTCACCGCGGGTGGCCGCGCGGGTGAGGCGGCCCTTCTCGTAGGTGAGGTTGACCGCGAGGCCGTCCACCTTCAGCTCGCACAGGAAGTGGTACGTCTGGTCGCCCAGCTCCCTGGCGATGCGGTCGGCCCAGGCGGCCAGCTCGTCGTCGTTGAACGTGTTGTCGAGCGAGAGCATCCGCTCGCGGTGCTCGACCGCCCTGAACTCCGTCTCGTACGACCCCGCGACCTTCTGGGTGGGCGAGTCCGGGGTGCGCAGCTCCGGATACCGCTCCTCCAGGGCCTCCAGGGACTTGAGGAGCTGGTCGAACTCCGCGTCGCTGATGACGGGAGCGTCCTTCACGTAGTACCGGAAGCGGTGCTCCTCGACCTGCTCCGCCAGCTGCGCGTGCTTGTCGCGGGCCTCGGCGGGCACCGCCGTCGTCTCCGCCTGCTTGTCGCCGGCCACCGTGTTGTCCTCCCGTTACTCAGGGTTGTCCGCGAGGGATCTCGCCGCCCGGACGCAGTGGGCGAGCGCCTGGCGCGCGTACGCGGGGGAAGCGCCCGCCAGCCCGCACGCCGGGGTCACCGTGACCGCCTCCGTGAGCAGCCCCGGGTGCAGCCCCAGCCTGCGCCACAACGTCCTGACACCCATGACGCTACCCGCAGGGTCTGACAACGGGCCGTCCGTGCCCGGCACGACACCGGTGAACAGCCGCGTACCGCCCTCCACGGCCTCGCCGACCGCCTCGTCGTCACGCTCGGTGAGGAGCGCGAAGTCGAAGGAGACGGCCGCCGCGCCGGCCCGCCGCAGCAGGGCGAACGGCACGTCCGGGGCGCAGGAGTGCACCACCACCGGCCCGCCGGCGTGCGCGCCGACGACGTCCCGGAGCGTGGCCTCCACGATCTGCCGGTCCACGGCCCGGTGGGTGCGGTAGCCGCTCGCCGTACGGACCTGTCCGCGCAGGACGGCCGTGAGGGAGGGCTCGTCGAGCTGGAGGACGATCCGGGCGCCCGGGACGCGGCGTCGCACCTCGGCGAGGTGCAGCCGCAGCCCCTCGGCGAGCGAGGCGGCGAGGTCCCGGCAGGCGCCGGCGTCCGACAGGGCGGCCTCGCCGTTCTTCAGCTCCAGGGCGGCGGCCAGCGTCCACGGCCCGACGGCCTGCACCTTCAGGTCGCCCTCGTAGCCCTGGGTGTACTCCTCCAGGGCGTCCAGGTCCTCGCCCAGCCAGGACCTGGCCCGCTTGGTGTCCCGGCCCGGCCGGTCCCCGATCCGCCATCCGCTGGGCTCCACGCGCGCGTACAGCTCGACCAGCATCCCGGCGGTCCGGCCGATCATGTCGGCGCCGGGCCCGCGCGCGGGCAGCTCCGGGAGGAACGGGAAGTCCTCGAAGGACCCGGTGGCGGTCTTGGCGGCTTCCTGCGCGTCCCCGCCGGGCAGGGAACCGACGCCCGTGGCCCCCGGGAACCTGAACTGGCTGTTTTCGCTCACCAGGGAAGCCTACGGAACCCTCCGGACGGGGTCAGCGCCCCGGACGTACCGTCAGGTCGTTGATCTCCGCGTCCCTCGGGAGGTCCAGGGCGGTCAGGATCGTCGTGGCGACCGACTCGGGGTCGATCCACTTCGACGGGTCGTACTCCTTGCCCTCCTGCTGGTGCACCTTGGCCTGCATGGGGCTCGCGGTGCGGCCCGGGTAGACCGAGGTGACGCGGACGCCGTTCGCGTGCTCCTCCTGGCGCAGGGAGTCGGCGAGGGCCTTCAGACCGTGCTTGGAGGCGGCGTACGCGGACCACCCGGCACTGGCGGAGAGGCCGGCGCCGGAGTTGACGAAGATCACATGGCCGCGGGCCGCCCGCAGCTGCGGCAGGAAGTGCCGGGTCAGCTCGGCCGGGGCGATCAGGTTGACGTTGAGCTGGTGGCGCCAGGACTTCGGGGTGAGGTCGCCGACCTCCCCGAGGTCGACGACTCCGGCGATGTGCAGCAGGGAGTCGACCCGGTCCGGGAGCGTCTGGTGGGAGAACGCCCAGGACAGCTTGTCCGGGTCCGCCAGGTCGCCGACGAGGGTGCGCGCGCCGGGGAACCCGGCCGCCAGTTCCTTCGCGCGGCCCGCGTCGCGCGCGTGGAGCACGATCTCGTCCCCGCGCGCGTGCAGCCGGCGGGCCACGGCCGCGCCGATGCCGGAACCCGCCCCGGTGATCACATGAGTAGCCATGCGTGCCATGCTCGCATCAGTGGGCGCCGAGCCCCTCGGCGGCAGCCGCTCATGTCGCGGCCTCCAGGTGGGCGAGGGCCGCGACCGGCTCGTCGGCGAAGAAGACCAGCTCGGCCAGCGGGCGGGGCAGGAAGCCCTCGGCCTCCATGCGGCGGAACTGCTCGCGCAGGCCGTCGTAGAAGCCCGCCGTGTTCAGCAGCACGACCGGCTTCTCGGTGCGGCCGTGCTTCTTCAGCTCCAGGATCTCGGTGGCCTCGTCCAGCGTGCCGGTGCCGCCCACCATGATCACCACGGCGTCGGCCTTCTCCAGCAGCAGCTTCTTGCGTTCGGCGAGGTCGGCCGCGATGATCATCTCGTCGGCGCCGGGCCGCGCCTTGTTCGCCAGGAACTCCACGGAGACGCCCAGCAGCCTGCCGCCCGCCTCCTGCACGCCGTCGGCGACCACCTTCATCAGACCGACGTCGGAACCGCCCCAGACGAGCGTGTGGCCGGCCTTGCCGAGCAGTTCCGCGAACTCGCGCGCGGGACGCGTGTAACGCTCGTCGAGGTCGGCGGCGGACAGGAAGACGCAGATGTTCATGGCCTCTACCGTACGGTCCCCGCGCCGGGCGGGAAGAAGCGCGGCCCGTCCCGGCGCTGAACGGGTATGAGCGAAGGACACACGATCACGATCCAGAAGAGCGAGCGGCACGTGCGCGTCGTGCACGGCGACCAGGTGCTCGCGGAGTCCGACCGGCCCCTGGAGCTGCGCGAGACGGGCTGCCCGGTCAGGTACTACATCCCCGCCGAGGACGTCCGCCTCGATCTGCTGACGCCGTCCGACACGCACACCGTGTGCCCCTTCAAGGGCACGGCGTCCTACTGGTCGCTGCCGGACGCGCCGGACCTCGTCTGGGCGTATCCGGACCCCGAGGACGGGGTGACGGAGATCAAGGACCACTACTGCTTCTACGACACCGAGGTCGCATGACCACCCCCGGCATCGCCGTGTCGTGACCGATGACTGCCGCGCCGTGCGGCAGTCTGCACGGCCATGGACAAGAAGACGACTTCCCGCGACGGCACCCCCCTCGCGTACGGAGTGATCGGCCAGGGGCCCACGGTGATCCTGGTGAGCGGCGCGATGTCCACCGGCGGCACCGTGGCGCCCCTGGCCCAGCGCCTCGCGGACCGCTGCACGGCCGTCGTCTACGACCGCCGGGGCCGCGGCGCGAGCGGCGACACGGCGCCGTACGAGGTCGACCGCGAGATCGAGGACCTGGCCGCGCTCATCGACGCGGTGGGCGGGGAGGCCGCGCTCTTCGGGGCCTCCTCGGGCGGCGCGCTGGTCCTGCGCGCGGCGGCGAGCGGGCTGCCCGTCGCCCGCGCGGCGGTCTACGAGGTGCCCTACGCCGACCACCTGGCGGGCGGTGCCGCGCGTGAGGCCACCTACAAGGAGCAACTGGGCAAGGCGCTCGGCGAGGGCCGGCGCGGGGACGCGGTGGAGCTGTTCCTGCGTCTGACGGGCCTCGGCGAGGAGATGATCCAGCGTGCCCGGGAGTCGCCGATGTGGGCCGGCATGGAGGCCGTCGCGCCCAGCCTCGCCCACGACGACGCGGTCATGGGCGACGGCCTGCTCCCCCGGGACCGGCTCGCCGCGATCGGCGTGCCCGTGCTCGCGGTCGCGGGCGGTGCGAGCCCGGAGTGGCTGCGCGCGGCGTCCCGGGAGATCGCCGAGACGGTGCCCCAGGGCACGTACCGGGTCCTGGAGGGGCAGACCCACGCGGTGGAACCGGATGTGCTGGGGCCGGTGCTGGCGGAGTTCCTCGCGGGACAGCACACCTAGGGCCGCTCCGCGCGGGACGGGGGCCGGTTCAGACCGCCGCTGCCGTCGCGCGCGTGGTCGACGCGATCGTCGCCGAGCCCACCACGCGCGTGCCGTCGTACAGGACGATCGCCTGGCCGGGGGCGACGCCGCGGACCGGCTCGGTGAACGTCACGCGCAGTTCGCCGTCGACCGGCTCGGCGGTCACCTCGGTCTCGCCGCCGTGGGCGCGCAGCTGGGCGGTGTAGGTGCCGGGGCCGGTGGGGGCGGTGCCGCACCAGCGGGGCTTGATCGCGGTGAGGGCGGTGACGTCCAGGGCGTCGGCCGGGCCGACGGTGACCGTGTTGGTGACCGGGGAGATGTCCAGGACGTAGCGCGGCTTGCCGTCCGGGGCCGGGGTGCCGATCCGCAGGCCCTTGCGCTGGCCGATGGTGAAGCCGTACGCCCCTTCGTGCGTGCCCAGCTTGGCGCCGGACTCGTCCACGATGTCGCCCTCGGCCTTGCCGAGCCGCTTGGCCAGGAAGCCCTGGGTGTCGCCGTCGGCGATGAAGCAGATGTCGTGCGAGTCGGGCTTCTTGGCCACGGCCAGGCCCCGGCGCTCGGCCTCCGCGCGGATCTCCTCCTTGGTGGTGACCGTGTCGCCGAGCGGGAACATCGCGTGCGCGAGCTGCCTCTCGTCCAGCACACCGAGGACGTACGACTGGTCCTTCGCCATGTCGGAGGCGCGGTGCAGCTCGCGGGAGCCGTCCGGGTTCACGATCACCTTGGCGTAGTGGCCGGTGCAGACGGCGTCGAAGCCGAGGGCCAGCGCCTTGTCCAGCAGGGCGGCGAACTTGATCTTCTCGTTGCAGCGCAGGCACGGGTTCGGGGTGCGGCCGGCCTCGTACTCGGCGATGAAGTCCTCGACGACGTCCTCGCGGAAGCGGTCGGCGAGGTCCCAGACGTAGAACGGGATGCCGATGACGTCGGCCGCGCGGCGGGCGTCGCGCGAGTCCTCGATGGTGCAACAGCCCCGCGCGCCGGTGCGGAACGACTGCGGGTTCGCGGAGAGCGCGAGGTGGACGCCGGTGACGTCGTGGCCTGCTTCCGCGGCGCGCGCGGCGGCGACGGCGGAGTCGACTCCGCCGGACATGGCGGCGAGGACGCGGAGGGGGCGGGTGCGCTGCGGGGTGTCAGTCATAGCCCTTCCAGGGTACGGGGCGCGGGAACCGCGTCGGCCTGGTATCCGTTGACGATCGCAGAGGGTGACGACGGGGCCGGTGACACCGGCGGCGACGGGGGCGGGCATGGGCGCGACGAAGGACGACACGGACCGGCGGCTGGGGCGGCGGGCCCTGCTGGTCGGCGGGGCCGCGGCGGCCGTGGGCACGGCCGTGCTGGCCCGTCAGGAGCTGTCCCGGCTGTGGTGGCGGATGCCCGGGGTGGACAAGCCGCGGGTGGCGGGCGCGGTGGACTTCCGGGGCGCGCGCTGGGTGGGGGCCTCCGCGGCGAACTACCGGCTCGCGGACCGGCCGTCCGACTACCGGGTGGACCGGGTGGTCGTCCATGTCACCCAGGGTGGCTACGCGTCCGCGGTGAAGGTCTTCCGGGACCCGGGGCACGGGGCGGCGGCGCACTACATCGTGCGCAAGGACGGGCGGGTCACCCAGCTGGTCCGGGAGCTGGACGTGGCCTTCCACGCGGGCAACCGGGAGTACAACGAACGCAGCGTCGGGATAGAGCACGAGGGCTTCGTGGAGGACGCCTCGTCCTTCACGGACGAGATGTACGCGGCCTCGGCGCGGCTGACGGCGGCGATCTGCGAGCGGTACGGCATGCCCGTGGACCGCGAGCACATCATCGGGCACGTGGAGGTGCCGGGGACGGACCACACCGATCCGGGGCGGTTCTGGGACTGGGACCGGTACATACGCCTGGTCCGGGCCGAGCGGGAGAGGGCCGGGGCGTCCGCGTCCCCCCGCGCGGCTACGTGAGCCCGGCCGCGCGGGCGCGTTCCACCGCCGGGCCGATCGCCTTGGCCACGGCCTCGACGTCCGCCTCCGTGGAGGTGTGGCCGAGGGAGAAGCGCAGGGTGCCGCGGGCCAGGTCCGGGTCGGTGCCGGTGGCGAGGAGGACATGGCTGGGCTGGGCGACGCCCGCGGTGCAGGCGGAGCCGGTGGAGCACTCGATGCCCTGGGCGTCCAGCAGGAGCAGCAGGGAGTCGCCCTCGCAGCCGGGGAACGTGAAGTGGGCGTTGGCCGGGAGCCGGCCCTCGGGCGCCGGATCACCGCCGAGGATCGCGTCCGGTACGGCGCGGCGCACGGCGTCGATCAGCTGATCGCGCAGGGCGCCGATCTCGCGTGCGAACCACTCGCGCTGTTCGGCGGCGAGCCGGCCGGCGACGGCGAAGGAGGCGATGGCCGGGACGTCCAGCGTGCCGGAACGCACGTGCCGCTCCTGGCCGCCGCCATGCAGGACGGGTACGGGGCTGTGCTCGCGGCCGAGGATCAGTGCACCGATGCCGTAAGGGCCGCCGATCTTGTGCCCGGAGACGGTCATGGCGGCCAGGCCCGAGGTCTCGAAGTCGACCGGGACCTGACCGAAGGCCTGGACCGCGTCCGCGTGCAGCGGGATGCCGAACTCGGCGGTGACGTCGGCCAGTTCGCGGATCGGCATGACCGTGCCGATCTCGTTGTTGGCCCACATCACGGTGGCCAGGGCGACATCGGCGGGGTCGCGGGCGATGGCCTCGCGCAGCGCCTCGGGGTGGACGCGGCCGTGGGAGTCGACGGGGAGGTACTCGACGGTGGCGCCCTCGTGCTCGCCGAGCCAGTGCACGGCGTCCAGTACGGCGTGGTGCTCGACTGGGCTGGCCAGGATGCGGGTGCGGGCCGGGTCGGCGCCTCGGCGGGACCAGTACAGGCCCTTGACGGCGAGGTTGTCGGCCTCGGTGCCGCCGGAGGTGAAGACGACCTCGCTGGGGCGGGCGCCGAGGGCTTCCGCGAGGGTTTCGCGGGATTCCTCGACCGTACGGCGTGCCTGGCGGCCGGATGCGTGGAGGGAGGAGGCGTTGCCCGTGATGCTCAGCTGGGCGGTGAACGCCTCCGCCGCTTCCGGGAGCATCGGGGTGGTCGCGGCGTGGTCGAGGTAAGCCATGGTGAGGCGATTCTACGGCGCCCCTGCGGTGGGCCTCGGCAGCGAGTGGGTGCCGGTGCCGTTGACTTCGGCGCCTCGCGTCGGCCGCGCCCGGACTTGGTCGCGGCACACCCGGCGCTGCGGGCGCCTCGCGTCGGCCACGCCTGGACTCGGTGGCGGCAACACATGGCGCTGCGGGCCGTGCCCACCCGTTCCGCCCTGCGGAACGATTGCCCACGGCGGGTGCGGCGGTGCGGCCGGCCGGCGCGTGGGCAGGACAGCGGCCGTGCGGGTACGGCGGGGCCGCGGCGCAGTCGGTCCGGCGGGACAGCGGCCGTGCGGGTGTCGCGATGCGGCGGCGCGGCCGGAGCGGCGCGGTGGCCGTGTGGGTGCGGTCAGGGGCTCGGCCGCGTTGCCGCGGTGGTCACAGGCTCCAGGACACCGTGCCCGAGAGTTCCATCGCGATCACCAGGACGGCCAGGTCGGCGAGGCCCAGGGTCAGGCCGAGGTAGGCGCGTCCCCGGCGGGTCGTGCCGCGCCAGAGGGCGACCGCGGCCAGGACGATGGCGATCGGGCCGAGGAAGAGGTTGAGGACGAGCAGGCCGAGGAGGCCGAGGATGAAGGACGCGACGGCCATGCCGTCGGCGTCGCGGGGGCGCGGGCGGGTGTCGGTGCGGGTGCGGCCGGTGGCCGGTGCGGTGAGGTGCATGATGCTCAGCTCCTGAAGTCCTTTCCGGGGGCGGCTGGCCAGGATTGCGCGGTCAGTTGGCCGAGGTGTGGCGGCGGCGCCCGTGGCGCTCGCGGATCGCGAAGACGCCGAGCCAGACCGCGATGACGGCGGCCAGGACGGCGGTGACGGTCAGCGGTGCGTGAGCGACGGTGCCCAGCACGACGCCGAGCAGCATGAGTGCGGCGACGAGGAACAGCATGGGATCAGATCCCCCCTCCGATATGCCTCGTGTTCAGCCGGTGTGAAGTTTGGGTGAACAGTTGTAGTAACAGTTGTTCACTGACTCCGAGTCTAGCGCTCCCGACGGCTTTTCAATTCCGGAGAACAGTTGTTAACTGGATGACATGAGTCACACCCTCGGCATCCGGCAGGCCCAGAAGCAGAAGACCCGGCAGGCGTTCCTCGACGCGGCGCTCGCGCTGCTGGAGGAGCAGAGCCTGAGCAGCCTGGGCCTGCGCGAGGTCACCCGGGCCGTCGGTGTCGCCCCGACGGCCTTCTACCGGCACTTCCGCTCGACCGCCGACCTGGGTGTGGCCCTGGTCGACGAGGCACTGGGCAGCCTGCATCCGATGGTGCGGACGACGGTGTCCACCACGGGCGACAGCGAGGAACGCATCACGCGTGCCATCGAGTTGATCGCCCGTCACGTAGACGCGTACCCCGCACATGTCCGTTTCATCGCCCGGGAGCGACATGGCGGAGTCCAGCCGGTGCGCGAGGCCATCCGGGCCCAACTGCACCGGTTCGCCGAGGAGGTGAAGGCCGAGCTGGCCAAGGACCCGGAGGCGGCGGGCTGGAGCGACGACGACCTGCTGATGCTCGCGCACCTCTACGTCGACCAGATGCTCATCACCGCCTCCCTGTTCCTGGAGGCGCTGGAGGCCCCGGCGCCCGAGCGGGAGCGGGTGACGCGACTCGCCACCCGCCAGCTCCGGCTCATCAGCATCGGCCGCGGCCACTGGCTGGATTGAGCCGTCCCGGTACGGACGGGCTCCCGCTCAGCCCTGCTGGTACAGGGCCGTGACGGAGCGGGCCCCGGCCAGCAGTTCCGCGCGGGCCTCGGGCGGGTCCAGGATCTCCACCCGGTCGGAGAACGCAAGGAGTTGGCGTACGGCGCGCAGCACCGGGTAGGCCAGCCGTGCGGTGACCCACTCGCTCGTGCCGTCGTCCTCGGGCGGAGCCGTCAGCTGTGCGGCGGCCATGCGCTGGAACATGTCGAGCAGTTCACGCCGTACCCGCACGGTGACCTCGATCTCGTTCTCCCGCTCCTCCACCTGCCGGCGCAACAGCTCCCAGGCGTCGGCGAGTTCCACCCCGGGCCGGCGTCGTACGGGCTCGTCCAGCAGCCGGGCCGCGCGCACGCGGTCGGCGCGGAACAGCCGGGGCCGGCCGCGCCGGTCGGCGACCAGGTACCAGACCCCGGCCTTGGCGACGAGGCCGTAGGGGTCCACGGTGTACGTCCGCGGTTCCCGCTCCCCGCTGTGCCGGTAGCGCAGCCTCAGGCGCCGGTCGGAGAACACGGCGTCCTGGAGCACGTCCAGGTCGGCCGCCTGCCGCGGGCCGCTCTTCCAGCGGGTGGCGTCGACCAGGACGCGGCGGCTGGTGACCTCGGCGGCGGGCCGGTGCGGCGCCGGCAGCGCGGCCATCACCTTGCGCAGGGCCGAGCCGAGGGCCGCGTCGAGACCGAGCGCGGCATGGGCGCCCTGCGCGGCCAGGATGAACAGGGCGCGGGACTCGTCGGCGGTCAGCCCCGTGACGTCGGTGCGGAAGCCGGGGAGGAGTTCGATGCCGCCGTGCCGGCCGCGCTCGGCGTACACGGGGACACCGGCGGCGGACAGCGACTCGACGTCCCGGTAGATGGTGCGGACCGACACCTCCAGCCGGTCGGCGAGTTCGGGCGCGGGGACGCGGCCCCGGGTCTGCAGGAGCAGCAGGATCGAGAGCAGCCGGTCGGACTTCACCGCGCCAGGATCCCGCCGCCGCGAAGTGCCGCGCAAATGCTGACGCCCGTTGTCAGGTTATCCGGGCATCCTCGCCTCACCGACCGAGGAGAGGCACACCATGACCAGCACCGGCTTCATCGACCCGCGACCCGTGTACGTCCGCGCCACCGAGCAGGCGGCCGCCCTGATCAAGACCGTGCGCCCCGAAGACCTGAACCGGCCGACGCCCTGCAGCGAGTTCGACGTCCGCGATCTGCTGAGCCACGTCGTCGGCGGCACCCGGCGGATCGCGGTGGTGGGCGAGGGCGGTGACGGGCTCGCCGTGCACCCGTCCGCGGACGGCGTCGGGGACGACGGCTGGGCCGCGGCCTACGACGAGGTGCGGGTCCGTGTCCTCAAGGCCTGGGAGAGCGACGAGCGGATGGTGAGCCCGGTGCGGGTGCCCTGGGGCGAGGTCCCCGGCCACGCGGCGCTCTCCGGTTACGTCATGGAGATCGTCACGCACACCTGGGACCTGGCCGAGGCGATCGGCGCCACGAGTGAACTCGACGCGGAGCTGGCCGGGTTCGCGCTCACGACGGCTCGCGCGGTGCTGCCGGACACCCGTCCGCGCGGTGCGGAGACGCCCTTCGAGGCCCGCCGCGAGGAGCCGGTGGAAGCCGGCCCCTACGAGCAACTGGCGGCCTGGCTGGGGCGCGAGCCGCTCAGCCGAGCCTGACCCGGGCCAGCTGACGGGACTGGGCGACCAGGCGGTCCGCGCTGTCCCACACCTCGGCGTCCTCCTCCAGGAAGCCGCCGGCCAGGTTGCGGGTGGTGATGGACACCCGCAGCGGGCCGGGGGCCGGGCGGTGGCGGACGTGGACGGTGAGTTCCACGGTCGGCACCCAGCCCTTGAGGCCCAGTTCGAAGGCGGTGGGCGGGAGGGCGTCCACGGCGAGGAGCAGCGAGAGCGGGTCGGCGTCCCGGCCGTCGGCGAGACCGAACCAGGCCCGCATCTCGCCCTTGCCGGAGGGCGCGCCGAGCGCCCAGCCGAGGGTGGCGGGGTCGAGCTTGAGCATCAGCCGGTCGGCGATGGCGGAGCTGCCCTCGACCGGGGCGGGCCCGTCCTCGGACCCGAAGCACTGCTCCAGCGGAGGCATCGCGGGCGGGGTGGCGGTCGTACGGACGTCGTCGGGGAGGGTGGCGAGGTCGCCGTAGGAGGCGAGGACGCGGATGCGTTCGACCTCGTTGCCCTCGTCGTCGTACTGGAAGAGCGAGGCCTGCCCGGTGGAGAGGGTGCGGCCGGTGCGGACGGTCTCGGTGCGGACGACCGCCGGGCCGGGGCGGGAGGCGGTCAGGTAGTGCGCGGTGACGGAGAAGGGGTCCGGGTGCGGCAGGGTGTCCGCGAGGGCCCGGCCGAGCACGGCCAGCAGGTAGCCGCCGTTGACGGCGCTGATGATGGTCCAGCCGGCCGAGAGGTCGATGTCGTAGACGCCGGGCTCGCGCCGGGTGACCGCGGTGTCGCGGTCGAACTCGCTGTCGCCGATCAGGGCCCGCGATGGGGAGGGGGCGGAAGCTGCTTCTGGCATGGCTGAACGGTACAGCAGAAAACTACTAAGCGGTAGCTTTCTTGCTGTGGTGCGAGGTGATCAACGGATGATCCGCTCCCGCGCCAGGGTGAGGTTCCGGCAATTTCTCGGTAAGTGTCCGGACCCGTCCACAACCCCCGGCCGCGGATCACCCTCTATGGGGACATGAGCCTCACCGGGACCCCGTTCCTCTGCACGACCGTCCTGCTGTCGGTCGTCGCCCTCATACTGCCGCTCGTCCTGTGGTCGCGGATGCGCGGGCCCAAGCCGCTGCGGACCACGGCCCGGGTCCTCATGCTGCTGTTCGCCCAGGGCACGGCCGTCACCCTGGTCTTCGTACTGGTCAACAACCAGAACAACCTCTACGACAACTGGGCCGACCTGCTCGGCACCGGCGACCACGTCCAGCAGGCCGCCGACCTCGGCAAGGACGGCACCGGCGGCATCACGGTGACCCGGCTGCCGAAGGTCAGGCAGACCTTCACGGCCGCCGACGGGCCCGGTATGCGCGCGGCCGGCGGAGTCCGCGTCACCCAGCTCAGGGGCCGGGTCTCCGGAGTGAACGCCGAGGTCTACGTCTGGCTGCCGCCGCAGTACGACGAACCGGCCTACCGGAACAGGAGGTTCCCGGTGGTGGAGCTGCTGCCGGGCTACCCCGGTTCCGCGAAGGCGTGGTTCGGGGCGCTCAGGGCGCACGAGCAGCTGCTGCCCCTGATGAGGAGCGGCCGGGTGGCGCCGTTCATCCTGGTCGCCCCGCGCACCAACCTGCTGGCCGGCGTGGACACGGGCTGCGCCAACATCCCGGGGCAGGTCAACGCCGACACCTGGCTCAGCGTCGACGTCCCGAAGATGGTCATGGACAACTTCCGGGCCCAGCCGGCCCCCCGCGGCTGGGCGGTGGCCGGGTACTCGGCGGGCGCGCACTGCGCGGTGAAGCTCGCCGTGGCCCACCCCGACCGGTACCGGGCCGCGGTGAGCATGTCCGGCTACAACGACCCGATCGGCGAACGCGACTCCCTCGCCGCCCAGACCCCCGCCCTGCGCGCCGCGAACAACCCCTATCTGCTGCTCAGGCAGGCGGCCGTGCCGCCCCGGATCGCGCTGTACCTCTCCGGCGAGTCCGGCGACGGCTACCAGGCGGGCATGGCCCTGGAGGCCGTCGCCAAGGCGCCGACCACCGTACGGGTGGTGTTCCTGCCGCGCAGCGCGGGCGGTCACACGATGGCGCTGTGGCGCCCGCAGGTCGACACCGTCTTCCGCTGGCTGACCCTCCAGATGGGCCAGAGCCACGCCAAGGGGCGGGACACCTCCGTCGCCGGGGCCGCTCCCGGGACTACTCCTCGGTCACCGTCGACCGGCGGTTCCACGCGCGCGGCGCTCGCCAGTGGAACCGCATCGCGAGCAGGCGCAGCACGAAGGCCGTGATCACCGCGAGCCCGCTGGTGAACGGGGTCAGCACGTCGTAGCGGATGCACAGGACGACCATCGTGGCGCCGACCATCGCCGGGACCGCGTACAGGTCGCGGTCCCAGCGCAGCAGCGAGGGCACCTCGTTGGCCAGCACGTCCCGCAGGACGCCGCCGCCCACGGCGGTGGCGAGGCCCAGCGTCGCCGACGCGGTCAGGCCGAGGCCGTAGCTGTACGCCTTGGTCGTACCGCTGACACAGAACAGGCCGAGGCCGGCCGCGTCGAAGACGAGCACCGCCGCCTGGATGCGCTCCACGTGCGGATGCAGGAAGAAGACGACGAGCGTGGCGAGCAGCGGGGTGACGAAGTACCCCAGGTCCGTGAAGGCGGCCGGGGGTACGGCCCCGATCACCAGGTCGCGGAACAGCCCGCCGCCCAGCGCGGTGACCTCGGCGAGGACGGCGATGCCGAACACGTCGAAGTTCTTCCGTACGGCCAGCAGGGCGCCGGAGATCGCGAACACGAAGATGCCGATCACATCGAGCGTGTGCTGGACGGAGGGACTGAAGAGTTGCTGGAGCTGCACCCTGACATTCTCACCTGTCGGAGTGCGTGAACCTTACAAAGCCAGGCTCACAGGGCGGGTTTCCCTGTGGTGAACAGCCAGGTGTCGAAGAGATCGTCGAGTTGCTGCCCGCTGACGCGCTCGGCGAGGCGGATGAAGTCGGCGGTGTCCGCGTTGCCGTACCGGTGGAGCCTCGTCCAGGCCGGCAGCAGCTTGAAGAAGGCCGTGTCACCGATCCGCTCGCGCAGCACCTGGAGCGTCATCGCGCCGCGCTGGTAGACGGCGGAGGCGAACATCGTGTCCCGCTGCGGGTCGGCGACCTTGATCTGCCAGAAGGCGGAGTCGGCGGGACGGGAGTCGTAGCCGGCCAGGAAGGAGTCGTGGGCGCTGCGGGTGCCCTGGTGCTCGGCCCACAGCCACTGGGCGTAGGTGGCGAAGCCCTCGTTGAGCCAGATGTCCTTCCACTGGGCCACGCTCACCGAGTCGCCGAACCACTGGTGGGCCAGTTCGTGCACGATGGTCGACTCGTTGCGCACGGCCGAGTAGGCGGGCTTGCTCTGCACCTCCAGCGAGAACCCCGCCTCCGGCATGTCGTCGACGATCGCGCCGGTCTCCTCGAAGGGGTACGGCCCGAAGACCTGCGACCAGTAGTCGGTGGCGGCGGCCGTGACGGCGTACACGTCGACGTTGTTGCTGTTCTTGAGCACGGGGTCGATCGCGACGTAGATGGGGGTGCCGCCGGGGGTGCGCCCGGTGCGCACGTCGAACTTCCCGATGGTGGCGGTGGCGAGGTAGGTCGCCATCGGCTTCGACTCCCGCCAGTGGGTGTACGTCGAGCCGCCCTTGTCGTACGTCGACACCAGCCGGCCGTTGGAGACGCCGGTCAGGCCCCGGGGAGCCTTGATCCGGATGTCGTAGGTGGCCTTGTCGGCGGGGTGGTCGCTGGACGGGAACCAGGTGGAGGCGGCGTTGGGTTCGCAGGCGACGAAGACGCCGTCGGGGGTCTTCATCCACCCGTAGTCGGAGCCGAAGACGATCGGCCCGCCGAGGGCCTGCGGTACGCCGCCGTAGGTCACGGAGACGGTGAAGTCCCGTCCCGCGGCGAGCGGGTGGCGCGGGGTGACGGTGATCTCGTCGCCGTCGCGCGTGAACCGCGCGGGTCTGCCGTCGACCTGGACACCGGTGACCTCTAGCTGCTGGAGGTCGAGGTCGAAGGAGGAGAGCTTCTGGGTGGCGCGGGCCGTGAGGGTCGTACGGCCGTCCAGGCGACCGGTGTCCGGCGCGTAGGCGATGTCCAGACGGTAATGGCGGGCGTCGAAGCCGCCGTTGCCCAGCCGGGGGAAGTAGGGGTCGCCGATGCCGGGGGCGCCGGGGGTGGGGGCGGAGGAGGCGGCGATGACGAGGAAGGAGGCTGCCGCGGTGGCGACAGCCCCCAGACGTGCCGAACGGGAGAGTGCCATGTGTCGTCCCTTTCGAGCGTGCCGATCAGTGGTCGGACACGGACGACTCTGCACTCTCCCGCTTGGACATGTACATGACTTTACCTAGTTGTCATGCGCTACTTGTCGGTTGACTCCTGGGAGTCGGCGCCCGACGCCTTGCCGGTGGCCTCGGTCGCGGCCTCGCGGCCGGCCTCCTCGGCGACGGCTTCGGTGTCACCCGAGCCCTCCGCCGGAGCGTCGGCCGCGGTGCCGGTGGAGGCGGTGGGCTCCTCGGCGGGCGCGTCGGCCGCGGCCTTCCCGGCCGAGACCTTGGCTCCGGGACCGGTCTTCGCACCGGAGGCCGCGGCCTTCTCGGAAGCCGCCGCCTCCTCGGAAGCCGCCTCGGAAGCCTCCTCTTCGGAAGCCGCGTCCTCCTCGGATGCGCCCTCTTCGGAAGCTGCCTCGGAAGCCTCTTCGTCAGAAGCCGCCTTCTCCGCGGAGGCCGCCTTGCCGGACACCGCCTTCTCCTCGGAGGCCGGCTCGTCCTCAGAAACCGCCGGCTTGTCCTCGGAAGCCGACGCCTCCTCAGACGCCGCCTCCTTCTCGGAAGCCGTCGCCTCGGAAGCCGTCGCGGCTTCGGCAGCAGCCGTCTCCTCCGCGGCCGTCGCCTTCGCCTTCTCCGCCACCGGTTCCTTCTCGGCCGGGCCCTCGGAGAGAACCGCGTCCGGTACCAGCTCCGACGCCTCCTTCGCCGCCGTCAGCAGGACCGTGTCCTGCGGGGCCTGGTCGGCGAAGTTCTCGGGGTGGTGACAGGCGACCCGCTGGCCCGGCCGCAGCTCCACGAGCGGGGGCTCGGTCGTCTTGCAGATCTGCGTCGCCTTCCAGCACCGGGTGTGGAAGCGGCAGCCGGAGGGCGGGGCGATGGGCGAGGGCACATCGCCGCGCAGCAGGATGCGCTCGCTCTTCTGTCCCCGGCGCTTCGTGTCCGGCACCGGCACGGCCGACATCAGCGCCTTGGTGTACGGGTGCATCGGCGACTCGTACAGCGAGGTGCGGTCGGCGAGTTCCACGATCTTGCCGAGGTACATCACCGCGATGCGGTCCGAGACGTGCCGGACGACCGAGAGGTCGTGGGCGATGATCACGTAGGTCAGGCCCAGCTCCTGCTGGAGGTCGTCCATCAGGTTCACGACCTGCGCCTGGATCGACACGTCCAGCGCGGAGACCGGCTCGTCCGCCACGACGAGCTTCGGCTTCAGGGCGAGCGCGCGGGCGATGCCGATGCGCTGGCGCTGACCGCCGGAGAACTCGTGCGGGTAGCGGTTGTAGTGCTCGGGGCTGAGACCGACCAGTTCGAGGAGCCGCTGGACCTCCTTCTTCACCCCGCCCTCGGGCTCCACGCCCTGAAGCCGGAAGGGCGCCGCGACGATCGAGCCGATGGTGTGCCGGGGGTTCAGGGAGCCGTACGGGTCCTGGAAGATCATCTGGATGTCGCGGCGCAGCGGGCGCATCTGCCCGGTGCTCAGCCGCGTGATGTCCTGGCCCTCGAAGGTGATCTTCCCGCCGGTCGGGTCCTGGAGGCGGGTGATGACCCGGCCCATGGTCGACTTGCCGCAGCCCGACTCGCCGACCACGCCCAGGGTCTCGCCCTTGCGCACCTCGAAGTCGATGCCGTCGACGGCCTTCACGGCGCCGACCTGCCGCTGCAGGATGCCCTTCTTGATCGGGAAGTGCTTGGTCAGCCCCTCGACCTTGAGCAGGACGTCCCGCTCCTCGGGAGCCGACGCCTGCTTCGGGACCGCGGCCTCGGCGACGGTGTCCGTCTTCTTGGTCTCACTCACAGCTTGGGCGCAATCTCTTCGGTCCAGATCCGCCGGCGGTCCTCGGCCGAGAGGTGGCAGGCGGACCAGTGCCCGGCGCCCACCAGCTCCAGCTCGGGGCGCACCGTGCGGGTGACGTTCCCCTTGGGGATGTCCGCGTACGGGCAGCGGGGGTGGAAGGCGCAGCCCGAGGGGACGTTGATGAGGCTCGGCGGCGAGCCCTTGACCGGGATGAGCCGTTCGGAGGTCTCGCGGTCGATGCGGGGCATCGAGCCGAGCAGGCCCCAGGTGTAGGGGTGCTGCGGCTGCTCGAAGACCTCGTCGGCCGGACCGCGCTCCACGCACCGGCCGCCGTACATCACGAGGACGTCGTCGGCGATCTCGGCGACCACACCCAGGTCGTGGGTGATCATGATGACCGCGGAGCCGAACTCCTTCTGCAGATCACGGATCAGGTCGAGGATCTGCGCCTGGACGGTCACGTCGAGGGCGGTGGTCGGCTCGTCCGCGATGAGCAGCTCGGGGTTGTTCACCAGCGCCATGGCGATCATGGCGCGCTGGCGCATACCGCCGGAGAACTCGTGCGGGTAGCCGTCGACGCGCTTGGCGGGCTCGGGGATGCCGACGCGGTCGAGCATCTCGATGGCCCGGGCGCGGGCGACCTTCTTGCTGACGTCGTGGTGCACCCGGTAGGCCTCGACGATCTGGTCGCCGACCTTGTAGTAGGGGTGCATCGCGGACAGCGGGTCCTGGAAGATCATCGCCATCTCCCGGCCGCGGAGCTTGCGCACCTCGTCCGGGGCGGCGGAGACCAGTTCCTTGCCGTCCAGCCAGATCTCGCCGGACATCCGCACGTTCTTGCCGCGGGTGCCGAGCCGGTGCAGGCCCATGATGGCCTGCGAGGTGACGGACTTGCCGGAGCCGGACTCGCCCACGATGGCGAGGGTCTTGCCCTTCTCCAGCGAGAAGCTGAGCCCGTCGACGGACTTCACCAGGCCGTCGTCGGTCGGGAAGTGCACCTTGAGGTCGCGGACCTCCAGGAAGGCTTCGGGTGCCTTGCCGGACTCGGTGAGCTCGCCCACCGCGGCGCCGGTCTTGGAGAGTTCGGTCACGAGAGCCTCACCCGCGGGTCGGCGGCGGCGTAGAGCACGTCCACCAGGAGATTTGCGATCACGACGAAGAAGGCGGCGAGCAGGGTCACGCCGAGGATGGGGGGCAGGTCGTTGTCGGTGATGGCCTTCACCGCGTACTCGCCGATGCCGTGCAGCGAGAAGACGTACTCGGTGATCAGGGCGCCGCCGAGCAGCAGACCGAGGTCCATGCCGAACACGGTGATGATCGGGGTGAGGGCCGCGCGCAGCCCGTGCCGGACCACGACGTTGCGCTCGCGCAGGCCCTTGGCACGGGCCGTGCGGATGAAGTCCTCGTTCATCGTCTCCAGCATGCCCGAGCGGGTGAGCCGCGCGTAGATGGCGGAGTAGAGGAGCGCGAGCGAACACCACGCCGGGAAGAGGGTGTTGGCCCACTGCGAGGGGTTCTCGGTGAACGGGACGTAGGTGGTCCCGAAGATCGGCCACTGTTCGGTGAAGAGCAGGAGCGCCAGGTTGCCCGTGAAGAACATGGGGAGCGAGACACCGGCGAGCGCGACACCCATGGAAGCGCGGTCGAAGAAGGAACGGGGCTTCAGTGCCGAGACGACACCGATCGCCACGCCCGACAGGACCCACAGCACGGCGGCGCCCACGGCCAGCGAGACCGTCACCGGCAACCGGCTGGTGAGCTGCGGCCAGACCGCCTCGTGGGTCTTGAAGGAGTAGCCGAAGCACGGCGCGTCGCAGCGCACCGTGGTGGGACCGACGTTGTAGTCGGCACCGGCCACGATCCCCTTGATGAAGTGCCAGTACTGGACGTAGACCGGCTGGTCCAGGCCGAGATTGTGCTTGACCGCGGCGATGTCCGCCTTGGACGGGCTCTTGCCGATGTACTGCTGCGCCAGCTGGTCCGCTGTCTGGCCGGCGAGCCGTGGCAGCAGGAAGAAGATGGCAAAGGTGACCGCGGAGACGACCAGCAGCAGGATCACTGCCGCGATCGTCCGGCGGAGGATGTACGAGATCACGGGGACCGGCGCTGGTGCCCGCGGGCCGCGAAGCCCGCGGGCACCAATGCCTTCACCTGCCTTCCGGGGCTGCTACTTCGACGCGACGCCGATGTTGAGGTAGTCGTACTGACCGCTGAAGGCCGCCGTCGAAACCAGGTTGGTGTAGCTCTGCGGGCGGCCCAGGAGGACCTTGAAGTAGGTCAGCGGGACCAGGACGGCGTCGTCCATGGTCTTCTTGTCGATCTGCGTGTAGAGGCTGTTGCGCTCGTTGGTGTCCTGAGTGCCGATCGCCTTGCCCAGCAGCTCGTTGACGTCCTTGTTGTTGTACTGCGACAGGTTGGTGTTGCCGGACTGGCTGATCGCCTTGCCGTTCAGGATCTGCTGCAGGAAGCCGTAGCCGGAGGGCCAGTCGGCACCCCACTGCATCATGATCAGGCCGATGTTCTGCTTCTCGGTGAACTTCGGCACACCCGCGTAGTCGGTGAAGTACTTGCCCGACGGGTACTGCTTCAGGCTGGCGTTGATGCCGACCTTCTTCAGCGAGTTGATGATCGCCGTGGCGGCGTCGATCTCCTGCGGACGGTCCGAACGGGCCGAGATGTTCGTCGAGATGGAGGACTTGCCGCAGGCCTTGAGCTGCTCCTTGGCCTTGGCGGCGTCACCCTTGTTGCCGGAAGTGGCGTAGACGTCGGCCTTGCTGTAGCCCGGGATGTCCGGCGGCAGCACGGTGGAGGCGACGTCACCGCGGATCGGGCCGCCCTCGGCGGTCTGCACCGAGACCTTGTCGATCGCGTACTGGACGGCCTTGCGGCACTCGACCTTGTCGAACGGCTTCACCTTGGTGTTGATCGCCATGTAGACCAGACGGCCACCGTAGGTGTTGTCCGTGTTGGCCTTCTTGGCGGGGTCGGTGAGGACGTCGGCCTGGGTCGAGGCCTGGACGCCGGTGCCGGCCAGGTCGATGGCGTCGCCCGCCATGACGTCCTGGTCGATCTTCTCCGGGTTGACCTTCAGGTTGACGACGATCTTGTCCGGCAGCTGCTTGCGCAGCGGGTCGGTCTTCGGGTCCCAGTTCTCGTTGCGCACGAGGACGGCCTGCTTGCCGTCGTCGTAGCTCTGGAACTTGTAGGAACCGGAGGACACGATGTGCTTGACGTAGTCGACGCCGGTGTCCTTCGCCTTGGGCACCGGGGCCGTCTGCGGGGCGGCGACCAGGTAGTCGAACTCCTGGAAGGCCTGCTTGAGGTGGAAGACGATCGTGGTGTCGTCCGGCGTCTGGATGGAGGACAGGCCCTTGTCGCTCTTGTCCTTGTACGGGCCCTTGTACTTGTCGCCGCCGGCCAGGAACTGCTGGAAGTAGTTCGGGCCGAGGGAGAGCACGTCACGCGCGAAGTTCGAGCGCTCGACGGCGTACTTGACGTCCTTCGAGGTGATCGGCGAGCCGTCCTCGTACTTCAGGCCCGAACGCAGCTTGTACGTCCAGGTCTTGCCGCCGTCGCTCGGGACGCCCTTGCTCGCGGCGAGGTCCGGGACCAGGGTGTTGCCCTCTTCGCCGGGACCGGGCTTGAAGGTCATGAGCGGGCGGGCCCACAGCCGGCTGAGGTTGTACATGTAGGCGTAGTACGTGTTGCCCGGGTCGAAGGAGTCCGGCACGTCGGACATCTCGTAGGTGACCGTGCCGCCCTTCTTGTCGGACACGTTCACGACGCCCTTGGTCGCGGCGTTGGCGCCGGCCGACTTGGTGTTGCCGTTCTCGTTCTTGTTGTCATCGGCCTTGCTGCAACCCGCAAGAAACAGGCTGGCGGAGCCGATGGCCGCGATCGCGGCCAGCGCTGACCTTCGCATGATGGGAGCTTTCCCCTCCATTGTTGGAAACTTTTCGGGCTCTCTGTGGCAGGCGTCAGCGGCTGCGCGGGTCGAGAGCATCGCGGAGACCGTCACCGAGCAGGTTGAACGCCAGGACGGTCACGAAGATGGCGAGACCGGGGACGATCATGAACTGGGGGTCGACCTTGTAGTAGTTGACCGCCTCGCGGAGCATGCCGCCCCAGGACGCCTGCGGCGGCTGGATGCCGACGCCGAGGAAGCTCAGGGACGCCTCGAAGAGGATGTTGGTCGGGATGAGCAGCGTCGAGTAGACGATGATCGGGCCGACCAGGTTGGGCATGAGCTCCCGGAACAGGATGTACGGGGCCTTGGCGCCCATGCCCCGGGAGGCGGACACGAACTCGCGCTCGCGCAGGGCGAGGGTCTGGCCTCGCACGATCCGCCCCAGGTAGGGCCAGTTGAAGAAACCGATGACGAAGATCAGCACGCTCAGGTGGAGCGGCAGCCCGGTGAGACCGAACGCGCCGCCCTGGAGGGTGGCGGAGATGGCGATCGCGAAGAGCAGGAGGGGGAAGGCGAGGAACGTGTCCATCAGCCGGCTGATGACGGCGTCGACCCGCCCGCCGTAGTAACCCGCGACGACGCCCATGATCGCGCCGATGACGTTGGACAGGACGGTCGCACCGAACGCCACCACCAGCGAGACCCAGGAGCCCTCCAGGATGCGGGTGGCGATGTCACGGCCGAACTTCGGGTCCACGCCGAGCGGGTGGTCCAGGCTCATGCCGCCCCAGCCGCCCTTGGGCAGCGAGGTGTCGGGCGTGATCAGGTCCTGGTGGAAGGCGTTGGGGTCGAGGCCGAAGAGGGCCTGGATGGGGCGGGAGAGGATCGCGAGAAGGATCAGCAGGATCACGAGGACGCCGCCCGCGACGGCGACCTTGTCCTTCTTGAACCGGGTCCAGGCGATCTGGCCCAGGGAACGACCCTCGATCTGCCCCTTACCGGCACCCTCCAGCACAGCCTCCGGCTGTGCCTCGGCTGCCGCCCCGGTGGTCTCGATCGGTGCGGTCACGGTGTGCGACCCCTCTCGCCGGTGGTGACCGGCCTGCGCCTGCCGCGGATTGCGGCTTTGTCGACTTGCCATCGAACATGAGGTCTCGACCTCATGTCTGAGTCGGGAGTCTTCAGCGTCTTTGTGATCACCCGCCAGAGCTGACGGCGAAAGTATGCGCAACCGTGATGCAGTCCAGGGGATTCCGTTATCCGATCCGTGGGTAACGGGTATCGGACGCGGGCCAGTTGGGGCAGAACGGCGAATCTGCGCACTTCGGGGCGATCGGGCGATGTCTACGCGCGCAGAAGTGTGTCGTCCCTGTAAATTCTGGGACCCGGCGTCAAAAACCCTGCAACTCCGCCTGGTTGTCAGTAACCGCCGTGCACCGGTGGGTAGCCGTACCCGCCGGCCGGGGCCTGCGGCGGGACCGGCGCCTGAAGCTGCGGCTGCGGCGCGGGGGCGTGCGCCTCGCGGTCGTAGAACGGACGCGCGTTGGCCCGCATCCACATCACCACCGGGTCGTAGCCGTCGGTCATCGCGACCGTCGACACCGGCAGCCCCTCCGGGACCGCGCCGATGGACTGCTGCATCATCGCGCGCACCGAGTCGACGGCGGCCGGCGTGGTGTCGTAGACGTCCAGGCCGATGGCGAGATACGGCGCCCCGAGGGCGGGCTGGACCCAGGCGCGGCGCAGCGAGCGGAGCGCGGGGGTGCGGTGCGCGTTCTGCGCGAGGAGGGCGTAGAACTGCGGGATCTCGATGCCGGGTTCCGACAGGCTGAGCGGGCCGGCGGGCTGGCGGTCCAGGCCGGTGGCGATGCGGCGCAGATCCAGCCAGGGGATGCCGACGCCGCCGCCCGGGGCGTGCGGATTGAGCCAGAGGCCGTAGTGGTCGGGGTAGAGCGTGCGGGCCACGTCCAGGCCGTCGACCACCTCGTACGACCGGTTCCAGCCGCTGGCCGACAGTTCCTGGGCGGAAGTGACGCAGGGGGCGTAGTGGAAGCCGTCCACCTCCATGTCCCCGTACTGGGCGTCCGGGGAGCCGGCCTGGCCGTGCCACAGGAGCATCCAGACCTGGCCGGAGGAGGGGGTGGCGAGGGCGCGGAGCAGGGCCTCGTAGGCGTCGTAGCGTCCCGGGGTGAC
This sequence comes from Streptomyces sp. Ru62, assembly GCF_002920615.1. Taxonomy (GTDB): domain Bacteria; phylum Actinomycetota; class Actinomycetes; order Streptomycetales; family Streptomycetaceae; genus Streptomyces. The sequence continues at coordinate 313,122 of NZ_PQSU01000005.1, forward strand.
CTGGCGCAGCATGTGCTCGACGCTGCCGCTGTGGCTCGCGCTCACCTGGTGTACCGGCCCTTCTTTGTTTGCCCCTCGTTTGGAGACAGCTTAAGCGCCTGGCAGCTCGGGGCTTCGGGTTCGTGCGCGGGCGCGGGTCGTCTGCGGCTGGTCGCGCCGTTCCCCGCGCCCCTTCGGTGCGTCAGTGGCCGTACTGGTAGAAGGGCCGGACGTTCGTTTTCAGCCAGTCGGAGACCGGGTCATCGGCCACGTCCATGAGGACCAGGTTGACCGGCCACTTGACCGGGACTTTGCCGAGGGCCCGGCCGAGGGCGTCCAGGGGCAGGGTCCGGATGTCGCCCTCCCACTGGGAGAGTTCCACGCCCACGAACATCACCGGGTCGGCCGTCTCGATGGCGGCCAGGCAGCGGCGGGCGGTGAGGACCACGCCGGTCCCCGCGAACTCGGCGGAGGCCGCGGAGAGGAAGTCGACCGGGTCGTCCTGCCAGTCGGGTTCGAAGAGGCGGACCCGGCCGCCGGTGCCGGGCCCGTCGAGCGGGGTGCGGCCGGCACGGCACAGCTCGGCCACGGCGTCGGGCGGCAGCGGGATGCCGACCACACCGCCCGGATTCACCGCGACGCCCGCCTGCGGCGGCAGGCCGCGCGCGAACTCCACGGCGGGGGCGATGGTGTACGACATGTGGGGACCGGCCGCCTGGCGCAGCTGCTCCTCGGAGCTGAACACCGGGACGTACACCTGGCCGTCGATCTCCATCGTCGGCAGGTCCAGCGGCCCGCTGTGCGGGCCGCCGCCGTTGGGCAGCGGTATCCACAGGAAGCTGCGGCCGAGGACCTCGATGATCCGGCCGGCCGCCGCGGGGATGCCGAGGGAGGCCGACAGCACCTCCTCCAGTTCGTTGCCGGGCCAACCGCCGTGCGGGTGGGGGTGTGCCTGTGCCGGGAAGTCCGCTGGGATGTTCGCCGGGAAGTCCATCTGCCTACCGCCTGCTGGGAACCACTGCTGTGAGCAAGAAGGCTAGCGGGTGGCTGTGACCGTGCCTCACCGTGCGAAGCCGACCCGGCTGAGGACGTCCGCCGCCTCCCGGTCCAGCAGCACCGCCGCGCCGCAGCCCGCGGGCAGCTCCCCCTTCTCCACCGCGCGCAGCAGCCGGGCGGTCGTACGGCGGTGGCGGCGGAAGGCGTAGCGGGAGACGCCCCGGCCGCGCTCACGCTGGCCCGCCCGGGCCGTCTCGGGGCTGACGTCGAGCACGAGCAGGTGCAGGGTGGCGCCGCGGCGCCGGGCCTCGCGGGCCAGCCAGGCGCGCACCCAGGGCTGGGTGCCGCAGTCGTGCACGACGACGCCCTCGCCGGTGCGCAGGGCCCGGCGCAGCGCGGCGTAGTGGGCGAGGCGGACCAGGGGGCGGTAGAGGGCGTAGGGGACGGAGCGGGGGACGCGGGCGTCCCAGCGGTCGCGGGTGTCCTGGGAGTCGACACGGTGGCCGGTGACCGCGCGGTGCATCAGGGTGGACTTGCCGCTGCCGGGCAGACCGGTGATCACCACCAGGTCGCGGGGGCCGAAGAGCAGGGCGTGCGGGCTGCGGCCCGCGCGGTCGCGCAGGTCGCGGACGACCGGGGCGGGGCGGTCCGCGCGGCGCCCGCGGGCCAGGGCGGAGGGCTGCCCCGGCACCGCGACGCCGGCGTCGGTGGCGTAGGCAGATGTCCTGTTCACCGTGATCGTCCTCCCCAGTGGGCTCGGTCATCCCCATGCCCGTTCTATGTAAAGAGAAGGTAATGGGCAAGGGTAGGAGGTTCGTGTGCGTTCTGCCACAGCTCGGTCACAAGGAGCACGCTCTGGATGGGCGGGGAGCGGCGTGCAATGATGTGCCCGCCAACTGCATACCGGCCGCTTGAATCCGCGCGGGAGAGTTCCCAGCCCCGGGCTGGGACGCCGAAGGAGCAAGTCCCTCCCTTGAATCTCTCAGGCCCCGTTACCGCGCGGGCGAGGCACATCTGAAAAGCGGGCCGCTGTGTCAGTGGCTCCACCCAAGGTGCAAGCCCTGATCGTCCCTGTGGCGGTCGTGGCGAACCTCTCAGGTTCCGATGACAGATGGGGAGGAACGTTCCTCGCCTGTCCGCTCGCCTTGGGAGACGACCGTCCGATGAGCAGCACTGAACTCCGCCACACCGCGCTCGATGCCGTGCATCGCGCGCTCGGTGCGACGATGACCGACTTCGCCGGCTGGGACATGCCCCTGCGCTACGGTTCCGAGCGCGACGAGCACCTCGCCGTGCGGACCAGGGCCGGTCTCTTCGACCTCTCCCACATGGGCGAGATCACCGTCACCGGCGACCAGGCCGCCGCGTTCCTGAACCACGCCCTGGTCGGCAACATCGCCTCCGTCGGCGTCGGCCGCGCCCGCTACACGATGATCTGCCGGGCCGACGGCGGCATCCTGGACGACCTGATCGTCTACCGGCTCGCCGAGACCGAGTACATGGTCGTGGCCAACGCCTCCAACGCCCAGGTGGTGCTGGACGCGCTGACCGAGCGCGCCGAGGGCTTCGACGCCCAGGTACGGGACGACCGGGACGCGTACGCGCTGATCGCCGTGCAGGGCCCGGAGTCCCCCGGCATCCTGAAGTCCCTCACCGACGCCGACCTCGACGGCCTGAAGTACTACGCCGGTCTGCCCGGCACGGTCGCCGGCGTCCCGGCGCTGATCGCCCGCACGGGTTACACCGGCGAGGACGGCTTCGAGCTGTTCGTCAGGCCGGAGCACGCCGTCGAGCTGTGGCAGGCGCTGACCAAGGCGGGCGAGGGCGCCGGACTGGTCCCGTGCGGGCTGTCCTGCCGGGACACGCTGCGCCTGGAGGCGGGCATGCCGCTGTACGGGCACGAGCTGACCACCTCCCTCACCCCGTTCGACGCCGGGCTCGGCCGCGTGGTCAAGTTCGAGAAGGAGGGCGACTTCGTCGGGCGCGAGGCGCTCGCCGAGGCCGCCGCCCGGGCCCAGGAGAACCCGCCGCGGGTCCTGGTCGGCCTGGTCGCCGAGGGCCGCCGGGTGCCGCGCGCCGGGTACGCCGTCGTCGCCGGCGGGGAGGTGATCGGCGAGGTCACCTCCGGCGCCCCCTCCCCACCCTGGGCAAGCCGATCGCCATGGCCTACGTCGACGCGGCGCACGCGGCGCCGGGCACCGAGGGCGTCGGCGTGGACATCCGGGGCACCCACGAGCCGTACCAGGTCGTGGCGCTGCCGTTCTACAAGCGCCAGAAGTAGACACTGGGCGCGGTCGCGCCTCCCGGGGACCCCGGTCCCGTGGCCGGGGCGTGACGCTGCGCACATTCGCCCGCTCACCAGCGGTTTCCCTAGTTTCCCCGTCATCAGCACCCTCGCGTGTACAGGAGAATTCAGGCCATGAGCAACCCCCAGCAGCTGCGCTACAGCAAGGAGCACGAGTGGCTGTCGGCCGCCGAGGACGGCGTCGCGACGGTCGGCATCACGGAGCACGCGGCCAACGCGCTCGGTGACGTCGTCTTCGTCCAGCTCCCCGAGGTCGGCTCCACGGTGTCCGCGGGCGAGACCTGCGGCGAGCTGGAGTCGACGAAGTCGGTGTCCGACCTGTACTCGCCGGTCACCGGCGAGGTCACCGAGGTCAACGAGGACGTCGTCAACGACCCGTCGCTGGTGAACTCCGCCCCCTTCGAGGGTGGCTGGCTGTTCAAGGTACGCGTCGCGGAGGAGCCGGCCGACCTGCTCTCCGCCGACGAGTACACCGCCTTTTCCGCCGGCTGAGGAGTCGTAGCCGTATGACTGTCCTGAACACGCCCCTGCACGAGCTGGACCCGGAGATCGCCGCCGCGGTCGACGCCGAGCTGCTCCGCCAGCAGTCGACCCTGGAGATGATCGCCTCCGAGAACTTCGCGCCGCTCGCGGTGATGGAGGCCCAGGGGTCGGTCCTGACGAACAAGTACGCCGAGGGCTACCCGGGCCGCCGCTACTACGGCGGCTGCGAGCACGTCGACGTCGCCGAGCAGATCGCCATCGACCGGGTCAAGGAGCTGTTCGGCGCCGAGTACGCCAATGTGCAGCCCCACTCCGGCGCCTCCGCGAACCAGGCGGCCCTCTTCGCGCTGGCCCAGCCCGGGGACACCATCCTCGGCCTGGACCTGGCGCACGGCGGCCACCTGACCCACGGCATGCGGCTGAACTTCTCCGGCAAGCAGTTCGACGTGGTCGCGTACCACGTGGACGCCGAGACCGGCCTGGTCGACATGGCCGAGGTCGAGCGGCTCGCCAAGGAGCACCGCCCCAAGGTGATCATCGCGGGCTGGTCGGCGTACCCCCGGCAGCTCGACTTCGCCGAGTTCCGCCGCATCGCCGACGAGGCGGGCGCGTACCTGTGGGTCGACATGGCGCACTTCGCGGGCCTGGTCGCGGCCGGTCTGCACGCCAACCCGGTGCCGTACGCCGACGTGGTCACCTCCACCACCCACAAGACGCTGGGCGGTCCCCGCGGCGGCATCATCCTCGCCAAGAAGGACTTCGCGAAGAAGCTGAACTCGTCCGTCTTCCCGGGCTTCCAGGGCGGCCCCCTGGAGCACGTGATCGCGGCCAAGGCGGTGTCCTTCAAGGTCGCGGCCTCGGAGGACTTCAAGGAGCGCCAGCGTCGTACGGTGGAGGGTGCCCGCATCCTCGCCGAGCGCCTGACGGCCCCGGACGCCCGCGAGGCCGGCGTGAACGTGCTGTCCGGCGGCACGGACGTGCACCTGATCCTGGTGGACCTGCGCGCGTCCGAGCTGGACGGGCAGCAGGCCGAGGACCGGCTCCACGAGGTCGGCATCACGGTCAACCGCAACGCCGTCCCGAACGACCCGCGGCCGCCGATGGTCACCTCGGGTCTGCGTATCGGTACGCCGGCCCTGGCGACCCGCGGCTTCACGGCCGAGGACTTCGCCGAGGTCGCGGACGTGATCGCCGAGGCGCTGAAGCCGTCCTACGACGCCGAGGCCCTGAAGGCGCGCGTGAAGGCGCTCGCCGACAAGCACCCGCTGTACCCGGGCCTGAACAAGTGAGTCCCCGGTGGGGCACCCGCCGAGGGTGCCCCACCACCCCCCTGCTGTCTTGAGGAGTGACCGTGGCCATCTCGGTCTTCGACCTGTTCTCGATCGGCATCGGTCCGTCCAGCTCCCACACGGTCGGCCCGATGCGGGCGGCGCGGATGTTCGCCCGCCGCCTGCGCAACGAAGGCCTTCTGGAGCAGGCCGCCACCGTCCGCTCGGAGCTGTACGGCTCCCTGGGCGCGACCGGGCACGGCCACGGCACCCCGAAGGCCGTCCTGCTCGGCCTGACCGGCGACTCGCCGCGCACGGTGGACGTGGAGACGGCGGACGCGCGCGTGGAAGCGATCAAGGCGGAGGGGCGGATCCGGCTGCTGGGCGAGCACGAGATCGCCTTCGACTTCGACCGGGACCTCGTGCTGCACCGCCGCAAGGCCCTGCCGTACCACGCCAACGGCATGACGCTGTGGGCCTATGACGCCGACGGCAAGGAGCTGCTCACCAAGACGTACTACTCGGTGGGCGGCGGCTTCGTCGTCGACGAGGACGCGGTGGGCGCGGACCGGATCAAGCTGGACGACACGGTCCTGAAGTACCCCTTCCGCACGGGTGACGAGCTGCTGCGCCTGACGAAGGAGACGGGCCTGTCGATCTCCTCGCTGATGCTGGAGAACGAACGGGCCTGGCGCTCCGAGGAGGAGATCCGCGCGGGCCTGCTGGAGATCTGGCGGGTGATGCGCGCGTGCGTGGAGCGCGGCATGTCCCGCGAGGGCATCCTGCCCGGCGGTCTGAAGGTCCGCCGCCGCGCGGCCGTCTCGGCCCGCCAGCTGCGCGCCGAGGGCGACCCGCTGGCGCACGCCATGGAGTGGATCACGCTCTACGCGATGGCGGTGAACGAGGAGAACGCGGCGGGCGGCCGGGTCGTGACCGCCCCCACGAACGGCGCGGCCGGCATCATCCCGGCGGTCCTGCACTACTACATCAACTTCGTGCCGGGCGCCGACGAGGACGGCGTCGTGCGGTTCCTGCTGGCCGCCGGCGCGATCGGCATGCTCTTCAAGGAGAACGCCTCCATCTCCGGCGCCGAGGTCGGCTGCCAGGGCGAGGTGGGCTCCGCCTGTTCCATGGCGGCGGGCGCGCTCGCCGAGGTGCTCGGCGGCTCCCCCGAGCAGGTGGAGAACGCGGCCGAGATCGGCATGGAGCACAACCTCGGCCTGACCTGCGACCCGGTCGGCGGCCTGGTGCAGATCCCGTGCATCGAGCGCAACGGCATGGCCGCGGTGAAGGCCGTCACGGCGGCGAAGATGGCGATGCGCGGCGACGGCTCGCACAAGGTGTCCCTGGACAAGGTCATCAAGACCATGAAGGACACCGGCGCGGACATGAGCGTGAAGTACAAGGAGACGGCGCGGGGCGGGCTCGCGGTGAACATCATCGAGTGCTAGCCCGGCCGGATGCCGGGAGGGGGGCGGATTCCGAGGATCCGCCCCCCTTCGCCGTCTCGTGGGCGGGTCGGCCGGTCGTCAGCGTGGCGTCCGGGTCGGGGTGGTGGCCGAGACCGCCTGCTTCCACAGTGTGTAGGCGACACCGTCGGCGCTGCGGTTCAGGCCGGTGGCGTTGATGTTGGCGGTGGTGTCGCAGGAGGAGTGGTAGCAGCGGTCGTACGCGGCGCCCGCCGTGCCGCCCCATTTGGCCGCCTGCGCCGAGGTCTTGCGGGCGCTCGCGCCCATGGCGTAGCCGGAGGTCGCGATGCCGTAGGCCTCGAAGGAGTAGTCGTCGGAGCGGCCCGCGCCCTCGGTGTTCTCCTCGGGCCGGAGGTTCAGCGAGTCCCAGTACGCCTTCATCGGTGCGGCGGCGGTGGAGCCGATGTGGTTGATGAAGTATCCGCCGTTGGGCGAGGCGACCATGTCGAAGTTGTAGTACGCCTTGATCGCCGAACGCTGGGCGGAGGTGAGGGAACGGACGTAGAAGTCCGAGCCGTTGAGGCCCTGCTCCTCGTCCGTCCACCAGCCGAAACGGACGCGGGCCGCCATCGAGGGGCGGGTCTCGGCCAGTTTCAGCGCGACCTCCAGGAGAGCCGCGCTGCCGGAGGCGTTGTCGTTGATGCCGGGTCCGGCGGAGACGCCGTCGAGGTGTGAGCCGAACATGTAGACCTTCGACGCGTCGCCGTAGGGCCACTCGGCGATCAGGTTGGGTCCGGCGCCACGGGTGCATCCGGAGGTGCAGGACTGCTCGGTCACGGTGTAACCGGCCGCCTGGAGCCTGCCCTTCACATAGGCGACCGAGTCGCGGTAGCCCTGGCCGGTCGACCTGCGGTTGCCGCCGTTGCGGATCGCGATGGCGCCCAGTTCGGTGAGGTGTGCCTGGACCCTGGTGACGTCGATGTCGGGCGCGGCCGCGGTCAGGGTGGGGACCGGGGTGCGCGGGGAGGCCGCTTCGGCGCTCAGGGGCAGCGCGGTGAGGCCGGCGGCGGCCGTGACGAGCGCGAGGCCTGTCAGGGTGGCTCTTCGTGGTGCTCGCACTGTGTCTCCTTGTGGGGTGAGGAAACGGAAGGTGAGGGTCGGGCCTGGGGAGCCGTACCTTTCTCCCTGAGAGTCATGCGCATGCCAAGAACTGGTCAAGCCCCGACCCGCGAGATCGGCCGGATCAGGAGCCTGCGGCCGTCCTCCCGGCCGATGTTCCCCCTGGGGCTACCGTGCGATAACCGCACCCGCCTACGCTGCCGCCAATTCTCCTCCGACCAAGGGAAGTTGGCGCATGCGCGGATTGAGACGGCTGGCGGCGCTCGTGGGGGCCGCCGCTGTGTTGGTGGTGCTGCCGGGCAACGCCCACGCGGCGTCGCCGAAGTTCTCCGAGACGACGGCCATCGGCACGCACAACGCGTACGACAAGGCCAAGTACACCTACTTCGCCCAGGCCTTGGACTCCGGTGCCTCGCTGCTGGAGCTGGACGTCTACGTCGACAGCATCAGCCACCGCTGGCGGGTCAGCCACAGCAACCCGCTGGGCAACGACAACAACTGCGAGGCCGCGAAGACCCCGGGCGAGCTGTACAGCAAGAGCCGCAACCAGGACCTCGGCAGCTGCCTGGACAACATGGCCGCCTGGAACCAGCTCCACCCCGACCACCCGCCGATCGTCGTCAAGGTCGAGATGAAGGTCGGCTTCAACGACAACGCGGGCCTCGGACCGGACGAGTTCGACACGCTCGTCGCGCAGAAGCTGGGCAGCAGCGTCTACAAGCCGGCCGACCTGCTCGGCGGGACGTACGGCACGCTGGACGCGGCGGCGAAGGCCGACGCCTGGCCCGCCCGGGACTCCCTCAAGGGCAAGTTCCTCCTCGACCTGATCCCGGGCACGGTGGAGCAGTCCAACCCGTTCGACCACTACTGGACGGACGAGGAGTACGGCGACCACCTGCGGGACCTGAAGGCGGCCGGCAACATCTCGGCGGCCCAGGCCTTCCCGGTCGTCCTCGGCGCCGCGAACGGCGACCCGCGCACCAGCCGCTACGACGCCTCGATCCGCCCCTGGTTCGTGTTCTTCGACGGTGACGCGGCCACGTACGTCAACAACGGCTACGACACCTCGTTCTACTCCGCGAACCACTACATCCTGATCACCACGGACGCCCACAACGTCTCACCGGCGATCTCCTCCACCAACCCGACGGACGCCGAAGTCGCCGCGCGCCTGGCTCTGTCGGCCAAGAACCACGCGAGCCTGATCACCTCGGACTGGTCCGCGAAGTCCGCCGCCGTGCTGAGTTCGGTGACCATCCGAAGCTGAGGTTCCGGAACGGCGCTCACGGGGGACAACCTTCACATGCTGCATGGCATCGACGTGAGCGCCTACCAGTCCTCCTCCTACGCGACGAACGGTCTCTCCTTCGTCTTCATCAAGGCGACGGAGGGCCGTTCGTACGTCAACCCCAGACTCGCCGCCCAGACCAAGCACGCCCGCGACGCGGGCCTGGTCGTCGGCTTCTACCACTTCCTGTGGCCCGGCAACCTCACCGCCCAGGCCGAGTACTTCCTCAGCCACGCCCCGGAGCGCCGCGGCGACCTCCTCGCCGTCGACTGGGAGACCACCGGCGACGGCACCCACGCGAGCAACGCCGAGAAGGACCGCTTCATCCGCAAACTGAAGGAACTACGGCCGGACAACCGGGTGGTGCTCTACTGCAACCGCCACTTCTGGCTGAACATCGACACCACCTCCTACGCCGGGGACGGGCTGTGGATAGCCGACTACGTCACCGCGGGCAAGCCCCGGATCAAGGCCAAGTGGCGGTTCCACCAGTACACCAGCGAACCCCACGACAAGGACGTCACGGACTTCGCCAGCAAGGCGGCACTGAAGGAGTGGGCCACGAGCGCATGACGCGCCCGTGGCCCCCACCGCCTCACCCCGGGTCAGCCCCGGAAGTCGGCCGGGCGCTCCGGGGAGGCCTCCGCGAGGGCCTTGCGTACCGCTTCGGTGCCGGCGCGCAGGCCGTAGACCGGGGTGCCGGGCTGCTGGCGCCAGGAGTCGGCGATGGTGCCGGCGTCGACCGTGTCGAAGCCGAGTTCGTCGATCAGGTCGCGGACGATCCGCTTGGCCGCCTCGTCGTCGCCCGCGACCGGGAGGGCCATGCGCTCGGGGTCGCCCGCGGGACGGGGCCGGTCCAGGATGTCCTGCGCATAGGTGCCGTTGAAGGCCTTGATCACCGGGTGGCCGAGGTGCTGCTCGGTCCAGCGGCTCTCGGTGAGGCCCTCGTCCTCGATGGCCGCGATCCGGCCGTCCCGCTGCTGCGGGTAGTAGTTGCCGGTGTCGATCACCGCGACGCCCTCGGCCGCGCCGTCCAGCAGGCCGGCGGGCAGGTCCGGGACCGCCTTCAGCGGCACGGTGACGACCACGACCTGGGCGCCCTCGGCCGCGTCCTCGGCCCGGACGGCGGTGGCGCCGGTCTCCTCCGCGAGGTCACGGAGCGTCTCGGGGCCACGGGAGTTGGCGACGGAGACGTCATGGCCGAGGGCGGTGAGCCGCCGGGTGAGGTTGCCGCCGATGTTCCCCGCGCCGATGATGCCGATCTTCATGGCTGACCTCCGGATGATCTATGCATGTGCATGCAGACGTTCCCGCGTCAACCTCGCTGAACGCTGGACTATTCCGCGCCATGCGCCGAAGCGGTGACGCCGCCCGGCCGGCGCGCGGCGCGCGGCGCGCTCAGACCCGTACCACGATCTTTCCCGTGTGCTCGTTGGACTCCATCAGCCGGTGGGCGTCCGCGATCCGGTCCAGGCCGTCGAAGACCTCGGCGATCACCGGGCGCAGGGTGCCGTCACCGAGCCCGGCGCCGAGGTAGTGGGCGGCGCGGTGGCGGCCCTCCGGATCGCCGGTGATCACGAAGTTGGCGTACCCGTGGACGGTGAGCGGCCACTGCCGGGGCAGCAGGATGGGCTGCTCGTCGAGCCAGCCGTAGCTGACCAGGGTGCCGTCGGGGGCGACCGCGTCACCGAGCGCGGCGAAGCCCGGGCCGCCGACCGCGTCCAGGACGATGTCCACGCCCCGTCCGCCGGTCACCCTGCGGGTCTCCTTCACCACGTCCTCGTCCTCACTGACGATCACGTGCTCGGCACCCAGGTCGAGCAGACGCCGCCGTTTGGCCTCGGTGCGTGTCGTGACGACGGGGACGGCGCCGGCCCGGCGGACCACCTGGATGGCGGCGGTGCCGACCCCGCTGGAGGCACCGGTGATCAGCACCCGCTGCCCGGGGACCAGTCCGGCCCGCTCGACCAGGGCGCCGTAGGCCGTCGTGTAGGTCAGCCAGACGGCGGCGCCGGTGACCGCGTCGACGCCGGCAGGGCGCGGGACGAGGGCGTCGGTGGGCAGCAGGACCCGTTCGGCGTGCACACCGTGGGCGCTGAGCTCGAAGTTGGCGGCGGCCAGGACCTTGTCGCCCGGCGCGAAGCCGGTGACGCCCTCGCCCACGGCCTCCACCTCGCCGGCCGCCTCGTAGCCGTTGCGGGAGGCCGGCAGGGTCGGCTGGTAGTAGTAGCCGCCCGCGCGGAAGAGGGCCTCGGCACGGTTGAGGCCCAGCGCCTCCACCCTGACCAGGACCTCGCCGGGGCCGGGCGCGGGCAGCTCGACCTCTTCGACGCCGAGGACGTCGGGGCCGCCGAGTTCGTGAAAGAGCACGGTGCGTGCGGTGGTTGTCATGTCGTCGACGCTAAGTCCCGTGCCGTGGACGATCCATGTCCCTCTGTCTCGGTTTCCTGTCCGATCGTCTCTGCCTGCCGCACTGCCCGTTAGAGTCGCCGCATGGACGTGCTGAGCGACGTGGTCGCCGCCATGCGCACCGGCCGGCCGCACTCCGCGCGCAGGTACCAGTACGCGCCCTGGGGCCAGCGGTGGGCCGACTCCGACGAGGCCGGGTTCCATGTGGTGCTGCGCGGCTCGGCCTGGCTGGTCCCGCGGGACGGGGAGCCGGTGGCGCTGGCACCGGGGGATGTCGTCTTCCTGGCGCACGGGCAGGGGCACGCGCTGGTCAGCGGGCTCGATGTGGCGCCGCGGGAGATGCGGCGGCTGCCGGACGGCACCTGGAGCGGACCGCCCGGCGAACCGCGCGAGGGCTGCCCGGACACCGTCACCCTGTGCGGGACCTACCGGCTCGACCGGGACCGGGCGCACCGCCTGCTGGCCGAGCTGCCCGAGGTGGTGCACCTGCCGGCCCGGGTGGGCGGCAATCGTTCGCTGCGGGCGGCGGTGGAGCTGCTCGGGATGGAGCTGGAGGAGGGGCGGCCGGGCACCGACGCGATCGTCACCTCGCTGCTGGACACCCTGCTGCTGTACATCCTGCGGGCCTGGTGGGAGAGCGAGCGGGCGGCGGGCCGGGCCCGGGGCTGGTCGGCCGCGCTGGCCGACCCGGCGGTCGCGGCGGCGCTCCGCGCGATCCACGGCGACCCGGCCCGTTCCTGGACGGTCGCGGAACTGGGTGCCACCGGTGGGCTGTCCCGCGCGGCCTTCGCACGCCGGTTCACGGCGCTGGTGGGCGAGCCGCCGCTGACGTACCTGACCTGGTGGCGGATGACGACGGCGGGCCGGCTGCTGCGCCACGACGACCTGTCCCTGCGTGAGGTGGCCGCGCGCACCGGCTACACCTCGGAGTTCGCCTTCGCCAAGGCGTTCAAACGGGAGCACGGGATGACACCGGGCCGGTACCGCGGCAAGGCGTCCTGAACCCGGTGGGCCGCAGGACCGCCGGGCCGCAGGCCCGCAGGCCCGCAGGCCCGCAGCGGCGCAGCGCCGCTGGTTGGGCGTACCCCTCACCCTCGCTCGCGCAGCAGCTCCAGCGTCCGGTCCAGCTCGGTCAGCAGGACGGTCGCCGCCCGGTCCGCGTCCGCCCCGGCGATGGCGTCGACCAGGGCGGCGTGGGTGTCGTCGCCGGTGCCCGGGTCCTGCGCGCGCAGCCGGGTGAGGTCCAGCAGGGTCACCAGGCCCTCCCGCAGGGCGGGGAGGAACTCGGTGAACAGGCCGGTGAGCACAGGGTTGTGAGCGGCGGCGACCACGGCCGCGTGCAGGGCGATGTCGGCGTCCACGAAACCCGCGTCGTCCCCGGCGGAGGCCGTACGGCGGTGCTCCAGCGCCGCCCGCAGCGCCGTGACGTCCTCGGGGGTACGGCGCCGCGCGGCGAGCCGGGCCGCCTGCACCTCCACGCCCATGCGGACCTCGTAGACGTCGGTGACCGCGGCCCGGCGCAGCCGGGTGGGCCAGTCCTCGGCGGGCTCGGTGGCGATGACGAAGACGCCGGCGCCGTGCCGGGGCCGGACCAGCCCGGCGCCGGCGAGGGCGCGCAGGGCTTCGCGGACCGTGGAGCGGCCGACGCCGAGTTCCCTGGCGAGGGTGGTCTCGCCGGGCAGCTTGGCGCCGACGGGCCAGTGCCCGGCGGCGATCTGCTCCCGCAGGCGCTGCGCGGCCTGTTCGACCAGCGGGCTGGGGCGGAGGGCACCGAGCGGCATCGAGGTCACCAACTTGCTGAGGGGATACGGGGTGTGCGGACCGATTCTCACTTGTCTGAGGAGCTGATGTGTCGCTAGCGTACCCGGCATGACGCATCGCGGTCTGCTCCTTCTCGGCTGCCGCGGCGGGGTTTGACGCGACCGGCGCCCCGCCGCGGGGCCCCGTGCCGCCGGTCACCGTCCGACCGAGCCGAGAGGCAGCCGACGATGACCACCACGCCCGTCTGGAACCCCCAGCGGCCCAGCCCGATGCCGTACCACCGCTACCGCCCCTTCCAGGACCGGGTGAGCGTGCCCGTGACCGACCGGGACTGGCCCACCGCCCGGATCGAACGCGCCCCGCTCTGGGTTCCCGTGGATCTGCGCGACGGCAACCAGGCGCTGGCCGAGCCCATGGACACGCCCCGCAAGCGCCGCTTCTTCGACCTGCTGGTGGCGGTGGGCTTCAAGGAGATCGAGGTCGGCTATCCGTCCGCGAGCCGCGCGGACTTCGACTTCGTCCGGCACCTGGCGGACGGCGGAGCCGTGCCGGACGACGTGACACCCGTCGTCTTCACTCCCGCCCGCGCCGATCTGATCGACCGGACCTTCGACGCGATCCAGGGGCTGCCGCGGGCCGTGGTCCACCTGTACATCGCCACCTCGCCGGTCTGGCGTGAGGTGGTGCTCGGCCGCGGCCGGGCCGAGGTGTGGCGGACCGTGCGCGGGGCGGCTGAGCAGATGGCCCGGCGGGCCGGGGACACGCCCGGCATCCGCTTCCAGTTCTCACCGGAGACGTTCAACCTGACCGAGCCGGACTTCGTCCTCGAACTGTGCGACGGGCTCACGGAGTTGTGGGACGCGAGCCCGGACCGCCCGGTCACCCACAACCTCCCGGCGACCGTGGAGATCGCCACGCCCAACGTCTACGCCGACCAGATCGAGTACGCGCACCGGAACCTCGCCCGCCGGGACTCCGTGATCCTCTCGGTGCATCCGCACAACGACCGCGGCACCGGGGTCGCCTGCGCCGAACTCGCCGTGCTGGCCGGTGCCCAGCGGGTGGAGGGCTGCCTGTTCGGCAACGGCGAGCGCACCGGTAACGTCGACCTGGTGACCCTCGCCCTCAACCTGTACGCCCAAGGCGTCGACCCCATGGTCGACCTCGGCGACATCGACGCCGTGCGGAAGACGGTGGAGCACTGCAACCGGCTGCCGGTGCACCCGCGGCACCCCTATGCCGGGGAGCTGGTCCACACGGCGTTCTCCGGCACGCACCAGGACGCGATCGGCAAGGGACTGGCCGAGCACGCCCGCCGCGCCCGGGAGTCGGGGGTGCCGGAGGCGCAGGCGCCGTGGTCGGTGCCGTACCTGCCGATCGACCCGGCGGACCTGGGGCGGTCGTACGAGGCGGTGATCCGCGTCAACTCCCAGTCCGGAAAGGGCGGGGTGGCGTACCTGCTGCGCACGCACCACGGCATCGACCTGCCTGCGCGGATGCGGCCCGACTTCGCGCGGGTCGTGCAGCAGGCGACGGACGACAGCGGGCGGGAGGCGACGCCGAAGGAGCTGTACGAGCTGTTCCGGGCGACCTACCTGACGGACGGCCCGGCGGTACGGCTGCACGCCTGGTCCGTGCACGAACAGGCCCCGGGTGCGCACCGCTTCGTGTGCACCCTGGAGGCCGGGGACCGCGTCGGCGACCACGAGGGCACGGGCGCCGGCCCGCTGACCGCCTTCGTCGACGCGCTGGCCGGTGCGGGCGTCGCGGCCGAGGTCCTGGACTTCGGCCAGGACGGGACGGCGGCCTTCGCCGAGTGCCGGGTCGGCGGTGTCACGGCCTGGGGCGCGGGAACGGGACCGTCGGCCGCCGTGCACGCGGTGCTGTCCGCGGTGAACCGGGCGGTGCGATGACGGATCCGACGACGGAGGTGCCGGAGGTGCTGCGCGCCGAGGACGTGCACGTCGTCCGGGACGGGCGGCCCATCCTCCAGGAGGTCTCGCTGACCGTCCGGGCCGGTGAGCACTGGGCGCTGCTCGGCGCCAACGGCGCGGGCAAGTCCACCCTGCTGGGGCTGCTCGGCGCGGTGGTCCATCCGACCCGGGGCGCGGTGGAGGTGCTCGGACACCGGCTGGGCCGGGTGGACCTGCGCGCGTTGCGGACCCTGGTCGGGCACGTCGACCCGCGCCATCCGCTGACCTCGCCGCTGCGGGTACGGGACGTGGTGCTCACCGGGGCGACGAACTCGGTCGAGCCGGTCCCCCGGTGGCGGCCCACCCCGGAGCAGACCGAGCGGGCCGAGGCGCTGCTGGGCACGCTGGGGCTGGGGGCGCTGCGGGACGCCCGGTGGCCGACGCTCTCGCAGGGACAGCGCGGCCGGACGCTGATCGCGCGGGCGTTGATGCCCGAGCCGCGGCTGCTGCTCCTGGACGAGCCGGCGACCGGCCTCGACCTGCCCGGCCGGGAACAGCTGATCGACGCACTGGAGGAGCTGCGGGCGGCTCATCCGGCGCTGGCGACGGTGCTGGTCACCCATCATCTGGAGGAGCTGCCGGCGGGCACCACGCACGCCGTGCTGCTGCGCGACGGACGGGTGCTGGCCTCGGGGCCGGTCGCGTCGGTCCTCACCGGTGACCAGGTCGGCAAGTGCTTCGACCTGCCGTTGACGCTGGAGCGGCACGAGGGGCGCTGGAGCGTACGGATCCGGCGCGAGGCGTCACGGCGTGACGGGGTGACGGCATGACGAAGGGGGTGCCCGGGCCGCTCGGGGCGGGCACCCCCTGTCGCCGGCGGGTCACTTGCTCAGGTAGGCCCAGAACTCGTCGAACGACAGCACCTTGTCGCCGTTGAGGTCGCGGGTCCTGATGACGGCCTCCGCGACCGTCTCGGTGACGTTCCAGTCACCCTGCTGCGCGAGGGCGGACTTGAACTCCGCTGCGGTGATGAATCCGTCACCGTCCGCGTCGATCCGCTGGAACTGCTTGCGTGCTTCCTCGATGTCCGCCACCGATCCGCCCCTTTTGGTCGTGTTTCTCATGCCGTGCTGGCGTACTGACGCTGGTCAGATTAACGGCCCTCACGAGCGCGGAGTGCGGCGACCACCCAGGCGAAGTCCTCGGCGTGCGGTGGCGCGGGCTGCCGGTTCACCACGGCGACCAGTTCCCGGTAGCGGGCCACGCGCTCGTCGAAGCCGGCCGTCATGCGGTCCAGTACGGCACCCCGGTCGGCGTCGCCGAACAGTTCGTCCAGCACCTCCTCCGCCCCGGGCCCGGTGGGGTCGACGCCACGCTCGCGGACCGGCGCCACCAGCTCCACGAGCCGCTTGGCGAACCACAGCGACCGCCCGCGCGGCTCACCGGGCCGCCGGTCGGCCGCGTTGAACTCGACGGCCCGGCGCATCCGCGCGCGGAACCCGGGGTCCTGGAGCATCTCGGCCAGCTCCACCCAGGCGTCCACCTCCTCGGGTGTGGGGTCCTCCGCCAGGTGGACGGCGGTGCGCCGCATCCGCTCCCGGATGTCGGGGTCCACGGTGTCGAGCCCGTGCAGCGTCTCCGCCACGAACTCCTCCATGATCCGCTGCCGTTCGGCGGCGGACAGTCGCGCCAGCTTGTTCACGAGTGTCATCTCCTCCGCGGTCGAACCGCGTCGCGCCACGGTGGACAGCACCGCACGGGTCACCCCGAGCGACCGGATCTGCGCGTCCAGCGCCGCCACGTGCGTGGCCGCGACCTGGGCCACGGTCCGTTCGCCGGACAGCACCCCGCGCACGTCCGCCAGGCCGAGACCCAGTTCGCGCAGGGTGCGGATCAGCTCCAGGCGGGCGACGCCGCCGGCGTCGTAGAGGCGGTAGCCGCCGGCGGACCGGGTCACCGGGGTGAGCACGCCCGCGTCGGACCAGTAGCGGATGGTGCGCACGCTCAGTCCGGTGGCGCGGGCCAGCTCGCCGATGGTGAGAAGTCCGGTGCCGTCCTCGATCATGTCTGCGAGTCTGGGCCTTCCAGTGGGTGGAGACTCAAGGAGCGGGCCTTGGAGACCTTGCGGGACATTCTCGACGCGGTGGCGGCCGGTGTCTTCCCGCCGGCGGACGGCGGTACGACGGTCGTGGCACAGCCCTCACCGCGGGACGCCGGGGTGCTGTCCTTCACCGCGCACTCGGTGGTCGTCACCGACGAGGACCCGGAGTGGGTGCGCGGGACGCTGCGCGCCCTGGACTGCGATGCCCTGGCGGCCACGATGCACCCGCGCTTCCTGACCGCCCTCCTGGACCGGACCGGACGCCGGGCCGAGACGGTCGACGCGGTGCTGGTGGGCGACCCGCTGCCGGGTGAGCCGCCGCTCGCGCTGACGGAGATCGAGGACGCCGGCCACCCCCGGATCCGGTACGCCCAGGGGCGCCGGGACGAAGTGCGGGCCTGGGTGGCCGACGGCGGGGTGCTGGTCATGGGGCGTGGGGTCGCCGGGCGGCTGGAGGTGTCGGTCGAGGTGGCCGAGGACGCCCGGCACCGGGGGCTCGGGCGGCTGCTGGTGACCGCCGCCCGGCAGCTCGCCGCGGAGCCGCTGTGGGCGCAGGTCGCACCGGGGAACGCCCGCAGCCTGCGGGCGTTCCAGGCCGCCGGGTACCGTCCGGTGGGCGCGGAACTGCTGCTTCAGCGGAAGATGCCGGTGTGCCCCAGTGAGTAGCGGCCCGGCTGGGGGTAGACGGCGAGGCCGTGCGGGCCGCTGCCCACCTTGACGCGGGCCAGCTGGGCGCCGGTGCGGGTGTCGATGGCGTAGACCTCGGAGTTGTACCGGCCGGACAGCCACAGGACCTTGCCGTCGGCGGAGACCCCGCCCATGTCGGGGCTGCCGCCGCCGGGCAGGTGCCACTTCTTGGTGAGCCGGTTCCGTGTGAAGTCGAAGATCGAGATGGAGCCCTCGCCCCGGTTGGAGATGTACATCTCCCGGGAGTCGCGGCTGATGTAGAGGCCGTGAGCGCCCTTGCCGGTGGCGAGGAACCGGGGCCGGGTGAACCTGTCGCCGTCGAGGATCCACAGGCCGCCCGCCATCATGTCGGCGATGTAGAACAGCTTGCCGTCCGGGGAGACCTTGACGTCCTGCGGCATGGCGCCGTGGAGCGGCAGCTTCTCCTGGGCCACGACCTTCATGCGCGCCGTGTCGACCTTGAGGATCTCGCCACTGAACTCGCAGGAGACGATGAAGTAGCGGCCGTCGATGGAGAAGTCGGCGTGGTTGACGCCGTAGCAGCTCACCGGGACGGCCTTGACGACCTTCATGGTGTGCGCGTCGCGGAAGACCAGTTGGCGGTCCATGGAGGCCATGACGACGGCGTACTTGCCGTCGGGCGTGAAGTACAGGTTGTACGGGTCGTGCACGGCGACCGGCTTGCCGGCCCGACCGGTCCGCGGGTCGATCGGGGTGAGGCTGTTGCCGAGGTCGTTGTTGACCCAGAGGGTCTTCAGGTCCCAGGACGGCACGACGTGCTGGGGCTGGCGGCCGACCGGGATGGTCTCGACGATCCGGTAGGTGGCGGGGTCGATGACGGTGACGGTGTCCGAGTTGGTGTTGGGGACGTACACCCGGGAGGGAAAGTCCTTGACCACGGGCGAGAGCCGGTTCGGCCGGTCGGCGGCGTAGAGGTCGGCCGGGTCGTCCACCGGTGGCATCCCGGGCAACACGTCGACCAGCGGCTTCTTCACCTGCGGCTGGACCGGCGCCTTGCTGGCGGCGGCCTCGTCCGCGTGGTCGCGGGACCCGTCACCGCACGCGGAGAGCAGCGTCAGGGCGGTGACGGCGGCACCGGCGGCCAGCAGGCGGGCGGCTTTCGTGGTTCGCATCAGCTCAGCAGCTCCGTGGTGGTGACCGCGCGCAGTCCGCGGCGGCCGAGTTCGGTCAGGACGTCGGGGAGGGCGGCGACCGTGTCGGGGTATCCGAAGTGCAGGCTCACCACCGATCCGTTGCGTACGCCGGCGAGGACCTCGCGGGTGACGGCGGCGGCGCCGGGGCGGGTGTAGTCGAGCGAGTCGACGTCGTACGACAGCACGTGCGGGTAGCCGGCGGCGCGGGCCAGCCGGGCGACGAGCGGCGAGGCGGCCGGGGCGCGGGAGGGGCGGAACCAGGTGCCGATGGAGCCGGTGAGCCGCTTGAGCCGCGCGGCGCAATCGGTGATCTCCCGGCGGGCCTCCGCCTCGGGCAGGGTGTTGACGCCGATGTGCCGCTGGGTGTGGTTGCCGAGGTCGTGGCCGCCGTCGAGGATGCGGCGGGCGAGGTCCGGGTGCTGGTCCAGCCAGGCGCCGACGGCGAGCACGGTCAGCCGCGCACCGCGCTGTTCGGCGGTGTCGAGCAGGGCGCGGGCGAGGGCGGGGTCCCCCTGGCCGTGGAAGGTGAGGGCCACCTGGGGGCGGGTGCGGGGGCCGTGGGTGATCTGGGCGGGCCGGCCGGGATAGGCCCGGGGTCCCGCCGGGGGCTCTGCCGAGGACGGCATGGGGGCGGCCGAGGCGGGGGGCCGGGCGGCGTGTCCGGTGCCGCATCCGGCGGCGAGCGC
This sequence comes from Streptomyces sp. Ru62, assembly GCF_002920615.1. Lineage (GTDB taxonomy): Bacteria > Actinomycetota > Actinomycetes > Streptomycetales > Streptomycetaceae > Streptomyces. The sequence goes on from NZ_PQSU01000005.1 coordinate 332,680, forward strand.
ACCGCCGGCGACGATTCCGGCCCCGGTGCGCAGCACATCACGGCGGTGGGTGGGGGTCACCTGCACCATTTAAGGGGCGATCGGTGAGAAAAAGGGCGATTGGCGCCGCAGATGGCGCAACCGGACACCCCGCCGAACCTCAGCGGTCGGCGACCCTCATCTCGAACCACGTCGTCTTGCCCCGCGGCAGCAGGTCGACGCCCCAGCGGTCGGCGAGCTTGTCGACGAGGAACAGTCCGCGTCCGCTGACGTCCAGTTCCTGGACCGGCATCAGACAGGGCAGCCCGCGCGAGGGGTCGCGGACCTCGACCCGGATCCAGCCGGTGCGGCGGCGCATCCGCAGGCCGAAGACGCGCGCTCCGGTGTGCCGTACGGCGTTGCCGACGAGTTCCGACACGAGCAGGACGGTGTCCTCGGCCAGTTTGGGGGTGAGCCGCCAGGTGCGCAGGACGACGACCTGGGCGAGCCGACGGGCGGTGGCCGCGGACTCCGGGCGGGACGGCAGCGGGACCTCCGCCTCCGTCGGATTTCCGAACAGTTCGAGCGCCTTGAGCCCCTGTTCGTCCTCGACCGCGGGTGACCAGCGTGCCGCGGCCGCACGGCTGTCTCCCCGCGGCTGTTCGATGCCCTCCAGCCCCGCCATGCCCCCATGATGGCCGTCCGGAGCCGTCTTGGGGGCCGTTCCGGAGGAATACGCCCCCCGCACGCCCCCGCCCCGCGCCCGCCGATCGGCATATGCCGTCGGCATGTCGATGTCCGGCACAGCCCGGTTGACCTGCGGCGACGGCTCACTTCCGGGCAATCGACGGGCTCCCTCGACAAGGCAGGCTTAAGGTTGCGTTAAGGCTCCCATAAACCGCCCCATCGAGGGACCCGAATGAGACGACGCGTCAATTGCAAGGCGACCCGCGGCAGTCGGCGGGGCGTTCACGCGGTTGACGGTCAGACGAACTTGGCCTTGCCCGGCCCCTCCTCCACGAAGCTGCGCATGCCGCGCTCGCGGTCCTCGGTGGCGAACAGACCCGCGAACCAGTTCCGTTCGACGGCGAGCCCGGTGTCGATGTCGGCCTCCAGACCGGTGTCGACGGACTCCTTGGCCGCGCGCAGCGCGATGGCCGGGCCCTGGGCGAGCCGCGCGGCCCAGGCGTGCGCCTGCTCGTACACCTCGGCGGCCGGTACGACGCGGTCCACCAGGCCGATGGCGAGGGCCTCGTCGGCCTTGACCTGACGGCCCGTGAAGATCAGGTCCTTGGCCTTGGAGGGGCCGATCAGCCGGGGCAGCCGCTGGGTGCCGCCGGCGCCCGGGATCAGGCCGAGCAGGATCTCGGGCTGGCCGAGCTTGGCGTTGTCGGCGGCGATGCGGTAGTCGGCGCACAGGGCCAGCTCGCAGCCGCCGCCGAGGGCGTAGCCGGTGATGGCCGCGACGACGGGCTTGGGGATGCGGGCGACGGCGGTGAAGGAGTCCTGGAGGGCGCGGGAGCGCCGGACCATCGCCGCGTGGTCCATGTTCTGCATCTCCTTGATGTCCGCGCCCGCCGCGAACACCCGCTCGCCGCCGTAGATCACCACGGCGCGCACGTCGTCGCGGTCCGTGGCCTCCTCGGCCAGCTCCTTCAGCCGGTCCTGGGTGGCGATGTCCAGCGCGTTCATCGGCGGCCGGTCGAGCCGCAGGGTGCCGACGCCTTCGGCGACTTCGAGAGTGACGGTCATGGGGGTCAGGTTAACGGCCACTAACGACAATGGGCCCGGTGCCGTAGGTCACAGCACCGGGCCCTTACGTCAGACGGGGCTCACTTCTTCCAGTCGGCCCACGACATGTTCCAGCCGTTGAGGCCGTTGTCGGGGGCCACCGTGGCGTCGTGGGAGTTCTTGACGACCACCACGTCGCCGATCATCGAGTGGTTGAAGAACCAGGCCGCCGGGACGGAGCTGTCGTAGCCGCCGCGCACGTCGCGCAGGCCGACGCAGCCGTGGCTGGCGTTGTAGTTGCCGAAGGCGCCGCCGCCCCAGTAGTTGCCGTGGATGAAGGTGCCGGAGGTGGTCAGGCGGATGGCGTGCGGGACGTCCTTGATGTCGTACTCGCCGCCGTAGCCGACGGTCTCGCCGTTCATGCGGGTGACGGCGAGCTTCTCGCTCATGACCATCTGGCCGTTCCAGGTGTCGTAGCCGGGCTTGCCGGTGGTGACCGGGATGGTCTTGATGACCTTGCCGTCCTGGGTGACCTTCATCGTGTGCTTCTTGGCGTCCACGACGGAGACCTGGTTGCGGCCGATGGTGAACTTCACGGTCTTGCGCTGCTTGCCGTACACGCCGTCGCGGCCCTCGACGCCGTCCAGGTCGAGGTCGACGGTGACCTTGGTGCCTTCCTTCCAGTACTTCTCGGGGCGGAAGTCCAGGCGGTCGTTGCCGAACCAGTGGCCCTCGACGTCGACGGCCGGCTCGGTCTTGATGCGGATGGCCTTCTCGACCGCGTCCGGGCTGGTGATGCCCCGGGTGAAGCGTATGGAGAACGGCATCCCGACGCCGACCGTGGAGCCGTCCTCGGGGGTGAAGTAGCCGACGAAGGTGTTCTTCGGGGTCAGCGTGGTGAAGGTGGAGTCCTCGGCGGCCTCGCGGCCCTCGGAGTCCTTGGCGACCGCGTGCACCGTGTACTTGGTGCCGGCGGCCAGATGGGTCGACGGCGTCCAGGAGGCGCCGCCGCCGGATATCGCGCCCTCGACCTCGGTGCCCTTGGCGTCCTTGACGGTGACCTCGGTCAGCTTGCCCTGGGCGACGCTCACCTTGAGCGCCCCGCTGGTGTCGACGCCGGTGGCACCGGGCTTGGGCGCGATGCTGACCGCGGCCGTGGACTGCTCGCCCTTCTGGCTGCCGGCGCCCTTGCCCTTCCCGTCCCCGGAGCCCGAGTCGCCGCCCCCGCCGCACGCGGCGAGCGACAGCACCAGGGCACCGGCTATGACTGCCAGTCCCCCACGGCCTCGCCGCCTCCTTGCCGACGCCCCCGCCACAGGCCGCGTGTTCACGTTGTTCTCCCCTCCAGCGGACCTGGTCAGGCCCGCTCCCCACCACATTGTGCGCGCATATTAACTGCCAGGATTTGAGCTGGGTGTCAGGCGAATGTCACCGTTCCGTCGCAACTTCCGCCCGGCACCCGTACCCCGCGCCCCGCCCCCTCACCTGGTTACTTCACCGCGCTGCCCGCTTTCCATTCCTTCCAGCCCATGTTCCACCCGCCGAGGCCGTTGTCCGGGGCGACGGTCTTGTCCTTGCTGTTGACCACTTCGATGACGTCCCCGACGAGGCTGCGGTCGAAGAACCAGCCCGCCGGGGTGTCCGAACTGCCGCCCTTGACGTCCATGAGCCCCACGCAGCCGTGGCTGACGTTGACCTGGCCGGGGGCGTCCGGCGCCCAGTAGTTGCCGTGCAGGAAGGTGCCGGAGTCGGTGAGCTTCATGGCGTGCGGGACGTCGGGGATGTCGTACTCGGCGCCGAGACCGACCGTTTGGCTGTTCATGCGGGTGACCTCCAGCATGTCCATCACCACCATCTTCCCGTTGTACGTCGGGTGCTTGGGCGCGCCCGCCGTGATGGGGACGGTGGCGAGGAGGTGTCCGTCGCGCCGCACGTCCATGGTGTGCCGGGCCGCGTCGACCACGGAGGTCTGGCTGCGGCCGACGGTGAAGGAGAACGTCTTGTCCTGCAGGCCGTAGATCCCGGGGGCGCCCTGGACGTCCCGCAGGTCCAGGTCGACGGTCACCTCGGTGCCGGGCTTCCAGTAGCGCTCCGGGCGGAAGTCCAGGCGGCCCTTGCCGAACCAGTGCGGGCGGATCTCGACCGGGGGCCGCGCGCTGACCCGGACCGCGCGCTGGACGGCGGCACGGTCGGTGATCTCCTGGCTGAAGGAGAGCGAGACGATCATGCCGGTGCCGACGGTGGCGCGGTTCTCGGGGCTGACGTAGGCGATGAACCGCCGGTCGGGGACGTAGGTGGTGAAGGTGGTGTGCCGGGCCGAGCGGCGGCCGTGGGAGTCCAGCGCGACCGCGTCGACGGTGTACCGGGCGGCCAGCGCCAGCCGGTCCTCGTCGGGACGCCAGGTCAGCCCGTCCTCGCTGATGCGCCCCGGGACCGGTGTCTCCTGCGCGTCCTGCGACTTGATCACGGTCACCTTCTCCAGGCGCCCGCCGGGCACCCGTACCTGTAGCCGGTCGCCCGGACGTACGGCCTTGCTGCCGTCGTCGGGGGTCACTCGGATGACGTCCTCGGGGGCCGGGGGCTTGCCCAGCGCCCCGCCCATGCCCAGGGGGCCCGAGCCGTCCATGGAGCAGCCCGCGAGCAGCCCCGCCCATGTCAGTACGGCGGCCAGCGCGGCCCCCGCGCGCCGTGCGCGTCCAGTTACGTGCCTCACGCGAGACCCAACGACCGGGCCCGCTCCGGGGAAACGTGAGTGCGAGCCACGCGCTGGGCAGAACAGAGGGAAGGACGACACGTTGGGGGTCCCCCCGCAGGGGACCCCCGGCCCGCGTCGGAGCCGTCGGGGCGCGGTCGGACCGGGTGGCCGGGGTGCCGAGAGCGCCCCCGGCCGCCCGGCGCGACCGGTCGCGCCCCTCGGGCGAGCCACTGGGAAGAGGGGCGGCAGTGACGAGCGCAGCCGAGCAGCGGGCACCGGCCGGGGGGCCGGCCACGGGCAGCGGGCAACCGGCGGCGGTGAACGGCGCCCGGCGGGCCGTACCGCCCGTCCCGGCGGTGTGGCCGGGTGCGCCCACCCCGCTGGGGGCCCGGTTCCGGGCCGGCCCGGACGGGGTGGCGGGCACCAACTTCGCGCTGTGGGCGGCCGGTGCGGAGGCGGTCCGGGTGTGCCTCTTCGACGAGGGCGGCCGGGAGACGCAGATCCCGCTGACCGAACTGACGCACGAGATCTGGCACGGCTTCGTGCCCGGTGTGATGCCGGGCCAGCGCTACGGCTACCGGGTGGACGGCCGCTGGGACCCGTGGACCGGCGCCCGCTGGAACCCGGCGAAGCTGCTGCTCGACCCGTACGCGCGCGCGGTGGACGGCGAGTTCGGCCTGCCGCCGGAGGTGTACGGGCACGTGCGGGACTGGCCGGACCAGTCGGTCGCCGACACCGTGCGCGACGAGCGGGACTCGGCGCCGTACGTCCCGAAGGGGGTCGTCGTCCACGATGACGACGACTGGTCCGACGACCGGCGCCCCAAGACGCCGTGGGCCGACTCGGTGATCTACGAGCTGCACGTGCGGGGCTTCACCAAGCTGCACCCCGGCGTCCCCGAGGAGCTGCGCGGCACCTACGCGGGCCTGGCACACCCGGCCGCGATCGACCACCTGGTGAAGCTGGGCGTCACGGCCGTCGAGCTGCTGCCGGTGCACCAGTTCGCGCACGAGGACCACCTGCTGCGCCGGGGCCTGAGGAACTACTGGGGCTACAACTCCATCGGCTACTTCGCCCCGCACGCGGCCTACGCGGCCTCCGGCACGACCGGACAGCAGGTCGGCGAGTTCAAGCGGATGGTGCGCGCGCTGCACGCGGCCGGCATCGAGGTCATCCTGGACGTGGTCTACAACCACACCGCGGAGGCCGGCGAGCTGGGCCCCACGCTGTCCCTGAAGGGCATCGACAACCGCGGCTACTACCGGCTCCAGGACGACGCCCGCCGGTACGCCGACTACACCGGCTGCGGCAACACCCTGCACGTGGTCCGCCCCCAGGTGCTGCGCCTGATCACCGACTCGCTGCGCTACTGGGTGACGGAGATGGGCGTGGACGGCTTCCGCTTCGACCTGGCGGCGGCGCTGGCCCGCTCGATGCACGACGTCGACATGCTCTCCCCGTTCCTGGCGGTCATCGCCCAGGACCCGGTGCTGCGCCGGGTGAAGCTGATCGCCGAGCCGTGGGACATCGGCTCCGGCGGCTACCAGGTGGGCGCCTTCCCGCCCCTGTGGACCGAGTGGAACGACCGCTACCGCAACGCGGTCCGGGACTTCTGGCGGCACGCCCTGCCCGACGTGCGCGAGATGGGTTACCGCCTCTCCGGCTCCAGCGACCTGTACGCCTGGGGCGGCCGGCGCCCCTACGCCTCCGTCAACTTCGTCACCGCGCACGACGGTTTCACCCTGCGCGACCTGGTGTCGTACGAGACCAAGCGCAACGAGGCCAACGGCGAGAACAACCGGGACGGCACGGACGACAACCGTTCCTGGAACTGCGGCGCCGAGGGCGAGACCGACGACGCGGGCGTACGGGCCCTGCGCCGCAGGCAGCTGCGGAACCTGCTGACGACCCTGCTGCTGTCCACCGGTGTGCCCATGCTGGTCGCCGGCGACGAACTGGGCCGCACCCAGCGCGGCAACAACAACGCCTACTGCCAGGACAACGAGATCAGCTGGCTGGACTGGTCGCTGCTGGAGCAGCCCGGCTGGCGGGCGCTGTTCGACCTGACCGCGCGGCTGATCGCGCTGCGCCACCGGCATCCGGTGCTGCGCCGGCGGGCCTTCTTCTCCGGCCGCGCCCAGACCGCGGACGGGCTGCGCGACCTGGCCTGGTTCACCGCGCGGGGCGCGGAGATGACCGAGGGCGACTGGTACGCGCCCGCCGCCACGCTCGGCATGTACCTGTCCGGCCGGGACATCCCGGGCCGCGACGAGCGGGGCGCTCCGGTGGTGGACGACAGCTTCCTCGCCGTGCTGCACGCGGGCGAGAGCCCGACCGGCTTCGTACTGCCCGGCCCGCCGTGGGCGCAGCGGTACGAGGTGGTCGTGGACACCTCGGCGGAGGAGCAGGACCGGGCGCCGGGTACGGTCCACCGGGCGGGGGCGGAGATCACCGTCCCGGCGCGGGCGGTGCTGCTGCTGAGAGTGGCCTGAACCTGTGTGAGAGCCGCGTGTGACGCGAGTCACGGCTTCCGAGTGCAACGCCCTTGGGTCGCAGCACCTTTTCTCTGGTGTCGGCCGCCATTTGGCGCACCGGTCCATTTGGCGCGCCGACAGAGATGAAAGACGCAGTTTCAATCATTGGGATTTCAATCAACTGCCTTTCGGTCAACTGTTCCGCCGTGATTGTCATCTGATAACTTCTCAGCTCTCAATCACTCGGCGAGTCGACGCCGAGTTCATTCATGGAGTGATGCCTGCTATGAACAAGCTCGCGCGCGTCTCGATCGTGGCAAGTGCCATGTCGGCCGCATTGTCCATGTTCGCGGGAATGGCGCCGTCGGCATCGGCGGCGTCCGGCCCCCGGCTCATGAACGACAACAACTACTGCCTGGGCAGCCAGGGCGGAGCCAATAGGACGAACGCCCTGCAGTGGTACTGCAACAGCAACCCCGATCAGTCCTGGCACTTCAACAAGATGGGGAGCGATTCCCACGGCACCTACTACCGGGTGACCAACGACAATGGCCAGTGTCTGGGCATCAATGGCGTCTCCAAGGCGTCCGGCGCGACCGCCACGGTGTGGGATTGCAATGGAAACAAGGACCAGCTGTGGTACTGGCAGAAGGGTTCCAGTGCGGGCTGGTACCAGATGATCAACAGGAATTCGCAGATGTGCCTGGGCACAAAGGGCTCCGCCGTTGGAGCCAAGGCGATTCAGTGGCCGTGCAACGGAAACCCCGATCAGCGATGGGGCCAGTTGGACCACTGAGGGTGGTGGTCCCCGGCCGGGGCTATGACGACGGCGCAGTGGCCGGCCCCAGAAACCCCGCGACGGCCGCCGTGAACCGGTCGGCGTCGTCGAGCCACGGGTAGTGCCAGGCGACGGGCTGGACGACGAGCCGGCGTCCGGGAAGAGGGCCGCGAACTCGGCCGCGGTGCCGGGAGGGGCTGCCGGGGCGGCCTCGCCGGCCAGGAGGACGACGGGCCGCGGGAACCGGGCGAGCCCGGCGCGGCTGGCCGCCGGGGCGAAGGCTCCTTCGGCGCCGAAGGCAGCGACGATCTCCGGGTCCGTCCGCCCGTCCTGGGTCGCCTGGCAGGCCCTGGCCGCCGCGTCCCAGCGGCCGTGGGAGAACGGTGCGACGGCCTGCCGGCGGTCGGTGGTGGCCTCCCCGCCACGATCGCCTCCAAGGCCGCGAACGCCTCCGGGAACCACGGCTCCTCCCGGCGCAGCCGCGCGGTCCGGAGCCGGAGGTCACCGGTGATCGTGAGGCCGACGGCCCGGACGCTCGGCGTGATCGGCGCGAGCCTGCCGACGCTGTCCGGGTGGCGGCTCGCACAGAGCACGGCCGGATTCGCGGCACGGCCGGATTCGCGCCGGCGCAGTGCGCGAGCAGGTCCGCCCGGTCCGGGCCCAGGTGTGCGCGCAGGGCCTGCACGTCGTCGACAAGCCGGTCGCAAGGGCAGGAGGCGGTGCCCCGCGGTGTCACGGAGCGGCCGATGCCCCGCAGATCCAGCCTGACCACCTGCCGGTGCGTGGACAGCCCGCCGAGGTCGGCGAGGTAGGCGGAATCCGTCGGGCCCCCGGGCAGACAGACCACCGGAGGGCCGTTCCCAGCCACGTGGTAGGCGAGCCGGGTCCCGTCGTACGCCGAGAAGGTGGGCACGGCCGGGCACCCTGCCAGCCGCGTACCGACGAGGGCGACCGGGTTTCGGCAGACTTCCGTACCCCGCACGTCAGGCCAGGCTGTCCCGCCACGCCCTGTGCAGGTCGGCGAACCGGCCCGTGCCGCCGATGAGTTCGTCCGGGTGGCCGTCCTCGACGATCCGGCCGTGTTCCATCACCAGCACCCGGTCCGCGATCTCCACGGTGGAGAGCCGGTGCGCGATCACCACGGCGGTACGGCCCCGCAGCACCGTCGCCATCGCCCGCTGCACCGCCCGCTCCCCCGGGATGTCCAGCGAACTGGTCGCCTCGTCGAGGATCAGCACGGCCGGGTCGGCGAGCAAGGCGCGGGCGAAGGCGACCAGTTGGCGCTGCCCGGCGGAGATCCGGCCGCCGCGCTTGCGGACGTCGGTGTCGTAGCCGTCGGGCAGGGCGCTGATGAACTCGTGCGCGCCGATCGCCTTCGCGGCCCGCTCGATCTCCTCCCGGGTGGCCTCGGGCCGGCCGATGGCGATGTTGTCGGCGACCGTGCCGGAGAACAGGAACGCCTCCTGCGTCACCATGACCACCCCGCGCCGCAGTTCGGGCATCGGCAGCTCGCGCAGATCCACGCCGTCCAGCAGCACGCGCCCGGCGGAGGGGTCGTAGAACCGGGCGAGCAGCTTGGCCAGGGTCGACTTGCCCGCGCCGGTGGAGCCGACGACCGCGACCGTCTGCCCGGCGGGCAGGGTCAGGTCGAAGCGGGGCAGCACCTCACCGCCGGTGCGGTAGCCGAACCGGACCCCGTCGAAGACGACCTCGCGCCCCGGGAACTCGCTCTTCAGCGGCGGCAGTTCGCGGGGGTGCTCGGGTTCCGGCACGGACGGCGTCTGCGCCAGCAGCCCGGCGATCTTCTCCAGGGAGGCGGCGGCCGACTGGTAGGAGTTCAGGAACATGCCGAGCCGGTCGATGGGGTCGTACAGCCGGCGCAGGTACAGCACGGCCGCCGCCAGCACACCCAGCTCCAGCGAGCCGGACGCCACCCGGTAGGCACCCCAGAGCACGATCCCGGCGACCGCGGTGTTGGCCACCAGCCGGGAGCCGACCACATAGCGCGCCATCTCCAGCAGCGAGTCGCCGTTCGTGCGCTCGTGCCGCGCGTTCAGCACGGCGAACTCGGCGTCGTTCGCGGCCTCGCGGCGGAAGGCGCGCACCGGCCGGATGCCGTTCATCGTCTCCACGAACTTCACGATCACCGCCGCGATGGCCGTGGACCGCGCCCCGTACACCCGCGCCGCGCGCCGCCGGTAGAGCCGGACGAGCAGGTACAGCGGCAGGAAGGACGCCACCGCGACCGCGCCGAGGCCGAGGTCGAGCCAGAGCAGCATCGCCGAGATGTAGACGAAGGACAGGATGACGGTCACCAGCTCCTGGAGCCCCTCGTCGAGGAGTTCGCGCAGCGACTCGACGTCCGTGGTGGAGCGGGAGATCAGCCGGCCCGAGGTGTACCGCTCGTGGAAGTCGACGCTCAGCGCCTGCGCGTGCCGGAAGATCCGCCCGCGCAGGTCCAGCAGCACGTCCTGGCTGACCCGGGCGGAGGTCTCGATGAACGCGAACTGGAGCGCACCGGAGGCGAGGGCGCACAGCAGATAGCCGGCGGCGACCGCGAACAGCGGTCCGTTCCGGTCGTCCCGGAACGCGGGTACGGCGGTGTCGATGGCGTACGCCACCAGCAGCGGGCCCGCCTGCACCGCCGCCTGCTGGAGCAGCAGCAGGAGCGTGGTGAGCGTGACCCGGGCCTTCAGGGGCGCGAGCAGCGAGCGCAGCAGTGCGGCCGTGGCGCCGGGCGGGCTGGGCAGGACGTCCCGGTCGAACTGGTCGCCGGGGCCGCTCGGGTCGCCCGGGTCCCGGGGACGGGCCGGCCCGTCGGTGTCGTCGTCGCTGACGGCGGGGGTGGAGGGGGTCGTGGTGGTCAACGGGAGTCCTCCTGTTCCCCGGATGCCGAGGCGGACATCAGACGGGCGTACTCGGCGTTCTCACGCAGCAGTTCCTGGTGGGTGCCGACCGCGGCGATGCGGCCGCCCGAGAGCAGGGCGACGCGGTCGGCGAGCAGCACCGTGGACGGGCGGTGGGCCACGATCAGCGCGGTGGTGTCGGCGAGCACCTGGCGCAGCGCGGCCTCGACGGCGGCCTCCGTGTGCACGTCCAGGGCGGACAGCGGGTCGTCCAGCACCAGGAACTCGGGCCGGCCGACCACCGCCCGGGCCAGCGCGAGGCGCTGCCGCTGGCCGCCGGACAGGCTGAGGCCCTGCTCGCCGACGCGGGTGTCGGTGCCCTGCGGCAGGGCGTGCGCGAAGTCGGCCTGGGCGATGGCGAGGGCCCGGTCGAGTTCCGCCTTCCCCGCGGCCCGCGGGGCGCCCATGAGCACGTTCTCACCGACACTGGCGGAGAACAGCGTGGGTTCCTCGAAGGCCACGGCGACCCTGCCGCGCAATTCCTCGCGGGACATGGTGGCGATGTCCACGCCGTTGAGCGTGATCCGCCCGGAGGTCACCTCGTGCAGCCGGGGGACGAGCGCGGTGAGCGTGGTCTTCCCGCTGCCGGTGGCCCCGACGAGGGCCATGGACTCGCCGGGGCGGACGTGCAGGTCGACGGCGGTGAGCAGGGGCGGGGAGCCGGGGGGCGCGTCGGGGTAACGGAACGACACGTTCTCGAACCGGAGTCCCGGCGCGGCGGCACCCGGCGCGTGCGGGCGGGCGTCCCCGCCCCCGGCCGCATCCGGTTGCTCCTCCGGCACCTCGTCCATCACCTCGAAGTACCGCTCCGTGGCGGTCGCCGCCTCCTGACTCATCGCCAGCAGGAACCCGATCGAGTCGACGGGCCACCGAAGGGCGAGCGCCGTGCTCAGGAAGGCCACCAGCGTCCCGGCGGACAGCTCGCCGTCGGCCACCCGCAGGACCCCCAGCACCAGGGCCGCCCCGATCGCCACCTCCGGCAGTGTCACGATGACGCCCCAGATCGTGGCCAGCAGCCGCGCCTTGCGCAGCTCCGTCCCCCGGAGCCGGCCGGAGAGTTCGCGGAAGGCGCGCGCCTGGCTGCGGTGGCGGCCGAAGCCCTTGATGACGCGGATGCCGAGCACGCTCTCCTCGATCACCGTCGTCAGGTCGCCGATCTGGTCCTGGGCGCGTCGCGCCACCTGCGCGTACCGCCGTTCGAAGACCACGCACGTCCACATCACGGGGACGGCGGGGCCGAGGATGACCAGTCCCAGCACCCAGTCCTGGAGCAGCATGATGACCAGGCCGACGAGGATGGTGACTCCGTTGACGAGGAGGAACGTCAGCGGGAAGGCGAGGAACATGCGCAGCAGCATCAGGTCGGTGGTGCCGCGCGAGAGGAGCTGGCCGGACGCCCAGCGGTCGTGGAAGGCCACCGGCAGCCGTTGCAGGTGCCGGTACAGGCCGGCCCGCATCTCCGCCTCGACGTGCGACAGCGGCCGGGCCACGAGCCAGCGCCGTATGCCGAACAGGACCGCCTCGGCGATACCGAGCAGGAGCAGGTACAGCGCGCCGAGCCATACGCCCGCCGGGTCGCGGTCGGCGACCGGCCCGTCGACCATCCACTTCAGGACCAGTGGGATCACCAGCCCCGTACAGGAGGCGACGACCGCGACGAACGCGGCGGTGAACAGCCGGGCGCGCACGGGACGGACGTACGGCCACAGCCTGAGCAGGGTCCGTACGGCGGAACGGTCGGTGGTTTCACGTGTGCTGGCCATCAACCGCGAGCGTACGGACCACCACTGACAACGCCCACCGAGTTTTGGCCGGAGTCCCGCGCGGACAGGCTCGTTGAGTGGACCGGGGGGATGGATGATCGACGCGTACGAGGATCCGGGCACGCCCGACACCCGCGGCGGCTGGTGGTTCCTGTGGTGGCTGGTGCGGTGCCAGCGGGGGCGTTCGGCGGCCGGGGCGCTGCTCGGCAGTACCTGGATGGTGCTGCTGGCCGCACAGCCGTATCTGATAGCGCGGGCCGTGGACGACGGGCTGCTGCCGGGGCGGCTCGGGGTGCTCGCCGGGTGGACCGGGGCGATGTTCGTCGTGGGGGCGCTGAACGCCTGGGTGAGCATCCTGCGGCACCGGGTGATGACGCGGGTCCGGATGGACGCCAACTTCCGCACGGTCAAGGTGGTCGTGGGGCATGTGGTGCGGCTGGGGGCCGCGCTGCCGCGCCGGGCCGGGGCCGGTGAGGTCGTCACCGTCGGGGTCGGTGACGTGCAGACCGTGGCGCAGGCGCTGACGGTGGTGGGGCCGGGGGTCGGCTCGCTCGTGGTCTACGGGGTGGTGGCCGGGCTGCTGCTGGCGATCTCCGCGCCGCTGGCCGCGGTGGTGCTGCTCGGGGTGCCGGTGATCGCGCTGCTCACCGGGCCGCCGGCGCTGCGGCTGCAGAGGGCGGAGAACGAGTACCGCGAGCTCCAGGGGGTGCTCACCGCGCGCATCGGCGACCTCGCGGGCGGTCTGCGCGTGCTCAACGGGCTGGGCGGCAAGGGGCTGGTCGCGGACGCGTTCCGGAACGACTCCCGGCGGTTGCGGGCGCAGGGGTACCGGGTGGGCGCGGTGGCCAGCTGGGTGCAGGCGCTCGGGGTGGGCCTGCCGACCCTGTTCCTCGCGGTCGTGACCTGGCCGGCGGCCCGGCTCACCGCCGAGGGCTCCATGTCAGTGGGCGAGTTGGTCTCGGTCTACGGCTATGTGGCGGTGCTCATCGGACCGGTCGCCTTCTTCGTCCGGATGGCCTACGACCTCAACCGGGGCGTGGTGGCCGCGCGCCGGGCGGTACGGCTGCTGCGGCTGGAACCGGAACCGGACACCGGCACCCTGCCCGCGCCCAGCGGACCGGCCGAGCTGCACGACCCGGCGTCCGGGGTGCGGGTGGTGCCGGGCCGGCTGACCGCGCTGGCCGCCGCCCGGCCCGCCGAGGCCGCCGCCGTGGTCGACCGGCTCGGCCGGTACGGGCCCACCGACGCCACCTGGGGCGGGGTACGGCTCGACGCGGTCCCGCTGACGGACGTACGCCGGCGCGTGCTGGTCGCGGACAACGAGGCGCACCTGTTCGCCGGGCCGCTCCGGGAGGTGCTGGCCGCCGCGCACCCGGCCGACGAGGCGGCGCTGCGCCGGGCGGTGCACGCGGCGGCGGCCGAGGACGTGGTCCGGGGCCTGCCGGACGGCCTGGACTCGGCGGTGGCCGGGCAGGGGCGCAGCCTCTCCGGCGGACAGCGGCAACGGGTGCGCCTCGCCCGGGCCCTGCTGGCCGACCCCGAGGTGCTGCTCGCCGTGGAACCGACCTCGGCCCTGGACGCGCACACCGAGGCGACGGTCGCCGACCGGCTCCGGGCGGCACGGGAGGGTCGCACCACGCTGGTGACGACGACGTCCCCGCTGGTCCTGGCCCGGGCGGACACGGTGGTGTTCCTGGCCGACGGCAAGGTCGCGGCGACCGGCCCGCACCCGTGCCTGCTGGCGCGGGAACCGGCGTACCGGGCGCTGGTCGCACGGGACGGCGGGACGGTGGACATGACGGAGACGACGGATGTGACGGACGCGACCGACATGACGGGCGCGACGACCCCACCCGCGAAGGAGCCCCGCAAATGAACGCGCTGGCCGCCGCGGCGGGGCTGGCCGGCCCCTGGCTGGTGGGCCGGATCGTCGACGAGGTGCGCGCCGGGCACGGGGCCGGCGCGGTGGACCGGCTGGCGTCCTGGATCGTGGTGTGCGCGCTGGCGCAGATCCTGCTGGCCCGCTGGGCGCGGTACGTCGGGCACCGGTTCGGGGAGCGCACGCTGGCCCGGGTCCGCGAGGAGTACGTCGACCGGGTGCTCGCGCTGCCCGCATCCGTGGTCGAGCGGGCCGGTACCGGCGATCTGACCGCGCGGGGCACGGCGGATGTGGCGACCGTCGGCACGACCCTGCGGGACGTCGGCCCGGAGTTGCTGGTCGACGCCGTGCAGGCGCTCTTCGTGCTGGGCGCGGTGTTCGCGCTCGACCCCCTGCTGGGGGCGTTCGGCCTGCTCGGTCTCACCCCGATCCGGCTGGCGCTGCGCTGGTACCTGCGGCGCGCCCGGGACGGCTATCTCGCCGAGGGCGCGGCGACCTCGCAGGTCGCGGAGACCCTCGCGGCGACGGCGGCCGGCGCGCGGACGGTGGAGGCGTTCCGGCTGCGGGAGCGGCGGATCGCGGCGAGCCGGGACGCACTGGAGGAGTCCCGCCGCACCCGCCTGTACACCCTGCGCCTGCGCTCGGTGTTCTTCCCGGCGGTCGAGGTGACGTACACCGTCCCCGTGGTCGGTGTGCTGCTGCTCGGCGGCTGGCTGCACGCCCGGGGGTCGGTCGGGGTGGGCGCGGTGGTGGCGGCGGCGCTGTACCTGCGGCAGTTCACCGAGCCGCTGGACCAGATCCTGATGCGGGTGGAGCAACTGCAGAGCAGCGGGGCCTCGTTCGCGCGCGTGGAGGGGCTGGCGCAGGCGCCCCGGGGTGAGGGCGAGGGCGCGTCCGCGGTGCCGGCGGACGACCGGATCGAGGTGCGCGGGGTGCGGTACGCGTATGAGCGCGGCGGCGAGGTGCTGGGCGGGGTGGAACTGATTGTGCGGCCCGGGGAGCGGCTCGCCGTGGTGGGGCCGTCCGGCGCCGGGAAGACGACGCTGAGCCGGCTGCTCGCGGGGGTCGACCGGCCCGGTTCCGGCACGGTGACGGTGGGCGGGGTGCCGGTGGGCGGGCTGGCACCGGAGCTGCTGCGCCGGCAGGTGGTGCTGGTCACCCAGGAGCACCACGTCTTCCTGGGCAGTGTGCGGGACAACCTCCGCATCGCCGAACCCGCCGCCGAGGACGCCGCCTTGTGGTCGGCGCTCGCGGCCGTGGGCGCCGACGAGTGGGTGCGGGCCCTGCCGGACGGGCTCGACACCCGGCTGGGCGAGGGCGGCCGGCCGACGGACGGTTCGCAGGCCCAGCAACTCGCTCTCGCGCGCGTGGTCCTGGCCGATCCGCACACGCTGATCCTCGACGAGGCGACGGCCCTGCTGGATCCGGCCACCGCGCGGCACACCGAGCGCGCCCTCGCCGCGGTGCTTGAGGGCCGTACGGTCATCGCCATCGCCCACCGCCTGCACACGGCCCACGACGCGGACCGGGTGGCGGTCATGGAGGGCGGCCGGGTGACCGAACTGGGGACGCACGAGGAGCTGGTGGCGGCGGGCGGTGCGTACGCGGCGCTGTGGCGGACATGGCACGGACAGCAGCCCGGGCGGTGACCCGCGACCGCCCCGGACGGTGTCCCGCCGACCAACGATCCGCATATCGAACATGAACATCCGGTCAACGAACCATTTCCGGCCAAGTTGGTGACGCGGTCCTGACAAGTGGTGAGATCCCCTGCCACTCTTCCCAGGCCGACTCACAGCAACCCCACAGTTTCCGCGCCTCTGTGTGAGCCGGCTCCGCACCTGCACGTGGCTTTCGCGTAACGCCTTGTTCTGCCCGGACGCCCCAACCCACCGTCCGGTCTCCCCGGCCGCGCGACCCGCGGTCACGCAGAAGGAGTCAGTGTGAGAAGCAATTCCTCTCGCGGACGCACCTCCCACACCCCGCACCGCCCCACCGCGCACCGCCGCGCCGCCACCGTGGCCCTCGCCGGCGTCGCCGCCCTGATCGCCGCCGCCGTCCAGTCCGGCGCGGCCACCGCCGCCCCGGCGGCGCCGCGGGCCGGCAAGGCCGGCCCGGCCCACGCGGCGGTCGGGCTCACGCCCGCGCAGCGCGCGGAGCTGATACGCCACGCCGACGCCGGCACGACCGCCACCGCCCGGCAGATCGGCCTGGGCACCCAGGAGAAGCTGGTCGTCAAGGACGTCGTCAAGGACGCCGACGGCACGCTGCACACCCGCTACGAGCGCACGTACGGGGGTCTGCCGGTGCTCGGCGGCGACCTGGTGGTGACCACCGCCAGGTCGGGCAAGACCATGGAGGTCATCCGGGCCACCAACGCCACGCTGAAGGTCGCCGGACTCACCCCCGCCGTGTCGAAGGCCGCGGCCGAGAAGCAGGCCGTCCAGCGGGCGAAGGCGCTCGGCGGGACCAAGTCGGCCGCGGACAGCGTCCGCAAGGTGATCTGGGCGGCGAGCGGCAAGCCCGTGCTGGCGTACGAGACGGTCGTCGGCGGCCTCCAGGACGACGGCACCCCGAACCAGCTCCACGTCGTCACCGACGCGGCCACCGGCAGCAAGCTCTTCGAGTACCAGGGCGTCAAGAACGGCGTCGGCAACACCCAGTACAGCGGGCAGGTCACGCTGACCACGACCCAGTCGGGCTCGACGTACACGCTCACCGACGGGGCGCGCGGGGGCCACAAGACGTACAACCTGAACCGAGGCACCTCCGGCACCGGCACCCTGTTCTCGCAGACCAGCGACACCTGGGGCAACGGGACCACGTCGAACGCGGCCACCGCGGGCGCGGACGCCCACTACGGGGCGGCGGTCACCTGGGACTTCTACAAGAGCGTGTTCGGCCGCAGCGGCATCAGGAACGACGGCGTCGGCGCCTACTCCCGCGTGCACTACGGGAACTCCTACGTGAACGCGTTCTGGGACGACAGCTGCTTCTGCATGACGTACGGCGACGGCTCCGGCAACGCCAAGCCGCTGACCGCGATCGACGTCGCCGGCCACGAGATGAGCCACGGCGTCACCTCCAACACCGCGGACCTCAACTACAGCGGTGAGTCCGGCGGCCTGAACGAGGCCACCAGCGACATCATGGGCACCGGCGTGGAGTTCTACGCCAACAACAGCTCCGACGTCGGCGACTACCTCATCGGCGAGAAGATCGACATCAACGGCAACGGCACCCCGCTGCGCTACATGGACAAGCCCAGCAAGGACGGCGCGTCCAAGGACAGCTGGTACTCGGGCATCGGCGGCGTCGACGTGCACTACTCGTCCGGCCCCGCGAACCACTTCTTCTACCTGCTCAGCGAGGGCAGCGGCGCCAAGGTGATCAACGGCGTCAGCTACAACTCGCCGACGGCCGACGGGCTTCCGGTCACCGGCATCGGCCGGGACAAGGCGCTGCAGATCTGGTACCGGGCACTGACCACCAAGTGGACGTCGACGACCAACTACGCGGGCGCCCGCACCGGCACGCTCGCGGCGGCCGGCGAGCTGTACGGCACCACCAGCGCCGAGTACAAGGCGGTGCAGGACGCCTGGGCGGGCGTCGGGGTCGGTGCGCGCTCCGGTGGCGGGGGCGGTGGCGGTACGTCGTACGAGAGCACCACGCCGGTGTCGGTGCCGGACAACGGTCCCGCCGTCACGTCGTCCATCACCGTCTCCGGCCGCAGCGGGAACGCGCCGAGCAACCTCCAGGTGAGCGTCGACATCACCCACACCTGGCGCGGTGACCTGGTGATCGACCTCATCGGCCCGTCGGGCACCGCCTACCGGCTGAAGAACTTCAGCTCCTCGGACTCGGCGGACGACGTGAACGAGACCTACACGGTCAACGCCTCGGCCGAACCGGCCAACGGCACATGGAAGTTGCGGGTGCAGGATCAGGCCACCTACGACACCGGAACGCTCAACGGCTGGAAGCTGACCTTCCCGTAAACCGCACGCCAAGGACCCGGGATCACGGGGCTGTCCGAGGGTCGAGCACCCTCGGACAGCACCCGGTTCACACGCCCGAAACGTTTCTCGGACAGTTGACTTTCGGCCAACATCACGTCAGGGGCCTGACATGTACGCGCCCTTGATGTCACTCTCTCTCCACCCGCCGCAGCAGCACAGCAACTTCACAACGCCACATACTCCGGCCAGTAACCCCACGCTGCCCGGACTCCCCCACGAGAAGGAGCTTCTGTGAGCCCCCTCTACGCGCGTCACAAGCGCACCACTCTGGCCATCGCCACCGCTGTCGCCGCCGGAGCCCTGCTCGCCACCGGTGTCACCACCAGTGCCACCGCCCAGCCCACGGCCGAGCCGCTCGCCGCCGCCCCGACCGCGCTGTCCGCCGCTGCGCGCACCACCCTGATCCAGCAGGCCCAGGCCGACGCGGCCGGCACCGCCCGGCAGATAGGCCTCGGCGCCCAGGAGAAGCTGATCGTCAAGGACGTCGTCAAGGACGCCGACGGCACCGTCCACACCCGCTACGAGCGCACCTACGCGGGCCTGCCGGTGCTCGGCGGCGACCTGATCGTCCACACGGCCAAGTCCGGCAAGACCCAGGGCGTCACCAAGGCCGCCAAGTCGGCCATCAAGGTGGCCTCGCTCAAGCCGCAGATCACCGCCGCCAAGGCCGAGAAGCAGGCGGTGTCCGCCGCCAGGACGCTGGGCTCCGCCAAGACCACCGCGGACGGCGCCCGCAAGGTGATCTGGGCCGGCTCCGGCAAGCCCGTCCTCGCCTACGAGACCGTCGTCGGCGGCCTCCAGGACGACGGCACCCCGAACCAGCTCCACGTCATCACCGACGCGGCCACCGGCAAGAAGCTCTACGAATACCAGGGCATCGAGAACGCGACCGGCAAGACGCTGTACTCCGGCACGGTCACCCTCAACTCCGTGCAGTCGGGCTCGACGTACCAGCTCACCGACAGCGCGCGGGGCAACCACAAGACCTACAACCTGGCCCGCAAGACGTCCGGCACCGGCACCCTGGTGGCCAGCTCCACCAACGTCTTCGGCACCGGTACCGCCTCCACCTCGTCCTCCGACCAGACGGCGGCCGCCGACGCCGCCTACGGCGCGGCCGAGACCTGGGACTTCTACAAGAGCACCTTCGGCCGCAACGGCATCAAGAACAACGGGGTCGGCGCCTACTCCCGCGTGCACTACGGCAACTCCTACGTGAACGCGTTCTGGGACGACAGCTGCTTCTGCATGACCTACGGCGACGGCTCCGGCAACGCCGACCCGCTGACCTCGCTGGACGTGGCCGGCCACGAGATGAGCCACGGCGTCACCTCGAACACCGCGGGCCTGAACTACTCGGGCGAGTCCGGCGGCCTGAACGAGGCCACCTCCGACATCTTCGGCACCGGCGTGGAGTTCTTCGCGAACAACGCGTCCGACCCCGGTGACTACCTCATCGGCGAGAAGATCGACATCAACGGCGACGGCACCCCGCTGCGCTACATGGACAAGCCCAGCAAGGACGGCGGCTCGGCCGACTACTGGTCCTCGTCCGTCGGCAGCAAGGACGTGCACTACTCGTCCGGCGTCGCGAACCACTTCTTCTACCTCCTGTCGGAGGGCAGCGGTTCGAAGACGATCAACGGCGTGACCTACAACTCGCCGACCTACAACGGCGCCGCGGTCACCGGCATCGGCCGCGCCAAGGCGCTGCAGATCTGGTACAAGGCGCTGACCACGTACATGACGTCGACGACCAACTACAAGGCCGCCCGCACGGCGACCCTGAACGCGGCGTCCGCGCTGTACGGCTCCACCAGCGCCGAGTACAAGGCGGTCGCGGCGGCCTGGACGGCGGTCAACGTCAGCTAGTCCGCGCCGGCTCGTGAGGGGGCGGCACCCGGGAAGCGGTTCTTCCGGGTGCCGCCCTACCCTTGTGACCCATGTCCTCGGCGCCCTTCACCTACGAGCCGGTCGGCGCGACCCGCGAAGATCTCACCTTCTGCCCGCCCGGCTTCCACCCCATGCTGGTCCGCACCCGCCTCGGCGAGGGCCAGGAGGTGTTCCAGCGAGCCGCCGAGGCGGTCCTGACCTGGGAGATGCACCGCGCGCTGGGCGTCGGCATCGACGCCGGCGCCGACCGCGCCGCCCCCGGCACCGACGTCACCGTCACCCTGGCCGGCGTCATCAAGGCCCCCTGCCGCATCATATGGACGGCCGAGGAACACCGCCGGGCCGGCTGGGCCTACGGCACCCTCGAAGGCCACCCCGAGTGCGGCGAGGAGGCCTTCGTGGTCGACCGCACCGGCGACGGCACCGTCTGGCTGACGGTGGCGGCCTTCAGCAAGGCCGCCAAGTGGTACGCCCGCGCGGGCGGCCCGGCGACCCGGGGATTGCAGCAGGCGTACGCACGGCGATGCGGGTCGGTACTGAAGAGGCTGTGCGGGAACCTGCCCGAGGTATGACCGCACCACCGCCCACCGCTGCCGGACCACTGGGTCGGCCCCGCCCCTCACGTCACCGCAACACCATCCCCGCCCCCTCCACCACCTCCTCGGACGGCACCGTCACGAGGCCCAGTTCCGCGGCGGAGGAGAGGAGGGGGTGGGTGGGGAGGATGCGGACCGTGTAGCCGTAGGGGCCGGTGCGGTCCAGGGAGAGGGGGCCCTCGTAGAGGAGGCGGCCCTCCAGGTCGGGGGCGCCGGCCGGCTTCAGGGGGACCACCGTGGCGTCCGCGATGCGGTCCTCCTCGTCCACCCGCCCGGACACCGCCTGCACCTCCACGTCGTCCGGGCCCAGTTCACCGAGGCCGACCCGGACCCGCAGGCCCACGGTGCCGCCCAGTTCCGCCGTGGCCGTCGTCGCCGTCGTCTCGACGTGGTCGACGCTCACCCCCGGCCACGCGGCCCGCACCCGCGCCTTCCACTCGGCGAGGTCCCGGGCCGTGTCCGGGGTCAGCGCGCGGTGTGCCCGCGCGGCGGGGGCGTAGAGCCGGTCCACGTACTCCCGGACCATGCGGCCGGCCAGCACCTTCGGGCCGAGCAGGGAGAGGGTCTGGCGGACCATCTCGATCCAGCGGTCGGGCAGACCGGCGCGCCCGCGCTCGTAGAAGCGGGGGGTGATCCGCTGCTCCAGCAGGTCGTACAGGGCCGCCGCCTCGATGTCGTCCCGCCGGTCGGGGTCGGTGCCGGCGCCGTCCGCGGTGGGGATCGCCCAGCCGAAGTCCGGCTGGAACCACTCGTCCCACCAGCCGTCCAGGACGGAGAGGTTGAGGCAGCCGTTCAGCGCCGCCTTCATGCCGGAGGTGCCGCAGGCCTCCAGGGGGCGCAGCGGGTTGTTCAGCCAGATGTCACAGCCGGGGTAGAGCTTCTGCGCCATCGCCATGCCGTAGTCGGGCAGGAAGACGATCCGGTGGCGGACCCGCGGGTCGTCGGCGAAGCGGACCAGCTCCTGCACCAGGCGTTTGCCGCCGTCGTCCGCCGGGTGCGCCTTGCCCGCGACCACGATCTGGACCGGCCGCTCCGGGTGCAGCAGCAGCTCCATCAGGCGGTCGCGGTCACGCAGCATCAGCGTCAGGCGTTTGTACGACGGGACGCGGCGCGCGAAACCGATCGTCAGGACGTCCGGGTCGAGCACCCCGTCGATCCAGCCCAACTCCGCGTTCCCCGCCCCACGTTGCCGCCAGGACGCCCGCAGCCGCTCCCGTACCTCCAGCACCAGCTGCTCACGCAGGGTGCGGCGCAGCTCCCAGACCTCCTGGTCGGGGATGTCCGCCACCGCGTCCCAGCGCTCGGAGCGGCCGACGCTCAGCGCGTCCTCGGCCCGCTGGACGCCGATCTGCCGGACGCCGAGCCGCAGCACCTCCGGCGCCACCCAGGTCGGCGCGTGCACCCCGTTGGTCACGGAGGTGATGGGCACCTCCTCGGCGTCGAATCCCGGCCACAGTCCGGCGAACATGTTCCGGCTGACCTGCCCGTGCAGCAGCGACACCCCGTTGGCCCGCTGGGCCAGCCGCAGCCCCATCACCGCCATGTTGAACAGGTTCGGCTCGCCGCCCGGGTAGGTCTCCATGCCCAGCGCCAGGACGCGCTGCACGTCGATGCCGGGCAGTTCGGCGTCCGGGCCGAAGTGCCGGCCCACCAGCTCCCGGTCGAAGCGGTCGATGCCGGCGGGGACCGGGGTGTGCGTGGTGAACACCGTCCCGCCCCGCACGGCCTCCAGCGCCGAGTCGAAGTCCAGGCCGTCCGCGCACAGTTCGGCGATCCGCTCCAGGCCGAGGAAGCCCGCGTGCCCCTCGTTGGTGTGGAACACCTCCGGCTCCGGGTGCCCGGTGAGCCGGCAGTACGTCCGTACGGCCCGCACACCTCCTATGCCGAGCAGCATCTCCTGGAGCAGCCGGTGCTCGCTGCCGCCGCCGTAGAGCCGGTCGGTCACCCCGCGTTCGCCGAGCTCGTTCTCCTCCACGTCCGAGTCGAGCAGCAGCAGCGGCACCCGGCCCACCTGGGCGAGCCAGATCCGGGCGCGCAGTGCCTTGCCGCCTGGCAGTGCGAGGGAGACCTGCGCCGGGGTGCCGTCGGCCTCCTTGAGCTGGGTGAGGGGCAGTTCGTTCGGGTCGAGCACCGGGTAGTGCTCCTGCTGCCAGCCGTCCCGGGAGAGGGTCTGCCGGAAGTACCCGTGCCGGTACAGCAGCCCCACCCCGATCAGCGGCACCCCGAGGTCGCTGGCCGCCTTCAGGTGGTCGCCGGCGAGGATGCCGAGGCCGCCGGAGTACTGCGGGAGCGCGGCCGTGATGCCGAACTCGGGCGAGAAGTAGGCGACGGCGGCGGGCAGGCCGGCGGCCTGTTCCTGGTACCAGCGGTCACCGGTGAGGTAGTCATCGAGATCGTCGGCGGCGGCGGTGAGGCGGCGCAGGAACCGACGGTCCCCGGCCAGCTCGGCCAGCCTGGCGGGCCGTACGCTGCCCAGCAGCCGCACCGGGTCTCCGCCGGCCCCGGCCCAGCCCTCGGGCCAGACGGACTGGAACAGGTCGCGCGTTTCGGCGTGCCAGGACCAGCGCAGGTTGCGCGCCAAGTCGCTCAGGGGCCGCAGGGGGTCGGGGAGTACGGGACGGACGGTGAACCGACGGATCGCCTTCACATGCCACCTCGACGCGTCGCGGGATGAGACGCACGGCGTTGTACGTCTCGTCGTCGTCTTCGACGGTAGTGGTTACCGCGCGGTCGGTGGGGACGTACCCGCCGGGGGTGTCGGGGGGGCGTCAAGACCCGGTCACCGGGCACTCGGAAGACGGGGCCGGTCTTGTGGGTGGACGTACGCGTGAGTAGTTAACACAGTGCCGGATTGCCCACCCGAACCGGGTGGGAAGGCTCCTCCGGTACGCACCCCACAGCAGCACCACAGCACCTCCGCAGGACCCACCTCCCCATATCCATCCGCCCATACCCTGTTGAAGCGGACAGGAGCGGTCATGCCCGCCACGCACCACTCGTCAGCACCCCCGACAAGCAGCAAGGCCAAGGCAGCAGGAAAGAAGACGACGGGCAGGAAAGGCACGGCGCCGGCCGGCGCCGCCAGTCCGTCCGCCGCCGGGGAACGGTCCTCCCCGGATTCGGCCACGACCGTGGGCCGTATCCCCGTCCTCGACGTACGTCCCGTGGTCCAGCGCGGCCGCCGGCCCGCCAAGGCCGTGACCGGGGAGTCGTTCGAGGTGTCGGCCACCGTGTTCCGGGAGGGCCACGACGCCGTCGCGGCGAACGTGGTGCTGCGGGACCCGGCGGGCCGGCCCGGCCCCTGGACGCCGATGCGGGAACTCGCGCCGGGCACCGACCGCTGGGGCGCCACCGTCGTCGCGGGCGAACCCGGCCACTGGACCTACACGGTGGAGGCCTGGTCGGACCCGCTCGCCACCTGGCGGCACCACGCCCGGATCAAGATCCCGGCGGGCATCGACACCGAGCTGGTCCTGACCGAGGGCGCGCAGCTGTACGAGCGTGCGGCCGACGGGGTCCCGGAGGACCGGCGGCAGGTCGTCCTGGACGCGGTGGCCGCCCTGCGGGACGAGAACCGCCCGGCGCCCTGGCGGCTGGCGGCGGCCCTGGCCCCGGAGGTGGAGTCGGTCCTCGGCCGCC
>NZ_PQSU01000006.1 GCF_002920615.1 Streptomyces sp. Ru62
GTGAGCGACATTGACCCAATCGTGATCAAAGTTGCCTTCCAGGCAACCTCGGGCAGCGGGCTTCGACGGGCTGACACCCGGTCGCATCCGCTCAGGCACTCCCGTCCGGCGCGGCGGCGACGTAGGCAAGCGGATGGTCTTTACATGCCACCAAGACGCACCGAGCCGGGCGACGTCTTCAGCACTCCAGCCGTGGATGCCGTCAGCGGTTCCCGGTTGTCAGTCGGGTGGCGTCGGCGGAGGCGGGTGAAGGCGGTCGGGCTGGGGCGGTGCGGGAGAAACTCCTTGATCCGCTGCGCGCATTCACGTGGGCTTGCCGCGCCGGTGTCGCACTCCAGGTCGTAGTCACCGTGGCCGTGGACCAGGTCGTACTGGTGCGCCGCGAGGCCCGGGCGGGCGGTCGCCCCTGGCCAGCTCGCGGCGGGCAAGCTCGTCCAACGGGCAGTGGACACCGACGAACAGCACGTCCTCAGGACGCAGCAGTGTCAGGCAGTCGAGCAACCGCGCCCAGCTCGAGGGCGCCGAGGCGAGCGTCAGGCATACTCCCGGTACTCACCGAGCCGGCGACCGGACTTCTCCCGCGCCCCCTCCTCGCAGTGTCACCACCCGTGCTGCCCCGGTCAGCCGCCGGAGCCGAGCAACAGGTGGAAGCGGACGGCACCGCACATCCGTGCCCTGGTCGGTCATGAGGCCCGGCGCAGGGGCACGATAGCGGCCGGCCCGATGGACGCGGGACGACGTGGAGCAGGGCATGACTTCTGGCCGCTTCACCGTGGTCGGCCCGATGATCGTCCTGACCGCGCTGAACGGCAGCCTGCCGGCGCTCCTGCAGCTCTCGTTCCATCAGCCCGAGGCCGACCGGGACCATGCAGCCGCGCAGATGGCCGAGATGCTCCTGCCCATGCTCGGCGTCTCCGCGGACGAGGCGGTGACCTCGCCCGGCGGCCCCTTCCCGCTGCGGCGTGAAGACGATGTGCTGTCTGCCGACGACGCGGCTT
Source organism: Streptomyces sp. Ru62 (assembly GCF_002920615.1). Lineage (GTDB taxonomy): Bacteria > Actinomycetota > Actinomycetes > Streptomycetales > Streptomycetaceae > Streptomyces. The sequence goes on from NZ_PQSU01000006.1 coordinate 999, forward strand.
CACACTTGGATGGACGGGTGGCGGGGGCCGCGGAGCATGGCGTTCTGGCGGTGGGGGGCGGGTTTTCGACCAGGCGGGCGATGTCGCTGCAACTCGCGGTGCGGAGGCATGCAGGGGAGATCAGGAGTGTGCCGGTGGCCACGTCCGCCCCTGAACCACCGTCCGTCGTTCCGGCCGCGGTGATCGAAGGCGCGCCGTCGTTCAGCGCGGAATCACCCAGCGCGGCCTCCACGTCCCGGCGGCGTCGTAGCTGGCCGCTGTGGCGGCGAGGTGGGTGCGGAGGGTGGCCAGCGCCGGGTGGGGGTTGTCGCGGTGCCAGAGGAGTGAGTGCGGGTAGACGGGCGTCGGGTCGGTCACCGGGATGCGGCGCAGGCCGTGGTCGGCGGGCCAGATGAGGCGGGTGTGCTCGCCCATGAAGGTGGCCAGGGCAGGGGTGTCGGCGATGGTGTCGAGGAGCGCGTCGGAGCCGAAGTTGGGGCCGGTCGCCTCGATGGTGAGGCCGAACTCGGCGACGAGGTCGTCGTAGTAGGCGGCCCACTCGGTACCGGCGACGATGCCGGGCATCCAGATCCGGTGCCCGGCGAGCTCGGCGAGGGGTACCGACCGGGCGCCCGCCAGCGCGTGGCCGGGACCGGTGAGGAGCTGGAGCGGTTCGTCGAGCACCCGGACGGACTCGATGGCCTCGGGGAGGGGCCGGCCCGGCGCGGCGACGGCACGGAAGGACGCGTCGATCGTGCCGGAGCGGAGGGCGGCGACGGCCGTCTCGACGTCGAAGAGCATCACCACGTCGAGATCGATCCCGGGGTGCGCACGGTGGAAGCCGCGCATCAGGCCCGACTGCGCGCTGCGCGACGCGATCACGTCGACGCGCAGCGGTCGGCGGCCGGGGTGCACGGACGCGCCCGCACGCTCGGCGACACGCAGCAGCTCGCGTGCATGGGGCAGGAACGCCTGACCGTCGATGGTGAGTTCGGCGCCGCGGGGGGCACGGGTGAACAACCGTACGCCGAGGGTGCGCTCCAGCGCGGCCACGCGTTTGGAGACGGCCTGCTGGGTGATCGACAGGTCGGCGGCGGCTTTCTGGAACTGGCCCGCTTCCGCGGCGGCGACGAAGGTGCGTACTGCTTCGAGATCCACGCCGACCCACCTTAGTGAACAACCAGTAGTTGTGGATTGTCGGCAGGTCGGTTGTTTGACGTGCTGTTGTCCTGCCCGCTTGTCTCTCATCGGTCAACGTCAGTTTGTCCGGGTGGAGCCATCAAGGGGAGGGCGCTGAGCATGGTGGGCAGGAGACGGTTGGGCCGGCAGTTCGGTTGGCTGTGGGCGTCATATGCGGTGAGTGCGTACGGGTCCGGGCTGGGGTTCGGGGCGTTGCCGCTGATCGCCGTGCTGGTGCTGCGTGCCGGACCCGCGGAGGTGTCCGCGCTGTCCGCGGTGGGGCCTGCGGTGGGTGCGCTGATCGCGGTGCCCCTCGCGCCCTGGGTGGAATTCCGGCGCAAGCGCCCGGTCATGATCATGATGGACTTGGCCCGGTTCGCGGCCATGGCGACGATCCCCGTCGCCTACGCCTTCGGGTGGCTCAGTTTCGTCCAACTGCTCGTCGTCTCGGCCGTGGTCGCCGCAGCCAAGATCGCCTTCAACGCGGCCGGCGGCGCCTGTCTCAAGGCCCTCGTGCGACCGGATGACCTGCTCGTCGCCAACGCGCGGTTCGAGTCCACGAACTGGAGCTCCATCGCGGTGGGGCCACCGCTGGGCGGGGCGGCGATCGGCCTGTTCGGGCCGGTCACTACCGTGGTGGCCGACGCGCTCAGCTACCTGCTCTCCGCGTTGGGCATCACCGCGATCCGCGGCCAGGAAGAAGCACCGCGAACGACCGGCAAGAGCCCGGTCCGGGCGGGCGCACTGCTCGACGGCTGGCGACACCTCATGGGGCACCCTGGTCTGCGGGCGCTCTACCTCAACAACATGCTCGTCGGCGGTCTGATCATGGCCACCGAGCCGCTGCTGGCCGTGCTCCTGCTTCGCCAGCTCGCGTTCCCGCCCTGGCAGTACGGCCTCGCCTTCGCCGCGCCCTGTGTCGGCGGACTCATCGGCTCCCGGCTGGCCCGCCGTGTCGTGGTCCGCTACGGCCAGCACGCGGTCTTCCGGACCGTCGGCACCCTGCGCGCCATCTGGCTGATCGGCCTGGCCTTCGTCCGTCCCGGCGTCGTCGGTCTCGTCACTGTGATGGCCGTCGAGCTGGCCATCATCATCAACATGAGCCTGTACAGCCCGGTGCTCGCCACCTACCGGCTCGAACACACCCCCAAGCATCTCGTGGCCCGCACCCTGTCGGCCTGGTCGATCGGCCAGCAGGCGTCCATCGCCGTCCTCACCGCACTCGCCGGGCTGCTCGCCGACGTCACCAGCCCCCGCACCGCTCTCACAGTCGCGGGACTGCTCATTCTGGCCACCCCGCTCCTGCTTCCCCGACGCGACCAGATGCCGCAGCACGAGCCGGAACTGGCTCGTGGCCACTCATGACACACCGCGACGTGCCGCTGAAGGCCGCAGGCCGCAGACGACCGCCGAGGCGTCCGCCTCGATCGGTCGCACACCACCAGCAAGGAGAACACTCACGTGAGCACTGCTCCTGTTCTTGACCCCGTGCACACAGCACTTCTCGTCATGGACTACCAGCCCGCGATCCTGGCCGCTTTGCCAGAGGGCGGGGACCACAACGCGCTGCTCGGTCGCGTGGAAGGGGCTATCGCCCACGTTCGCGCAAACGGCGGCACCATCGCCTACGTACGCGTCGGCTTCACGGACGCCGACGGGGAGGCGATCCCGGCCATCAACAAGTCCTTCGCCCCGCTGGCCCAACACCGCGTCCTGCACCACGCGGACCCTGCCACCGCCATCCACGAGCGTCTGGCTCCCCAGGGCGGCGACATCATCGTGCGCAAGCTCCGCTACAGCCGCGTGTCCACCACCGAATTCGACCAACAGTTGGCGAGCGCGGCATCACCACTCTGGTCGTCTGTGGCATCAGCACCAGCGGCGTCGTCCTGTCCACCGTCATCGACGCGGCCGACCGCGACCACCAGCTCCACGTCCTGTCCGACGGCGTCGCCGACCACATCATCGACACCGACTTCACATCGACTGCACTCTCGACCGGCCGACGAGCCCCGCCGCAGCACCTCCCGCCTTGTCCGGGATCACGGCTCCCCACCCGTCTCACTCTCCGCGCGCGGATCGTGGGTGAGCTAACCTGCCCGCATGCGTGGACAGTTCACCGGTTGGCCGGAGCAGGCCATGGACGTGTTGTGGCAGCTCCAGGGCGAACCGACCCACGCGACCCGCGAGCGCTGTCGCGCGGACCGCGAACGCCTGGTCCGGCAGCCGATGATCGCCCTGCTCAACGCGGTCGCGGACACCGACCCCCGATACGAGGACTTCTCCGTCTGGCACTACCGCACCGACTCCTGGTGGTGGCAGAACCAGAGCGCGGTGATCCGGCTCGGCCGCAAGATCGAGATCGGTCTCCGGTTCTCCCTGGAGGGCCTGCGGGTCCAGGGCGCCTGGTGGTACCCCGACCCCGGCCAGGTGGACATGTTCCGCAGAGCGGTGGCCTCCGAGGGGAGCGGCCGCGAACTGTCCGCCATCGTCGAGGACGTGCGGAAGAAGGGCTACGACATCTCCGGGGACCTGATGAAACGCCCCCCACGCGGCTATCCGACGAACCACACCCGTACGAACCTGCTCCGCCACCGCTCGCTGACAGCCGCCCGATCCCTCGGCTGCGAGGAGTGGCTGCACACCCCCGAGGCGGTCGACCGGGTCCTCTCGGCCGCCACCGACCTGGACGCCCTGCTGATGTGGCTGGTCCGCCACGTGAAGCACGCCGCCTGACATCACGAGGGCGCCGCGCGGCACGGGAGGAACCACACCCGTGCCGCCGAACCTGGCGGGCCTGCACCGAGCGCCGAAGCAACCGCAGATGAAGCAGCGTGAGGCACCGCGAGAAGCCGCAGGTCACAGCCTATGCAGCGAAGCGGGAGATCCCACCTCCCGCGTATGAACGCCGTCGGCAGCCCGCCTCGCCGGAGGACGAGCTCATCAGTTCGTCACGATGCCGTGCAGAAGCAGGTCGATGAGTCTGGTGGCCAGGTCGCGCCGCTCCTCGCTGGCGGCCATGAGGCTGATCCCGCCGAGGGCCATCAGAACGTCCTGGGGATCGACACCTGGCCGCGCCACTGCCTGGCCCTCCAGGGCGGTGAGCAGGTGTGTGATGGCGTCGGCGAGCAAAGCCCGGGTGTGCAGCTTCTCGCTGTCGTCGGTCAACACCACGGACAGCGCGTCGGCCATGCCCTGCTTGGCGGCCATGAAGTCGATGAAGCGCTCCATCCAGGTCCGCAGCGCGTCCACCGGTGGCTGTGCGGCCGTGAGGTGCGGTGCCGCCTCGCACAGGCGCTGCACCTCCTGTCGGTAGACCGCCTCGATCAACAGTTCCTTGGACGGGAACCGGCGGTAGAGCGTGCCGACACCGACGCCGGCCGCACGGGCGATGTCCTTGACCGAGGCGCCCGCGCCCTCCCGGGCGAAGGCGACCGCTGCTGCTTCCAGCAGCCGGTCCTCGTTGCGCTGCGCGTCGGCGCGCAGGGCCCTGCGGGGCCGTGCTGCGTCCCCCTCGCGGCCGGTCATTCCCGACTCCCTTCCTGGCACACTTGCAACCGGAACCGGTTCCGCTTACTCTCGAACCGAACCGGAACCAGTTCCGGATCCGAGCCTACGACGTCCCCCTGCCTCCGCGCCATCGCCCGTGCACTCAGCGCCCCATACCACTGACCTTCTGGAAGAGCCGCATGAACGACAACCTCATCACGACCCCGTTCGGCGCACAGACGACCGCCGCCGAGGTGCGGCCGGTATCGACCTCAGTGGCCGACGTGCCATCGTCACCGGAGCAGGCTCCGGCATCGGGCGCGAGACCGCGCGTGCCCTGGCCGCCGCCGGCGCCGAGGTGACCATCGGCGTCCGTGACCTGGCGGCGGGCGAACAGGCCGCCGAGCAGATCGCCCCGGCGAGTGGCCCCGGAACGGTGCGCGCCGCAATGCTCGACCTCGCCGACCAGACCTCGGTGCGCGCCTTCGTGGAGGCATGGCGGGGGCCGCTGCACATCCTGGTCCTCAACGCCGGCGTGATGGCGTCACCGCTCCAGTGGACGAAGGAGGGCTGGGAAATGCAGTTCGCCACCAACCACCTCGGCCACTTCGCCCTCGCGACCGGCCTGCACGGCGCCCTGACAGCAGCCCACGGCGCACGCGTGGTCGCCGTCAGCTCGGTCGGCCACGTCAACGGCGACGTCCTCTTCGACGACATCAACTTCAAGCAGCACCCCTACGACCCGTGGGCGGCCTACAGCCAGTCCAAGACCGCCAACGTCCTGTTCGCGGTCGAGGCGGCCCGCCGCTGGGCGTCCGACCTGATCGCCGTCAACGCCCTCAACCCGGGCCGCATCACCAGCACTCGGCTCGGCCGCCACATCGGGGACATCTCCAACGGCCCGGCCTCCTTCGACCCCACCAGCACCGACGTGTCCTGGAAGACCATCGAGCAGGGTGCGGCAACCTCCGTGCTCCTCGCGGCCTCCCCGTTGGTCGAGGGCGTGACCGGCCGGTACTTCGAGGACTGCAACGAGGCCGGCCCGCACTGGCCCGGTGTGCGCCGGGGAGTGGCCGCCCACGCCGTGGACCCTCAGAACGCGGCCCGCCTGTGGCAGACCTCCCTCGACATGCTCGCGGCCGCCGCAACGACCGCCTGACGGCGCCACGGCCTTCAGCGGCGTGAGACCTGGTCGTACGGTGGCACATGCGGTCGGCTTCCAGGACCGCCCGGGTGAACGCCTCGGGAGCCTCCTGCGGGACCTTGTGGCCGATGCCCCTCAGCGTGCGATGGACGTACGGGCCGGTGGACTTGCCGCGGTAGACCGCGCCGTCGTCAGGCGGGGTGAAGGGGTCCGCGCACCGAACCGTTCTTCGGCCTCACGGGCTTGAAGGCGCCCGCCTCGTTCGGTCAGCCACAGCGCCGATCGCTCGTGGCCGCCGTGTAGCGGGGCCGGGCGTTGATGACGTAGTCCTCGACCGCTTCCACGGCCCAGGGCATGACGCTGAGCGTCGTGCGCCGGCGCGGCGGCGACCCCTTGGTCCCTTCACCGGAACGCACGTGCAGCGAACCGAAGTTGCCCAGCTCCTGGGCCGGCCCTGGGGTCGCGGTAGAAGTCGGTGACGTCCAGCCGACGAGGTCTCGGTACACCGCGTATCCCAGCCGTACATCAACTTGAACTCGGTGGCGTCCCGGTAGGCCGCGAGCGCTCCCCTGCGCCCCAGCGGGATCGCCCGGTCGACTTGCTCGTCCCCCTGGTCAAGCCCTCCGAATGGCCACGGTCGACTCTCCGGTCGCGATCTCGGGGCGGAAGATGAGTGTGCTCGGCCGTGTAAGGCGCAAAGGATGGCACATGTCCCCATGGTTCCCCGGCAGCTCCCGTCGCTTCGGTCACCGAGCCCTCGCGATGCCACGTGGCTGCGCCGTCGGGACGCTCGCCCTGGCAGGTCACGGCGGTGGCGGTCAGCACATTTCCGGCATGCCACGGTCGGCGCCGACCTCTTCTGCGGCTTCCGCGATCGCCTCCGCTCGCGCGCCAGCCTCGGTAGCGGCATCCTCCGCGGGTGCCCGGGCCCTGGGATTCGAGGCATCCGTCGACACCGAGGCCGCCCGGGCCGGCACCGCCGCCGAGAGTGCGCTCAAGAACGTCCAGGGCCGCGGCAACGCCGTGTCCGAGAGCCTGCCCCGGAACGGGACCGGTGGACTGCCCGCCGCCCTGGTGACGATCACGAGCAAGAGCAACCGGAGGGCGTCCTACGCCGTGCGAGCGGCGCACCTTGAGCCCGGCCACAAGCAGCAGCCCATCGCCTTCAGCAGACAGCCGCGAGGAGCCCACCTGACGGCTCGGCTCGCCATGGCCCAGCGGTACCGACGTGTGTGAGGAGGCGCTGTGGGCAGCATGGTCGTCGTAGGGGTGGACGGCTCGTCGTCGAGCCATGCGGCGGTGGTTCAGGCCGCTCGGGAGGCGGAGCGGCGTGGTGCGGAGCTGCGTGTGGTGCACGCCTTCAGCTGGCCGGTCGGGCCCATGTACGCACCGCTGGACACGTCCCCGCTCAACACACTGGCGCACGACGCCGCACAGGACGCCCGGCGTGTGGCGCCCGGGGTGAAGGTCGGCGAAGCCGTGATGATCGGCGGTGCGGTGTCGGTGCTGGTGGCCGAGTCACGCGCCGCGGACCTCGTGGTCGTCGGCCGCCGGGGCATCGGGGGCTTCGTCGGCATGCTGCTGGGCTCGACGGCGGTGTCCCTGGCCGCCCACAGCCGCTGTCCGGTGCTGGTGGTCCGCGAGGAGCCGGACTGCTCCGGGCCCGTCGTGCTGGCCGTCGACGGCTCCCCCGAGGGCGAGAAGGCGGTCGAATTCGCCTTCGCCGAGGCGGAGTTGCGGGGAGCCGAGCTCGTCGCCGTGCACGCGTGGCTGCCGGACCACGCACCGGCCGGCACGGGCGTGGAAAGCCCGGAGCGCCTGCTGGGCCAGGCGGTCGCCGCCGGACGCGCGGAGAGCCATCCGGACGTGACCGTCCGGCAGGAAGTGCTCAGCGGCGAGACCCGTTCTTCGGGGCTGCGCTGTTTTCTACGCGGGCCTCGACAAGTCCAGGTTCGCCGAGCTCGCGTTGGCCGGCGACGAGGTGATGGACTGCTGCTGCCCGTGGCCCGCTGGCTGGCGCCGGATCCCGACGAAGCGTTCGTCCTGTTGCTGCGCGTCGCCGACGCCGCGCACGGCCTTGCCGTGTTCCTTCGCCAGGGGCTGTTCGGAGTGAGAGGCGGCGCCCTCGCCGCCACGGAGGAGAAGGCGGCCCGCAAGGCCCGGAACATCACGCGGCACCACCACGTCTGAGCGCCTGACCGTGAGGCCCGTCCGCACGCACCCGTCGACTCGGCACGGACCCCGCCGGCCGTTCTGCTGACCGGAACACACGTGGAACCACGCCGGCCGTTGGACTTCCCTGGATGGGGGACGAGTCGTCGGCCGGTGCCACACGGCACCCGGCAAGCAGTAGACGCCGGCCGGGGGGCTTCATGTTCACCCCTTGTCGACCGCAACTGCTTCCCGGGCCGGATTCCCCTCCCACCGTGCCAGAGGCGGTACTTCCTCACCCTTCATCAGGAAAGTGTCGGCGTCGAGCCGTGCCCGGTCGCCGATCCTGGTGCCGTAGTGGACCAGGGTGTTCACGCCCAGGGTCACGCCCCCACCGATCGACACGCGATCGCACTTGAAGGCACCGTCCTCCTGCGAGTGACATTGGATGACGGAGTTGGCGTTGAGGATGCAGTCGTCTCCGATGTGGACCAGGGTACGTTCGGTGATGATGCAGCCGTCGTCGAAGACCCGGCGGCCCATCCGTACACCGAGGAGGCGCCAGACCATGGGCTTGAACGGTGTGCCGTTGAAGGCGTGCATGTAGTGGTGGGACGAGAGCTTCCAGAAGCGTTCGTGCCGCCAGAAGTCGGGGTCGTAGATCGAGCAGTACAGCGGCTTCACCGGCTGGATGTGTATCACGGTCCGCTCGACGACCGTGAAGTACACGACGGTGAACACCCAGGTGAGCAGAGAAGCGAGCACGAACGACGCCACGCCGATGCTGTGGTAGAGCTCGACCGCGGCCATGGTGATCAAGGTGAGAACGAAGAAGTGGAACCAGCGCACCAGCAGGTACATGCTCGCGGTGAGCGTGTTGTGCCTGTTCTTGGCGGCGAGGCGGCGGCGCAGCTCGTCACCGTGTGCCAGATGGTCGAAGCGGGTGTCTCGCATCACCGAGCGGGGGATCTCGAAACAGGGGGAGCCGAGCAGTCCCACGCCTTCGCGCTCCGGCCCGTCGATGGGGACCATGACCTTCGTCGCCAGCAGGCAGTTCTCACCGGTCCGGCCGCGTGGGGGGTAGACGATGCGGTTGCCGAGGAAGTTGTTCGGCCCGATGAAGGTGGGGTTGAGCCGGAAGGACGAGCTGGAGAAGTCGACGTTGATGATGGACAGTCCGTCGGCGATCATCGTGCCTCTGCCGACCGTGCTCAGCTGGGGGATGTCGTGCTTGACGAGCGAGCCGAAGTTCGATCCGGTCTGCTGGACCCGGCACAGGTCGTAGCCGACGCCTTGCAGGTAGTGCACGATCGCGGAACTGTCACCGAACAACGTGGTGAAGAACTTCACGTTGGTCAGCCGTGTGATCGCGCGCTGGAGGCTGTGGTGGATGCCGTAGAGCGGGTACGTTCTGCCGGGCTCGATCGCGAGGCTGAGCAGCCGGGGAAGGGTGCTCACCAGAAGCAGGGCCGCCACGATGCCGCCGAAGAAGGCCACCAGTGACGCGACGAGCGCCTCGACGTAGAACGCGGGATGGGTGAAGGCCAGCGGTCCCGGCGTGAACACCGCGTTCAGCCGGGGCACCGCTGTCAGCACGAGGCTCACACCGGCCAGCGTCAAAGGCAGGTACACCAGCACCAGGCCGAGCAACTGCGACAGGCTGTAGAGCACCCTGCGGCGGGCGCTGCACGCGGCGGGCTCGACGGCGCGGAAGTCCGTGGTCGTCGGCTGCGCCGGCGTGCCGTGCCATGACTGACCGGCCGGGATCGTCTGCCCGGAGTGCAGAGAAGAGGCATGGCCCAGCTGGGAGTCGTCGCCCATCGACGCCCCGATGTCGATGACGGCCTGCTCACTGACCGTCGCGTTCCTGCCGAGCACGACGTGCCCCGTCTCGATCCAGCCGCCCTCCGCCCGGTAGCAGGCGATCAGCGCGTCCTTGCGGACGACCGTGCCGTCCCCGACGGACAGCAGGTCGGTGCAGACGGGTACGGTGCGGGTCAGGATGGTGACGCCTTTCCCGATGTGCGCGCCGAGCGCCCTGAGGTACAGCGCGTAGAGCGGTGACCCGGTGAACAGACGCACCGGACTTGCGCGGATGAGGGACTTCACGCACCAGAAGCGGAAGTAGGCGGCGCTCCATATGGGGATCCTGCGCGGGGTGAAGCGGCCGACGAGCATCCACTTGGCGGCGATGGGCAGCGCGCAGCCACCGAGGAAGAGCACCGCACTGCAGAGGACCGCCCGCAGATAGACGCCGACCGTGCCCGTGCCCTCCACGGTCCACTCGTAGCCGAGGACGGTGATCGTGGCGCCGAGTGCGGAGAACAAGAGGAAGGCCAGGAGCTGTGCGGTCCCGCAGAGCGCGTGCTGCCGCGGGCCTGACGCAGGTCGGGGGACTTCTTCGGAGGCGAGGTCGCTCCCCGCCGGGACGGGCGAGGAAGTTCGCGTGGGTGTCGGCGCGGCTGCCGGTGACCGGATATTCCCCGCGGAGCGCGGGAACGCGGCGGCCAGGGATCGCACGGTCGAATGCCGGTAGATGTCCTTCATCGACACAGTCGGAAGGTCGTCGCGTTTGCGTACGCGGGCGCAGAATTGGGCCATCACCATGGAGTCGGCGCCGAGCTCGGAGAAGAAGTCGCCGTCCACGGGTACGTGCTCGGTGCGCAGGACGCCGGCGAGGATGTCGGCCAATTGCCCTTCGGTGTCGGCGGCGGGCGCTTCGGTCGGGGAGTCGGCCGTGCCGCCGGTGGTGGCGGGTGCCCGTGCCGGGGCGCTGTCGGTGAAGGCGGCGGCCAGGCCCCGGATCGAGGGGTGCTGGTAGATGTCCTTCATCGACACAGTCGGAAGGTCGTCGCGTTTGCGTACGCGGGCACAGAATTGGGCCATCACCATGGAGTCGGCGCCGAGCTCGCGGAAGAAGTCGCCCTCCACCGGTACCCGCTCGATACCCAAGACCCCGGCCAGGACATCGGCCAGCTGTCCTTCGGTACCGGCCGCTCGGTCACGTGTCTCGGCGGCTGGGGTTTCGGAGCGCATCTTCCCATCGCCTCCTGTCAGGTCCGCGTTCAGTGGGCGCTGTATGCCGTCGTTCTCAGGCTCAGCACGGCGGGAGTTCGGGCAGTGACGGAACGTGTCCAGGAGTTGTGTTGGCTGCTCCACTGAACAGGTCCCGTCCGTTCGCCGGCCGGCCGACCAGCGTGCGCGGCAGCCACCAGACCACGCTGCGGAGGTCCAGGGTGGCGGGGGGCGAGAAGCAAACTGGTCGTGGACATAGGCGTAAGAAGGTCGTTCGAGGCCGGTGACGTGGATGACGTGGCCCCGAAGTGAGACCTCTCCCATGTTTCCAGGTTGCTGAGAAGATCGCCGCTTCAACCACCCGGCAGGTGTCCGCAGCACCCCGCCGATCGGCGGGAGTCGGTGGCCAGATGGCTGGTGGCCTGGCAACCGTGCAGCACCCGCATCCCGATCTCGCGTCTGGGCCACCGAAGCTTCCATAGGTGACCAATCGGACACTTCAGGCCCAGGTGCGGTCACATGCCACCACGGCTGCAGCCGCCCCGTCACGGCTCGGCGCAGCGGGCCCGGGAGTTCTATGACGAGCCCGCTGTCCCCGGTCCAGTTGTGGGGTCCTGGACGAAATCGCGTGGCGACACCCCGCCGTCATCAACCGTACCCACATCGAAACGATCACACTCGACGGCCAGGAAGACACCGTCGAACAGCTGCAGCGGCTCGCCGCACTCGGACTTGACTGGGCGGCCCAGGCCGCGGAGGCGCCGTAACCACAGAATGCCCCCCACCCGATGGAGGGCACCCGGGGACAGACGTGATCGCAAGGGGGCTCACCTGGGCGGGCACGCCACGTTCCCAACCGGATCCCTTCAGCGACTCCACCGTCCCTGCCGCCGCCCGCTGGGCGACCTCAACAGGCCGAGGGTCGCGCATCTCCGGCGCGAGCAGGAATCAAGGTCCTGTCCGGGCTTCGGGCACACGATCAGCGGGCGGTGAGCCGTCGCGCCCGGGCGAGGCGCCGGAGGAGGGCGAGCAAGAGCCGGCGGCGGACGGGGCATCTGGCCGCGCCGTTCAACAACGGAAGGTGATGCGCGCCAGGCACTTTGCGGCACTCGCGGCCGCGGCGAAGCAGAACGCGCCAAGCTCCGGCCGGACCAGGGCGGCAGGAGCCTGGGGGACATCGGCAGTCCAGGCGGCAGGGGCGGCCCCCACGAGGCGCTGCAACACCAGGGTGGCTTTGTCACGAGATCGGGTTCAGGCTCGCTTCCGTGATGCGCGCACGCTGAGTGACGACTGGTGCTCCGATCAGGCTCCGGGAAATTTCCTGAAAATGACCAGGGCCGACTCGGTGTGGTCGACAGTGCAGCGTCGTGGAAGAGAAGAGACGCCGCCGACTCTGGAGGCCTGCTATTACCGTCCATTGCGGACATGTCGGTGCTGTCGCTTGACGTGAGCCACGAGATGATACGCATCGACGTGCGCAGTACGGCAGCCAGGGCGGCAGCCCGGAGTGTGGGAGCGAGTCGACCCGGGTCCACGACTCTCACCTGCGGTTTCCCGCGGATGTGCCGAGCAGGGGACGACTGGTGGTCCTCCGACTGCGAGTCCGGCGGTTCTTCTGCCCGGAGTCCTCGTGCGCTCGGCGGACGTTCGCTGAGCAGATGCCGGGACCGACCCGACGGCACAGCAGGTGGACGAAGCGGTTGCGGTCGACTCTCGCCGCGGTGGATCTCGCCCTCGCCGGCCGGGCCGGCGCCCGGAGGGCACGGGCCTTCGGAGTGTGCATCAGCCGCAGCGCCGTGTTGCGACTGCTCGATGCATTGCCCGAACCCGAAGTCCCGGCCCCGTGGGTGGTTGATGTTGACAAGTACGCCACGCAAGGCCGGCGCCTGACGTCGAGGGAGACTCCCCAGGGAGGACTCGGGGCCGGTGGGCGCGAAGAGACGGAAGCAAATGGTCCGTGACGTCGGTCACGGCGCTCCGCCGATCAACACGTGCTCTTAGTAGAAGCGGCGTGGGGGATATCTGGAGTTATATCCGCTTTGGCGTGAATGTGGATTCTGTCGTGCGTCTGGAACTCCGCCCGGTCGGCCTGCATACCAGCTGCACCGTGCTGTACGGCTTCTGACGTCGTGACAGCTTGTCCTCCCATCGCCATGTTCCGAGCGGGGGTCTGCGCGCTGCCCTGGCGAGGTCCTGGGGCCTACGAGGCGACGTAGTGGCGAGACCCGTTGCGCACCCTGTCGAGCCGTTCTAAGAATGACGACCCACAGGACGTCGCCCCAGTTGAGAACCGGTGTTCACGCCGACTCGACCGCGCACTGCGGCGCTCGACGTCACCGAGTGAGCAGGAGCCCCCACGTGAAATTGCCCCGAACGTCCCCGAGACTCCTCTCCCTCGCTCTCGGCCTGGGTCTGGCCTCCAGCGCGCTGGGCGCGGCAGTACCGGCGAGCGCAACGCCGGCCGCCACCCCGTCCGCTTCAGCCGGTACCTCCATGGCGCGGTATGACGGGTCGGCCGAGGGAGCCGCGAACAACAAGGCGTTTTTCGAGGCTGTGCTCAAGTCGGTCGCCGAGAAACGCGCCGCCCAGCCCGGCGCGCAGGCAGTGACCCTCTACTACGACGCCTCCAAGGCGCCGAGTTTCCGTTCACAGATATCGAGCGCGGCCTCGATCTGGAACAGCTCCGAGTCCAACGTCAAGCTCGAAGAGGCTTCGAGCGGTGCCGACTTCTCCTACTACGAGGGCAACGATCCGCGGGGGTCCCACGCCGACACCGATGGCCACGGAAAGGGCTCCGTCTTCCTCGACTACGCCCAGAACCAGCAGGACGACTCGATCCGCGTCGTCACTCACGAGACCGGACACGTGCTGGGGCTGCCGGACGACTACAGCGGGCCGTGCAGTGAGCTGATGTCGGGCGGCGGCCCCGGCCCGTCCTGCACGAACCGTTACCCGAACGCCACCGAGCGCGCGCGTGTCGACCAGCTCTGGGCCACCGGACTCGCGCCGACCCCGAGCACGGGGGACCAGACTGCTGGTGGCCAGAGCCCTGCACCGTCGGTACGGATCGTGACGCCGGGCAACGGTCCGGGGCGTCCGTTCCCCGGTACGCCCTGGAGTTGATCAGGTTCCCGGGTAGGCAGCGGCTCGCTCTCGCGGGCGGCTTCAGTCACATGCCCAAGATCACGGTCGAAGGCCGCAGGCCGCCCGCCAGACATCCCCCGACGCTTGCGGGGGCCTGCCTGATCGGCAGGTTCTGGGGCCGTGTTTTGAAAGTCGGCTCTGTTCCTCGTCCCGCATCGCGATGATCGCGGTGTGGGGCGAGGGGATCTCTCTGACGGTCAGTGGGCTGTGCTGGAGCCGCTGTTACCGGTCGCGGTGCCGGGGCGGCCGTCGTGGGGCCGGCGGAAGCTGATAGACGGGATCCGATGGCGGGTGCGGACCGGTGCTCCATGGAGAGATCTGCCGCAGGAGTACGGGCCGTGGCAGACCGTCTACGGACTCTTCCGCCGCTGGCAACGCGACGGGCACCTGGCCCGAACTGCTGACCCGGCTGCAGGTCCGGGCGGACGCGGACGGGCTGATCACGTGGAAGGTCAACGTCGACTCCACGATCTGCCGGGCCCATCAGCACGCCGCCGGCGCCCGCCGTGACGGACAGGCCCAGGAGGAACCGCCGGGCGGCACCCGCACCGAGCCCGGCGACCACGGTCTGGGCCGGTCACGGAGAGGCTTCACCACCAAGATCCATCTCGCCTGCGAGCAAGGCCAACGGCCGCTGTCTCTGCTGGTCACCGCGGGTCAGCGAGGTGACAGTCCCCAGTTCGCCGCCGTCCTGGATGCCATCCGGGTGCCCCGCACCGGACCGGGCCGTCCCCGTGTCCGCCCGCTGCGAATGCGAGGTGACAAGGCGTACTCCTCCCGCGCCAGCCGGGCCTACCTGCGAAAGCGCGGAATCCGATGCACGATCCCGGAGCCTGCTGACCAGGCCGCCCACCGCAAGCGTCGGAGGAAGGCCGACGGGCGGCCTCCGGCCTTCGATCGCGAGGACTACAAGGCCCGGCACGCGGTCGAGTGCGGGATCAACCAGCTCAAGCGCAACCGGGCGGTCGCCACCCGGTTCGACAAACTCGCCGTCCGCTTCGAAGCCACCGTCATGATCGCCGCGATCGGCGAATGGCTGTGACTGGCCTGAGGTGTCGGCTCCTCATGCCATGCTGACCGCGACCAGGCGAACAGGTGAGGGGAAGGCAACGATGGGGGCCCAGTACTACGGCGCCGACAGCGAGAACGGCGACCGCATCGACGACCCCTCCGAGGACGCGCTGTTCATGATGATCAGCGACCTCAACGACTCCGACAACACCTTCGTGGTCGTCCAGCCCGACGAGGACGACCCCGTCTGGTTCACCTCCGTGGCCGTCCTCGATGAAGGCGGCTACGAGATCGTCCGCCGTGACGCCTCCCGCAACGAGCACGAGGTCACCACGGCGAGCGGTATCAACGACATCGCCCGCGTCCTCACCATCTGGATGGCCGCCCGTGACTTCCCCGGACGGCCGACCGGACAGGTCACCGACTTCTGAGACACGCCCTGGTCCGGCCCACGCGGAGTCCATGATCCGATGAGCGATGATCGGTGTCATGGTTCGTCGTCTCACCCGCTGATGTCCCGCGAGGCGGCCCGGTCCGCGACCGCTCGTACAACAGGTCTCGTAAACGGTGCCCCGGACTGGGCACCTGCAGGGCGGTGCCGTTGGCGTGCTACAGAGCCAGAAACCGCTCCACCTCGTGCTTGAGTTCCGGTGTCAGATCGCTCAGATCCGAGACGATCAGGCGAAGCTCACGCCCGAGCTCGGGTGACTCGCTCCAGATCTCTGGACTCCTGCTCAGCACCGCGGCCAGCAGATCACCCTCATACATGTGACCCTCCGCCACCGGATCCAGCCGCAGGACCTCCAACGCCAGCGGCAGGAGGTAGGGCAGGCCCTCGTTCTGCCTGATCAGCAGCCTTAGGTCCTCAACTGTCAGCTCGCCGATCGGCTTACGCCGAAGGGCGTGCGCGGTCGCCACAAGGCGAGTCACGTCGCCCGGCGGGGCCGGCCAACGGTCGTTCTCCAGCTCCTCAAGGGAGCGGTCACGGTTCAGGGCTCGAATCACCGAGGGATCGTCCCATGCCCGATCTCAAACGCGGTCCACGAGGTCGTTTCCTATGGTGTGATCGTTCGTTGAGCCGTGCACGAGGGATCTGGTTGAGCGTTTAGTGCCGGACGAGTTATGGGTGCTGTTCCGGCAGGTTGTGCCGCCGACGGAGGTGAAACGCCCGCGGGGTGGTGGCCGGCGACGGGCCGGCGACCGCGAGGCCCTGGCGGCGATCATCTTCGTGGCCACGTCGGGCTGCACATGGCGGCAGCTGCCGCCCGTGTTCGGCCCTGCCTGGCCCACCGTCTACCGGCGCTTCGCCCAGTGGAGCCGGGATCGAGTCTGGGCCCGGCTCCACCGTGTCATCCTGGACGCACTCGGTGCCAGAGGTGAGCTGGACTGGTCGCGGTGCGCGATCGACTCCGTCAGTGTGCGGGCGGCAAAAGGGGCCGCTGACCGGACCGATTCCGACCGACCGCGGCAAGCTGGGGTCGAAAATCCACCTGATCACAGACCGGAATGGACTGCCCCTGTCGCTGGGCATCTCTGGTGCCAACATGCACGACAGCCTCGGTCTGAAGCCGCTGGTTCGCGGGATCCCGCCCATCCGGTCCCGGCGCGGTCCGCGTCGCCGACGTCCCGCCAAGCTCCATGCCGACAAGGGCTACGACTACGACCACCTGCGGCGATGGTTGTGCAAGAGGGGCATCCGCCACCGGATCGCTCGCAAAAGCGTCGAGTCCCCGACACGGCTGGGCCGTCACCGTTGGGTCGTCGAGAGAACCGTGTCCTGGCTCGCCGGATGCCGACGCCTGCACCGCCGCTACGAGCGCAAGGCCGAGCACTTCCTCGCTTTCGTCGGCATATCCGCCGCCCTCATCGGCTACCGCCGGCTCAGAAGCTGAGCCGGCCCAAGCCTGCTGTGTCGGTGGCAGCCCATAAGGTGCGCGCAACGTCTTGAAGGAGGAAGCCGTGGGATTTTCGGGTCACCTGGTCTTTGCTCGTAGCACGCGTCCGCTGCTGGAAGCACCCGTGTTCGACAGCATCAATCCTGAGCTGAAGGACACCGTGCGCTGCGAGGCTTGCCGGGCTATGACGACTTCTCACGTGCGGTGCGGGCCATGGACGAACGGTTCCGCGAGATCGCAACCGCGGGGATCCGGCTTGCCGCCCCAGAGGCACTCGCCTGGTGGCATCACGTGATTCCCCCACGGGGAAGCCAGGAGTTCGCCGACGACGTGCGGCGTCAGTTCGGCGTCACGATCGAGGTCGTCGACTAACGAGCTCATGCACAGTTGTCGGTGAGACGTCGAGCTCCTGATCGTCGATCGTTGGTCGTGTGGTGGGGAACGCGTCTCGTGCCGCGATCATCAGTGACCAGAACTTCACGGCTCTGTCGGCTGGGGTGATGCTGCACTCGTTGCTCAGCTAGGCCCTTCTGGCACGTTCGGCACCAGGCCAAGCTTGCGCCCAGGCCACGCAAGCGAGCTGTGGGGCGCGGGAGCGAAGCACTACCTGGTGGTCGTCTGCCGGGTCCTGGCCACGCTCGTGCATCTCCGCCACGCCACCACGCACGACATGCCGGCCTGCTGGTTCGGCGTCGACCGCCCCAGCATCACCCGTGTCATCGGCGCGGTGCGGCCGCTGCTCTGCACCGAGGGGGCGGTCTGCCAGTAGGGGTGCCACCACAGCCCTAAGGGCAGGCGCAGCAGGCAGCGGCGCAGGGCGGTGGTGTCGCGGGGGCGGGATGCGGCGAGCGCGTGGTAGATGGCGTTGAAGGCGGCTTGCGTCTGCACCGGGCCGTGTGACTGAGCGTTGCAGTTGGCGCGTTTTGCCAGGCAGGTGCTCGGCCTTGACGTGCCCGTCGACAGCTACGGGGCGCAGCAGTCCGCGCAGTGGCCTGGCTGACGCTCAGGATGCAACGGGGGCGTTCACCGGCATGGAGCTCTTGAAGTCGGTGAGCGTGAGCGTCGCTTCGATGTCGGACTCGGACGCGAAGTGGATCTTCTGGCGTACACGCACGACTCGGCCCTCGTCGTTGATCCATGCGTCGGCGTCGATTGCGGTCGCGGGGCGCAGGTTGCGTCCGACGGTCCTGTCCACCGACTCGATGTCCTTCGGGGTGAGGCGGGCCGATACCCGCAAGGGCTCGCTCCCGCCGTGCACGGAGGCGCTGTGACCGAGCATGAGCCGCACGTACTGCGGAAGTCGGTCCGCAGGTATACCTCCTTTTGCCGCCGATGCAGGGAACTCCTGCCACACCCCATGAGTTCCGCTGGCGCGCCGGTACACCTTCTGCGGGGTGATCACGACGTCCTCGGTGTACGCCTCGGTTGTGTCTGTCGTGCGACCCGTGAAAGGCGCGTTGAGGTTGACCCGCCCCTCCATGAGCTGGAGTCGTCTGGGCCCTGACTGAGTGACGGCTTTGAGCGCAGCCGAGTACGGGGCGTCGTCGGCTGCGGCCAGCCGATCGCGTACTACCTGCGTGCTGCTCTTCGGTGGTGGGGGCTGGTTCGAGGCGCATGCTGAGAGCGTCACGGCCAAGAGCACCAGGGGCAGGGGCGCTGTCCGGTGATGGAACAAGGGTGGGTCCTTTGAGTACCGAGCCCGAGGAAGAAGTGCTCCCGGGTCACAGGTGGATGGTGGACTCATCCTGTCTGGTCTCGGCGATCAGGTGAGGCGCGGGGAGAGTGGCGTGATCGAGAGTGGGTCAGACGGTTACGGAATTGCCTCCTCTGGCCGCGCAACCCTTCTGGCCAGCACCCGCCGCCGTCGAGTGCCATCATGGCGCCCGGCCCGGTCCGGGGCGGGCAGTGCCACCCGACCCCCGTAGACCGGTGATCCGCTACCTCAGCATCGATGACCAGCGAAGGGACCGCCGTGACCCGACGGCCAGGCGTAAGTCAGAACAGGCGGCAGGCACCAGTGTCTGCCTGCCACGTCAGTCAGGGCTGAACTCGGGAGCGGGACCACCGCGCCACTCCACCCACTGCGGGTCGTCCAGGAGTGCATCGGGGTCGGCGACGCCGATGCACTCGAGGAACACCACCAGGTCGTGGTCGCTGTAGGCGGTGCCGAGGACCTCGCCCTGGCCGTGGCGGTGCACGCTGACTCTCCGGCCGCCTGGGAGGGAGGGCCGGTGCACGACGATCGGTACCCGCATCACGCCTCCCAGCCTGCGCCGGGCCGGGCGGGCGGGGCGCGGCCGGGCGCGACGGTCGGGCAGTCGCTGGCGGGGAAGACCGCGAACGACAGGCGGACAGGCACGAGCCGGGCAGAGGTCAGCGCCGCGGTGTCGTCAGGCATCACGGCGCGCCTGACGGCAGTCCTGGGCTTGGGGCCTGTCCAGGCAGTGGTACCGGCGATACCATCGGTACCATGACCAAGGCCATGAACTTGCGTTTCCCCGATCCAGCGCAGCGTGCCGCGATCGAGGCCGCTGCGAAGCAGGAGGGCGTCAGCCTGCAGGAATACATCCTTTCGGCTGCCTACGCCCGGGCCACCGCCGTGGAGGAGCGCTTCCTTGAGGCGTTCAGGGCGTCGATGTCGCACAGCGGTGACGCGTTCGCCGAGGAGGCCGGCGCAGCCGGTTCCGGTGCGCCGCAGCGCGAGGCCGAGCTTCAGGCGCGGCGTGATCTTGAAAAGCAGCAGGAGCGGGGCCACGCCGCGTGACGCAGAACGAACCGCTCCACCCGCTGGACGTCGCCTTCCTGCTGCACGCCGCGGAGCTGCTGCCCGGTGATCCCCAGGTGGACGACTACGGGCCGCTCTACGCGGCGGCCGGCCGGGTCAACGCCAGGGCGATGGAACGCGACATCTACGGATCGGTGTACCTCAAGGCAGCCGCGCTGCTCCAGACACTGGCGAGACTGCCATGCCTGGAGCACTCCAACGACGCGTTCGCCTGGCACTCCACCGAGGCCTACCTGGCCCTGAACGGACACCGGCTCGACTACCCGCCCAAAGAGGCCGTCTCTCTGGTGCGCGATGCCGCGTCCGGCACTCTGGGAGTCGGCATGATCGGCCGCCAACTGCGATCCTGGACCGTCTGACCCCTTATCGCTTCGCGGTTGCTCGTCGCGGCGGGCCCGGCTCGGCGGCGCGGACCAGCGGTGGCGACGCGTACAGCGCGGCCAGAAACCGACGGCGCTTGGATGGAGGTGCTCAGGGATACGCCCCGGCCCAACGGACATCACACGCAACGGGTGGTTGCCGTTGCTGAGGCTTCGCAGCTCCTTACCCGTCTGGCTGGGCTGCCGCGGCTCCGAACGCTTCCGCGGTACCGCCTTCGGCCTGCTGGGACGAGGGGGTGTCGACGAAGCTGTACGGCGGCAGCGGGCCGTTGACTCGTAGTTCGAGGTGGGGGTGCTCCTGGTGGAATTGGTCGACCGCCGCCAGGAATCGCTCTGCTGAACCGCGGTCCACCAGGAAGGAGACATTGGCCAGCCAGCCGGTGCTCGGCGGGCCGGTGCTGACTGTTTTGGCCATCGGCTGTAGCGCCTGCTCTAGCAGCTGTGCGTCAGTGGCCTCGCGTGCCTGGACGGCGGCGGCGATCATTTCCCCAAGCCGAATCTTCTCTTCCTGCGTGCCACCGCCGGCCTCGCGGTTCGCTGCCGCCACGGCCCGGATGTCGTCGTGGTCGGCCATGATCAGGCGGAGAACGGCCTCTTCGTCGTGGGTGGCCTTGATGTTGTACTCCGCTGTGCCGTCCAGTGCCCGCAGCCGCTCCAGGAAGTGCTCCGCACGCTCGGCGAGCACCCGGGTCACCGTATCGTCGTCTGGGGAGGCGCTGCCAAACCGCATCGGCAGCACCACGCCGCCCGCCCCGGCTTCTGCCAGTACCCGCTGGTGGGCGAGGAGATCACGGCGCTTGGGCCGCAACTGATCGGGGGCGTCACTGACGAGCGCGGCCAGCTCGCCCCGGCGCAGCACCCGTACCGGCCGCGGAGGGTCTCCGATGCCCTCCAGGTCCTCGTGGACGGGGGACTGTGGGGCGCGGATGATCCCGTAGACGTAGATGCTCATCTGTCATTCCCCTCTTCCGCGCGCGGCCCGGTCGCCTCGACGCTCCCGGCCCGCCTGCTGGAAGGCGCCGGAATCCTGGGCGCCGGGCAGGGCCGGCTTGCTCTTGCCGCGGGCGCCGGACTGCGTGAGCTCCGTGAGCCCGGCCGGTTTGCCCGGCCCCGCTTCCAGATCGAGGCGGTTGCACGCCTCGGCGAAACGGAGGTAGGTGTCGACACTCGCGACCACGACCCGTACCTCGATCTTGAGTATCTCGATTCCGAGAAGGGAGACCCGCACGTACGCGTCGATCACCAGCCCCCGGTCGAGAATGAGTTCCAGGACGTCGTAGAGGCCGCTGGTACCGCCTCCGCCGCCCTGCTGTGGCGCGACGGTCATCGCGACCAACCCCTTGCCCGTCTGCCTCTGCGCGGTCCCGTCGACGCCGTCCCTCACTGCGACTGCAGGCTTCCGATGCCGAGTAGCCGCCACCACCTGCGAACAAACACACACGAGCGGATCAAGCCCCGCAGCGCCGCGACCGTCTCGGACCCAGTCTCCTTCCTGGGCTCGCCTGCTCGGGGCGGTGGGCGGCTCCAGGTGCACGGTTGGTGCCGCCCGCACGAGGGCGGTCAGCTCGCGCTGCGACAGCTCTGTGTGCTCCTTCGTGTTCCGGCGATCGATCTGGTCGCCGAGATGTTCTGCTTGATTACGCGCCCCCACTGGCTCTCGGGACCGATTCCAGTCTCTACTTGATGGTCACCTTGAGGATGCGGTCCTTGCCGGTGCCCTGGTCGGTTGTGCCCATCCGGAGCTGGTCGGCGCCGGGGACCTTGGCGATCGCCCGCAGCCTGCCGTACGTGCCGTGGTAGACCGAGGTGGCGTGTTCGACGTCCTGGCCGGTGGCGTCGATCGGCATCCGCCGCAGTCGGCGGCCGCTCAGCGTGGTCGCCAGCGGTCCCAGGCCAGTTCCTGGGGATTGCGGTGACCGTAGCTGTAGACGCGGTTTCCGAACGGGTTCCCGGGGGCCGCGGCGCCGGTCTTGGTATCCCGCAGGATTCTTCCGTAGAGCGACTTCTTGTCCTGGGCCAGGTGGCGCTCCGAGGCGTCGCCAGTGGCCACGTACAGGTATCCGTCGGAGGAACGAGATCCCCCATGATGTCGTCAGCTTGTCCGCGAGCGTACTGATCCCTCCGGGTTGCCACCCGCGTGTGGCGTACCGGCTTCGCTGTCCTGCGTATGGGGAACGGAAGGCGATTCCGTAGCTGTAGCGGGAGGCCCGGACGCGCCGACAGCCATGGAGGGCGGCGGCAGCGGTGAAGCCGCTCATACCCGGACAGATCCACTGCCGCATTGAAAGCGCCGAGCGTGACCTCCTGTTGCCTTTCCTAATATGGAGCGGCCGCTTGATTCCTGACCTGAATGGAATCGGCCAACTGCGATAACAAGGGGGGTGCTCGTTAGTACGCTGCGTCACCGAAACCAGGTCACCAGGACCCGGCCCTGATTCCTTTCTGGGGTCTCAGCCCCCTGAAGCGCAGGCAGCGGTATCTGTCCGCCCTGACGACGGACCGATTTCTGCGCCGCGGACAGCGCGCATCAGTGAGCTTGCGGACTGACTCGTCAGCCACCGGACACCGGCGCCGGGAACTCCCTCCCACGAGTGACCGCAGTCATGCAGGTGGGCGCGGAACGGATTACACCGCTACAAAGGGGCCGGTTTTCGTTGAGGGCCCCATGGGACGGTGTCGGGCCGTCAGACGGCCCACGGCCGCGAATCGTCTACTGAACTCGCACTCGGCATGCCGAGTGGCAACAAGCCCCGCATCTGGTCGGTGCACGCTGTGGCCGCTCCCACGGTGCCCTATTCGGACCAGCCCATTGGTGAGACCTCCGTCAGGCGCATTAGCTTCAGAACATGGGCATGTGTGCAGTCCGGCTGACAGGCCGCGCAACGGTGCTGGCGAGCCTGCTGTGCTCCCTCCTGGCCGCAGGCGTCAACGTTCAAGCCAACGCCATCGCCCCACATCTGAGGCTGTATGTCCTGGGTGACAGCCTTGCCGGCGGCAGCGCCCAGGGCGGTAGAGGATCGCACGGCTGGCCCTCACTGGTCGCTGAACAACTGGGACTGACGCTGAATCTCGACGCCAAGGGTGGCACCGGCTACACCACTGGTGGCCGGCAAGAAGGCGGACGGCCGTACACACAGCGGATCAACCAGGCCATTGCCGCGAAGCCGGACGTGGTCGTGGTCGAGGGCTCCCGCAACGACACCAGCCCGACGAAGACCCGAGCCGCCGCGGTAGACACCCTGCGCCGTTTGCATGAAGGGCTGCCCCACGCGCGCATTCTGGTCATCGGGCCCATCTACGCGTTCCGGCGACCGATCGGCTCGCACCCGATCGACGAGGCGGTCTCGGCCGCGGCAGAGAAACTCAACCTGCCTCACCTGTCCCCAGTGCACCGTGCGTGGTTCACCGGATCCGCTCACCAGTTCATCGGAAGCGACGATGTGCACCCCACGAACGCCGGCCACGCATACCTCGCCAAGCGGATCCGCCCCGAACTGTCACGGCTATTGCATACATAAGACCGGGATGGTGTCGATCCACTGCACGCAGGAGGCGGCCGCGCGGGCAGTCGTATGGGCCGGGCAGCTGGGCAGCTGGGCAGCTGAAACATGGTCACGGGGGTGTTGAGGTGTGGCGCGTCCCGTAGCACCCACTCGTCGAGCAGGTGAAGCAGTGCTCGGGCCGTGTCCGTAGCGCCCTCTGCGGGTGCAAGGATCAGATGGGCCCGGAGTTGGCCAGCCTGCGGTGCCGGATGCAGGGCGACAAAGCCGCTGAGCCGCCCCTCCTTCGACTCCACGACCATCGTCCGCGACGCCACATCCAGACCGGGGCTCGCGAGCAGGTCACGCACGTCTGCTCGCGTCGTCTCCCGGCGGCCGATTGCAGCGTGCCCGGCGCAGCCGAAGAGATCGAAGATCGCCTCGATGTCAGCCTTGTTGACGCTCTGCAATGCACACCGGCACCGTCGCAGGACCGCGCAGCCGTTCACAACCGATGTTTGTCGGTGACCATCTCGGGGACCCGACGCAGCATTGCCCACGGCTCCGCACCCGCTACGAACGACAGGCCGACCTCCACCAGGGCGTGCTCGAACTGGCCTGCTGCCTCATCTGCCTCCGTCGCCTGGGCACGTCAATCTGAAATGATCAGTAAGCTGCACCTGGCTGTCGAGCAAGGTCAGAAGCCTAGGTGGATCGTGGTCACGGCCGGGCAGCGTGGCGACTCGCCGCAGTTCGAGCCCGTCCTGGAGAAGGTCCGCGTGCCGCGCATCGGGGTGGGCCGGCCACGCGCCCGCCCCAACCGGGTCCGCGTGGACAAGGCGTACGCCTCCCGCAAGAACCGCGCCTACCTGCGCCGCCGCGGGATCCGCTGCACCATCCCCGACAAGGCTGACCAGGCGCACAACCGCAGAAGGCTCGGATCCCGCGGTGGCCGGCCACCGCGCTTCGAACCCGGTCGACTACCGCGGGCGTCATGCGGTGGAGTGCGGGATCAACCGCCTAGAGGAACCGCACCATGGCCACGCGATGCGACAAGCTCGCGATCCGCTACGAGGCGACCGTCCTCGTCGCGGCCATGAACGAGTGGCTGTGACCCGCGGCCATCACGCGGTGGGATCCACGTTCCACACCTCCGGCAGATCGCTGCCGCAGAAGACGCAGACGAAGTCGTCCTCGCGCACGATGTTGTGCTCCTGGCAGCCAGGACACCGGCGGAACACCACCTCGTGGGTGAAGCCGGAGGGTCGTTCGAGCCCTACGTCGTCCAGAGCACGAGCGACTTCCGACCAGGAGCCGATGCCGGGGCAATACCCGGTGGACTGGTTGCTGACCTCGCTCACGGCCCACCGGTCCGCCTCGCGCACAAAACTGATTTCGCCGGCACTCAAGACCATGGCTCCGCCAGCGCAGGCCACATGCTCGCTCCGTCGGGGCGCCAACCGAAGCGCACCGTCCACGCCGACCACGAAGGTGAACGGCTCGGCCAGTTCCGCCGCCGATTGCCCAGCGATCCAGTCGCCGAACTCAGCTGCCGAGCTGATCCGGCACCCGCCACTGCCAGGCCGGACCGCAGCCTTCAGCTCGACCGGTCCGACGTATCGGTAACTCCGCCCCCGCGCACTCACGTCAGCCAACCTAGAGCACTTCCGACACACGCCCTAGCTGTGATGTCCCGGGACGTTGGTGACACGCCTGCTGGGTGCTTGAACAGATGAGGGCCTTCTGGGTTCGGTGTGGATTGCGACATCTACGCCCGACCGCAGGAGGCCCTCGTGTCCCACCGTAATGCCCCGCTGACGCCGACCGGCAGGCTGCGTCTGGCCCGGTGTGTCGTGGACGACGGCTGGCCCTTGCGGCGGGAATGGGCTTACCAGCGGCCCTACACCACAGATGCCGAGCGGCAGGCAGCGTTTCCCGACTGGCTGGACTGGTACAACCACCACCGACCCCACACCGGCATCAGCGGCCAAACACCAGCCAGCCGCGTCACCAACCTGTCCGGTCAGCACACCCTGGCGGCCCTGGGCGATGAGGCCGGCGCGGAGGTCCATGAAGGCTTCGTCGGAGCAGTCATGTAGCCGGCTGCCCACACGTCCCAGCGGTAGATCGCCCCGTGGAGCTGATCGAAGCACTGCCGTGTCGAAGCGGCGTCGGTGCGTGCCGGCGGCTTCCGCGTCGAGACGAGATGCTGGACAGTCTCTCCCGGGCCGGTCGGCCGGCTGCGCGGGGGCGGAGGGCGGGGCCGGCGGTGGACCGCATCACGGGCCGGCGCGGCCACCTCGATCGGATGGCTGCGGTGTGGGGTCAGCGCTGTCCGCCGTGGGCGGGAGGCGTAGGTCCGCCAGGGTCTGGGCCAAGGACTGCCAGACGTGCGCGGCCAGGTCCAGGTTCTGGGACTCCGCCGCCTGACGGCCGAGCCGCTGGAGGCGGTCGATGCCCTCGTCGACACGCCCGGACAGGATCATCAGCCGACCGTCCAGGACCGACAGCCGTACCCGGTCGCGGTAGGACAGACGCAGGTCCTCATCGGCCAGCAGTGTGCCGCTGATCGCGCGGGCCTCGTCCGTCCGGCCCCGGTGGAAGGCCAGATGGGCCTGCAGCGCGCGCAGCTCCTGGATCTGCACCGGCGTGCCGATCAGGTCCACGACGGACGTGGCCTCGGTCAGCCAGCGCTCTGCCGCTGCCAGTCGGGGCGGTGACATCTCCAGCGCGGCGGCGGTGGCCGCGGCCCGGAGCCTGATCCAGAGGGTCAGATCGTCCCTGCCCTCAAGGAGTCGCAGGGCCGTTTCCAGTCCGGTCCGGGCGGAGACGTGGTCACCCTGGCGGTTGCGGACCATGGCGACGGTCCACCACCCCTCGGCCGCCTGTGCCGGTTCGGTCCTGGGCAGCCAGTCCCGTTCAAGTTCGTCGACGTGCCGCGCGGCCACGTCCAGCCTGCCCAGCTCGGTCTCGATGCCGATCAGCACCATGAGGGCCGCCGTGGTGTCGGACACGGGCAGTTCCTCGGCGCGGGCGAGGGAGAACGCCTGGGCGGCCGCCGGTTCCGCCGTGCGCATGTCACCCAGGGCGCGCATGCAACGGGCGTACTGCACGTATGACCGTACCCGCAGTTCGGGCACCTCCAACAGCTCGCTCAGCTCAAGGAGTTGCAGCAGATGCCGGCGCTCCTGCGGGTAGTCGCCGAGACGGCCGGCCGCCCGGCTCAGCAACCACAGAGCCTGCCAGCGGGCGGCGGGATCGTCGTCCGCGTGCTGGTCGACCGCCCTGCCGAGGGCCGCGATGTCGCAGGTGCCGGACGGCGCCGACAACACGGCCGCCAGTTCACAGGTGAGGGACCGCTGGGGTGAAGGGGCGGTGAGGGCGGACGCGTCGACGCCCAGCCGCTCGGCGAGATATGCCGTGGCGCGTTCGGTGGGCCGGCGCTCCCCCGACTCCAGGCGTGACAGGTACCCCGTCGACATACCGTCGCCGACGAGCCCTGCCTGGCTCAGGCCTCGCTCCAGCCGGAGCCTCTTGAGCCGACGGCCGAAGTGCGGCTGCTCGAGCATCTCCCACCTCTGCTCCCGTGACGCATGCCAGACCTCCGCTCCTCGGCCCGTTCGATCGGAGATCTGGAGTTGTCAACACTTTACGAATCCCACTGAGGGGCGGCAAGGCGATAACCGGGCAGCAACTCACCTGGTCAGTGGGCGTGTTGCTGTCCGGCGACCGGCCGACGGGTGGCCGTCAGACACGACAACGACTGTTCCGGACAGGGAAGTTGGCACGAGACTCAGGTCATCTGGCAAACCCTTGCCAAGGGGGTTGCCACCCCTTAGCCTCGAAGGTGCCGTCCTGACGCGATTCCCCCAACTCGTTTCATGGAGGTCTCCGTGCCGCGCCACGCCCGACCGGGCTCAACGCGAAGGTCCGTCCTACGGCTCGCCGCACTCGGTTCACGATCGGTCTGCACGCCAGCTGGCGAGATCGAGTGGCCGTGACAACGTTATCCGGCCATCGGCCGAACCTCGTCGGGCGCATTCGCCCTCCGTGACCAGCCGTCCTGGACCCTCCGCACACGCCCACCAGCCCACCCTCACGCGGAACAGCAGACCTCGGCCGCCAACGAGGTGGCCCTCCTGTGCGCCGGACGCTCGCCGACACCCTGGCACCTACGCGCCGGTCCGTCCCGCACCACACACCCCGCCCCCACTACGCGCAGCAAAAGGACGGTACGTCCGTGGCGACCACGAGTTTCCCCGACGCCTCGCCCCGCAAGCACCATCCCACCGCACACCCGGCCCCTCCCCTCCGCCGCGCCCCGCTCACGAACAGCTCACACCCCGCTCCCGCGTCGCGGGTCGTCTGCACGGCCCGCACTCTGTCCGGCGACCTCGTCATCACGGCCGCGGAGCCGGAGTTCGCCCGGCACTTCGGCCTCAGCGCGGAAGAGATACGCGGGTATCGCCTCCTCGACCTTGTGCACTCACCCACACCCGCCCAGCTGCGGGAACGGTTCCTCGCTCTCTCCTCGGGCCGCCGGCCCCGAGTCACCGAGCAGGTCATGGGCAAGGATGGTGCCGGCGGACTCTTCCGGGCGGACCTCACCGGCATCGCCGTGCACGGCCTGTCCGGTGAGACGTCCGGCGTCGTCGTTCTTCTCCGCAGCCTCGCCGCCGCCCCCACACCTGCATCACCCACACCGCAGCAGGACGACGCACCGGCGGCCGGCGACACACCTGTGCTCAGCGCTCTCGACGCGCAGGTGCTGGAGGGTGTGGCACGCGGCGAATCGACGGTGCAGCTGGCCTCCCGCCTGTACTTGAGCCGCCAGGGCATCGAGTACCGCATCGGTCAGATGCTGCGGAGGTTCGACACCCCCAACCGCCCCGCGCTGGTCTCTCGTGCGCACGCGCTGGGAATGTTCGCCGCCGGCCAGTGGCCGCCACGCGTACGGCCGGACCGCGTCAAGTCCTAGGCGCGGAAGTCTCCCTGGACGAGGGCCGTGGTGTCAGGAACGCCACGGCCCTCGTGGTACGGCCGCCTGCGGCCGCCCTTGGGAGGCGCCGCACACGGCCACCATCGAGAGGTCACCGTGGGATCAGGGCGTGGCCGCCTCCGTGAAGGACGGTGCGGGCCATCTCCTGCCCCCCCCGGAGGTCGTCGTGCCCTCGGCTCACGCCGCCGAGGGCTGCCAGGCCTCCTGAAAGCGGCGGCGGGCGCGGAAGAGGCGGGACCGTACCGTGCCCACGGGCAGCGCGAGCACCTCCGCGATCTCCTCCTCGTTCAGACCGTAGGCACGCAGGGTCAGGACCTGCCGGTGCGCCCGCGACAGACGTTCGAGCACATCGCTGATGTGCACCGCGTCCAACGGGTTCGCCTGCTGCTGCGACTCGACCTGCCCGCAGGTCTGTTCCTCGCCGAAGCGTTTGGCGGTGCGCACGGCCTCGCGGACCGTCACCGCGCGCACCCACCCGTAGAAGGCCACCGGTTCGCGCAGCTGGCCCAGCCCGCGGTAGATGGCCAGCAGCGCCTCCTGGGTGGCATCGGCCGCGTCGTCACGGGTGATGGAGCGACAGATCCGCGTGACGTAGGGCGTGATGTGGTTCAGCAGGTGGTTCATGGCGTGCTCGTCGCCCGACTGGGCGCGCGGCAGCAGCGTCAGGGGGGAGGCGAGTTCGCTGACGGTGGACATGTCGCAGGAGAACTCCTTACGGCAACCGGGCGTGATGCGGAAGTGGGGTGGCGTTCAGCCGGCGTCGGCGGTGGCGGGCTCACGCCGGGCCGCGGACGCGAAGGCGAGGAGGCCGTCGAGCACCTCGTCGCGGAAGGCCCGCATGAAGGACGGGCTGAAGCAGGCGGTGTAGTGCGGGAACTCGATGGCCAAGCGGCCTTCGAAGGAGACCACGCACGCCATGACGGGGCTGCGGCCGGCCTGCGGGAAGTAGTGCTCGCGGGCGGGCACCAGGCGGACGTCGACCACCCGCAGGTCGCCGGGCAGGCGGGGTCCCGGGACGACACCCATGTTGGTGACGATCACCGTGGCCAGTTGGAGCGCGGGGTTGCGGGGGATCTCGGGGGTGATGCGCATCTCGTGGAAGTGACTGCCGCCGGAGATGAAGTCACTCACCCGGGCGTGGACGGTACGCGCCAGATCCAGCGGGTCGGAGTTCGCGGCCACCTGGAGAGTCTGCAGATGCGTGGTGACCGCCGGCACCATGACGGACGCCGGCAGCGGTGGCGTCAGCCGGGAGCGCAGGTCGACGGGAGACAGGCAGCCGAGGGTGCGGGGGCCCTCACCCTCGAAGCGCCGTCGGGCCGTGCTCAGCAGGGCCGCGGCGATGAGCGCGTGCACGGACACGCCGGCCTGCCGCGCCCTCTCGCGCAGGCGTGTGGTGTGTTCGGTGTCCAGAGTGAGCCGGCACACGTCGATGTGCCCCTCCCCCGCCCCGGCGGCCGTCGCCTGGTCCGGGGTGTGTGCCGCGTCGTAGGGCACCAGCTCGACCGGGTGCCGCTTCGTCTGCGTGACGCGGGCGTCGAGGTACGCGGCGGTGTCCGCCTCGTCGGCCGGCGGGAGCAGTGTGCTGACGGGCTCGGGCCAGTCGGGGGCGTCCGCCTCGTCGGGCCGGACGGACTGCGGGTGCTCGTCGGTGACGAGCGACCGGTAATGGTCCCACAGCGTGTTGTGCAGGGTGATGCTGCTGTGACCGTCGGTCACCGTGTGGTCCACCACCAGGACGAACAGGTGGTCCGTGCCGCCCGGTGCGCTGACGAGGACCGCGCGCGACAGCGGGCCGCCCACCGGGAGGGGCCTGTTCAGCTCTGTCGCGTAGGCCTCGGCCAGCTCTCCGGCTCGGGTCTCCAGGCGAGGCCGCTCGGCCTCGTCGAGCAGAGCCAGCGCATGGCCGGTGCCGTCCGCCACTATGCGGGAGCGCAGGGTCGGGTTGGCCTGCGTCACGGCGCGGAACGCGGCGGTCAGCGCCTCGATGTCGACGCGTCCGCGCAGGGTGCAGGACAGCACGGCCCTGCTTCGCTGGCCCACGTAGAGCGTCTCGACCGGACACAGCGCACGGTGCATGAGGGCAGCCCTCTTCTCGATCGTCCAACGGGTGGCCCGCGGGCAGTACCGGCCGGTCACCGGCTGGTGGCCTCGGGCGTCGGGAGTCGCGTTCGAGAGTGCACCGCGCGTCGTCGCCGAATCCACCCGGAAGACCTCCGGGAGGTGAAGTTGCGTGAATTCCCTAGAAGTTGGAGCCGGGCGTGCACTCCCTGGCTCGACGTTCTCTGGGGAATTCCCTGAATTGCCACGCGTGGACCGGTGCTGCCTTGACCGGGCCGAGTGCGGTGGCGCACCGTGATGTGCCGTAGAACCGGGGCCAGGGTGGGTGTTCGCCGGGCCCCCGGCGTGCGACCTCCCTTTTCCGCTTCGTGGACCGGCCCGGCGCGTACCCGCACGCGAGGGCGGCGCGAAGCGGTGGCCGCACCGCTCCGATCCGGTCGTGCCGTCGCCGGCCGGGACATTACGGCTTGCCACGTGAGGGTTGTGCTATGTCACTCCAGCAGGACGAGCGGCGTCCGCTGTCCGGGGCCCAGGAGGGTCTCTGGTACGCCGGGCGGCTCGCGTCGGACAGCGCCGCGTACAACACCGGTGAAGCGGTGGAGATCCACGGGCCGCTCGACCCGGGACTGTTCGAGACCGCGCTGCGCCGCACGGTCGCCGAGGCGGACACCTTCGCCCTGCGTTTCGTCGACACCGAGGACGGCCCCCGCTGCCATCGCGCCGCGGACCCCGACGACTGGCCCCTGCACCACGTCGATGTCCGTGACGCCGAGGATCCCACGACGGCCGCCTGGGACTGGATCCGGGCGGACCTGGCGACCCCGGTCGACCTGGAGAAGGGCCCGCTGTTCTCGCACGCCCTCCTGACGCTGGCGCCCGACCGGTTCATCTGGCTGCTGAGGGCCCACCACATCCTGCTCGACGGGTACAGCTACAAGCTCCTGGGACGGCGCCTGGCCGAGACCTACAACGCGCTCGCCGCGGGCCGTGAGCCGGGTACCGCCACCTTCGCACCGGTGCACCGGCTCCAGGAGGAAGAGGCCGCGTACCGCGCCGGCGAACGCCACACCCGTGACCGCGCCCATTGGGCCGACCGCCTGGCCGGGCTGCCCGAACCCGCGCGGCTCACCTCGCGCACGGCGGCCCCCACCGCCCCGTTCCTGCGCAGCACCGCCGAGCTGACGCCGCCCGAGGTGGCAGCCCTGGACCGGGCGGCCTCCCGGCTCGGCGTCGCCCGCACCGACCTGCTGGCCGCCGCCACCGCCGTGTACCTGCACCGCATGACCGGCAGCCAGGACCTGGTGCTGGGCCTGGCCACGATGAGCCGGCTGGGCAGCGCCGCGCTGCGCACCCCGGGCACCGCCTCCGACATCCTGCCCCTGCGGGTGGCCACCACCCCGGGAACGCCGCTCGGCCAGTTCGCCCGCAGCGTCGCCGAAGAGCTGCGCGCCCTGCGCCGCCACCAGGCCTACCGGGGTGAGTACCTGCGCCGCGACCTGGGGCTGCTGGGCACCGGCCGCCGGCTGTACGGACCGGTGCTGAACATCGTCCCGTTCGACGAGTCGCCCGTGTTCGACGGCCACCCCACCACCTGGCACCACCTCTCCGGCGGAGCCGTGGAGGACCTGCAGATATCGGTGCGGCCCGGCGCCGAGGCGGGCGGCCTGTGGCTGGCCTTCGACGCCAACCCCGCCCTGTACGAGGACGGCGAACTCGCGCTGCACCGCGAGCGGTTCCTCACCGTCCTGCGCCGGCTGGCCGAGGCGGCGCCGACGACCGCGCTGGGGGAGCTGGACGTCCTGCTGCCGGGCGAGCACCCCCGTGACACGCCCGTCCGCACGTATCCGGTCGAGCGCACCCTCACGCAGCTGTTCGAGGAGCAGGCGGCCACCGTCCCCGGGCGGATCGCCGTCACCTGCGGCGACCTGCAGCTCGCCTACGCCGAGCTCAACGCCGAGGCCAACCGGCTGGCCCGGCTGCTCACCGAGCGCGGCGCGGGTCCGGGCCGGGTGGTGGCCCTGGCCCTGGAGCGCGGGGTACGGCTGCTGCCCGCTCTGCTCGCCGTCCTCAAGACCGGTGCCGCCTACCTTCCCCTGGACCCCGGGCACCCGGCCGAGCGGCTGCGGCTGGTCGTCGAGGACGCGGCCCCGGTCGTCCTGGTCACCGAGCGCGCCCACGCCCACCTCGCCGGTGCGTCGGTCCCCGCGGTGCTCCTGGACGACCCGCGGGTGACGGCGGACCTCGCCGACCGCCCCGCCGGCGACCTGACCGACGCCGACCGGCACGCGCCGACGAGCCCCGCCGACATCGCGTACATCATCCACACCTCCGGCTCCACCGGCCGCCCCAAGGGGGTCCCGGTGCCGCACGCCAACGTCGTGCGTCTGTTCGCCGCCGCCGCGGAGCACTTCTCCTTCGGTCCCGACGACGTCTGGACGCTGTTCCACTCCTACGCCTTCGACTTCTCCGTCTGGGAGATGTGGGGCGCCCTGCTGCACGGTGGCCGGGTCGTCGTCGTTCCTTACGCCGTCAGCCGCTCCCCCCGCGACTTCCTGGAGCTGCTGCACCGCGAGGGCGTGACCGTCCTCAGCCAGACGCCGTCCGCGTTCGAGCAGCTGATCGACGCCGACCTCGAACGCGGTGGTGACAGCGGGGCGCTGCGCCACGTCGTCTTCGGCGGCGAGGCCCTGCGCCCGGCGCGGCTGCGGCCCTGGGCCGACCGGCACGGCCTGGACCGCCCGGCGCTGGTGAACATGTACGGCATCACCGAGACCACCGTGCACGTCACCCACCACCGCCTCACCCGGGCGGACCTGGACGACCCACGCCGTGGCAGCGTCATCGGCCGGCCCCTGTCCGACCTGCGCGTCCACCTCCTCGACGCCGAGGGGCGCCCGGTGCCGCCCTGCGCGAGCGGCGAGATGTACGTCTCAGGTGCCGGTGTGGCCGCCGGCTACCTTCACCGGCCCGAGCTGACCGCCGAGCGTTTCCTGGACGACCCTTTCGGCCCGCCCGGCACCCGCATGTACCGCTCCGGGGACCTGGCACGGCGCCGCCCCGACGGCACCCTGGACTACCTCGGCCGTGCCGACGCCCAGGTGCAGATCCGCGGGTTCCGCGTCGAGCCGGGCGAGATCGAGGCCGTCCTCGCCGCCCACCCCCGCGTGGCCCGGGCCGCCGTCGTGGTCCGCCGGGCCGGCAACGGCGCCCAGCAGCTCGTCGCCTACACGGTCGCCGCCGGCGGCGCACCCGCCGACCCCGCCGAGCTGCGCGCCCACGCCGCCGCCCACCTGCCCCGAGCACATGGTCCCGGCCGCCTGCGTAGACGTCGACGCCCTGCCGCTCACCGCCAACGGCAAGCTCGACGTGCGGGCGCTGCCCGCACCGGACTTCACCGCCGCGGCGTCCGGCGCGCGCCCGACGACCCCGCACCAGGCCCTGCTGTGCGCCCTGTTCGAGGACGTGCTGAAGCTGCCCCGCGACACCGTGGGCACCGACGTGAACTTCTTCGACCTCGGCGGCGACTCGCTGCTCGCCACCCGCCTGCTGGCCCGTCTGCGGCACGACACCGGCGCGGAGATCCCCATCACCGCCCTGTTCGAGACACCGACCCCGGCCGCCCTCGCCGCCCGGCTGGCCGCCCACTCCGTCGACGCCCTGCCGCGGCCCGCCCTGGGCGCCGCCGTCCGTCCCGACCACGTGCCGCTGTCCTTCGCGCAGGAGCGCATGTGGTTCCTCGACCGCCTCGACGAGCAGGCCGCCACGTACAACATCCCGCTCGTGGTGAGGCCACCCGCCGATCTCGACGCCGACGCCCTGGAAGCCGCCCTCGGCGACCTGGCCGACCGCCACGAGAGCCTGCGGACGGTGTTCGCCGTGCACGACGGGGCTCCCCACCAGCGCGTCCTGGCGCCCGGCGCGCTGCGGCCGCCTCTGCGCCGTATCGACTGCCCCGCCGTGGAGAGCGCCGCCCACGTCCAAGCGGCCATGCGCCACCGCTTCGATCTGAGTGCGGAAGGCCCGCTGGCCGCCTGGCTGCTGGGCCCGGCCGACGACCGTACGCTGCTGCTCCTGCTGCACCACAGCGCGGCCGACGGCTGGTCCCTGCGGCCCTTCGCCGAGGACCTGAGCGCCGCCTACGCGGCCCGCCGCGCCGGCCGCGCACCCGACTGGGATCCGCTGCCGGTGCAGTACGCCGACTACGCCCTGTGGCAGCGCGCCCTGCTCGCGCCATCCCCGGACGGCACGGGCCGCCTGGAACGGCTGACCGCCCACTGGCGCGCGGCCCTGGCCGGCCTGCCCGAAGAGTGCGGCCTGCCCGGCGACCGGCCGCGCCCCGAGGTGCCGCGCGGCACCGGCGCGCACGTGGAGACGGTCGTGGGCGCCGCCCTCCACCGTGACCTGCTCGCCTTGGCCGACCGCGAGGGCGCCAGCCTGTTCATGGTGCTGCACGCCGCCGTCAGCTCCCTGCTCACCCGCTGCGGCGCGGGTGAGGACATCGTCCTGGGCACCCCGGTCGCGGGCCGCACCGAGCCCGCTCTGGACCACCTGATCGGCCTGATCAGCAACACCCTGGTCCTGCGCGCCGACACCTCCGGCGACCCCGCCTTCCGCGATCTGCTCGCCCGGCTGCGCACCGCCGACCTGGCCGCCCTCGACCACCAGGACCTGCCCTTCGACCGGTTGGTGGACGAGCTCAACCCGCCCCGCCGCGCCGGCCGGCACCCGCTGTTCCAGGTGATGCTGGCCCTGCAGAACAACGAACCCGCCGTCCTCGAACTCGACGGGCGACAGACCCGGTTGCGGCCGACCGCCAACGGCACCGCCAAGTTCGACCTCTTCGTGGACGTCCTGGAACGGCACACCCGCGAAGGCGCCCCCGACGGCCTCGCCCTGCACGTCGAGTACGCCACCGACCTGTACGACGCGTCCACCGCCGAGGCGTTCGCCCGCGCCCTGCGCGACGTCCTGCGCGCGGTGAGCGCCGATCCCGGCGTGCGCGTCGGGCAGTTGCCGGCGGTCCCCGAACGCGCCCCGGCCCCGCCCGCGATCGCGGTCACGGAGGTGGAGGCGGCGGCGCTGTCCGTGCCCGGCATCCGCGACGCCCGCGCCCTGCCGGCCGCCGACGGCCGGGCGCCGCGCCTGTACGTGGTACCGGGACGCGCGGATGCGGTGGAACGCGTCGAGGAGGTCCTGCGGGGCGCGGGCCACGACGGTGTCCGCGTCACGGCCGTCAACGCCCTGCCCTTCGGCGAGGACGGCACGCTCGACACCGACGCGCTCCGGGCTCTGCCCGCCGTGGACCGCGCCTCGGCCGCCGCCTGGCAGGAAAGCCTGGTCCGCCTGCCCGGGGTGACCGCCGCCGAGGTGACGACGGAGGACGTCCCCGAGGAACTGGGCCGCCGCCACACCGGTCTGCCCGAGCGCACCGCGACTGCGGCATCCGCTGACGGCACCGCCGGCACGGGGGCGTCGTCCGCCGTACCGGCGCTCAGCGAGGGCCCCGCGCTCGCCGGGCCGTCCGTCTCCGACTGGGCGCAGGCCCTGCGCCGCGCCGCAGAGCGGGCACAGGGCGACATCGTCCACGTCCACGCCGACGGCAGCGAGCACCGGCGCAGTTACGCCTCCCTCATCCCCGAGGCCTCCCGGGTCCTGGCCGGACTGCGTGAGGCCGGACTGCGCCCCGGCGACCAGGTCATCCTCCAGTGCGACGCCACCGAGGACTTCCTGGCCGTGCTGTGGGGCTGCATCCTGGGCGGCTTCGTCGCCGTCCCGCTGACCGTTCCCGCTTCCTACGGCACGCCTTCGGCGGCGCTGACCAAGCTGGAGGGCATCTGGCGGATGCTCGGCCGGCCCTGGATCGTGTGCTCCGCCGACCGTGAGACGGGCCTGCGCGAGCTGGCCGCCCGGCAGAACTGGCCCGGACTGCGGCTGACCACGGCCGGGAAGCTGCGCGAGGCGGCCGAGGATCGCGACTGGTACCCCGCCCGGCCCGACGACCTCATCCTGATGCTGATGACGTCCGGCAGCACCGGCCTGCCGAAGGCGGTACGGCTCACCCACCGCAACGTGCTGACCCGCTCGGCCGCCACCGAGCAGATGAACGGGCTCGGTGCCGCGGACGTCTCCTTGAACTGGATCCCGCTCGACCACGTCACCGGCGTGGTGATGTTCCACCTGCGGGACGTGTACCTGGGCTGCCGCCAGATCCACGCGCCCACTTCCTGGATCCTTCAGGACCCGCTGCGCTGGATGGACCTCGCCGACCGCCACCGCGTCACCGTCACCTGGGCGCCCAACTTCGCCTTCGGCCTGCTCGCCGAGCAGGCCGACCGCTTCGCCGACCGCACCTGGGACCTGTCGCCGATGCGTCTGGTGATGAACGCCGGCGAGGTCGTGGTGGCCGCCGCGGCCCGCCGCTTCCTGCACACGCTCAAGCCCTTCCGCCTGCCGCAGGACGTGATGCACCCCGGCTGGGGCATGTCCGAGACCTGCTCGGTGGTCACCGACGCCGTGTTGCCCGGCGAACCCGGCCCCGGCGAGGGCACGTTCGTCAGCTGCGGCCGCCCCTACCCCGGTTTCGCCATGCGCGTCGTCGACGACGCCGGTACGGTGCTCGCCGAGGGCGACACCGGCCGCCTCCAGGTCCGCGGCACCTCCGTGACCGGCGGCTACCACGACAACCCGGGCGCCAACGCCGAGGCGTTCACCGAGGACGGCTGGTTCGACACCGGCGACCTGGCGTTCCTGCGCGAGGGCGAGCTGTACATCACCGGCCGCGCCAAGGACGTCATCATCGTCAACGGCGTCAACCACTACAGCCACGAGATCGAGGCCTGCGTCGAGGAACTTCCGCACGTCGTGCGCAGCTTCACCGCCGCGGTCGCCGTGCGCTCCGGCCCCTCGGCGACCACCGACGAACTGGCCCTGTTCCTCCACCTCTCCCCCGAGGCCGCGGCGGGCGACACGGCCGCCGCCCTGCGGGAGATCGCGGGCAAGGTGACGCGGGAGATCGGCGTCAGCCCCGCCTTCCTCGTCCCCGTCCCCCAGGACGCGATCCCCAAGACGGAGATCGGCAAGATCCAGCGCACCAGGCTGCGCAAGAGCTTCGAGGCCGGCGCCTTCGACGAGGAGGTGCGCGCCGCCCAGCTGCTGCTGGGCACCGCCGCCACCGTGCCCGACTGGTTCCTGCGCCCGGTGTGGCAGCGCGCCCACCACGTCGCGCCCCGCGGGACGGCACCGGGCCGGCACACCCTCGTCCTCACGGGCGGCGACCCGGACACCCAACGGCTCGCCGGACGGATCGCCGACGCGCTGCGCCGCGCCGGCGGGCGGTGCACCCTGGCCACCGACGCGGCCTCGTACGCCCGGCTCGACGCCGCACGCTACCGGCTGCGGACCGGCGAGGAGAGCGACATCACCACCCTGCTGGAGCAGTTGGAGCGCGACCAGCGGCCGGTCGACGCCGTCCTGCACCTCGGCGGCCTGGCCCCCCTGGACGACACGGGCACGACACCGTACGAGGCAACCGGCGCCCTGTCCCTGCTCGCCCTCGCGCGTGCCCTCGCCGCCCGGCCCGAGCGGCGGCAGCCCGTCGACCTGGTGTATGTGACGGCGGGCGCCCAGGGCGTGCGCGCCGAGGACCGGCCCCGCCCGGAACAGGCCATGGCGGGCGCCCTGCTCAAGTCCCTCGGCGAGGAGCTGGGCCGGCTGCGCGGCACCCACCTCGACCTCCCGCCGGACGACGGCGAGGACCGGCTGCCCCTGGTGCTGGCCGAGGCGGGAGCAGCCACCGAGGGAGCGGAGGTGGCCTACCGCGGCGGGCACCGCTACGTACGCCGGCTCGCCCCGTTGCCCGACGCGCCGGCGCCCGTCCGGCAGCGACCCGGCGACGGCTTCACC
The DNA here is from genome assembly GCF_002920615.1 of Streptomyces sp. Ru62. Taxonomy (GTDB): domain Bacteria; phylum Actinomycetota; class Actinomycetes; order Streptomycetales; family Streptomycetaceae; genus Streptomyces. Next base: position 39,612 of record NZ_PQSU01000006.1, read on the forward strand.
CTCCTCACCGGCGGACTGGGCGGTGTCGGCGGCGAGGTCGCGGCCCACCTGCTGCGCGCGCCCGGCACCCGCCTGCTGATCCTGGGCCGCACCCCCGAGGACGAACTGGGCACCGGGACAGGCGAACCGGACCGCGGGGAGCTGCTGCGGCGGCTGAGTGAGCTGGGCGAGGTCCGCTACGCGTGCGCCGACGTCACCGACGAGCAGCAGGTGCGCGCCGCGGTGGACGCGGCCGCCCAGGCTTGGGGCGTTGCGCTGACCTCGGTGCTGCATCTGGCCGGAGCGCTCGTCGAACGCCCTGTCGGCGAGCTGGACGGCGACACCTGGCGGCAGGCGCTGGCGGCGAAGGCGCACGGCGCGTGGACGCTGCACCGGCTGACCGCCGACCACCCGGTCGCCTCCTTCGTCACGTTCTCCTCGGTGAACGGCTACTTCGGCGGTGCCATGAACGCCGCCTACGCCGCCGCCAACGCCTACCTCGACGCCCTCGCCCTGTACCGTCGCCGCCTCGGTCTGCCCGCGCAGTCCCTGGCCTGGAGCATGTGGCGGGAGCGGGGTGTGAGCCGCGGTTACCGGCTCGCCGCGCTCACCGAGGCCCGTGGCTACCGGCTGCTGGACGTGCCCGCCGCGCTGCGCTCCTTCGATCTCGCCCGCACGCTGGACGAGCCGCACCTGCTCATCGGTGCCGACCGCACCGCCCCGTGGGTGCGCAGTCATGTGGCGGCACCCGTCCGCCAGGTACGCCGTCCGGTCGCGCGCGTCGGCCTCTCGGACGGCACCGACCTCGGCGCCTTGTACCGCGCGGCCGCCGACGCCGCCCGCGCCGCGGGCCTGGGCGACGACTGGGTGCTGCGCTCGGCCGGCGCCACCGGGCGCCCGGAGGCGGACGGGCCGGGCAAGGACGTGCGGCAGCTGGAGAGCAGGCTCGCCGAGGTGTGGTGCGGCGTGCTGGGCCGCGACCGGGTAGGACGGGACGAGAACTTCTTCGACCTGGGCGGCAACTCGCTGCTGCTGGTCACTGCCCAGAGCGCGGTCAACAGCGCCTTCGACACCGATCTGTCGGTCGTGGACCTGTTCGCCCACCCCACCGTGCGCGACCTGGCCCGTCACCTGGCGGCCCGCACCGGCCCCGCCGTCGCCGAGCCGTCACCGGAGCCGGGGACCGACGCCGGCCGCTCAGGCGGCCCCGACGCGGAGCGTCCCGCCGAGCCGGCGTCCAGCGGCCTGGACCGCGCCAAGGAACAAGCACAACGGCAGCGTGCGGCACGTGCCCGCCGCACCGCACGGCACGGAAAGGACCGCGGCCATGCATGACACCCCCGCAGCGCACGAGGACGTCCCCGCCGTCGCCGTGATCGGCATGGCGGGCCGCTTCCCCGGGGCCGACGACCTGGACGCCTTCTGGGAGAACCTGACGGCCGGCCGGGAGTCGGTGCGCCCCGTCAGCGATGAGGAGTTCCTCGCCGCGGGCGGCGACCCGCGCGACCTCGACGACCCCTCGCTGGTGCGCATGGCGTCCGTCGTGGAGGGCATGGACCGCTTCGACTCCGGCTTCTTCGGCTACAGCCCCGCCGAGGCGGCCGTCGTCGACCCGCAGCAGCGGCTGCTGCTGGAGACGGCCTACCACGCCCTGGAGGACGCCGGCTGCCTGGGCGAGGGCCGTACGACCGGGGCGTTCGGTGTGTACGCGGGCAGCGGCGACAGCCGCTATTACCCCGCCCACGTCCATCCCCGCTTCGCCGGGCAGCCCGGATCGGTCGCCCTGGTGCACGCGGCCACCGCCAACTCCCTGGGCACGCTCGCCACCCGCGTCTCCTACGAACTGGGCCTGACCGGCCCGAGCGTGTCGCTGCAGACGGCCTGCTCCACCGCGCTGGTCGCCGTGCACACCGCCTGCCAGGACCTGCTGGACCACCGCTGCGACACCGCCCTGGCGGCCGCGGTCTCCCTCAACCCCTCCGCCGCCCTGGGCTACCGGCACGTTCCCGACGGGCCCTTCTCCCCCGACGGCCATTGCCGCGCCTTCGCCGCAGACGCCGCCGGCACCTCCTCCGGCGACGGCGTGGGCGCCGTCGTCCTCAAGCGCCTGGAGGACGCCCTCGCCGACGGCGACCGCATCCGCGCCGTCATCCGCGGCAGCGCCGTCAACAACGACGGGCGCCGCAAGGTCGGCTTCAGCGCGCCCAGCGCCGCCGGACAGACCGAGGTCATCCTCGCGGCCCAGGCCGAGGCGATGGTCGACGCGGACACCATCGGACTGGTCGAGGCGCACGGCACCGCCACCAAGCTCGGCGATCCGATCGAGGTCGCGGCGCTCACCGAAGCCTTCCGGCACAGCACCGACCAGCGGGGCTTCTGTGCCCTGGGGTCGGTGAAGACCAACATCGGCCACCTGGGAGCGGCGGCCGGAATCGCCGGGCTCATCAAGGCCGTGCTGGCCCTGGAGCACCGGCAGATCCCGCCGAGCCTGCACTTCGACCGGCCCAACCCGCTCATCGACTTCGACTCCAGCCCCTTCCGGGTGCCCACGGCCCTGGAGGACTGGCCCGAGCGCGACCACCCGCGCCGGGCCGCCGTCTCCGCCTTCGGCATCGGCGGCACCAACGCCCACGTCATCCTGGAGGAGGCCCCGCCCGTCACCCCCGCCGCGTCCCGCCCGGCCGAGGACCGCCGCCGCCTGGTGCTGCCGGTCTCCGCACGCACCGCCGGCGCGCTGCGCGGCCAGGCCGACGCGCTCGCCCGGCACCTGGAGCGCCGTCCCGGCCTGCGCCTGGACGACATCGCGTACTCCCTGCGCGCCGAGCGGCCCGCGCTGCGCCACCGCCTCACCGTCACGGCGGCCTCCCGCGAGGAGGCCGTGGCGGCCCTGCGCAGCGCCGCGCCCGTCACCCCGCCGGTGGGCGACGACCCGGCCGGGGTGGCATTCCTGCTTCCGGGCGGCGGCACCCAGTACGCCGGCATGGGGGCGGAGCTCTACCGCGAGCACGCCGTCTACCGCGACACCGTCGACGAGTGCGCGCGCATCCTGCGGCCCGTCCTCGGCGGCGACCTGCGCGGCACGCTGGTCGAGCGGCGGCCGGCCGACGACACCGACGCCCTCCTGGGCCTGGTGGTGACCGAGTACGCGCTGGCCCGCACGCTGATGGAGGCGGGCGTGCGCCCGGACGCCCTCATCGGCCACTCCCTGGGCGAGTACACGGCGGCCTGCCTGGCCGGGGTGATCGACCTGGAGGAGATGCTGCCGCTGGTCACCGAGCGGATCCGGCTGATCAGCTCCGCGGGCGGCGCCACGACCGGCGTCGCCGCGCCGGCGGAGGAGGTCCTGCCGCTGCTCGACGAGCAGTTGTCCCTGACCGCCGTCAACGGCCCCACCGCGTGCACCGTCGCCGGACACCTCGACGCGGTCGAACGCTTCGAGGCCGGCCTCGCCCGCCGGGGGACGCCCTTCCGCCGCCTGCGCATTCCCGTCGCGGCCCACTCCCACGTCCTGGATCCCGTGCTGCCGGCCTTCGAGAGCCACCTGCGACAGGTCACGCTGCGTCCGCCGCGCATCCCCTACGTCACCAACGTCACCGGCGCCTGGATCACCGACGCGCAGGCCACCTCCGTACAGCACTGGCTCGACCACACCCGGCACACCGTGCGCTTCGCCGACGGCATCGCCGCCCTGTGGGACCGCCTGCACCCCGTCCTGGTGGAGATCGGCCCCGGGGACACGCTGACCAAGCTGGCCGTCAGCCGGCTCGCCGACGAGGCACCGGTGACGGTGACCACCATGCGGCACGCCAAGGCGGAGGCGGCCGACTCCTTCGTCCTGGCCGAGGCCCTGGGCCGGCTGTGGTGCGCGGGCGTGGACGCCGCTCTTCCACCGGTGCCGGGCGCCGCCCGCAGGGTGCCGCTGCCGCCGTACGCCTTCGAACGCCACCGCCACTGGATCGACGCCCCCGGCGTCCGTACGGACACCCCGGCGCCCGACGACCCGGTCGCGGCACCGGCCGGCAGTGCCCTCGCCCCGCGCCCCCGGCTGACGACGGAGCACGTGCCGCCGCGCTCCGAACGCGAGGAGGCGGTCACCCGGGTGTGGGAGGAGACACTCGGCATCGGCGGCATCGGCGTGCACGACAACTTCTTCGACCTGGGCGGCGACTCGATGCGCGCCGTGCTGCTGGCCGGCCGCTTGCGCCAGACGGGCGTCCTCGACGTCCCCGCGGCGAAGCTGCTGGCCGCTCCCACGGTCGCCGGCCTGCTCGCCGAGGAACCGGCAGGCGGGGCGCCGGACGCCCGCCCCGTCACCGCGCTGGGCCCGCTGCTGCCCCTGCGCACGGAGGGCACCGCCACCCCGCTGTTCTGCCTCCACCCCGGGGCGGGCGTGTCCTGGCGCTACGCGGGCCTGCTGCCCCACCTGGGCGGCGACCAGCCCGTCTACGGCGTCCAGGCCCTGGGTCTTGACGGCACCCGGCCGCCCGCGGCCGACGCCGCCGCCATGGTCGGCGCCTACCTCGACCTGGTGCGCGAGGTGCAGCCGCACGGTCCCTACCGGCTGCTGGGCTGGTCCTACGGAGGGTTTGTGGCACACGCCATGGCCTGCGCCCTCCAGGAGGCCGGTGAACGGGTCGAACTCCTCGCCATGCTCGACGCGCCCCAGCCCCGCGGCACCAGCTACGACCCCGAGACGGCCGAACGACAGGTCGCCGCCCTGCTGGCGCGGGTCGCCGGCCTGCCCCTGCCACCCGGGGCCGCGCCGGAGGTGGAGTCGGTCCTGGACCGCATCGACGCCGCCCTGGCCGCCGATCCGGCCAGTTCCCCCGTCACGCGCGCGGAGGCCGCCGCCATCGCCGCCGTCATGCGCAACAACCTGCGCATCGCACCGCAGTTCGCCCCCGGTCGCTTCCGCGGTGACGTGCTGTTCTTCAGCGCGGCCCAGGAGCCGGCCACGGAGTTCTCCGGCGACCTCGCGGTGCAGCCCGGCAAGGCCGACGGCTGGCGCCCGTACGTCGACGGCACCCTTCACGACCACCAGGTGCCGTGCGGTCATTACGAGATGACCGAGCCGGAGCCGATCGCCCGCATCGGCGAAACGGTCGCCAAGGCCCTGCGCGCCCTGAGGTACTGAGCCCACGGCCGCCCGCGCTCGTGACCGACCCCGGACCGCCGCCCACGCGCCCCCCGGTCCACCGAGTCCGCCGACGCCTCCCGCACCGACGGGGTGGACGTCCCACCCGTTCGGCCGCGGGCAGGTCGCGGTGGAGGTGGTGGCGACGGGCGTCGGCCGCCACCCGTCCGGGCGGCGCCGGGTGAGCCCGGGGCCGGCACGAGGCCGAGCACTGGGGCCGGCTGCCGGACATCTCCGACGTGGGGGGCCATGAGTCGGTGGGTGAGCGGCGCCCGCGCCTTCGCCGGCGCTTCCGGAACGTGCTCGGTGAGCGCCGCAACGCGCGCGTCGTGCCGGAGCGCTCGGGCTGCGACACCGTACCCACGTCCCCGCACCTGTTCGACAGCGGCGGTATGGTCGTCAGCCGCAGCGGCACCACCGGCTACGACGGTGACGTGGGCCCGCGCTCTCCGTGGGTGCGGCCGAAGCGGCTGCCCTCGCTCTCGCCTTCCACGAGATCGGCCCGGTCCACCGGCTGCCCGGAGGGAAGCGCTCACGCCTCCGGGCGCGCGTCGACGGCTCTGCCGGAAGGCGGTCGTCCGCTGCTCGGACGGTCGGCGAGCCGGGCTGGCAGAGGACACGCGTGCGCGGTGCTCCTGCTCCGGCGGGCCGGGGGTGTCCCCATGGCCGACGGCTTCCTCGGCGCGAGCGGACCGGCACCCCCTAATCAGCCGCGTCGCACCTGCCGTCGGCCGATGCGGGCACGGCGTCGGCCCAGCCCACCACGTAACTGAACACGCCCGCGCCGACGGGCAGCGAGCGCACCCGCACCGCGTACGCGGGATCCGCGCGCAGACCGATCCGCAGCTCCTCGCCGCTCGGCCTGGCCCACAGGTCCCGCAGCGTCCTCATCGACGTGGCCGTGGCCTGCCCCACCGCGAGGTACAGCGCCTTCCACGCGGCCTCCTTGGCCGAGAACAGGGCTGTCAACGGCCAGGGCGTGCCGTCCGGCCCGGCAGCGGTGTCCGCCAGCCGTGCCTCGTCCGCGCGCAGCACCAGGCGTGCCGCGCCGGCCGGCAGCAGCCGCAGCTCCAGGTCGCAGCCGAGCGGGGCGTTCTCCCCCGGCCCGCGGGCCACGGCGACGGCAATCCCGGCACTGTGCGAGATCGACGCCGCCCGTCCGGGCGCGAACACCGGCAGGCGACCCGCGCGGGGAATCTCGCCGCAGTCCAGGCCCACCGCGCGCAGGGCCCGGCGGGCGGCCTGCCGCCCGGCCAGGAACTCCCGGCGGCGGCGTGGCGGCATCGGCGCCGCCGCGGACGCCTCCGCCGGGCCGCCCGGCCCCAACCGCGGCTCACCGACATGGGCGAACCCCAGGCCCAGCCCGGCGGCGTCCGGCAGGGGGCGCAGCCGGGCCAAGGCGGCGACGGCCGCGGGCAGGCGCTCGGCGCCGGCGGCGAAGGCCCCGTCCCGCTCACGGCGAAGGGAGCCGGGCGCCGCGGCGAGAACGCCGGGGGCCGCGCGGCCGTACGTCCCCTGCCCGCCCAGGTCTGCGCCCGGGCCGAGGGCGGGCCCGCCGGGGCCGGTCAACAGGCCGCGCTCCGCGCACCACCGCCCACCGTCAGCCCCGCAGCAGCTTCTTGATGATCTTCCCGGCTGGGTTGCGCGGCACCTGCTCGATGAGCTCCACGTGCCGCGGGCGTTTGTAGGGCGCGAGCAGCCGTGCGACGTGGCCCAGCAGCTCCGCCGCACTCACGTCCGTGCCCGGCTCCGGGACGACGTAGGCCAGCGGCACCTCGCCGTAGTCCTCGTCGGGCGTGCCGACGACCGCCGCGTCGTGGACCGCCGGGTGGGTCATCAGGGCGCGTTCGATCTCCGACGGGTAGACGTTCTGGCCCGCGCGGATGATGACGTCCTTGGTCCGGTCCACCAGGCTGATGCGGCCCTCGTCGTCGACGAAACCGAGGTCGCCCGTCCGGATCCAGCCGTCGAGGGTGATCTCGCGGGTGGCCCGCGGGTCGTTCCAGTAGCCCTGCATGACGCCGGGCCCGCGCACCACGATCTCGCCGATCTCCCCGCGCGGTACCTCCCGTCCGTCCCGGTCGACAGCGCGGGCCGACATGCCCGGCACGACCCGCCCGCAGGGGATGCGGGCGGTGACGTCCCCGGGAGCGGGGTGCTCGTCGGGGCCGAGGGTGACGAAGGGGCCGCCGACCTCGGTCATGCCGTACACCTGCCGGAAGCCGCAGCCCAGCCGCTCCACCGCCTCGGCGTACACGTCCAGCGGCATGGGCGCGGCGCCGTAGAGGATCTCCCGCAGCGAGGAGAAGTCGGTGCGCTGCGAGGCCTTGGCCTGGAGCATGAACCGCAGCATCTGCGGGACCATCCACATGTGCGTGGCGTGGTGACGTTCCACCGCGGTCAGCGCCCGCTGCGGGGTGAAGCCGGGCATCAGCACGACGGTGGCGCCGGCCGCCATGTACGTGAGCGAGACGACCATGCTGCCGTGGTACAGCGGGCAGCAGTTGACCAGGACGATGTCGTCGCCGGGCCGGGCCATGACCAGCCAGCCCAGGGCGATCGCCCGGAACGAGCCGCTGTCGACGGTGACGCCCTTGGCCTGTCCGGTGGTCGCCGAGGTGTGCAGTACGGCGATCGGGTCGGTGTCGGCGACCCGGGGCAGCTCCCGCTCGGCCGCCAGGGTGCCCAGCGTCGCGAAGGCGGGCTTGTCCAGCGCCATCCGGACGCGCACCGAATCCGGCAGCCGGGGATGGCGGTCCAGCAGGTCCGACTCGCCGAGCACCGCCACCGCGCCGACGCGTTCGACGATGCCGGCGACCTCGGGCTCGGCCAGGCTGTGGTTCAGTGGCACGAACAGCGCACCCAGGCGCGCGAGCGCGAAGTAGCTCTCCAGGACCTCGATGCGGTCCTTGGACAGGACGGCGACCCGGTCACCGCGCTCGATGCCCAGCTCCGCGAAACCGTGGGCGAGTTCGGCCGTGCGGTCGTGGAACTCCGCCCAGGTGACGCTGCGTTGCTCGTCCACGAGCGCGGTCCGGTCGGGGAAGCACTGCCGGTTGCGCTCCAGCAGCTGCGTCAGCCACATCACGCACCGCCGGCGGCGCCGGCGGCGGAGCGCTCGGCCACGAACCGCTCGTAGTCGGCGATCGTGTGCAGCTTCTCCATGTCCTCGGCCGTGATCTCCACACCGAGGCGCTGCTCGACGAGCAGCACCAGACGCACCAGGTCACCGGAGTCGATCCCGCTGGCGGCGAGGTCGACGTCGTCGCCGACCGCGTCCGCGTACTCGGCGGTGCCGGTGAGTTCGACCAGCAACTCCCTGATGGTGCTCATGGGTTCCCCTTTCGCCGCGGCATGCCGGCCGCCGTCGTGCGGGCTGAACTGTCACCCCCTCAAGAGGCGCTCGCGGCCGCCCGCACTCCCCGGGCGGCCCGTGAGCTTTGTCACGCGTCGAGCCGCGGGCGGCAGGGATAGCCGGGCCACCCGCCCGGCCTCCTTACCGGGACGAAGACACCTGCTCCGCCCGGTGCGTCCCGTACTGCTGCTGGACGCGGGCGGGCCCCGAACCAGGGAGTGATGCACGTGCCCAGGCAGCCGGTACGGGTCCGGTCCGCGGCAGGACGACCCGTGCGCCCCACCGTCGCGGCGAACCCCGCTCGCACGGGCGGTGCCGGGTGAGCGCGCGGACGGCCGTCACCGAGGACGCCGGGCAGGAGGAGTCGCTCACGCGCTTCGAGGCGCTGATCGCCCGGGGCGGGACGATCGAACCGCGCGACTGGATGCCCGACGGCTACCGTCGCATGCTGATCCGTCAGATCGCCCAGCACGCCCACTCCGAGATCATCGGCATGCAGCCCGAAGGGGCCTGGCTGACCCGGGCCCCGTCCCTGCACCGCAAGTCGGTGCTCATCGCCAAGGTCCAGGACGAGGCCGGCCACGGCCTGTACCTGTACTCCGCCGCCGAGACCCTGGGCGTGGATCGCGCCGACCTGCTCGACGCCCTGCACCTGGGCCGCCAGCGCGCCTCGGCCACCTTCAACCACCCGGCGCTGACCTGGGCGGACACCGGCGCCATCGCCTGGCTGACCGACGGCGCCGCCGTCATCAACCAGGCCCCCCTGTGCCGCACCTCCTACGGGCCGTACGCGCGGGCGATGCGCCGCGTCTGCCAGGAGGAGGCCTTCCACGTGCGTCAGGGGTACGACCTGATGCGCGCGCTGTGCGAGGGCACGCCCGAGCAGAAGGCGATGGCGCAGGACGCGGTGAACCGCTGGTGGCTGCCGGCCGTGGCGCTGATGTTCGGCCCACCCGACACCGAGGCGGGCGGGGCCGACGCCCGGACCGCCGCGCTCGGGGCCGCCGTCTCCCGACGTGCGATGGCCTGGGGCATCAAGCGCCACACCAACGACGAACTGCGCCAGCGCTTCGTCGACCAGTGCGTCCCGCAGGCCGAGCGCCTGGGCCTGACACTGCCCGACCCGGCCATCCGCTGGAACGAGGAACGCAGCCACTACGACTTCACCCCGATCGACTGGGACACCTACCGCACGGTCCTGGGCGACGACACCCACTGGGCGCGCCGACGCGTCGAGCACCGCAGGACCGCGCACGAGGACGGCGCCTGGGTACGGGAGGCCGCCGCCGTGTACGCCGCCCGCGCGGAGACCGCCGGATCCGTGGTCGGCTCCGGCCCGGTCGTCCCCCGACAGGCGCAGGAGGAACGCGTATGAACCGCAACGACGAGGGCGCGCCCGCGTCCTGGGAGGTCTTCCTGCGAGCCCGGCGGGGCCTGGCCCACCAGCACGTGGGTTCGGTGCGCGCCGCCGGTCCGGACGCGGCGCTGGCGGTCGCCCGCGATCTGTACACGCGCCGCGGCGACCCGCTGTCGCTGTGGGTGGTGCGTTCGGACGCCGTGCACGCGGTCTCCCCGGACGAACGCGACCCGTACTTCGCGGGCACCCACGGCAAGCCGTACCGGTATCCCGAGCACTTCCCGCCGCTGACCGAGAAGGGGTCGGAAGGTGACCACGACCAGTGACAAGCGGGCGGACCGCGCGGTGGACCGCCGGCCGGCTCCGACCTCGCCCGGCGACACCCCCGGGGTGAGCGCACCCGGTCGTCCGACGCGCGCCGCCCACGGCCCCGCCGACCTCGCCACGTACCTGCTGCGCCTGGGTGACGACGCCCTCGTGCTCGGGCAGCGGTTGTGCCAGTGGATCACGCGCGCCCCGATGATCGAGGAAGACCTGGCCCTGTCCAACATCGCCCTGGACCTGATCGGCCACGCCCGCACCCTGCTCACCCTCGCCGGACGGCTCGACGGAACCGGCCGCACCGAGGACGACCTCGCCTTCACGCGTCACGAGCGCGACTTCACCAACACCCTGTTGACGGAGCTGCCCAACGGCGACTTCGCGGTGACCGTCGCCCGCCAGCTCGCGTACACCCACTACGCGTCCCTGCACTACGAGGCTCTCGCCGGCTGCCCGGACCCCGAACTCGCCGCCTTCGGCGCGCGGGCGGTCAAGGAAGTCGCCTTCCACCGGCTGCACGCCGACCGCTGGATCCGCCTGCTGGGCGGCGGCACGGCCGAGAGCGCGCGCCGGATGCAGCAGGGGCTTGAGCGGGTGTGGCCCTACACCGCCGAACTCTTCGACGAGGACGACCTCGTACGACGCCTGGCCGCCGCCGGCACGGTGCCCTCGCCCGCGCCACTGCGCCAGGTGTGGGAGCAGCGCGTCACCGAGGTCGTCACCGGGGCGGGGCTCACCGTGCCCGTGCCCTCCTGGCAGGCCCGGGGCGGCCGTTCGGGCCTGCACACGGAGGAGTTCACCGACCTGATCGGCGAACTGCAGTCGGTGCGCAGGCAGTTCCCCGGGGGGACCTGGTGAACGACACCGAACGGACCGCGGCGCCCCTCGCCGCGGAGGAGGTACGCAGGCGGGTCGAGGCGCTGCCCGACCCCGAACTGCCCGTGATCGGTCTCGGCGACCTGGGGGTGGTGGGCTCCGTCGGCCCGGGACCCGACGGGAGCCTGGAGGTGGAGATCATCCCCACCTACCTGGGCTGCCCCGCACTGCCCGCGATCACCGCGGCCGTCCGCGAGGTCCTGGCTGACTGCGGCCATCCGGACGGCCGGGTGCGGCAGGTGCTGTCCCCGCCCTGGACGACCGACCGCATCACCCCTCGCGGACTGCGCACCCTCGCCGCCCACGGCATCGCCCCGCCGGTGCCCGCGGCGGCCGGCGGCCCGGTCGCCGTGGAGCTGGGCGCCGTCGCCTGCCCGCACTGCGGCTCGCGCGCCACCCGGCCGCACAGTCCCTTCGGCCCGTCCCGCTGCCAGTCGGTGCTGTGGTGCGCGGTGTGCCGCGAACCCTTCCCCCACCTGACCGCGCTGTGAGGCACACCGTGAACACCGCCGCCACCCCACCGCCCGCCCGGCAGGAGACGTCCGCCGAGCGGCACGTGCGCCGGGGCACGCGTACCCGGTGGCACCCCGCCACGGTCAGCGAGGTGTGCCATCTGACCGCGGACGCCGTGGCCGTCACCCTGGAGGTGCCCGCCGGCCTGCGCGAGGTCTTCGCCCACCAGCCCGGCCGGCACGTCGTCGTACGCCACCGCCGCGCCGACGGCGAACTGCGCCGCGCCTACTCCCTGTGCCCGCCCCCGCACGACACCTCGGCCCTCCGCCTGGTGATCAAACGCGGTGCCCCGGACGGTTTCGGGGCCTACGCCGTCCGCCGCCTCGCACCCGGCGACCGACTCGAACTGTCCGCCCCCGCGGGCCACTTCGCTCTGCCGGAGCTGCCCGGCGCCCACCACGTCCTGATCGCCGGCGGCTCCGGAATCACCCCGCTGGCCGCGCTGGCCGCCGACGCCCTGCGCCGGGACGCCACCTGCCGGGTGTCCCTCGTCCACTCCGTCCCGACCGCCGCGCAGGCCCTGCTCGCCGACGAACTGGCCGTCCTCAAGGACATGTTCCTCGACCGCTTCACCGTCCTTTACGTCCTCACCCGCGACGAGCAGGGCACCGGCGGGCCGTTCCGCGGACGGATGGACGCCGACAAGCTGTCCGGCCTGCTCACCGTCATCGGCGCCCGGCCCGCCGAGGACACCACGTTCTCCCTGTGCGGACCACCGGGGATGATCGACACCGTACGGCGGTTCCTGGACGGCCGAGGTGCCGATCCGGCGCTCGTGCGCTGGGAGTCGTTCACCTCCGGGTCCACTCCCCCCTCCGCCGGCACCGTACCGGCCCGGCGGCCGGCCCCGACCGCCGGGACGAGCCGCGTCACCGCCCTGCTCGACGGGCACCGCCGGCGGACCACCGTCGGGCCGCAGGACACCGTGATCCTGGACGCCCTGCTGCGCGCGCACCCGGACGTGCCGTACGCCTGCCGCGAGGGTGTGTGCGGCAGCTGCCGCGCCAAGGTCCTGTCCGGACGGGTACGAGCCGACCGCCAGCACGCCCTGGACGACCGCGACCGCGCCGAGGGCTACACGCTCGTGTGCCGGGCACGACCGGACTCCGCCGAGGTGGTCATCGACTTCGACGCATGACACCCGCCCCGGCGTTCGACTCGGGCACCCGCCCTCAACCACCGCACCCGTCAGCACGCACCGAAGGAGACGCACGTTGAGCACCACCGCCCGCCTTGCGGGAAAGACCGCCCTGGTCACCGGAGGCAGCAGGGGAATCGGCCGGGCCATCAGCCGTCGCCTCGCCCAGGACGGCGCACTGGTGGCCGTGCACTACGGCCACGACGCGAGCGCCGCCGAGCGGACCGTCAAGGAGATCGAGGCCGACGGAGGCCGCGCCGTCGCCGTGCACGCCGAACTCGGCGTGCACGGCGACGCCGACACCCTCTGGTCCGCCTTCGACCGGGCCCTTGCCGACCGGGGCGCGGACGGCGGTCTCGACATCCTCGTCAACAACGCGGGCATCACCGTCCCGCGCCGCATCGCCGACGTGACCGAGGCCGACTACGACCGGGTGTTCGCGATCAACACCAAGGCGCCGTTCTTCATCGTCCAGCGCGGTCTCGACCGGCTGCGGGACGGCGGGCGGATCGTCAACATCTCCTCCGTGGCCACCCGCGTCGCGTTCCCCGCCATCGTCTCGTACACCATGACCAAGGCCGCCCTGGACTACCTCACCCTCGCCCTGGCCCAGGAGCTGGGGCCCCGGGGCATCACCGTCAACGCCGTCGCCCCCGGCTACACCGAGACGGAGATCAACCCCACGCTCGCCGTCCCGGAGATCCGCCGCAGGTACTCCGAGGCATCCGTCTTCAGCCGGCTCGGCCAGCCCGTGGACATCGCCGACGTGGTCTCCTTCGTCGCGAGCGACGACGCCCGCTGGGTGACCGGTCAGTGGATCGACGCCTCCGGCGGAGCCCACCTCGGCGTGTGACCCCCACCTCCGGCTCCGGCCGACCGGTTCCTGAAGCCCTTCCCCACCATCCGCGGCACCCTCACGCGGCCGTACCGCCTCACAGCCGCAGCACAGGAGATGCGATGAACGACCGCACGACCGCTCTCGCCGAGCCGGTCATGGACGACGTCCTGACCCGGCCCTTCACCGGCGCGAGCCCCTACGACAGCTATGTGCACGCCTCCGTCCTCAACTCCATGCAGCACCCGCTCACCGACGCGCCGGACGAGATGGGTTTCCTCGTCACGACCCAGGTGATGGAGCTGTGGTTCACCCTGATCGTGCACGAGTGGCGCACCGCACGGGTGGCCTTCGCGAAGGACGATCTGCGCGCGGCCATGGACGCCCTCGTCCGCAGCCGCCGGGCCCTGACGGCGCTCAACGGCGCCTGGGCGCCCATCGCAGCGCTGACGCCGTGCCAGTTCAACGGTTTCCGGGCCGCGTTCGGCAAGGCGTCGGGATTCCAGTCGGCGATGTACCGGCACATGGAGTTCCTCCTCGGTGACAAGTCCGCCGGGCTGCTGCACGCGCACCGGGGCGACCCGGCCGTCCACGAGGCACTCGGCGAGACCTACCGTGAACCGTCCCTCTACGACGAGGTGCTGGCCTTCCTGCACCGCCAGGGCCTGCACGTACCGCTGCACGTCCGCGAGCGGGACATGACCGGTCCCTACACTTCCGACCCCGGGGTGGTGGAGATGTGGCGGGAGATCTACGCCGGACCACAGCACCACCCGCACCTGGCACTGGGCGAACTGCTCACCGACATCGCCGAGCTCGTCACCCGGTGGCGTTTCGAGCACGTCCTGGTGGTGCGCCGCGCCATGGGTGCGAAGCCCGGCAGCGCGGGCTCCGCGGGACTGGCCTGGCTGGAGCAGCGCGCGGCCCGCCCGGTCTTCCCCGAGCTGTGGGAGGTGCGCGGTGACATCTAGGGTCATCTCCGCCTTCGCGGCCGAGGAGGAGCAGCGGGTACTGAGCCTGAAGCCGGTCCTGGCACCGGTGCACGGCCGCTACGGCGACCATCCCCACCAGGTCTACGACGCCTGGCCTTCGGACACCCCCGGCGCCCCGCTGGTGATCCTGCTGCACGGTGGCTACTGGCGCTACGACCGCATGCACCTGACCCCCTTCGCCGCCTACCTCGCCGAACAGGGCTTCGACGTCCTGCTGCCCGGCTTCCGTCGCTCCGGGGGCGCCGGCGGCTATCCGGAGACCTTCGACGACGTCGCCCGGATCGTCGACACCCTTCCGCAGGGGCGGCCGTACGTCTTGGCGGGCCACTGTTCGGGCGGACACCTGGCCCTGTGGTGCGCCGCCCGCGGCCTGCTGCCGGCCGGCTCGCGCTGGCACACGCGCACCCTGCCGACCGGCGTGCTCGCCCTAGCCCCCCTCACCGACCTCGCCGCCACCCGTCGCGACGACCTCAGCAACGGCGCCGCTCTGCAACTCCTGGGCGGGGCGGAGCACTTCGAGGAGCGCATGGCCGAGGTCGACCCCCTGACCCTGCTGCGCGACGCCGGCACGACCGGGGTGCCCACCGTGCTGCTGCACGGCGCCGCCGACGAGGAGGTCCCCCTCACCCAGTTCACCGACTACGCGGCCGTCCACCGCGACCTCACCACGGTCGTCCTGCCCGGCACCGGCCACTACACCCTCATCGAACCGGGCGCGCCCGGCGCCCGTGCCGTCGCCGACACCCTCCGGGAGATGGCGGCCTCCTTCCCCGCCCAGCGCCCCGGGCCGGCACACGAGGAGCCCGCGCACCGATGACCACCATGCCGACGACCGACCTGACCGAGGTCGCCGCGCGCCTCGACGCCGAGGATCCGCTGGCTCACCTGCGCGACCGCTTCCTGCTCCCCCCGGACGTCGTCTATCTCGACGGCAACTCCCTGGGCCCGCTGCCCGCCGCCGTCCCGCCGGTCCTCACCGACGTCGTGACCCGGCAGTGGGGCACCGACCTGATCGGCTCCTGGAACGGCAACGGCTGGTGGGAGGCGCCGTTGCGGGTGGGCGACGCCATCGGCGCGCTCATCGGGGCCGCGCCGGGCCAGACGGTGGCGGGTGACTCCACCAGCGTGCAGCTCCATACCGCCCTGGACGCGGCCGCCTCGCTCCGACCGGGCCGCTCCCTGCTGGTCACCGACCCCGACCACTTCCCTACGGACCGCTATGTGGCCGCCGCCGTCGCCGAACGCCGCGGCCTGGAGGTGCGGCGGGTGTCGCCGGCCGACCTGCCCGGCTTCCTCGCGACGGAGGGGGACCGGGTGGCCGTCGTCAGCTACTCGCCCGTGGACTTCCGCACCGGGGAGCTGTACGACATGCGGGACGTGACTCAGGACGCGCACCGCGCCGGCGCGCTGGTCCTGTGGGACTTGTGCCACGCGGCCGGGGCCCTGCCGGTCGAACTCGACGCCCTCGATGTCGATCTCGCCGTCGGCTGCGGCTACAAGTTCCTCTGCGGAGGCCCGGGTGCCCCGGCCTACCTGTACGTGGCACGCCGCCATCACCGGGACCTGCGCACCCCGGTGCCGGGCTGGACCGGGCACGCCGACCCCTTCGGGCTGGGCCGGGACTACGCACCCGCCCCCGGCATCGCCCGGGCCCGTATCGGCACTCCCCCGATCCTGTCCCTGCTCGCCCTTGAGGCGGCCCTGACCGCCTACGACGGCGTGGACCTCGCCGAGGTCCGCGCCAAGAGCCTGTCCCTGACCGGGTTCTTCCTGCGCTGCGCCGACGAACTGCTCATTCCCTTGGGCTTCACCTCCGTCACCCCCTCCGACCCCGACCGCCGCGGCAGCCAGGTCTCGCTGCGGCACCCCGACGCCCACGCCCTGACACGAGCGCTCGCCGACCACGGCGTGATCGCGGACATGCGCGCCCCCGATCTGCTGCGCTTCGGTGTCAACGCGCTCTACACCACCCACCGGGAACTCCTCACCGCGGCGCGGTGCCTCCGGGACATCGCCGCCGAGGCCGCCTACGAGCCGACACCGCGGAGGCCGGGCT
The DNA here is from genome assembly GCF_002920615.1 of Streptomyces sp. Ru62. Taxonomy (GTDB): domain Bacteria; phylum Actinomycetota; class Actinomycetes; order Streptomycetales; family Streptomycetaceae; genus Streptomyces. The sequence goes on from NZ_PQSU01000006.1 coordinate 56,168, forward strand.
CGGTGACATGACCCCGAAGGGGCCTCTCGGCTGTCTGACGGCGGTACTTGACGGCAACGTCAGCGGACGAGGGCCCCCCACCGGGGGGCGTTGCCGTCGTCGGCGGTCGGATCCTGGCCACCAGCGCCGTCGAGCGCGGTGGACCGCCTCATGCCCGATGCCGGAGACGCCGGAGCCGACACCGCTGAGGCCGTCGCCGCCCGCGAGGGCGTCGACCTGGCCGCGGTACGCCGGCGCACCGCCCGCATGACCGCGGCGCGGCAGGCGGACCGCGGCGTTCGCCGGCCGGACCAGTGCTCGCTGGAGTCCTGCGCCTACTCGGTGAGCGCCCGACTGGTCATGGGTGCGGACTGGTTCGGGGCTGGCTGGGGAATCATGCGAGCGGACAGCGGCGGACACCGGGGTGATCCGAGCGCCTGCGGTGGCGGCGCCGTGGAGCGCCGCCAGGATGTCGTCCAGTGCCCGTCGCCTTCGGCGAGGAGAGACGCGCTGTCGGCGAGCGAGCATTCAGGCGTCGGTCCAGGCCCGCCCCTTCGCGCCCAGGGTGATGCGTTGGAAGTGCAGCTCAGGGAAGTGATCCATGCCTATGACGGCGTCGCTGCCGGTGAGCCGGGCGAGGAGCTCTTCACGGCTCTTCAGAGCGCCTTCGGCATCTGCGTCGGAGAGGAAGGAGATGCGGGGGTCGTTCAACTGGAGCGGGTGGTGGACGGCGTCACCGAGGAGGTATGCCTCCTGGCCCCCGTCGCTGATCCGCACGATGTAATGGCCGGGGGTGTGACCGGGGGTGTGGTGGGCGGTGACGCCGGGACCGATTTCCACCACGGGGGCGTCGACAGGGCGCAGGACGCCGGCGGCACTGGCACCCTCCATCACGATCCGGGCGGGGTCCTCGGCCGGCGCGGGTGCGATGAGAGCGTCCCAGTCGGCGGCGCCGTAGACGACCTCGGCCTTCGGGAAGAACGGATTTCCGCCCGGAGCCACCCAGCCGACGTGGTCGGCGTGCAGGTGGGTGAGGAAGACCGTGGATACGTCCTGGGGTGTCACCCCGGCCGCTGCCAGTGCCTCGGGAAGCGCCCCGCCGGTCGCGATGGACGGCGGCGCGGCATCCAGGCCGGCGGCGGCCGCCAGTGTTTCGGGGAAGGCGATGGCGCTCGGTCCGGTGCCGGCGTCGACCAGCACGGTGAGGCCCTTGCCCTGGATCAGGAAGCAGCCCGTGGGGATGTGGTGAGTGCCGTCCGGGTGCAGCAGGCCGGGATGGGCGTCGAAGTCCAGGCCCGGGTAGAACAGCGGGGGCAGGTGGCTTTCTCCGTCGCTGAGCGCGGTGACGGTGAAGCTGCCGACCTGGAAGGAGGTCGCCATGGTGTGGCCTTTCGATGAGTGGGCGGGGTGAGGGGCCGGAGGTCCGCCGAGGCTCTGTCCGGTACTCGGGCCCGCGGGATGAACGGCAGGCGCGAGGAGGAGACCGCACGCCGGTGTCCCGGAGGACGGATGTGGGTGACCACCCGAATATGAGACCGCCGGTCCGATATTCTTGTGCGGCCAGATTAAGAGACCGATGGTCCGTTGTCAACGGACCGCCGGTCCGTAACATGGAGGCATGACCAACTTCCAGCGGGCGCGCAACGAGGAGCAACGCGAGGCCCGCCGACGGGCGATCCTCGACACCGCGGCGGCGATGTGCAGTGAGATGCCGGTGAACTCGGTCAGCCTCAACGAGCTGAGCCGACGTGTAGGCCTGGCGAAGTCCAACGTGCTGCGCTACTTCGAATCACGCGAGGCGATCCTGCTGGAACTGCTGGACCGCGACTGGCGGCAATGGACAGCCGAGCTGCCCGAACTGCTCGACGCCACCGTCGCACCGGACGCAGCAGTACTCCAGCGCGGCCGGGCCTTCGCCGCCACCCTGACCCACTCCCTGGCGCGGCACCCGGTGCTGTGCGACCTGCTCAGCGCCCAGGCAGGCGTCCTGGAACACAACGTCTCGGCAGACGTGGCCGCCCGCTACAAGCGCGCCGCACTGGCCAATGTCGCCGCCCTCGCCGCTCTCGCCGACCATCACCTGCCCGAACTGCGAGGACACACCGAGCAACTCGTCGCGCAAGCCGTCCTGGTGATCGGCGCGATATGGACGCACGCACGCCCCTCCGAAGCCATGCTCACCGCCTACGAGGCCGATCCCTCCCTCGCGGTCCTGCGCATGGATTTCGAACCCACCCTGCAGGACCTGCTCACCACGCTCATCGCGGGTACTCTCACCACAACCGCGCGATGACCGCACACATGCCGGCGAGAGCGTGTGCCGATGCAGCAGGACGAGCGACGGATCCACCGCGCTCGCCGGGCGAGCCCTACGGCGAGGTCGTCCTCGCCCGGGACAGCGCGGCCTGCGCACGCTGGTCGAACGCTGCGGACACCTGGGCGACGCGTCCTGGCGCGAACGGATCGGACGGCTGCGCCCCGCCCGCCCTTCCTGAGCCGACGGGTGGCTGGACCGGCCCGTCGCCCCCGACCGGCCCGGCTTCCTCGGCACCAGTGGCTTCGGCGGCCTCGACAACGTCAGCGTGCTGGGACGCTACGAGGCCCAGGCCGCTGCTGGAGCGCGCGCACCGGAGGATCGGTCGTCGAACTGCACGCCGACGCCGTACCGCCCGGAGCCGCCCGGGACGTCGAGCAATGCGCCTCCCCGGCCAGCTCCACCGCGTCTCCCCAGCGACCCACACCGCCACGGTTCTCAACAGCCCGCCACGAGTGGCACGAGGACTGCCCCCTGCCCCCGGTGGGCGGCTACCGCGACCGCCCACCGTCCGCCCCCCACCCCCGGCTGGTCCTGGCCGGCGACCAGATCCGCGGCCTGCCGTGGCGCTCATGGAACGGGCGGCGACGGGCGGTTTCCTACGGCCAACGTGTCCTGGGAACCCCTGACCGCCCGGGGACGGACGCCCGACTGAACGGCCTCGCCGCCCCGGACCCCGCCCGGCGTCCGGGCCGGCCCCTAGCGCGGACGGCCCGAGACCGCGGCGGATCTTCGCCGTCGACACCGCCCTGCGACTCGGCGACGGCCAGGCGGTCGACAAGGCCCGGCGCACCGTGGACGACGTCCTGGCTCCTGATGTCCCGACGTGCGGGCCGGCGCTCGCGCCGCCGGCGGCCGCCCCTGCCGGCCGGCAGGGGCAGAACCCGGCGGAACACCGCTGAGCGCGGGTCAGCCGGCCGTAGAGCCCAGCGTTTCCTCGGCCTGGCGCAGACGCCACTCCTCGATGGTGTCCTGCTGCCGCCGGGCACGCTGGAGCAGCGTCTCGATGCGCGCACGGTCCAGTCGCCTGTCCGTGGCGCTGAGCCGGCGCAGGGTCTGCCAGACGGCCGCCTTGCCCTCGACCGCCAGCCGCAGCGCCTCCAGATCCAGCACGGTGCCCAGTGGGGAGGGGCGTACCAGCCGGCCGTTGGGCTTGAGCCGTCCCATCTTCTCGCCGGCCCAGCCGGCACACACCTTGTAGTGGCGAACGGGAACACTGAGATCCCGCATTATGCCCAGCAGCGCTGTCCGGTCCTGGGCGATCTCCGCGGCGACGGGCCCGAGCGCGCGGCCGAGTGCGGAGCCCCGGGAGGCGCGTGCCAGACGGGCGGCGCGTTCGGCGCCGAGGGTGTCGACGGCGAGGTGGTCGTTGAGATAGATGCCGAGCAGCTTCACGTCGCGGCCGCGTCCGGCGGGGCGGTGCCGGAGCGCGCCGGAACGGGGAGGGGTGTTCATTCGCACACTCCTTCGGTTGCTGTGGATTCCCCTGCGCGAACGGACAACTCCGGACGGTGCGGCACGCGATGCCCGTACCCGTCGCTACGGCACGTGAGCCGCCGCTTCCGCCGCGGCGCCTCCCATGCACGACCCGTCCTCTCCGGAGTTTCCGTGACTGCGCTTCCCGCTCTTAACAGCGTGGGGGTTTTCGACCGGCTCCGCGACGCGGGACCGGCGCCGCCGCAGCACGCTTCCGCTCCCGTTCGGTGCTGTGGGCGGGGGATCAGCCCCGTCGGTCGCCGTCCGGTGCGGCCGCGGCACGGTCGGCCCGTCCGCCGGTGCCCAGGCTGCCCGTGGTTCGCAGTGGCCGTCCGGCGTCCCAGCGGGGCAGTTCGTGCCGGGCCAGCCGTAGGACCACGGGCGGCAGGGCCCAGCGCAGGGGCTGGACGAGACGCAGCCACGCCGGGACGTAGACGGCGGTGCTGCGGCGCTCGACGGCGCGCGCCAGCCGGGTGGCGACCACCTCTGCCGGACGGATGTCCCGGACGCCGGGGGGCATGTGCACGCGCAGCTGGCGCAGGGCGGCGAAGCCCTCGGCTTCGCGGATCATGTCGGTGTCCGCCCAGGCGGGATAGGCGACGCCCACCACGATCCCCTCGTGCGCCACCTCGGCCTGCAGGGCGTGGGCGAAGGCTTCCACACCCGCTTTGGAGGCACAGTAGGCGCTCATCATCGGAGTGGCTCCGAGTGACGCGAGGGACGCGACCTGGAGGAAGTAACCCGCCGTCGCCTTCAGATCGGGCAGGAACACCCGCGCCGTCTGCGCACTGCCCGTCAGGTTCACGTCGATGACACGGCGCCATGAGGCGGGGTCCGACATCGCGAAGGGGCCTCCCTCGGCGATTCCCGCGTTCGCCACGACCACCGACGGCCGGCCGAGGTGGTCGCGGACCTCGCCCGCCGCATCGTCCAGAGCCGAGTCGTCGGTGATGTCGACTTCGACGGCCAGTGCCGGTGTGGGCAGGGAGGCCGCCAACGCATCCAGTTCGGGCCCCTCATGACCGAGGAGTGCCAGGCGCGCCCCGCGCCGAGCCAGTACGTGCGCCAGCGCCGCTCCCAGCCCGCGTGCGGCTCCGGTGATCACGACGGTCCGGTCCTGGAGCGGGCCGGCCCTCACGTGCTGTCCCTCCGCCGGTGGTCCCCGCTCGCGCCCGGCTGACCCAGCCGGCCCGCCGGCGGTGCCTCCTGGGCCGGCGCGCCGCCCGAAGAGTCCTTACCGGCCGGAGAGGGCGGGCGTACCGATGTCCCTTCCGGCGACTCCAGCCAGCGGGTGTGGATGTGCACACCGTCGGCCGGCCGGCCTCCCGACATCGCGGCGGCGGCCAGGCAGAACCGGACCCACATGTTGAGCTGGATCTCCTTCGCCAGGCGCAGGTGCGAGTACAGAAGGTGCACCAGGCGGCTGCCGGGGCACGCCCAGAGCTCGATCTCGAACACCAGCAGGCCGTCCTCCTCCCGCGCGCGGAAATGCACCTGACCGGCCTCCATGTGACCGCGCAGGGTCACCAGGTGCAGGCAGTCGACGTCACGGTGGACGACCTTGACGGGGCCGTTCCAGGGCCCCGGCATCTCCACCAGCAGCTCGTCCCCCACGTCCAGACCCTGGTCACGAAGCTCACCGGTGTGGATGTCGACCACCTCGGAGGGCACGAAGCGCTTGAAATCACGGCAGACCCATTCGATGAGCCGGCCCGGACCGATGTCGGCTTCGGTGATGCGCACGCGGAAGAGGCGGTGGAACAGGGGGCCGCACCCGTCCTGCGCCCTTTGCACCCGACTGTCGAGCGCTGCGGGAGGCAGCGGCGGTGGGAGGTCCGTCTCGTCTCCGCGGCACTCGCCGCCCCGGTGCAGGGGCGTCGTCTCCCACAGGTAGCGCCACGAGACCAGCCCTGTGCCCAGAAGCCACCGCCCGAGGACGGCCAGTGTCCGTGGACAGCGTGGAGGCGTCATCCCGGCCCCTTAGATCCCTGCGAAACGTCATTATTAGGTGTATACCCTGGTAAAAGGTGCACCCTCCTGAAAGATTTCGCGACACAAGCAAGCGACCCCGGAGGTTCCCATGGTGGTCCGGCTTCTGCGCGGTGCAGGTGTGCGGAGTACTCATCTGCACCTGGTCTCGCTCGCCTCCGTCGGCCTGTGCGTGACGTTGTGGGTGCGCGCGAAGACCGTCGACCAGGAGCAACGGGGGAACGCCGAGCGGCGCGCGCTCTTCGTGGGTCTGTGGCCGCCGACGCTGTGGCTGATCGGCGACTCGCTCGACGGTTCCGAGTGAACTCCTTGGGCAACTGGGTCTTCGGACGGCTCGACGCCGTACAGGTGTGGCGGGACCTCGCGGACGCGCGCGTCAACTACTCGCTCGACGAGGTACGCCGGCCGTCCTGGAACATCGACGTCCACCGCACCGCGCTGCCGGCGGAGCGACCGGGCCCGCCGGAGCCGGGAGGCTCATGGGAACGGGCCTGCCGCCTGGTCCGCGACTACGAGTTCTCGCCGCCGGAGATCGTGCGCGCGCTCTACGACCCCGCCGCACCCCTGCTCGGCCGGGACATGCTGCTGCAGGCTCGGTTCCACGGCATGCACTTCTACTGCGGTGTGCGCGTCACCCAGGTGGTCGACGAGATGCGCGACGGGACCGACCGCGTCTGGGGATGGGCGTACGAGACCCTGGAGGGCCACTTGGAACGCGGCCGGGCCACCTACGAGTTGGTGAAGCGGCAGGACACCGGCGAGGTGCTGTTCGTCGTCTCGTGCCATTCGCAGGGTGCCCCGACCCTGGACCGGATCACCTTCCTCGGGTGGCGCCTGTTCGGCCGCCGCACCCAGCTGCGGTTCTATCGCAGGTGTGCCGAACGGCTCCGCCTGTTCGTCGAGGCCGAGCTGCGCGGCCAGGAACCGCTGCCCGGCCGTTCCCCGGCAGTAGGCCGTCTGGTGTGCGCGCCCTCCGACGCGAGGATGCACCGCGTGGACGCGCTGGCGATCCACCGGGTCGCCCCGGCGTGAGGGCACGCGGGCGCGTCCGCGCGGGCGATGGTGTCGTCGGCCGCGTCCGCTTCGGCAGATCGGACGGCACCTGAAGACCTCCGTCGGGACGGCCGCGCGCGGCGGGCGGATGTGGCCGCGGGTGCGGTGCCGCGTGACGGTCTGTTCAGGGGGCCCAGGCCCGACACCGTGGTCTCGTACGAGACCGACGGAAATTACCTCACGGGCCGCTTCGACAAGAAGGCGATCGCCGCCTCCTCCTCCATGGGGGCAGGGCTCGACCGGCTCACGGACAGCGTCGTCTACCGCTCGATGAGTGCGCCCAAGGGCAAGACCCTGGCCGACGACCCGTCGTACGTCGCCGTGGCCAACTGCCTCGGCACCGTCTTCACGGCGAACTTCGACCGTAAATACGCGCGCAACAGCAGGGCGTTGCTGGCGGCCGTCGGCACCCGGATGGGCACCGACGGCAAGCCCGTCTCGAAGCTGTGCGCCCTGAGCGGCTCGCACAAGGACGCCGACGAACTGGCCGGGATGCTGCGTGCGTTCACTGCGAAGGGAAAGCCGTTCGAGGGCGCGACCGTCGGGGTAGAGGAGCGGGACAAGCCGATGGTCACGATGAGTTGGAAGAACCAGGCGCGGCCCGGACTCCGGGTCGGCCAGCACCTCCTGCTCGGCTACGGGAAATGGGGCGACGCCGGATGGCAGCGCGATGTCACCATGACGGACGATCCCGTATGAGCACATCTCACCGCCACCCTTTGTATGACTTCAACAAGTCGACAGGGCTCTGAGCGTAGCTTCGCGTGTGAGACGTCGCACTACAGGGCGCTGGGATTTCTGCAACGCGGCTCGGGTGACAGCCAGTGTCCCGGGGGCCCGCTACCGGCGGCGCGGGATGGTCACCCGGGCCTCCGACGCTTCGACCCAGCGTTCCCTCGGCAGGTTCTACCACTCGATGGCAGGCCGGCTGCCATCCGGAACAGCCGAAGCCGACGCACACACAAGCGCATGGGTCGGCCATGCGGACGGGGTCTTCTCTGCGGTGCGCGCCAACTGCTCCGCCCGTCGGCGACGACCTGCCTCCATGCGTCAGAGCATCAAGCTCACACGCTCGCTGACACCGAGAAGTGACTTGCCATAGACCTCCAAGCCGACGCCGGGTACCAGCCCGGCGTGACGGGCCGCGACATTGACATCCCGCCAGATGCGCTGCAGGGCGTTGTCATCGGTGAACGCGGACGCGCCATGAGCGTTCAGCAGCACGCTGACCGCTTCGATCACCTGCTGCACTGCAAAACCCGCACGCGCCCTGATGTGCGAACGCGCGGCAAGACCCAAAGGCTCGCCGGCTGCGGCCTCGTCCACCTCGTCCACCGCCCGGTAGACGAGCAGGCGCGCGCTTTCGAGTTTCAACGCCGCCTCGGCGACTTGCATCTGGATTCCGACCGAGTCCGCCTGGCTGTCGTACACAGTGAACGACAGCGGTTTCGTTGCGGCTGCTTCCCGGACGGCGGTCAGTGCCGCACTGCCCAGGCCCAGCAAGGGTCCGGCCAGGCAGAGTACCAGCATCGGCCCAAACGCTGAGTCGTACAACGTCTCGTCACGCGCCGAGCGCGGATAGACGCCTTCCGCGGCTGCAGGCACCGACAGCACGCGGTGTTCGGGCACGAATACGTCCCGTCCGACGAGGGTGCCACTGGCTGTCGCCTTCATGCCCACGGTGTGCCATGTGTCCTCGAAGGTCAGATCCGAGGCGGGGATCAGAGCAAGGGCCTGGTCCGAGATCGCGCCGCTCTCGTCCTTGAGCAACGCGCCGACTGCTGCCCACGTGGCGAAGGGGGCGCCTGAACTGTACGACCACTTGCCGCTGACCCGCCAACCGCCCGCTACTCGCTCCCCTACCCCTGTAGGTGCCGCGACACCCGTGGTGCGCGCGTCAGGATCGGCCCCGAAGACCTCCTCCTGCGCCTTGTCCGGGAAGAGACACGCCAGCCAGTTGGTTACTGCGATGATCATCCCAACCCAGGCGGCTGAGCCGTCTCCCTCTCCCAGTACTTCGGACACCTCTGTCAGGGTGCGCAGGTTGGTCTGGGAGCCGCCGTAACGCTTCGGAGTCAGCAACCGAAAAACCCCGGACTCGGCCATCGCATCGACAACCTCGACCGGGAGAACACGGTCCTTCTCCCCGGCTGCGGCATGTTTGCGCAGCAACGGCTGAAGGGCCGTGGCACGCCCAACCAGTTCCGCCCTGACGTCCTGCTCGGACCGCTCGCCCTCGGTGATCGTGAAGCTTGTTCCGTTCGCCATGTTTTCACCTTCTTGGTATTCGAGACACACGGCCCCCGGACGGAGTGCCATATGCAAGGGGAAGCTGCACGGTGCGCCGGCATCGGCACAGCTACGATGGCCGCGGCAACGCCTCACCGTCGTCATGGATGCTGGATCACGAGGTATGCGGCACGCTCCGAGTATGTCGGCGGGTGCCCGCGGGAGCGGTTTCTCACCAGGCCGCATGTGCAAGCCACGAGTCGATGCGGTCGGCAACGTCCCGCCAACGAGGTTCCAGGATCAGGCTGTGTGCCCGGTCGGCCAGGTACAAGTAGTCTGCGCCGAAGTGAGCGGCGTGCTTTCGCACGAGTTCTGCGGGCGAGACGATGTCCCGTCCCCCGGCGACCATGAGCATGGGCCCACTGGCACGAGTCCTGTCCAGCTCAATAGCGGCGCCACGCTGCGCCGCTTCCCAGACCGCCTTCGGTGACTCGTCGGGCATCAGTGCGTGGTAACGGCGGGCGTCCTGCTCCGAGCAACCGTCGAAGAACCACTCCGCGGCCGTCTCGTAAGGCATCGGCGGGAAGGGAAGGGACAAGTCGACGGGAATCTGTATCGCCTCACCCCTGCTGTCCGTGCACGGGACGGGCGCAAGGAGTACCTGAGCCAGTACCACGTGGTCCTCCGCGTACTTCTGCGCCACCGCTGCCCCCATGCTGTGTGCCACAAGCACGGGTGTCTCACCCGCATACTTGACCACGATGCCAAGCTCTTCTGTCGCATCCAGCATGCTTCGCTTGACGAACTCTTCGGTGGGGAGTTCCACCGAACCCGTGTGGTTGAACCAACTGAAGGCGTAGCAGTGGCGCCCGAGGCCGGCGAAGTAGCGCGTCCAGTTGTCCCACAGCCAGCTGCCGTGGCTGCCGCCGTGGATGAACACGATGGGCGGCGATGCAGCGGGTCCGTCAGGTGCTACGTGCTCCACGAACACGCCGTCGAGCAGCAGTTGTTCGACCTTCATCGAGATCCTTTGAGATACACGGAAGCCGATGGGAGCGCAGGAGCGCCGTGATCGGCTCCCTGACGCGGTCACAGACGATGTCGGCTAGACACACCGTTCCACCTGTTGGGCGGGTGCCTCAGCAGGAACCCGCCCCGGCAAGGAGGAATTACTGACAGTGCACCGTACCTGGAACGCTTAGTCAAGTTACGTCGCACTCACGGGCGCCGAGAGGGAGTATGGGGCATGAGAAGTTGACCTGTTGCCTCCCGTAACGGGCAGGAGCATCCGGTTGGCATGCGGGGTATGTGCCTGACCAAGCATTCCTGATTCATCTGACCAGGCGCCAGTGGGTGGTATGCGGGGCGGCGGAAGTGAGCGGCCCGCAGGACGTCGGCTGGGCGGCGGCAGGATGCGCTCACGCCGATGAAGGCTAGAGAGAAGGCGTTCGGCATAGCGCCGGTCCCACCCGGTGAGGCGATGGCGGACGCGAGGGACGCGTCCATCATCGCGGACGTCGCACGCGCGATGCCTCACACGCGGCGGACGATCGACGGCGAGGACCAGACGATCGCCGAGCTGGAGAGGATCGTCGCATTCGACGGCGACCCGGTCGGCGAAGCAACGGGGGGCGCGTACCGGCTCCACCGTCGGCTCGCCCAGATGGCCTCACCGGGTCGCCGACGGCCGTGCTCCACAGCACGTTGCGCACCGCTGGAACCTCGCCGCCTACGCCGGTGGAGCCCCGGCGACTGGGAGATCAACCTCGTCGATCCGCGGCGATCGGCCCTCAAGCAGGCCTTCTCCCTGTCGGCGTTCGCGGCGCTCGGCGACCTCGCCTCTCGGACCTGCTGCGACAAGAAGATCGTCCAAGGCGAGCTCGTGCAACTGCGTCCAGGAGCGCAGGTCCCACTCGAGGGATGCGTCGATGTAACGGACTCACCGCGCGAGGAGCGCCATGGTGCCTTACCGCCCCGGGCGCCTCGCGACCTTCGGCGTAGAACTCCGGACGGGGTGAGGCCGTGCATCGGCAGAAGCCAGGCCACAGGCATGTCCGCGCCGGACGATCACGCAAGAAGTGCGGACGGTGGAGCATGGCAGGACGCCGGCTGTGCCCATAGCTTCGTGGTCGAGCGCCGCCCTCGGCTTGCCGTGGTCCAGCGCCGGCCCGTGGTGACCACCAGCCGGGTGCGGCTTTGCCCTCAGGCGGCGCGCAGCACTGTCCTCTTTCGTCGAAGGTTTCCATGACCACCGCAACGCACGACAATCCGGCAATCCTGCTCGTCCATGGCGCCTGGCACGGCTCCTGGTGCTGGGAGAAACTCGTCCCCGAACTCACCGCTCAGGGATGGCGTGTCCTCACCGTCGATCTGCCGAGTACCTCTGCCGAACCCGGCAACACTGCAGGAATGTATGACGACGCACGTGCCGTCCGTGCGTGCCTGGACGGCATAGAAGGTCCGGTGACCGTCCTCGCGCACTCCTACGGAGGCCTGCCCGCCACGGAGGCCGTGGCCACTGCCACCAACGTGTCCCGCCTCATCTATCTCGCCGCCTTCCAGCTGGATGCCGGCGACTCCCTCGCCGGCCTGAGCGGAGGGCAGCTCCCCAGCGGAGACACCGGTACCTTGCCCGTTCCGGAGGGTCCTTCGAAGCGTTTCTACGGCGACGCCGCACCTGAGGACGCGGACCGCGCCGCGCGGCGGCTGGTACCGCAGACCGTCAGATCCTTCAGCGAACCGCTTACCGAACCGGCGTGGAAGACGGTGCCCTCCACTTACATCATCTGTGAACAGGACGAGATCCTTCCACCGGCACTCCAAGAGACTATGGCTGCCCGCGCTGAGCGCTCATACCGACTGCCGTCCAGTCACTCCCCCTTCCTGTCCATGCCTGCCGAACTGGCCCGGTTGATCACCACTGACACCGACCGGTAGAGGCCTGCTTCCGTCTCCGCAGCTCACCCCTGCGACATCGGGCCCGGGACGGACACTGACCTGCGTGTAGGAGATCGCGTGATGGCGGTGACCATGCCGACGGAGCCTCGCGGTGGCGCGTACTCGCAATACCTCACCTTGCCCGCCGACGCCGTCGTACGCGCTCCCTCGGGGGTCACTCCCACAGAGGCCGCGACCCTGCCCATGAACGGTCTCACCGCCCGCCTGGCGCTCGACCTGGCCGACGTGTCCGCCGGTCAGACACTCGCCGTAGGCGCTGCGGGAGTGGTCGGCGGATACGTCATGCAGATGGCGCGGGCCGAGGGCCTCACCGTGATCGCCGACGCCGCGCCGTCGGACGAGGCGCTGGTACGCGCCCTCGGCGCCGACATGGTCGTGCTGCGTGGGCCCGGCGTCGCCCACCGGATGCTGGACGTCGTGCCCGGGGGCGTCGACGGGTTGGTGGACGCTGCCGGCCCCGGATCGGCGGCGGTCGCCGCAGCCGTGGCAGACGGGGGTGCGATCGTCGCGCTCAGCGGCGACGGACTGCGCCCTCTCAGCCCGGCTGAACTCCGGCGCCGGTCCCTGCGCAGGTACCTCGCGTTCATCCCGGACTACCTGGGCGACCGGGGGAGGCTGGACCACCTGCTCAGGCAGGTGGAAGCCGGTGAACTCACTCCCCGCGTCGCCCGTGTCGGCTGCCGAGCGGGCCGCCGAAGCCCATCGTCTGAGGGAAGCCGGTGGCGTGCGGGGCCGGATCGTCCTGGAGTTCTGAGCGGTCCGTCAACCCCCACGCGCTCCGGCTTCGTGGGACACGGGCGGCGGAACTCGGTGCGGCTCAAAAGGCGGGACTGACACCTGTGTGCCCGGGGTCCGCCAGACGGGCTGCAAGCAGCCCTCCGGGCCAGCTGGACTTCGGCGCCTTTCCGGGGCATCGCAGGGCCTGGTCGACCACCGCGTCACCGAGTACCACCTCGATGTCCATCCGCGGGAAACGAGCGAGCGATGCGGACAACTGCCCGTCATCATCGGCCCCGACCAGGTCGGTCGCGCCGAAGTCGGCCAGTACGCCGAGCCGGAGGAGCCGGGGCAGTGTCCCCATGCGCTCGGCGATACCGGGAGACGTGTGCAGGGCAATGGCCTCCCACACCTTCTGGACCAACGATGCAGGCCAGTCGTGCTCGGACAGGAAGTCACCGGCCGCGTCCGCTCCCTCCACCTCGAAGCGCTGCGGTCCGTCATACGCATCGGCTGTTCCCGCGTCGTGGAACAGACATGCGACGGCCAGAGCTTCGCGCTCCCGCCCCTCAAGGCCGTGCTGCCGGCCCAGGTGATCCGCCAGCAGCCAAACCCGCACGCTGTGGTTGACGATCGCCGGCTGTAGGACGGACCGTACGTGCGCGTAGGCGGAGTCGGCGACCGCTCCGCCGAAGGAGACCTGCATCTCTTGCCTTCCCTTGGTCCCGAGCCGCTGAAACGGCCTGCGCACCGTGACGGTGCCCGTTGCCACTGCTGCCTGCCCCCCCGCGCCCGTCGTCGCATGGCTCAGCTGCGGGCCGGTCCGCTGGGAACCGCTCGCCGTCCCTGAGTGTCAGCCAGCCCAGCCCCGAGGATGCTTAGCATGGGCAGGCCTCAGCTGCCAGAAGTCTGCGCCGCCCAGCCGCTCTCGTTCACGAGTCGGGCCTACAGCGGCCGCAGCTCGGCGACGACATAGTAGGTCAGGTTGAGCAGCCGGACCACGTCCGACTGCTCAGGCCAGACGGCCCGCTGTCCGGCGGTGGTGCAGCTGGTGAACAGGAAGACCACTGACGAACGTGCCCGTGCGCAAGGCAAGTGCGAACGGGACCTCGGCATTGCCATCGGCCTCCCGCGCGGCTTCGCACTGCCGGCGCGGGCGGCCGGGCTCCTCGGTCACCTCGCGGGTAGTCGGTTCCTGCGTAGCGGTGTGCGCGTCAATGCCGCTCATATGTCGGCTCCCGAGTGCCGTTAGGTTGTGTGCTCGTTCTGTATGTCGAGGCCTCGGAGAGGTCAGGCCGACATGGGGTTCCGGGCAGTGACGCAGGTGACGCGAGGCTGCAGCGCACTCTCCATCACGGAGAGTAATTGACTGTTCATTCCGAATAAGGTATCCTGTCGTCTATGGCGAGAGTCAGAGAGTTCGACACCGAATTGGCCGTCCATTCAGCAATGGAGGCTTTCCGCTGCAAGGGCTACGAAGGCACGTCGGTGCAGGACTTGGTCGACGCGACCGGAGTGGGCCGTGGGTCCCTGTACGGGGCTTTCGGCAGCAAGGAAGGGCTGTACCTGGCTGCGCTGGAGCGGTACCGGCAACTCTACGCCGTACCGCTCATTGACATGCTGCGCGCAGGGGCCCCGGCACGTGATCTGCTGCGCGAGGTGCTGGTCGCAACGGTGGATGGAATCGTCCGGGACGGAGACCGCAAGTCCTGCCTGATCGTGGGCGCGTCGACGGAACGGGCTTCGCAGGACCCCAAGGTCGCAGCGCATGTGCGCTCGACGACCGTTTCTCTGGAGGACGCCATCCGCGACGTGATCGCGACAGCTCAGGCAGAGGGTGAGTTGTCCGATGCGCGCGACGCCCGTGATCTGGCCCGGTACCTCATCGTGACGATGCACGGCCTGCGCGTGATGGGCGCCACGAACCCCGATCGCGCCTCGCTCATGAGTGTGGTCGACGCCGCCCTGGGTGCCCTCAACTGAGTGCCAGCCTGCGCCGGCCGCGCGCGGTGCTCCGACTGATCGTTTCACAATGAGTCTCCTCTGACGCCCAGCCTGTACGTACAGGCGTCGACCCGCTCCGCGTGGACGCTGACGATCTGGTGCTCCATTGGGCGGTGCGCACCGCAGCTGGGCCGCCGTGGTAACCGCTGGTCCTCTCGACGCTCCCCGGGCCGAGACCGCTCCGGAGGGCGCCTCGGCCGGGCCTCGTGAGCGCGAGACCGTGCCGGCCCGTTCGGTCGCGCCGACGCAGCAGTACGCTGTGCGCACTGCATGGGTCCGGCCCAGATACCGGTCGCTGAACGTGGTGGGGTGCGTCGGAGTCAAGCGGACCTCCGGTGCCGTCGCCCGGCACCACCTCGGTGTCGACGAGTTCCTTGCCACCCGCTGTGCGTCGACAAGCGCCTGGCTTCACAGCCCGCTGCCGTCGGCTTCCACACCACCGAGGGCGCACACGAGGTGGCCGGGCAAAGCCGCGTACCTGCGTGCGCCGCCGCCTCATTTCCGGGCACGCACCCGTGGCCCAGGACCGGTGGCGATGGCTGTTGACCACAACGGCGGGCGCTCACGTCGTGAACGTTCCCTTGCGTCGTCCTTGATGCCGCTGCACGGCTGCGTACTGCTGACCGGCCCGGCACAGTCAGGTGACTCGAAATAGCCGAGCTCAAGAAACCGGGAGCGGATCAATTGTCTCCCACAGCCGTCCGGGCGCGGTGAGCGGTGATACCGCCTGCCCTGCACGGCGGCATGCGTTCGGTGGCGCGGACGGATGGTCAGGGGTGCGGCCCCGGTTCACTACCGGGGCGTCAGGGGAATCCGTGATCCAGGCCCAGGATCCTCAGACGTCGAGGGCGGGCATCGATGGGCTGGCGGGCGCGTAAGCGACACCTTCGCCACCTCGTTCTTTCACCGGGCTCGGTGTCCACCGCTCGTCCCGACGGTGACCGCCCTGCCTCAAGAGGCGAGGTGCGCGCCGCCGTTCCAGCCCGGCCGCTGTACTGCAGCCACATCCTCGACAGGGCGGGGCGATGGTCGACGGACAGAGCATCGGCGGCGTCGCCCGGTCCTGGACCGTCAAGGGCTTCTTCAGTCACAGGACCCCGTGGGCGACCGGTCAACTGACCGAGCGGATCGTTCCGCCGTCCACGCGGAGTGTGGCACCGCTGACGTAGTCCGCGTACGGGCTGGCCAGGTAGGCCACGGCGCCCGCGATCTCCTCCGGCCGGCCGAAGCGACCGACATCGTTGGGTACGAAGTCGCGGGCGGCATTGCGTTCGATCTCCTCCCACGACTCCCCCCAGCCACGCTCGGGCGCCATTCTGGTCAGCAGCGTCTGCACCGCATCGACGAGGATGGCTCCGGGAGCGACCACGTTGGAGGTCACGCCGGTGTCCTTCAGCTCCCGCGCCAGGGAGACGGCCAGGTTGTGCCGCGCGGCGAGAGTGGCGTTGTAGTGGGGCAACATGGCCAACGGCTGCGAGGCCAGGCCGCCGCCGATCTGGATCACCCGGCCCCAGCCCCGCTCGCGCATCCCCGGCACCAGACGCTGGATCATGCGCACACCCGAGACGACGTTGACCTCGTACGTCCGCACCCACACCTCCGGTGAGGCGTCCTCCCAGCCAAGATGATCGTAGGCGCCAGCGTTGTTGACCAGGACGTCGACGTCACCGGCGGCGGTGGCCACCGCGTCGGCGCCCTCATCGGTGGCGAGATCGCCGATCGCCACGGCGACCGCGCCGATGGCGTCCGCCACCTCGCGTGCGCGCGTCTCGTCGCGTCCGTGCACCACCACATCCGCGCCCTCGGCTGCCAGCAGTCGGGCGATAGCCGCTCCCAGCCCGGAACTCGATCCGGTCACCAGGGCACGGCGGCCCGTCAGTTTCAGGTCCATCGCGATGTCCCTCCATCCGCTCAGAGTTTGTCTACAGTCGTAGACAAGCTCTTAGTATACACTCGTAGACATGACGCAACAGCGACGCCGCGACGCCGCCGGCACCAAACAGGCCATCCTGCGCGCCGGCATGGAAGCCTTCACCCGGCACGGCTACGACGGCGTCGGGGTCCGCCACATCGCGCAAGCCGCCGGCGTCACGGCCATGCTCGTCAACCGCTATTTCGGCTCCAAGGAGGGACTCTTCGCCGCTGTGGTCGAAGCTTCGATGGCCGACCGCACCGTACTCACCAGCGATCCCGCCACTCTCGCCCGCGACGTGGCGGTCGCTCTCGTCCACCGCACCGCCCCCGGCGCCGACCATCTCTCGCCCTTCCTGCTGATGCTGCGCTCGGCGCCCAACCCCCGGGCCGCGGAGATACTGCGCGCCGGCATCGAGAACCATGTCAACGCCCACCTGCTGCAAGTAGCCCCACAGCTGCGCGACACCGACCGGGCAGCCATGATGCTCGCCGTCATCGCCGGTTTCTGGCTGATGCGCAAGGTGATCGGCGACGCCGCCCTCAACAGCACCGACGAGGCCGTGCTGACCCGAACACTGGAACAGTTGTTCACGGTGCTCGTGCATCCCTAGCGCGCCCCGGCCGCCGGCCCGCGGCGTCGAGGAGAGACGGACTTGCGGCCGACCTGTCGCAGCCCACCGCATCGCGAAGATCCGGTGAGCTCGCGAGGAGGTCAACCACACCGCGGAGGCGGATTTCCTTGCGGTAGTGGGCGGGCGTGGTCGTAGCCGCGGTCCGCGTAGAGCACGACCTCGCATCGCCTCAACGGCGGTTCAGTAGCCGGCGGTCAGTGCGCCGTCGATCGCGAGGGCCCCTCCGGTGATGAACGGGCTCTCGTCGCTGAGCAGGAACGTGGCGAAGGCTGCGATCTCGGCCTCGTCGGCGGCGCGGCCCGTCGGCTGCTGGTTGAGGATGGCGTTGGCGGACTCCGGGTCGGCCTCCACGTGGCCGCGCCACAGCGGGGTGTTCACCAGGCCCGTCACGAGGGCGTTGACACGCACGCCCTCCTTGGCCGCATCAAGGGCCGCGGAACGCGTGAGACCCACGACTCCGTGCTTGGCGGCCGAGTAGGCGGCGGCGGCAGGGTCGCCCACCACACCGACCACGGACGCGTTGTTGACGATGGCACCGCCACCGCTGGCCACGATCGCCGGGATCTCGTGCTTGAGGCTGTAGAAGACGCTCGTGAGGTTCAGCGCGATGACGCTGTCCCAGAAGGACGCCTGGATGTCCCGGACCGCTCCGAAGCTGTTGCCGCCGCCCGCGTTGTTGAAGGCGCCGTGCAGAGCCCCGAACTCCTTGACCGCAACATCCACCAGATTGGCGACCTCCTCCTCGACGGTCACGTCCGTCGGGACGAAGAGGGCCGTGCCGCCTCCCGCCGTGATGTCCTTGACGGTGGCGGTGCCACGCTCCTTGTCACGTGCTCCGATGATCACAGTGGCGCCCTCGGAAGCGGCACGCCTGGCGAATGCCGCACCCATGCCGGACGTGCCTCCGGTGACGAGGATGACCTTCGACTGCAGACGGTGGGACATGCTTGTGCTCCGTTCATAAGCCGGCACGGCCGCATCGACGGCTTACCGGAAGGAAGTCAGTTGGAGGGCGACCCGGTGGGCGCGCCAGTGACGACCGGCTACGCACCGGGACCGTCTCCGAGAGTGTACCAATTTCAGGAACGAACAGTCAGTAAAGATTGGTCTAGGCGGTCGCCTGCTCGGAACGATCAAGGCCCCACCGCGTGTGATAGGAGCCGGGACGGTCGTTGCGCCGGTATGTATGGGCCCCGAAGTAGTCGCGCTGAGCCTGTGTGAGGGCGGCCGGCAGACGAGGCGTGCGCAGGGTGTCGTAGTGGGCCAGCGCGGCGGCGAAGGCGGGTACCGGTACACCGTCGCGAGTGGCGTGAGCCACGACGAGGCGCCAGGGAAGCTGGGCGGCGCCGATCTCTCGGGCGAAGGCGGGATCCGCCAGCAGGCTGGGAAGGTCCGGACGCGTGGCGTAGGACTCGCGCACACGGTCCAGGAACGACGCGCGGATGATGCAGCCGGCGCGCCAGACGGCGGCCACGGCCGCGAGGTCGACGTTCCACGCGTAGGTCCGGCTGGCGGTCTGGATCTGGTGCATGCCCTGGGCGTAGGAGATGACCTTGGAGGCATACAGTGCTTGCTCGACGTGTCCGATGAAACGGGCGGCGTCACGCTCCCCGAGGATGGTGGGGACGGGCCCGGGAAGTGCACTGCCTGCGGCGCGCAGCGCGCCGTGACCGGAGGTGGAGCGGGCGAAGACGGCCTCGGCGATGCCTGAGACCGGGACTCCGAGGTCGAGGGCCGACTGCACGGTCCAGCGCCCGGTGCCCTTCTGCTCCGCGGCGTCGGCGACGATGTCGACGAAGGGCAGCCCGGTGTCCGCGTCGTGATGAGCGAGGACCTCGGCGGTGACCTCGATGAGGTAGGAGTTGAGCCGGCCCTGGTTCCATTCGCGGAAGATCTCGGCGATTCTGCGCGGTTGGTATCCGGTGGAGTGCCGGATCATGTGGTAGGCCTCGGCGATGAGCTGCATGTCGGCGTACTCGATGCCGTTGTGCACCATTTTGACAAAGTGGCCGGCGCCGTCGGGTCCGAGGTGGGCGACGGCCGGGGTGCCGTCGGGTGTGGTGGCCGCGATGTCGTTCAGTACGGGGGCGAGCAGGCCGTAGGCATGGGATGAGCCACCGGGCATGATGCTCGGGCCGTTGAGGGCCCCTTCCTCGCCGCCTGAGATGCCCGTGCCCAGGAAGTGAATGCCTGAGCGGCGTAGGGCGGCCTCCCGGCGACGAGTGTCGGCGAAGTGGGCATTGCCGCCGTCGACGATGACGTCACCGGGCTCCAGCAGGGTCGCGTACTCGGCGATCACGTCGTCGGTGGCCCGGCCGGCCTGCACCATCACGATCAGCCGACGGGGGCGACTGAGCGCGGCCACCATGTCCTTGGCGCTCTCGACGGGGATGAAAGTGCCTTCGTCTCCGTAGTCGGCAACCAGATCCCTGGTCCGCTGGGCAGTGCGGTTGTGGACGGCCACGGCGTAGCCGTGGCGGGCGAGGTTACGGGCCAGGTTGCGGCCCATCACGGCGAGGCCGGTCACCCCTACATGTGCTCTGGAGTTCATCGTTCATTCCTTGATCGGATAGGTGTGCGCCGCGGCGCGGCGTCCGGGAAGTGTGATCTGCGGGGCGGGGGCCGCCCGTGCGGTGTACGGGCAGCCCGCCACCAGTCGCCCCCCGCCGAGCCACTCGGGCTTCAGATCCCCGACAGACCTGAAGCAGGTCGTTCCGCCAGTCAACAACCAGTGGAACGAAAGGTCAACAAAGCCCTGTTTCTCGCCATGAGACACGAGCAAACCTTCGGATCGATCGTTCCAGTGTGGAGGTAGAGTGGGGCCTATGGCACGCATCAGGGAGTTCAACACCGAGAAGGCGGTGGAGGCGGCGATGAACGCCTTCAGCCGAAACGGCTATGACGGCACGTCCATCCAGGACCTGGTCGACGCCACCGGCGTGGGCCGCGGCTCGCTGTACGCGGCCTTCGGCAGCAAGGAGGGACTGTACCTGGCGGCGATGGACCGTTATCGGGAGCACTACGCCCTGCCGCTGGTGGACATCCTCCGTGAAGGGGCCCCGGGTCGTGAACTGCTGCGTGAGGTACTGGTCGCTGCCGTGGACGAGATCGTGCTGGACGGCAGTCGACGCGCCTGTCTGATGGTCGGCGCCGTCGTGGGGCGGATCGCGCGCGACCCTCAGGTCAGCGCCCACGTCCAGTCGACGACAGAGATGCTGGAGGACGCGCTCATCCAGGTGATCACGGAGGCCAAGGCGGACGGGCAGTTCTCCAGCAGGCATTCGCCGGAGAACCTTGCCCGGCTCCTCGTCGTGACACTGCAGGGTCTGCGGGTCATGGGCGCCCTCAACCCCGACCGTGTGCCACTCATGGCCATCGCCGACGCCGCTCTCGACGCCCTCGGCCCCTCCTCCTGAGCTCAGCGCACAGCACCATTGGGAGTCGGCAGGCGCCGTGCTTCCCTCAGCGCTGGGCGGCGCGTCGCAGACTCCTCCGCGTCGCACCCGGCCCGATCGTCCACGTCGACGACCGTCAGAGCGGGTTCTCGGCCGCCCCAGGCCCGTCTCAGCACGTCGCTGAAGACCTCGACCGGCTGGGCACCGGCAACGCCGTACTTCCGGTCGACGACGAAGAAGGGGACTCCGGTGGCCCCCGACCGCGCGGCCTCGGCCTCGTCCCCGCGCACCGCTTCTGCGTAGGCGCGGTCGGCGGCCAGCACCGCACGCACCTCTCTCTCGGCAAGTCCCGCCCGGACGGCCAGTTCCACCTGGTGCTCGGGGTCGTGGACGGACCGTTCAGAAGCGAAGTTGCCCTCGAAGAGCAGGGACGAGCTTGTCCTGACAGCCCCGGTCGGCAGCCAGGTGCAGCAGCCGGTGGAGGTCCAGCGTATTGCCGTGGTCCCGGAAATCGACGAACAACGTACTTCTTCGCGTGCGCCGCCCCGGTCGTCGGGCGCGTGTGCCGCAGTCCGGGATCGAGCTCGAAGGAGCGGTGCACCACTTGGATGGCGTCCCGATGCGTGAACGCGGCAAGTCCCTCGTCGAACCTGGCCTTACCGATGAAGCACCACGGGCACGATATGTCCGACCAAATGTCAACGCGCATGATCCGCTGCGCGATCTCGGGCGGGGTCGGCCCTTCGCAGGCTGTCGTGACCTCGGCAAGCCCCCGGTTCTCCCGGTGCGCTCTGGCGAGCTTTGTCACGAACTCCGTCGGCCCGCCCCACGGGTCCGGGCATTCCAAGCATCTGCGTGCGGTATCGCACAACTCGTCGTAGAGGCCGAGGACCACGGCGTCGAGCAGGGCCTCCTTGGTGCCGAAGCGCCGGTACAGGGTGCCAACCCCCACACCCGCCGCCCGGGCGATGTCCAGGGCCGAGACATCGAGGCCGCGCGAGGCGATGGCCTCTCGCGTCGCCGCGATGAGCCGGCGCCGGTTGTGCAGGGCGTCTGCTCGGGCCGCGGGAACGGCGTTCAGGTCAGGCATCCGGAACCCAGTTCTCCGGCGGATCCATCCGGAAGCGCGTCAGCAGTACCGAGTCGATCAGCCACTCGCCGTGGACCTTGCGGTAGGTCTCGTGGTACTGCCCGTAGCCGCGGTGGCCCTGCGGAGCGTCCTTGCCGGCCGGGAAGGTCAGCAGATCCTCCATCGACCAGATCCCGGACGCGGTGTCGGGGCCCGTGATCTCGATCTCCGACATGTGGCCGGTCGCGGATCGCACGGGCGAAGTCCTGCGGCGACTTCCATGTGATCCCGTCGGTCACGATTCTGGCTTCGGAGGTGAACAGCGCCGCCAGCTGGTCGTGCTTCTTCTCATCGACGAAGCGGAAGTAGCGGGCCCTGCTGTCGCCTTGTCGGCGACCACTAAACGGACGTTGACCATCCGTTCCGGTCCCCGTCCGGTTGTGCGATCACGACAGGACGCGCGCGCCGGAGGAACGACGAGCGGGCCCTCGCCGGGCCGTGTCGTAGCACTGGCATCGGGCACCACCGCCAGGTGCCGACTCGTCACTCCCAGCCGGAACCCGGCGCGGATAATTGACTGAACGTTCCTGTTAAGGTGTACTGTCTTTCATGGCCGCCCAGAGCCACTCGGACTCCGCGGCGAACCAGCTCTCCCATGCCACCACGGAGCGACGGCCTTGCGCCTGCAGGTGGCCATCGGGGCCCACATCACATTCATCCTCCGTACGAGTTCACTGCGCGCGTCTTCCCTCCGGAACGCCCCGCAGCCACCACGGCCGACCGGCACCACTCGCGGAGGCGAAAGGAACCGCATCATGCATTCACAGGAATCCCCGAAGGCGTCCGCGTGGCGCTCCCGCATCGCTGGAACAGCCGCAGCGGCTGCGCTGCTGGTCGTCGGCGGCGCGAGCGCGGTGGCTCTGACGTCTCCGTCCGCCAGCGCGCACGGACAGCCGGCCAACACCTCGTCGCAGTCCCTCAAGGACAGGGTGCAACGCCTCGAGGACATCGAGGAGATCCACCAGCTCAAGGCCCGCTACTTCCGTTTCGTCGACGAGAAGAAGCACGACGAGCTGGCGGCGTTGTTCACTCCCGACGCCAGAATCGTGACCGACGGGATCACGTGGAAGTCGCCGCAGGAGTTCGCTCACACCATTCGTGATCTGACGGGCAAGGCGCCTTCCGTCCACTCGGGCGCAATGCCTGAGATCACAATCACTGGCCGCGACACCGCGTCCGGCATCTGGTCCATGGAGGATCTGCTGACCTTCCCGGCCGGCAAGGACGCTCCGCAAGGTCATCACGGCTACGGGCAGTACAACGAGACCTACCGCAAGGTCCACGGCAAGTGGCTGATCGACTCCGTGCTGCTGACGCGCTTCCGGATGGACCCGCTGGAGAACTGGACGCCTCCCAAGGGCACTCCCTCGGAGGCTGCGCCTTCGCAGGCCACGGCCGGCAAGTGACACGCCTGGCGTGCTGCCCTCGTCAGCGCGGCACGCCAGGCGCCATGACGCCGCATGCCTGACGGGTCGCAGACAGCGGGCTCCCCCACCAGCCATGTAGATACTGCGCCGCTCCCCTCCTCACCTGTCGGTGACACTCACAGCGGAACCGCCGGCGGCTCACCGCACGCAGTTTCCGCAGGAACACGCGCAGTCCTGCGCGTGAGCCTCCGCGGACTTTTCCCAATTGCTCATTCCAGAATTACCGCTACAGAAGAGACAGAAAGGAAGTGCCGCAATGAAGGCTGTTGCAGTTTTCCACTACGGTGACCCCGAGGTACTTGAGGTCGTCGACCTCCCCGTCCCGGAAGTGGGGCCTGGGCAGATCCGGGTGCGCGTGCACGCAGCGGCGGTGAATCCCTCAGATGTGCTGCTGCGCAGGGGGTACACCGACGAGATGCTCGCAGGTCGCCTCACACCGCCGTACCGGCCCGGCATGGACGCGGCAGGCGTCGTGGACGAGATCGGCCCCGACACGGTCACCGATCTCCAGGTCGGCGACCGCGTGATGGCGATTGTCATCCCCATCGACCCCTCCGGCGGAGCCTACGCCGAGTACATCGTTCTCGACGCCCGGCAGGTCGTCCGGGCCCCGGCCGGAAGCACGCACGCCGAGGCCGCCACTCTTCCGATGAACGGGCTGACCGCGCGCCTTGCCCTGGACGTGCTCGACCTTGCCCCCGGCGACTGGATCGCCGTGACCGGAGCCGCCGGCGCTTTGGGTGGATACGCCGTGCAACTGGCCAAGACGGACGGGCTGCGTGTCGTGGCGGACGCATCTCCTGCCGATCAGGAACTAGTTCGCTCGCTCGGTGCCGATCAGGTCGTTGCCCGTGGGCCGGGCATCGCGGAGCGGATCCGCGAGGCCGTTCCCGGCGGCGTGGCTGCCGTCATTGACGCCGCGGTCATGGGCCCCCAAACACTTCCCGCCATCCGGCCCGGCGGACAGATCGCCCTCGCGCGCAGCGAGGGTGAACCTGGCACCACCCCCCTGGGGGACACGAAGGACGTGTCGGTCCGCAACGTGTTCGTGCCCGACTACCGCTATGCCCACGGCAAACTCGATGCCCTGCGAACGCTTGCCGAGGAGGGTCGGATCACGCCGCGGGTCGCGGCCGAGTACCCCGCCAGCCAGGCGGCCGAGGCCCATCGCCGCTTCGAGGCAGGTGGCGTGCGCGGCAGGCTCGTCCTCGTCTTCTGAACGGCAATCGGCAGTCACGGTCCACGAGTCGGCCCCACCAGGGCACTGAAGCCCGGCTTGTCGTCGCCGTCGGCCGGCCGCCGCCAGGCAACCGCGACGGCCGCCGTCCGGCGAGGGACACCGGCGGCCGTGCCCGTTGCTCACAGTGGGCGGCCCTTCTCGGGCGTGGCCGGGTAGGAGGACAGCCCGGCTCTCAGGGGCTGCTGATGGCGATGTGCGTTTCAGTCGCTGGTCATGAACAGGGGCGTTCCGCGCGGGCCTACGGCGCTGCTGGGCGGAAGAAGGGGGGGTCGGCCAAAGGGTGTTGCAAGCGTCGTCCGCGATCACCGTCGGGCATGTGCGTCTGTTCTGCGCCCGGACACCGGCCGGACTGACGCCACCACCCGGCGGCTGTCGGCGTCGATGACGACCTGCACGTTCGCGGAGAACCAATGCCGCATCCGCAACCGGCCCTCGCGGATGCGGTTACCAGGGCCTGGGTGCCCAGACCGACGGGCGGGTGATCACGCCACCGCTTCCCAAGTTTCATGGGCTCTGGCCCGCCGCGAGCACATGAGCGACATCATCCAGGCCATCGCCGGCCTGTTGTCCCATCAGCGGACCGCAGACCTGGCCTCCGCACGGCAGACGTGAACATCGAGTCCCACCGCCATCCCTCGACGCCTCACCGCCAACCATGCAGCAGTTGCATCTGGTGACCGCAGGTGTCGAGGGTTTGACAGTCAGCCGTCAGTTCTAGAGCCATGGCCTGGGCTGGACACCGTTGCTCGGTCTAGAAGGCGGTGCGCCCGGTACGCGTGCCACCTCCACCGGTGGTCACGAAGTAGAAGGCGGTCCCGTCCAGCACATCGGTGGCGACCACCTTGTAACCTGCGTCCTCCGCCACCCACGTCCAGTGATCCTGGCAGGTGTTGTACTTCGCCCAGCACACGGCCACCCACTGACCGCCCCCGGAGTCGATCCGCAGGTTGATGTCATTACAGCGGGGACTAGTGGTGTAGGTGCCGCTGTATCCGTTCGGGGGCAGGCTGATTGACACCGAGCCGTCGTAGCAGCTCACTGCCGCCTGGTCGGTTCCTTCCGACGTGGCCGAGGCAGTGGCCGGGACGAGGAAGGACAGGGCCAGGGCACCGGATGCCAGGAGTCCCAGCCGCCGTGCCCTCAGGCCCTTCGCACGCATTCGGAGCATTACGTACCCCTCTCTGTTCGGATCTGTTCCGTCGACTTTCCGCGCGACCGGCTGTTTCCGGGCGCGTCGTGCAACCGCGTTCGACGAGGACGCTGATTTCGGTCACCCGCAGAAGCGACCTCGGCCGGTGGCGAGCGGGAGGCAAATCGCGCATCTCCGCTGGCCTGAAGCTATGTTCCCCACGACCATCGCCCCTGTCATGCTCATTGAAGGATGCTCAAGAGCCGCAGGTGTACCCGCGTGGAGGCCACGGATGCTCCGATTCCATTTCACTGCCGAGGATCTGGCGCGCACACGAGTCGCAGCTTCACCGCATCCGCTGTGGGAGATCGCCTCCAGCCTGCACAGATTCCAGACCCGAAACGGCAGATGGATCTACGGGGACTGGTACCGGAACGCATGCGCGACGCTCCACGAATCTGGTCTGACGCGGCCGGTGAGCACGATGTTGCTTCCGCTGTTCCCGCGCGCTCGCTATTTCGCGGACTTCTTGACCCCGGCGGAGGGCGTCGAAGGGCTCGAGGCCGCTTTGGAAGCGATCCTCGCGACGCCGGATCGTCAGGTGAACCGTGAAATGGCCTTGGCGGCACGGGCCAGCCGGCTGCCGTCCTGGACTTCTCGCCTCGCCGAAACGTCCCTGCGCCGAGAGGTGGTGGATCTGCTGCGCGCGTACCACGCGGCAGTCATCGCTCAGCACGAGCCACACATTCAGGAAGTCCTTCAGGCCGAGCGCGCCCGCCACGCCCGAACCCTGCTTGCCGATGGCACGGCCGGGCTCCTGTCCGACCTCTCACCGGCGGTGCGCTGGCGTCATCCCGTGCTGGAGGTCCCGGACTATCCGGCTGTCAGTGATGTGCAGCTGAAAGGTCGCGGGCTGCTGCTCATCCCGTCCTACTTCTGCTGGAAGTCACCCATTGCCCTGGCGGACCCCGGCCTCCCGCCGGTGCTCATCTACCCCGCGCTGCACGCTCCGACAACGCCGCCCGTACCGGAGCGCGCCCTGCAGACGCTCCTCGGTCGCACGCGTGCCGCTATCCTCCGGGCGGCCGCCACGGGAGTCACCACCAGCGAAGCGGCACGTCAGGCCGGGGTCTCGACCGGAACCGCCACTCATCACACCACGGCCCTGCGGGACGCGGGCCTGATCTCCAGCCGACGCCGGGCGAACAGCGTGCTGCACACGCTCACCCCGCTGGGGGCCGCCCTCCTTCATGGACAGCGGCGTTCATGACCGTGGGCGTGCGGAGACGAACTACTTGTCCTTGACCGACAGGTCCCAGATCACCTGGACGGTCGTCCAGCCGTTCGGGGTGAGCAC
Organism: Streptomyces sp. Ru62; assembly: GCF_002920615.1. Lineage (GTDB taxonomy): Bacteria > Actinomycetota > Actinomycetes > Streptomycetales > Streptomycetaceae > Streptomyces. The sequence continues at coordinate 83,110 of NZ_PQSU01000006.1, forward strand.
GTCGGAGAGGGACACCATGTGGCAGTGGTGCTTCTCGGCGATCTCGGCGACGTAGTGCTGGATCACCAGCCCGGTACCGATCATCTCGACGTTGATCGACATCGGCCTGCCGTCGTCGGTCGTGGTGTAACCCGCCGCCTTGTGATCGGGCGGGGCACACCGCTGGTACTCCTTGTCCGGCAGGTTCAGCAGCCAGTCGGCGATGTCGATCGCGTTCCAGGGCGCGTCGACCGGCGCGTGCTCCGTCGAGGCGGACAGGACCAAGTCGGACAGGACCTTCTTCGAGTCACTCGTGGTTTGTCCTCTGGGGAGGGCGGTGGGCCGGCGGCAGGTGGCCGCAGGCCGGTTGGATCAGGCGGTGCCGAGTGCGGTGCGCAGTGTGGCGACGGCCTGGCTGATGGCGCCTTCGGCGGCGTGGGTGCCACGCAGGGCGTTGAGCATCACGAAGTCGTGGATGATGCCCTGGAAGCGGACGGCGGTGACCGGCACACCGGCCTCGCGGAGCTTGTTGGCGTAGGCCTCGCCCTCGTCGCGCAGCACGTCGGCCTCGCCGGTGATGACCGACGCCGGGCCGGCGTCCTCTTCGCCATGCTCCGCGACGGAACCTTCTACGAACCCCAGCCAGCCACGGCAGATGGCGTCTAGGAGGAAGTGCCGTCCCCGGCCAGAAGGTGAGCAGCGACGTCATAGTTGGCGATCCGCCCCGCCAACGCCCTCGGGCTCAGGCCATGAACGTTGTCCCGGTCAGGGTCAGCACCGGCTTCCAACAGGCGCCGAATCGTCCCGCCTTCGCCCCGCGAACAGAACACCGCCCTCCACAACGGCGTATTGCCATGACGGTCCACGACATCGACCGCCGCACCCGCGGCCAGCAGGACTTCGACGGCCGCAGGCACTTGCGCCTGAGCAGCAAAATGCAGCGGAGTCCAACCCTCGGCGTCGACAGTCCCCGGGTCGGCGCCCTCAGCCAACAGCGCCCTCAGGCCGTCCACATCCCCGCCACCAGCCGCATAGTGCACCGCGGTCCGCCCCAACCGATCCTGATCCGTCATGCCGACCATCCTCACCCGGCTTGACGAAACAGATAGGGGCACCCCCCCCCGCAAATCCGGCCCGGCTGCTCACGGCGGGGTCCGCCTACCGGCCCCGAGAGGGAACAGCCTTCATCGGCAGCTTCCTGGCGATGACGGAACCGGCTCCGGCCGTTCAGCGGGTGGCGGTCAGCTGTTCACCGTGGACTGGCGGATGACGACCGACGTCGGAAGTTCAGCGACCGGACCGGGGGCCTCCGTGTCCGTCAGGCGGGCGAGAAGCATGCGCGCCGCCACCTCGCCCATCTCCCGCATCGGCTGCCGGATCGTCGTGAGCGGGGGCTGGGTCAGGCGGGCCATCGGAATGTCGTCGAAACCGACGACGGCGACGTCCTCCGGCACGCGCAGTCCCGTGGCGCGCAGGGCGGCCATGGCGCCCATGGCCGCGAGGTCGTTGTGGGCGAAGACGGCGTCGAAGCAGCGGCCCTCGGCCAGCAGTCGGCGTACCGCCTCGCGTCCGCCCGCCTCCGTGAAGTCGCTCTCGACGACGAGCGCGGGTTCGAGCGGGTGGCCGCTCTCGGTGAAGGCCGTGCGGAAGCCGTCGAGTCGGTCGCGCACGCAGCCGAAGCGCAGCGGTCCCGCGAGGACGAGCGGTCTGCGCCGCCCGACGGCCAGCAGATGGCGGGCAGCCGAGGCGCCTCCCTCCCGGTTCGCGGCGGTGACGTGGGGGAACTCGGGATGACGGCCGCGGTCGTCGATCAGTACGACCGGGAGGCCTCTACGGTGGAGAGCCGTCAGCATCGCCAGGGTGTTCTCCGGCTCCACGACCAGCAGTCCGTCGAAGGCTCCTGCGAAGACCTGGCTGGTGAACCGTTCGACCGAGTCCGTCCCCCGGTTGCAGGTGAACAGCAACAACCCGAACTCCGCCGCCTCCACCGTATCGACGACGCCTTGGACGACTTCACCCATCCACGGCCAGGTCAGCGACGGCACCAGCATGCCGACCGTGCGGCTCTGTCCGCGGGCCAGACCCACCGCACCCGAACTGGGCACGTACCCCAGCCGGTCGATGACCTCGCGGACGCGGGCGGCGGTCGAACGATCCACTTCACCCCGGGTGTTGAGGACCCGCGAGACGGTCGTCTTGCTCACACCGGCCGCTCGGGCCACATCCGCGATGGTGATACGCACCGCACCCCTCCGCCGCGCGGGACCCGACGCCGTGACCGGCAACCAGGACGACCCGTGTGACGCCGAGTGAAACAGCGGCGTCCCCACGGCGTCAACACCCGGAGGAAGCCGTGAACTCTTGAAGGCACCGAAGCTCGTCGGATCCGGGATCGCGCGAAGTCTTGACGGCAGCATGACACGTCGCTTCACTCACGGTGAGGGCCGGGACCGGTTCCGGAACCGGTCCCGGGACAGAGCACCCCCACCATTTCCCCCAGGAGGAATGCCGTGCTCGACCGTTCTCCCCGCCCGCCCACAGGGCGTTCCCGCGCACGACGCGCCTGCCTGACCGCCCTGGCTGCGCTCGGCTTGATCCTCGCCACCTGGTACACCGGCTCCGCGTCCACCGTCACCGGACCGAAGACCACCGATCTCGACGCCGCTCCCCAGGGCGCCCAGGTCGTCCGTGTCGCAGAGTTCCTCGCGGAGTGCCCGTACAGTCACCGGCTTCCGGACGACCCGATCGTCTTTCCCGGCCTACCTGGCGCTTCCCACATGCACAGCTTCTTCGGCAGCCATGTGACGAACGCGCACACCGAGGTGACCGATCTGCTGGGCTCCTCCTCCACCTGCAACCCGGCTACCGACTCGTCGTCGTACTGGGTCCCGACGATGTACCGCAACGATCAGCCGGTCGAGCCCACCGGCACCACCTTCTACTACCTCGGCGAGGGGGTCCGGGACGACGTCATCCAGCGCATCCGGCCGTTCCCGCAGGGGCTGCGGATCGTGGCCGGCAACGCCAAGGCCACGGGCGTCGACGACCCGACGTCGGTGGCTCGGTGGTCCTGCCTGCACCACGGCGAGGTCAACCCCTCCAAGGACTTCGTCACCTGTCCCGCGGGCTCGATGCTGGAGTCGTACCTCGACTTCCCGCAGTGCTGGAACGGCAAGGACCTCGACTCCGCCGACCACAAGAGCCACATGGCCTACCCGGTGAACGGCGCGTGCCCGGCCAGCCACCCGGTGCCCGTGCCCAAGCTCCGCCAGGTCCTGCGCTATCCCGTGTCCGGAAGCACCCAGGGCCTGCGACTGTCGTCCGGTCCCGGCTACACCATGCACGGTGACTTCTTCAACGCCTGGCCCGAGAACGAACTCGCCCGCAGGGTCACCAACTGCATCAACGCCATCGTCAAGTGCGGAGCGGACGGCAATCCGTCCTGATCGCGGATCACACATCGCACATCGCACATTTCGTGCATCGCACATCGCACCGAACGTCCGGCACAATGACGAGGTCAAGGAGCAGACATGGCGGATGCCGCGGCCGGCGCACCGAAGGCGACTTTGCTTGCCGCGGCTCTGCTGTGCGCCCTGACCGTGCCGGGATGCGCCGGCTCGCCGCAACCGTCCGCTCCGCCCGCGAGCGCGACGACGACCGCCGCACCGCACGCCTCCGCTCACGGTGGCGGGGAGAACCAGAGCGGCACCGCCACCGCGAACGGCGGCCTCAACGCCACGGACATCGGCTGGATCCAGCTGATGATCGCCATGGACGACCAGGCGCACCACATCCTGCGGCTGACACGGGGCCGGACCGCCGACAAGGGCCTGCTGGACTGGGCGGCCGACGTCGCTGAGGGCCATCGCACCGAACTCGTCGCTCTGCGGGCCCTGTTGGCGGACGTCGGCATACCCGACGACAACCCCCACGCGGGTCACGAGATGCCGGGCATGGTCAGCACACGCGAGCTGCGGGCCCTGGAGGCCGCCCGTGGCTCGCAGTTCGACCGCCTTCTACGGTCCGCGCTGCGTGAGCACTTCAGGCAGAAACGGATGCTCGCAGCAAGTGTGCGGAAGGCAGATGCCGATCCCGAGGTGAAGAGGGTCGCGCTGCGTGTGGGGACTTCCGCGTCCGGCGCCCAGCGCCGCATGCCCTCCGCTCCCGGCGAGTGACCAGCGGTACATGACGGTCGCTGCCTTCCTTCCCAGGGCTTCCCTGTGCTCGCGACGTCCGCACGAATCCGCTCCCGTCACCTGTCGGGTCCCGAGGCGACGGCCTCGCGAGGTCAGACGGTCATGACCACTTTGCCCACCGCGCGTCCCTCTTCGAGGATCCGGTGGGCCCGGGTAGCGTCCGTGATCGGCACGACGCTGTCGACGACGGGGCGGATGAGTCCCGTCTCCACCATGGGCCACACCTTCGCCCGTACGGCACGGACGATGTTCGCCTTCTGCTCGTGACCGCGGGCGCGCAGCGTGGTCACCGACACCCTCCAGCGTCGCGCCATCAATGCCGCGACGTCCAGCCTGGCCGGGGACACGTCGCCCCCGATCATGACGATGCGCCCGTCATCGGCGAGACAGCGGATGTTGCGGTCGAGACAGGGGGCGCCGAACCGGGTACGCGCCGCACGGCATCTGGCCCGGCGGAAGTGCGGGTCAAGCACCGTTACCGCCCGCAGCTGCCCACGCGAGTGGAGTGCCTTCCACAGGGTCAGCCTGCCTTCGGTCCCTTCTGCGTATTCATCTGCTCCCGCTCCGAGGCCCACCGGGCCGTACGGTGCCGCTCCAGCCCCTGCCGCACCGCCCAGGCAGTAGCCGACACCACACCACTCGCACCGGACGCGGCCATCACGCCGCCGGAGATCGCGTGCAGCCTGGTCTGCTCGGCGGTCAAGGGGTCGGCGGCAATCTCGTTGTTCCGGTCCGTCCACACCACCGTGTGTCCGGCCGGCGCCCCGGACGGCACTCTGGCCTCATCCGTGTGCGTCGAGCCCGCGCACCTCGGGGAGGTCGGGCCCCCGCCGCTCAGTGTCCGATCACGGACCGGAGGGACAACTTCCGTCTCATGCAGCACACTCGTAAGAAGACTGCCGATCGACCGCGCTGGAGAGGTCCGAGTCGTGCATGACGTACCGCTGTGGTTGTGGATGGTCTTCGCCGTCACCGTGCTGGCGTCGCTGACGGTCGATCTCCTCGCGCACCGGCGGGAACACGTCATCCGTTTCCGGGAGGCCGCCGCCTGGAGCGGCGTCTGGGTGGGCTTGGCTCTTGCCTTCGGCGCCCTGGTGTTCGTGGTGGTCGGCACGGCCGCCGGAGTCGAGTACACGACCGCGTGGCTCTTGGAGAAGAGCCTGTCGGTCGACAACCTCTTCGTCTTCGCGCTGATCTTCGGCTACTTCAAGGTGCCGCGCGCCTACCAGCACCGCGTACTGTTTCTCGGCGTCCTCGGTGCCCTCGTCTTCCGCGGCATCTTCCTGGCGGCCGGTGTGGCCGTGGTCAGCCGCTTCACAGCCGTCCTGTTCGTCTTCGCGGCGATCCTCTTCTACAGCACGTACAAGATCCTCCACGAGGAGGACGACAGTTTCGACCCCGGCCAGAGCATCGCCGTGAAGCTCCTTCGCAAGATCGTCCCCGTGCGCGACGAGTACGCGGGGACGCACTTCTTCGTGAAGGAGGCCGGGAAACGCGTCGCCACGCCGCTGCTCGCCGTCGTCGCCGCGATCGAGGCCGCCGACCTGGTCTTCGCCGTCGACAGCGTGCCCGCCGTGCTGGCCGTCAGCAGTGACGCCTTCATCGTCTACACCAGCAACGCCTTCGCCATCCTCGGCCTGCGCGCCTTGTACTTCATGCTCGCCGGTCTGCTGGATCGCTTCCACTACCTCAGCAAGGGCCTGGCGCTCATCCTCGCCTTCATCGGTGTCAAGCTCGTCCTGCAGGCGTCCCACAAGACCATCAGCACCGCCGTCCCGGAGATCCCCTCACTCCTCAGCCTTGTCGTCATCGTCGTCGTCCTCGCCGTTTCGGTCGGGCTGAGCGTGGCCCGTCCCATCCCGTCCGGCCCCGAAGATGACCGTCCCTGGTCCGGCTCCGGTCCGGCTCCCGACTCTTCTCCCGCCGAGAAGGCTCGCGCGACCGACCCCGATCCGCCGGTCCATCGGCACGGCGCCGGGCAACCGCCTGACGCATGACGCCCGGGCCGGAATGCGTTCCCCTGTGCATCCCTGCACGACCCGATCAATCCAAAATAATCCACAAGAGACACTAAAAGGCTTGTAAAGTATCGACAGGGGTACATAAGGGCGCAAGCTAGGCGGTGGACGCAATGACGCTGCCTGTAGTCGTGGGCGTCGACGGATCAGAAAGCAGCCTGTGCGCGATCGACTGGGCCGTGGGCCAGGCGGCCCTGCACCGCTTGCCACTGCGCCTCGTGCACGCCTCCCTGTGGGAACGCTATGAGGGACCCGCCGCCTTCACTCACTCCGCAGAGGCCGCTTTCGAACACCGGCTCGTCCAGGAGATCCTCAACCATGCCACGGACCGGGCCCGGGAAAATCACCCGGGTGTGAAGATCGCAGGCGAGATCGTTCCCGAGGACGCCCAGGCAGCCCTTCTGCGGGAGGCCCGACGCGCCACCGCCGTGGTGACAGGCTGCCGGGGCAGAGGACCGATCGCCGGTGCGCTGCTGGGCTCGGTCAGCCGTTCCCTGGTGATGCGCGCGCCCTGCCCAGTGGTCGTCGTGCGCGGCATCCCGAGGAACCCGCCGGGTGACCGGCCCATCGTCGTGGGCGTGGGCGACACCGCCGGCAGCACCGTGGTGGTCCGCTTCGCCTTCCGAGAGGCCGAGGCCCGACACTGCCCGCTGCACGTCGTACGTGCCTGGCACCGTCCCGCGCACAGGCCCCCAGCACATCCACTGCTCGTCGGGAGCCCCGCACACGAACACGAGGAGCGGGCAGCCGCCTTGCTCGACGACGCCCTGCGCGACGCGGAACGCGAGCATCCCGGCGTGCCGGTCCATTGTGTCGTCGCCGAGGGCCCCGCCGTCGACGTACTGCTCGCTCACGCCGCCACGGCCGACCTCCTCGTCCTGGGCTCCCCTCGACGGCACGGGCCCCTCCGACCGCCCCTCAACGGCGTGACACAGACCGTGCTCCGGCACACCGACTGCCCGGTCGCCGTGGTGCCACCACGTACAACCAGCATGTGAGGGCCACCCACAGGGAGGCCGTGGTCAACACCCTGGGTGGGCTCGCGGAGGAATCGGGCGGGTGGGTGCGCCCGACGCGTCAGCACATCACGCGGGGTGTTTCGCGGGAAGTCCGGTCGGCATCTGACGGCCCTCGGCGTCTCCCTCGGCACGTACTCGGCAGCCCTTCTCACCCGCGCCCAGCTCAATCCGGAGCCGGCCTGGACCGATGTCTTCGCACCGGTTTCACGGTCGCTCTGCTGATCCGTGAGCTTGCCTTCCCTGGTCCAGCCACCGGCGACCGGGGCGCAGCCGCCGTCCTCGTCGCTTCCGTCGTCTCGGCCACGCTCGCCGGTCTGCTGCCGCGCCGCAGCAACGCGGTCCACCGGCGCCTGTCCGCGGAGGAGGATCTCGACGCGGACGCCGATGGCATCCCCGGCATCCACCGGCGGCACTCCCTCCAGCCCGCGGCGGAGCGGCAGGACGGGCGGCCGGAATCGCATCCCGTCCTCAGGCCAGGACGAAGCGGCGCAGCCGCACATGGCCGAGGGAGACGGGCACGGTGACGACCGTGACAACCAGGCCGGCCCAGTGGGGTGAGGGGTCCCCCGAACAGCACCGGTGCGTGGTGGCCGCCCGCCGCGGCGGGGGACAGACCGTCACCCCCGCCCCGTGGGAGCGAATGGTCCGTGGAGTGCCGCCCATTGCAGGAGCAGGATGGTCTTGCCGTCGACGATGCGTCCGTCGCGGGTCATGGCGAGGGCGTCGGCGAAGGGCAGTTCGAGGACCTCGATGTCCTCGCCGTCCTCCTCCAGCCCGCCGCCGGTTCCGGTCCGGTCGGCCGGGGTGTAGGGGGCGGCGAAGAAGTGGAGGCGTTCGGTGACGGAGCCGGGGCTCATGTAGGCGTCGAGGACGTGGGTGAGCGGGCCGAGGGTGACGCCGAGTTCCTCGGCGCTCTCCCGGCGGACGGCGGCGGGCGGGTCTTCCGCGTCGAGCAGTCCCGCGGCCGCCTCGATGAGCATGCCGTCGGGGTGGTCGTTGACGTAGGCGGGGTAGCGGAACTGGCCGGTGAGCAGGACGCAACCGCGTCCGGTGTCGTAGGGCAGGACGACGGCTCCGTTGCCGCGGTCGTAGGTCTCGCGCTGCTGGGTCTGCCAACGTCCGTCGCGGCGGCGGTAGTCGAACGTGGTGCGGCGCAGGACGTGCCAGCCCTGGGAGGTCAGCTCGATGTCGCGGACCACGACGTCGGGGTTGCGGTCCAGGCCGCGTCCGGCCTGGTCGAGGCCGGTGCGGCCACGGTGGTCGGGGATGTCGATGCCGGGGCGGGCGGTCACGCGGCCTCCTGCGGGGTGCGGTGCGGGATCTCGTCGACGTGGTGGTAGACGGGCAGGCCGCGGCGGCGGGCGATGGCGACGTCCTGGTCGGCGCCGGTGGAGTCGCCGGGGAGTCGGAGCACGGCGTCGCAGTGGGCGAGCAAACGGTCGGCGGTCGGGTAGAGCACCTGGTCGGCCAGCGGGTCCGTGGGGCCCGCGCCGGCGGAGTGCAGCACGGGCAGGGCGATCCACTCCCCGATCACCGGGAGGTGCCCGGCGGCGAACACGGGCCAGGCGGCGGCTTCGAGGCGGGCCAGGTTCGCGGCCATGGCCTGCGGGTCGCCGTCGGTGCCGGAGCGGTAGGGCCCGGCTATGAGGATCAGCATCGGCTTGTCGGTCATGACGGCTACACTACATGCAGAAACGTGCAAGAACAGGAGAGAGTGTGCATGCTGGCTGCTGAACGTCGCGACCACCTGCTCGGTCTGCTCGCCCGCGAGGGCAAGATCGTCGCCAAGGATGTCGCCGCCCGGCTGGGCATCTCCGAGGACAGTGTGCGGCGCGACCTGCGCGACCTCGCCGCCGAAGGCCTGTGCCAGCGCGTCTATGGCGGGGCGCTGCCTGTTTCGCCGGCCATTGCGGACTACGCCGCCCGGCAGTCCGTGGCTCCGGACGGCAAGCGGAAGGTCGCCGCGGTCGCTGCCGGGCTGCTGCGGCCGGGCGGTGCGCTGATCCTCGACGGCGGCACCACCGCGCTCGCCGTCGCGCGCGCACTTCCGCACGATCTTGCATGCACCGTGATCACTCACAGTCCGACGATCGCCGCGGCACTGCTCGACCATCCGCTGGCGGAACTCTTCCTGCTCGGTGGCCGCCTCTTCAAACACTCGGCGGTCGCCTGCGGTGCGGCGGCCGTCGAGGCGGCACAGAACGTCTCCGCCGACCTCTGCTTCCTCGGCGTCACCGGCGTCCACCCCGAAGCCGGTCTGACCACCGGTGACGCCGAGGAGGCCGCGATGAAACGCGCCCTGGCCGCCCGGGCCGCGGAGACCTACATTCTCGCCTCGTCGGAGAAGATCGGTACGGCCTCGCGGTTCCGCGTCCTGCCGTGGGAGAAGGTCAGCGGTCTGATCACCGATGCCGGCCCCCACGACACGGTCGTCGAGCAGGTCAGGACGCTCGGTGTCGAGGTGCTGGCAGCCGGCTGACGGCCACGCGCGTGGGCGGGGGCGGCGGGGCTCTCCCCGGCTGCGGGAGGGAGGGCAGGACGGTAACGACTCGGCACTTCCCGGGCGACCTCGCCCGACGGCGGGCATGTCGACGTCACCCTCAACCCGAGAGCGGCAAGGTCTACGTCCGCGCGGACGACGCCAAGAGCGGCGCGCGCACCCAGCACGGTGCCGACAACGCCAAGAGCGGCGCGCGCCCGCAGCACGGCGCCGACAAGGTCGTCCTCAACGTCCTCGACCGGGCGAAGGAGGCCGTGCCGAAGGAGAAGCCCTACGCGTTCGTCGGCTCGCGCGGCGACGAGGTCTGGCTGCTGCCCCAGGCCGTCATCGGCAGGCACGTCCACGGCGGCATGGACCCGCATGCGTGGGAGGACGTCGCCAACGCCCAGGAGGTCGCCCGCACGCCGGCGGCCATCCCCACGGAGAACCACGAACTGATCACCGCGCATGACGCCCTCGGCTACTTGTGCCGTCCCGCAATGTTCGTGCGGAACGGCGTCGGGGGCGGCTACCGACCGGCGGTGAAGTCAGTCCAGGCCGGTCGCCCATGCCGTCAGTGCGGCGAAGTCATCGATGGCGAGGCCGCATCGGGGGTCGATCCGGTGCAGTAGGGCGGGACCGTCGTGGTGTTCCTCCACCCAGGCACGATCGGCCTGTGTGATCTCGTCGTCGATCCAAGCGAACGCACGGCCTTTCGCCCACGCGACGATCTCCGGCGTCTTCCAGAACACACCGCCGCCGGGCTGGGTCCGCGGCGAGGTCCAGGGAATGAAGGGCAGCTCGGGCAACCCCAGAACTGGCGCAATGAAAACGTTGGCTTCCTCCTCCCACGTCGTCGCCCACACCAGGTCGAAGGGAAGGGCATCCAGCGCCGGGCCGTGATCCGGGTTGAGCCACACCCGCAGCGGCTTCACGGGCGCGTTCGGCAGCCCCCACTCCGTCAGCCGCCGCCGCTCGGCGGCCTCCCAGCGAGGCGTCAGCAGGCGGTGCGTCTGATAGCCCTCGGGCCGGCGGTGCGGCTTTGCGGCATACGGATTGAGCGGTCCGTCCACATCCACCAACAGCACTGGGCGCACCAGCTCATCCTCCTTGGTTCTACGTCGCACGGTATGGGCCGAAGACGAGACCGCCCACCGAAATTCCGGCACGTGGGGATCATGGAGTGGGTCGTGCGACGGCCTCGGGAACTCGCGGCAGGCTTCGGCGTGCGTCGACCGACCGGGCCACCGGGCGTGAGGAAGCGGTGAAAGCAGTCCTGCGCACGTGCAGTTCGGCCAGTGTTGAGCTCAGGATTTCCGGGCGAGGCCGATTGCTGCTGAGAACACGGTGAAACGCCTTACGCCTGCTGGAGTGCTGACCGCCATCCGGTCATCGCCCCTCACTGCACCGCACCGATGGCCGAAGTGCGCTCAGCTCTGACTGGCTTCATGAGATGTGCTCGCCGTCGCGTACTGCACCGGGCCGGACTGGTCCCAGCCGGGGGTGAGCTCCTCCCGGTGGATGTCCTCGCCATGGACCCGCTCACCGCAGGTCTCGCAGACCGTCTGGGTGACGAGTTCGTGGTCGCGGTGGAGGAGTCGGCTGGGCGGCGTGGTGACGGCCCAGCGGTCGCCCCAGCCGATGAGCTCACGGGTGATGCCCCCCAGATCGCGCCCCGCTTCCGTCAGGTAGTAACCGTTGTGGCGTGCGTCGTCCGGCAGCGGGCGCCGTTCGAGGACACCGCTCTCCACCAGCGCCTTCAGGCGTGCCGCCAGGCGGTCTGAGGGGGCTCCGGTGTTCCTGGCGATCTGCCGGAACCGATGGTTGCCGAGCATGACCTCGCGGATCGCCGGCAGAGCCCATCGGTCACCGATGACCTGCAGGGCGGCGGCGAGTGAGCAGGGGCGTCCGGTCATGTCCTGGGGATCTATGCGCGTGGTCACCACCCCATTGTCTCTCTGGCTGGTTTGATTTCCAAACTCACCTGTGTTTGGCTTGCCACATGACTGAGATGCTTCGATTTTCAAAGCGGCCGGGCGTGGCCGGCGCGGTCGTCCTGGTGGCCGTCTTCATGACCAATCTCGATCTGTTGATCGTCAACGTCGCGCTTCCAGCCATGGGAGAGACCTTCTCCGAGGGCGGCGGGGGCGTGAGCCTCGGTTCGCTGTCCTGGGTCCTCAACGCCTACGCGATCACCTTCGCCGCTCTGCTGGTCGTTGCCGGGCGTGCCGGTGACCGCATAGGCCAGCGGCCGGTCTTCCTCACCGGAATCGCCGTCTTCACCCTCGCGTCATTGGGCTGCGCCCTGGCCCCGAACCTGGAAACCCTCGTCGTGACCCGCGTGGTGCAGGCCGTCGGAGCGTCCGCCCAGATCCCGACGTCCCTGGCACTGCTGCTGGCGACGGTGCCGGCCGAGCGCCGCACCCACGCCACCCGCAACTGGGCCGCGGTCGGCGGACTCGCCGCGGCCGCCGGGCCCGTCGCCGGCGGACTCCTGACCGCGGTGGACTGGAGGTGGGTTTTCGCCGTCAACCTGCCCATCGGGATCGCGGCGCTCGCCGCCGGCCGATCGGTCCTGCCGAAGCCGGCCACGCGAGAGACGGGGCCGCTGCCCGACCTCCTCGGCGCCCTGCTGCTCATCTCTGCGGTCACAGCACTGTCCGGCGCGCTGGTGCAGGCACCCGACTGGGGCTGGACGAGCGGCGGGACCGTACTGCTCCTGGCCGTTGCCGTGATCGGCGGCGCCGCATTCATCCTCAGGTCCCTGCGACACCCCCACCCGCTGTTCGAACTGGACCTGCTGCGGCTGCCGCGCTTCGGAGCGGCGAACGCGGGCAGCCTCGTCTTCGGCGTCGCCTTCGCGATCATGCTGCTGTCCAACGTGCTGTGGTGCCAGGACGTCTGGCACTGGAGCGCGCTGCGCACCGGTGTCGCTCTCGTCCCCGGCCCCGCCCTCGTGCCGGTCGTGACCCTCCTGACCGCCCGCGCCGCGCAGCGCTTCGGACACGGTCCGCTGGTCGCCGCGGGCGGCTTGCTGTTCGCCGGCGGCATGGTGTGGTTCGCGTGCTTCGCCTCCGTCACGCCGGACTATTGGCGGGGGATGCTGCCCAGCCAGTTGCTGACCGGTGCGGGCGTCGGTCTGGCCCTGGGCACGCTGGTGGCCGCCGGTGTGCACGCCGTTCCGGGGCACCGTGCGGCGACCGGGTCGGCGCTGGTCAACTCCGTCCGTCAGATCTCGACCTCGGTCGGCGTCGCGGTCCTGGTCGCTGTGGTCGGCTCGCACGTCGGTGCCGCCTCCCTTCACGACTTCCGGGTCGTCTGGGGCCTGGCCGCCGTACTGGGCCTGGCGACATCCGCGTTCGGTGTGCACCTGAGCCGTGGCGGCGGCTCAGCCCGAATAGCGCTCGCCGCATCGAAATAGCTCAAGGCGGATGTGCGGACTCCAACGGATACGTCCGAACCGCAGGCTTTCAGCCTCCGGGCAGTCGGCCGGAACGACGCATCGCGCTCGCTCGGCCGTGAACAACACATCGGCGATCGAAGCCCACGGCGGAAACACACGCTGGCGTTCCCTGGCCCAGGCGCGCGCCACCCTTGTCAGCGGAGGGCACCTGTTCGCCGCCAAGGGCCTGCCGCAGGATCCCGAACCCCGTGAAATGACCGTGCTACTCCACGAGGAGCACGCCTCGGTCAGGCCCTTCGGCGCTCCTGACCAGAAAACCGACTTCACGCCCGGACGGGTGAGCGTCGACAAGCTCGACGGGCGAGTGGTGGCTGCTCGCGAGGACCCGCGGGCATCCTTCAGCGGCCACACACTGGAAACGCCCTGGGACCCGCTGGACCGCGCCTACTTCAACGGCTACGCCCTGTGGACCTACCTCACCACGCCGTTCCTGCTGGCCATGCCCGGCTTCACGGTCACCGAGATCGAGCCCTGGCGGGAAGGAGACGAACTCTGGCGAGGACTGCGCGCCACGTTCCCACCCGACATCGCCAGCCACAGCACCCACCAGGACTTCTACTTCGGCCCCGACCGGCTGCTGCGCCGACAGGACTATCACGTCGACATCGCAGGCGGATTCCCGGCCGCTCAGTACGTCTACGACTGCGTGGAAGCGGACGGCATCGTCCTGCCCACCAAGCGCCGGGCCTACCGCCGCGACGCCGACGGCCATCCCGTCCTCGATCAGGTCATGGTCTCCATCGACCTCAGCGACATCCACTTCAGCTGAACGTCTCGGCGGCGGTCGGGAGGCACGACGCGTGGTATGCACCCCGGCTGCGCGAGGGGTCCCGGTACTCGACCCCGGACTTCGGTAGGCACACATACCCGACGACCTTCTCGCGGAGATCAGACGCCGGGTCGCGAACTTCCGTTTCCCTCGAACCGGTCCGACGGGGTGGGACATCGGACTGAAACGAGAGCGCCCCGGCCAACGTGCTGGCCGGGGCGAACCCGCAAAGCGGTGTGATCGTTAAGGGCGGTCGCCTACGCGGCGAAAGGCAATGCGAGGCTTCAGCCGAACGATCGTCCTCGCATGCAATGGATGAGGCCCGGGGACACTGTTCCCTTCACCATCACGAGTCGTTCAACCACCCCGCCCGGCGAACATTCCCGCGTGCCTACGAGTTCTCGGGGCCTTCCCGGGTGCCGCATCGCTTTCGTCGTCGCCGCGAGGCAGCCCTGCTCGGTCGGGTGAACACGCCAGGAGGGAAGAACTTCGGGCGGTGCGACGCGTGGTGCCTGGCATGAAGCCGATCAGCGACGTGCACGTGGCGGAGCCGGGCCTGGCCGTCATCGACGGTCGCGGCCGCCGACGACGAGACGGCACTCCCACATCACCGGGATAGTGACCGTCGTCATCCGGTCACAGAGGTGCGGGCAGCCGCGCGTCGAGGAGCTGTTCCGCCAGCTGGATCATGTGGTCACCTGGGGTGTCGGTCGCCATCGCAGCCGCGAGGACCTGGGCACCGTCGAGGATGACCAGGAGCTTGCCGGCGGTGTCGTCGGGGTTCGCGTCGCCTGCTGCGCGGAGCTGTTCGCTGAGCCAGGTCTGCACCTCGGTCTTGTGGGCGACGGCTGCGGCGTGGGCGGGATGGTCCGCGTCGGGGAACTCGCTGGTGATGTTCAGTGTGGCGCAGCCGCGGTAGCCGGGCTCTGCCATGTCCTGCCGGGTGAGGTCGAACAGGGCTTTGATGCGGGCGCGGGGGCTGGGTGCTGCTGCCGCCGCCTCGCGGAGGCGCTGCCACCAGTGCTCGTTCCGGTTGACCAGGTAGGCGGTGACCAGCTCGTCCTTGTTGGCGAACTGGCGGTACAGCGTCGCGTTGGCGACGCCTGCCGTGCCGATCACCAGGTCCATGCCGACGGCGCGGACGCCGCGGGAGTAGAACAGGTCGCCCGCTACGTCCAGGATGTGCCGTCGCGTCTCCTCGGCCGGTCGTCGCACCTGGAGCCTCCTGTCGCGTGAGCGGGAATGAACCGCCCTCATTATGAGACGGATCGTTCTCTCCAGCAAGTGCTTGACAGGAGAGAACGTTCCGTCTCATTCTCGGAGAGAACGATCCGTCTCATCGGATGCGTCGCCAAGCGCGCCAGTCCGGGCGCCGCTTCACCCAAGGGAAGACTCATGCAGATCGACTTCGCCGGCCGTACCGCCCTGGTCACCGGCTCGACGCTGGGGATCGGCCTGGCCACCGCGGAAGCCTTCGCCCGGGCGGGGGCCCGCACCGTCCTCAACGGGCGCGACGAAGCCCGGCTCAAGGCGGCCGCCGACGGTATCCGCCTCCGGGTGCCGGGCGCGGACATCGTCACCGTCGCCGCCGACGTCTCCACCGCGGAGGGCGCACAGGCACTGCTGGAGGCGGTGCCGGAGGTTGACGTCCTGGTGAACAACACCGGCATCTTCGCCTCCACCCCGGTCCTGGAGATCCAGGACGAGGAATGGCGTCGCTTCTTCGAGGTCAACGTCCTCAGCGGCGTCCGGCTCGCGCGCCAGTACATGCCCGGGATGATGGAGCGCGGGTTCGGCCGCATCGTTTTCGTCTCCAGTGAGACGGCCATCGACACACCGCTCGACATGGTCCACTACGGCATGACCAAGACCGCCCTGCTGGCGGTGGCCAGCGGCCTGGCCAAGGCCGCCGCCGGCACCGGCGTCACCGTCAACTCGGTGCTTCCGGGCCCCACGCACACCGAAGGCATCGAGGAGTACATCACCGCCCTCATCCCCGAGGCGGAGACCTTCGACGCCGCACAGCGCGAGTTCATCGCCCGGTTCCGGCCGACATCGCTGATCCAGCGGCTCATCCAGCCGTCCGAGGTCGCCGATCTGATCCTGTTCACCAGTTCCGACCGTGCCTCGGCGACCACCGGCGCGGCCCTGAAGGTCGAAGGGGGCACCCTGACCTCCCTCACGCCATGACGTAGATGCGGCGCCGCCTCCGCCCAGCCGGGTTGGCCGGCGCGCCGCGGCGTACCGCGAGGTGGAGGGCGTTGAGGGCCAAGGACCGCGGGCCGACGAGGAGCAACTCCTCATCGACCAGCGGTATGGCGAGGCGCATCTGATGCGAGGGCCGGATGGCGGTTACGACCAGGTCGAGTCGGTCGGCGGCCACGTCCGGCCGCACGCAACGGACCTGACCGCGCTGGTGCCCACCGCAGCCAGATCCTGCCGGAACGGTCGCTCAGGAGGCGCTCCACCACTCGTCAACGCCGTTGAGGCGAAGCCGCGCGTCCGCGATCAGAGTCTGGCCTGATCCGACATGGACAGTGGGGGAATAGCACCCGCGGGTGAAGCCGGGGTTGAGCGTGGAGGAGGTCAGCGCGGAGGAAGCCCCAGCGTGCCGCTATGGCGTAGATGGGCGTACCGCGCAGGGAGGGGTCGGCCAGGTCACCGCGGGCGCCCTCCAGCCGTCGAGCACGGATCCAGGCGGCGACTGTCTCGCCCTGGGCTTGTTGCTGGAGGATCCGTTGGAGACAACTGAGGGAGACGTGGCGTGCGGCAGCGATCACAGACGGCGTCAGTGCCGGATCGTGCACAACTCGGTCCCGAGCGTGATCGCCTCGACCGATCTGGCCTTGCTCCCCCGGTGCGCGGCTGCGGATCATCGGCAGACGCCGAGCACCGGGCAGACCTTGAACCGCAGTAGCCGACCGCGATGGCGGAGTCGCACCGCCGGCCGCACCCCCACCCGCTCAGCTCCCGCTGCGCCCGGCCCTGGGGCGTTGTGCCGCGGGCGGCGCCGCCCGGGACAGCGGCTGTCGCAAGTCGGTGCGCCTGCTGAACCGCCGGGGCCCCGGCGCTCGGCGGGTGGCGGGGCATCGTGGCGAAGGCTCTCGCGGACGCCGGCGAAGTGCACCACCGCAGAGGTCGACGCGAGTGTGCCCACCTCTCGCCGCCGGGGGCCGGACATCGGCTTGCCCATGCCACCCAGGCTCGGCCGTCACACGGGGCGGCAGGCGTCCGGGGGGAGTTGCCGGCTTCACAGCATTCGTAGTGCCGTTCGCAGGGCGAGCGGGGTCGCCGCGGCCCAGGCCTGTGGGGAACACGAGTGGGGGTAGGGCACCGGGCGGACCGTGGCCGTACGGTCGTAGCCGGCCAGTACCTCGGGCAGACGGTAGCCGTGGGCGGCGGCCGCCGCCACCAGGCCGTCCACGACTGTGCGGACGTGATCGGCCAGTCCGTACCGGGCCAGGCCCAGTACGATGACCGCGTTGTCGTGCGGCCAGGCGCTGCCGCGGTGGTACGACAGCGGGTGGTAGGACTTCTGGCCCGCGGCGAGCGTCCGGATCGCCCAGCCGGAGAAGAAGTCCGGCTCCAGCAGCCGCTGTCCGACCCGGCGGGCCCGTGCCGGATCGAGGATTCCCGACCACAGGAGGTGGCCGGCGTCGGAGGCGAGGGCGTCGACCTGGCGTCCCCGGCCGTCCAGTGCCAGCGCGGGGAAGTCGGTGTCCGGCATCCAGAAGTCGGTGGCGAAGCGGGTGCGCAGGCCCGCGGCGGCTTGGCGCAGGCGGTCCGCGTAGGAGGGGTCCTGCCAGACCGCGGCGGCCAGTTCCGCGGTGCGGATCAGGGCGTCGTAGGCGTAACCCTGGGCTTCCGAGACGGCGACGGGTCCCAGGGCCTGGGTGCCGTCGGTGAAGCAGATGGCACCCGCCGAGTCCTTCCAGTTCTGGTTGACCAGACCGTTCGGGTCGGGCCGGTAGACGAGGTAGCCGTGCTCGTCCAGGCCGCCGTCGGTGAACATCCAGTCGACGGCCCTTCGGGCGTGCCGTTCCAGTCGTACGGCCAGGGCCGGGTCGCCGGTTGTCTCGTAGTGGGCGTGGAGCAGGACGAGGAAGAGCGGAGTGGCGTCGACGGCGCCGTAGTAGCGGCCGTAGGGGATCTGCCGGAAGTACGCGAGTTCGCCGTGGCGTGTCTCGTGGACGATGCGTCCGGGCTGTTCGCCGCTGACGGGGTCGTGGTGACGGCCCTGGGTCGCCGCGAGGGCGCTCAGGGTGGCGGCTGCCGTCCCGGGCCGCTCGGACAGCAGGAAGTACGACGTCAGCAGTGAATCGCGGCCGAAGAGGGTGAGGAACCACGGGATGCCGGCGGCGGGGACGGCGACCTCCTCTCCGTCCAGGCCGGTGACCGCGATGGTCAGCAGGTCCACGTCGGCCAAGCCGCGCTCGCAGGTGCGGGTCAGGTCGTCGGCCGACGCCGTCGTCCCACGCTGCGGCCGCGCGACGGCGGGAGCCCCGGCCGGCAGTGCGTGCGGCAGGGCGCGGACGGTCACCCGCAGTTCGGCCTCGCCGTGCGCGGCGAGTGGCAGGTCCCACCGTAGCGTGCGGGCGGTGGGCAGGTCCGGGACGGTGTCGTGACCGGTGGGGGCCGGGTGGCTGACGACGATGGTCCGGGAGTGCCAGTCGGCGCGGTGGTAGTCGAAGACCACTCCGTCGTCGGTGGCGCGGGTCTCGCGGCGGGCACCGGGCTTGGCGTAGTGGCGGTCGTCCGCGCGTAGTTCGAACAGGTCGGCGAAGTCGGCGTCAGCGGTGATCTCCACGCGGGCGGTGACCGGCTCGGGACGGTTGCTGACCAGGCGCAGGTGTTCGGTGAGCTCACCGGCGCCGAGGGTCTGTTCGCGGAAGACGGTGTAGGCGGGCGGGTTGTCCCGGGTGCCTCTCGGGGTCAGGACGCAGACGGCCGTGTCGTCCGTCGTGGCGTCGGCGGGCACCAGGGCGACGGGTTCGGTGCCGTCGACGGTCAGGTGCCAGCGGCTGAGGTGGCGGCCGTCGCGCAGGAACAGTCCGTCGGGTGCGGTGCCGCGGCTGCCGTGGATGGCCCCGGCGGTGTCGACACGGGCGAAGGTGGCGTCCCGCACGAGTTGGACGAGGGTGTCGGCCGAGGTCATGGGGTGGGCTCCTTGGGGTCGGCGCACAGCAGGTCGAGCGTGAGCGCGGCGGTCCACGAGAAGTGCCGGGCGCCACGGGCCGCACCGGTGGTCGGGTCGACGTACTCGGCGAAGTCGGACCGTCCCGCCTCGCTGAGGAATCCCCGCCGCAGCCGTTCGGCGTCCTGCTCCCGGCCGTGCGTGCGCAGACCACGGTGGATCAGCCAGGCGGTGTTGAACCAGGCGGGGCCGCGCCAGTATCGCTGGGCGTCGAAGGCGTGGCCGGTCAGGTCGTAGCTCGGGAGCAGTTGGGTGGCCGGTGCGTCGAAGCGCGGCCCGGTGAGTGTGTCGACGAGGCGGCTGACGACGTGCGGCGGCAGGTGGGGGGCCAGGAGCGGTACCAGGCCGGTGACGGAGTCTTCTCCGACCAGGGTGTCGGTGGCCAGGTCGCGGACGCGGAACAGGCCCGCGTTGTCGTCCCACAGCCGGGTCACCAGGTGGCGGGTGAGGGCGTCGGCGCGGGCGGAGTGCGCCGAGGCGTCCGCGCCGGTCTCCCGTGCCATGGCCGCGAGAGCCCGTTCGCTGACGATCAACAGGGCGTTGAAGCACGGGTCTTCCACCGCGAAGGCGTGCCGGGCGGCGCGGTCGTCGTAGCCGGCGTCGCGGTAGTCGGTGACCAGGCGGACGTAGCGGCCGTAGTCCAGGTCGGTGGGTCTGTCGGCGGGATGGCCGTGGTTGAGGTCGGCGCGGCGGAAGGCGTCCGGAGCGGCCGGTTCCACGCGTCGCAGCGCCCCGTCCCAGCAGGGGCTGTTGTCCATGCCCGGTTCCCAGGGGTGGACCACGGCGGCCAGTCCGCCACCGCCGAGGTCACGGTGGCCCAGGAGGTAGTCGTGCCAGGCGGCGAGGCGGGGGCGGACCCGGGTGAGGAAGCCGCGCCGGCGGGACTCCGCTGGGTCGGCGCGGTGCACGAGCCAGGCCGCCAGGGCGTGCACCGGTGGCTGGACGATGCCGGACGTCTCGGGTGACGCCGGCGCGCCCGCCGGCCGGCCGGCGGTGGAGGAGCGCCAGAAGTCGGGGCTCGGGAAGTAGGCGTCGTCCGGTACGGCGGGGTTGAAGACGATGTGGGGTATGCGTCCGTCGGCCCACTGGGCGGACAGCAGCGACTCCAGCTCCTGCTGGGCGCGGCGGACCGAGAGGTGGCGCAGCCCGATGGCGATGAAGGCGGAGTCCCAGCTCCACTGGTGGGGGTAGAGGGTGCGGGAAGGAACGGTCGAGGCGCCGGTCCAGTTGTCGATGAGGACCCGCGCCGCACCGCGCCGCAGGGTCAGGTCTGCGGTGGCGGTGGGCGCGGGTCGGTCCAGGAGGGACTTCACGCGCCGGACCTCTTGAGGAACGCGGGGACGGACCGGACGGCTTCGACGGGGTCGCCGGTCAGCCGGCATTCGAGGGCGAGGTGGCCGTCGTACCCGATGGTGTGCAGGGCGCCGAGCCAGGCGGACCAGTCGAGGTGGCCGGCTCCGGGCTGGAAGCGGTTGGAGTCGGAGACCTGGGCGTGGCCGATGACGTCGGCGTGGGCGAGGATCGCCGCCGCGGGGTCGCTCTCCTCGATGTTCATGTGGTAGCTGTCGATGCCGATCCTGATCGAGTCCAGGCCGGTGGCGCGGATCAGGTCGGCGGCCTGCTCCAGCCGGTTGACCATGTGGTCCTCGTACCGGTTCAGCGGTTCCAGGAAGAGCGTCACACCTTCCTTGCGGGCGTGTTCCCCGAGTTCGGTCAGGCCGCTGAGCAGGACCTCGCGGTCCTCCTCCTCGGTGCGCGGGGGTTCGAAGGGCGGCAGGCGGCGGGAGAACATGCCGTACGAGGCCGGGGTCTGGGCGCCCCGGCCGCCGATCTCCGCTATCACGGTGAGCTGCGACTTCATCTGGTCGACGGCGTCGCGGCGCAGGTCCGCGTCGAAGGCGCCGAGGAAGTGCAGCATGTCGACGCACACGGTGGGCATGACCACGCCGTCCTTGCGGGCCTTCTTCAGTTCGTCGAGACGGGAGGCGAAGTGGAAGTCGCCCTTGCCGCGCAGTTCGATGGCGTCGTAGCCCGCCTCCTGGGCGAACTCCCACTTGGCCTGCAGGGTGTCTCCGGGCAGGAGTTGTTCCTGCGCCGCGGTCTTGAGCATGAGGGGCCTTTCGAAGCGTTCAGAATTCCAGCACGACCTGCAGCGCCTCGGCGGGGCGCTCGTCGAGCAGCACGTAGGCATCGGCGGCGTCGGCGACCGGGACGACATGGCTGACCAGGGAGGTGACGTCCACCTGGCCCTCGGCGACCAGCCGCAGGAAGGTCTGCTGGAGGCGCTCCACGGTCCAGCGGTGGGACAGCTGCGGCGGGACGCCGCCGATCTGGGAGCAGATGAGCTGCACGCGGTTGTGGTGGAACTCGTCGCCGAGGCGCAGGCCGATGCCGTCGCCCTGGTAGAAGCCGGAGGCCACCACCCGGCCGCCGACGGCGACCGACCGCAGCGCGGTGTGCAGGGCGGGGTAGGCGCCGCTGATCTCGATGGCGAGGTCGGCGCCGAGGCCCCCGGTGGCTTCCCGGATGCGTTCGGCGACCTCGTCGGTGCGGGCGTTGAGGGTGTGCCGGGCTCCGTAGCGCTCGGCCGTCTTGAGGCGGCCGTCGAGGGTGTCGACGGCGGTGACGCGGGCGCCGTTGAGCTGGGCCAGGCGGGTGGTGAGCAGTCCTATGACGCCCTGGCCGAAGACGGCGACGTCCTCGCCGAGGTGGATGTCGCCGGCCAGGACGGCGTTGTAGGCGATGGCACCGACCCGGGCGAAGGCGCCGGCGAGCGGCTCCAGTCCGGCGGGCAGGGTGTGACCGATCATGCGCTCGGCGGGGACGATGCCCTCGCTGCGGTGGCCCCAGATGCCCCACACCAGGTCGCCCGCCTGCGGCAGGTCCGGGGTCCCGGTCAGGTCGGGGGCGACCTCGACGACCTCCCCGACCTCGGAGTAGCCCCAGCCGGCCACGGGGTACTGGATGCCGGCCGCGCCGTCGCGGAAGAGCCGGGCCCCGGGGTCCCAGGTCCGCGTCAGGTACGGGTTGGTTCCGCGGTAGGCGGTGAGTTCGGTACCGGCCGAGATGCCCGAGTAGCGGGTGCGGACCCTCAGGTGGCCGGGCGGCAGAGCGGCTCCGGCCTGCTCGGTTACCTCCACCTGACGGGGGCCGGTGAATTGGACGACGCGTTCCACGGATGGCTCCGGAAGGGGTTGCGAGTGCGGTTGCGTCGACAATATCCCGAGCTTATGTCTTGTCAACCAGCAAAAGTGATGCTGTGATGCGTCTTCAACAGACGGAAGTCGTAGCAAGGACATGCAATGCACACCATGAGCCGGCGATCGAAGACGATCGCGGTGGGCATCACGGCGGCCTTGGGCCTGGGGCTGCTCACTGGCTGCGCCAGCAGTACAGGGCCGGGCAGACCCGACCGGGAGATCACGGTCTGGTCACAGGAGAACCTCCCTGATCGCGTCGCCGTGACGCAGAGGATCGTCAAGGGGTTCGAGAAGAGGACCGGCATCAAGGTGCATCTCGTCGGGGTCGACGAGGGCCAGATGCCCCAGCTGATCATGTCGGCCGCCGCCTCGGGCTCGCTGCCCGACGTCATCGGCGCCGCGCCCATGGGCCAGGTCTGGCAGATGTACAGCAACGGCCTGCTCAACACCGACATACCCCGGCAGATCATCGACGGGCTGGGCCGCCAGACCTTCAACGCCAACGCGCTGAGGCTCACCTCGGACGGCGGCCGGAGCCTCGGCGTGCCGTCCGACGCCTGGCTGCAGTTGCTGGTCTACCGCAAGGACCAGTTCGACGAGAAACACCTCAAGGCTCCGGACACCTACGCCCGGGCGGTCGCCGGCGCCAAGGCGCTGACCGGCAAGGGGCACTATGGCGTCTCCGTGGCCACCGACCCGGGAGACGCCTTCACCTCGCAGAGCTTCGAGAGCATCGCGCTCGCCGACGACTGCCAGCTCGTCGACGGCCGGCACCAGGTCGCCCTCGAATCGCCGCAGTGCCGGACCGCGTTCAAGACCTACGACGAACTGGCCCGCACCTATGGCGCCCCGGGCACCCAGACCGTGGACTCCACCCGCGCCACCTACTTCGCGGGCCAGTCCTCCTCGATCCTCTGGTCCTCGTTCCTCCTGGACGAACTCGCCGGCCTGCGCAAGGACGCCCTGCCCAGCTGCCCGCAGTGCAAGGACGACCCGCGTTACCTGTCGCGCAACAGCGGCATCGTCACCGCGATGAAGGGCCCCGACGCCGCCCGGCCCGCCCAGTTCGGCGAGATCACCTCATGGGTGACCACCAAGACCGCCGAGACGGCGGCCTCCCGCGAGTTCATCGAGTACATGATGGGCACCGGCTACGAGTCCTGGTTCGGCATGGCGCCCGAGGGCAAGATCCCCGTCCGGACCGGCACCGCCGCGCAACCCGGACGCTACCTGGAGGCCTGGCGCCACAGCAGCATCGGCGTCGACACCAAGCAGCCCTTCGACAAGGTGTACCCCGCGAGCCTGCTCAACCAGCTCGCCGCCGGCGTCAGCGACATGCGGCGCTGGGGCATCACCCAGGGCGAGGGCGCGCTCGTCGGCGCCACCAACGGCGAACTGCCCGTGCCGAAGGCGATCGGCGCCATGACCAGCGGGCAGATCTCCCCCTCCGCGGCGGCCGGCGAGGCCGACGACGAGGTCACCGCCCTGCAGAAGTCCCTCCAGTAGCCGCCCTCCTGCACGTCGCAAAGGTCCCCTCATGACAACAGCCCCAGCCGGCACACCACAGCGCCGGCACACCGGCGGCAGGTCCACGGACCGGCCCGCCGAACGCGCCCGCCGCCCCATGACGGCGAGCCGCCGCGCCAACCGGGCCGGCCTCGCGTTCGTCTCACCCACCTTCGTCGTGGTCCTCGTGGTGGTGATCCTGCCCATCCTGTGGACCGTCCTGCTGGCGTTCCAGCACGCCAAGCTGGTCGACATCCAGGGCATGGGCCTGTTCGGCAACTGGACCCTGGACAACTTCGACCAGGTGTTCGGCTCGGCCGGTTTCTGGTCCAGCCTGACCACCACCCTGCTGTACACGGCCGGCGCCACGTTCGGCTCCGTCGCCCTCGGCCTGGTCGCCGCGCTCGCCCTGCGCAGGCCGTTCCGCGGCCGTGGTCTGCTGCGCGCGGCGATGCTGCTGCCGTACGTCGCTCCCGTCGTCGCGGTCTCCTTCGTCTGGGAGGTGGCGCTCAGCCCGCAGTACGGCGTGGTCAACAACTGGGGTCACCGGCTGTTCGGCTGGGACGACCCGATCGCCTTCCTGTCCACCCGTTCCTACGAAGTGCACCTGCTCGGCCTGCACTTCGACGTGCCCCTGGCCCTGCTGACCGTCATCGCCTTCGAGACCTGGCGGTACTTCCCCTTCGCCTTCCTGTTCATCCTGGCCCGGCTCCAGGCGGTGCCCGGCGGGCTGGAGGAGGCCGCCCTCGTGGACGGCGCGACCACCACCCAGCGCTTCCGCCACATCCTGCTGCCCCAGCTGATGCCGGTCATCGCGCTGCTGTGCGTCCTGCGCTTCATCCTGACCTTCAACAAGTTCGACGATGTGTACCTGCTGACCGGCGGTGGCGCCGGCACCGACGTCGCGGCCGTGCGGGTCTACGACTTCCTCACCGCCCGTTACGACGTGGGCGCCGCGGCCGCCCAGGCCCTGGTCCTGGCCGTCTCGCTCATGATCCTGATGGGCCTCTACTTCAAGTTCTTCGGCAACAAGGTCCAGGAGGAGTCGTGATGAGCCGGGCTCAGTTCGAGGAGAGATTCTTCGGCGTCGCGCGCTGGGTGGTCATCGCGTTCCTCGCCGTGATCACGGTGGTGCCCTTCTACTACATGCTGCTGCTGTCGCTGAAGCCCATCGACGCGCTGCTGCTCGACCCGGGCTCCCTGTGGGTGTCGGCGAAGGACTTCACCCTCTCCACCTACCGCGACGTACTGCGCTCCACCGACGACGGCGGCCAGGGCTTCCTGAAGTTCCTGCTCAACTCCGCGCTGGTCTCGCTCGGCACCGTCGCCCTGACCATGCTGGCCGCGGTGCCCGGTGCCTATGCGATCAGCCGGCTGAAGTTCTTCGGTCACCGTCAGGTCAGCGCCCTCTTCCTCGCCGTCTACCTGTTCCCGGCGACCTTGCTGGCCGTCCCGCTGTTCGTCGTCTTCGCCAGACTGCACCTGTCCTCCAGCCTGTTCGGCCTCGCCGTCGTCTACGTCGCCCAGACCGTGCCGGTGGCCATCTACATGCTGAAGAACTACCTCGTCACCATCCCCTCCTCGATCGAGGAGGCGGCGGCGCTCGACGGGTGCAGCCGGCTGCAGACCGTCCGCAAGGTGGTCCTGCCCCTGGCCCTGCCCTCCCTCATGGCCACCGGGCTGTACGTCTTCATGATCGCGTGGAACGAGTTCCTGTTCGCCCTGCTCTTCCTCGCCGCGGACCCGGGCAAGTGGACCGTGCCGCTGGGCCTGGCCCAGCTGTCCAACGGCGTCGAGGTGCCGAAGACCGTGCTGATGGCGGGATCGGTGGTCCTGACGATCCCTGTGGTACTCCTGTTCTTCGCCGCCGAGCGGCTGCTCACCGAGGGCCTGACCAGCGGTGCCGACAAGAGCTGACACCACGAGGGAACCGATGCTGACACCGAGCCAGATCAGCGCGGGCGAGCTGCTGCAGCTCATCCGCGGCGGCCACGCGAACACCCGCGCCGATCTCCAGCGGATCACCGGGCTGTCCCGTTCGACCGTCGGCCAGCGACTGGACCTGCTCAACCGGGCGGGATGGCTCAAGCACGTCACGGGTTCCTCCACCGGAGGCCGCCCGTCCCAGCGGATCGTCTTCGACCCCAAGCACGCCTCGGTCATCGCCGTGGACCTGGAGACCAGGTACGCCCGTGCCGCGGTCCTCGATCTCGGTGGCACCATCCTCGCCGAGAACACCGGACCGCTGGACATCGCCGAGGGCCCGGAGGTGGTGCTGGACCAACTGGCCGGGTGGTTCCCGGACCTCATCGCCGCCGCCGGTGTCGACGCCGAGCACGTCTGCGGGATCGGGCTGTCCGTACCCGGTCCCGTGGAGTGGGAGACGGGCCGGGTCATCGAACCGCCGATCATGCCCGGCTGGGACCGGTACCCCATCCCGCAGCGCCTGCAGAGGGCCTACGCCGAGCACGTCGGCGGGAGCCTGGAAGACGGGCCCGTTCCCGTGTTCGTCGACAACGACGCCAACCTCATGGCGCTGGCCGAGCAGCAGGCCAACCACCGGGACTGCACGGCGTTCGTCCTCGTGAAGGTGTCCACCGGCATCGGCGCCGGCGTCGTCGTGGACGGCAAGGTGTACCGCGGGATCGACGGCGGCGCCGGCGACATCGGCCACATCCGCCTGCACGACCGGTCCGACGTCCTGTGCATGTGCGGCTCCCACGGCTGCCTGGGTGCCGTCGCCAGCGGCCGGGCGCTGGCGAGGGACCTGAGCGCCCTCGGCACCGACGCCGAGTCGGCCTCCGATGTCAAGCGCCTGCTCGCCGAAGGGCATCCCGACGCCGTCCGGCTGGCCCGGGAGGCCGGGCGGAGAGCGGGCGAGGTCCTGGTGACCGTGGTCAGCCTGCTCAACCCCGGCGTCCTCATGATCGCCGGCGAGCTCTCCGGGGCACCGTTCATGACCGGTGTCCGGGAGCTGCTCTACCAGCGCGCGTTCCCCCGGGCCACCGCCAACCTCCAGGTCGTCACCTCACGCCTGGGCGATCACGCGGGCGTCATAGGGGCGGCCGCCATGGTCGTCGAGATCCTCTACTCCCCCGGCCGGGCCGACGCCCGGCTCGGCTCCCTCGCGGCCTGAACGGGCCGCCCACGCAGACCCGCCCCAGCGGCGGGGGCAGCCGGACCCCGCCCTCGCAGCACTCTCGTACAGACAGGAAGACCGTGACCGTCATCTCTGCCTCCTGGACGGACCGCCCCGTCGAGGTCGGCCTCGTGGGCGCGGGCCCCTGGGCCCGGGCCATGCACGCCCGTATGCTCGCCGCCGGGCCGGAGACCCGGCTCGCCGCGGTGTGGGCCCGCCGCCCCGACGCCGCGCGGCAGACTGCCGCACCCTACGGGGCACACGTCGCCGCCTCCTTCGACGACCTCCTCGACCGGTGCGAGGCTGTGGCGTTCGCCGTTCCCCCCGCCGTGCAGGCCGAGTTGGCGCCGTCGGCGGCGCGGCGGGGGAAGGCGCTGCTGCTGGAGAAGCCTCTCGGTCCGGATCTGCCCGCGGCGCAGCGTGTCGCCGACGCGGTGCTCGCCGCAGGCGTGGTCTCGCAACTCGTCCTCACCAAGCGCTACCACCCGGTCACCGACGCCTTCCTCGACGCCGCGCGGAGTCGCGAGGTCAGCGGCGCCCGCTCCTGCTACCTCCACGGAGCGTTCCTCGGCGGCGACTTCGCGACCGGATGGCGCCTTGAGCACGGGGCGCTGCTGGATCTCGGCCCGCATCTGCTCGACCTTCTGGACACCGCCGTCTCGCCCATCACCGCGATACGCGGCTCCGGCGACCCCCGCCGGTGGATCGAGCTGACCTGCGAGCACGAGAACGGGGCCGTCAGTCAGGCGTCCCTGTCCGGTTCCGTCGCCGTCGACCGCGCGCTCACCCGGGTCGAACTCTTCGGTCGCGAAGCCCCGTTGACCTACGACACGGCCGAGATCGACCACGAGGAGTGCTGGCCGATCCTGCGGCGCAGCTTCGCCACCGCCGTACGCACGAACCAGCCGACGGAACTCGACGCGGCGCGCGGGCTGTATCTGCAACGTCTCATGGACCAGGCGATCCGGACGACGCTCTGACCTCCGTCCGACGACCAGCCCCCGGTTCTCGTTGACCGTTCCCGTCCGCCTTCGGCATCGTCGTGACCCTCGCGGCGACGGCGAGCCGGTACCCGCGTCACTGTTCACCGAAGGCGGTCTGCCGGGCAAGGAACTGGCCCCCCCGAGCGGAGGACCAGCTGGCGTGTCGTCACCGTCCACGGGGGGGAGGTGGTGCTGCTCGACGCTGAGTGGGGCCGGCGTTCCCCGGGATCTGGGCGGCGGCCCTCGCACAGCTGCCGTGGGGCACCGGGCTGGACGGTGAACTGGTCGTATGGGTCGCCGCAGGTCGTCTGGCGTTCGAGCGGTTGCAGAACCGGCTGTCCCGACGCGGGGCTGGAGTGGGCTGTGCTTGACGCGGCTGGACGAGCCGTACCGGTCGGGGCGTTCGACCTATCCAGCGACTGCGTCGCTGTGGACGACGGTGACGAGGCGTTCGGGGCCGGGGGCTCCGAGTTCGTCGAGGACGGCGACGGCCAGGTCCTCGGCGCTGATCCATGACCGCCCGTCGGCGTCGGTGAGCAGGGTGTCGGTGCCGCGCCGGTAGCGGCCAGTCCGTTCACCGGCCTCCAACAGGGCCGGTGGACTGAGGTAGACCCAGTCGGCACCGGCGTGGGCCTGGCAGGTCCGCAACTGTGCCACCCCGGCGGCGGCGACCGCCTGCACTTCGGCGGGCACGTACGCCGGGTTGTCGGCGACCAGGAGATGGGGATCGTCGGGGCTGCGCAGCGCGCCGGCGCCGCCGACCACGAGGACGCGTATCCCGAGCTGTGCGGTGATGTCCAGTACCGTGCGGGTCGCGCCGACCAGGAAGTCCTGGTCGGCCGGTTCGGTGCGTACGGTCAGCACGACGGCGTCCGCGGCCCGGTGCGCGGCGGAGCCCGCCAGCGCATCGTGCAAGGCGTGGTAGTCGGTCGCGTCCACCGCGATCGGCGTCACGTCCGGATCGTCGCCGGCGGGGTTACGGGACAGAGCGAGGACCCGGTGCCCGCGAGCACGGGCCTCGGTGCTCACCCGGCTGCCGACCATGCCGGTGGCGCCGAGCACGGCGATCGTCATGCCTGTCTTCATCGAGGTTGTCTTCGTCGAGCTTGTCGTCATCGCAGTCGGCCTTCCGATACCTGGTCTTCTCGGATGTGAGTCACTGCCGGTCCCCCGCGCGCCCTGCGGCCGGGCAGACCAGGGGCATTGAGCTGCGCGGCCAGCAGGGCGGCCAGGGCGAGGACGAATCCCAGGGTCTGGAGCAGGCTCAGTGACTCGCCGAGCGCGATGCCGATGAGGGCCGCGACCAGCGGGGACAGCAGCACCAGCGGCGCGGACGCGCCGACCGGGAGTTGCCCGATGCCGCGGAACCACACGGTGTAGGCGATCAGCCCGCCCATGCTGCCGAGCCACAGGTAACCGCCGGCCGCTCCGGCGTCGATCCGCTGCGGCACCCCCTCGAACGCGACGGTGAGCGGGAGCAACAGCAAGCCGCCGGCCGTCAGTTGCCACCCGGCCAGGGTCAGCGGACCGGCCCCCGGCGGACGGCCCCAACGCTTGGTGAGCACGATCCCGCCGGCCATGGTGGCCGTGTGGCCGAGACCGGCCAGTACCCCGACCGGGTCCAGCCGGGCCTGCGGGCCGAGCACGACGAGTCCGACGCCGAGCACTCCGAGGACGCCCCAGGCCAGCCGCCAAGCCGTGGGCCGGTCGTGGAGCACCGCTATGCCCAGGGCCGCGACCAGCAGCGGCTGGGCGGCGCTCAGAGTGGCGGCGACACCGCCGGGGAGCCGTTCGGCCGCCACGAACAGCAGGGGCAGGCCGCCGATGTTGAGCACACCGAGGACGGCGGCCTTCCACCACCAATCCCCGCGCGGCAGCATCCGGGTGATCACCAGTCCGAGCAGACCGGCGGGCAGGGCGCGCATCAGCCCGGCGAACAGCGGATGGCCCGGGGGCAGCAGTTCCGTGGTGACGACGTACGTGGTGCCCCAGGACGCGGGAGCGAGTGCGGTCAGGGCGACGGTGGCCGCCTGATGGGCGGATGAGGTTCGGCGACGGTCCGGTGACCGACGGATCGAGGAATGCATGCGATGCAGTCTCCGCGTTGTCCGTCATGAATCCAACACATGCTTGCGATGCCAGCCATGAACGAGGACGATCGATGAGTGGACCTCCAGCAGATGCGCTACGTCGTCGCCGTCGCCGAAACCCGCAACTTCACGCGCGCAGCGGAGCGCTGCTGCGTGGTGCAGTCGTCTCTCAGCCACCGGATCGCGAGCCTGGAACGGGAGCTCGGGGTCAGGCTGTTCGCCCGGACCAGCCGCCGGGTCGAGCTGACCAGCGCGGGAGCGGCGTTCGTGACCGGCGCGCGCGAGTGTCTGGCCGCCGCCGACCGCGCGGCTGCCAACGCCGCAGCAGCGACCGGCGTGGTGCGGGGGCGGCTCCGGATCGGCGTGATCGTGACGACGGCCGCCATAGACGTGCCCGAACTGCTCCAGCGGTATCGCGCCCAGCACCCGGAGGTCCGGGTCGCACTCCGTTCCGCACGCAGCGACGATCTGGCCGCGGCGATCCGCGACGGCGATCTGGACATCGCCTTCCTCGGCCTGCCGGAGAGCGAACGGCCCTCGGGTGTGGAGGCCGTGGTGCTCGATCACGACGAGCACGTCCTGGTGGTACCGACCGGTCACCGGCTGGCGGGCGCACCCGGGGTCACACTGCACGACATCGCCGCGGAGACGTTCGTGGACTTCGTGGCCGGGACGCCCGCCCGGGCTCAGTCCGACCAGGCGTTCGCCGCGGCGGGACTGGTCCGCGAGGTGGCGTATGAATCCGGTGTCGTCGAGCTGATCACCCGGCTGATCGAGCACGGGCTCGGCGTCGCCCTGCTGCCGTCGGCGTTCATCCGGACGCATGCCGCTGACAACCCCGCGCTGGCGCTGGTCCCGGTGTCCGGCGGGCCGCGCCGCGTGGAGTACCTGGTGTGGAGCAGGTTCAACCCCAGCCCGGCAACCCGGGCGATGCTCGACATCCTCGGGGTCAGGGACAGCGGCTAGGACCGGAACAGCCGGCCACGTGCGCCGGACGCCACCGTGCGGTGGAACGGCAGGATCACCGCTGTGGCGGAGGACGCCGACGGCCCCTTCCTCACCCTGGCGCACGGCCGTAGCGTCCGCACCCGGCTCCTCGTCGGCGCCGGCGGCGCGTTCCGCCCCTGTGGTGAGCCGGGCCCACCCCGTCTACAGCGGCCTGCCCTTCCTCGACGTCCCCCCTGGAAGACGTCGACACCAGCCATCCGGAGGTCGTCGAACTGGTCGGCAAGGGCTCCATGTTCGCGCTCGCCGGCGGGCGGCTCGGGCTGCGGGGCTCCGGCGGGACGTCGGGCGCCGGAGCCGGGGGCGTGGACCTGGTGGCCTTCGATCCGGGGGGCCGATCGCGTCGATGAGGATCAGGCCGCCGAGGCGTCGGCCGCGGTCGCGTACGGCCATTTCGGCGGCCCTCATGGTCAGCGAGCTGACACGGCCGGGCGTCCCGCAGCGCACGGCCGATCCCGCCGACCGCCGCCGCATCATCGCCATCGCACCCGCCTACGCCGCACCGATTGGCGAATGGCTTCCTGACGGCGCCTGTGCATGGGAACGCATCATGCGCGGCCTCGACCCAGCGGAACGCGCCGAAGTCATTCGGCCATGCGCCTCGCCGGGCTCGGGCCGGCACCCGGAGGATCCGATGGGGCGCGCAGGGGTGGCGCCGAGGACGCCCGGTCCAACGGGTTCACGCGTCCGTCTCTTCATGTCGGGCCGGCGCCGCCTGCGAACCGCATTCCGAGAAGCTGCAACCCCTGCCTTCAGACCCGCCCGCCGTGAGGACCAGGCTCCTGCCTGTGCCGCGCGCCGTCCGCGTATCTGATGCCATGTCGGTCAGCGATCCGGTTGAGCCTGGCCGGGTCGAGCCGACCGTCAACCATGAGCTGGGGCCCGGCCTCGACCATGTCCTCGACAAAACACTCCCAGCCGCCCGGCGATGAGATCTGCAGCACGCGTGGGGGGCCGCCGACACCGGGGCGCAGGGCTTGGGGCGTGCCGCGGGGGAGCAGCGTGAACTGTCCCGGCCCGAGCGAGTGGGTGCGCTCCCCGACAGTCACCAGCAACTCACCCTCCAGTACGTAGACACTCTCGTCCGCGAGATGGTGGGTGTGACAGGGAATCGGCTGGCCAAGGACGACTTCGAGCAGCGAGAAGCGGCCTTCGGTATCGGCCGTCGTGGCCTTTACAGCGAAGGCGGGCGGCAGCAGCACGCGGCCCGGCCGTGCCTCGTTGGCACCGAGTAGCACGAAACGGTCGTACGACATGGGGTGTTCGTCCTTCCTCAAGCAAGGGAGTCAACGGGCCTGTTGGACACCGCGCCGCCAGACAGCAGTTACGTTTCCCAGGACCGACACGTCCTGCGTCGGATCGCCGTTCACGAGAAGCAGGTCCGCGCGCAGTCCCGGCGCGATGCGGCCTCGATCGCACAGGCCGAACCGATCCGCCACCGCGCTCGTGGCCGCGACCAGTGCCTCTTCGGCGCGCAGGCCACCGGCCCCGGTCAGCAGAACCAGCTCGCGGTGGAGACCCGCGCCGTGGGCGGGCGCGAACGGGGTGGCGTCGGTCCCGGCGAGCAGCGGGACGCCCGCCTGGTGCAACGCCCGCAGCGCCCCGACGGCGTTGGCGTAGTGGCCTGGGCGCGCACAGCCGGCGGCGGCGTCGGGGTGCGGTCCGTCGATCGCCTCGAAGTAGGCGAGCGTGGTCACGACGAACACGCCCTGGCGGCGCACGCGTCGGGCAAGCCCGCGGGATGCCGGATCGTCCGGCGCGACATCGGCCCACACATGGGCGAGGCCGTCGACGCCCGCGTCGAGCGCGATGGCCACCTCCGAAGCGGTGATCGCGTGGGCGACGACCCGCAGACCGGCATCGTGCGCCGCCGCCGTGAGGGCGGCGGCGGCCTCCGGAGTCACGGCGGGCAGATCGGTGCCCTGCACCGTGCCGTCGTCGATGACGATCTTCAGGAAGTCGGAGCCCTCAGCGATCCGGGCCTCGACGAACGCCGGGGCCTGCGCCGGGTCGGTGACAGTGTCGATCTCCGTTACGTCGCCCGGGTCGAGCACTGTGCCGGTCAGCGCCGCGATCAGCTGCGTCGGGTGCCCGCCCGGCGCCGTGGCGATCGTGCCCGCGCTGCGCAGGTCGGTCACGTCGTCCCGGACAGCCGCGAGCCGCCGGTGCCGGGCCAGCGGGCGGGGCAGGCAGAACATGTCGATCTCGGTGGTGACCCCGTACCGCAGGGCCTCGGCGAGACTGCCGTCGAACACGTGGGTGTGCGCGTCGATCAGCCCCGGCAGCAGTGTTCCGCCCCGCCCGTCGATCTCGATGTCGGCCCGGCCACCCGCCCCGGTGCCGACCGCGGCCACCATCGAATCCTCCACGACCACATCGGTGATCCCCCGGATGTGTTCCCCATCGAACACACGGGCACCGTGAATCCGAGTGCGCATGGTGAAGCCCTCCCTGTGGACATCGCGGAGGCCCTTCCTCCCCGACGACACCACAGAGCGGGCTCGCGCCGATCCCTGTGACATCAGCGCCCGTAACCGTGGCGTGGCTCACAACCGGCCGCCCGGTGTCACACTTACGACGCGGCGCATCTCTTCGGTCGGAGAACATTCCGGGGCAGAGGAGGAGCACATGGCTCGTACACCGTCGTGGCATCCGGCCGAGGACACCGTCACCGAACAGTTCCTCGACCACCGCGAGCTGCTGTTCTCGGTGATCTACAACATGCTGGGCAGCGTCACTGACACCGAGGACGCGCTCCAGGAGGTGTGGCTGGCCTGGGCCGCCCGCCACCGCAATCCCGATGTCAAGCCCGTCGACAATGCCCGTGCCTACCTCACACGCATCGCGGTCAACCAGGCTCTTGCCCGCCGCGCCCACTTGAGCCGCCGCCAGGAGACGTACTCGGGCCCCTGGCTGCCTGAGCCGTTGCTCGTCTCGCAGGACGACGCGGCCGACGGTGCCGAACGCGCCGAGGCACTGTCGATGGCCGTCCTCGTCGTTCTCGAAACGCTCTCGCCGCTGGAGCGCGCCGTGTTCGTCCTGCACGAGGTGTTCGGCTTCGCCCACCCGGAGATCGCGCAGATCTTGGGCCGCTCGCCCGCTGCGGTGCGCCAACTCGCCACCCGCGCCCGCCGCCACGTCCAGGCCCGTCGCCCGCGTCACCGGCCCCGGCGAGACCAGCATGCCCGGGTCACCGAACGCTTCGCCGAAGCCGCCCTGGGCGGGGACCTGCGGGCTCTCCTCGAAGTACTGGCACCAGACGTGACCCTGTGGACCGACGGCGGCGGCAAGGGTCCCGCGGTCAGCCTCCGGCCGGTGCACGGCCGAGACCGAGTCGCTGCCGTGTTCACGGCGGTTGCCCGTGCCCTGCCCCCCGAAGGCGTCGACGTCCGGTACCGGTTGGTGGCCGGTGACCCCGGCGTCCTCGTCTTCTCCGGCGGGAGCCCGCTTGCCGTCGTGGTGGTGGACCTCGCCCTGGACGGCGAGCACGTCACCGGCATTTTCTCGGTCACCAACCCCGACAAGCTCGCCGGCATCCACTCCCTCGACCGTGACGTCTAAGCACTCCAGGTCGTGCCCGACCGGTCCGGGCAGCGGCCAGGCCTCGCGCGCCGCGTCCCGGTACGGGCAGGCCTTCACCGGCTGAGGCACCCTCCCCCGGTGAGGGCGGGAGGTCGCGAACCAAGATTCCTTCACGGGCTGAGGCGTCGCCGACGCATCACGCTCCGAGCCAGAGCCGGTTGCTCGCGCTCGGCCACCGGTCGGGCGCCTTGTTACGGTCGCTGCATGGACAGTTGGGACGGGAACGCCGTACGCGCACGGATACGGGAGATGGCAGCAGGGGATCCGGGGCTGGTGCGCTTCGGTGCGGACACGCACCGGTACAAGTTGGCGGCTCGGTTGCCGGAGGCGGAGATCCGAGCGTTCGAGGAATCGCATGGCATCGATCTGCCGGTGGAGTACCGGTCTTTCGTCGCAGAGGTGGGCAACGGCCCCGCCGGCCCCGGCCATGGGTTGGTGCCGTTGACCGTCGCCCGCCCCGAGGCCGACGAAGAGTGGGCCGTGGACGCCGAGTGGTGGGAAGACCGGCTGCCGGGCCGACTCGCTGAGCCGTTCCCTCTCACCGCACCTCGGCCCGGTCGGATCGACGCAGCGGCCGATGCACTGACCCGGGGCACGCTCATGTTGGCCGAACAGGGCTGCGGCATCTTCACACGGCTGATCCTGAACGGTCCACGAGCCGGCCAGGTCTGGCAGATCGATCCCGACTGGGGTGGCTTCGTCCCGGTGAGCCCCGGCTTTCGCACCTGGTTCACGGGCTGGTTGGCGAGCCCCTGAACACGCGTTACGCCGACCGGGCCAACCCGCAGATCTTCGAGGCAGACCACCTCACGAGTGAGTGACCCAGGCCGCCCCATCGGATCCTGGAGAAGGGCAGGTTCCTCGTCTGGATCAAGCCCTGACGGCGTCACCGCTCCCCCGGCAACACCCCATGAGCGATCAGACCGAGCAAGGGCACGAGCTTGTGCCCGTGCAGCACCACCAGTTCCAAGACGGCATCGCCACCGTCCACACCGGCGTCCACACCGGGGACATCGACGTCACTGAGGTCGGGACACCGCCATCGACCCCGCTCCGGACGAGGTGGTCGGGCGGACGGGGTGCAGGTCAGGCAGGGGACACCGCACGGTGGCGCGCGGGCGGGGTGCCTTCGGCCCGTGCCCGGGGGGATCGCGCGCCGGCCGGAGGACGCCGGCCGGCCCCGCGGACGTCCGAGGCGGCCCCTACGATGCCGGGAGCACCGCGCCGGCTCGGTACCCCGGCCACCACGTCGCTGCTGCCAATTGGTGAGGCGCGAAACGGGGCTGTCCCCTGATCATGCGGTTTCGGGGGTGGCTTCCGGTTCCGGAACGGGGTATCCGATCTGTGCCAGATCCTCGGCGAGGTCAACGAGCTCGACTTCCGGATTCAACGCCGATACGACTCTCTGAGTGAGAGGCCGCAGCGCATAAACGTGGCGGATGGCCTCGATGTCCGTGGTGACCTCGTAGCACTCCTCCGCGAACTGCTGATAGGCCTCGGGGCGACCGTCCACCAAGACGTCAAACAGCCACTCCGGGCTGCCGTCGTCCTCCACGCCCGCAGGCAGGGGCTCGATGGCTCCGGCCCTCCATTCGGAGTCCGCCTGCTGACGCCAGAAGCACACGGTCACCCGCGGTATCCCGTCGTGTCCGCTGAACGCCGGCTCCACGATGTTGTGGGCGAACACCTCCGGCACTCCGTCGAACAGACCTGGCCACGGAACTGGAGGCGTGACCCGATACGGGCTCATCGGCGACTCGTGATCGAAACCGCGGGCATACGCACCCGCCTGCGAGAAGACGATCGAGTAGTCATTGCCACACCCGTCTCGCATGGAGGCCATCTCCTCGGTCGGCGACCACCGGGCGTCGAACGAGTAGAACCGGGACTCCCAGTCCGGACTCATGATGGCGTCGAGGACAGCCATGGCACGAGAGCGGTCGCGAACGATCGAGATGTCCGGCAGCTGACGGACGACTTGATAGACAGACACAGCCGTATCCAAGCTGATCCCGCTGACAGCGCCTACACCACCCCCCTGGCATCGTGGGTTCCGCAGAACGCCCCGGCGGATGCGTTGGCGCAGCCGGCCGGCGGCTGCTCACTGGGGCCGCTGCGGGCTGTCATCGCCCTGACGCTGCACCTGGCTGACCGGCTGCTGGAAGAAGCTCGCTCGAAGGATCAACCGGGACACGGTCCTATTGACTCATCGTGGTGACGAGGGTGGAGGAGATGTGGGCCAGGGTGGGGTCTGCGGCGATGAAGAACGTTTCGACTCCGGCCAGTTCGTGGTTCATCCGAGCCATCGGCATTTCGTGGTCCAGGTCGCGAACGCCGCGGACTCCGCGGATGACGACATCGATTCCTACCCGGCGGCAGTAGTCGACCAGGAGGCCGCCGGTGTGGGAGTCGACCGTGACGTTGTCCAAGTCGGTTGCTGCCGCGCGGAGCCGGTCCAGCCGTTCCGTGATGGGCAAGCGGCCGGTCTTGTTCGGATTGAACATCACGCACACGACGACCTCGTCGAACAGGAGGGCAGCGCGCCGGAGTACATCCTGGTGCCCTTGAGTGACCGGGTCGAAGGATCCTGGGAACAGGGCTCGCATGATCGGGAAGAGTAACAACCGGCCGTCCCCGGTGGCGAGGTGCCAGGGCTGCCAACCATCAAGATCACACCGACAGGGAGAACGCTGGATCCGCTCGGGATGCGCGGTGACCGGACCGCCGCCGTCCTGTGCTGCAGGCTGAAGACGCCCGCCCTGTCCATGACCGCCCCGCCGGTGGCTGCCCCGCTCCAGTAGGCCGCCCCTCCCTACCCCTTGGGCACTGTCCAAGGACGAGCCGGTCATTTCCCGATGCCGTGGGCGAGGAGGCTTTCGGCGGTCTCGGCGATGGTGTCCTCGATGGGACGCGGCCGCCACCCCAGGAGGCGTTCCGCCTTGGCGCTTGTGGCGTGGAGATCCCGGCCCAGCTGGTGCCGCAGCAGTCGCAGTTCGGGGTTCACGGCGCCCAGCGCGCGAGTGAGCCACACGGGCAGTTCACGGGTCGGGGCCTTCGCAGCGCGCTCGCCCAGGCGGTCACGGAGAATGCGGGCGATGTCGACGAGGCGCAGGCTGTGCCCCGCGACGGCGAGGAAGCGCTCGCCGGCGGCTGCCGGATCGGTCATCGCACGCAGATGCAGGTCCGCCACGTCGCGCACGTCGACGTAACCCATCCCGAAGGGAGGGCACGCAGGAATCCGTCCTTCGAGCATTCTGCGCACAAGGCGCAGGGACGGTGGGTCGTCCGGGCCGAGCAGTGGTCCGAAGACACCCACGGGATGAATCGCCGCGAGTTCCAGGCCACCGCCTTCGTCTTCGATGAACTGCCAGGCGGCGCGCTCCGCGAGTGTTTTGGACCGCTGGTAGGGCGGGATGTCGTTGTCGATGTCGGTCCAGTCCTCCTCGGTGAACGGGGTGGAGCGCGGGGGATGCCCGATCCCGACGGCTCCGAAGGCGCTCGTCAGGACGACGCGGCGCACGCCGGCGTCGCGGGAGGCGCGCAGCACCCGCAGGACGCCTTCGCGCGCCGGGACCACCATCTCGTCGTCGTTCGCCGGTGTACTGCGCAGGGTCGGCGAGGCGACGTGGAGGACGGCATCGCAGTCGGCGACGGCCTCGTCCCAGCCGCCGAGGTGCTCCAGGTCGGCGCGTACGACCGTGAGGCGGTCGTCTTCGAACGGCTGGGCTGCGTGAAGCCAGGAGCGCAGAGCCGGCTCGCGCCGCAGGTCGCGGACCGTGGTGCGTACGGTGTGCCCGGCGTCGAGCAGGGTCAGGACGCACCAGCTGCCGATGAATCCTGTGCCTCCGGTGACCAGTACCGGTGTCATCTGTGTCTCCTCAGTTCGAGACGTGTGCTTCGAGCGGTGCCGGCGGGCACGTCGCATGACGTCGCTGGGCGGCCAGGCTGCTTCCGAGGAGGGCGTGGCCGATCATGATCGGGTAGATCACGGCGCGCTCGAACATGCCGATGTTCCACATCCAGCCGGTGAACACGTCGGCCATGAAGAAGGGGAACGCGATCAGTCCGACGGTGCCGAGTGCGATGCTCGCGATCGACCGGCTCCTCGGGAGGCCGATGCGTGCTCCGCCGGCTCCGACGGCGATCGCCATGATGTTGCCGGCGAGCATGACTCCCTGAGCGCCGAGGGTGTGGAAGACGATCAGGCCGTTGTCGACGTTGGCGTCGGAACCCTGGAAGACGCCGACGAGCGAGACCCCGACGCCGGCGAGGACGGCGAGGATCAGGATGCTGATCGGGCGGGTTCCCTCGCGTGGGTCGAACACGAGGAACGCGCCGACGATCAGGAGGATGCCGTAGATCACCCAGCCGGTGTCCATGACCGCGCCGAGGGGGGAGTTGGCGACCTGTCCGAACGCAATCTGGCGCGGGCCGGTCAGGCCGAGGTGGCTGACCCAGTCGTGGAAGGGCGAGTACGGCGGGTCCCGCCAGGCCGCGGCGGTGACGAACTCGGCGAGCCAGGACAGGAGCGGGCCGAGCAGGATGAGGAGGGCTCCGGCGCGGGCGGCCGGGCCGGTGCGGACGATGGGGTTCACGACAGGGCCATGCCGGGGACGCGCCGGCGGATGGCCTCCAGTTCGGCCTCGTCCGAGACGCCCTGCCAGTCGTACCGCGGCGTGTACGGCGACTCCAGGGCGCGCACCTCGTCGTCGGTGAGTTCGAGGTCCAGGGAGGCCACGGCCTCGTCGATCTGCCGGATCGAGCCGGCGCCGACCAGCGGCGCGGTGACGACCGGCCGGCGGCGCAGCCAGGCGAGCGCGACCTGTGCACGGCTGACGCCGTGAGCGTCCGCCACCTGGCCGACCGCGTCGATGATCGCGCGGTTGGATGCCTCCTGCTCGGGCGAGTAGAGCAGGTCCGCGTAGGCGCCGTCCGTCTCGGAGCGCGCCGTCGAGCGGGCGTCGTCCCACGCGCGGGCGAGGCGGCCACGGGCCAACGGGGACCAGATGAGGGTGCCGACACCCTCGTCCAGGCACAGCGGGATCATCTCCCGCTCCTCCTCACGGGCGAGCAGGTTGTAGTGGTTCTGCATCGACACGAATCGCACCCAGCCGTGCTGCTTCTGCAGGTGCAGCGCCTTCGCGAACTCCCAGGCGTGCATGGACGAGGCGCCGAGGTAGCGGACTTTGCCGCACTTCACGAGGTCGCTGAGTGCCTCCAGCGTCTCCTCCCACGGGGTCGCGTGGTCGTTGCGGTGAATCTGGTAGAGGTCGATGTAGTCGGTACCGAGGCGGCGCAGCGAATGGTCGACCTCGGTCATGATCGCCTTACGCGACAGCCCCCGTCCGTTCGGCCCCAACCGCATCGGATGGCGCAGCTTCGTGGCGATCACCACGGCGTCGCGGTCGGCGAAGTCCTTGAGCGCGCGGCCCAGGATCTCCTCGCTGGACCCGTTCGAGTACATGTTCGCTGTGTCGAAGAAGTTGATCCCCGCCTCCAGCGCGTGCTTGATGAGCGGACGCGCCTCCTCCTCGCCCTTCGACCAGACGGGGTGGCCCCGGTCGGGCTCGCCGTAGGTCATCGCGCCGATCGCGATCGGCGACACGTCCAGGCCGGTGGTGCCCAGCTTGAGGTACCGCATGATGCTCCTCTAAAGTAAGTGGAGAGGTCTCCGCATAACGTAGTGGAGAACTCTCCGCTTAGCAAGGTGAGGTCCCGTGGTCCGTTCAGACGCTCGTGAGAACAGGGCGCGCATCCTCCAGGCCGCCCGCGAAGCGCTCGCGGAGGACGGCAGCGCGTCGATGAACCAGATCGCCCAGCGCGCCGGCGTCGGCCCGGGCACCCTGTACCGCAACTTCCCCACCCGCGAAGCGCTCGCCCTCGCCGTCTACCAGGACGAGGTCACCCGCATCGTCGGCAGCGTGCCGGGGCTGCTCGCCGAGATGCCGCCCCTCGAAGCGCTCCGCCACTGGACGACCGACCTCGTCGAAGCGATGCGCCGGAAGCACGGCCTCGGCGACGCGCTCAGCCCCGGCGCGCACCAGGCGATCAGCGAGCAGAGCTACGAGCCGGTCATCGCCGCGATCACCGAGCTCCTCGACGCCGGCAAGAAGGACGGAAGCATCCGCACGGACGCCGACCCCGGCGACTTCCTCCAGCTCACCGGCGCACTGTGGCGCGCCGCGTCCGGTCCCGAAGACCGGTCACCCCGCATGCTCGCGCTCATCCTCGACGGGCTCCGCACACAGCCGCAGCGGTAGAGGTCGCGTACCGGAACTCAGTTGACGGTTTCAGATCCGGGCGAGCACCACGTAAGGGCGCCCGCGGTGTCGGCCGGTGGGTCCTCTCAGCGGGTGGTGGGTCCTCTCAGCGGGTGGTGGGTCCTCTCAGCGGGTGGTGGGTCCTCTCAGCGGGTGGGTGCGAGCAGTTCCTGCGACAGGGTCCACAGGCGTCGGGCGTCGTCCGGGTCGACGGCGTACCGGACGACGCCATGCAGGGTGCCGGAGCCGCGCTCGACGACCTCGGAGCACGGGGCGAACGGCCCTGGTGAAGTTCGATCAGGAGGCGTGCGGCATCGCACACACGCCGCGCGCATCTTGCTCGGCGGGCAGAGGCAGTGAGGGCGACGGAACGGCAACCCGGCGGCCGGAGCAAGCGTGCGAGGCGGTACTTGGGGCGGGACGCTCAGTCCCCCGGGCTCTCCGCGGCCGGGTTCCATGGCGCGTTCGTTCCGAACCGCCTGCGGAAGACGGTGCCCGGCGCCGAACACCGCGTCCGACGCGCCGCGGACGACGGTCCGACGGGCCTGGCGCCTGGGCCTCGTCGAACGGCGTCGCAGGTGTTGCTCGCGTCAGCCGGCACTGCGTAGGCGATCATGCTCTTGAGGGTCGATCAGTGGGCGAGTCGATCGGCGGACAGCAGCCACCACCAGCGCCGACGCTCGGTGACCAGGGTGACGGCGGCCAGCAGGGTCACACAGACCGCGGGTCCAGGCGGCCACGCCACCCACGAGGAGACCACGGCCGCGACCAACTGGAGCAGCACCAGCAGGATCGTGGCCCAGCCCGGGACCGAGATGATCACGTTGGCCTTGTCCCCGGGGGTCGAGAAGATCGTAGGGAGGCCGATCAGAACGACCACGGACCCGACGGCGAGCAGCCATGAGTGGTCGGCCAAGGCCCAGGGGGTGGCCACCCACGCCAGGAGTTCCGTCGCGAAGCGCAGGGCGGACGCCGCTCGGCCCTCCGGTCGTTGAGAGGCCGTTGCCGCACGAGTGTTGTCGGTCACTCGCGGACCATCTCACATCGCGCGGTCAGGGTCCCAGTGCACAGTGAGCCGCGGACGGACCTGCCCCCCCCCGCCCCGGAGACGAAGGATCGACCATGCCGCATACGACAGAAGAGCCCGCACACATCTCGGTGTCACCACCGGACTACCTGAGCGCCGAGCAGTGGGCCGGCCTGTCCCTCGCCGTTCTGCAAGGCGTTGTCGAGGGCGTCGACCGGGCCGGCCTCCGGGGCGCGTGGGCCTCCGATCTCGGGGTGGCCGCGGTGAAAGGGCTGCGGGACCGGCTGGACGAGCTGATGGCGGAGGAAAATGACGGTGAATGAGCCGGTGCGGTAGCTCAGCGAGCATGTGCTGAATGCCGTGTTCACTCGGGTCGTCGGCTTCGATCCGGAGACGACCGCGGACGAGTGTCACGGGCGCTGCTCACGTCTCAGTAGCTGTAGAACGCCGCATTCGAGGCGTACAGCTCGTCAGCCACCGTGGCCAACAGATCATCGCTGGAACCCCGGTCGCACGTCTCGCCCAGCGCCTGCTCGAACGCCTCGATGCTGCTCGTCGCCGGGGAACGGTCGCCGTCGGTGCCGTCGATGCCCTTGGCCTGAATCAGCAGTTC
The DNA here is from genome assembly GCF_002920615.1 of Streptomyces sp. Ru62. Taxonomy (GTDB): domain Bacteria; phylum Actinomycetota; class Actinomycetes; order Streptomycetales; family Streptomycetaceae; genus Streptomyces. The sequence continues at coordinate 125,635 of NZ_PQSU01000006.1, forward strand.
CTCGGCCGCGTCCCAGCGTTCACCGTCGCTCAGGCGCCCCACATAGTCCGAGCACGTCTGCGCCCCGTACGGCACGCCCCCGCCTTTGTCGTTGTCGGAGTCGCCACCGCATCCGGCAGCGGCGACCAACAGAACCGCGCCGGCCAGCAACTGGCCCACCCTGCGCATCATGCAGCCCCTCCCCTTCGCCCGGACCCTCCCCGGCCCGGCGCGCCGCAGGCCATTGAAGCACCAGCCGGTCCCGCCCCGAGCCCTCGGCCCAGGGGGCCGCGCGGCCCGCACCCGGAGCACGCGTGCTGAGGAGGCTGTAGATGTCGGCCTGCTGCCGCCTCGGCGTCGCCATGATGGGGCCGCAGCGGGTGTGACGGTCCTGGCCTGCGACCGTGCGGGCTCTCCGGCTCCCTGTTCGCCAACGTCGCGCTGGCCACGGGCAGTTTGACCGACGCCGTCTGCGTACGTCTGCGGGAGATGTTCGAAGCACAGCTGGCCGTGGTCGAGTCGGTGGTTGCCGATGCCCAGCAGCGGGGCCAGGTGCACGTCTCGGACACCTGCGTGGCCGCCGATGGCACAGCTTGAGGGCCGGCTGTTCGCCAAGCTCCACAACGACACGGCGCAGCTCGGTCCGCTGTGGGCCGACTGCCTCGTACTGCTGGGTGCCCACTTCCCAGCGAGTCCGGGCCGGACCGCGTCTGCCGTCCGGGCGAGCCGGTGAGGCGGCCAAGGATCCGGGCGCGTGAGGAGGGCCGCTTTGACCTTGCTGACCGACTCTGGCGAGTGCGCTCTGCGCAGTGCGGTCACCATCCCCCTGTGCGGAGGCACAGCAGGGCCGGGCTGTCTGGGAGGTACGGCCTACCACCAGGGAGCAAGCAGGTCGTGGCATCGGTGTGCGGGGCGGGCGCAGAATGACGGGCGGAAGACCGGGGAGCGACAGTCCCGCCGCGATCGAACTGGGTTCCCTGGTTGCGCCGGGTGACGTTGAGCGATCGCGTCGGGTTCTCTTCGGCCCTGTCACGCGCAGTCCTGGCCCGGTGATGGGCCGGCGGCGGGTCTGCGGAATGACCTTTGAGCAAGATCGATGACGGGGGTTCCCCGTCAGGAACAGCCGTGGTCCGCCGGCCGGCGGCTCGTCTCGCGTCGCGTCGTCCAGAGTCCGCGCGGCGCACAGCCGGGAGGTACCCCATGTATCAGAAGCACCCTGGAGCGGGTCCGCTCACGGTGACGGTGTTCGTCTTCCCGGGGGTACGCCTGCTCGACGTGACGGGCCCCATCGAGGTCTTCGCCTCTGCGAACGACTGGGGTGGGGAATACCGGGTTCAGGTCGCGTCCGAGGACGGGGCGGATGTGGTCACCGCCGCCGGGACGCGTCTCGCCGCCGACCTGTCGGTCGACGACGTGCACGAGACCTGCGACGTCCTGGTGATCCCGGGCGGCCCGGAATGGGAGACGCTGGTCAAGGACGACGCGCTGCTGGACGCCGTACGGGGACTGAGCGGCAGGGCCCGATGCACGGCGTCGGTGTGCACGGGAGCCTTCCTGCTGGCCGCGGCCGGGCTCCTGGACGGCCGGCGGGCGGCGACCCACTGGCGGCAGACGCGTGAACTGGGCCTGCGGTACCCGTCGGTGCGCGTCGAGCCGGACGCCATCTTCGTGCGCGACGGGAAGATGATGACGTCCGCCGGTGTCACCGCCGGGATCGACCTGTCCCTGGCCCTTGTCGAGGAGCACTACGGGGCGGAGGTCGCCCGCGCGGTCGCCAAGGACATGGTCGTATTCATGCAGCGACCCGGTGGCCAGTCCCAGTTCAGCGCCCGCTGCCGGGTTCCGAACCCGCGCCAGGAGACGCTCCGCGAGCTCTTGGACTCGGTCGCGGAGAACCCCGGAGCCAATCACTCCGTGACGGCAATGGCCCGCAGGGCGGGCGTCAGCGTCCGCCACATCACGCGCCTGTTCTACGAAGAGGTCGGCACCAGTCCCGGCCGGTACGTGGAGCAGGTCAGGCTGGAGGCCGCCCAGGCGATGCTGGAGACCGGTGACGACCCCATGGTGGTCGTGGCGCGGCACACGGGTTTCGGCTCACCCGAGTCGCTCCGCAGGGCCTTCGTGCGCCATCTGGGCGTGACACCGGCCGCGTTCCGGGCCAGTTTCCGGACGACCGGCCTGGGCGCCGGGGACCGCACCTCGGCGGCGGACCCGTCGTAGTCCAGGCGTCCGTGCACGGACAGCGTCGGGGGCTGTCCGACCGGAACCCGCAAGGGCTCCTCGTCTCACGGTCTACGGCAGCGTCCGGGACGGCGTCGAATCCGTACCCTGCGCGTGGGCCGCCCGCCCTGGGCGGAACCGCGTACAGTCGCGCGGCGGGGCCGGAGCCTGGCGCCCACCATGGCGGCGAACACGACGGCCCAGAACGCGGCGGCGGCCCGTGCAGCCATCGACGACAAGGACCACGGGCCCACCTCGCCGCGTGAGATCGCCAGGAACACCCAGGTCAGGCCCTGGCTGGTCGTACACTCCCACGGCTTCGAGGCGGGCATGCCGGCCGCCGGCGTTTCGGGCCGTGGACGCCGTCGAGATCCGTCCCCTAACCGGCCGCCGTCTCGGCGGGGTCCGGCCAGCGGCTCGTGACGACCTTGCCGCGCGTGTAGAAGTGCACGGCTTCTCTGCCGTACATGCGGTGGTCGCCGAAGGCCGAGTCCTTCCAGCCGCCGAAGGAGTGGTAGCCCACCGGCACCGGCATCGGCACGTTCACGCCGACCATGCCGGTCTCGACCTCCAGCTTGAACGGCGGGCCGCACCGCCGTCGCGGGTGAAGACCGACCTCGCGTTGCCGAACGGGGAACCGACGGCCAAGTCATCGCCGGCGCCACCCAGAACCAAGGGCACGCCGGGCGCGCCGTCGGGCTCGTACTCCAGGTGATGACGGACGAACTCGGGTTGCACCGCGACGAGGCGTCCACCAATCCGGAGAATCTGCCGTCGCAGCGGGTGCCGCGCCGCAACGGGTTCAGCCCGTACCGCATCGCGCACTCCTCGATCATTCCTGACGGGAGCCGGCAGGACGGGCAGTTGTGGAAGCGGGCGCTGGGCGACTGACTTATCGTTCCCCAGCGAGGGGAGCCGCTGAGTGCTGGGATCCCGCGCTGTCGTCCGCAGGGGTGAGGAGTGGCAGGGCCGCCCCCCGCGAGGGCCGGTGCGCGGGACCACCTCTGCGCCACGTCCCCGCCCCGGTGCGGACGGAAGCCCACACGATCCACCGGGGCGGGCCGGGAGCCGTCAGCGGAAGGCCGCCTCCACGAGCTCCTTCTGCTCGGCGGCATGCCGCCTGCTGGAGCCCACCGCGGGGGCCGAGGCGGGCGGTCGGCCCACCAGTTCCAGGGAGCGGTCCGCCCACCGCTCCACGTGCGGCCTCACGAAGGACCACGCGCCCTGGTTGCCGGCCTCCTCCTGCACCCACCGCACCTCGGTCTCACGAGGGAAACGGGCGAGTTCCGCGAAGAGTTCGGCGTCCGGGAAGGGGTACAGGCGCTCAAGCCGGACGATCGCGGTGTCCCGCAGGCCGGCGTTCCGCCGGTACGCATCCAGGTCGTAGAAGACCTTTCCCGAGCACAGCAGCACGCGCCGGACACCGGCACCGTCGACCGCTCCGTCGGGCAGGACCGGACGGAACGAGCCCCCGGTGAAGTCCGTCAGCCCGGACGTGGCCTCCTTCAGCCGCAGCATCGACTTGGGGGTGAACACCACCAGCGGCCTCCTGCGCTCGGTGAGCGCCTGCTGCCTGAGCAGGTGGAAGTAGTTGCCGGGCAGCGTCGGGACGGCGACGGTCATGTTCCCCTGCGCGCACAGCTGGAGGAACCGCTCGATCCTGCCCGAGGAGTGGTCCGGACCCTGCCCCTCCAGGCCGTGCGGCAGCAGCAGCGTGACCCCGGAACGTTCTCCCCACTTCTGTTCCGACGACGCGATGTACTCGTCGACGACGCTCTGCGCGCCGTTGGCGAAGTCGCCGAACTGGGCCTCCCACAGCACCAGGGCGTCGGGCCGCTCCAGCGAGTAGCCGTACTCGAAGGCCAGGGCCGCCAGCTCGGACAGCATCGAGTCGTAGGGGGTGAAGTCCGCGGTGCCCGCGCCGAGCCCGTTCAGCGGGGTGTGCTCCGCTCCGGTGCGGCGGTCGGTGAGCACCGCGTGGCGCTGGCCGAAGGTGCCACGACGGGAGTCCTGACCGGCCAGCCGCACCGGAACCCCCTCCATCAGCAGCGAGCCGATCGCCAGGGTCTCCGCGGTGGCCCAGTCGACGGTTCCGGTGTCCAGCATCGTCGTGCGCCTGCGGAGCTGCGGCAGGACGCGCGGGTGGACGGTGAAGTCCACGGGCTGCCCGGTCTGGGAGGCGATGACGTGCCGGGCGGCGGCCTCCGTGATCGCCGTCGGCACGCGCGCGGCGGTGCCGTCCTCGCCGCCCGCGGGGGTGGCGGGCCTGGGGGAACCGGCCGCCGGCAGGGCCCGGGTCTCGGCGAAGGCCCGTTCCAGGCGCTCCCGGTAGTCCCGCAGGGCGTCCTCCGCCTGCCGCTCGTCGATGGCCCCGCTGCCGACCAGCGTCCGCGCGTACAGCGTGCGCACGGAAGGCGTGGCGCCGATGCGGTCGTACATGCCCGGCTGGGTGATGGACGGGTCGTCGACCTCGCTGTGCCCGTGCCGCCGGTAGCAGATCAGGTCGATGACGACGTCCTTGTGGAACGTCTGGCGGTAGTCGAAGGCCAGGCGTGCGATCCGGACGACCGCTTCGGGTTCGTCCGCGTTGACGTGGAAGATCGGGGCCTCGACCGTCCGCGCCACGGCGGTGGCGTAGGTGCTGGAGCGGCCACTGGCGGGCGAGGTCGTGAAGCCGAGCTGGTTGTTGATGACGACGTGCACCGTCCCACCGGTGCGGTAGCCGGGCAGCTGCGACATGTTCAGCGTCTCGAAGACCACGCCCTGCCCGGCGAACGCGGCATCGCCGTGGACGACGACCGGCAGGACCGAGAAGGCCTCGCCGCCGTCGGCCAGGTCCTGCTTGGCGCGCACGACCCCCTCGGCCACCGGACCCACGATCTCCAGGTGGGAAGGGTTGGCCACCACGGAGACGCCGAGCGAGCCGCCGCCCAGGGCGTGGTAGGTCCCTTCCGCCCCGAGGTGGTACTTCACGTCGCCGGTCCCCTGGGCCGACAGGATGTCCACCGCGTCGTCGAACTCGTGGAAGATGCTCCCGTACGACTTGCCGACGATGTTGGCGAGGACGTTGAGCCGGCCGCGGTGCGCCATCCCGATGACCGCTTCCCGCACCCCGTGCCCGATGCAGCGGTGCAGCAGGGCGTCCAGCAGCACGATGGCCGACTCGCCGCCTTCGAGCGAGTACCGCTTCTGGCCGACGTACTTGGTCTGCAGGAACGTCTCGAAGGCCTCCGCCGCGCCCAGCCGGTAGAGGATCTGCAGCTGGTCCGCCCGGTCCGGCAGGGGTGAGGGCGCCTCGATCCGCTCCTGCACCCAGCGGCGCTCCTCGACGGCCTGGATGTGCATGTACTCGGCGCCCACCGTCCCGCGGTAGGACGCACGAAGGACGTCCAGCACGGCGCGCAGGGTCATGGCGTCGCGCCCGGCGAAGCCGTCGACGACGAACTCGTCATCCAGGTCCTCCTCGCTCAGCCCGAATGCCGCGATGTCGAGCTCCGCGTGTGCGGCCGCCGGTCCACCGGCCGCGAGGGGGTCGGTGTCGGCCGCGAGGTGTCCGCGCACGCGATGGGCGTGGATCAGCGCGGCGACGCGCACGGCCTTGAGCGCCGCCTCCCGCCCGTTCCCGTCCGAGGACGGCGTGCCCGTACGCTCACGCCAACCCGTCGCGGAGGCCCGGGAGCCGAAGAAGTCCCTCCACTTCTCGTCGACCGATTCGGGATCGTGCAGGTAGCGCTCGTACTGCTCCTCCACGAGCCATTCGTTGAGGCCGAATTCCGGTCCTTGAAGCGCCGTTTCTTCGGCGCTGGATGTCGACGCCACTGGGTGGATCGCCTTCTTTCCTCATTCGGGACAGCCGATGGCGGGCGCGTTCGCGAGGGCCCCGTCATCCGCGCATCGCTCCCTGCGGGGAGCGGCCCCGATCCATGCCGGTGGGGTGCGCGCATCGCTGACCGTGTGGCACCACCGACGCTACGGCAGCGCCGGAACGGCGCCGGGCCCCGAAACTGCCGGGGAGGCGTCACATCAGGACGTGCCGCTGCGCCGTGCCGTGCCGGTGGACTCGGCGTCCGCCGGGAGCGGGGGCCGGACGTCCTGATGTGAGGGTGCCATGGCACGCGGAGTGATGCGGCGGCGGGCGTACGTCACCGTAACGTCGTAGGGCCAACGAGCCGACGGCTGCGGCCGCGGCCCGTGTCTTGTCGGGCCAGGGTGCCGCTGTGCCGATTGCCGACGGTGATTCCCGATCAGAGGAAAGAAGCGTTCTCCGCCGTGACATCCCATCCCAGCGACACCCGGTCCGTCCTGCCCCGGAGCGGCTCGGGGGCCCCGCAGACCACCCATGCACCGCCCCGGCAGCCGGCGGCCGGTGGGACGCGACGCCCGCACCTGGGCCCCAGCTGGTTCGCTGCAGTCATGGGCACCGGCATCGTCGCCAACGCCGCGGTCACGTTGCCGCGGAGCGCTCCCTGGCTGCATGACGCGGCCACGGTGGTCTGGGCGGTGGCCGCGGTGCTGCTGGTCGTCCTCGCGGCCCAGTATCTCGGGCAGCGGGCGCTGCGGGTGCACGTCACCGATCCGGTGCTGGCGCCGTTCCTCGGGGCCCCACCGATGGCACTGCTCACGGTGGGCTCGGGAGCGCTGCTGCTCGGCGGACCGGTGATCGGGGCGCGGACGGCCCTGACCATCGACTGGGTGCTGTGGTCACTGGGCACCGCACTCGGCCTGGCCGCGGCCTGCGCGGTGCCGTACGTGATGATCACCCGGCACCGCTTCGGGCCGGACGCGGCGTTCGGCGGCTGGCTGATGCCGGTGGTGCCGCCGCTGGTCTCCGCCGCGACGGGCGCACTGCTCGTCCCGCACACACCCGCCGGCCAGCCGAGGCTGGCGCTGCTGCTCGGCTGCTATGCGATGCTCGGGCTCGGCCTGGTGGCGGTGCTGCTGGTACTGGCTATGGTCTTCAGCCGCCTGGTCCACCACGACGCACCCACGGGAGCGGTGGTGCCGACGGTGTGGATCGGTCTGGGCGCCGTCGACCAGGCGGTGACGGCGATGGGCACCCTCGCCGCGGCGGCGCCGAGCGCGTTGTCCGGGCCGTACGCCCGGGGCGCGGCGGCCTTCGCGCTGCTCGGGGGGCTCGGGCTGTGGGGCTTCGCGATGCTGTGGCTGGTGCTCGCCACGGCGCTGACCGTACGGCAGTTGCGGTCGGGCCTTCCCTTCGCGCCGACCTGGTGGGCCTTCATCTTCCCACTGGGCGCCTGCGTCACCGGCACGAGCGCGCTGGCCGCCCGCACCGGGTCGCAGCCCCTCGTCTGGACAGCGGTCGTGCTTTACGTCCTGCTCGCGGCGGCCTGGGCGGTGGTGACGTGGCGTTCGCTGCGCCACGCGGCCGGACACACCGGCCGCAGGAGAGCCCGGACGTGAACGCCGCCGCCCGCCGCCTCCCGGCGATCCCTGCTCGTTCGCCCGCGACAAGATCGTTCCTGCGCTGCCGCAGTGCCCCCATCGCCAGGTCCGTTCCCGGCGGGGTGCCGTCGAACGGCGGGGTGCTCACAGCTCGACGGCCCTGGACACCGTCGTGGGCGTGCCCCGGACACGTATGACGTTGTGGTCGGCCTAGGCGTGCACCAGCCGGTGGACGTCGGCCGGCAGCGGCCCTGCGAGGAGCTGGTCGATGTGCCGCTCGGCCTCCGTGCGGCTGGTGCGGGGGGCGGGCTGTCCGGCCAGTACTGGCAGGTAGCGGTACGGGAAGCCGGGTGGTGGGGGCGTGATGCCCGCGCCGTGCACCGTTGCGGGATCCTCCTGCGCGCAGGACCTGAGCGGCCAGTGGACCTACCTGACACCCGGCCGTGACGTCCGTGGTGTCACCCGGACCCGGTGAGACCCAGTTGCCGCAGCATGCCGAGTTCGTCACTGCTGCCCCAGCGTTCGACGAGCCTGCCGTCACTGTCGAAGCGGCTGATCTGCATGCCCCGGTAGCTCGCCTTCCTGCCGGTGGGCGGGTGCCCCATCAGCGGTCCGAGGTGTGTTCCGCTGATGGTGTAGGCGAAGGCCAGCTCGTCATCGGTGGCCACGAGGTGTTCCACCGCCACGTTCAGGTCCGGGAAGGCGGCGCGGAGTTCGCCGAACATGGCCTTGTACCCCGCGGGCCCGGGCCCCTGGCCGGGGGCGGGGTCGTGATCGATCGAACCGGGCGCCACGACCCCGTCCAGGGCGTCGAGGTTCCCGGACATGACGGCCTCTGCGAAGGCGGTCTGGGCGGCGATGTTCGTCTGTCTCGACATAGCGCTCCTCCTGCGCCGAGTAGGCCACCGGTCCAAAGCGGCCGGACTTCGCCGGGCACCCGCGGGTGCGGGGAGGCGGGGAGGCGGGGTCCGTCGGTCCGCGTACTCGCCGGGCGACTGCCGCGCGTCCCACCGCAATGGCCCAGCCCGCTCCCCGGCCGACCGGGGCCGCAGCAGACGCCCGGGCCCGGCACATATGCCCCGGCGCAGCGACCCCGTGCCACGGTCTCTCCAGTCTCCCCCTGTGGCCACGCGAGGGCACTCCGGCAGGCGATGAGTAGCGGTGCGCTGCCGTGGCATCTGCTGGAGCGACGGCGGACGACCGTCGCGCGAGCTGCGGCCGGGGCGCGCGACGCCGAGGTTCATGCGGCCTGCCCTCTGCCTGGCGCTGAACGAATGCGGGCAGCCGGGGAGCACCGTTCCGCTCGCGTCCGCGAACCTGACGGGCGTCCCCGGCGGCGGCCGGTCCGGCGCACCACCTCTGGGGCCCGTCCGGTACGGCGGCCACGCTCGTTTCACCCGCCAGCGGAGAGGGCGATGCCGGCCCCGACCCCGCCGAAGGCCCAGCCGGGCAGGTGGGGCGGGTGGTCGCGCAGATGACCCAGCAGGGAACCGACGGCGATCACGAAGATCATCGCGCTGCAGAACCCCGCACCGAGACGCAGCAGCAGCCAGACGACGCCGCTGCGGGTCAGCGGCATCCCCACCAGGCCGGCCACCAGCGCCGGCAGACAGCCCCGTAGCACCGAGTGTGTTCAAGAATCGGACCGCCGGGCCCAGTTCGAGGGGCGTCCCGGCTTCGGCGCCGAAGCCGGCCCCTCGCCGCGGGCAACATGGGCGGCAGGCGTCCGGGGAGAGTTGCCGGCTTCAGAGTTGCCGGCTTCACACCCTTCGCAGCGTCGTTCATGGGACGAGCGGGGTCGCCGCGGCCCAGGTCTGTGGGGAACACGAGTGGCCCGCGGCGAGCGTGCGGATCGCCCAGCCGGAGAAGAAGTCCGGCTCCAGCGGCCGCTGTCCGACCCGGCGGACCGCTGCCGGGTCATGGGCGACAAGTACGGACTGGCTCTGTCCCTCGTACGAAGAAGGCGGGCACCGGTGGGCGGGCCGACCGTGCCGCGGCCGCACCGGACTGCGACCGACGGGGCTGATCCCCTGATCCCCTGCCCGCAGCACCGAACGGGACCGGAAGCGTTCTGCGGCAGCACGGCGGAACCGCACCGGGCGGCGCGGGTTGCGCGTCGTGGAATGGGCCGGACACTCCCGCGCTGGGAGAGCGGGAACAGGTCAAAGGTCCAGGACAACGTCCTGAGCGGGTTTGGAGCAGCAGATGAGGATGTTTCCGTCACCCGGCGGCTCGACGGGATCGGGTGAGTAGTCGACGCTCCCCGACATCAGGGCGAGTTCGCACGTGTGGCACACCCCGGTACGGCACGACCACTGGACCGGGACGTCGCAGGCTTCGGCGAGTTCGAGTAGGGAGTTGCGGGTGTCGTCCCACGCGACGGTCAGCCCACTGCGTGTGAACGCGACGGAAGGGCCGGTGCCGGCAGGGCCCGCGGGCTGGTGCGGCGCCCTGGCCGGCGGCGCGCCCTTGATGCCCGGAGTGATCGAGGGGCCGGAGTTGAAGTTCTCGGTGTGCACGCGCGATGCTTCCAGGCCGGCCTTGACCAGGGCGTCGGTGACGTCGTCCATGAAGGTCACCGGCCCGCAGATGTAGGCGTCGGCATCGGTGGGCAGGCCCAGGCCGAGAAGCCGCTCGCTGGTCAGGCGTCCCGCCTGCGCGTAGTCCTCGCCCTGCCTGTCTTCGGCGTTCGGTCTGCTGTAGTAAACGATCGACCGTGCGTGGTCCAGGCTCTCCAGCAGGCCGCGGGCCTCCTGGGCGAAGGGATGCTCCGTGCCGTTACGGGCGCCGTGCAGCCACCACACCTGCCGTCGCGAGCGGGCGCTCGCCAGCGAATGCAGCATGGCCAGCACGGGCGTCACCCCTACCCCGGCGGACACGAGAACCACCGGACGGTCGCCGTCGGACAGGCAGAACGTGCCGCGGGGCGCGGCGATGTCCAGGCTGCCACCGGCGCGGGCGTGTGCGCGCAGATAGTTGCTCGCCACACCGTGTGGCTCCACCTTCACGCTGATCCGGTACGTCCCCGTGCCGGGCCGGCCGGACAGCGAGTAGCTGCGAATCAGCGGTGGCCCGTCCTCCTCCGGCCGTATTCTCACGGTCAGGAACTGCCCTGGCAGGGCAGCCGGCAGGGCGGAGCCCTCGGCTGCGGCCAGGGACAGGCTGATCACGCTCTCGCTCTCGGGCCGGACGTCCGTGATCGTAAGGGGACGGAAGCCGGTCCACGCAGGGGGCGGGGCGCTGGATGCCGCCGTGAGGCCGGCGCTGCCCGACGCCGAGCCCGGCCCCCGTTCCGCCTGCTCCAGAAGCGCGTGCATCGACCCCTGCCAGCCCGGGCTGAGGGCGGGGATCCGCAGAGCCCGCTCCACCTGCTCGCGAGTGTGTCCGGGGAGGTAAAGGACCGAGTCGATCTCCTCGACGGTCATCGCTTCCGGGCCGGTGGAGACCCTGACGATCTCCTGCCCGGCCTCCACCTCCCCCTCCTCTATGACACGCAGGTAGAAACCGGGCCGGTGATGGGCGACCAGCAGCGCCGCCATCTGCGGCTCTCCCATGCGCAGGCCGACCCGGTAACACGTCACCCTGGGCTGTGAGACCTCGAAGAGGGCACCACCGATGCGGTACCGGTCACCGATGCACACCTCGTTGTCGGGGAGTCCGTCCACGGTGAAGTTCTCACCGAAGCTTCCGGGCGTCAGGTCGTCGCGTCCGAGTTTCCGCGACCAGAAGCGGTAGGAGTCGAGCTGGTAGACCAGCACTGCCCGCATTTCCCCGCCGTGTCCGCCCAGGTCGCCCTGACCGTCTCCGTCGATGTTCAGCCGCCGCACCATCCGCGGCCCGGACACGGTGTGTTTGTACACGCCCGTGTAGACGGTCCTGCCCTGCCAAGGGACGTCTGCCGGCATCCCTACGTTGACCGCGACCAAGGTCGCCACCGCTCACCCTCCTTGTTCGGGGTCCCGCTCCTGGCGCGCTTCAGCTGAGGACGCGGCCGAGGAATCCGTGGATGTGGCCGCTGATGGCGCCGAGATGCGTCTCCAGAGCGAAGAGACCAGCCCGCAGCGGATGGACTTCGGCGTCCGGCAGGTCACGGGAGAAGGTCCGAGCGCCGTGGAACTGCTGGGAAACCCGTGCAGCGGCAAGAAACCACCGGCGCTTCGCTCGGGGCCGCCTCGCGGTAGAACACCTGTTGGCCGGCGATCGTCGTGGTCCGGTGGTACGTAGGGAGCATGCCGACCTCGCTTCCCGGGGATCCCACTTCTACGGTCTGCAGGCGGCTACGGCACGTTGCCCACGCTAGACCCGGCCTCGGGCAGCGGCCACTCAGGGCCCCGGACGACCTGGAACGACGGGTCAAGAACGGCTGGGGTGCGGGACGGGGCGTCCACGGAGCGTTGACGACAACAGAGTGCGGGATACGGTCCGTGAGCAGTTCTGGGAGCGTGGCCACGCCGCCACGCCGCCACACCGCTGGGCGATCTGGTCGCCGCCACCGGCCTCGGCAAGGGCAGCCTGCACCAGGCTGCCGCACAGCGGTAGGTCGAGCGAGCTGCTGGGTGCCAGGGGCGGCGGGGATCGGCGGCGGGGGCGCGAGCGCCGGCGGCGCGGGCGCGTGCGGCCGCCGACTCAGCCGCTTCGGACACAGCCGCTTGATTCACCGGCTGCCTCCTGTTCTTGGTCTGCTCGGGCGAGGCGCTGGTCTGGGTGGTGGAACTCGCCGGGGACTCGTACGTGCCCTGGGGGCGGGTAGGCCTTCGCTGGGTGAGGCTGGGAGTGTGAGCATCCGTAGCGACCGGCCGGTGAGTACCGAGCAGATCCACGCGGCGCTGGCCGCTCTGGCGGCTGAGCCGGAGCCGGCTCCGAAGAAGCGACCCGAGGGGCCGCGGGAAGAGGAGCGCCTGCGGCTACTGGGGAGTCTGCTGGCGAAGACGGAGCTGGAGATCACCGCCGCGACCCGTCTGACCGAGGAAGAGGAGATCGAGGACGTCCTTGAGACGTTGCTCGGTTGGGGGGAGCAGCTAGGAAGGGACCCCGACCTCGCGGTCAACGTCCTGACGAACCGGCTGCAGCGCACCGCGGTGCAGGTCTCCGAACCCGAGGCGGAGGAACTGCCCCCCGGCCGCGAGGCCGCCTTCGCCGCAGTCATGACAGCGGTGTACGCGCTCGGCGCCCAGCTGCACGCGGACCGTGGCGACGAGGAGGGGACCCGCCATGCTCTGAGCGGGGCGGAAGAAGCCCTGATCGACATCCTGCAAGGCATGCATGACCTGCGAGTGGCCATCGGTGACGCGGCCGGGCCGGTGAGCGAGGGCAACGACTGACCCGCTGGGAACCCATCCGGGGGCATGTTCGCGGAGCCGGTGATGCCGTGCACGTCGCCGGCCGCCGCTGTGACCGGCTCGCGCGGGTCGAGCAGCTCGTTCACCAGGGGACGGTCCCTGCCGTCCATCGCCGCGATCTGCACCGCCCAGGCCCGCGCGCCCAGACCGGTGGTCTGGACATCGCTCAGCAGCGACGGATCAGCCGGCACGGTGCGCGCCCAGCGGGCCACCTGCTGCCCCTGACGGGGCCAGAAAGCCGGCCTGCGCAGCACCGAGACCGCATCGTCCAGGCTGCGGCACTGTTGCCTGTGGACTGCGCGTGCCACAGGCCGTCGCCGTCCGGACGAGCGTGCACCGTGCCGAGATTGCTGCTCCTGCTGATAGACAGCCCAGCTCGGCCTCTCGGTATCGCCAGGCCGCACCAAGCGCACCGGCAGACCGTCGACCAGACGCCCGAACACGTCCAGTCGATCGGCGGCGGCCTTGGCGACCATGTCGAAGTTCATGGGTCGGGCGCAGCCCCGAGGTGCTCGTGCAGGCGTGTTCAGGAACGGGCCATGGCAGGAACGAAAGCGCGGCACTGACGACGCCGGCCGGTGCCGCGGACGGTGCGCCACACGATGCTCGGCAGGTCGAAACAGCGTCTGGTCCGAACAGCACCGGGGATGTCCGGCGGTCCAGGCGGCCGGGGCGGCGTCGAGAAGGCGGTGCAGTTCGACGTACGCCGGGGCGGCGATGGGTGTCACATGCGCGGACCGGACGGTGTCTTCATGCCAAACAGCCCCACAGGGACGCGTGCAAGGAGAGACAGGATGACGTTGCGCCTGCCGAAGGCCGAGCTCCCCGCCGAGCTCAAGGAGAACATGATCAAGCAACTGGGCGTCGTGCCCGAGAACGTCGAGGTGCTGTGGCACAGCCCTCGGGTGACCCAGGACAACCTGGAGTTCGGCGCCAAGGTAGGGGCGTGGGATGCGGTCGACCCGGTCCTGAAGTCGTTGGCGCACATGGCCGTCGCGTCGCAGGTCGGCTGCAGCTGGTGCCTGGACGTCGGCTATTTCCAGGCGCAGAACGAGAACCTGGACCTGGCCAAGGCGAGCCAGGTGCCGCGTTGGCGGGAGGCTGATGTGTTCACGGGGCTGGAGCGCGACGTCATGGGGTATGCCGAGGCGATGACGAACACGCCACCGACCGTCACTGACGAGCAGTACACCGCCCTTCTGGAGCGGCTGGGGACGTCTGCGATGGTGGAACTCACCGCGTTCATCGCCTACGTCAACCTGGCGACCAGGGCGAATGTGGCGAATGGGGTCACCTCGCAAGGCTTCTCCGACGCCTGCGAGATCCCGCTGGCCAAGCGCCCGGCGACGTCCCGCACAGGGGCCACGTCATGACCGAGGACCCGTTCGTCGCCCACCGCAGCCTGCTGTTCACCGTCGCGTACGAGATGCTCGGCTCCGCAGCCGACGCGGAAGACGTGCTGCAGGAGACCTGGCTGCGGTGGGCCGACGTCGACCGGTCACAGGTTCACGACCCGCGGGCGTACCTCGTCAGGGCCGTCACCCGGCAGGCACTGAACCGCATACGCACACTCTCACGTCGCCGCGAGGACTATGTGGGCGAGTGGCTGCCGGAACCCCTGCTGACCCACCCCGATGTCGCCGACGACGTCGAACTCGCGGAAAGCGTCTCCATCGCGATGCTGACCGTCCTGGAGACGCTCCAACCCGTGGAACGCGCGGTGTTCGTGCTCCGCGAGGTCTTCGACATGCCGTACGACGAGGTCGCCGAGGCTGTGGGCAAGACCCCCGTTGCGGTTCGGCAGATCGCCCGGCGGGCCCGGAACCACGTCGCCGCTCGGCAGCCACGCGTCAGCGTGAGCCGGTCGGAGCACCAGGCCGTGGTGGTCCGGTTCGTCGCCGCGCTGCACACCGGGCGCATCCAGGACCTTCTGGAGATCATGGCGCCGGACGTGGTCCTCATCGCTGACGGCGGCGGGTTCACGGCCGCCGCGCCGGCCCCCCTCCACGGAGCCGAACTCGTGGCGACGATGCTCGCCGGCACGGACCGGGCCGAGGTCGAGACCACGGCGGTGTGGCTCAACGGCGCCCCGGCGATCCGGATGGAATCCGACAGCGGACGGGCCGCGGTCAGCCTCGTGATCGAAAAGGGGCGCATCACCCGAATCTACGCGACATCCAACCCGCAAAAACTGACACGACTCGACAAACCGACCGATCTCACCAGGTAGACCACGGCGCAGGTGTTCCGGGCCATGACGCACCGGAACACTGCCCGCATCGCCGTGGCAAGCCCGGCGGTGACGTCAGAACTCGGGACGAACCCCGGGTTACTCCCCCGCCTCGGCTGCATACCTCTTGGTGCCGGCTCGTCGGGACAGCCGAGGTCATAGGCGATGTCTGCCCAGATGAGGTGGGTGCCGGCGGCGGGATCCAGGGATCCATCGGCGATCGGACCGGCGATCCAGCAGGCCATCGCCCACTTTGCGGCCCGGGGGTCTGCGGGCGGGTGGAAGAGCAGTCCCAGCTCCTCCAGCACTTGGTCGAAGAGCTCTGGCGCTTCGGGCTCTTCGCTCCGGAGGAGTCCAGCCGGCATGGCCAGGGACGGGCTCTCGACCCCAGCTATGAGCGCGTCCAGACCTGCCTGAATGAGCCTGTCCGACGCGACATGCCTGCCAAATGCCCTCTCACGCGCAATGTGTCTGAACTGATCGAGGGCGTCGTCACTGGTCGAGTGCGGTCGATGTGCGGACCGCCGGTGGAACGAAGGCCGCCGAGCCAAAGGCACGGACATCGGCGCCGCCGCCGCGGCCCTCGGGAGGCCCGGTTCGACGGGCGGCAGGACTCCCGGTTCGAGGACCTGGCCGACGGCGTTCGCGACCGGATGGAGCTCGCGGAGTGGGAGCGCCTCGCCCAGCTGCTCGCCGCCGCCGCGCCGGGGACCGTCTACGACCCGGACACCGACGACGTTTCGTCCAGGCGGAGCTCGCCGCGAAGCCGCGGCCGCCGCCGAGCATGAGGGCGCCGTCCGCGAGGCGCGGCGGATCGCCGCCCGCGCCGACGAGCCCGAGGCGCTGCGCGAGTCCGGCACGCTGGAGCAGACCGAGCCCCGCGACGGGGACGAAGCCGTGTGTGACGAACTGACCCGGTGAGCCGGCGAGTGTGTCCAGGCCGACGTCGGCGCCTGGCTCGCCCAGGCCCTGTCCGCGCACCTCGGGTCTACCGCGACTCGGCCGCCCGGGAGGCCGCCGTCGGCCTTCTTCCGCCGGTCCTTGCGCATGGCGCGCTGCTCGCCGAACTCGCCCGCCTGGCCCCCGACGCCGGCGTCGACCAGCTGGCGTTCGCGGCCTGCCTGCACTCACCGAGCCTGCCGGACGTACTTGGGCGGCAGGGCGCTTCCTGCCGCCCGGGTGTCTGTGAAAAGCGCGGCCCGGTGCGGGCCGCCGGGTGTACGGCAGCGACCACGACGACCTCGGCCCGCAGCTGGCGAAGCAGCCGACCGAAGTCCGTGCGGCCCGAGGGGCCTCTCAGGCCGCCATCAGCGCTGCCAGGGCGCGGTCCATCGCGGCGTTGAACTCTTCCGGCGTCAGCGGCAGACGGGACTTGACGTCCCGACTCCACTGGTCGGCGAGGACCTCGGCGGAGCCCGCCTCGACACCGTCGAGTGCGGCGTCGGCCAGGTCCGACGGCGCGATCTTGTCCACGGGCCAGCCCGCGGCCATGTCGGTGTCGGCCAGGCCGAGGTGTACCGCTGTGACGAGCGTGCCCTGCTCGGCGAGCTCCAGGCGGACGCCGTTGGTCATGGCCCAGGCGGCGGCCTTGGTCAGGTGGTAGGCATTGGCACCCTTGCTCCCGAACCACGACATGGCGGAGAGGACGTTGACGATCGCGCCCCCGCCGTTCCTGGCGAGCGCCGGTGCGAACTCCCGGATCATTCCCAGGTGACCGAACATGTTGGTCTCCAGCTCGTGCCGCACCGCGTCCATCGAACCGGTCACCAGGTCGGTCCCCGTACTGATTCCGGCGTTGTTGATGAGCAGCGAGATGTCCGGGGCGGCCTCGGCGGCGGCCCTCACGGATGCGGGGTCGACGATGTCGAGGGGCAGCACCTCGACGCCGGGCAGGTCCACGGTCTCCGGTCGGCGGGCCGTCGCGTAGACCTTGCGGGCGCCCCGTTCGAGCAGGCGCTGGGCGAAGGCGCGGCCCAGGCCGCGGTTGGCTCCGGTGACAAGGGCGACGGAGTTGTTGATGTCCATGTCCGGTACGCTAAAACCTGACGTTGACGTCAGAGGCAAGTGCTGGTCGTCAGGGCCATGGGTGAGAGGAATCACCATGACTGTCACAGTGGCCGCGGCCGAGCGGTTGATCCGCATCGGCGAGGTGGCACGGGGTGCCGGCGTCTCGGTGCGCGCCGTGCGCTACTACGAGCAGCAGGGGCTGCTCATCCCGGAGCGCAGCCCGTCCGGCCAGCGCCTGTACCGGCAGGACGCCATCCCCCTGGTCCGCTTCTTCCAGCAGATGTTCGCCGTCGGCCTGACCAGCCGAAGGATCGCCGAACTCCTTCCGTGCTGGGACTCCGGGCACACCGACGCCGAGCAACGAGCCATGCTGCGCGCCGAGCGCGAGCGCATCGCGGCAAAGATCGACGACCTGCAGGCCGCCCTGGATCGCCTCGATGAGGTCATCGCGATCACGGACACGCACCCGTAGGCACGGTCGGCCGGACGTCTCACCAGCGGTCTGACCTCACTGTCTCAGTCGGGGCGATGAGGAGTCGTTGAGGGGGGCTGTTGTCGGGTGGCCGACGCGATGACGGTGGCGTCTGTGGCGGAGGCGGCAGGAGCGCCCGGCCTCCGCCGCATGAGCCCCGCACTCGGCCGCGATACGGCGCAGCCAGTGCAGCAAGTCGTGTGCCTCCTGAAGCGTGAGCAGGGGCAGTCGTTCGCCCGCTGCCTCCATCGCCGCGAACTCGATCTCGTTCACGTCCACGTTCCCGTAGCCGTCCACGACCGTGACAGCGCTCCGGGCCTCACCCCGGTCACGCGCCCTGACCCCGAGACGGCTCCAGCCGGCGTGGCCACCGGCCGGGGCTGAACCCATGAAGCGTGTGGTCGTGAAAGGGTGGTTTCCCGTACGCCGGCCCGCGGACTGGTACACCGGCTGCGGCCAGCTGCTGTCCACCGAGCGGGACGCGTGGACCCGGCCCGGAACCGCCAGGCCTCTCGTACACCTCGCCTCTTCCGTATGACCTGCTTCCGGACGACGCGAGTGCCAGGTAAGGAGACGAATCCGTGAAGGACTGGACCGATTTCTCCGTGACCGTCGAGACCAGACGTCTGTGGAGGATCACATTTGACAGCCCACCGATCAACCTGGTGTCCCCGGAGATGATCAAAGAGCTTCCGAGGCTGGTCGATCAGATGGAGGCTGCTCCGGAGCTGCGAGTGGCCGTGTTCGAGTCGGCGAATACCGAGTACTTCCTGAACCACTACGACACCTCCCGAGTCGCTGAGACTCCCAAGGAACTGGGCGCAAGCGGATACCCGCTGCTGATCGATGCCAGCACCCGCCTGTCACGCCTGCCCGTCGTCTCGATCGCCAAGATCCGGGGCCGGGTCAGGGGGGTGGGCAGCGAGCTGATCCAGGCGATGGACATGCGTTTCGCCAGTGAACGCGCGCTGTTCTGTCAGCCTGAGACGGCCAACGGCAACCTGCCGGGCGGAGGCGGCCTTGAACATCTGCCGCTGCTGCTCGGCCGCGCCCGGGCGTTGGAGGTGGCCCTGTCCAGCGACGACTACCCAGGTGAGCTGGCCGAGCGGTACGGCTGGGTCAACCGCACGGTCCCCGACGGGGAACTCGACGCGCTCGTCGACGCGCTCGCACGCCGGATCGCCTCCTTTGACAAGGAGGCGATCGCCGCCGTCAAACAGCAGGTCAACCGGTACACGTTGCCGTCCGCAGAGGACCTGCAGTCCTCCTACGACATCTACATGCACTCCTTCGGCTGGCCGGGGTCCAAGCGCAGGCTTCCGGCCGCGCTCGCCGCAGGACGCAATCAGCCGGGCGACTACGAGATGCGCCTGGGCTACCACCTCGGCCACCAGCCAGAAGAAGACGCACAGTGAGATTCTGAAGAGATCTCGCTCAACGCCCAGGCCCGCGCCCGCGATCGCGTGCTCTGCCGTGTCGCGCGCACGTGCCTGAGCGTGCCCTGTCCTGATGGACACCGGAAGAGCCGTGCGGCAAGTACGGAGCCGGCCCGATCGGGCGGCTGGTGCGGGGTGAGGAGGCCGTCGCGGCCTACCTGTATGACTTTGTCCTCGAGAACGGGGATATGGATTAGGTTTGTGGTCCGTTACCGGGGGGGCAACCGGCTGAGGTTCTCGTCCGAGTAGGTTCAGATTGAACCGAGGAACCCGCTGACAGCTGCGGCGAATTCCACTGGGACGGTCTCGTGGACGCTGTGTCCGGCGGGGAGTTCAAGGAGCCGGGTATTGGGGCGGTCGGCGCCACCAGGTCCTTCACACCGGTCAGCAGGACATGTTCGCGCCGCTCAGGCCCGCGCCGGCTGCGTCGGGGCAGCCGGGGCGGTCGGCGACTCGTGCTGTGCGCGGGGGGCGTCGCGGCGGGCCGGCTGCCGCTGCTCACCGCCCGCGCACCGGCCCACAGCACTGATGGCCTGCGTCCTGCCCGGCCTGCTCATGCCTCCCGCTCAGCGGGGCTACCAGTACACCTCCGCCTCCGTCCCGGCCGGCTCTGCGACGGAAGCCGCCGCCCTGCTGGTCGCGGTGATGGACATCGGCTGCGCCGCGGGCGCCGCCGCCGGGTCCGCGCTGATGCCCGTCCTGCTGCCCACGGGGCCGGCCGCCGCCTGCCTGGTCCTCCTGGCCGCTCGAACAGGCCGGCGCCCGGCGCCCGCCGCGGCGAGCCCGCCGGCACACCGATGTGACGCTCGCCCCCGCCCTGAAAGGCGGTGGAGGGCACGGTCGCCTCCGGAAGTCCGAACTCGGCGGCGGCACGGGGGACGTGGGACGGTCAGTCAACGGCATCGGTCACCACAACAGCATGGGTGGACCGAGGCGTCTCCGGCGACACTGTTCCGTCCGGCCTTCGGAGGCCGGAGGACGGTTCCTGCCGGCTGCGGTGAGGCGCCGGAACAAGTGCCTGGTGCGCGGGCCGCGTTGCGGCGTGGATGGCCGGTATCCACTCCGAAACGCAGGCGTGTCTGCCAGTACAGAGGGCAACAGGAGACCACGGAGAGGTCGCTGAGCGCATCTCGGTTCACGACAGGTGGCCGACGGCAGGGAGGTGGAAGACGATGTGGTGGTTCTGGCTGGTCGCCCTCGTCGCGGTGGTGGCATTGCTCGCCGGGGCGATGGTCCTCGTTCAGGCACGACGCCGGTCCGGAACGGTGATTGCGGTCAATCGCGGGCGCGCCGGCCGGGGAGGCGGACGGTGAGCACCTTCGTACTCGCCTCCGAACTGTCCGGACGAGTGGTGGTGACACTCGGCGGGGAGGCGGTGGCACAGATCAAGGATGTCGTCTTCGACGGGCCGGCGGGCCGGATCACCGGTTTCACCCTGAGCGGGCGAGGCCTGCTGGCCGGGCCGCTGAAGCAGAGTCTTCCCTTCTCCCACGTGCACGCGGTCGGGTCATCCGCGGTGATGATCGTGAGCCAGGCTCTCTTCGAAGACCGGGACGCGGTCGTCGGACGCGGCGAAGCCGGTCGCGGCCGAGTCCTGGGGGCTCCGGTCCTCACCGAAGAGGGCACGGACATCGGCACCGTGGCGGACGTGGTCGTCGAGACGGGGACGAGCGGCCGGGTGGTCGGCTTCGAGGTCGCCGCCAACGACAACCTCGACCGGCAGCACCGCAAGGTGTTCGTGCCACGTGGCCAGTCACTGGCCGTCTCCGGTCAGGCCCTCGTCGTTCCCGCGCAGGCACAGCACTTCGTCGCGGACGACCTGCCCAGCTTCGCCGCCCAGGTCGAAGCCTTCCTCACCCACATGCGGCACCACTGACCAGGCGCCGCTCCGTCTGACGAAGGAGGACCCGCGATGCTCTTCTCCCAGGTCTTCGGCCTACCGGTGATCACGGCCGACGACGCGACCACCGTGGGCAAGGTGGCGGATCTGACCGTGGACGCACACGACGCCACGGTAGCCGCGGTGCGGTTGTCCGGGGCGACCGACCGCGCCGAAGCGCTGCCGTGGAGCGCTGTGGAGGCAGTGGGCACGGACGCGGTGATCGTCCACTCACGTGTCACAGCCGAGCAGGCGCAGGACCGTGTGCCCGCCCATCACCGGGCACTCGGGAGCCGGGTCCTGACCGAGCACGGCGTCGAGCACGGAACGGTCAGGGACATCGCCTTCGACCCCTTCTCCGGTCGCATCCTCACGCTCTACACCGCCCTCGGGGAGATCGCCGGCGGGCGCCTGATGGGCCTCGGCTCCTACGCCGCGGTGGTGCGCGCCGAACCTGTGCCCACCGGCGCCGTCGGCTCACCGTGACTTCCCGCCGCTCCCCGCTCCCTCCGGCGCGCTCGTGACGCACCTGGACTCCGCGCCTGGATCAGGACCTGTGCCATCAGATCATCGGGACCTGTGCCATCAGATCGGCCGGTTCGGCGCCGGTGGGCCTGCGGCGAGTCGACCTCGACGGCTGTCGTCCAGCCCTATCGCCTTGCCTCAGCGCCCCAGCACCGGCCCGTCAGCTGAACGGGGCTGAATGAGACGGTGATCAAGCCGGTCTGCCCCCACCGCTGTCAGAGGCCTCGCCTAGTCTCCGGCCATGAGCATGATCGGTGAGTACCTGCGCGTTACGGCTGCTGAGCTCGACCGGGCGATTCAGGATCCTGACTGGGCGCTGCACTTCGCAGAGGACGTCCAGGACGCCGAGGAGCGGTCAGAACCCGCGCCGACCGAGGCGCGTCATTTCAGCGTGTCGAAGACCTGGGACATGCTGGGCTTCCTCCTGACGCGTGTCGACTTCCCAGTGGACGTCATCCATGGCGAGGAGCCGTTCGCCGAGGACGAGGACTGGGGTTACGGGCCGCCGAGGTACCTGCGCACAGAGCGGGTACGTCTTGCGGCGCGGGCGCTGCGTGCGATCACGTACGACCAGCTCGTGAGCGGTGTGAGTCCGGCCGACCTGACCAAGGCTGATGTGTATCCGCTGGCAGGTGCGTATCCGCTCGGATGGGATAAGCCCGGAGCGCTTGAGTGGGGGCGTCACCGGTACGACGGCCTGACGCAGTTCTTCGAGGCCGCCGCAGCGGCGGAGGACGCCATGCTCCTGTGGCTCGACTGATCACCGCGGCTTCTCGGCGATGACTGACGGACGATCGGGGGGCCACGGGGTGGGGCGGGGTCCCGAGCACATGGTGGATCTGCCGGCGTGCCCAGTGGCGTCGTGTATGCGCGTCCGGCTCGGGTAGCCAGGGCGGTGGCGTTCGAGGCGACGAGACGCTGATGCGAGACGAGACGCTGATGCCACGAGCCGGTGCGGCATCCGGTGGAGAGGGCCTCCATCAGCGGGCCGGGCGAGCACGCCGTGGTCGAAGCGGCAACGGCGGACGGAAGCGAGCAGGGCCAGGTGCGGCAGATGGGACGGTTGCCGGTAGGCCACCGCTCCCGAGGGGTTCGTGCGCGGCGTTCTTGACTGGATTGACTGTCGTGGGCGGCCGCGTAAACGACGCAACCATCCGGCCCCCGCGCTGTGCCAGGTAGGCCACGGGGCAAGCCGGTAGATGGACGGCAAAGAGGAACAGCCGCCGCGCCCTTTGGCGGTGCCGGCGAGAGCTCACCCGGACGCGTCAGGGATTGAGGGGCGCGTCTCTCTGCGCCCTCCGCTGCACTGGTGGGTCGACGAGCAGGGCATCTGGTGCCGACGTCCACGTTCTCCTTCGTGTCGGGCAGGTCACATGTCGTGCCGTCGATCGCGACCAGCCGCCAGGCGGGGTGGTAGGCGCCCTGGGTGTCCGGTGTGGAACCGGACGGCATACGCGGCGCGAACAGCTGCCGCAACGGCGCCGCCTTCAGCCGGGGACCTGGCTTTCCGGATCGTCGCCGTACTCGGTGCTCTGGCGCGTCCCCTACATTGCGCTGCGCGGGGCAGTCGTCGGGTGAGGGACAGGCCCTCTCGTCCGGCAGGTAGGACGGCGGGCGCGGTTCACCACGGGTACCGTTCTCACACAGTGGGCGTCACGGGTGCCGCGTCTTCCCCCGGGCGCTCGGCGGGGTCGTGGACGAAGGCGTGCGCGGCCGCCAACTCGGCGCGGCCCGCGGCCTCGACCGCTCCCAGGAAGTCGTAGGCGTCCGCGCCGATCGGTACGCGCAGTGGTGCCGTGGGCGACGTCACCAGGCGCAGGACGTGGTGGGCGAAAACTTCGGGCTGGCTCAGCCCGGGGTTGCCGGGCATGCCCCGCAGGCCTGCCTCGACGTCTCCCGTGCTCTGCGCGTAGGCCTGGATGCGGTCGGCGGCCTCGGCCAGCGAGGTGCCGTAGTGGGTGGCGAAACCGCCGGGCTCGACGGCGTGCACCCGGATGCCGAAGGGCGCGACTTCCGCCGCTAGAGCCTGACTCATCCCTTCCAGTGCGTACTTGCCCGTCACATAGGCGGACAGGCCCGGCAGCCCCATCCGTCCGGCGATCGAGGAGACGTTGACGACGTGCCCGAAGCCCTGACGGCGCATCAGGGGAAGGACCAAGCGGGTGAGTCGCCACGGCGCGACAGTCAACAATTCCAGTTGCGCCCGTAGTTCGTTGTCTGATACCTCTTCGACCGCGCCGAACAGCCCTGCCCCGGCGTTGTTCACCAGCACGTCGACGCCGCCGAAGCGATCGACGGCGTGGGCGACCGCCGCCTCGCACTGCTCGGCGTCGCACACGTCCAGAGCCACCGCCGACACCCGATCCGGGTACCGGTCAGCCAGGTCCTTCATGGTGGCGGGTCTGCGGGCGGTGGCGACCACCAGGTCGCCGGCCTCCGCGGCGGCGCCTGCCAGCGCCCGCCCGAGCCCTGAAGAGCACCCCGTCACCAGCCATCGCCGCGTCATGCGTCCCCCGTCGCCGTGTCGGTGGCCGCGGTCGTGAGCCGCCGCAGGGCGATGGTGACAGCTTCGTGATCCGGCCAGTAGGGGCGCGCGGGAGCACAAGCGGCGCGCGTCCGGCCTCGTCGGAGAGTCCCGCGTGCCGTGACGTGCGCCTGCCGCCAGTGGAGCGTCCTCCGGCCGCGCGGTTCCCGCTCGGTCCGCGGTCGCTCCGGCGACGCGGTTCACGGCCGGAAGCCGCTGATGGCCAGTTCCATGAGGCGGTCGGCCTGCGCCCGCCCTCCGGGGGTGTCGGCGGTGCGCCACAGACAGCCCAAGAGCATGCGCAGCGGCCTGGAGGCGGGCGGCTGCGGCGGCGGACTTCCGGCCCGGCGCGGCCTGGGCGTCGGGCTGCTGGGGCTGCTGCCGACGCAGCCCTGATGCGGCGCGTGCGCGAGGGCGCGATACAGCACGCGCGCGTTCCGGCGAAGAAGCAGAGCCAACGACACCTGCGCCCCGCGAAGTCATCACCAGCATCACAGTGACCGCAAGTAGCGTACGTACTACACCTAGTAGTCAGTGGTGAATTCAGGCATCGTCAAGCCGAGCCGGTCCCCGCTCCACGGCCCCTCACTCCTTGCCGGCCCCGCCATCGCCGGCAATCCTCACGGCAGCATGACCACCGGACAGGAGCAGAGTTCCTCCGGTCGTGGTGCCCGGTCTCCAACCGCAACGAGGCCCTTCCACCCCTGCGGTGGCCATTGCCGCCCCCGTTCGCCGCCTGTGCGCAAGCGCCCGGCAGCGCGACCGACACGACCTCAACCAACGGGCCCGCACGAGTGGCGGGAAAGAGATCGCTCGATCGAATGGTTGGCGCGTTGAGACGTGTTACGAGGGCGGAGCGGGACAGGTTGCCGGCGTCCCATTCGTCCTTTGCGAAGGAGCACATCATGCGAGTACGCCGGTCCATGGCCGCGGCCGCCGGTACGGCCGCCGTCAGCGCGAGCCGCCGGCGCTGGCGCCGTACGGCCGTCGCTGCGGCGGCGGTGTGTGCCGCGCTGGGTGGCGCGCTGGGCACTGCGACATCCGCGGCGGCTGATGCGTCCGGCGGCACCGGAGAGATCCGCAACGCCGGCACCGGACGGCACATCGGAACCTACGGCAACTACGGTCAGGTACTTGCTGCGTTCACCGATGCGAACTGGCCGGGCTCGTCCGACAGGAGCTGGATCTTCACTCCACGCGATCACGGCAGGTACTACAGCATTCAGAGCACCACCAAGGGAACCTGCTGGACCCGCACCCCGAGGCCGGCAGCCGGCGGCGACTGGGAACGATACGGCCCATGGGTCGTCACCCTGGCGCCGTGCAACCCGAACGCCACGAACCAGCAGTTCCAGCTGTGGTCGAAGCCCTACCCAGCGCCGCGCGGGACGGTATCCATCCACCCCCGGGACGACATCTCCACCGTTCTGAGGCAGACCAGCACCCTCGGAGACGGCGGTACCTGGAACGCACTGAGCCTGGAGAACCCTCAGCAAACCAACGACGAGCTCTGGACGGTACCCGTCCCTCCCAACGTCTACTGGTGATCCCCTGACACCTCCCGCTCGTCCTGCAGCAGCGAGGCAACAGCAAGTCCAGTCATGACAGGTATGCGCGGCACCCGGCCGTCTCATGAACGGCCGCACGCCGCTCCCGGCGCCGCTCACGACCGGTACTGGTGGGTCACTTCCGGCGTGCCCGGCGCTGGATGGGCGCTGTGTCCTCCTCGGATGCGGGCTCTGGGTTCCGCTTCCACCTATCGATCAGCCGGAACGCCCGGTCGCTGTTCTCTTTGGGCCCGTACAGTGCGGTAGTGACCACCATTCCCACGATGCCCATCGTGAAGACGGCCACGGCTGTCTGCAGACCGGTGGGCGCGCCCTGTGATTCGGCGGCTTCCGTTGGGGTGGTCTTGGCGGTGGGCATGGGCGGGTCCTTCTGGTCGGCGGGTGCGGGCATGCTATCCGCCGAACAGCCGGGCACGGTGGTCGATCCAACAGACCTCAGTTGTACCTGACACCGGGTGTCTGACCGTGCCATCCTGCAAGTTTGACAGCGGCGGCGGGCGGCCGCAGGACAGGGGACGGCACGCGGCCCGGCCTCCGGGCCGGCGAGCGGGCGGTGGGCGGCACGCGGGTGGGAGCGGCCGGGCACGGCCGGGCGTCAAGACGCCGTAAAGGCGGCCTGCCGGGGACCGTCACCGCGGCGGCGGGTGCTGGCCTGAAGCCGGCCGAAGTCGAGGCGTGCCTCCGTGGCGACGACCAGCTCGCCGTTGAGGACCAACGGTTGCCGCAGGGCCCGGCCGGCAGCGGTGATTCTCGGGGAAAGCACTGCTGAGGTCGGCGCCGTTCCTCGACGCAGGTGCGCGCGACCAGGACCCGCGAAGAGCACCGCGCGGTAGCCGTCCTTCTCCAGATTTCGGGGTGTCTCATCCCCACGCGCAGTTACATCGGGCTTCACGATCTGCTCGGGCTTGGTGGGGCTTCGGCAGACAGCGGTCAGTGATTCTCGTCCGCCTCGTCTTCGTCGTCGGGGCCAGGGTTCAGCTTGTCCCAGACGTAGGCGGCGCCGAGAGCTGTGGGGGTGACGACGAGCATGGCGCCGCCGGCGTCCTCGACGAACTCCTTGACGGCGTCGCTCTCGATCTGGGCCTGCAACAGGAGCAGGAAGAAGACTGTGACGACGAACCCGATGAACAGCTTCTTCTGAGCTGCCCGGGACAGCCCGCCGGGCTGGGCGGAGGCGAAGGTGCGGGCGGAGTCGGTGAGGCTGTCGAGCATCTCGTCGGGCACTTGGTCCACCAACTCGGCCGTGTCGACGTGTGCGGTGGCCTCGTCGACGGCACGGCGGGCCCATTCTCGCTGGTCGGCCGGCAGGGCGTCGAAGGGGGAAGTGAATACGGCGTTGATGTCGAGACGGGACATGTCCAGGCGGAATCCGCTGTCGATGTCGGCGTACCGGGTCCGCATCCCTTCGGCGAAGGAGGCGACGGCCTGGGCGAGTTGGTTGGTGCCGGCTTCGATGGCGGGGGCCATGATCCGTGTGTACTGCCGGGCGAGCCGCTCCTGATGAGCCGCGTTGAAGCGGCGAACCACCTCGTTCAGCGGGGCTGTCTGTGTGGCCGCGAATTCGGCGATTTGCCGGCGGAAGTTCTCCAGGGCGGGACTGTTGACTATGGACTCGCTGATGCGGCGGGCCAGGTCCTGTGCGGGGTCGGTCTGCTCGTCGGACATGACACCCATCCTCGCCGACAGCCGTCCAGCCAGGGCCAGCAGGCCCCAGTCGCCGGGGGGCGCAGCTGCGCGTAGGGCTGCTCGGCTTGCAGCGACGGGCCGGTGGCGCGGCAGCAGATGCAGCGGTGCCGTCCGGGAGACCGGGGCGCCGGCAGGCCGTCACGCCACCGTGACGCGGGAACTCGGATAACACGAACAAAGCGGACAACGCGAGTCGCCCTCGCGGGGAGATCAGCCGGGGGCGCGGCCTGCTCGACGTCCGCGCATCCGCAGGCCAGAGCCCCGCTCCCGCAGATCAGCAGGCCCATGCGGGCCGGTGTCGTCGAGGCCGGCCAACTGCCTTGCACTGGCCGCGGAAAGGGCTGTTCTGCCGACCGCGGAGACGCGAACCAGTAGCCTGATCGAGCGGAGTCCGTGCGACATGGGGGTGGTGAGTGCAGGCGCCTGCGACCGTCGTGCAACTCGCTCTGCTCGTCCTTCTGGTGCTGCCCGGGGTCACCTATCAGTTCGTCCGGGAACGCCGCCGTGGGCCGGTGCCCGGTGAGCGTGATCTGGGTGAGCGGGTGCTGCGGGCGATCGTCGCGTCGATCGCGCTGGACGCCCTGTACGCAGTGGTGGCGGGGCCGGCGCTGGTTCGCCTGGCTCGTGGCGCCGGCGGCGGCTGGGACGGCTTCGTGGAACGGCCGCGAGTGGTCGGCTTCGTCGCCGTGGTGCTGTTCCTCGTCGTGCCGGCCGTGGCGGCGGTGACCGTTTCCCTGGTGGACCGGCAGCGGCGCAAGGCTCGGTTCCTGCGCACGCCCAACGCCTGGGACCACGCGTTCCGCGACCGCGAACCGTGCTTCGTGCGCGTGCGGCTCAAGGACGGCAACTGGGCGGGCGGCTGGTACGGCAACCGGTCGTACGCCTCCTCGTACCCCCACCCGGCCGAGCTGTACCTCGAATCGGCGCGCGTGATGGGTGCCGACGGGGCGTTCGGCGCGCGCGTGCACGGGACGGCGGGACTGATGCTGCGGGCGGAGGACTTCGACGTGCTGGAGTTCGTCGAAGCCGGAGAACCGGCGGTCGTGCCGGGGGAGGAGGAGCGGTAATGGCGCACGAACCTGAGCTCTCGCACGAAGCCGAGCTCACGCCCGAACCCGAGCTCACGCCCGAGGAGGCGGCGCTGCTGCAGGAGGCTTCGGAACGCGGCTACACCCCGAAACGCACGGTCGCCGAGCCGGACGAGGCGCCCGGCGGGCCAGCCGGTACCTCGAACGGCAACGAGGACTGACGCGTGGGTGGCGGGCCCGCGAACGGCCTGGCCGAGCGGTTCTGGGAGGCGTTCCACGTGGCCCGGCACAGCGCGGACCCCGCGTCGGTCGAGAAGGCGATCGACCTCGGCAATGCCCTGCTGGCCGCCGAGGAGGTGGCCGAGCGCCGCTTGGTCCTGAACAATCTCGGGGGCCTGCTCCAGACCCGCTATCACCAGACCGGTGACCCCGAGTTCCTTCAGGAAGCCGTCCGCAAAGTCACGGAGGCTTACCTCCTGGCGTACGAAGACCCGGAGGGCTCTGCCCTCTTGGCCAACAACATCGGCATGCTCCTGCACACCGCGTTCCAACACGACCAGGACCGCGGCACCCTGGACGCCGCGCTGGACTGGAGCCGGACGGCCGTCGACGAGGGACCGTCCACGAAGAAGGCCTTCTACCTGGCCAACCTCGTTGTC
Organism: Streptomyces sp. Ru62; assembly: GCF_002920615.1. GTDB lineage: Bacteria > Actinomycetota > Actinomycetes > Streptomycetales > Streptomycetaceae > Streptomyces. Next base: position 154,590 of record NZ_PQSU01000006.1, read on the forward strand.
GCGCTGCGGACGGCGTTCAACGTGACCAAGTACCCCGCCTTCCTGGCGGAAGCCGCCGAGCACGCGCGGGCCGCCGTCGAGTGCTCCCCCGATGACGTGTCCGCCGCCAGGGGTCTGCACTTCCTCGCCGTCGTCCTGCGCGACTGGTCCCATGAGACCGGGGAGACCGGTGTCGTGGAGGAAGCCGTCGACGCCGCGCGGCGCGCGGTGGAGCTCACGCCGGCCGGATCGTCCGACGTGCTCGACCGGTTGAAGATCCTCGCGTATCTTCTGGACGACCGCTACCGGGCTCGCGGAGCGCGGGATGATCTGGCCGAACTCCTCCGCGTCCGGCAGACGTTGGTGGCCCACACCCCGGTCACCGATCCGCGGCATTCGCAGAACCTCGCCGAGCTGACGACCACGGAACGAGACTGGACCGCGCTCACCGGCGAGGGCCCGAGATCGGACCATGGCTGGGAACGCGCCGACGCCGAAGCCGAAATGTGCGGCCGGTACGCCGCCGAGTTCGAGCAGACCCGGGACGCGGCCCTGCTTGAGCAGGCGATCGAGCTCGGACGTTCGGCGGCCGCGGCCACCCCCGCCGGGCACCCCCGCCGCGGCGTGCGGCTGGACCACTTCGCCATGGCGCTGGCCACCCGGGGTGAAGCGTTCGGGGACCGCGCCGCGCTCGCGGAGGCCGTCAGCATCGCGCGGGAGGCGGTCGCGTGCACGTCGGCGGGCCAACCGCTGCGCGTCCAGTTCATGGGCAACCTCGCCGTCAACCTCAACGCGTTGTTCCACGCGACCGGAGACCTGGCCCACGTCATGGACGCGATCGACGTCGCTCGCCGTGCCGCCGAGGCCACCGCCGGGCAGGGTGACCACCCGCGTTCGCTCGGGATCCTCGCCGTCGTGCTGCACAATCGGTTCCGGGTGACCGGCGAGCTGAAGGTGCTGTCGGAGGCGGTCGACCACGGGAGGGAATCCGTCCGCCTCGGCGCGAGCCTGGTCGCCGGGCAGGCCCAGCGGCTCTCCAACCTTGGCGCCATGCTGTCCGACTTGTTCACCCGGACGGGCGAGGTGAGCCTGCTCGACGAGGCGATCGACGCGCACCGCGCGGCCGTGGATGTGACGGCGGATGACGACCCGGACCGGGCAGTGCGGCTGGCCAATCTCGGCGGCGTGCTGGAGATGGCGTATGGGAAGTTCGGCGACCGGAACGCGTTGCGGGACGCGATCGCCGCGCGTCGCGCGTCCGTGGCCGCGACTCCGCAGGACAGCCCGCACTGGCCCGGGTACACCGCGAGCCTGGCCGCCGCGCTCGGCGACTGGTGCACGAACCCGGTCGCGCCCGCCGCCGCGGGACGGGAGCCGCCGGATCCGCAGGTACTCGCCGAGGCGGTCGGCCTGGCCCGGAGTGCGGCGCAAGGGCCCGAGCAGGACGCATATTCCCGGGCGAGTCTACTGATCCGCGTCGCCAGCGTCCTGGCGCTCGGCTTCCGGCACCTCGGCGACGGCGACGCGCTGACCGAGGCACTCGGCTGCTACCGGGAGGCCGCGGCGTCTGCCGGATCGCCGGCGAAGAGCCGGGTGGAAGCGGCGGACCGGTGGGGCTATCTGGCCGCCGAGGCGGGGCAGTTCGACGTGGCCGCCGAGGGGTACGCCGCCGCGGTCCGGCTGCTGCCCCGGCTCGCCGGGCGCCGCCTGGGCCGCGAGGACGCCCAGTACTGGCTCGGCCGGTTCGCTGGGGTCGCCGCCGACGCGGCCGCGTGCGCACTGGCCGTGGGCGACGAGGTGAGCGCGGTGACCCTGCTCGAATCCGGGCGCTGCGTGCTCGCCGCCCAGGCACTCGACAGCCGCGACGATCTTTCCGACCTGCGCGAGCGGGCACCCGAGCTGGCCGAACTCTTCCGGACGCTCACCGCGGAGTTCGAAACCGACACCACGAGCGACCGCGTGGCCCTCGCCGACGAGCTCGACGCGGTGACCGACCGGATCCGCGCGCTGCCCGGCATGGAGCGGTTCCTACGGCCCCCGCTGCTCACCGACCTCACCGCGCAGGCACACGAGGGCCCGATCGTGTACGTCAACGTCAGCCGGCACCGGTGTGACGCGCTGATCATCACTCCTGACGGGGTCCGGTCACGCGCGCTGGACCGGCTGAGCGAAGAGACCGTGAACCACCGCGTACGCGCTCTGCACACAGCGTTCACGGAGGGTCGGCTGGTCGCCGAGCAGGCGATCCATGACACGCTCGGGTGGCTGTGGGACACCATCGTGGGCCCTGTGCTCGGCGAACTGGGGTTGACGGCGGAACCGGCGGCGGATGGTCCGTGGCCAAGGATCTGGTGGGCCCCGGTCGGGCCGCTCAGCCTCCTCCCCCTGCACGCGGCGGGCCACCACCGCGACGGCGGACCTGTGATCCTCGACCGCGTAGTCTCCTCGATGACGCCGACGATCCGCGCCCTGGGCCACGCCCGCGCGGGCCGCCGCGACGACCGGAACGAGCCGCGGCTGCTGGTGGTGGCGATGCCGCACACTCCGGATGCCCCGGACCTGCCCGGCGCACAGGCCGAAGCCGACCACCTGGCCGCTCTCGTACCCGGCGCCACGGTCCTGGTCGGCGCGGACGCGACTCGTGACGCCGTTCTCGACGCCTTGCCGGCCAGTGTCTGGGCGCACTTCGCCTGCCACGGTTACAGCGACCCGGACAACCCTTCGGACAGCCACCTCGCGCTGCACGACCACGACCGCGCGCCGCTTCGGGTACTGGACCTTTCCCGGCTGCGCCTGCGCAACGCGGAGTTCGCGTTCCTGTCGGCCTGCGACACGGCCCGCACCACCGCGCGCCTGTCCGACGAGGCGATCCACCCGTTGGCGGCTTTTCAGATTGCCGGTTTCTCGCAGGTGGTCGGCACGCTCTGGCGCGTCGATGACGCCGTGGCACCAGCCTTCAGCCAGCAGCTCTACGGCGAGTTGATCGCGAATCGATCCGGTGCATTGTGCGCGTCGGCAGCGGTCCATCGCACGGTCAGGCAGCTCAGGACGAAGTATCCGAACCTGCCGTCGGTGTGGGCCGCACACGTTCACGCGGGCGCCTGAATACGCGCGCGCTTCCATCGTATTGAGCCACCCGGAGTTTCGTGGAGACCCCGATCGTGGGATCAAGCGGTCAGCGGGGCTTCCTCCAGTGGCGCCCGGTACGCCTGTTCGTACTCGTCGGGCGGCAGGTAGCCGAAGGAGGAGGACCAGGCGACCCACTGGAACACGGCCCGCTCGACCTCGTCGAAGTCACGCCACGGCGCTGCCCACTCACCCGTTCAAACGGGCAACACCAGGAGTACAGCACCGGCGTCAAGGGCCACCACTTCCCGGCCCTGCACGACAGCGGCAGCGGCAGCGGCAGCGGTTGGAAACTGAAGGCCGCCTCACACCCCAACCCCTGACATCCGCCGCCGAAGAGGGTGAGCACGGCGCGTGTGCCGCGCGCCTGATGGGGCTTCAGAACAGACGACAGGCCGTCGCCGTGCCGTCCGCGCGGTGAGCCCAGGCCGTGGAGCCGGTTCTCGCCGACAGGCCGCCGGCGCCGGCACGCAGGTCGCGCGCCAGGTGCGCTCCGTGCCGGGCAGTTGCTCGCGCGGCTCGGCCAGGGCGGGGAGCAGCAGCGGTTCAAAGCTGCCCCCGCGCAGCCACGCTGCGGCCGGGGAAGACCGGCTGGGATCGCGCGGGTACTGGCCAGCACTCCGGTGGGGGTGGCTCGATCGGCCGGCGACGGTCTCAGCAGTTCGCGCCGTAGCGGATGCATCCGGGTGGCGGGGTGTGGCTGTGGTCCCGCTCGTGCTGCGCGGCCGTCAGCGATCCGGCCGCCAGGAGGGCCACCAGCAGGTGGGCGATCACCGTCCAGCGGGCACGGAAGATCGCCGCGAGGACTGCCAGGATGGAGACGGCGATCAGCAGCATCCGTAACCGTCCGATGTGGGCGAGGTCGGCGGCGTCGATCTGTGCTTGATCGCCTTGTGCTGCCCATACCTGAAGACCGTGGCCGTATATCCAGTCCAGCACGAGCCATGCGGTCTCGAACAAGAACAGCGGGATGGCGAAGGCGAGGTCCGCACCTGGGCGTGTCCGGTGCGACCAGGGGCGCCGGCGTTCCGGGGCTGGAAGGGTGTCGGTCATGGGTGGAGGGTGCCGCGGCCGGCGGTGACACGCATGAGTACCCGTACTCAGAGCAGGCCTCACCGCGAGGACGAATCCCGCAGATTGATCACGCCCCGACACCGCCCTAGTGGGGGCGCGCGGTCCAGCGCCTCTTCGCTAGGCCTCTCGGCTCGGCCGGAATTGCGGTGTGGGTGAGCAACTCAGCTGTCGTAGACCGCTGTTGCATGAGGGCTTCGGCCTGGCGGTCCGCATCGCGCGGTATCCAGGCCGGCTCCCGGATCTGCAGGGCCTGCCCGAACGGGGATTGCACCCGCTGGACGATCGGCCCCGGCGTGTCCGGGGTGTTGCCGTCCATCGCCGCGGGCGCCGCTGCCACGGCCGCCATCACGAGCGTCTCCCGCCCCCCGTCGACGCAGTCGCGGGGGGATGCTTCAACAGGCCGACGTCCAGCACCTGCCTCTCCCCCACCTTTCGGCTGCCTTGTGCCGGTGGACCGTGCGCCCGCCGGCATTGCAGGCCGTCGGACCGGCGGGCGCCACTCCGGTGAGATGTCCCGTGGGTCGGACGGCGATCACCAGCCAGGGTCCGCGCCTTGGGAGAGCGGGGCGGAGCCTGCGACGCCCGGCCCACCCCACCGACTGCGGACATCACGCACACAAGCTCAACTGGCCAGGAGTCGCCCGACTGAGGCGACCCTCTTGCTATTGCAAGTAATATGCAACAAGCTGGACGGGCCCTTACCGACTGTCGAGGACGTGGAGCCTTGTCATGCCCCGCCTGATGCCGGACACCGGACCGCAACGCGTCCTCGCGGCCTCGAACTTCATCTACACCGTCGGCAGCGGCCTCTACCTCACCGCCGGAGTGCTGTTCTTCACCGAGGCGGTTCACCTTCCTGCTGGCCAGGTGGGGCTCGGGCTGGGCATCGCCGGTCTTGTCGCGCTGGCCCTGGGCGTCGTAGTCGGTCACCTGGCCGACCGACATGGAGCACGCGGCATCTATGCGGCCACCCTGGTGGTCCAGGCGCTAGCCACGGCCTGCTTCGTCCTGGCCGACAGTTTCTGGCCGTTCGCCCTCGCCGTCTGCGCCGCCGCCGCGGCGAAGGCGGCCGGAATCGCCGCCCGCTCCCCGCTCATCAGGCACTACGGCGGTGACCGGCCGCAGGAGTTCCGGGCCTACCTCCGGGCCGTGACCAACGTCGGGGTCTCCCTCGGCGCTGTTCTGGCAGGCTGGGTCGTCCAGGTGGGCACGCTCACTGCCTATCAGCTCATGGTCATCGGCAACGCGATCGCCTTCGTGGTCTCCGCGGTGATCCTGGTCCTCCTCCCGCCCGTCGCGCCCGTCCCCACTACCGGCGGTCCTCGCTGGCTCGCCCTGGGGGACCGTCCCTACCTGCTGCTGACCGTCCTCGACGGCATCATGGCCGTTCAGTTCAAGGTGCTCACCGTGGCCATCCCGCTCTGGATCGTCGGCGCCACCACCGCCCCTCACTGGCTCATCTCGGCCACCATGCTCACGGGCACCTTCATCGTTGTCGCCTTCCAGGTGAGGGCCAGCCGCAACGTCGATTCCCCCACAGCCGGCGCACACGCCTACCGCCGGGCGGGCGTGGCATTCCTCATCGCCTGCTCACTGATCTCACTGTCCGCAGGCGTGCCGCCGTGGGCCGCCGCAGCCCTGCTCATCACCGCGGTGGTGATCCACACGATCGGCGAACTATGGCACTCCGCCGCGGGCTTCGAGGTCTCCTTCGCCCTCGCTCCGCAGCACGCCACCGGCCAGTACCTGGGCGTGTTCGGCCTCGGCGCCGGCCTCGCCGAAGCCCTCGGACCGGGACTGCTCATCGCGCTCTGCATCACCTGGGGCCGTCCCGGATGGTACGTCGTGGGAGCCATGTTCGCGCTGACCGGCTTGGCGGCACCACCCGCTGTCCGCTGGGCACAACGTCACGCGGGCGCTCAGCAGGCGCAGCTTGCACCCACAGAAAAGGCGACAACCGCCTGATCGATCCGACGTAACAGCAGGGTGGGCGGTGATACGGACGACCACCCGAGTGGTCGGCCCGGCCGGCGGCCGGTGCTGGTCCTCGTCGATGACCAGGGCGACGGTGTGGACGCCGTCGGTTCCGGGTGCGGCCCTCGCCCACACCAGAGCCCGGGTCGAGCGGGCTGACGCGAGCTGACGCAGGGTTCAGAACACGTTGATCGCAGCTGGTGCCCGTTCCGCGCGGGTCAGGGCACGCAGCAGTGCCGCTTGACCGTGCCGCCGGACGGCAAGCCCGGTCAGCAGCGCAACCACGGGATCGAGGGCGGTGCCGGGAAGTTCCGGCGTGCTGAGGCCCACGCTGATCGCCAGGTCGTCCATATGCACAGCGAGCTCGACCAGTCGGGTCACGAGGAAATCGTCCAGGCTCAGTGCCCACCCTGTTTGCGGTATGAACACCACCCAGTCACCGTGCACCTCCTCAAGGCCGGTTCGCTGCCTGTCGAGCGTGGCACGGACGCGCTCGACCAGACGCCGCACGCCTTCGGAGGAGATGCCTTCGCCCTTCGCTCGGATTCCGGAGCTGATCTCGCCGTCGAGCGGCGCGTCGATCCACACCGCCCGCGCATAGTGTTCCAACACGGGGACGGGTTGCTGCTCAGAGGCGGGCCCCTCCAGCGCCGGATCCACGCTGAACATCTGATACGCGAGGTGGCCGGCCAGACCGCTGACGGTCCACTGGGCTAACGCGCTGGGTTTCTCCCACGAGGCGGCCACTTCCGGTGCGTCCAGCAACGCTACGGCCTGCGCGGCGGTCTCCAAGTAGGCGTTCTTCAGACTCACAAGCCCCCCATGACACGTCGGGCCCCCAACACTACGCAGTACCGCCCAGGGGGAAGCGAGATTCCCCCCGAGTCGGTGGAGCACACTCACTTCCAGAGGGCATAACCGCTCAAATGCCTCGCGCTGCGACACGCGAGCATCCCGAGCGACATCAAAGGTCCGCCGGGGTGCTCGTGCAGTCGTGTCCAGGAACGGGCCATGCCCGGCGCCCTGAGGGCACTGACATCCGGCCGGGGCTCGATGCTGCATCGGCCTGGCCGCTCGCTCGCGTGGGACACCGCCGCCGAGGCGTGGCGCGATGCCGTCCGCGGCCCGGGCCCGCGCCGGCCGTATGACGGGCTGTGAGGGGGGAGGTCTCGGCGCCGGTGCTCATCAACTCGTCGGTCGTTGGCTGCGGGTCATGCGGCTGCGGATCTACTCCAGCGGACCGAGGGTCTGCTGGAGTAGACCGGTGCGGTACACCTGTCGCGGTCAGATGACTCCGAGGAGTCCGTAGCCGCCGAGGCGGGTGTTGTACTTCTGCGGGAAGCCGACGGACGCGGCGGTGATCATGCGGCTGCCCTTGGCGGTGGGGCCGCCGGTGCCGCCCGGGAGGATCCACACCGCGCCGGTCTCGGAGTTCTCCTCCCCGGCTCCGATGAACAGTTCCGCCTTGCCGTCCTTGTTGATGTCGCCGACGGACACGGTGGTGCCGAACGCGTCGTCGACCTCGTCGCCCCCGGGTATGCCGCTGGTGTCCTGGGTGAAGGCGTAGGCGCCGCCCCCCAGGGCGCCGGTGCGACGGCCGGGGATCACCGTGACCTGCCCGGCGTTCCGCTTGCCCGTGTCCTCCAGCGGCGAGCCGATCACGATGTCCGCGAGCCCGTCGTGGTTCAGGTCGGCCACCGCGAGGGCACCTCCGAAGTCGTCGCCCTTCTCGCTCGTACCAGGAACACCGGCGGTGTTCTGGGTGAGCTGTACTGGTTGCGCCTGCCACGCGATGCCCTGCGCCGACCCGTACCACACGAGTACCCGCCCGCCGAGCGCGCCGTCGGCACCGGCCTTGTCCGGCTCGTCCGGGTCTCCGACGACGAGATCGGCGTATCCGTCGCCGTTGACGTCCCCGGTGGCCGCGATCAGGCCGTTGCCCTTCTGCTGCCAACCCCGCAGAACCGGGTCGACGTACACCGCGCCGCCGCTCAGGTCGGCCAGCCGGACGGTGACGACAACCTCATCGGGGAAGCCGCTGCGGTCGAAATCGCCCAGCGCGACACTGCCGACGGAAGCGGTGTCCTGGTTCTCCACGGCGTCGCCGTACGTGCCGCTGCGGCTGAACGGCCCGGAGAAGCGCATCGCCCCCTCGTACCCGGCGACGAGCACCTCGGTCTTCGTACCGGAACCGGTGCTCAGCGCCGCCACGTCCAGGCCGTAGTACGCGCCCGCAGTGGTCGCCGGCAGGTCGGTGCCGGACGTCAGGCCCTTCTTGCTGCCCCACAGCACCGTCACCAGGCCGACGTCCCTGCCCCGCCCGGTGTCCTCGTACGGCGCGGAGACCACCAGGTCCGCGAAGCCGTCCCGGTTCAAGTCGGCCGTGGCGGTGGCGGAACCGAAGCCGTCGTCCGGCTCGGCCGAGCCCGGCACGCCCGCACTGTTCTGGGTGATGGTGGCCCTCCGGGACGTGGACAGCCCCGTCGCCGATCCGTAGAGCACGACCACGGCACCGGCTCCCGTCTTGCCGGCCACGTTCGCCCCCGGCGCGGGCAGCACGGCGTCACGGTAACCGTCACCGTTGAAATCCCCGGGCACCGCGCCGTGCACGGCCACCGCGGGAGTCGCCGACAGCAGCGGAGCGCCCACGACGGCGGCGACCAGGAGCGCCCCCGATCTCCAACCACCGCGCCGACAATGTCTGTTCGCCATGAACCAGGCCCTCTCCCCATCCGACGCATCCCTACGTGCGCCGCGATCAGGGCATCGTAGAGGGGTGCGAGGCCCGCGAAACGCCTGACCCTTCCCCCTGGGGGCGGCCACCCCTCGCACAGTGTCGAGACGACCGAGCGTGCGCAGGTCGTCCTCGCAGGGGGCAGGGTTCGAGCAGGCGGGGGATCTTCGGCCTGGCACGACTGGCTCACCGGGCCAGAGCTTGAGTCCCTCGTCCGGCGTCTCAGACGTCCGCAAGCCGTTCGATCGATACCGCAACCTGAGCCGGGCAGACCGCCCCTTGTGTTGAGTCCGTCATCGGCTGACCACACTTGGTTCGTTGACATCAGCGCGTCGGTGTTCGTGAACTCACGGACCGTCCGCCGCAGGGTGCGGTCTGTTCGAACCCTCAGTGCCTCCCGAAGTGGTGAACATCTGCTGTGTTCTCGTGGACGAAGCCAGCCTGCCGTTGAAGGACAGGGCAGGTGCTGCGGTAGCGCTTCCCTCGAAGTCTCCGCAAGGCCGCGCCTCCTTCCGGGGAGCGGAACCGCGTGCTCACCGCTCCGGCCGGCCCTGCGGAGGCGGGCTGCTTTCAGCTGCGGGTCGCCTGCGGGCTCTACGCCCAGGTCCGCGCCGCAAGCACCTTCCTCGACCGGGTCAGCACCGACGGCCGGCCCACCGGCCCGCTGCCGTACGGCGAGGAGCCGCTGTGGCGCCAGTATCCGCTGGCCGGCCAGCTCACCCTCGGGCCGGCCGGACGGCAGGCCGGCCAAGGCGACCCCCACTCCGGACACCGCACACAGCCCCGCCTGACCCGGCGGGCGGCGGCCTACTCGTCGGGCGAGTGGCGCCTGCTGCACCGGCTGTCGTCGGGGAGCCGCGGCGGCTCCCCGACCATTTCCAGACGAAGGGTGGGCCATCCCTGTGCGAGGCGATCCACCCTCGACGCACCCGGCTCATGGATCGGCGTGGGGGGAGCTTGTACGAGGCGGCCGCGCTGGACGGTGTCTGACACTTCCGCACCGCAGGAGCGGCGGTGGCCGGCGGTCGGCGGTACACCCGTCGTCCCGGCAAGCGGACCCGGACGCTGCCGCACGCCCCGCCCGGTGGTTCACGGGCCGGTGTCGCCCGTCCGGACGACACCGGGATGCAGTACCCGCACACTTCCGTACGGTCGTTTGCAGGGCTGGAACACCCTCCGACCTGCCCATGAGGAGGCGCGCCATGCGTCGCATCAGTTCGACACTCACGATATTCGCGGCCGCCGGGATGCTTGCGCTCACCGTTCCCGGATCGGCGTTCGCCACGAACGGATTCCTCCGCATCGGCGGAGTCGTCCACAACAACCCGCTGGGCTGTTACGAGGTCGCTCAGCTGTCCACCGTACTCAACTTCACTGACGTTCCCGTCCGCGTCCACAACGTCCCGGGGTGCCAGGGCAACGTCGTCCAGATCATTCCCCCGGGGCTGGCAACGCAGGTGCCCGGGACGCACAGCATCCTCGTCAAAGACCCGTTCAGCCCCCTGAGATGACTCGCACGGAGCCTCCGCCAACTCGAAGACGCAGGTCAAAGGGCTGGCGTGAACGTGAGGAACTGCTCGCCAAGGAGTTGGCGGAGGTGCGGGCCGAGCGGGACGAGCTCGTCGTCGCGGAGCGGGTTCTTGAGCGGGTGAGCGAACAGCTTGCCAACGAACGCGCCTCGGCCGCGCCGGCGCCCGGGCAGGTGGGTGGACGAGCGGTGATGCTGGTCCCGCACCGAACGCCGGACATGGGGGAGACCATGCTCCCGCCGGACTACCAGCGCATCCTTGCCACCGTGCGGCAGGCCGCCGGACCGGTCATGGCCCGGCAGGTCGGCGACGCCCTGGGAATCGATGTCAGCGTGCGGTCCCAGCTGGAGCCTTTGCGCGGGAAGCTGGTCGGACTGGTCGACCGCAGTTGGCTGCGTAAACTGCCCGACGGCCGCTTCACCACCCGCCAGTAACCTGATCTGCCGACCACGGCAGCGCGGCGCGGGCGTAACCACGTTGCGCCCGGCGGTCGTTGGAATTGTGTGACGAAAACCAAAAAGCACGCCGAGGACACCTGCCAGTTTGTCTACCAGTGCCGTCTGCCACTGTCCACGCGGACCGTCGAATACCTCGCCGATCTGCTCCGGCGTCACCTGAAAGCAATCCGGTCCGCGGTGATCGTCCTGGCTGTGCTGCGCCACGACCAGCGCCTGGCCGACATGGCCGGCGGCAACAACGTGTCCGAGTCGACCGTCCGCAGCTGGCGCGACGAGCTGATCACCCTGCTCGCCGCGCAGGCGCCGCGTCTGGACCGCGCCCTGAAGAAGGTCACCCGGCAGGGCAGGGAGGTGGTACTGATCGACGGCACCCTCATCGCGACCCAGCGCCGCACCGGGAAGGCCGGCCGGCGCAACTACTCCGGCAAACACCACCGGCACGGCCTGCACTTCCTCGCCCTGACCGACGAGCGGGGCCGCCTGAACTGGATATCCGCCGCCCAGCCCGGCCGCACCCACGACAACACCGCCGCCCGCCACGACCACCTCCTGGCCCGCCTGCGCGCCGCCGGCCTCGGGGCCCTGGCGGACCTGGGCTTCCGCGGTCTGGACAACGACGTACTCGACCCCGTGATCGTCACCGGCTTCCACGCCACCCGCGCCCACAAGCTCACCCCCGGCCAGAAGACCGCCAACCGTGTCCTCGCCAACGGACGCGCACCGGTCGAACACGGCTTCGCTCACCTCAAGAACTGGCGGATCCTCACCAAACTCCGCACCGACCCGGCCCGCGCCACCTGCCTCCTGCGCGCCCTGCTCGTCCTGACGAACCTCGAAGTCAACCGCTGAGGGACCGCTCAGCAGGCCCTCGTCCACGACAAATTGGAGTGTCCCGGTACCGGGCGTACCGGCCCACTGCCAGTGGCCCATTGAGCCGGCCCCGTCCAGTCCCCAGGAACCGGTGTGGGTCAGGGCTGAATGGTTTCCAGGTCCTCGAGGAGGCTGGAGTGGGTCGGCTGCCACCCGAGGGCATCGCGGGTGTGGGCACTGGACGCCGGCTGGTCCATGGCGAAGATCGGGCCGAACGGGCCGAAGTTCTCCTGCGGAATCTCCTCGACCGGCAGGCCCAGTCGTCGGCCGATGACTGTGGCGATGTCCCGCACCGCGTCGCCCTCGTCGCCGACGGCGTGCCAGGCCGTCCCCGCCGGTGCGGACTCAAGGGCCAGCCGGAACAGGACGGCTGCGTCGAGCGCGTGCACGGCCGGCCAGCGCTGGGTGCCGTCGCCCGGGTAGCCGGCCACCCCGGTGCGGCGCGCTTGATCGGTCAACAGGCCGGCGAATCCGCCCTGGCCCTCGTTGTGGACCGTGCGCGGCATGCGGACAGCCATGCTGCGCACACCGCGCGAGGCGAGGTCCAGCAGCGCATTGACCGAACGGCCCCGGCCGCCCACCGGTCCGTCGGTCGGCAGCGGATCGGCCTCGGTGGAGGCGCGTCCCGGCACCCAGGGTGTCCCGGAGACCGTGACGATCGGGCGGTCGCTTCCGACGAGTTCCTGCCCCAGCGTGGCGAGAGCGGCGCTCTCCTCGGCGATGGCCTGCGCGAGAGCGTCCGGACTGCTGTAGTCGCGTCCGAACGCCAGACTGATCACCCCGTCGCACTGCCCTGCGCCGGACCGCAGGACGTCGAGCTCCGCCAGGTCTCCTCGCAGCACCTTGGCGCCAGCGCTTTCAAGGGCCTGCGCGGAGCCGTCCGAGCGAGCCAGTGCGAGAACGGTGTGACCGTTGCCGAGGAGTTCGGCGACGACGGCGGAGCCGATGGTGCCGGTACCGCCGGTGACGAAGACATGCATGAGTTCTCCCTGAAAGTGATGGGACCATTGTCCCATCACCGACCCTACACGGTGACGGGACAGGTGTCCCATCACCTATCCTGGTCTCATGGCTAGATGGCAACCGGGGGCGGCCCAGCGACTCGTCGTTGCGGCCGTCGACCTCTTCACCGAGCAGGGGTACGACGCCACCACGGTGACGCAGATCGCCGAGCGCGCCGGTGTCACCAAAAGCACCTTCTTCCGGTACTTCTCCGACAAGCGTGAGCTACTGGTCGCCGGCCAGGAGACGCTCAGCAGGCTGCTCGCCGACGGCATCACCGAGGCCCCTGCGAGCGCCAGCCCGCTCCAGGCGGTGGCGGCCGGTCTCGAGCGCGCATCGAGCGCCATGGGTCCGGCGAACCGCGAGCTCGGCCCCCGCCTCAAAGCAGCCGTGGCAGCCAGCACCGAACTACAAGAGCGTGACGCCCTCAAGAGCGTCGGTCTCGCGGCCGCCATGACAGCCGCGCTCATCGCCCGTGGCGTCCCCGACCCGATCGCGCACCTCGCGGGCGAGCTGGGAGTCCTCGCGTTCAAGCGGGGATACGCCCAGTGGTCTGAAAGCGATCGTGATGACACAGAAGGGCTCGCGCCACATGCACTGGCAGCCCTGGAAGACCTACGTGCGGCAACCGCATCGCTGGGCTGATCCATGCCGCTCGGCTGTCGGCGCCATAGGCGCTGCGGCGCCCGTCGAGTGCCTCCGAGACGCCCGGCTCTTCCTGACAGACCTCCAAGCCCATCGCTGACAGATGACCTACTGCGCAGACAGTCACCCAGGACCAGCGTGAGCACCCCGAGAGCCGGTCACGCCAACCCTTCGACCTGTGATTTTCAGTTGGCGGAGGCTCACGGCGGTGCCCGGACGCCGATGCAGCACGAACGGTAGAGCACCGCCGTGCACGACGCTGGCGATCAAGGCGTTCGGAGCGTCCTCCGCCGACGACGACCGCGTCCTGGATGCCGGCGGCAGGCGGAGACGGCGCCGTCAACATCTGGCCGGCGGCGGGCGGAGACGGCGCCGTCAACATCTGGCCGGCGGCGGGCGGAGACGGCGCCGTCGATATCTGGTCGGCGCCGACTCGCTCGTCTGAATGAACCTCGGCGCGAAGGGGACCTCAACGGTGACGGCCGTCACGGCCTCGCCATCGCCCTGTCCAACCCCCGCCTCAGCCCCAACGGACTGGCCGATCCCAGCAGCGGCGCCGACTACATCCGTCCGCTACGGCGAACCCCACATCAACGGCGGCCTCGCCACCTCTGGCCGTGTCTACCAGCAGAACACCGCCGGCATCCCCGGCGCCAACGAGAAGGAGGACGAGTTCGGCGCGGCGATGTCCATCGCCGATGTCAACGGCGACCACCGTGCAGACCTCGCCATCGGCATCGCCTACGACGTTCGGCAGTCGGCGGCCGCGGGCAGCATGTACGGGGCCGCGGGACGGCCGGCCGCGTCGCGTCGCGGGATACCGGCGCGGATTGCCACAGGTCCCTCTGTGAGTGGACCACCAGTCGCGGTGCCGAGACGGCGCAGGCCAGGGTCCGCGATGCCGTGTGCCGCGACGTGCTCGGCTACTGCCTCCACCAGTTGGGTCGGGGTGGAGGGTGCTCCGATTCACTACGCTGAGCGCCTTCGCACCTCGGGAGGTTCGGTTGGTACGGCGGAGCGCGCTCGGGCAGGACTTCCGGCGGTTGTGGGGCGCCTACACGGTCAGCGCAGCGGGCAGTGCCGTCGGCATGGGGGCGTTGCCGCTGATCGCGCTGCTGGTGCTGAGATCCTCGGCGTTCGAGGTCTCTGTGCTCGCCGCGCTGTCCGCGGTGGCCAGTGCGGTGATCGCTCTGCCGCTCGGTGTGCGTATCGAGCACCAGTACAAGCGGCCGGTCATGATCACCGCCGATGTGGCCCGCTGTGTGTTGCTGGCGAGCATTCCGGTCGCCATGGCTTTCGACAGGCTCACCTTCACCCAGTTGTGTGTCGTCGGCGTTCTCCAGACGGCAGCGTCTGTCGCGTTCGACGCGGCGAGCGGGGCGCATCTGAAGGCACTGGTCCTGCCCGAGCACCGTCTTCGTGCCAACAGCCTGTTCGAGACGACCAACTGGATCAGCGTCAGCGCCGGCCCGCCGGTGGGCGGGCTTCTGATCGGGGCCCTGGGCGCGGCCGCCACAGTGGTCGTCGACGCCATGTCCTTCCTCGGGTCGGCCCTGGGCATCCGTCGCATCCGGCAGCCCGAACCCGCGCCACCGCAACGCGCGGCCACCTCTCACCTGGGCCGTGACATCGCTGCCGGATGGCAGTACCTCCTGCGGCACCCAGGGCTGCGGCCGTTGTTCTTCAACGCGCTGCTCTTCGGCGGATCCGTCATGATGGCCTCACCGTTGATGGCCGTGCTCATGCTGGATGATCTGGGCCTGGCGCCGTGGCAGTACGGCCTTGCCCTGGGCCTGCCGTGCCTGGGCGGCGTGCTGGGCTCACGACTGACTCCGCTGCTCACCCGGCGATTCGGACAGCGTCGCATTCTGCTGCTGTCCGGTGTTGGGCGCACGCTCTGGACGATCCTGCTGCCACTGACGCCCTCCGGTGCCCTCGGCGTGTGCGTCATCGTGGCCGCCGACTGCGGCCTGCTCTTCTCCGCCGGGGTCTTCAACCCGTCGTTCACCACGTATCGCATGGCGGCCACCCCGGACGCGTTCATGTCTCGCGTCGGCACCTCCTGGTCCGTCGGCTCGAAGGCATGCCAGGCCGCCTTCATGGTCGCCGGTGGCCTCATCGCCGCCGCAGCGGGTGCACGCGGCGCGCTGTTCATCGCCGGCCTGCTGTGCATGGCGAGCGCGCTGCTCCTGCCATGGCGAGAGGAACGGATCTCCACCGGGCATGTTCCAGCGCCCACGACGGAAGTGGTTCCGTCCCCGGCCACGGACAGTCCGTCCGCGTAGCGGTTTCGCCGGACTGCGGAGACGCGACTTCGTCGGGAGGGGGAGATCGGTGCTCGGGGCCACGGTCCGGGGGCCGGTAAGGCCAGGGCGGTGGTCCTGTCCTTGAAAGGGATCAGTCCTGCTGGGCTTCGAACGAGACGGCTACCGCACAGATCGAGCGGGGCCGCCGGTACAAGGAACTCGCCCCGACTGCGGATCAAGCTCCAACTGACCCCTGAGAGGCCCCCTGCAGCGGGCGAGATGCCGCTCGGTCACAGCGAACCCGCCGCGCGAAGGCCCGATATCAAGGCGGGCGTGGGGCACGTTCCTGATACCCCTCCTCGCGCCTTGGCCCACGGCCTGGCCCTCACGTCCTGTGCAGTCGCTGTTCGATGACCGCCAGGCGCCTCCGCTGCGATCAGTGGCTCCTGTGCGCCTGCTCCCAGGCGTGCCGGACTTCGGCGGGAATGCGTCCGCGCATCGGCACGTCGTACCCGTTGGCGCGCGCCCAATCGCGGATTTCGTCGGTGCTGACGGGAGTGGTCTCAGGCGGCAGGGGCGGAGACCATTGGTCAAGGCGCGAGGGCTTGAAGTCGATGCCACCTTGCAAGAGTCCGTCGGGGAACTGCGGGACGGTCGTGGTGCCGCTGAGTACGGCGACCAGGAACTGGGTCAGGCTTCCGTCGAAGGTGTACCAGCGCGGTCCGCGTGCTTCGTTGACGGCGATGATCCAGGCGTCGGGGTCGTCCCTCGGGTCGGTGATCCAGAAGATGCCCTCGCCGTTGTCCGTGGCACCGCAGGGAAGCAGGAGCTCCGGATCGACGGGGGCGGGGTGGATGCCCCGGGCGTAGTCGTCACGTACCTGCGCACGGGTACGGTCTTGGGCCGGCCCGAGCAGGCTGACGTGGACGGAAGTGTGACGTGGGTCGTAGACCCAGAGGAAGTTGGCGAAGCGTCCGGGATCGTAGGCAGTGGTGAGCTGCTTGTAGTCCTCAGGCAAACGCAGTTGGAGGGCGGATTCGACGCTTTCCCAGTTCGCCGGCGGCTGCACAGGGGTGGGCGGTGGGCAAAGCTCGGTAAGGCGTTGGAGGAGGGTCATTCGATTCCGTCCCTGCGTCGGAACAGCTGTGCGGCCTGGTCGGGGTTGGGGAAGTATCGGTCGAGGCGGAAGCCGCGGCCACCGTCCGCTTCCATGTAGGCGTGGCTGGGCACGGAGGTTGCTTCGTTGTCAGCGTACTCAAGGTAGACGCTGTACTGGACGATCTCCCTGGGCGGTCGCTGCTGCCCCGGACGGCGTCCCGGATCCGCAGCTCCAGATCCCTCATTCCAGGGGAGTTGGCGGGCCTTTGGGCAATGGTGAAAAGGGAAGCTGCTCGGCGTCACCCCCCTCATCAGCGACCCGCCGGGCTCGGCGCGAGTCCGCATGAAGGCGGGGCCTTCTGTCCAGTTCGGGGATTGCCGAAGCCCGAACGTCCTGGTCAGGAGGCCCTGTGGTGCAGCCTTTCGGTCCCGTGCTGGTGGCGTCCAACTCGGGTGCACGATCGTGTGATTGCCTCGCGCACCGGTTCGGGAACGCGGGTGACCATCCGGACCGCGAGTGTCGGTATCCCTCGGACATGTCGGACGCGGAGTGGGCGGTCGTGCGGGACGCGATGCCGGTCCCGGCGTGGATGAACGGCTGAGGCGGGCAGTCTCGGGCGCGGGCTCGTCGGCCACCAGGCGCACGGCGAGCACGGGGGCCTGCTGCCACCACTCCTGCTCGTGCAGCCCCTCGGCGGGCGGGGGGCCAGGTGGGCGGCGAGCAGCCGATCGTGCAGCGTCCGTCGACCGCGGCCACCGGGGCCAGCCGGCGGGTGCGCTCGGCCAGGTGTACGCCTGCGTCCGTGCCCGCCGCGACGAGATCGAGCACCGCGCGCTCCAGCCGCGGCCCGCCGTGAGCGGCCGAGTCCTGGGAGTTCACCTGGTCGAGGTCGACGGCGTAGACGAGCGGGCGGGAGGCGGCGAGCAGCCGGCCGTGTGGCCCGAATCGTGCCGATATTCGGATGCGCGGCGGCGGCCATGCGCTCGGCAGCCGCCTTCAGCGACTGGTCGCCGGCGTGCTCGTCCTCGACCGCGTCTGCCAGCAGTTCCTCGACCATGAGGATCCACTCGTGCGTCCGCTCGGTACGCGGGATGACGCGCGCCCACCTCGCGGCCAGGGGCAGTGTCGTCCCCACCGCTGCACCCTCGCCGTGCCGTAGAGACCATTGGGGAATCCGGTTCGCTGAGCCGAGGCAGGATAGCGGGCACATTCGGCGTGCTCGTTGTCGCCGAGAGCGCGAACAGGCGAGCATCGGCTTGTGCCGCGCCACGGTAGTTGGCGCTTGGCCACGATAAGTTGGCATCGTCCTCGCTCATCTGTGCCAGTATTCGAGGGTGGAGATGACCGATGTCACGCGTGCGATCGCGGCTGCGACTTCGGTCGCCGCATCGCTCGGCCTGTCAGCCGATGATGCAATCGTTCTCCACAACTCGAACAAGCTGGCGCTGCGGCTGACGCCATGCGACGTCTTTGCCCGGGTCGCCCCTGTGGGACAAGAGGTTGCACAGTTCGAAGTCGAGCTTGCTCAGAGGCTCACCGAGGTCGGATGCCCGGTGTGTCCCTTGGAGCCTCGGGCGGACCCGCGTGTGCACACGCGCGAGGGCTTCGCAGTGACGCTGTGGACCTACTACGAGCCCGTCACACCCCACACCTCACCAGCCGACTACGCCAAGGCGCTGGCGCAGCTGCACGCCGGCATGCGCAAGGTCGATGTGCCGAGCCCGAGGTTCACGGACCGGATCACGGAGGCGGAAGAAGTCGTCGCCGACCCGGATCGCTCGCCGGAGCTCGCCGACGCGGACCGCGTGTTCCTCAGCAGCAGGCTGGCAAGCCTGCGACGAGCGATCAGTGACCGCGGCGCCGTGGAGCAGCTCCTCCACGGCGAGCCCCATCCAGGCAATGTGCTCAGCACGAAGAACGGCCCGTTGTTCATCGACCTTGAGACGTGCTGCCGTGGACCCGTCGAGTTCGATCTCGCCCATGCTCCCGAGGCGGTCTGCGAGCACTACCCAAGCGTTGACCAAGGACTGCTGGACGAGTGCCGTCAGCTCGTTATCGCGATGGTCGCCGCGTGGCGTTGGGAGCTTGGCGACCAGTTTCCGAGTGGAAGGCGATTCGGAGAGGAGTTCCTGCGCTTGCTGCGCGAGGGTCCTCCTTGGCCGACACTCGACCCAGTGACCAGGCGACTGAACGGTCAGTAGAAACCGCCGGCCCTGTGCACCCCGAGAGTCTTCGGTATCGAGCGCCTCCAACGTGTCTGCAATCTCGATGAGGTCTTCAGTCGCGAGTGCGGGTGGAGTCCACTGGTGTGCGCGTGCGTGGTCGATGAAGGTCTCGTCCAGCGGGACGTGCTAGCGCCTGTCATAGTGAGTGAGCCTTCTTGTGTCACGAGGCTCTCCGGTCCAGGTCAGGGAGGCGGTGACCGCCTCGTCAAAGGCTGCGATTCGCGGACCGTGCCGTCTCGGCATGCTTGACCAGCCGGTGGTCGCCTGCGGGCTGATGGGGAAGGCTCGGGTCAAGTCCTCCGTGTAGACGGCGTCCATGATCGCTTCGATGTGTCGGAGAGGCTGACGGTCCGTGTGGGTGGGGTCGCCGACGACGTAGGCGACCCCCCACACGCTCAGTGGCCGCCGCGCGGCTCGAAACAGCCCGTTTCCAGGAACCGGCCGTTGACCTGGACTTGGTAGTTGGTCGACTGCACGAACGCGGTCACACAGGCATCGTGACGGACGTTGAGGGCGATGGTGCTACCTGGGTTGGTGCCGGGGTCGTGGGCCTGCACGAAGAGCGTTCCGCGCCCCTGCTCACTGTCCGGACCCCCATTTCGGTAGCCGAGCTTGAGCAGCGCCGTGCGCACACTCTCGGCATCCCATGTCTTGGCCGTCCAGAGCCGCTTGAGGACGGGCTCGATGCGGGCAGCCTCCGCGCGGGCGGCCTCCTCACTGGCGGGGGACATCTCTTTGGGGATCTTGAAGCCGTTGTTCTCGTGGTAGTGCGGGGCCCCGTCGTGGGAGTCGGGCTCCACGTTGCCGCGTGCCGGGCCGACGGGCGAGCCGCTGCGTGAAGGGGAGCCGGGGCCGGCCGCCGTCGGTCCTGTGTGCTCCTGGCCGCAGGCGGTCAGGGTCAAGGCAGTGCCCAGGAGAAGGCCCGCAGCAACGTATCTCGGTCTGGGTATCCGCATGAGGAGGACTCTGCCACAGTGCCGATCTGGTCAACGCCCGTCCCGCGAAAGCCGAAGCCAAAGCCGAAGTCGTATGCAAGATCCGACCGCACCACGCAACCTCGCACGCGAGGTGAAGGTGCAAAGTGCAAGACTCGTTCCGCAGGACAGCTGTGCACGGACGGGCCGGTGCCGACGCTCCTGGACCTCGCCCGCGATCGCACCCGCCTGGCGATCGGCCCCGGCGCGTCCTGGCCATCGCTGTCCATCGCCGACGAACGCCGCTGTGTGATTCAGGCGGCGCTCGGCGTACGGTCCAGCTAGGGTCTGTCGCAAAGTGGATCTTGCTCATTGATGGTCACGGCCGAGCGAAGGGTGTTGCCTGGGCTGCTGTGTTCGTAAGATTCCGGCATGGCGGATGATGACCATGAGCAGGCCGTACAGGCGGCCATCGCCGGAGAGATGCGGCTTCTCGATCCTGAGGTGCGAGCTGTCCCAGCCCGGGTTCTGGAGCTCCTGGACCCGGAGTTCACCGAGTTCGGGGCCTCTGGACGCCGATGGGATGTCGAGTCGGTCCTCACGGTGACGAGCGGCGGCTCGGTGTCTGCGGAGTCTCCGGTCAAGGTCAGTGAAATGTCTGGCGTCGTCCTTGCTCCGGGTGTCGTTCATCTGACGTACTTCGCCGACAACCAGGGCCGTCGAGCATGGCGGAGCTCTTTGTGGCGCCTGACGGAGACGGGCTGGCGAATGTACTTCCACCAGGGCACTTTGACCGGTTGACAGGGTCGCCGTGCGCGAGGACGGCGGTCGTCCGACTGACCGGAGCGGCCTCAGGTGACCGCCGCAGGCGGTCTCCTTGCGCAATGTCTACCGCAACACCCTGGCGCAACAGCACCGTGCCCCTCCTGCTCTCCTCCCCAGGCGCTCCAGAGACCGGGCAGCGCGGTCAGGCCGCGCCGACGCGTAACACGACCTCTAGGACGCCTGATGCCTGGGCTGGCCGGTCTCTGCAACTGACGCAGGAGCCCGCTCGGAGCCGGCCGTTACGGGAGAAGGACCCGCTGGACGGGGATCCCGGCAGTGCTCGCCCGCAGCTCCAGCGGCAACACCTCGCCGGTGCGGGTGACGAAGGGCAGGCACAGGTCGGGGCGGCGCGACACCATCTGCCGGCGCGGACCTCGGCGGTCTGGTCGTGGTGGCGTGCTGCGTCGGCAGCCACCGGGGCGGACACCAGGCCTGCCTCGTCCGGCAGTTCCAGGCGTGCGACGCCCTTGTCGGCACGGAGCTTGGCCGGGCGTCGGCGGCGCGGGCCGCGTCCGGAGCGGATGGGCGAGATCCCGCGCACGAGCGGTTCCAGGCTGAGGCTGTCATGCATGTCGGCGGCGGAAATGCCCGGGACAGGGGGACCACGCAGGTACCCGTACGTCGTCGGTGAGGCGCAATCCGGGGACCGTTGTGTGGGCAGAAGGATGAAGAGACAGCCCGGGCCGGCGCGCTGGGCGACGACAACCGTGACACGGCATCGAGGAGGACGACAGCGGCCGCAACCGTCACCGCAGGGGCGATCGCCTGTGCGGCCCACCGTGCGACGCAAGCGTCGCACCGCACTGACCCGGACACCGACATGCCACCAAGGCGCACCGCCCGCACCCCCGGCCCCCGAGCGCAGACAGGAGACCACCCGTGACCGCCATACCCCAGGGCCGCGACTGGACCCGTATGCAGCGCGCCGACTTCGACGACTGCGCCCCGCTCGACCTGGTCGACGCGGCCCAGTGCCGACCCGTCCCCGCCGTGCCCGACGAGTGCGGAACACAACCACTGTTCGGGAAAGGCCAAGACCCCGAGCCCGAGCGTCCCCGCCGCACCCGCACGCCGGCCCCGTCACCCACCGAGAACACCGACACCTTGTTCTGAGCCAGTCTTCGAGTGCAGGCCTGCTGGCTTGGTGCCCTGTTCACTGCCAGGGAGGAGTGGGCGAACCGTCCGGGTCCAGCCCGTACGGCCACCATCTCCGTGTGCTGCCGTGGATGGGCTCGCCAGTGTCGGCGGCCTGACGACAAGTTTGCCATGACCGATCCCACCATCGTTCTCGTCCACGGAGCATTCGCGGACGCCTCTTCGTACGCCCCCGTCACCACCCGGCTGCAAAAGCGCGGGCTCAAGGTCATCGCTCCCGGCGTGCCCGACCGCAGCCTCCGGGGGGACGCCGCGTACGTGGCGTCCGTCGTGCGCGGTGTCGGCGGTCCGGTGGTCCTGGTCGGCCACTCCTACGGCGGTGCCGTGATCACGATGGCCGGGACCGAGGACAACGTGAAGGCCCTGGTGTTGCTTTCCGGGTACGCGCTGGAGGAGGGCGAAAGCCTGGGTGAGCTCCAGGGCGGCTTCCCCGACTCCAAGCTGGGCGCCGCCCTCGTCCACACACCGTCGCCACTGGCGGACTACGACGAGAAGAACCCTGACGTCACCGTGGACGTCGACAAGTTCCCCGAGGTCGTGGCGGCCGACGTGGACCCCGACCTCGCCGCCGTGCCGGCCTCGTCGCAGCGTCGCCGGCGGGTCTGGCGTTCGCCGAGAAGGGGACCGCCGCGGCCTGGAAGACGAACCCCGCGTGGGCGGTTGTCTCCACCTCCGACACCACCATCAATCCCGATGTGCAGCGCTTCGGCTACCGCCGTGCCGGAATCGACTTCGTGGAGATCGACTCCTCGCACATGGTCATGCTCTCTCACCCCGACGAGGTCGTGGACATCTTCCTCCAAGCGGTCGAAGCGACCAAGTGAAACCGAGCGCGACCCGGGCGGCATGACGGCCGAGAGCTCTCTCACCGCGACGTTTTCGTACGAGGGCAGCGGTCGGTCGGCGTACGCCTTGGTGCTCCGGGGCTGGACAGTGGCAGCGGCCGCACAGGCTTTCCGCCCTGGTGGGCGGCCGCCCGGAGACGATGCCGACCCGGCCCCCGTGAAGAGCATCGCCCCGACATTCCCTGCACTCCCCGCACACAGGCCAAGTGCTGCGTAAGCTGGATGTCGCCGTCCCGGTGGTCTCCCCCGTACCACCGGGACGCTGCATTTCCACGCGCCCCGAATCTGCTGCTTGACGGCCCTGGACGAGCTGCGCGCGACGAGCGCGTCACGAGGCTGCCCCGACCACTTCCCACAACCCCTCCGTTGCCTCCGCATCGCCCACTGCCCGGGACCGGCGCGGCGGGTGCAGTGACAGGCAGGAGGGACGCCCCGGCTTCCTCGGCATGGAGCTGAGAACTCGTTCCCCCGAGCTCACCCCGCTGAACGGTCGCCCGGCACCGGGCTGTCTCCGGTGGCCCTCCGGCGAAGCCGCCGATCGTTCACCGGGTCGGCCGGACAGGTGTCAATCCTGCCTCCGGCCGCTCAGCCCCTGCAGCTGCGCGATGTCGTGGCGGTCGACGTCCCGGAGGGTGTAACCGCAGCGGAAGGCGAGTTGCTGCGAGACCGAAAGACACGGGATCGAGCGGCCCTGGAACGTGCCCGTGACGAATGCGTCGGGCGGGTACACGAAGAAGCCGCCCTGGAGGTCGGCCTGCCGGCCCACCCCCTCGTCGTCGAAGACGACCGGGTGCAGATCCGCCCAGCGCCGCCCGGGAGCCGCGAGTTCCACGCGCGCGGGTCGCTGGTCCGTCTCGATGCAGTACCCGAGCGCTTCCAGTGCCCGCAGTGCCTCCGTCTCCTTCGCCGCGTCCAGGGCCAGGTCGACGTCCCGGTGCTCGCGCGTCTGCCGTCCCACGAGGACGTCCACCCCCCATCCGCCGGCGACCCAGCAGGGTGTCTCGGCCGACTGCAAGGCGTCCAGTACGTCGAAGAGGTCTGTGATGTTCATCGGCACAACCCAACCAAGGGCGTTGCGCGCCGCGCAAGTTATTTGCATATCACTGCAAGAGCTCGATCCTCTTGATCAAAATGCGCTGGATCATGATCCGGTGACAGGTCGATACATGTCGAGGCCGATCGCGGCTTATCGATGGTTATTTGTCAGATAATGACCTGTTTATCTCCCCTCCATGCACGCATTCGCGAGCTCCCGCCTGCACGACCTCTTGTAGTTGCATAGCACTGTCGATAAATTGCGCAACGAGCAAGCTAAATCGACTGATCAAGGTGGATCAATTGCTGTTCCTGGACTCGGCAAGAGATGAGGACTGCACCGATTGGCTGCAAACCGGGGTCGTCCACGGAGTGACCACCAACTCGACCATCCTGGCCAGAGCCGGCGCCACGTCGGTGTCCACGGCCATCAAGGGCATCCTGGGACACGCACCGGCCGAAGTGCACGCTCAAGTCCTTTCGGAACAGGACGAGGTGGCGTTCCGACAGGCCATTGAGCTGGCCGCTCTCGATCCACGGGTCCGGGTGAAGATCCCCTTCGTGACGTCGGAAGGACGGCGCCGAGCCGCGCTGATCCGACGCGTGCGGGAGGCCGGGGTCAGCGTGAACGTCACCGTCTGCACCTCGCTCGCCGAACTGTACGCCGCGCTGTCACTCGCCCCCGACTACCTGAGCGTCCTGTGGTGCCGTACACGTGACGCCGGAGAGGACCCCGCCCAAGTCGTCCGGGCCGTCGCCGCACGCCGCGCCGTCACGGGCGTCGGAACCAGGCTGATCGTCGGGAGCATCCGCGAGCCCGGTGACGTCACCGCGGCCCTCGGTGGCCCCTGCGACGTCGTGACGGTACCGCCGGCCGTACTGGGGAAATGGCTCGACAGTCCGCCCAGCGTGGTGATGGCCCGTCAGTTCGCGACGGACGCCGAGGGGCTGGTCGCATGACCGATCCGCTGTTACGCGTGCCGTTCGCGGCACCGCTGCTCGGTGAGGAGGAGGTCACCGCCGTCACCGAGGTGCTGCGCTCCGGCTGGATCGGAACCGGCGCTGTCGCGCGGGACACCGAACGGCTGCTCACCCGGTACCTGAACGTGGAGCACGCCCTTCTGCTCAACTCCGGTACGGCGGCCCTGCATCTGGCGCTCCTGACGCTCGGAGTGGGCCCGGGTCACGAGGTGATCGTGCCCACGGTGACCTTCACGGCGTCCGCGGCCACCGTGGTGCACGCGGGTGCCACCCCCGTGCTGGTCGACGTCGAGCCGCACCGGCTCACCGTCGACGTGGAGCAGGTACGGCGGCACATCACCGCACGCACCCGCGCGGTGATGGCCGTTCACTTCGCCGGCCGCATGGCCGACGTCCGAGCCCTGCGCGCGCTGTGCGACGAACACGGTCTGGCCCTGATCGAAGACTCCGCCCACGCCCTGCCGGCCGAGCGCGACGGGGCGACGCCCGGCCGGCTCGCCGACGCGGCGGCGTTCTCCTTCTTCGTCACCAAACCGCTGACCAGCGCCGAAGGCGGGCTGCTGGTCTGCCATCGGGCGGACCTGGCGGCCGAGGCCCGGGTGCTCAGCGCCCACGGCATCGACCGCGACGCGTTCGCACGGCACCACGGCGGGCGGGCGCCCCATTACGACGTCGTCGCAGCCGGCATGAAGTACAACATGCCGGACGTCACCGCGGCGATCCTGCGCTGCCAGCTGGAGCGCTCCGACGCGCTGCGGGAGCGCCGGCGTGCGATCGCCGAACGCTATGCGAAGGGCCTCGCCCCGACCCGGCTGCTGCTCCCGCCCGCCGACACAACGGACGACGCCTCCTCGTGGTACCTCTACGTCGTCCAGGTGCCCCGGGGCGTCGACCGCGACCACCTGGCCGACCGGCTGCGCGCACGCGGCATCGGGACCAGCGTCCACTTCAGGCCACTGCACCAGTTCAGCTACTACCGCGATCAACTGCCTTCCGCCGCCGCCGCGTTCCCCGTCGCCGACGGGAGCTACCCGAGACTGCTGTCGCTCCCGATCTTCCCGGCGATGTCGGACGAGGACGTCCAAGCCGTCATCGACGCCCTGTCCGACGAACTCCGGCAGGCGGTGGGCCGGTCATGAGCCAGCTGGTCGTTCTGTGCGGTGGCATCGGCACCCGGATGGCCTCGGTGACCGGGGCCGGGCAGAAGTGCACGGTGCCGGTGGCGGGGCGTCCCTTCCTCGGCCACGTCCTGGACCGGGCCGCGCGCCCGCCCGTCGACCACGTCCTTCTCCTCGCCGGACACGCCGCCGGACAGGTCAGGGACTTCGCCCGTGCGTGGCGACCGCCCCTCCCCTGCCCCGGAGCCGGCGGGAGCCCCGCACCACCTCGCGTGGACGTCCTGGTGGAAGCCGCGCCTGCCGGCCCCGTCGGCGCGCTCCGCGAGGCCATGCCCCACCTCGACGAGGAGTTCCTGCTCGTCCTGGGCGACGTGCTGCCACCGGACCGGGCGGATCTGTATGAGGTCCTCACCCGCACCCTGCACCGGACGCGGGCCCGAGCCGTCATGGCGGTGGCCCCCGAATCGCGCTCCCGCGACCAGGGCAACGTCAGCATCGCCGGCCCGTGGATCACGCGCTACGCCAAGGGGCCCGCCCTGCCGTACATCGACCGCGGCGTCCGGTTCCTGCGCCGCAGCGCGCTGCGGTCCGAGGCCGGAGACAGCGACGTTCCCTTCTTCGGTGCCCTCGCTGCCGGACGCCGGCTGACCCACTGGATCTGCGACGAGCCCATCATCGAGGTCGGCACCCCGGACCGCTGGCGACACGCCTGCGCCGCCCTCACCGGACCGCCCCCCGGGCCGTCCTCCGCCCACTCCCGAGCCGAGGGACGATCCTGGTGACCACGGTTCTCAGCCGCGCGCCGATGCGCATCAGCATCGCAGGCGGAGGCACCGACCTGCCCGAGTACTACCGGCACGGCCCCACCACCGTCGTGGCCGCCGCCGTGACCCACCGCGTTCACGTCTGCGTCGCCGACCGGCCGGCCCGTGCCCTCGCCGTGCTCAACGCCCAAGGCGCCGACTGGCACCACCTGTCACCGCCGAACCGGTCGGCACACCACCCCTACCCCGCCGCCGCTGCCGCCGTCCTGGGGCTGACGAGCCTGCCGAGCATCGCCGTGGGCTCGCCCGTGCCGCCCGGTTCGGGCCTCGGCGGTTCCGGCGCCTACTGCGTGGCCCTCGTCGACGCGCTGGCACGCTGGAGCGGCCGGCCCCTGGACCCGGACCAGGTCGCCGCACTCGCGTTCCGGCTCGAACGCGAGGTCCTGGGACGCACGGTCGGTCAGCAGGACGCCTGGGCCGCCGCACTGGGCGGCACCCCCCGCATCCACCTCGCACCCGACGGGTCCGTCACCGCCACCCACAGCCCCGACCTGTTCACCGCGCTGACCCGGCTCATCGACACCGGCCTCATGCTCTACCGCATCCCCGGCACCCGCGACGCCTCCCGGGTGCTGGCCGCGGCCCCGGAGGTCACACCCGCCCGCCACCGCCGGGCGGTGGCCGCCGCAGCCCTCACCGAGCAGGCATTCCTCAGCGGGGACATCACCGAGGTCGGCGCCACCCTGCGCGCACACTGGGCCCGCAAGGTCGCCGCCAACCCCGCGGCCGACCACCCCGTGTGCCGCCGGCTCACCCAGGCCACCCGAGCCGACGGAATCTCCGGTTTCAAACTGATCGGCGCCGGCGGCGGGGGACACCTGCTCATCGCGGCCGACCCCGCGCGCACCGACCGCGCACGAGCCTTCCTGGAGTCCCTGGCCCTCACCCGCGTCCCGTTGCGCGTCTCACGGAAGGGCCTGGACGGCACGGTGCTGACGGAAGAGGCGAGCCGAGCCGAGGGGGACCCATGCGCGTCGGCGTGATGGGGGCCGGCCTGCAGTGCGGGCGGCGCATCCGGGCACTGGACCCGCAGGACGAACTGATCGGCGTCGCGGCACCCGACCTTGACCAGGCCCGCGCGCAGGCGCAGCCCTTCGGAGCGCGGGCCTTCGGCCACTGGGACCAGCTTCTCGCGCAGCCAGGGCTGGACGCGGTCATCGTCGCCACACCGCCCGACACGCACCTCGCCGCGACCGTCGCGGCGCTCGGCGCCGGCAAACACGTCCTGTGCGAGAAGCCCCTGGCCCGCGACAGCGCGGAGGCCGCGCGGATGGAGGCTGCGGCCCGTGCCCACGGGAAGGTGCTGCACTGCGGATTCAACCACCGCTTCCATCCCGCCGTCCGCGCCCTCGCCCGCATCGTCACCGACGGCGCCTACGGCGCGCCCCTGTCCGCCCTCGGCGTGTACGGGTACGGCATCCGCGACGGCTACGCCGACGAGTGGCGCGCCGACCCGGCCGTCGTGTCGGGCGGGCAGCTGATGGAGCAGGGCATCCACCTGCTCGACCTGGTCGACGCCCTGCTGTGGCGGGTCGACGACGTCATCGCCCACACCCAGCACTCCTTCGGTCTGCCTCCCGGCATCGAGGACGACGCCCACCTGCTGCTGCGATCCGCCACCGGGCAGGTGGCGATGGTCCGCAGCAGCCTGAGCCAGTGGCACAACCGCTTCCTGTTCGAGGTCACCTTCGAGCGGGCCACCGTCCGGATCGACGGACTCACCGGTTCCTACGGCGAGCAGACCCTGACGGTGGAACGGCGCGCTGAAGGACCCTTCGGCGCGCACATCACACGCTTCCGCGGCGCCGACCGATCCTGGACCGCGGAGTGGGCCCACTTCCGGGAGCTGGTCGCTCACCGCCCCGCGCCGCCTCCCGATCCGGCCGGCCGGCGTGCCCTCGCCCTCGTCGAGGCCGCCTACCGCTCCACCGCAACAGGTTGCTGGACCCCCGTCACCGAGGAGATCCCATGAACCTGACCAGCATCGCCGCTCTGCGTGACGCGGCCGCCGCCGTCACGGCGGGTCTCGACACGACGGCGCTCGCCGCCGCCGCCCGGGTGCTGGCCGAGTGCCGTGCCACGCGCGGCGTCGTCCTGGCCGCCGGACTCGGCGGCTCCAGCTCGACCGCATCCCACTTCGCAGCCGACCTGACGAAGTTCACCCGCTCCCCGCACCAACCGCATCTGCGCGCCGTCGCCCTGCTGGACAACATCGCCTGCCACACCGCCTGGACCAACGACGACGACCCGGGCCTGGCCCTGGCTCACCTGGCCGAACCCTGGCTGCCGAGTCACCCCGGCGCCCGCGACGCCGTGGTGCTCTTCTCGGTGCACGGCGGCGCCCGTGACGGCAGCGTCTCGCGCGGCCTGGTCGAACTGGCCGGCCACGCCCGCAAGCAGGGTGCCGCGGTGATCGCCGTGACCGGCTTCGACGGCGGAGCCACCGCCGACCTCGCCGACGTGCACATCAACGTCGCTCTGGACCACGAGCCGCTCGCCACCCCGGGCATCGAATCCGTTCACCTGCTCGTGGCTCACGCCCTGTGCCTCGCCCTCACCGACGGAGGAAGCCGATGACCCGACCCCGCACCCTGGTGACCGGCGGTGCCGGCTTCATCGGCAGTCACGTCGTGGACCACCTCGTGGCCACCGGCAACGCGCCCGTCGTCGTGGTGGACGACTTCTCCAACACCACACGCCGCTGGATCGAACTCCATGAGCGCAGCGGTGCCGCCGTCGTCCACGCGCTGGACGTCCTGGAGACCGACCGGCTGGCCCGGACCATGGCGGACGGCGTGGACCGGGTCATCCATCTCGCCGCCAGCGTCGACATGCGCGTCGGGCTGGAGGACAACTGGGTGGACGTGGAGCAGTCCGTCCTCGGGACCCGTTCGGTCCTGGAGGCCATGCGCCGGGCCGACGTCCGGCACATCGTCTTCTCGTCGTCCTCCACCGTCTACGGCGAACCCGAGCACCGTCCCACGGCCGAGCACCACGGGCCCATGCTGCCGATATCCGTCTACGGCGCGGCGAAGCTGGGCGCCGAGGCGCTGATCTCCGCCTACTGCCACCTGTACGGCTTCCGCGCCGCCATCTTCCGCTTCGGCAACGTGGTGGGCGGACGTATGAACCACGGTGTCATCCACGACTTCCTCCACAAACTGCGCGAGGACCCGACGTGCCTGCACGTCCTGGGCGACGGACGCCAGCGCAAGAACTACTTCCTCGCGGAGGACTGCGCCCGAGGCATCGTCGACCTGTCGGACGCGGCCAAGACGGGTGTGCTGGTCGTCAACCTCGGCTCCGCCGAGACCGTCACCGTCACCCGCATCGCCGAGATCGTGCTGGAGGAACTGGGTCTGGACGCCGAGATCGTCTACGGCGGAGGCGAACGGGGCTGGCCCGGCGACGTGCCCGTCGTCGAGTTCGATCTGTCCCGGGCCCACGCCCTGGGCTGGCACAGCTCGCGCGATTCCGACCAGGCCATCCGCGAGGCGGTACGGCGGCAGCTGAGGGAAACGGCGCATGTCTGACGTCCTCCTGGCCGGCGACTGGCACCTGGCGTCGGTCGCCGCGGCCGGGCTCACCCGACTCGGCTACACCGTCCACGTGCGGCCGGACGCCCTCGGCACACCGGACCACGACGCCTTCGAGGCCCTCGCCCGCGGCGACCGCTGCGGCGCGGAACCCGGGGTCGCGGAGCTCCTCGCCGCCGCCCGCGAGCGGGGCACCCTGCGACCGGTGCTCGACGACGCACAGGCCGCCCGGATCCTGCACCGCGCCGAGTTGAGCCTGGTGGCGTACGACACCGCGACCGCCGCCGACGGCAGCGTCACCGACAGCCGGCCCGCGACCATGCTGCGAGACCTGCTCGCACGTCCCCACCGCACCGGCCCCGTGGTCGCCGCCAGCCAGCTCCGCGCCGGTACGTGCGACGCCGCCCTCGCCGACGCCGGACTGCCCGCCGACAGCCCCGACCTGGTCCACCTCCCGGAGAACCTGCGCCTGGGCCGGGCGGTGACCGACTTCATGCACCCCGCACGCACTGTCGTGGGCTGCAACGCTCCGGATCTGCCGAAGGCCGTGCGCGCTCTGCTGGACCTGCTCGACTCCGGCCGTGAACTGCAAATGCGGCTGGTCGAGGCGGAGCTGGTCAAGCACGGCACCAACGCCTACCTGGCCCTGTGCATCACGCTCGCCAACGACCTGGGAACCATCGCCGGCCGCCTCGGTGCCGACCCGGTGACCGTTCTCGACGGTGTCCGCGCCGACCAGCGCGTCGCCGACCGGGCCCCGCTGCGTCCGGGCGAACCCTTCGCGGGCGCCACCTTGCACCGAGACGTGCGTGCTCTGGTGGAACACGGTGAACCCATCGGCCGGGACGGCCTGTTCCGTGCGCTGGTGAACGCCAACGCCGTCCACGCCCTGGCCCCGCTGGCCGCACTGGACAGGATCCTCGACGGCGTGGCCGGACGCACGGTCTGCCTGCTCGGCCTGACCTACAAACCTGGAGTGTCCACCCTGCGCGGCTCCCCCGCGCTGCGCCTGGCCCGCGAACTGGACGCGCAGGGTGCCACCGTGACCGCCTACGACCCGGTCGCCGAGACCGCGGACCTCCGGCAGGTGCACCGGTACACCACCTTCACCGAGGCCGCAGCCGGCGCCCACTGCGTGGTGCTGACGGTGGAACATCCGGCCTTCACCGACCCGGCGCTCTTCGCCGGCGTGCTTCCGCGGCACACGGTGCTGCTGCGGTTGACGGGTGCGGAGCGATGCAGCCGCGTGCCGACCCCGGCGGGATGGAAGTCGGTGACCCCGTGGAACACCTGACCGAGCCCGCGGGGAGCCGTGGATGGGGCGTGTTCTTCGACCGGGACGGCACGCTCAACGCCCATGTCCGGCGTGGCGGCCGGCGGACCTCCGCGCGCCACGAGCAGGAGTGGACCGCCCTGCCGGGCGTGCAGGAGTGCTTCGGTCGGCTGCGCGCGGCCGACGCCCTGATCGGCGTCGTCACCAACCAGCCCGACCTGTCCCGGGGACTGCTCGACCCCGCCACGCTCGACCGGCTGCACCGCCGGCTCGGTCGGCTGGACGGCGTCTGGGTGTGCCCGCACACGGCACGGCAGCGCTGCCGGTGCCGCAAGCCCTCCAGCGTGCTGCTGCGCCGGGCCGCGGCCCGCCTGTCGGTCGACCTCGCCGGCAGCTACTTCGTCGGCGACCGGCCCACCGACGCGCAGGCGGCGCTGAACGCCGGATGCACCGCTGTACTGCTCACCCCCCGTGTCCCGGCGCGGCCCAGCCTGATCGCCGGACTGCACTACGCCCCGGACCTCTGGGAGGCCGCCTCGACCGTGCTGCACCTTCGCCGCACCGGTGCCGCCCGGCGCGAGAACGGACCCGCCTCACACAAGGAGACAGTCTGATGAAGCTCGGCACCATCCTCGACCAGTCCGAGTTCGGTGACCTGCACGGCGGCGACGTCGTCGCCGAGGCCCTCGACCGCAAGTGGATCGAGGACTTCGCGGAGGGCCAGTACGTCTACCGCGCCCCGTGGGTGCGCCTGCTGCGCCGTCTGCAGAGCGAGATACTCCAGCGCGCCTACGACAACGGCTTCGAGGAGTGGCTCTTCCCGCGCCTGATCCCCCGTGAGGCCCTGGACAACTTCCGGTTGAGCCAGTACGCGCCCGAACTCCTCGTTCCGGCCGGGCCCGGCGGCGACCAGATCCTCGACCCCGTCCAGTGCATCAGCCTCTACCACCTGATGCGCGGACGCCGGCTGTCCGCTCAGGAGCTGCCGCTGCGCATCGTGGAGACCCTCGGGGGCTGGACCTGGCGCAACGAGTACAGCGCCGACCTGGACGGACCCATCAAGGCCCGCGAGTTCCTCCGCGTCGAGCACGTCTTCTTCGGCACGCGCGAGCAGGTGCGCGCCACCCGTGGTCAGGTCCGCCGCACCCTGACAGACCTGCTCACCGGCTGGGGTCTGAGCTGGCAGGTGGTCGCGGCCGAGGGCTGCATGGAGATCCCGTCCCTCGTCCAGGCGCAGGACGACGCCCGGACAGCCGACGAGGTACCGGTCCAGGACATCGAGGTCCCGCTCAGCAGCCGCCGTCCCGACCGTGCCCGGCCGGGCTGGGCCGATCACTTCGACGACCGGTTCGACCTGCGGGAGATCTCGGGCTGCTCGGCCGAGGGCACCCACCAGACCGAGAGCTTCCGCATCACCGCCGAGGGCGAGGAACTGTGGAGTGGATGCTGCGGCATCGGCATGAACCGGCTCGTGGTGGCCTTCCTGTACCGGCACGGCTTCGACGCGGCCCTCAAGGAGCTCGATGCCTGACCACCGCCTGGCCGTCCTTCTCCTCACCAACGAGGGTTTCCGGCAGGTCGACGGCGGGGTGGCCCGGTACGTGCACAACATCCTCGACGCCCGTGACGACGCCGCCGGGCTCGCCGGTGAGCGCGACGTCCACGTGGAGTGGCACGTCGCCGAACGCGCCGACTGCGCGGGCCTGGACGAGCGGCAGTTCGCCCAGGCCCTCGACCGGTACGTCCGCCCTGGTGCCGTGCGCTACCACCCCCTGGCCGACCCGCGGGCGCACAGCTGGGAGGTCGACCACTTCGAGCACTGCGTCGCCCTGGGCGCGGCCGCCGGTCAGGCAGCGCTCACCGTCGGCCGGGAGGCGGACTCCATCCTCGTCGTTTCCGGGATGAGCATGTTCGCCATGGCCGCACGCTTCGTCGTACGGGCGGCCGACCAGTTCGGCATGCGGGCGAGCTACGTGCACATGACGCACAACCCGGTCCTGCGGCCCGACGGTGACGCCGAACTGCCCGAGACCTACGCCGACTCGGTGATGGGACACCTGGCCCGCTCGGACCCCCGGGTGTCCATCGGCTGGGAGTCGTACTGGATGCGCCGCCAGTACCAGCAGGTGTACGGCATACCCGACGACAAGACCCTCTTCGCCCGCGCCGGCGTGCCAACGGACGCCGCCAAGTTCGCGCCGGGCGGCGCGGACCCCGCGCTGCTGCGCCGGCTCGGCATCCCTACCGACCGCGACCTGGTGATCAGCTGGGGCCGCGGGGTGGCCGAGAAGGGGTTCCACCGGCTCGTCGACGCCGCCCGCCTGACCGGGCACCGGCTGGTCCCGGTGATTCTCAACCCTCGTCCCTACCCGGACCTCCAGGAGCACGTGCGGCGCACCGGATCGCCGGCCGTGCTCCTGCACGGCCAGGACGACCATGTCCTGACGGCCCTGTGCCAGTGGCCGAGAACGCTGTGCGCGGCGTTCCTGTCCGAGCGCGAAGCGGCCTCCGTCACACCCGTGGAGGCCGCGCTGATGAACAACGGCGAGGGCCTGGTCGTCGCCGTGCTGCCCACCGGGGTCTATCCGGAGCTCGTCCAGCACGGCGTCACCGGCCTCGTCGCCACCGGCCGCGACACCGCCGACGCCGCCGCGATGCTGACGGCTGTCACGGAACTGAGTGCGGCGCAGAGGGCGGCGCTCAGCCGCGCGGCGTGGCAGCGGGCCCGGCGGGAGCACGACTTCCGCACCAACTGGCTGCGCTCCTTCCGGTCCATGCTCGACCGGCATCTGTCGGTGATCGGTCATCCGACCCAGAAGGAGGACACCGTATGAGGAGCGGGACACCGACGTGCCTCGTCGTCGGCGCGGGACCGCGAGGCTCCATGCTGGCGCGGGCCCTGCGAGGCCATCCCGACGTGGGCCTGGCAGGGGTGTGCGATCCGTCGCCCGTGGCGGTGTCCGCCTTCCTCAGGGAGTTCCCCGGGGTTCCCGCGTACGCCACGCTCACGGAGGCGCTCGAAGCGGTGGCGGCGGACTTCGCCGTGATCGCGACGCCTCCGCGGTGCCACGCGCGGGACGCCGTCACGGCCTTGAACCACGGTCTGCCCGTCCTCGTGGAATGCCCCATGGTCGAGACCCGCGAGCAGGCGGAGGCCGTCGCCGAAGCCGCCGCCCGGACCGGGCTGCCGGCGGCCATGGCCGAGTCGTTCTGCTACCTGCCCGCCGTGCAGTCGATCAGACGACTCATCGACGACAACGCGGATCCGGACGCCGTACCCGTCACCGTCCTGGGCGGCGAAGGCCACTACCTGGAGATGGACACGGGCCTCGCCCCGGGCGGCTGGCGCGACACCTACGCCATGGCCCGCTACATCACCCACGGCCTGGGCCCGCTGCTGTACGCCACCGGGCAGTACGCCCGGCGCGTCGTGGCCCTCGACCCGCTCGGCCGGGTGAGCCGGGCCCAGGGTGCGCTGATGCCCAGCGCGCTGGTGGAGACCAACCACGGCGCGGTCTTCTTCACCGCCAACAGCGGCCTGGCCCCCCGACCCCTGACCCGCTGGACGGTGGTCGCCGAGGAATGGGCCGTGGAGAGCGACCCCGAGGGGACCTGGGACGGACCGCTGCGCGTCTTCGACAGCGCACCCGCCGACGGCGAACGAGGAGGGTGGCGCAGCCGGCCCGTCGACCCGGCCGCGATGTACGGCGACCTGTGGGGCCTGGGCTTCGAGCCGGAACGGCTCATGCTGCGCCGCTTCGTCGAAGAACTGGCGAACCGCCCGCCCGACATCGGTCTGGAACTCTCGCTCAACATCTCCCTCGCAGGTGTCGCTGCCGAGCGGTCGGGACATGGGCGAGGCGTCCCCGTCGACGTCGCGCCCGTCGTACGGGCGGTGACACCGTGACTTCCCCGGAGCGGCAGGCCAGGGTGCGTCCGGTGCCCGCGCAGGCACGGCCGCCCGCTCTCGACCTGGGCCGGCTCGGACTGGGCGCCTGGCTCTTCGGCTGGGAGACCCCGGCCGAAGAGGCCAGGACCCTCATGAAGCGGGCGCTCGACCACGGCATCACCTACTTCGACACCGCGAACAACTACGGGTCCGGTGAGTCCGAACGCGTCGTCGGGGCGTTTCTGAAGCCCGTCCGCGACGAGGTCCTGATCGGTACCAAGGTGTTCGCACCGTTCGGTCCGGACGAGCGGGATCGCGGGCTGTCCGCCCCAGCCGTGCTCCGGGCCGTCGACGGCTGCCTGCGACGGCTCGGTACCGACTACATCGACCTGCTCCACCTGCACCGGCCCGACCCGTCCGTCCCCGAGGCGGAGACCGCGTCGGCGCTCGGCACGCTCGTCCGGGCGGGCAAGGTCCGGTACATCGCCACCAGCACGTTCCGCGGTCCCCAGATCGACCGGCTGCAACGCGCCCTGCGCGCCCAGACACTGCCACCCGCGGTCCTGGATCAAGCGCCCTACAGCCTGCTGGAACGCGAGGTGGAGGTGGCGGCGGCGGATTCCGTACGCGCCTGGGGGATGGGCCTGGCCGCGTGGAGCCCCCTCGGGGAGGGCCTGCTGACCGGCAAGTACGCCGATCCGGCCGTGTCGGGGCGTCTTCGGCGCTGGGGCACCGAACATGAACGGCGTCTGCGCGCCGGAGCCCAGGCGGCGTCCCGGCTTGGCGCCGTGGCGGCGTCCCACGGCCTGACGCTGCCGCAGCTGGCGCTCGGCTGGCTGGCAGCACGGCCCCTGGTGTCGACGATCCTGATCGGCGCCCGGACCGTCGGCCAGCTCGACACGTACCTCGACGGCGTCGGCACGGCCCTGCCGACCGGAGTCGGCGACCAGATCGACCGGATCGTCCCGCCTGGCACCAGCATCCTGCGGCACTACAGCACATGATCCCCGCCCGCGCCTGTCCCGCCCGGGCGGAGGCAACGGCACGGCGCGGCGCACCACGCGAGAAGACGACGAAGGGAAACACGGCCCATGCCGGAGCAGGAACCGATCGTCCACGCCGCTGGACTCGTGAAGCGTTACGGCGACTTCACCGCGGTGCACGGCATCGACTTCGACGTCCGGTCCGGCCAGGTCTTCGGCCTCCTCGGCCCGAACGGGGCGGGCAAGTCGTCGACGATGCGCATGATCAGCTGTGTCTCCAAGCCGACAGCGGGCTTCCTGCGCCTGTTCGGCATGGACGCGGCCACCCATGGGCCCGCGATCAGGGCGAGGATCGGTGTCTGCCCCCAGCAGGACACGCTCGACGCCGAACTGAGCGTGGTGCAGAACCTCACCGTCTTCGCGCGCTACTTCGGGATTCCGCGCGCGACAGCCGCCGCCCGCGCCGCCGACCTGCTCGCGTTCGTGCGCCTTGAGAGCCGGGCCGACGACCGCGTCGATGCCTTGTCGGGCGGCATGAAACGGCGCTTGAGCGTCGCCCGGGCCATGATCAACGATCCTCGGCTGCTCCTCCTGGACGAGCCCACCACGGGACTGGACCCACAAGCGCGCCACCTGCTGTGGGAGCGACTCGACCAGCTGCGCCGCCGGGGCGTCACCCAGGTGCTCACCACGCACTACATGGACGAGGCGGAGCAACTGTGCGACTGGCTCGTCGTCGTGGACGGCGGCCGCACCGTCGCGACCGGAACACCCGCCGGACTGATCGCCCGGCACTGCACCAAGGAGGTCGTCGAGCTGCGCCTGCGTCAGGCCGACGCCCCCGTCGAGGAGCTGAACCGCCTGGGGCTGCGCGTGGAGAGGCTGCCCGATCGCCTCCTTCTCTACGCCGACGACGGCGAGGCCGCGGCCGCGGCCGTCCACCGTGAGGGGATCGGCCTGCGCAGCGTCCTGGTCCGGCGAGGCGGACTCGAAGACGTCTTCCTGCACCTGACCGGCCGGGCCCTGGTGGACTGACCATGGCCCTGACCGAATCCCGAGCAGCCGCCGTCACCGCGCACCTTCTCACCAGTTACCGCCGTACCTGGCTCGACTCGGTGTTCAACTCCTTCCTGCTGCCACTGTGCCTGTTGCTCGGCATCGGCTGGTCGGTGGGCCGGCACATCGGCCCCCACCCTTCGCTCGGCGCCCCCTACTTCTCCTTCGTCGGCGTCGGGCTCCTCGCGGCGTCCGTCGTCCAGATCGGCGCCGCGGAGTCGGCGTGGGCGGTCTTCGGCGGCTTCGAATGGAGCCGGATCTACCACGCCGTGCGACTCACGCCCGCCCGGCCGATCGACATCCTGGCCGGGCACCTGACCGCCGTGGTGGCGCGCGCGACCCTCGGCGGTCTCGGCTTCCTCCTCGTCATCGAGGCCTTCGGCGTCGGACAACGGTGGACCGCCCTCCTGGCCGTTCCCCTCTTCCCGCTGTTCGCCGCCGCGATCGCCGCCCCGGTCATGGCGTTCAGCGCCACCATCCGCAACGCCGGGATGTTCGACCTCCTCTTCCGCCTCGGCATCGTCCCCATGGCCATGTTCAGCGGTGTCTACTTCCCGCTCGACTCCCTGCCGGCAGTGCCCCGTGCGGCGGCGCTCGCCGTGCCCCTCACCCACGCGGTGGACGTGTCCCGGACCCTGCTGCTCGGCACCGGCACGGCAGGCGGCACGCTCGTGCACCTGCTGTACCTGGCCGGCTGGGCCACCGCCGGCCTCGCCCTCGCCCGCCGGGCCTTCATCCGACGCCTGGCGGACTAGGAGCAGCCATGGCCACGTCGTCCCCGTCACCGGCACGTCGTGCGCCGGCTTTCCGGTCGGCGCACGTCCACGCCGTCTTCCTGCGCAACGTCGAAGCGGCGCGCCACGCCTCCCACCTCTGGGTCCTGCTGTCCGGCCTCTTCGAGCCCGTCTTCTACCTCGGATCCGTCGGCTTCGGTGTCGGTGCCCTGGTCGGCGAGTTGACCGTCGGCGGCCACCCGGTCGGCTACACCGAGTTCGTGGCACCGGCCATGCTCACCGCCTCGCTGATGAACGCCGCCGTGTCGGAGTCGACGTTCACCTTCTTCACCAAGTTCCGTCTGATGAACCTGCATGACGCCACCGCCTGCACGCCCGTGTCCTCCGCCGAGATCGTCTGCGGCGAGACCCTGTGGGCGGTGGCGCGCGGGGTCGTCCACACGGTGTCCTTCCTCGCCTTCCTGTACGCCCTCGGGCTGCTCGCGCCCACCCGCATCCCGGTGCTGCTCCTCGCCTCGCTCCTGGTGAGCGCGGCCTTCTCGGCGATGGGGCTCGCCCTGTCCTTGTTCCTGCGGGGAACCCACGACTTCGACCGGGTCAACCTGGTGACCTTCACGATGTTCGTCTTCTCCGGCACCTTCGTGCCGACAGGGGACTACCCCGGCGTCCTCGCCGTGCTCGCCCGTTGCACACCGCTGGCCCAGGCCGTCGACCTGATCCGGGCCCTGGCGCTCGGCACGGCCGGGCCCGCTACGGCGGGCCACTGCGCGTACCTGTTCGCCCTGACGGCGGCAGGGCTTCTCGTGGCCGGGCGACGAGTGGAGAGGAGCCTGCACGCATGACCGACCAGCGCGACCGGACGCCCGCGTCACCGCAACGACCGGCTCCGTACCGGGCCGTGGACGCCCGGACCAACGGCACGCGCCTGGATGCCTCGGGACCACACGCTCGGCTGGTCGCCGAGTCGGCGGCCCGCGCGGTGGTGCGACTCCGCGGACCCGGGGAGTACGTCGAATTCCGGCTGGCGGCCCCTGCGGACGCCCTGACGCTGCGCTACTCGCTGCCCGACGCGCCGACGGGCGGTGGCCGTACCGGGTGTCTCGCCGTCGAGGTCGACGGAGAAGAACGCGACCGGGTGACCCTGACCTCGCGCTACTCCTGGTACTACGGACGTTGTCCGTTCACCTCGGACCCGGCGGCCGGCCGGGCCCACCACTTCTACGACGACGTCCGCGTCCTCCTCGGCGAGACCCTGGCGCCCGGCACCCGCGTCGGCCTGCGGCCCACCGCCGGCACGGAGGTCCCCGTCACCGTGGACACCGTCACCTTCGAGGAGAGCGGCGGACCCGCGTCGCCGCCTGCCGGCGCCCTGTCGGTCATCGACTTCGGAGCCGACCCGACGGGCACCGCGGACTCGACGACTGCTGTGCAGGCCGCGGTCGAGGCCGCCACCGGGACGGCACGCACCGTCTGGCTGCCGAGCGGCGTCTACACCGTGACCGACCACATCCTCCTCGACCGCGTCACCGTGCACGGCGCGGGAGTCTGGTACACGGAACTGCGCGGCGCGGGCGTCGGCTTGTACGGGCATCCGGCGCCGAGCCCCAGCACAGAGGTGCACATCCGCGGACTGGCGATCTCCGGGGACGTCACCGGCCGCGACGACGCCGCACAGCTCAACGGGATCGGCGGCGCGCTGGGCGGCGGTTCCACGATCGAGGACGTGTGGATCACCCACACCAAGTGCGGCATGTGGCTGGACGGCCCCTTCCACGGCCTGACCATCCGCAACGTCCGCATCATGAACACGACGGGCGACGGCATCAACCTGCACCGAGGCGTCTCCGGTGTCACCATCACCGGCTGCCACCTCCACAACACCGGTGACGACGCCATAGCCCTGTGGTCCGACGAGATCGCCAACCACCACAACACGGTGGAAGGCAACACCGTCGCGCTGCCGCTCCTGGGCAATCACATCGCCGTCTACGGCGGTCACGACAACACCGTCGTCAACAACGTCCTGACCGACTCGGTCACCGAGGGCGCCGGGATCCACGTCGCCAACCGGTACGGCGCCGTCCCTCTGGCGGGGGAGACCCGCATCGAGGGCAACCACCTGATCCGCGCCGGCTCCTACCATCCGGAGCATCGAGCGGGCGTCGGCGCCGTGTGGCTGCTCGCCGACGACGCGCCCATCAACGCAAGGATCATCGTTCGTGAGAACCATCTGACGGACAGCGCCTACGCGGCCGTGCAACTGAGCGGATCGCGCATCGACGGCGTCCATGTGGCCGGTATGACCATCGACGGCGCGGGAACCTGCGCGGTCCAGCTCCAGGCGACCGGCTCGGCCCGCTTCACCCACGTCGGGGCCAGGCGACTCGGCGTGACGGGCCTGCACCGCGCCACCCCGGACTTCGACCTCACCTGTGGTCCGGGCAACGAGGGCTGGGCGCACGAGCGCCCCGACCTCCCACCCGACGGCTCCCTCCACGCGTCCCCCGCCCGCCTTGACTTCGAAGCGACCACTCCGCACACCACCGCCGGTCCCCGACGCCTGACCGTTCACAATCCCGGCTCCCGCCCGGCCGTCCTCCAGCACCCACAGGTGTCCGGGGACTTCACGGCACGCCTGACGGGCCCGGCCACCGTCCCGCCCGGGGCGGACACCACCTTGGCCGTGAGCTTCGCCGCTTCTGCAACGGGCCGCCGCACCGGGTTGCTGACTCTGCACTCGGACGCTCCGCACAGCCCGTTGTACGTCGACCTCACGGGCATCGGTTTCGACCCGGCCGGAGACCGGGCCCTGGGGCGCCGCGCCACGGCGAGCACGGCGATGGGGGGCTTCCCGCCCGAGGCCGCTGTCGACGGGGTACCGGCGAGCTGGTGGCAGAGCGACGGCATGGGCTTCCCGCAGTGGCTCCAGGTGGACCTCGGCGAGAGGGTGTCGTTGGCGCGGGTGGTCCTGCGCACCCCGGAGAGCTGGGAGGCCCGTACCGAGACCCTGGCGGTCCACACCGGACTCACCGAGACAGACCTCGTCCCCGCCACCCCCGTCACGGCGTGCCTCTTCACTCCCGACCGGTGCAACACGGTCACCCTCCCCGTCACCGCCCGGGCCCGCTTCGTGCGCCTGGTCATCACGGGCAACACGGCCTGGACCGGAGCGGCTCTCTCCGCGCTGGAGGTGTACGCGGCGGACGGCTGACGGCCGGGCGACCAGGGGGGGCCGCGCGGTTGGTCGATCCCCCGTTGCCCGGCCTCACAAAGGGATCCGGCATGGTCAGTGCCACGGAACGACCGATGGGCGCCCGGCGCAGGACACCACTCCCACGACACGGCAGCCGGCGTCGCGTCGGGCGCCACGGATCGCCGTCCCGGGCCATGCTGTCAGACGCCGCTGCCACACTTCCGGCCATGAGCGATGAGGGATTCGAGTGGATACAGCAAGACCTCACCTCCTGGGGCTTCTACCTGGAGATGGTCAAAGGCGTGAGCGTCGAGGAGCTGGCGGCGATGAGGGGAGCCGATCCCGGCCTCGGCATCATGTCTCCTGACGTGTTCAACAAGACGTTGGACCGCTCCGGCAACATCCCGGACTGGGCCAGGCTGGGCGAGCACGCGGGGTGGGCCTTCGCCCTGTGCGGGGGCGACGACGGCTTCTACATGCAGCGCCCTGACCACGTGAAGCACCTGTGGGAGGGCCGCACCTGGCTGACCATCATGGACACCACCATGGACCCACCCGTCATCGATGTGATCGTGGACGGAAAGCTGGACTGGAGCTACTTCGACGGCGAGGTTCACGAGGCGGTCAGGGCGGACCATCCCCTCACCCGGCGGATGACCGCCGAGATCGGGCTCGGCGGCCTCGCCCCGAACCCCGACTCGCCCGACGAGCCGGACGAGCCGGACGAGCCGGACGAGTGGAGGCTGCATGTCCCGGACATCCGGGACGTGTACCGGCTGATGGGCGAGCACTACGGACTGAGCCTTCCCCGGAGAACGATCGTCGGCGAGGAACTGGTCGGGGTGTTCACCTCCCCGCGCGTGTACGCCAACGGGGAGCCGAACACCAGGTACGACAACATCCGCCTGCCTTGACCTTGGGCTGTGTCCCGCGACAGGAGGCCGACGCCCATGTCACGGAGCACGGCCACGGGTGAACCAGGTGACGCCCGTATCATCTGTCACCCAAGCGCGGAACAGGCCCCAAGCGCCCGGCGGCGAGGGCCGCGAGCAGACACCTGGTGCTCGGAGGCCCTGTTCGAGGACCACGACGTGCCGATGCCGTTCGACGCGGCCCAGCCACTGACAATGGGCCGACGACAACGGCGCCCGGCACCCTCCGCGCGTGTCCGGGGCCGGGACGATGGCGGGCGGGCCAAGCTCCTCGGCTCTACGGGGCGGGACAGGGAGCGGACGCTCGGGCCCGTGCGGTGATCCCGCCGCCCTGGGAAGGCCGTACACCGCACACCGGTGGCCGAACCGACGCCGCGGCGTTTCGGCGGGGCGGGATCACGCCTGCCACGGATACTCACGGTCATGCGCGTTGAATTCGATCCGGAGGTCATGGGCAGCGATGCCTTCTACGGGTTCATGACCTCCGTCGTCGTCCCACGCCCCATCGCCTGGGTATCCACGATCACACCTGACGGAACCACCGAGAACCTGGCCCCGCACTCCTTCTTCAGCATCGCCAGCACCGACCCGCCGATCGTCCAGTTCACCTCCATCGGCCGCAAGGACTCGCTGCGCAACGTGGAAGACACAGGCGAGTTCGTCGTCAACTTCTCCTCGGAGCCGCTGCTGCGGATGATCAACGCAACCGCCACCGACTTCCCCCGAACCGTCAGCGAATTCGACGTCGCGGGCATCGAACGCGAGCCCAGTCTGCGGGTCCGCCCGGCCAGGGTGGCCGCCTCACCCGTCGTGCTGGAATGCCGTTCACACACGACCCTGCGCATGGGCAACTCCACCCTCGTCTTCGGCCGGGTGCTGCATGCCGCGGCGAAGGAGGAGTACCTCGTCGGCGGCCGGCCCGGCTCCGAGCGGCTGCGCCCCCTCACCAAGCTCGGGGGTGACGAGTGGGGCACGCTGGGGAGCATCATCCACCTGAACCGCATTCCCTATGAGGAACCCGAAGGGAACGGCTCTCTCCCTCACTCCCCACAGGACCCGCCACCCTCCCCCTGAGCAACGGCCCCGTCCGATCACAGCGGTGCCTCCGTCCGGCAGGACTCTCCCGCCCCACCCCTTGGGGGGTGCCGGCCGGCACCCGCGCCCCGGCCGTTCTGACCGTGCTGGGATCGGTGCTGCTTCCGGCCGCCGTCGCCGCGTCCGCGGAGGGCGAGTGCCGGTTCCGTCGTAGAGGCCCGTGTGGCGGTTCACCGCGCGGCCGTCGCCGCCGCCGACGACGAGCAACGCGTCCGTGCCTGCCGGCCTCCGGACGCGTGCCCGGAAGCCACCTGCGCCGATCGACGAGACAGGCACCGGCGGTATCCGGAACGTCAGGGGCCGGACGCGGCCGACCTGCGCGGCGGGCACGGCGGGCGGGGCCGTCCTCGTACGCCACGGCATCTGGGCACGTGGCCGCCGAACCGACAGCGCCGGCCACCGCATGTGCGAGCTCCGCCCCGGTCCGAAGGTGCCGCGGGTGCGCCTCCGGGACACCTCCGATCTCGTTCCCGTCCTCTGCCTCTCGACGTCGTCGTGCTCG
The DNA here is from genome assembly GCF_002920615.1 of Streptomyces sp. Ru62. Lineage (GTDB taxonomy): Bacteria > Actinomycetota > Actinomycetes > Streptomycetales > Streptomycetaceae > Streptomyces. The sequence continues at coordinate 198,441 of NZ_PQSU01000006.1, forward strand.
ACTCCCCTGTCGTGGGCCGGCTTCGGTGCGGCGGGACCGGGTAGGTGGCGGCTTCTCCATGCCTCCCACCTGCCGCCACCGAGCCGGGGCACGAGTACGGCATCTCCCTCCTCAGCCACGGGTTCTTCCTCGGGAGGCCGGAGGACGGCTCGCAGCCTCGGCCGCTCAGTGGTTGAAGGCCAGGCGCGGTGCCGCGTTGCGGGCCAGGGTGTGGGCCTGGTCGGGCCACCAGGTACCGGCGGGCGGGTCGACGACGCCGTACTCGGGGTCGATGGTGCCGCCGGTGCTGCGGGTGCAGCTGCCGTCGGACTCACCGGGGATCTTGATCCACAGGTAGGCGTCGACGAGGGGTACGCCGGTGTCGGCGGTGGGGCGCGGGCCGAGACCGCGGCCGGGTGCGTTGCACCAGGCCTCGGGATCCCCGGTGTACTTGCCCGGCTCCGGGGTCCAGGCGCCCAGACCGTTGCGGCTGGTGTCGATCACGAAGTGCTGCAACCGGTCGGCCGGCGGGGTGCCCACGTTCCGGTCGTACCAGGCGTCGGTCCACCGCCAGGTGGTGGGGTCGGCGGAGGAGACCGCGTTGCCGGGGGTGCCGTCATTGGGGGCGGCCGCCGAGTAGTACTGGTCGGCGCACCGCTCGGCGTGGCCACGCGCCTCCTCGGGTCCCTCGGTGGCGAACCACATGCACTGGGCGATCCAGGTGCCGTACCTGGCGTTGTGGTCGGTGGGGTGGGTGTTGGACACGTTCAGGGCGAAGCCGTCACTGTGGCGGACCCCGGCGTCCAGCAGCCGCCGGGCCATCTCACCGACGGGCCGCCATTGGACGTTCCCCGCGTCCAGGTAGACGGCGGTGCGCGGTTTGGCCTTCAGGGTCTTCACGGCATAGGCGAGGTCGGCGATGCGGGCGGCGGTGAGTTCGCCCGTCGGGTCCGTGGTGGGTCCGCAGTCCTTGGGGAGGAGGGCCGTGCCGTCGGGTTCGACGACGACCACCGCCTTGCTGGTGCCGATGCCGGCGGCGAAGGCGTCGATCCATTGCCGATAGGCGGCGGAGGATGCGGCTCCGCCACTGGAGTACTGCGTGCAGTCCCTTCCTGGGACGTTGTAGGCGACCAGGACCGGGGTCCGGCCCACGGCCCGGGCCCGGTGGACGAGCTTGCCGACCTTGCCGCGCACCTCGTCGGGCGTGCCCTCGGTGAACCACTCGGCCTGCGGCCAGCTGGCGAGCTTGGCCATGTTCACGGCGTTCTCGGTGTCGCCGTTCCCGAAGTCCGCGAGGGCCTGCTGCGCGGCCTTGCTGTGCGGGTCCACGTAGAACTTCGTGGCCGGGGTGATCAGGTCGTGTGTGGGTGTGGCCTGCGCCTGCGTCGCGGTCAGAGCGGCGCCTGCGGTGAGGGCCGCGACGACGACGGCCGCGCGGCGCCGAAGGCTGCGTGGATTCATGGTGGCTTCCTGGTCGACGAGGTGGTGGAGGCAGGCGCCCGCCGCCCGGCGGGCTGCCGATCCGCCTGCGGGCGGCGGGAGTCCCGGATCAGTAGCCGTAGATCATCTTGTAGGCGACCTCGGGGAGGAACTGTCCGGCCGTGGAGCCGGCTCCGACGCCGCAGTTGCCGTCGGACTCGCCCGGAGCCTTGATCCACAGCAGCATCTCGGCGCCTCCGCCCGTCCGGGTGGGGGTGCCGATTCGACGGCCCGCGGGGTTGCACCACTGGCCGTTGGAGCCGTTGCCGTTGCGGCTGGTGTCCACGACGAACGGCTTGGTGTAGCCGTAGCGGGCACTGAGCTCGCTGTTGACGGCGTTGCCGAAGGCGGTGTTCTCGGCGGTCGTGAAGTAGTTGGAGACGTTGAGCGAGAAGCCGTGTGCCTGGCGCAGGCCGGCCTCGTGGAGGCGCTGGGCCATGGTCGCCGGGCTGACCCAACCCGGGTTGCCGGCGTCCATGTAGACCCAGGTGTTGGGGGCCTGACGGCTGAACTGGGCGAGGGCGTTGGTGAGCATGGCCTCCCGCTCGTCGATCTGAGCCTGGGTCATGCAGCCGTAGTCCCCGAGGGAGTCCGGTTCGAGGATGACGACCGCCGGACGGCCCGCGATCCCGCCGGCGAACTGGGCGATCCAGCTCGCGTAGGCGGTCGGCGAGGCGGCTCCGCCCGCGGAGTGCCCGCCGCAGTAGTCACGGTTGTAGATGTTGTAGGCGACGAGGACGGGCAGTTTGTCGGACGAGTCCGCCGCTCCCGCGTACGCCCCGGTGGCCGTGCCGATGGTGCCGCTCCAGGAGCCGAACCAGCGGGCCGTCGGGGTGTTGGCGAGGGAGGCGTTGATGGCGGGGGCCCGGCCGTCGCCGGGGTTGGCGGCCACCCACCTCTTGGCGCTGGAGTCGGGGTCCACATAGAACCCGCTGGTCATGGTGGTCGGGTCGGCCGCGTGGGCGGACGGTGCGAGGGCGAGCGCGGACGGCAGGGCGCAGAGGGCTGCCACCAGTACCCGGAGTCTGCGGCGCATGGCTGTACCTCGATTTCCTGGGCGGGATTCGAGTGCATTGGGAGCGCTCCCACTGGAAGCGGTCCCAATCGTGGGGTGGGCTGATTGAGGTGTCAATAGTCGGTGCAGGACTCGACCACAGGGGTTGACCTTCACGGCAATTTGAGGCCACTGGTGAAACAGCGAGCTGGAAGCGCTCCCAGGAGGCCACCCCGAGTGCCCCCGACCTGTGGAAGACTCCGGGCTCATGGCAGAAGATGCGCCGCGTCGGCAGCCGACGCTCGACGAGGTGGCCGAACGCGCCGGTGTCTCCCGCTCCGTGGCCTCCCGCGCCCTCAACAACGCTCCGCACGTCAGCCGCGCCAAACGGGAAGCCGTCGAACGGGCCGTGCGGCAACTCGGCTACGTCCCCAACCCGACCGCCCGCGCCCTGGCCACCCGGCAGACGGGAGCGGCCGCCCTGGTCGTCTCGGGAGAAGATCCGTCGATCTTCGCCGATCCCTTCTTCGCCCAGGTCATCGTGGGGGCGTCGGCCGCTCTTGAGGAGGCGGACCTGCATCTGATGCTGTGCCTGGCCGCTTCCGACCGCGGCCGCAAGCGGGTTGCGGAACTCCTTCGCTCCAGGGGCGCCGACGGCGCCATGCTGATGGCGCTGCGCGAGGACGATCCGCTGACCCGGGTGGCCGACGAGGCGCAGATGCCCGTCGTGTTCGGCGGACGCCCGGTCGGTACGACTCCCCGGTGGTACGTCGATGTCGACAACGTCGGCGGGGCGCGCAAGGCGACCGAGCACCTGCTCTCGCGCGGCCTGACCCGGGTGGCCGCGATCTGCGGGCGGCTGGACACCGAGGCCGGGCGCGCCCGGTACCGCGGCTACCGGGACGCCATGCTCGCTGCCGGCCTCGATCCGTTGCCGCCGCAGGAGGGGGACTTCACCGAGCCCAGCGGAGCCGCCGCCATGGCCGCACTGCTGGCGAACCGTCCTGAGGTGGAGGGGGTGTTCGCCGCCGGCGACAACATGGCGGTGGGAGCGCTGCGCACGCTGCGCAAGGCCGGCCGACAGGTCCCCGCCGACGTCGCCGTGGTCGGATTCGACGACCTGACCGTCGCCCGGGTCGCCGATCCGCCGCTCACCACCGTCCATCAGCCCATAGAGGCTCTGGGTCGGGAGATGGCGCGCATGCTGGTCGCGCTCGTCGACGGGCAGGACCCCACTGCGCTGATCCTGCCGACCCACCTGGTCGTCCGCTCCAGTGCCTGACGGCTGTGGCGGGGCCCCGGCCGGAGTCGGGCCCCGCTGCCGGCCGGTGGTCGGGGGGGTGCGATCGGTGGACCGGTTCAGGGCGTGGACAGTTCGAACCGCGTGACACGGACCGCGCCGCCGAGTGCCTGCGTGGCGTGGTTGAAGAGGGCGAATCGGTAGCCCATGAAGAACCGCCAGTCGTTGCCCATGGAGAAGGCGGGTCCGAGGCGCGTGAAGGTGGTGCCGTCGGTGCTGTAGGAGAAAGTGCCGGGGCGTGGTGCGCCGGGGCGGACGTCCGCGGTCGCGCGCAGCCAGACGGGGCCACCGGGGACGGGCGCGCTCGCGACCTCGTAGCCGGTGCCGGTCGTGTTCCAGGTGGTGTCCATGGTCAGCCCGGTGACCATCACCACCCGTGTCACGCCGCCGTCGCGTGTGACACCGATCCACGCGGAGGAGTCCCGCAGCAGTGCGAGTCCGGCCCGGTCGCCGTCCCGCATGGCGGAGTGGTCGAGCTGGACGGTGGCCGTGGAGGTGGGGCCCTGGATGCGGCGCGTGAGGGTGTTGCGGGCCCAGTACAGGTCGTTGGTGACGGTGGCGGTCCGCAGGGTCAGCCCGTTGCCGACCGACCACTTGGAGTTGTCCGGGTTGTGGTTCCACTCCCAGTTCGGCTTGAGGGTCGTACCGTCGAAGGTGTCGACGCCGGTCATGGGGGTGACCTGACGGGGCGGAGGGGGCACGGCGGGGCTGGGATACGAGGTGCCCCACGCGCCGTCGACGAGTTGTACGACCGGCCAGCCGTCCGAGGTCCAGGTGACCGGGGCCAGCGCGGGCACCCGGCCGCCGGGATAGGCGTCCACGAAGGCCAGGTAGTACCAGGCGCCGCTCTGCGTCTGCACCAGCCCGCCCTGGTGCGGGACGCCGCCGCCGGGGATCGGCCCGCGCAGGTCGAGGAGGACCTGGCGCATCGTGTAGGGGCCGAAGGGGCCGCTGGACGACTTCAGGACGTACTGGCCGTTCGCGGGGCGGGTCAGGAAGATGTAGTACTGCCCGTTGATCTTGTAGAAGCGCGAGCCTTCGAGGGTGCCGACGCTGGACGGCGTCGTGAACACCTGCTGTGTGCGGACCTGGTTGCGGCCGTCGGGCGAGAGCTGGGCCACGCTGATGGTGGTGTTCCCGTACGCCACGTACAGGGAGTCGTCCGTGTCGACGAGCAGCCCCGCGTCGTAGTAGGGCGTGCCGATCGTCGTCAGCCGGTTCCACGGCCCCTCGACGGCGGTGGCGGTGTAGACGTACGTCCGGGTGAAGTCGATCTGGCCGAGCCAGTAGAAGGTCCTGTTGCCCGGCCGGTAGGCCAGTGACGACGCCCAGATCCCTCTGACGTAGCCGCGGGAGCCGTTCAGGTCGTACTTGGCGCCGAAGTCGAGCACGGGCACCGAGTGGCCGGCGATCTCCCAGTGCACCAGGTCGTACGAGCGCAGGACGGGCGCGCCCGGCGAGTAGTGCATCGTCGAGGCGGAGGCGTAGTACGTGTCGCCGACACGGATGACGTCGATGTCCGCGAAGTCCTGCCAGATCACCGGGTTCGTGTACGTGGAGGCGGCCGCGTGGGCGGCCCTGTGGGGCAGCAGGGCGCCGACGGCCATGCCGGTGGCGGCCGTCAGCGCGCGCCGACGGGAAAGGTGTTGTTGCGTCCATGACATATGCATGTACGGCGTTCTCCTCGGCTTCACGGGGGGCGGAGCGGCTCCAGTGCGTTCGATATACCGAATAAGGGTCGATTTCCCGAGCATCCTGGATGATAGGAGAGCGAATACACTCGTCAATACCTCCCGCAGGATTCGGTAAGGCTGACGAAACCTTCGACACCGACCCATCGCGAACTGCCGCCAGTCACTTCACCGTTGACCCAGGCAAGTACCCCCTTCCGGGTCCGTCGTCCTCGAACGCGGCTGGTTCGTTCGAACGGTGTTGACATGTCCAGGCTCCTCTCTAATATCCGTGGAACCCCAAGTTTCCGAATGATGCTCGAAATTTCGAACCTTCCTGTCCCTTCCTCGCCGTGCCGAAGGAGCCCCCCGTGCTCAGACGATCAGGCGGACGCCTGCTCCGCCTCCTGGCGGCCGCCGCGCTGACCATCACCGCGACCGTGACGGCCTCCGCCCACTCCACCGCCTCGGCCGCGCCGGGCAGCCCCGCGCTCACGCCACCGCTGGGGTGGAACAGCTGGAACAGCTTCGGATGCGGAATCACCGAGGCACAGGTGCGCCAGGCCGCCGACGCGATGGTGTCCTCGGGCATGCGGGACGCCGGCTACCGGTACGTCGTGGTCGACGACTGCTGGTTCGACCCGCAGCGTGACGCGGCAGGCAACCTGCGGGCCGATCCCGCGAAGTTCCCGAGCGGGATGAAGGCACTCGGGGACTACATCCACGGCAAGGGCCTGAAGTTCGGGATCTACCAGGTGCCGGGCGAACGCACCTGCGCGCAGACCAGCGGCGCCTACCCTGGCTCGACCGGCAGCAGGGGGCACGAGGCCCAGGACGCCGCCGCGTTCGCCTCCTGGGGCGTCGACTACCTCAAGTACGACTGGTGTTCCTCCAGCGGCACGCGCGACGAGCAGGTCGCGCGGTTCACGCTGATGCGTGACGCCCTGCGCGCCACCGGCCGGCCGATCGTCTACTCCATCAACCCCAACAGCTTCCACGCCATCACCGGCTCGACCTACAACTGGGGCGAGGTCGCCGACCTGTGGCGGACGACCGAGGACCTGCTCGACATCTGGCAGAACGGCAACACCAACAGCTACCCGATGGGTGTCGGGAACGTCCTGGACGTCACCGCGCCGCTGGCTGCGCAGTCGGGTCCGGGACACTGGAACGACCCGGACATGCTGGTCGTCGGCCGTCCGGGCCTGACCCTGGCCGAGTCCCGCTCCCACTTCGCCCTCTGGGCACTGCTGAGCGCCCCGCTCATGGCCGGAAACGACATCCGCACCATGTCCGCCGACGTGAGCGCGATCCTGCGCAACCCGCGTCTGCTGGCGGTGAACCAGGATCCGCTGGGCGCGGGCGGGCGCAGGGTACGCGACGACGGCGCCACCGAGGTGTTCGTCAAACCCCTGTCGGACGGCTCGGTCGCCGTGGGCCTGTTCAACCGGGGAGGCGGCACCGCGACGGTCACCGCGACCGCCGCGCAAGTCGGCCTTTCCGGAGGCCCGTTCACCCTCACCGACCTGTGGACCGGCGGCACGTCGAGCACGTCCGGGCAGATCTCGGCGAGCGTCCCCGCCCACGGCGTGGCCGTGTTCCGGGTGACCGGGGGCAGCCCCCTGGCCGCCACCACCTCACGTCTGCGGGGCAGCGCGTCCGGCCGCTGCGCGGACGTGGACAACTCCTCCACCACCGCCGGTGCCACGGTACTGCTCTGGGACTGCCACACGGCCGCCAACCAGCTGTGGACCGCATGGACCGGCGGGGAGATCCGCGTCTACGGCGACAAGTGCCTGGACGCCTACGACCAGGGCACCGCCAACGGTACCCGCGTCATCACCTGGCCCTGCAACGGCCAGAACAACCAGAAGTGGACCCTCGGTCAGGACGGGTCGATCCGCAATGTCCACGCGGGTCTGTGCCTCGACGCCGACGGGGCCGGCACCGCCGACGGAACACCGCTGGTCCTGTGGACCTGCAACGGTCAGGCCGGCCAGAAGTGGACCCGCGCCTGAACAACCGCCGCCCACCGGCCGACCGGATCCAGGCCACGGCCGTACGTCGTCGAAGCCGGCCACAGTCGTACGGATGCGACCGCACCGAGGCCGTAGGGCATGCGCGGACCAGGCTCGCGCGCGGCCCGGTGCACGCCCACCGCCCGCATGGTCGTACGAGATGCGACCACGGAGGCCGTAGGGGATGCGGGACCGGGCTCGTGCGCGGGACTGGTGCACGCCCACCACCCGCATGTCACCGGCGGTGGGACGATCGGGGCGGGACAGGGATTCCCGTGCGGCCGCCGCCGCGGCCGCGTACCGCTGCTCGCGTGTGAGCTGGGTCGTCCGCACCGGGCCGGTCTCCCTCGGCAGGCCGGCATCAGCGAGGGCCGGCGGGTAACCGGACGGCCGGGTGCGGCAGAAGCCGTGGTCCAGGCCGGCTGGTCGCGGCGATGCGTGCACACGCATGGCGCACCCGGCGCGCCAACCGACCTCAGTGAATGCAGGAGCCCCACCCCGGGCCGAGCGGTCGCGGCGGCGCCCGGCCGCCGGTAGGCCGGGCGCCGCGACCGCGCGCGTCAGGCCGGCGAGGTGACCGCTCGGCCGAAGTGCCGGGCGAAGAACCGGACCGCGCTGTCGGCCTCGAACCTGGGGAGCTCCTTGTGCTTGCCCGAGTTCACGTGCAACGGCTTCTCTGCTCCGGGTCACTCACTCTGCCTGTGCTCGGGTCACCGCGTCCTCACGCGTGGCGATGCGCGCCCGACGAAGCGCACCTGGCAATGTGCGCTTGGCGATGTACTCGGCGATGTGCGCCTGTCGTTCTGATGGTCAGCAGGTGGCATTCAGTCGAAGTACACGCCGTTTCAACGTCGTTTCACCAGAGTTCCGCCTCGTGCCTACTTCACACTCACGCGTCGGCGTCGCCTCGGTATGTGCCGCGGCCTTGACGTTCACAGGACTGGTTGCCACCGGGCTGCTCGCCGCTCAGCCCGCGGCTGCCGCTGACCCGGCCGGCTACCAGAACGTTCGCATCAACGAGGTGACCTCCTCCAACAACGACACCGTGGAGCTGTACAACTCCGGCTCCACCGCGGTGAGCCTCAGCGGCTGGAAGATGTCCGACGACAGCTTCTCGCCGCAGTCGTTCACCCCGTCCGCCACCACGATCACTGCCGGCGGGTTCGTCACCTTCAACTCGCCCAAGGGGCTGGGTGACTCGGACAAGTTGGTGATCTACACGGCCGGCGGCGCTGTGGTCGACCGCGTCGAGTGGGCCACCGACAAGGCGAAACCGGCGATGGCACGCTGCGGGGGCGACGGCACCGGCGCGTGGGTGACCGCGACTGCCGCGACCACGTTCGGCGCCGCGAACGCCTCGGGCTGCCCGTCGTCCATCCCGTCGGTGAGCCAGGTGCGGATCAACGAAGTCACCTCCGACGGCTCGGACACGGTGGAGCTGTACAACGGCGGAACGAGCGCGGTCAGCATCGGGTCGTGGAAGTACGTCGACAACGACACCAGTCACTCCCCGGTCTCGGTCTCGTCCTCCTCTCCGAGCGCGTCGAGCATCCCTGCGCGCGGCTACATCACGTTCAACTCCGGCCTCGGTCTGGGCGACAACGACTCGCTCTTCCTCCTCGACGGCAACGGGACCACCGTCGACTCGGTGACCTGGGCCACCGACGGCGCCAAGCCGTCCGATGAGCGCTGCACGAACGGCACCGGCTGGTTCCGGACCTCCACGACCGCGACGCTCGGCAGCGCCAACTCCTGCACCGGCGGTGGCAGTGGCGGCGGCCAGACCGGCCATCTGCTGGGCGGCGGGGGCTCGCTGACCAGCGGCTGCACCCCTGAGGCGCCCTCCGGCACGAGCTCGACTCCGCCGGGCACGCCGGCGTGGCCGGGCGGCCTGGACGTCACGATCACGGACAACGTCTGCGCGTTCACCACGTCCACCGGCCCGGAGGGCCGCGACGTGAGCGGGCTGGCGTTCGATCCGGCGAACCCGTCGGTGCTGTGGGCCGCGAAGAACAAGAACTGGCTGTACAAGCTCGTCAAGAGCAACGGCAAGTGGGTCCCGGACCCGTCGTGGAGCGCGACCGGCAAGCAGATCCGTTTCGCGGGTGGCTCGGGCCAGCCGGACTCCGAGGGAGTCACGGTCGGCGGCAACGGCCACATCTACGTGACGTCCGAGCGTGACAACGCCGACAACACGGTTCCCAAGGACACGGTCATGGAGTTCGACCCGGCCGCGACCGGATCGACGCTGACGCCGGTCCACCAGTGGGACATGACGTCGCAGTTCCCCCAGCTCGACACGGGCAGCAAGGACGACGCCAACCTGGGCTTCGAGGGCGTCGGCTACGTGCCCGACAGCTGGCTGACCGCGAACGGCTGGGTCGACCCGCTCACCGGGGCCGCGTACAACCCGGCGAACTACCCGCTGCACGGGTCGGGCCTGTACTTCGCGGGCCTGGAGTGGGACGGCACGTTGCACGTCTACGGTCTGAACTCCGACGGCACGTTCACCACGTTCGGCACCGTCTCGACCGGCAAGGCCTCCGTGATAGACGTGATGTTCGACGCCGGAACCCAGCGCATCGTCGCGACCTGCGACAACACCTGCGGCGAGACGCACACCTTCATGAAGGTCAACGCGTCCGGCACGATCGTGCCGGATGTGACCTACACGAACCCGGCCGTGATGCCGGTCGACAATCTGGAGGGCTTCGCCATCGCGCCCGCGTCGACCTGCGTCAACGGGTTCCGCGAGGCGGTCTGGAGCGATGACGGCGTCTACGGCTTCGGCTCCGGAAGCTCCTCCTACGGACACGCCCTCTACAGCGGCACTTTTCCCTGCTGATCCCCCCTGACCGCAGGAGACGGCTCACGCACCGCCTCCGGGCGATGCCGGGCTACCGGGAGCTTCGTCGTACTCGTCATCCGGGAACCAGCCCGGCGGGCGGGGTCGTCGAGAGGTTGTCGTCGAAAGAAACCCGCCGCGAGCTCTCCGCCACCGGCCGGGACGCGGCCCGCCGCTGTCACGGCGGCCGCGCGTTCTTGCCGGGACGATCCGGACTGCTCGGCCTCGTCCAGCTCCTCGGAAAACCGACGTCCCAGGGCCCGTTTCACCTAATTATGTGATCATGATATACCTTCACATCTTCTTCACTGTACGTTTCCTAGGCTGGGACTCCTTGTGAGCGCTGCTGGTTCCGGCGGGCGGGTGCAACCCGCCCGTCCAGGTGATCCTTCCCGTGTCGGCCCGTACCGGATCATCGGCCGCCTCGGCTCCGGCGGCATGGGGACCGTCCACGCCGGTCTCACCGCCGACGGGCTCAGGGTCGCTGTCAAAGTGATCCACCCTGCACAGGCCGAAGACCCGGAGTTCCGGGCCCGGTTCCGCCGCGAGGTACAGCTGTCCGCGCGCGTGCAGGGGCCGTGCCTCGTGCCGCTGCTCGCCGCCGACCCCGAGGCCGACGCGCCCTGGCTGGCGACCGCCTACGCTCCGGGCCCCACCCTCAACCAGTACCTGGCCGACCACGGCCCCCTGACCGGCGGCACCTTGTACGCCTTCGCGACGGGTACGGCCCAAGCACTGGCGGCCGTCCACGACGCCGGCGTCGTCCACCGGGACGTGAAGCCGCAGAACGTCATCCTCACTCCGGCCGGGCCTCGCGTCCTCGACTTCGGCATCGCCCGCGCCGCCGACGGCACGAGCGTGACCCGGACGGGCGTCATGACCGGCACCCCCGGCTGGATCAGCCCCGAGTACTACCGCACCAGCACCGCCGGGCCGGAGGGCGACATGTTCGCCTGGGGCGCGCTCGTCGCCTACGCCGCCACCGGCCGGCTCCCGTTCGGTACCGGCGCGCCGGACGTCGTCGCGTTCCGTGTGATGTCCGGGGACCCCGACCTGGACGGTGTGTCCGAGGACCTCCGCGACATCGTGGAGAGCGCCCTCGCGAAGGAACCCGCCGACCGGATATCCGCCGCCTCGGCCTCCCAGGAGTGCTCGCGGCTTCTCGCCTCCCAGGCCACCCAGGTCCTCGCGGGCAGCGACGGACCGGCACCCACGCGGGTCGGTGAACTGGTCACGGCCGTGTGGGAGATGCCCGCCGTGGACGACCCCACCTGGCACGCACCCTCCCCGCCCTCCCGCAGACGGGCCGTCACGACCGTGCTGGTGGCCGCCGCCGTGATCGGCGCTCTCGCCGGGGGCGCCTTGGCCATCCCGGCCGCCTTCCCGGACGGCGAAGACAGAGGCGGCGCACGCGGTGCCGACGCGGGCCGGCCGACCGCGTCCCCGGCCCGGCACACCGACGGCGCCACCGGGCCCGCCGGAACCCCTGGCCCCGCCGCGGCGACACGGACCGCTGCCGATCCGCGCGGGCTGCGCGTACCGACCGATCCGCTGGCGGGCGTGGCCCACCCGGCCTTCACACGGGCCGGTGACGAGGCCCAGCCGTCGGACGACGAGTGGAGGGCGAGCACCACCGCGAGCACTCAGGAGGAGAAGGACACCGCCCGGGCGATCGAGGACGATGTGAAGTCCATGCTCGCCACCAAGGGCCTGAACCACCTCCCCGCCACGGTCACGTTCAACCGGCGTGCGCAGACCGTGATGGTGACCGGCGGGCCGGTCTCCCAACTGCCCGAGGACGACCAGGAGGTGTTCCGCAGGGCAGGAGAGACGGCATCCTGCACCACTCTCGCGCGCCGCCTCCAGGGCACCCCCACCACCTGGCCCTACGGCCGTTACTCCGTCTTCTGGAAGAACTCCGACGACGACACCGAGGCGGACGTCCTCGGCTTCGGCCAGGCCACCGACGGGTGCTACAACGAGGTAGCCGGGCAGTGGCAGGGGGACGAGTCCGGTATGGCGACCGCGCAGATACCCAGTGCCGACAAGGACGAGATCCGGGTCGCCGACGCCACCGACAAGGCCATCACCGCCGCGTGGAGGACCCGGGTCGCCGAGGGCAACGGCGTGGACCCCTCCGCCGCGGACGACGACATCAGCCTCGGGTTCGACCCGGCCGAGAAGGCCGCGTACGTGTGGATCCAGGACACCTATGGAGCGCTGATCGGACGCGCCCAGAGAGACAACTTCCAGGACGTCGTCCGAAGGACCGCCTGCGGGAAGCTGAGGGACGAGTACAGCAGGAACCGATCCTGGCGGTACATCCGCTGGTCCGTGGCCGTCTACAGCGGCAACATGGCGACCCCCGAGTTCATCGGCTCGGGTGACTGCCTCTCCTGACCGCTCCTCGTCACTTCGCCGCGGCTTCGGGAGAACAGGGCCGGGACGGCCGCCTCACCGCAGGCGCTCAGCCCGGAGCTCCGCCGCGGGGCAGTCGGCGATGCCCCCGGCCCGGCCCTCCCCTCCGGTGAGGAGACGGACCGGCCGCGCGAGTTGTCCGGCCGCAGACCACTGAGCCGAACGGCCCGACTGTAGGTGCCAGGGGTGACCTCCCCTTCCCCATGGCCTGCCGTGAGGTCCTCCAGAGGCGGCGTCATGTCGGCGCCCTGTCGACGCAGCGGGAGCAGTGGCGCTGGAAGGCGAGGGTGATGGTGGCGGTGGGCACGTCACGGTGCTCCGCCAGGACCAGGTCCTTCGCCGGTGCGGGGGTCTCGTGGACGTCGGGGTGGCGGGCCCGCTGGTCCAGTGCGGGCACGCTGTGGTGGAGGTGCGGTGGTCCGACAGCGCGGTCCCGGACGCCGGCGGCCGTCTTGGCGGCGCCTTCGAACGTCCGCCGGGTCTGCTCCATCGTGGCGACATCGGTCGCCTGCTCCGGGACAGGGCCGGCCTCCCGGTCCGTGCGGGTCGGCCGCAGGCGGGGCCTCGGGGCAGCAGCACACCGGACATCGTCGTACTCGTGGTAGATCCTCCACTCGGCGTGGGATGGCTGTCAGAGGCGGACGAACTCGGCGGAGAGGACGAGTACGTATGGGCGATGCAGCACGATGTCCCCGGTGAGCGGCGCCCTGGAGATCACCCCGGCGCCCAGCCGTGGGCCTGTAGGACCGGTCCAGGTATGCGCTGCCGCACGGGTGGGACCAGACACCGCCTCTCGCGGTCGTGCACGACGAGCTCCTTCTCGACGGCACCGCCCGGCAGAACCCGGCGACGTTCGCCGGGAACGGGGCTCGGCGGCTGACGGCCAAGTGCGCCGAGGAAACGTGCGCCACACGGACGAGCATCCGCGGACCGCGGAACTCGACACCAGGTGCGTGTACGGACCTCACCGGGAGGACGAGGCCGGTGGCTTCGTCCCCGGCGCGCGCCCCGGCCGTCACTGACGCCAGAACACCAACCGCCGACCCGGCACGAGCCAGGAAGGGCCGGCCGACCCCTCTGGAGGAATGCCATGTGCCGTCTTTTCGGCCTCAGCAGCGCCCCGCGCCGTACCCACGACACCTTCTGGCTCCTGGACGCCCCCGACAGCCTGAGCCGGCAGAGCCACCGCGATCCCGACGGCACCGGCCTGGGCTACTTCACTGCCGAAGGCACCCCGCGCATCGACAAGTCCCCCGTCGCCGCATACCACGACCGTGCCTTCGCCGAGGCGGCCCGCGAGGTTGAATCGGCAACCTTCATCGCCCACGTGCGCTTCGCCTCCACCGGCAGCCTGGACGTACGCAACACCCATCCCTTCGAGCAGGACGGACGTCTCTTCGCCCACAACGGGGTCATCGAAGGTCTGGACAAGCTCGACGACCACCTGGGCGAGGACCGGTCACTGGTGAAAGGCGACACCGACTCCGAGCGGTTCTTCGCCCTGATCACCCGGGAGACACGGCGGCACGGCGGTGACGTCACCGAGGGCATCCGGCACGCCGCCCGATGGATCGCCGGCAACCTGCCCGTCTACGCCATCAACCTGATCCTCGTCACCCCCGGGGAACTGTGGGCCCTGCGCTACCCGGGCACCCACCACCTCTACGTCCTCGAACGCCAGGCGGGCGGCCAGCATGGCAACCGGCATCTCGACCACAGCGGCACCCACGGTCGCATGCGCATCCACTCATCGCACCTTGCCGAGCACCCCGCCGTGGTCGTCGCCAGCGAGCGTATGGACGACAACCCGCACTGGCGCGAGATGGAGCCCGGCGAACTGCTCCACGTCGGCCCCGGCCTCCGCCTCACCCGTCAGGTCGTTCTTCCCGATCCTCCGGCGCACCAGCTCACCCTCGGCGACCTGCGTCCCGACGCAGCCGCTTCCCAGAAACCGGCCTGAGGACGCCCGCACCGCAGCCATCAGGGACCCGGCCGGCCACCGGGTCGCACCCGCGGACGTCACGGTGCGACTCCGTAAGGACGCGGGCAGCTTCACGTTCCCCGGGCCGAGGCAGAAGTCCTCGACGTCACCGCCGGGCTGACGGCGGATCGGCGTGGCGGCCCCGGCCGACGCGCAACCGGCTGAGCGCGCCCGGCCCCCGGCCGTGACCGCGCCGCCCGCCGGCGATCGCGGAAGCGACCCGGGCGAAGGGGTCAATAGGCCGCGAGCAACTGCGCGAGCAGAGCCGCGGTGGCTGCGCCGGTCGAGGTCCGCGTCACGACGTTGAAGTCCCAGGTGATGCGTTCGTTGAGGGGGACGACTGCGATGCCTTCGCTTGGCGGGATCAGCAGTTCGGGAAGCAGTGCGATGCCGAGGCCGCCTGCGACGAAGACCGGAATCGAGTTGGTCTCGGTGACCTCGGCTCGGATGTCGCGCACAACACCGCGTGCGCTGAGCGCGGCGTCGAGGACGTCCCGGTTGCCGAAACCGACAGGCGCGTCCACGAAGCGCTCATCGGCGAGGTCTCCCAGCGCCAGGACCGGGCGCGATGCGAGGTGGTGGTCGGCCGCGACGATGGCCGCGTAGGGCGTTGTGGCGAGCCGGTGCACGGCAAGGTCCGGGGCGGCGGCCGCCGGAAGCCCGTACAGGCTTCCTCATCGCCTACGCCGGCATGACCATCCCGCCGCTGCTCACCGCCGCCGCGCTCAGGGTCTGGCCCACGGTCGCCGTGCTCGTCGGCCTTGTCACCCTGGCCGCGATCCTCGTCGCAATCTCCGGCTCCCGGATGCTGCGCCGCTGAAACACCTCAACGACCACGCTGCCCGTATCCGCGGACGGAGACGGGCCGACCGGGCGCTCAGCCGCCCGTGTGGTGGGTGCCGAGCGGTGGGCGGGCAGGGCCGCATCAGGCGGCGTTCGCCTCGTCTGTCAGACTGCTCGGGTGATCGTCAGACTCGCGCGAGAACAGGACCTCCCCCATTTTCTCGACCTGGCAGCCCAGGTCGAGCACTGGTTCGGCCCGATGGTCGAGGACCCTGGCTTCCATAGCGCCGTGGACACGCACATTCGCCAGTCTGCGGCGCTCGTCGCCACCTCCTCGGAATCGGCCCTCCTCGGCGGCCTGCTCTTCGGTGCGGAGCCCCCGATTTACCACGTCCATTGGCTCGTCGTCTCCGAGAAGGCACGCGGACAGGGCGTCGGCAGGGCGCTGATGGCCGACGCGACACGCAGGTTCGTGCTCGGCCCAGGCAGCATCGAGGTGGTCACCTTCGGTGCCGACCACCCGGGCGCTGCCGCCAGCGGGGCACGCACCTTCTACGAAGGTCTCGGTTTCACCCCGGCCGAAGCCACTGATCCAGGCCCGGAAGGCGGCTCACGGCAGATCTATCGCCGGGCAGTCACCTGATCCAGGCGACATGTGCCCCGGAGGAGGCAGTGGGCGCCGGTGGCCGGACGTCCACCCCGCACGTCACCACGTGGCCGAGCAGCTTCGGCGTCGGCGGCCACTTCTGGGAGTTCCGGCATCGGCGGCCGCTTCTGGGCCGGGAGTTCCGGCATCGGCACCTCGCGCCGATCGGCCCGTGCCGCTGTCGCCGCAACTCGGCCAGGGTTTTCCCCGGGTGCGCTCGGACCGCGTTGCTCGGACATGCGGGGCCGGTGAGCGCGACGGGGGGTCAGCGTGGGGCGAGGAGCCGTGCCGCGTGGTGCAGGACGTACCGTGCCACGTCCGTGCCGAGCGTGAGCCCCGCCTCGTCGGCCGACCGGGTGTGGATGCCGGAGAAGACCCGGGCGTCGGCGTTCTCGTCCGAGAGCTGCTTCCAGGTGGTGTAGGTCCGGGTGACACCGGGCGCGGTGGGACTGGTCAGTTCGAACGGGGCGGTGCGCGGTCCGACGAGCGCCGACAGGACGGTCTGCGCGGCGCCGGCGTAGGTGTTGTGGCCGCTCGGGTAGTCCGGATGGGCGGGGGTGGGGTGCAGCGGCGTCCAGTCGGGGTCGGGGTCGAGGGTGCCCGTGCGGATCGCGGTGACGGGACGCCAGCGTTCGTAGGCGTACTTGCTGTCGGAGGTGGCGATCTGCGTGTCGACCAGCGCCACGTGGAACAGTGCGACCAGTCGCGCCTGCCCGGCGATCCCCTGCCGCGTCCGGGAGAGCGCCACACGCAGCGGCTCGGTGTAGAGGGTGAGGGAGGAGCCGAGCCAGAAGGTGGCGGTCTCCGTCTGGTGGGCGCTGCGCGCCGTGCTGTTCGCGGCGCCGTACGTGCGCACCTCGGCGAGGTCGGCGGCGTAGCGCCGGGAGTCGAGGGCGGGCGGCGGGGCGAGCCGGAACCGGCTCTGTGTGCCGAGCAGGAACGGGGCGGCGAGACGGTTGCCGTACTGGGCCGCAGGTGCGTGGTCGGGTGGCGTCGGCTGCCACACGCCCGGCGCCGCGGGCTTGACGGGATAAGGGGCGTTGACCGAGGCGGGGTCCAGGCCGTCGCCCTCCCTCCACTTCAGGACGAGGTCCGCCTGTCGCTCCCCCGCCGCGACGCCCCGCTCCTCGGCCGGGCCGTCGGGGATGGCGGCGAGGGTCTTCTCGTACGTCTCGTCGAGCTGCTCCGCGCGGCTCGGGACCAGCGTCACCAGCGCGCGGTGTACGGCCCCGGCGAGCGCCGCCTCCTGATACGCGCCGCGCTCGACACCCGCGGGCACGCTCTGGGTGGCCCGGGCCGCCGCTAGCCAACTGACGGCCCACGTCCGGCTGTTGGTGATCTGGGTGGGCGCTCCCGCCGTCGCGATGGTCTCGGCTGTGGCGTCGTACCAGGCGAGCGCCGTGGTGGTACGGCCGGCCGCCGTGGCCTGCGGAACCTCGACGGAGGCGGTCAACAGCGCCGCCGTGCCCAGGACGACGAGGGCGTGCCGGATTCTGTTCGGACTCATGCGTTCTCCTCGGGCTTCGGTGGGTGCGCGGGTGTTCGGTGGTGTTCGGCTGTTCAGGGGCGTTCGGGGGTTCGGGTGGAGTGGGAAGGCCTTGTGGTGCGGTCGCCGGCGGGGGCGCTGCGCCCGTGCCGTGGAGGATCAGGTCGCCTCCTTGGAGAAGGGGGTCTCGTCGGCGTGGTGCACCGGCACGGGTGCCATCGGGCGAGACGGCGGGGTGGCGTCTCGCCGCAGGGAGAGCAGCAGGGCCACACCGAGCAGGCCCGCGCAGACACAGCAGGCCAGCGCGTACCCGGCCCGGTCGTGACCGCCTCCCGGCGGACCGGAAGCGACGTGCAGATAGACGGCGGGGACGGCGGTGAGGCAGACGGCCGCCGCGATGCGCTGGGCCATTTGCAGGATGCCACCGCCCACCCCCGCGGCCTGGGGCGGAGCGTGCTCGAGCACCTGGGCCTGGTTGGGCGAGACGGTGATCCCCCCGGCGACGCCGGACATCAGCTGTGTTCCGGCCAACGCCGTCGGCAGTACCGCCGCCGGCACCCAGAGCGCGACGGCCGCGCCCGTCAGGGACGCACCGGCGCCCAGGGCCAGGCCGACGGTCACCGTACGCGGTCCGATCCGTCGTACCAGCCGCCACGCGAGGGCGGAGGAGAGGCCCATCCCCACCGCTCCGGGAAGGGTGATCACCGCCGTGAGCAGAGCGGACAGGCCGAGCCCGTCCTGAAGGAAGACGGTGAGCACGAGGAACGCGGCCAGTGACGAGCCGAACTGGGCCATGGCGACGGCCGTACCCAGCATGTACGGCTTCGACGAGGTCAGCGCCGGGTGCACCAGCGGCTGACGGCCCCGCCGAACCCGCAGACGCTGCTGCACAGCCAGGACGGCTGCCAGCGCGCACGGCATGGTGCCCCACAGGAGCGCCTGTGCCCCGCTGTCCGGGGTGCGGATGAAGGGCACCATCAGCGTCAGTGTGCATCCGCAGAGCAGGCTGAGGCCGAGGACGTCCAGCCGGGAGCTCCGGGCGGTGCGCCGGGACGGGGGCAGTCGGCGGCCGGCGAGGGTCAGGGTGAGCAGCGCGCACGGTGGGCTCAGCAACAGGCAGCACCGCCAGCCCGCTTCGGGGCCGAGTCCGGCGACCAGCCCCCCGCCGAGGGGTGGGCCGAGGGCCGTGGCCACGCCGCCCGTGACCGCGTAGAGGCCCAGGGCACGACCGCGGGCGGGGCCGTGGAAGACGTCCTGGACGGTGCCGATCACCTGCGCGTTGACGAGCCCGGCCGCGGCGCCCTGGGCCAGCCGGGCACCGATGACGGTGCCCGGCCCCGCCGCGGTCGCGGCCGTCACCCCGGCCAGGAGGAAGACCGCCATCCCGGTCATGAGGAGATGCTTGCGGCCGTGCAGGTCACCGAGGCTGCCACCCGGTACGAGGGCCAGGCCGAAGGCCAGCGAGTACCCAGCCACGATCCACTGGACGTCCGCGCCCGTGGCCTGGAGCGACTGGCGCATGCTCGGCACCGCGATGGTGAGCACGGCCTGGTCGAGCAGGGTCGTGGCGCCCGCGGCCAGGCACACCAGCAGGACCCCTCGTGCGGCGCGGTTCCCTCCCGGCGGCATCTACACCCGCCCGGACGGCCGCGACAGGCCGAGGTGGTCGCGCGGGGTACGGCCCGTGCCGCGGGTACGGAAGGGGCCGTGGGTGCCGCCCGTGCGGTGGGTGCGGAAAGGGCCGTGGGTGCAGCCCGTGCCGTGAGTGCGGAAGGAGCCGTGAGTGCAACCCGTGCCCTGAGTGCGGAACGGACCGTGGGTGCGGCCCGTGCCGTGGGTGCGGCCCGTGCCGTGGGTGCGGCCCGTGCCGTGAGTGCGGCCCCTGCCGTGGATGCGGCCCCTGCCGTGGATGCGGCCCGTGCCGTGAGTGCGGAACGGGCCCTGGGTGCGGAACAGACCGTGCGTACGGTACGAGCTCTGGGTGGGGAACAGACCGTGCGTGCGGAACAGACCGTGGCGGCGCGTCCCTGGGATGGAGCCCACATCGTGGGCGGCGGGGTGGAGTTCGGCGAGAAGGGGGGCACGGTCGGCTTCCGGGGGGTGGAAGCGGGGGATGCCGTGGACGGGCAGGGGTGGGGACTGAGCCATGGGGGTTCCTTCACGGCAGGGCGGACGCGCGCGTCGCCTCACCACCACGC
Organism: Streptomyces sp. Ru62; assembly: GCF_002920615.1. Classification (GTDB taxonomy): domain Bacteria; phylum Actinomycetota; class Actinomycetes; order Streptomycetales; family Streptomycetaceae; genus Streptomyces. The sequence continues at coordinate 218,238 of NZ_PQSU01000006.1, forward strand.
CCGGACGCGGGCCGGTCGGCGGCGAGGGAAGGATGCGAGGCGGAAGGAGAAGGGCGGGATCGCGAGCCGTCGAACGGCGATCAGCAACAGACCTGGTCGAACTGGTCGGCTCGGCGGCTCACCCAGAACGGGTCGAGCAGCACCGTGTGCGCCGGGCCAGTGGTCTCCATGGCCGGATCAAAGCACACCCGGAAGGACGCGTCCACCATGCGTCCCATCCGGTGAGACGCCCACCCGCCAGGGGCGACCTTGACATTCACCGGGGCCGACGACGTACGTTGAACGGGAAATTTCCTGACGGTCGGAGGCTCTGATGCGCGTACCGGGCGCGGCACCGTGCGGTGCGTGCAGCGGTGCGCGGCTCGTCATCCGGCGGCACGTCGACTACTGCCGAACCTCTTCCGCCGTCTGTCCTTCCGTACACACCTGACCCCTGCCGGCCGCCCCGCCGGCCGTCTCGTCGCGGCCCTGTGCCGCGAGTCATCGTGCGTGTTCCCGGAAGGAACCCCATTGTCCGGCCCTGCCCTGCACCTGGCCGTCGAGATCGATGGTGACGGCGCCCATCCCGCGGCCTGGCGCCGCGCCGCCCACTCCCCCGATCGGCTGCTCACCCCGCGCCGCGTGGCCGAGGTCGCCGCCATCGCCGAGAACGCCGGGTTCACCCTGATCACCCTGGACGACGGCGTGCTGCCGCCCGGCGCCTCACCGGATCCGGTGGGCCGCATCGGCGCGGTGGAGCGGGCGGCCTTCGTCGCGGCGTCCACGAGCACCCTCGGTATCGCGCCCGCCGTTCCGCTCACGTATGCCGAACCCTTCCACGTGTCCGGTCAGTTGGCGTCCCTGGACCACATCTCCGCCGGTCGCGCCGGGTGGGTGGTGACGGAGGAGGAGCGTCCGGAGGCGGCCCGTGCCTGGGGGCGCCCGCTGGTCGTCGACGCCGGGGCACGGGCCCGGGAGTCGGCCGACGGGGTCGAGGTGGCCCGCGCGCTGTGGGACTCCTGGGAGGACGACGCGGTCATCCGGTCCGTGGCCACCAGCCGCTACCTCGACCGCGAGCGGCTGCACCACATCGACTTCACCGGTGAGACGTACACCGTCAAGGGCCCGGCAATAGTCCCGCGCCCGCCCCAGGGCCAGCTCGTCGTGGTGGGGCGGCCGGACCGGGTTCCCCCCGCACGGCTCGACATCGCCCTCGTCGAAGGGCACGACCCCGCGTCGGTCGCCGCGGCCGCCACAGCCGCCGGGACGCCCCGCGTCTTCGCCGAGGTCGAGGTGGCGCTGGACACGCCGGGGGCAACGGCCGCCGAGCGGGTCGCCGACCTGGAACGGCACGCGGCCTGGCGCGACCGGGGACGGCTGCGGCACATCGGTTCCGCGGAGCGGCTGGTCGGCCTCCTGGCCGAGCTGAGCCGTCACATCGACGGCGTACGGCTGCATCCGCTGGTGCTGGACGAGGATCTGCCCGTCCTCTCCCGCCTCGTCCTGCCCGCCCTGTCCGGTCAGCGGCTCGTCGCCCGTCCGTTGCCCGGTACGTCCCTGCGCTCGACCCTGGGTCTGGAGCGCCCCGACAATCGGTTCGCCGCCGCGGCCCCGGCCGCCCAGGAGGACGCCCGATGACCCGCACCGATCCCCTCGACGTCCCCCGGCCGCACGCCCAGCTCCACTTCGGGGTGTTCTTCCAGGGCGTCAACCACTGGACGGTCTGGTCCGCCCCCGACAGCGGCTCCCAGATCGACCCCGCCTCCTTCCGCCGTGTCGCCCAGACCGCGGAACGGGGCCTGTTCGACGCGTTCTTCCTCGGTGAGGGGCTGCGGCTGCGCGAGGTCGACGGCAAGATCCACGACCTGGACGTGGCCGGGCGGCCGGACGCCATCACCCAGCTCGCCGCGCTGGCCGCCGTCACCCGCCGCATCGGTCTGGTCTCGACCTCCAACTCCACCTTCAACGAGCCCGCCGATCTGGCCCGCCGCCTGTCCGGCCTCGACCTCCTCTCCGAGGGCCGCGCCGGCTGGAACGTGGTGACCACGGACAACGCCTGGACCGGTGCGAACTTCCGCCGCGGCGGCTACCTCGACCACGCCGACCGCTACCGGCGCGCCGAGGAGTTCCTCACCGTGGCCCGCGCCCTGTGGGACGGCTGGGAGGACGGCGCTGTCGCCGGCTCCGCGGGCGCGCCGGCCTGGTCGACGCCCGGCGCCGTGCACCCGGTGCGCCACAAGGGTCCGCAGTTCGACGTCGACCTCGCTCCGACCTTGCCGCGCAGCGCCCAGGGCCACCCCGTGATCTTCCAGGCCGGTGACTCCGGCGAGGGACGCGACTTCGCCGCCCGCAACGCCGACGTCATCTTCTCCGCGCACGGCACCGACTTCGACGACGCGCTGGCCTTCGCCGACGACATCCGGCGCCGGCTGCGGGCGGGCGGGCGCCCCGAGGACGATCTGCGGATCCTGCCCGGCACCGAGATCATCCTCGGCGCGACCGAGGAGGAGGCCCAGGAGAAGAAGCGCTGGGTCCGGCTGCAACAGGTCACTCCGGCAACGGCCTTGGGGATCGCCGGGCTGCTGTGGGGCATCGACCTGTCTGACCGCGACGCCGACGGGCCACTGCCCAAGGAGGATCCGGTCGTCGGCGAGAACGACGGCTCCTTCGGGGCCCGGCGCGTCGCCGACCCGCGTGCGGTCGTGGCCGAGTGGCGTGCGAAGGCGGAGGCGCACGGCTGGTCGCTGCGTGAGACCGTCATCGCGCTCGGCCCGCAGCGCGGGCACGTCGGCACTCCGTCCGCCCTGGCCGACAAGTTCGCCCGCTTCGTGCGGCACGGCGCGATCGACGGCTTCAACGTCACGCCCTACCTCATCCCCGACGGTCTCGACGACATCGTCGACCTGCTCGTCCCGGAACTGCAGGAACGCGGGGTCTACCGCACCGAGTACACCGGCACCACACTCCGCGAACACCTCGGCCTGCGCGAACCACTCACCCGCCGGTCCGCGCCGGACCGGCGACGGGCGGGCTGAGCCCCGGACGGGACCCCGTACACATGACTGACAAGAAGCTGTCATACCCGGGCCGGAATGCGGGTCCGACCGGCACCCGTTGTGAACTGACATGACTGTTGGAGTAGCGCTCAACGCGTCCGACGCGCCGAACCAGGTCGACGCCACCGTGCAACTGGCCCGGGAGGCAGCCGAGTTCGGTCTCACGTCGGCCTGGTTCGGCCAGACCTTCGGCGCGGACTCACCCCAGCTCGCGGCGATCGTCGGGCGTGAAGTGCCCGGACTGCACGTCGGCACCTCCGCGATCCCCGTCTTCGGCCGCCACCCGCTGCTGGTCTCCAGCCAGGCCCAGACCGCCCAGGCCGCCACGCACGGCCGCTACCACCTCGGTCTGGCCCTGGGCACGAAACTCCTGACGGAGGGCGGCTTCGGCCTGCCCTTCGAACGCCCCATCGCCCGCCTGCGTGAATTCCTCACCGCGCTGCTTCAGTTGACCGAGACCGGCACGGCCGACTTCCACGGTGAACTGCTCACCGCCGCCACCCCGGTCCCGGCGCGGGTACCGGGCGCCGAGAACGGCGTCCCCCTGCTGGTCGCCGCGATGGGGCCGCAGGCGCTGCGGGTCAGTGGTGAGCTGGCGGACGGGATCCTGCCCTACCTGGCGGGACCACGCGCCCTGGCCGACCACATCGTCCCCGCCCTGACCGCCGCCGCCGAGGCCGCCGGCCGCCCCTCGCCCCGGATCGTGGCCCTCGTGCCCGGCGTGGTCACCGACGACGTCGACGCGGTGCGGGCCAAGGCCACCGAGAGCCTCGCGTTCTACGAGCAGATCCCGTCCTACGCCCGGGTCATCGAACTGTCCGGCGGCCGACGGGCCGCCGACCTGGCCGTGATCGGCGACGAGAAGACCGTCGAGGCCGAGGTACGCCGTTACCGCGACGCCGGCGCCACCGAGGTCGTGTTCTCGGGCACCGAGATCGCCGGAGAGGCCGACCGCCGACGCACCTGGCGGCTCCTCGGCGAACTGGCCCGCTGAGCACGCCGGTCGCGCCGACGCCCCGGCCGGCCCCCGCCCCCGTGCCCCCTCCGCACCCCGTGACGAAGGAGAACCCATGACCACCGAGGCCACCACGACGGACCGCGACGCCTTCACGGAGAACTGGCTGGACTGGTACCGCGCCCAAGAGGCCCGGCTCGCCGCCCCGCACGGGTTCCTGGCGATCACCGGCCTGCACTGGCTCGACGACCGGCCGCAGCGCTTCCCGGACGCTCCCGGTACCTGGCGCACCGGCCCCGAGGGCGTCGTCGTGGACCTCGACGACGGCGAGGAACTGGTCGTCGACGGAACACCGGTGCGCGGTGAGCACCACTTCGGCGTGCTTCCCGAGCGCGGCGGCGTCGACGCGGCCTGGGGGGACGCCGTCATCGAGATCGCCCGGCGCGGCGGGCACGACATCGTGCGCCCCCGGCACCCGGACGCACCGCTGCGCACCGCCTTCACCGGAACGCCCGCCTACTCCCCCGACCCGCGCTGGGCGGTGTCGGGCCGCTACATCCCCTTCGACACGCCACGGCCGACCACCGTGGGCGCCGCGGTCGAGGGCCTTGAGCACGTGTACGACGCCCCGGGCAGGATCGAGTTCGAGCTGGACGGGCGCCCGCTGTCGCTGACCGCGTTCCCCGGCCATGGTGCGGGCCGGCTGATGGTGCTGTTCACCGACGCGACCTCCGGGGTCACCACCTACGCCGCCAACCGGGCCCTGACCCTGGAGCCGCCCGCCGCCGACGGTACGGTCGTCCTGGACTTCAACCGTGCCGCGAACCTGCCGTGCGCCTATACGGACCTGGCCACCTGCCCGCTGCCCCCGGCCGAGAACCGGCTGCCGGTGGCGATCGAGGCCGGCCACAAGATCCCCCGCGAGCGCGGCGGTTCCTGAGCCGGACCCGGTCCCACGCCGACGGGCGCCCCTCCCGCGCGGCGGGGTGCTCCGGGTGCGGGGGCGCGATCAGCGGCGATCCCGGGCCCGCCACCTCGCCGACCGGGCCTGACGGGCGCGGTCCCGCGCGGCCGCCCCACCGCAGCGGTCAGCTCGCGGAGCCAGGGCCGGGCGGGATGTGCACCGTCATGATCAGGTGGCAGGTCCCGGTGCCCGCGCCACGGTAGGTGTGCGGGGCGTCGCCGTCGAAGGTGGCCGTCTGCCCGGCCTCGACGGCATGCTCGGTGCCGTCGACGACGAGCACCATCCGGCCGGCGGTGACGCTGACCGTCTCCACGACCCCGGGCTGGTGGGGATGGCTGGGGTACTCCTCCCCCGGTTCCAGTCTCCAGCGCCAGACCTCGACCGGGGCCGGTCCCGAGGTGGTGAGCATGAGCCGCGCCTCGCCGCCCTTCTCCCCGGCCCACAAGGGCATGACGGCGTCGGCGGACACGACCCGGACGCGGCCCTCGGCAGGGCCTTCCATCAGCGCGGACACGGAGATGCCGAGGGTGTCGGCGAGGCGGACGAGGGTGGCGAAGTTCGGATTGCCCTGGGCCTTCTCCAGGGCGACCAGGGCGCCCTTGCTGACCTTGGCGCGCCGGCCGAGTTCGTCCAGGGACAGCCCGGCGCGGGTACGGGCCGCGCGGACGTTGTGCGCGAGCGTCCGCAACGCCGCCTCGGTCCCGGCCATCGTCATCACCCTTCCGGCAGTGGATCAGTGCAGTGCACCGCGCGGTCGTTCGGTTGACGAATCCCGGTCGGTGCGCTGTACGGTGTAGTCGTTCCATTGATAGTAAGGGATGACCCGTGATCGCTCCGCTGCCGGCCCTGGGCCGTTCCCTGGCCTACGGGTGCGCCGACTTCCTCGGCGGGCTCGGCGCACGCGAAGAGCGCCCGCCCGTCGCATGCCGTGCTCCTGCCGGCCTTCGGCGCCGGCGCCGCCATCGCCCGGCAGCTGGTCTTCCTGCACCAGGCGCCCTCCGGCGGTCGCGTCGGCCCGCTGATCACCGGTCGCGCCGCGTCCAGCGCCGTCGCCCTGGCCACGGTCGGGCCGATGGTCCGGCGGCAGGGGCCCGAGAAGCCGGCGTACGCGACGTCGGCGACGGCCGGGGGCTCGACTCGGTCGCATGCCTGCTGTTCCTCGCCGCCCGCAGCGTTGACCTCGCCGTCGCCGCCGTGATCACCGCCCTGTACCCGGCCGACACGGTCCCGCTCGCCCGCGGTGTCCTCGCCGGGCGGATCCACCGCGGGCAGCTCACCGGCCCGCGCACCGCCGCCGTCGGCCTCCTCGCCCTCGCCTGACCTCCCGCACCTCCGCCCCGGAAGGACCCGCACGTGTTCATCCACCCCTGGGACGCCGCCCTGGACGACGCCGAGTGGCAGACCTGGATAGCCGACGGCCACGACTTCGGCATCCTCAGCGTCAACGGCCTGCCCGGACAGGCGCCCGTCGTCGTACCCACCCACTTCGCCGTCGACGGCCGCACCTTGCTGGTCCACCTCGCCCGGCCCAACCCGGTCTGGCAGACGATCGAGGCCGACCCGAACGTCACCTTCACCGTCACCGGCGACTACGCCTTCATCCCCGGCCCTTGGCGCGCCCAGCCCGGTACACCGCCCACCGACGGCGTTCCGACCAGCTACTACGCGGCCGTCCAGTTCACCTGCCGGGCCACGGTCATCGAGGACCCGGCGGCCAAGGCCGAGCTGCTGCGCCGCCAGATGGCCCACTTCCAGCCCGAAGGGGACCACGCCCCCATCGACCCCGGCCGGCCGCCCTACGGGCGGATGCTGTCCGGCATCCGCGGTCTGCGCCTGGACGTCACCGAGGTCCGCGCGAAGTTCAAGTACGACGACCACAAACCCGTGGAACAGCGCACCGACACCGCCCGCCGGCTCACCGAGCGCGGCACCGGCCTCGACGCGCCCACGGCCGCCCAGCAGCGCCGCCGCCTGGACCGCATCGGCCCCTGGAAAGCCTGAACCCGCCGTACCAGCCCGCCCCTTCGGAACGGACTCTCCACGATGACCACCTTCCGTCTCAGCCCCGCCGTGGCCGACGCCTTCCCCGACACCCTCATCGCCGTCGTCACCGCGACCGGGCTGCGCGGCCACGAACCGTGGCCCGCCACCACCGCCGCCCTTGAGGAGCTGGAGCGACAGCTCGCCGACGGCGCCTGGCGGCCCGCTGACGAGAGCGACCCGCGCATCGAGGCGTGGCACACCGCCTACCGTTCCTTCGGCACCAACCCCCGCCGGGTCCGGCCCAGCGTCGACGCCCTCGGACGCCGGTTCGCGAAGAAGAGCACCCTGCCCCGGATCAACCCGGCCGTCGACTCCTACAACGCCGTCTCCGTCCGCCACGGCCTGCCCGCCGGTGCCTTCGACCTCGACCACGTCACCGGGGACGTCGACATCCGCCACGCCGACGGCAGCGAGACCTTCACCCCGCTCGGCGAACCCGGCACCACCGAACACCCCAAGGCCGGCGAGATCATCTACGCCGACACCACCGACGTACTGACCCGCCACTGGAACCACCGCGACGCCCACCGCACCCGCGTCACCGAGGACTCCACCCACGTCGCCTTCGTCCTCGAAACCCTCCACGCCACCCGCGACGGACACCTCCTCAGGACCGCCGCCGGCGAACTACGGGACCTGCTGGCCCCGCACACCGACCGGACCCGGGTGCACCACCTCACCCGCGCACAGCCGCAGGCCACCCCCTGAACTCCCGCCGGCCGCGAGGACGGCCCCGGGCCGGAGCGGTCCCAAGTCGGCCGTGCCGTCCTATCGTTGGCGGATGCGCGCACACCCCATCGCCCGCCCTGCCGATCTCGACGTGGTGCGTGAGTCCTATGACCGCGTGGCCGACAACTACGCCCACATGGTGGTGACCACGGGGGTCGGCGACATCCGTCGCCATCCCTGGCTCAAGGCGTCGATCGACGCCTTCGCGGACACCGTGAGGGGGCTCGGGCCGGTCCTCGACGTCGGCTGCGGCCCCGGAACGGTGACCGCGTACCTCGCCGAACGCGGACTCGACGTGTCCGGGGTGGACCTCTCCCCCCGCATGATCGAGAACGCGCGCCGTCTTCATCCGCACTGCCGTTTCAGTGTCGCCTCTGCCTCCGACCTCGACCTCCGTGAAGCCTCCCTCGGCGGCGTGCTCGCGTGGTGGTCGCTGTTCAACCTCCCCCGTGACGTCCTCCCCCAGGTCCTCGCCCTGCTCGCACGCGCGTTGAAGCCGGGCGGGCACCTCATCACCGGGACACACGTCGGGGACGAGGACGCGGTGCGCACCGAGGCCTACGGGGGCGTCCCCGTTCGGTGGACGACGTACAAGTGGCGGCCGGAACAACTCGTGGACCTGTTGGAGAAGGCGGGCCTGCACCCGGTCGCCGAACTCCGGCTCCCTCCGGAGGAGTACAGCGGGCCGGGTGTGGTCGTCATGGCCAGGCGCCCCGGCCGGTGACCGGCGGCCCGCCCGCAGGCCTCTCGATCCGCCCGAAGACCGGCTCACCCGGGGCCCTGGCGCGAGGTTCATGCTGGACCGGGCACGGCCGGGGCGTGGATCGTCCCCGCCGCCCCGGTCGCCGCTGACCCCGGCCGTGCCTGCCCACGACACGAAAGGACACCCGTACATGACCCCGGAGCAGTGGGAGACCATCGGCCGCCTGGTCGACTGGCTCGACAGGGAGAACGGCCGCGACGAGCACGAGCGGGCGCTGCGCCTGATCAAGCTCACGGAGGAGGTCGGCGAGGCCGGGCAGGCGTACGTCGGTCTGACCGGGCAGAACCCCCGCAAGGGCGTCACCCACACGTCGGCCGATGTCGCCGACGAGCTGTGCGACGTGATCGTCACCGCCGCCGTGGCGCTGCACAGCTTCAGCCCCGACCCGGCCGCCACGTTCGCCGCGAAGCTGGACGCGATCGCCACCCGCACCTTCGGCCCCCCGTCCGCCATGCAGTGACCCTCCGACGAGGCCCCCGGCCACCCCCTCCGCGAGGGGTGCGGCCGGGGGCCTTCCTGCGTGCGGTGCCGTCCACCTGATGCGCCACGGCGCACGAGGACGCGTCTCCCAGGTCTCCTCCCGTTCAGGGGCGGGCGGCCGCGTAGAGGACGTCGCGCAGTTCGGGCAGGGTCTCGCGGTCCTTGCGCCACACGAGGCGCAGGCTGAGGTCGGGTACGGGGAGGGCCAGTTGGACGAGGGTGCCGGCGCGGAGGCTGTCGGTGACGGCGAAGCGGGGCAGCAGGGTGACGCCGAGGCCGTGTTCGGCCCAGGCGCGCATCACGGGGACGCCGCCGGCTCGGACGCGTCGGGGGCCGGCGCCGAGGAGGTGCTGCCCGGCCAGCCAGAAGGAGCATTCCGGGACGTTGACCAGGAGCCGTTCGTCGTCGAGGTCGGCGGGGGTCAACGCGGGCCGGGCGGCCAGGGAGTGGGTCGGGGCCGCGACGAGGGCCAGGGGCACGGGGTCGAGGTCGAGGAAGGCCAGGGGTTCGTCGGGGGCGGGGAAGCCGAGCCCGCCGAGTGCTTCCCCGGCGTCCAGCAGGAGGGCCGCGTCGAGGCGCCCGTCGGCGACGTCGGTGAGCAGCCCGTGGCGGGTGCGGTCGGAGTGGACGTCGACCGTGATGTCGGGGCGGCGTTCGGCCAGCCGGGCGAGGACGAGGGGAACGTGGGAGCCGGCGAGGGTCTCCAGGGCGCCGAGCCGTAGCCGCAAGCGCTCGCCGCGGACGTCGTGGACGGCCTGTTCGGCGGTGTCGAGCAGCGTGCGTGCCCAGCCGCGCAGCCGCTCCCCGGCGGGGGTCGGTTCCATTCCTCTGGGGCCACGCGTGAACAAGGAGACGCCGAGGCCGCCTTCGAGGGTGCGGATCTGCTGCGAGACGGAGGAGGGGGCGAGACCGAGGGCGACGGCGGCGTCCGTGACCGTCCGGTGCCGGATCACGGCCTCGAAGGTGACGAGTTGGCGTAGTTCCACGTACGCGCCCAACACCGTTGCAGCGTACTGAATTTCCGAACGCGGTGTGCGGCTGCGCCGGTGGAGCGCCCCGTACGGTCGGACCCAAGGTGGGCGGCGTGACCGATCTCGCTGCTCACCGGAGGCATCCTCTTCCATGACTGCTGTGAACCCTGTCGCGCCCGCGGTGCCCGCGCCGTCCCGGGCGAGGCGCGTGGCCGCGCTGACCGGCGTGTCGCTGGGCTACTTCATGGTGCTGCTCGACACCACCGTGCTGTCCGTCGCCGAACCCGACCTGGCCGCGTCACTGCACACGTCGATGGCCGGCCTGCAGTGGGCCACCACCGGGTACACCGTGGTGTTCGCGGCTCTGCTGCTGTCGGCAGGGGCGGCGGCCGACCGGTTCGGAGCCCACCGGGTCTTCCGGACCGGCACGGCCGTGTTCGCGCTCGCGTCCCTGCTCAGCTCCCTGGCCCCGAACCTGGGCGCGCTGCTGGTGCTGCGGGCGGTGTCCGGGGCGGCAGCGGCCGCCTGCGTCCCGGCCTCGACGGCACTGATCGCCCGTCTCTACCCGCGGCCTGCGGCGCGGGCCCGCGCGATCTCGGTGTGGGCCGCGGTCAGCGGGGCGGCCGTCGCGGCCGGCCCGATCGCCGGCGGCGCCCTGGTGGAGGCGGCCGGATGGCGGGCCGTGTTCCTGGTCAACGTGCCCCTCGGGCTGCTGGTGCTGGCCCTGACCCGGGGGCGGGCGGTGCGCTGCCCGCGCGGCACCGACCGCGTCGACTGGCCGGCCCAGGCCGCGGCCGTCGTGGTGCTGGCACTGCTCACGGACGTCCTGATCGCCGCCGGCGCGGGCGCATGGGTCCACACCGCGTGGTCGGCGGGCGGGCTCGGCATCACGGTGACGGTGTTCACGCTGCTCGAACGACGCAGCCAGGCCCCGGTCGTGAACCGGACACTGCTGCGGTCGGCACCGGTGCGGGCCGGGCTGCTGGCGGGCGCGGTCACCAACTTCGCCCTGTCGGGTGCCCTGTTCGTGCTGCCGTTGCTGCTCCAGCGCGAACGCCACCTGAGCGCCCTGGAAACGGGCCTGGCGTTCCTGCCGCTGACCGTCCCCTTCGCCGTGAACCCGCCGCTGACCGGCAGGATCGTCGCCCGCACCGGCCCGCGGCCCCCGATCGTCGCCGGCCTGGCACTCCTGACCGCCGGAGGCACCGTCCTGGCCGGCACGGTCTTCGCGAGAGGCGCCTACGTCTGGCTCGGGGCGGGTCTGCTCCTCACCGGCTTCGGCATCTCCTTCGTCCTGCCGGCCCTCGTCGCGGCCGTCATCGGCGCTGCCCCGCCCGGCACGGCCGGCTCGGTCGGCGGCCTGCTCAACGCCGTCCGCCAGATCGGCGCCACCCTCGGTGTCGCCCTGATGGGCGCCGCCGCGACCGCCGGCACGGGGTGGTCACTGCTGCTGTCGGGCGGCCTCTGCGCCCTCGCCTGGCCGGCCTTCGCGCTGACGCGGAACACCCCGGTGACGGGCGCGAGTTCGGGACGTAGGTGAGGTGACCGAGCGGGTCGGGTTTCTTCGGGTGGATCGTCCGGTGTGGGCGGTGTCCGCGCTCGTACGGGCCGGAATACGCGCCGGCGGTCGCCGGTTGCCGCGGAACATGCACCAGTCTCCGGAGCCGCCCAGCGGCATACACCCACTGCTCGCCGGGCGCTTCAGCCCCTACCGGTTCGATCCGTCGGCGGTTGTCGACGACCATGCCCTTGAGCTGCTGCTGGAAGCGGCGCGGTGGGCACCGTCGGCGGGGAACTCCCAGCCCTGGGGCTTCTTCATCGGCCGGCCGGGTGAGCCGGAGCACGACCGGGTGCTCCCCCACCTCGCGCCGAGCTCGGCCCGCTGGGCGACGGACGCGGGCCTGCTCGTCGTCACGCTGGCGCGCCGGCACGTCGACGACTCGCAGTTGCTCTACTCCGAGTTCGCGGACCACGACCTCGGCCAGGCCGTCGCCCACATGACTGTGCAGGCCCAGGCCATGGGACTGGCCGCGCACCAGTTCCGGGCCTTCGACCTGGAAGGGCTCGCCAAGGAGCTGGACCCGAACCCGGGCTGGGCGATCGTCTCCATGGTCGCGGTGGGCAAGGCGGCCGGCGGACCTCCGGAGGGCCGGGAGCGGCGCAGCGTCGCGGACCTGCGCTCCGCTCCCTGGTCGCCGGCGGAGTGACAGCCGAACCGTGATCAGCCGACCGCCGTCGCGTGCAGCGCGCGATATCCCGTCCCCTGGCGTCTCGTCGCAACCACCAGAACCCGGAATCCCTCGCATCGACCGGGACCCGCGACATTCCCCGAGCGCCCGGGGATGGTGACTGGAAGAACGTGCGCCAACCAAATGGCCGAATCCGCTCCCGTCGGGTCCGTGCCGTCCGGGCGTATTCGTCGCGGGAGACGGGCGGGTCAACGCACGGACGGCGGATTTTGCGCACCGCCCCGGAGAATCCACCAAGAACTGGCGTCATCGCTGGACGGGCGGCCCGGGAAGGTCACGGGGTGTCGCCGGCCCAGTCGAAGCGGGCCGGGTCGCCGGGGCGCGGGTCGTACACCGCGCGGCCGCCGGCGCCGAACTGTCCCAGCTCGGTGGCCAGCGCGACGCCGGTGCCGACTTCGTCATGCGTCCGGCCGGTGATGTCGAGCAGCAGCCCGTCCAGCGGCCCGCCGACCAGTTCGGCGTAGCGCCGGTCCGGCCGCGGGCCAGGGTGGTCGTGGTCGGCGCCGTAGACCCGGCGGCGTAGCAGCTCCTCCTCATAACGGTCCATCCGGTCAGCCTCGCATCCGCCACTGACAGCGGGGTTCGCCGAGCCTGGTACGACTATCGGCGCCCGGGCTCGACTTGGTGTCGGGCTGTGATGGCCCCCGCTCGCAGCCGCCCGATTCGGCGCCTGCGCAGGACTCACCGGTGGGCAGTCCGTCAGGGTTCAACGCTCGGGCTCAGGCGTGACATCGCTGCCGTCGGGGACGGTCGGCGGGACCGGGGCGTCCCCCGGTCCGCGTGCGGCTGCCGCGAGGCTCTGACGCAGGTGTGTCAGACGGGCGATCTCCGCGTCCAGGACGGCCAGGCGACCGGCCACGACGTCGCTGAACTCGCCGGAGCCGCTGGTGCAGGATCTCGGCGGGTCCTGGACGAGGAGGTCGAGGTGATGGGCGCGGCGGCGGAGGTCGTCGAGGGTGAGGCCCAGGGCCAGCAGGTCGCGGATGACGCGGACGCGGGCCACTTCGGCGGGCCCGTACTCGCGTTGGCCGGACAGGGTGCGTGGCGGGGGCCGGAGGAGGCCGCGGGCCTCGTACAGGCGCAGAGCGCGTGGTGTGGTGCCGGCCGCCGCCGCTGCCTCGCCGATCCGCATGCGCTCTCCCTGTCCTACGGCTCTACGTCCTACAGCTCCACGATGGTCGCCCCGAAGGAACGGCCTGCGATCAGTTCGGGCAACGCCTCCGGGGCGCGCCCGATTCCGTGGACCGTGGTGTACGGGAACCGGATGTCGCCCGCCCGCAGCCAGTCCCCGAAGCGGGCCTCCCACTCCTCCTCGACGTCCGGGTGGTCCACGCCGCTGTAGCCGGCGATCGTGATGCCCCTGGTCAGCAGCCGGTACGTGTCGAGCACAGCCGGCGCGCTCCCGCCCGCTCGGTCCGGGGACAGCTGACCGTCCAGTGCGCCCACCAGGGCGAACCGGGCTCCGCGGTTGGCAGCGTGGACCGCGGCCGTCAGTTGTTCCCCGCCCACGGTGTCCAGGACGACGTCGATGCCGTCCGGCACGGCCTCGGCGAGCTGCGAGGCGATCGGGGCCGCTCCGCGCAGAACTGTGGCGTCGTAGCCGAGTTCCCGCTCAAGACGCAGGGCCTTGTCCGGTGAGCCGGTGCTGCCGACCAACCGGGCGGCACCCAGCAGCCGGGCGATCTGGCCCGCCAGAGTGCCAACGGCGCCGGCGGCCCCGGTCACGAACACGGTGTCGCCCTCATGGACCTCGGCCAGCCGGGTCAACGCGCCGTACGCGGCGGAGCCCTGGGCGAGGTGGGCCACCGGGTCGGGCAGGATGCCCTCCAGCGGCCTGCACTCGGCGGCGACGGGCGTCGCGTACTCCCGCCAGCCCTGCAGGTGCAGCACCAACTGGCCCTTCTTCAGCGGACCGTCGACCACCTCGCCGATCGCGGGGCCGAACAGGGTGTCGCCGGGGTGCAGCGGCGGCAGGGGGACATCGCGGGTCTCGCCTCCGATGAGGGTGCGCAATCCCGGGAAGACGAGGAAATGGGTGTTGCGGACGAGTACCTGGCCGACCTCGGGCCGCGGAACGGGGCCCCGCACCAGGGTGAAGTCCTCCGGAGCCGGCAGTCCGGAGGGGCGGCGGGCCAGACGTACAAGACGATGAGTCGCGTTCATGTCCGGACGCTAAGCCTTGACCCGTGGGTCAGGGGCAAGACGGCGAGCGTGTGGTCGCGGGGGCACCGTGGCATCGTGCCGAGCGAGCCAGGGGGGCCGGCCGACGGAGGCCGGAGCAGGGATACCCTCGGACGATGTCGAATCGGGCGGTGACAACGGGAGTAGGTCTCGCGCGGGTGCTGGCGCACTGCGGGGGCAGTCCATCAGCAGCCGTGCACTATCTGGCGGGTGCCATCGCCTCCGCACCGGAGGACCCCGAGCCCTATGCGGTCCTTGCCGAGTTGTGGAGGGACGAGCAGTCGGAGCTGGCCGAGGTGGTGCGGGGTGCCGACTCGTTGAGGACGGTCCTGGCGCAGTCGTACATCAGCTTCCTTCAGGACGACATGGACGGCGCGGCACTGGCGATCGGATCGGTCACGGGTGTGCGACCCGACATCGCCTGGAGCCGCGCACCGTGGTTCGGCGATGAACGATTTCTCGGTGGGGTGAGTGCCGACGCGCTGGCCGAGGCCGCCATGCGGACGATGGACCGTGGCCATGATCTGGACACCGAAAGCATGCGGGAACGATTCCGGCCCTGGTTCGAGGCCATCGACGTGGTCTCCGCCCGCCAACCGTTGCCGGAGGCGCTGGCCAAGATGGCGATCCTGCTGCGGGCATGCGGTCTCACCGACGCGTCGTTCGCCCTCTGCGACCAGGCGGACTCCGTTGAGCGGATCATGCTGACGGAAGTCGTGCGCGCGGGCACGTGGCGCAAGCTGGGTGATCTCCGGCAGACCGTGGCGGCGTTCGAGCGCGCTCTCGCCCTGGAACCGGCCAACTGGTCGCTCTACCTCGACCTGGCCGATGTGCGTGCTGAGCAGGGCGACTTCGCCTCCGCGGTCCGGCTGGTCGATCAGGGGCTGCGGTACGAGCCGGCGGAGCTCTCACTTCGCGCGGCCGGGGCCGCCTACCGTGCACGACTCACCGGCTCGCGTGCCGATCTGAGCGAACTCATGGAACTGGCACCGAACCTGCCGAACGACTCGTACCGGGACCTGCTGATCGATCACGCGTGTGCCGGCCCCGCGCTGCCTGCCGAACTCGTGGCTGCGGCCCGGCGCGTGAAGAACAGCTGAGGCGGACGCCGCCGTCCTTTGTTCGCCACCCGATCCGGTCACAGAGTCATCACCGATTGCACACATTGCTTACCTTCCGTTTACGCTCCTCCCTGCACCACACGCACCACCCAGGGAGGGGCCCCGTGGCCAACTGGAAGCTCATCGGCGGCATCGCAGGCAGTGTCATCGTCATCGGCGCTGTCGGCAACGCCGTCAACGGCGACAACGGCGACAAGGACAACGCCTCCGCCACACCGGCCCCGTCGAGCGTCGCCTCCAGCGCCGCCGCCACGCCGACACCCGCCGACGCCGACGCGGACGCCGACAGCAAGGCCGGCGCGGTGTCACAGGAGGACGAGAAGAAGGCAGTGCCCGATTTCGTCGGCATGGGCCTCCAGTCCGCCCAGGACCACGCCCAGGAGACCGGCTTCTACAGGCTCACCTCGCACGACTCCTCCGGCCGCGCCCGTATGCAGATCCTCGACCGCGACTGGAAGGTCTGCTCCCAGAACATCAGGGCCGGGACGACGACGGCCACCACCACGAAGCTCGACTTCGGCGCGGTCAAGCTGTCCGAGACGTGCCCGGCCGAGGACCAGGACGAGCCGTCGGCCGCCGGCGGGACGATGCCGGACTTCCACGGCAAGAGCGTGAAGGCCGCTCGCCAGGCGCTGGACAGCGGCACGTCCCTCACCGTCAACGACGTCAGCGGCGAGGACCGGTTCGTGCTGTTGGAGTCGAACTGGCAGGTGTGCGGCCAGAAGCCGGCCGCGGGCGCGAAGCTGAACGGGCAGCCGGTCACGCTGAACGCGGTGAAGTACGGGGAGAACTGCCCGTAGACACAGGTGAGGCCCGGCGCGCCACTCCCCCGGGCCTCCACCACCCGCCACCCGCGCCGACCGCGCTGAGAGAGGCCGACGATTCACGCCAAGGACAGCCGGGCGTCGGTCAGTGGCCGGGCCAGATCCCCGGACGATGCCACGATCAGTCTTCACTGTCAGCGGTGGGCGGCGCGGTTCATCTCGACGACGTCCTCCGGCGCGGGGTCGGCCGGGAGGGCGGCGAACCGTTCCGGCATGCTGTCGCGACCACCACACCACCGCATCACCCCGCCACCGCTCCCCCTGCACCTCGGCACCTCGGCGACCGGCCGCACGGGCAGCCGAGGTCCGCCCGTGCGACGTGCGTCGTCCCGTGCGGCGGAGGGTTCGGTGCGTGCCGAACCGTCCGGCCCGTAACGTGCGGAGTCCTGTGCGGGAGACGCCCGCGATGATGACGCCGGAGGCCACTCGTGCCGGAGACAGACCTGAAGCAACAGCTCGTGGAGCGGTTCCAGGAGGTCAACGGCGACCATCCGATGACCGATGCGGACGACGTGTACGTCAGCACGCAGTTCGTGGTCCTGGAGGAACTGTGCGCGGTGCTGGGCCGCGAAGCCGACGAGGTCCGTCGGCTGATGCTGGGGCGGTGCCTGCCGCTTCCGGGGTATCTGCGTTCCGACGGTGCCGAGATGGTGCCGGCCGACCTGTTCGCTCTCGCCGACGAGGCCGGCGGCGTGGACCTGCTCGAAGCGTGGTTCACCGCCCACTGGGCCGACCCGGCCACCGGCAAGGCGGAGTGGGACGCGTATCTCAGCGGGCAGTATGTGTGTCTGCACTCGGTGACCCCGGCCACCATTCAGCGCAAGGATCACCTGACGGCCGCGATCGGTGCCGCGGCGGACGAGCTGGACGCCGGTTCGGCGCGGTGCTCCGAGCGGCTGCACGCTCTGGTCGACGAACTCGATGTCCTGGAACCGGCCTTCACGGATTATGACCGTCTCCGGTTCGGCGGACCCACGTCCCGGGACACCTGCATCGACGCCATGCGCGCCCGCTTCCCGCGCACGTGAG
This sequence comes from Streptomyces sp. Ru62, assembly GCF_002920615.1. Taxonomy (GTDB): domain Bacteria; phylum Actinomycetota; class Actinomycetes; order Streptomycetales; family Streptomycetaceae; genus Streptomyces. The sequence continues at coordinate 235,582 of NZ_PQSU01000006.1, forward strand.
TGGACGTTTTCGCCTCGTCCCGGCCGTGTCCGGCGCGTTCGGCCGCGTCGTGCAGGGTCCGGCGCCGGCCAGCCGTCGTCAGCGGCCTGTCGGCAGGTCCTCCTCGCGCGCCGGGTGCGGGCGGAGGGAGGGAAGGGTCAGCTGCCACCAGTCGGTCAGGCGGTCGGTGACGACGGCCGTGCCTTCGAGCGCCTCGGTGAGGGCGCAGAGGCCGAAGAACGCGCGCACCAGGGTACGGGCCGTGCGGGCGGGGCGGATGTGCGCGTACAGGTGGCCGGCGAGCCGGGCCTGCGCGAGCAGTCGCGTGGCGGCGGCGGTCCACAGGGCGAAGGGGTCGGGAAGGGGGGCGTTGATGGTGGCGCGCTCGGCCCACAGGCGGGCGCCGGCACGCGTCACCGGGTCCTCGGCGAGGGCATGGGCGATGTCGTAGCTGAGGGCGACGAGCCGCTCGACCGGGGGGACCGCCTCGTCCGCGTAGCGTGCGGCGAGTTGTGACCACGTGGCGAACCGGTCCTGGACGACGGCGACGGCGATGCCCTCCTTGCCGGCGTAGTGGAAATAGACGGCGCCGCTGGTGCGGCCCGACCGGGCGCTCATGTCGTTGACGCTGGTGGCCGCGTACCCCTGTTCGGCGAAGAGCTGGGCAGCCGCTTCCAGCAGTGATCTACGGGTTGCCTTCGCCCGTTCCTGCAACGTCCCGTCCGCCCTCGCTCGGTTCTTCCACCGGCCACGAATTCAGTGCGCCAGCGTACGCCTGGCGCAGAATAGGTCACACTCGCGCGGCAATTACGCATTTCTTTCGAAAGGGAACGCGGCCGGGTGGTGAGGGGCGCGGGTTCGTGCCGGGTGCGGCACGACCGTGCGCGTGTGCCAACTGGGGTGTCGTGACAGTCGTGTTGACGATGCCGATAGCGAACCTGCCGCCGTCGCCGCCACACGGCCATACGCCCGGATCCCGGTCCCGTCGAGTCACTGAATAGAGTTATTGCCCGATTTGCCGTGACGGAAATAACGTAGCCGCCACTATCTTTCCGTTTCCTGTGAATGGTCGGAAATGTCGTACGCCATGCGTGCGGACACCTAGGAGGCCCTCGTGAGCGCCACGGTCAACGCTCTTCTCGACTGGTCGCCCGAAGCCGTCGTCTTCGACTGTGACGGCACCCTGATGGACAGCGAACGTCACTGGCGGGAAGCCCGCAACCGGGCCTTCCGGGAGTACGGGCTCCAGCCGCCGCCGGGGTTCGCGGAGCAGGCCACGGGCCTGCACTACGAGGACTGCGGCCGACTGATGGCGCGGTCGGCGCACAAGCCGGAACTGGCGGAAGCGCTGGCGGCCGCGCTTCTCGACCACTTCCTGGAGCTCGTCACCGACGACCCGGTGACGATGCCGGGCGCGGCCCGGCTCGTCCGGCTGCTCTCCGCCCGGCTGCCGCTGGCGGTGGCCAGCAACTGCCCGAGAGTGGTGGTGGAGGGCAGCCTGGAACGGGCCGGGCTGCGCTCGCACTTCCAGCACATCGTCGCCCCCGACACCGGGGACCGCCTGCGTCCCAAGCCGCACCCGGACCTCTACGCCATGGCGGCCCGCCTCTGCGGTGTCCGCCCGCACCGGGCGCTGGCCATCGAGGACTCCCTGACCGGTGTGGAAGCGGCCCACCGCGCCGGACTGCGGGTCCTGGGCGTCGGCCCCCGGCCGCCGGGCGACGGCGCCACCCGGGCCGACCTGTGGTTACCGGCGCTCGACGCCCCTGAACTGCTGGCCTGGGCCCACTCCTCGGACACTCCCGGTCCGGCGCCGGAACCCTGGGGTCCATGACCCTTGCCGTGGGGCGAGCCGATCGTGACGCGGCCACCGCGCGGATCGACGGTACGTGGTGCCCACCGAGGACGCCGCCACCTCCGCGATCCAGGCGCGTGCCGCCGGCGTACTCCCCGTGGTGCCGGCGACGGTGACGGCGCTGCCCGCGCTGCCCGCGCTGCCGCTGACCGCCGACGGCAAGCTGGACCCGTCCCGTCTGCCGGAGCCCGTCCTGACGCGGGCCACCCGGCCGGGCGCTCCGCCTCCGGCGGACGAGGGCCTCGCCGCCCGGCTGAGCGCGGTGTGGAGCAAGGTGCTGGGCGTGCCCGTCGGCCCCGACGACGACTTCTTCGAACTCGGCGGCGACTCGCTCTTCGCCATCCGCATCGGTACGGCGATGCGCGCCGAGGGGCTGCCCGCCGTACGGCTGCGGGGTCTGTACCGCCGGCCGACCGTCCGGGCCCTGCTGACGGCCCTGACCGCCGAGGAGGGTTCCGGCTGATCCGGACACGCCGTGTCCCGGTATTCGCAGCGGGACACACCGGCCGGACCGGCCGGAGGCGGACCGCGCGTGCGACCGGTGCCCGGCGGAATGTCAGGATAGGGGCATGACGACCAAGGTCTACTTCGATATCACCATCAACGACGAGCCCGCCGGGCGGATCGTCTTCAACCTGTTCGACGACGTGGTTCCCAAGACGGCGGAGAACTTCCGCGCCCTGGCGACCGGCGAGAAGGGCTTCGGTTACGCGGGCTCCTCCTTCCACCGGGTCATCCCCAACTTCATGCTCCAGGGCGGTGACTTCACCCGGGGCGACGGCACCGGCGGCAAGAGCATCTACGGCGAGAAGTTCGCCGACGAGAACTTCACCCTCAAGCACGACCGGCCGGGCCTGCTGTCCATGGCCAACGCCGGCCGGAACACCAACGGGTCGCAGTTCTTCATCACGACCGTCGTGACCGACTGGCTCGACGGCAAGCACGTGGTGTTCGGCGAGGTCGCCGACACCGAGAGCATGGAACTCGTCAAGAGGATCGAGGCGCTCGGCTCCTCCCCCAGCGGCCGTACCTCCGCGAAGATCACCATCGCCGAGTCCGGCCAGCTCTGACCCTTCGCCGCCGGGGCTGCCGGGGGCCGCTCCCGCGGCACGTCCTCGGCCGCCCCGGCGGGCCGATGGTGTCCTCACGGGGACCCGCACAGCCGCCGGGCGTCGAGGAGCACGGCGTGGACGTTGCGCTGAGCCACCGCGTCACCGGTGCGGAACAGCCGGCAGGTCCCGTCCTCATGGGTCACCCGGTGCTCGGCCGGCCGTCGGCGTGTCCCCGCTGCGCTCGACGGGCGCCGAGCCCCGTCAGCACGACCCACGGGACACGTGGCTGAGGCTCCGCTGCCATCGGATCTCGCCGTCGTGCCGTTCGTCGGTGGGGCCGAGTCCGGCGGCAGCGGCGACGGCGGCGGAGGCCCGGTGTTCGGGGTGGATGTGGGCAATTACGGTGTGCACCGGCTGCGAGCGGAGCCAGTCCACGAGTTCCCGGGCCGCCTCGGTGGCGATGCCCCGCCCCTGCCACGGCGTCCCCACCACCCAGGCGATCTCGGCGACGGTGCCCCGACCGGAAGGGCCGACCGTCGCCTGGACGGTGCCCGTCAGGCAGGATTCCGCACGGAGCCGGATCACCCAGTTCAGCCAGGACACGCTGGGGTCGGGAGAGCCCGCGGTCATCCGCTGGTAGCGCGAGCGCAGGGCTTCCGGCGTGTCCGGAGTGCCGCCGATGAAGGTGTGCAGGGCCGGGTCGGACAGCACCGCGGCCATCTCCTCGGCGTGCTCGACGTGCAGCGGGAGCAGGTCCAGCCGTCCGGTGCTGAGGGCCTGGGCCGCGAGAGTGCTCATGCCGCGACCGCCTCGGAGTGTTCGAGGACGTCGACTTCGGCCGCTCTTCCGCTGGGCGTCGTACCGTCCTCGTTCACCGGTGTGAGCATCGGCATGCCTTCCTGACCGGCGCGGCGATGTCGGCCTTGTTCGACGACCTGTCGGTCGATCCACCGGAAAGGTACGCCTCCTTCCGTCGGGAGCGATCCACCGGGGTGAGGATCGCCGGCCGTTCCGCCGAGGTTGCTCCCGGAAGGGGACGGCGCCGGACGGCCTGACGTGACCGGGGGCGGCCGGCGCACAGCCGGGCCGCGGTGGCGTTCGGCTCCCCCAGGACACGGAGGATCACAGGCACGCTCCGGAGGGGCGAGGGCGCTGCGGGGCCGTTGCCCGGTGCCGTCAGAGCGCGGCGACAGCGTCCGCACCGGTCGTGCTCGCCGCGTCCGGGGTGGGGAAGTGCGGCAGCACCGTTTCGGCGAGTTCCTGGAGGACCTCCTCGACGGGGCGGTCGCCCGGGCGCAGGTTGAAGGAGACGTGGGTGACGCCCAGCCCGCCCATCTCCCGCAGGTGCTCGATCAGGGCCTCACGCCCGGTGCGCAGGCCGAGCCGGATCGCGGTCGCGGCGACGGCCGGGTCCTCGGTGAGGTCCAGTTGCATCGGGGTGAGGTACGGCTTGGGGGCCCCGGCGGTGAGCTGCTGCCACTCGCGGGTCTTCAGCCGCAGAGCGCCCAGAGGGCGGGGGTAGTTGAGGGAGGCGTCGGCGTTCCGCGCGATCCACTCCGGGGACTGCTGCGCATGCCCCGCGATGGCGACGGGTACGGCCCGGCCCGTCGGCTTGGGCAGTACGTCGAGGTGGCGCTCGGCGCCGAGTCCGAGGTCGGGCAGGCTGATGCCCTGCCCGCTCGGCCGGGTGGCCCAGGCCTCCCGCAGGATCTCCACGCCCTTGCGGAACGTGGCACCGCGAGCCTCGAAGTCCTCGCCGAACAGGGGGTACTCCACCGGCCGGTCGCCGCTGGCCAGCCCGAGTACGAACCGGCCGCCGGAGAGGACGTCGACGGTGGCCGCCGCCTTCGCGACGAGCAGCGGCTGCCTCAGCGGCAGCACGATGGCGCCGGTCCCGAGCACGACCCGCTCGGTGACGGCCGCGAGGTGACCCAGATGGGTGAAGGCCTCGAAGACGGAGCCGGCGTCGCCGAACTGCTCGGGGTCGTACAGGGGCACGTCCCGCACCCACAGGCTCGCGAAGCCCAGAGTGTCGGCGAGGCGCGCCAGTTCGGTGTGACGGGTGAGGTCGGGGACGCCGAAGGGACGGCCGGCGGCCCGGTCGGCACGCAGACGCGTGTGGCCCCAGTCATTGTCGAGGGGGAGCTCAAGGCCCAGGGTCGGCAGACCCGCGGGGTTAACGAGCCGCTTGAGGGCAGGAGGAGTCAGAGACATCGGAGGACACCTTCGGTCAGGGGCTGGTCCGGCCAGGTGGGCGGCGGGTCAGTGGGCGATGGAGGCGCTGGTCCGCTGGGCCGGCGCGTGCGGGGAACCGGCCACGACGCTGCCGGAGTCCCGGCGCGTGCGGCGGTCCAGGAACGCGGCGAGGAAGGACAGCAGCAGGGCCGTGCCGGAGAGCAGGGCGCCGACCCAGTTCGGCGAGGTGTAGCCGAGTCCGGCCGCGATCACCACACCGCCGAGCCAGGCGGCCAGCGCGTTGCCGAGGTTGAAGGCGCCGATGTTGGCGGCCGAGGCCAGGGTCGGGGCGGCCGAGGCCTGGTCGAGGACCCACTTCTGCAGCGGCGGCACCGTGGCGAAGCCGAGCGCGCCGATCAGGGTGAGCGTGAGGGCGGCGAGGACCTTGTGGTGGGCGGTCGCGGTGAACAGCAGCAGTACCGCGGCGAGGCTCGCCAGGGTGGTGAAGAGCATCGGCATCAGGGCCCGGTCGGCGAACTTGCCGCCGAGCAGGTTGCCGAGGAACATGCCGACGCCGAACAGGACGAGCAGCCAGGTCACGGCGCCCTCCGTGTAGCCGGCCACCCGGGTCATCATCGGCGTGATGTAGGTGATGGCCGCGAAGACACCGCCGTAGCCGAGGACGGTCATCGCCATGGCGAGCCAGACCTGCACGTTCTTGAAGGCGGCGAGTTCCGCACGGACGTTCCCGGCCTCGGGCCTGCCCTGCTCGGGGACGAGCCGGGCGACGCCGAGGAGGCCGATGACGCCGAGGGCGGCGACGAGGGCGAAGGTGAGGCGCCAGCCGGCGGCCTGTCCGATGGAGGTGCCGCCGGGGACGCCGACGATGTTGGCGACGGTCAGGCCCATGAACATCAGGGAGATGGCGGAGGCCTTCTTCTCGGGGGCGACCAGGTCGGCGGCGACCACGGAGCCGATGCCGAAGAACGCGCCGTGTGCGAGGGAGGCGATGACCCGGCCGATGAGCATGAGGCCGAAACTCGGGGCGAGGGCCGAGAGGGCGTTGCCCACGATGAACAGGCCCATGAGGAACATGAGCATCTTCTTGCGGGACACCCTGGTGCCGAGCACGGTGAGCAGCGGGGCACCGATGACGACGCCGAGCGCGTAGCCGGACACCAGCCAGCCGGCGGTGGGGATGCTGACGCCGAAGTCGTCCGCGACCTGGGGCAGCACGCCCATGATCACGAACTCGGTGGTGCCGATCCCGAAGGCCCCGATGGCCAGGGCCAGGAGCGCGAGAGGCATGGGCAGAGACCTTCCGAACGATTGCGTTGGACGCTTACGTGCGGACACAATAGTTGCAGACGCTCTATATCTGCAAGCGCAGTATGCCGGTCATTGCAATAGACAGTGCACGCAAGTATGCTGCCAGGTGACCGGCCCGCCGCCGAAGGAGGCTCCTGTGACCGCCACCGCCCCAGCGCTCTCCGTCCTGGCTCAGGGCTGGTGCGCCCTCTCCCTGCTGCACGGCAGGATCGAGGCACACCTCGAACGCGCTCTGGAAGCCGGTCACGGCCTGAGCGCCCGTGAGTACGCGCTGCTCGACGTACTCAGCCGGCAGCACGACGGAGAGGGAGGGCACCTGCAGATGAAACAGGTCGCCGACGCCGTCGTCCTCAGCCAGAGCGCCACCACGCGCCTGGTCACCCGCCTGGAGGACCGCGGGCTGCTGTCGCGCTACCTGTGCCCCACCGACCGCCGCGGGATCTACACCGACGTCACCGACGCCGGCAGACAGCTGCTCGCGGCCGCGCGTCCCACACACGACACCGCCCTGCGGGCTGCACTCGCCGAAACGGCTCAGGACGCCAGGCTCGAACCGCTGGTCCGGGCCCTGCAGTCGCCGCCCACCCCGATCGCAGTCGCCGCCTGAAAGGAGCGCATCCGCACATGAAAGCCATGGCACTGCGCCGGTACGGCCGTACCGAAGACCTCGAATGGACAGAGCTGCCGGACCCCAAAGTGGCACCCGGTGAAGTCCTCGTCCGGGTGAAGGCGGCCGGGGTCAACCCGGTCGACTGGAAGCTCGCCGAAGGGCGGCTCGACGCCGTCATGGAGACCGGCTTCCCGCTGATTCCCGGCTGGGACGTGGCCGGCGTCGTCGAGCGAGTGGGTTTCGACGTCACCGAGTTCGCCCCCGGTGACGAGGTCTTCGGCTACATCCGCAAGGACTGGGCCCAGTTCGGCGCCTATGCCGAGCTGGTCTCCGCGCACGTGCGCCTGCTGGCCCCCAAGCCCGCCTCGCTCAGCTGGGAGGAGGCGGCGGGCGTACCCCTCGCGGGGCTCACCGCCTACCAGGCCGTCCAGCGCGTCGGCCTCCAGCCGCGCGAGACGGTGCTCGTCCACGGCGCGGCCGGGGGTGTCGGCTCGTTCGGGGTCCAGATCGCCACCGCCCTCGGGGCGCGGGTCATCGCGACGGCGAGCGAGCGCAACCACGATTTCGTCCGGTCTCTGGGTGCCGTCCCCGTGACCTACGGGCCCGGTCTGCGCGACCGTGTCCGTGAGCAGGCCCCCCAAGGGGTGGACGCCGCTGTGGACTTCGCCGGGCACGACGCGGTGGACGTCTCGCTGGACCTGCTGGACGACCCCGGCCGGCTGGCCTCCGTCGTCGACCCGGAAGCCGCCGCCAAGGGCGGGCACTACGTGTGGGTACGGCCGGACCGGGCCGATCTCGACGCCCTGGCCGCCCTGGCCGACGACGGCCGGCTGACCGTCCCCCTCGACCGCGTACTGCCCCTCCCCGAGGCCGCGGAAGCGTGGCGCATCAGCCAGGGCGGTCACACCAGGGGAAAGCTCGTCCTGTCGGTCCCCGGGCGCTGAGCGGCCCCGGCCCCTGTGCGAAGGAGCACGTCCTGACAACACCCACCCGGTCGCTCCAGCCGAGGTCGAACCGGGGCCCGGCCTGCCGCACGCCGGACCGGCCGTTCGCGCACGCCCGCCTTACCGGCTCGGGGTCCCGGCCGCGGAGACCCCGACGGCCGGCGGAGCCTGTGCCCTGGTCCTTGGGGCCGGCCGGCCGGTCACCGCGTCTGCCGTTGGTCGAGTGCGGCCAGGGCGTCACGCAGCGCCGCGCGGGAGGTGATGCCGAGTTTCGGGAAGACCCGGTACAGGTGGGCGCCGGCCGTGCGCGGGGAGATGTTGAGCCTGCGTCCGATCTCCTTGTTCGACAGCCCGCCGGCCGCCAGTTCGGCGATCCGGCGCTCCTGCGCGCTCATCGGCACCGCCGCCCTGCCCTCCGGTACCGGCACACCGACGCCGGCGGCACGCAGCTCCTCGCGCGCCCGCTTCGCCCACAACGGCGCCTTGAGACGGTGCTCGAACAGGTCCAGGGCCACGCTGAGGTGGACTCGGGAAGCGGTGTAGTCCCGGCGCCGGCGCAGCCATTCGCCATAGAGGAGACGGAGCCGCGCGTACTCATAGGCCCACAGGGACGCGTCCGGTACGGCGAGCGCGGCCTCGTAGAGCTCTCCGGCGTCCTCGTCCGCCGCGGCGACCGCTGCGGCCACCGCGAGGATGATCTCGTGGTGCGGCGATATGGCGCCCAGACGGGCTTGCCGGCCGGCCTCGACGTGGGCCCGCGCGTCGGCGGTCCGCCCGGTGCGCACGGCCGACTCCACCAGGTCGAGGAAGACCCGCTGCACGTGCGGGTAGTAGGCGGGGAGCTGACCGGGCGGGGTCAGCAACACCGCCTGCTGGTAGGCCTCTTCGAAGTCGCCGCGGCCGATGGCGGTGGTGACGCGGGTCTCGGCGACCGCCGCCAGCAGCAGCCGGACCCTTCTCGGCCCCGCCCACGCGGTGATGGCGTCGCAGTGCCTGCGCAGCGCCTCCTCGTCACCCCGTCCGGCGGCGACGGAGGCCAGTCCGTAGGTGAACATCATGTGGGTGAAGTTGTATTCGTGCTCCGCGGCATCGCCGGTACCCTCGGTGGCGATGACCAGGGTGGTGTCCCAGTCACCCCTCATGAACGCGTCGTGGGCGCGGGCGAGGAGCACGAACCGCTGGCTGTCGTAGGCCGCCTGGCCCACGAAGTCCCGCCACACGTCGTCGTAGTAGCTGAAGGCGTCCAGGTACAGAGCGGTGTAGATGAGCCAGTTGACCCGCCAGAAAGGTGTGTGCGGTGACAGCGCGGCCGTCGCACGGTCGAGTCGTTCCCGCACGTCATGAGCCGTGCGTGCCGGGTCGGCGACGCAGTCGAAGCACATGCGCGCGATGTCGGACACCCGGTCCAGCATCCGCTCCACGGGGGGCCACAGGTCCGGACGGTTCGCCCACACGGCCGAGTTGAGCAGTACGTAGAAGGCGTCGTCGTAGGCGGCCAGGTCGTCGGAACGCGTGCTGTACGGCGCCTCGTTCAGCGCGGGCAGCAACGTGTGGAACACCGCGTCGACGTCGCCGTCCCGGTGGAACAGCACGTAGGCGGCGGCCGCCGCGCCCCGCAGGGTCTCCGCCGACCCGGCGGTGACCAGTTCGCTGGCCGTCGCCAGCTGACCGCTGACGCCGGCGGCGAACGCCGCCTCGTCCAGTCGCCGGGCGCGAGCCTTCCCGTCGGGGCTGAGCTCGGCCGCCCGGCGGAATGCCACCGCGGCCTCGGCCGCACCGCCGCGGGCCAGAGCCCGCTGGGCGGCCCTGGTGAGTTCCAGCGCGACCGCTTCGTCGGGACCCTCCGCGGCGTGGGCCAGGTGCCAGGCACGACGTTCGGAGGTGTCGTCCATGACCGCGGCCAGGGCCCGGTGCGCGGCCCTGCGCCGCCCGCTCGGCGACATGTGTACCAGGCAGGAGCGCGCCATGGGATGGCGGAAGGACACACGGTCCTCCATGTGGTCGATCCGCAGCAGTCCGCTGCGTTCGCCGTCCTCCAGGAGGGTGTCGTCCCACGGTTCGCCGGCGGCGCGCAGCGCCGCCCGGATCTGCCGCACATTGCCCCTGCGCTGACCGTCCAGCGCGACCAGCAGCAGGAAGAAGCGCGTGGCCGGGGTGAGAAGCAGGACTCGGTCGGCGAACACGCTCTCCAGGCGTGAGCTGAGCGGAAGGTTGGCCGGGAGCAGCTCACGGCCCTGGCGTTGGGCCGGCTTGAGTTGTTCCGGCAGCTCTATCAGCGCCAGCGGGTTTCCCTCGGCCTCGTCGAGGATCCGCTGCCGGGCGGACTCCGCGAGGCCGGGATGGCTGCGTTCGAGCAGCATCCGCGCGTCCTGGAGGTTCAGCGGAGGCACGGCGAGCACGGGCAGCCCCGTGGGGTCGACGAATCCGTTCCACCCGCTGCGCGCCGCCATGATGAAGGCGACCCGGCAGCCGCCCAGCCGGCGGGCCACGAACATCAGGACCTCGGCGCTGGACCGGTCGATCCAGTGGACGTCGTCCACCACGACGCACAGGGGCTCTCTTCCGGCCGCCGCCTGCAGCAGGGCCAGGGCCGCCGCGGAGATCGCGAACCGGCCGGGTGCGGAGCCCTGGCGGATGGACAGCGCCTGCTCCAGCACCCCGGCCTGGAAGGCGGGGATACCGGGCAGCTGGTCGAGCAGCGGGTACAGGAGCTGATGCAGGGCGGAGAAGGCGAGGTCCTCTTCCGCCTCCACACCGACCACCCGGAGCACGTTCACCCCGTTGGCCCGTGCGGCGCTCGCCACGGCGTCCAGCAGCACGCTCTTCCCGACCCCCGGGTCGCCCAGGAGCAGCAGTGCCTCGCCGTCGACGTTCCCCTCGGCAAGGACTGCTTCGAGAGCACGCAGTTCGGACGTGCGACCCACCAGCGACACAACTCCTCCAACGCCGGCGCGCCACGTGCGCTCCGCCGGCACGGGAATCCTGGCAAACCGGGGGCCGCGCACGCATCGGTCACGTGACTGGTTCCGAGCACGGAGCCCGGTGACGGGGCGCCGCTCAGCGCAGGAACGCCAGCACGTCCCGCGCGAACTCCGTGTGGTGCTGGAAGAGGAAACCGTGACCCGAGTCCGGGTAGGTCTTCAGCCGGGCGTCCGGCAGCAGCCCCGCCAACAGGTGGGACGTCGCCGTCGGCAGCACCAGGTCGCTGTCGCCCCCGGCCACGAACACGGGGTTGTCGATGGCCGTGAGCCGCTGGAGGGCCGTGTGGTCGGGTACGCCCCACTCGGCCACGGCCTCGTACTGTGCCGCTCGGACCGCCGCGGTGACCGGGAGGTCCCGGCCCCGCTCGCGTTCCAGGTAACGGCCGACGAACTCCAGGCCGCTGCGCTGGCTCGTCGCGGTGTGGTGGAAGAAGACGTAGAGGTAGTCCTGTATGCCGAGCCGCTCGAAGCCGGCGTGGCCCAGCACGTCGTCCGGGTAACCGTGGATGCCGGGGCCACCCCGGGGGGCGGTGGCGGCGAGCACCAGGCGGCGGACCGCGCGGGGACGGAGCAGAGCCAGCTCCTGTGCGGTGAAGCCGCCCATCGAATGGCCCAGCACGTCCGCCTGCCGCAGTCCGAGCGCCGTCAGGAAGGCGAGCGTGTCCACCGCCAGGTCCCGGACGGTGCGGCACACCTGACCGGTGCTGAGGCCCACCCCGGCGTTGTCGAAGGTGATGACGTCACGCTCGGCGGCCAGAGCATCGACGAGCGCCGGGTCCCAGCTGTCCAGCGTGCCTCGGAAGTGCTGGAGCAGTAGGAGCGGCGGCGAGCCGGTGGGGCCACAGCGGCGGTACGCGTACCGGACGCCGTTGGCCGCATCGATCACCTGATTGGGGGCGTCGACGTACATCTGGGTTCCTCATCATGGGGAGTGCGAAGACCACGGACGTCGTCGAGTGTGCCGCCCTGACACGTCGGCGCCATAGGGCATTTGACCGTAGGCCGCCCGGCGCCGGCACCGGCGGGGAGGTCCACGGACACCGCGACGAGGGCACGCGGACCTCCGGTCGCGCCTAGGCGATCTCGTCGACGTGGTCCTCCACCCAGCTCCGCAGCTGGGCGAGCGGCTGGGCCACGCTGCGTCCCAGGTCCGTGAGCGCGTATTCCACGTGCAGGGGCACCGCGGGGTAGATGGTCCGGTCCACGAACCCCTTCTCCTCCAGGCGGCGGAGCGTGGAGGTGAGCACCTTGGGGCTGACGCCCTCCAGGCGCCGCTGGAGCGCTCCGAAGCGCTGGGGTCCCTCCTCCATCGCCCCGATCGCCAGCGCCGACCACTTGTTGGCCAGCAGGTCCAGCACCTCGCGGCAGGGGCACTGGGCCGCGTAGACGTCGTGGTGGTCGTGTCGTTCGGATACGCATGTCGTCGCCAACGGACGCGTCCTCCGCTCCTGAATCGGCCTCTACCAGCTTACTTCCCAAAGGGAAGTAGGTTCCGTTGAAAGTTACTACCTCCCCCGGTCTACGTTATCGCCACAGCCAGCACCTACGGCACCATCAGGAGCGAGAGATGAGTGAGATCCCCACCACCATGCCGGCGGTCGCCTACCGCAAGAGCCTTCCCGTGGACGACACCGAGAGCCTGGTCGACGTCACCTTGCCGGTGCCGCAGCCCGGCCCCCGCGACCTGCTCGTGCGGGTCGAGGCCATCGCGGTCAACCCGGTGGACTACAAGGTGCGGCAGAACAACGACCCGGGCGGCGAGCCCAAGGTCCTCGGGTGGGACGCCGCGGGCACGGTCGTCGCCGTCGGCGACGAGGTGGAGGCGTTCGAGGTCGGCGACGAGGTCTTCTACGCGGGAGCCATCGACCGGCCCGGCACCAACGCCCTCTTCCACACCGTGGACGAACGCATCGCCGGTCACAAGCCGGCCACCCTCTCCTTCGCCGAGGCGGCGGCCCTGCCGCTGACGTCGCTCACCGCGTGGGAGGGCCTCTTCGAGCACCTCGGCCTGCGCGAGGGAGCCCTGGAGAAGACCGGCACCCTGCTGGTCACCGCGGCCGCGGGCGGTGTCGGTGCGATGGTGGCCCAGCTGGCGCGCGCGCTGACCAGCCTGACGGTGATCGGTACCGCCTCGCGCCCGGAGACCGCCGAGTTCGCCCGCCGCATGGGGGTGTCCCATGTCGTCGACCACCGCGAGCCCCTGCCCCCGCAGGTGGCCGAGGTGGCACCGGGCGGAGTGGACTTCGTCTTCAGCACCGCCGGCACGGACCGGAACCTGACCGCCTACGCGGACATGCTCAAGCCGCTCGGACGGCTCGTCGCCATCGACGACTTCGGCCCGGTCGAGATCGGTGTGCTCAAGTCCAAGAGCATCTCGTTCCACTGGGAGTTCATGTTCACGCGCTCGCTCCACCAGACGCCCGACCAGGCGGTGCAGCGGCACATCCTCGACCAGATCGCCCGCCTGGTCGACGCGGGCATCCTCACCACCACCGCCACCACCGACCTCGGCACGATCAACGCCGAGCACCTGCGCGAGGCGCACCGCGTCCTGGAGTCGGGCAAGGCGATCGGCAAGATCACGATGACCGGCTTCTGAGCCGGGCGGCGGGGGCGGCGGCTGCGCGGGGTCTTCCGGGAGACGCGTCCCGGCCGGCCCGTCCGGTCCCGCACGGCCGGCCCGCCGGGCTCCGCCCCGGGGGTACGCGACGGGCTCCGCCCCGGCGGCGCGGCGGCGGAGGGGGCGCGGGGGTGGCCGACCGGTGCCCGGACGCCCACGGCACTGGTGCGGAGTTCCCGGCCCACCACGGCGGACGGGTGTCGCGGGCGGCACGCCCGGCCGGCAACGTGCCCCGAACGGATCCCACAAAGTATCCACAAACGACGGACATGCTGGTCGGGCCGGTAGCGAGGGGCCCGACGACGGGGTCGGCCACGCGGCCGGCGGACCGCCCCGGACCGACCCGTGGCCCGTCGGCGGCCCTCATCCAGTCCCCGACACTGTCACGGTTCGCCGAGGAGAGGTGATGGTCCCCGCCTCTCAGCACTGCGCGGACGCTGCGGGTGGACGGCTCCGGACTGCCGCGCCGACGCGACCACGGCGTCGCGATCGCCGGTGTGACGCCGGCCGCGCACGCGCCGCCGGGGGTTCCGTGCCGGCGCGGTGAGGCCACACGCACAGACAACACGGCACCGCCACGGTGCCGGGGCCGCCCCGAGGGCGGGCGGCCCGGACGAGAAAGGCAGCGAGACATGAGCACCATCTCAGCGGAGTCATCCGGGTCGTTCACCCTCGGCGGTGAGTTCGTGGTCAACCGACTCGCTTACGGGACCATGCAGTTGACGGGTCCCGGAGTGTGGGGTCCGTTCCCCGACCCGGACCGGGGTGTGCGCGTCCTGCGCCGTGCCGTGGAGCTGGGCGTGACCCTGTTCGACACCGCCGACTCCTACGGACCCGAGACGGCCGAGGAGCTCCTGCGCGAGGCACTGCACCCGTACCCGGAGAACCTGGTCATCGCCACCAAGGCCGGGTTCACCCGACCCGGCCCCGGGCAGTGGCGGATGAACGGCCGGCCCGACCACCTGCGGCGGCAGGCGGAGTCCAGCCTCCGCCGACTGGGTCTGGAGCGCATTCCGCTGTTCCAGCTGCACCGCGTCGACCCCGCGGTGCCCTTCGAGGAGCAGATCGGCGTCCTCAAGGAGCTGCGCGACGAGGGCAAGGTCGCCCACGTCGGGCTCTCCGAAGTCGGCGTCGACGAGCTGGAGCGGGCCCGCGCCATCGTGCCCGTCGCCTCCGTGCAGAACCTGTACAACATCGCCCAGCGCGACTCCGAGGACGTCCTGCGGTACGCCGAGGCGAACGACATCGCGTTCCTGCCCTGGTTCCCGCTGGCCACCGGGCAGTTGGCCCGGCCGGGCGGTCCGCTCGCCCGCGTCGCGGCCCGCCTGGCCGCCTCACCCTCCCAGGTGGCGCTGGCCTGGCTGCTGCACCGCTCGCCCGTGGTACTGCCGATCCCCGGGACCTCGTCGGTCGAGCACCTGGAGGAGAACGTGGCGGCCGCCGCACTGAAGCTGACGCAGGCCGACTACGACGCCCTGGGCGACCCGTTCTCCCGGGGCTGAGAACGCGACACCCCCGCGACGCCCCTCTCAGGGGCCGGGAGGCACGCGGCCTCCTCCCCCTCCCCCGAACACTCACTCTCACAGGAGCCTTCCATGTCCGAATCGTCCTCCACCCGCCCGTCCGTCGCCGTCGCCTACCACTCCGGCTACGGACACACGGCGGTGCTCGCCGAAGCGGTCCGCCGCGGGGCCGAGCAGACCGGCGCCGACGTGACCTTCGTGGACGTGACCGCCGTGACCGACGAACAGTGGCAGCGGCTGGACGGCGCCGACGCCATCATCTTCGGATCGCCCACCTACATGGGCGGCGCCTCGGCCGGCTTCCACACCTTCGCCGAAGCGACCAGCGGCCGCTGGGCCGAGGGGCGGTGGGCGGACAAGCTGGCGGCGGGATTCACCAACTCGGCCTCCAAGAGCGGCGACAAGAACAACACCCTCGCGTTCTTCGCCGCCTTCGCCGCCCAGCACCGGATGCTCTGGGTCAGCCTGGGACTGGCTCCGGGCTGGAACTCCACCAGCGCCTCCGAGCACGACCTCAACCGCCTCGGCTTCTGGAGCGGAGCGGGCGCGCAGACCCCGATGGACGGCGGAGTGGACACCGTCCACGGCGCTGACATCGCCACGGCCGAACACCTGGGCGCGCGCGTGGCCCGGCAGGCGGCTCTGATCAGCGCCGGGCGCCGGGCCCTCGCCGCGGCGGTCTGAGCACCGGTGTGACCCTGTGGGCCGGCCCCCGCCCGACCCGTCCGGACAAGCGGCCCGAGGAGACGCCGTGAAGCTGTCTGCAGTCCCTTCCTCACATCAGACCCCGGCGTCCTCTCCGGACCCGGCTGCGCCCTCCGGCCGCGGCCGGCCCCTGGCCACCGCCGGCGTGGTGATCGCCTCGATCGCCGTCGCCTTCGGAGCCGGCGCCGGCAGCCCGCTCTTCGTGCTCTACCAGCGCGAGTGGGGCTTCCCCGCCTGGCAGCTCACCACGGCGTTCACCGTGTACGCGGTGACGCTGCTGGCGACCCTGCTCGTGGCGGGTTCCGTGTCGGACCACATCGGCCGCCGGCCGGTGCTGGTCGGCGCCATGCTGCTGTTGCTGGTCACCAGCGCGCTGTTCCTGGCCGCCGACGGCATCGGCTGGATCATCGCCGCGCGGGCCGTGCAGGGCATGGCCACGGGAGCGGCCACCAGTACGTTCACGGCGGCGATCATCGAGCTCGCCGCCCCGCGGCACCGGCCGGTCATGACCGTGCTGACCAGCGCGGCCCCCGTGGGCGGGCTGGCCCTCGGCGCCCTCTTCGCCGGGCTGGCCGTCCAGTTCAGCAGCCATCCGACGGCGATCGTGTTCCTCGGCCTGGCGGTGGTTCTCGTCTACGGCATCGCCTCCGTGCTGGCCGCCCCGGAGACGGCGGACCGGCACCCCGGTGTGCTGGCCTCGCTGCGTCCGAGGCTGAGCGTCGTCCGCGCGGCCCGCGGATGGTTCTGGTCCCTGGCCCCCCTGGTCGCCGCCGGCTGGATGTTCTCCGGCCTCTTCCTCGGCCTGGCGCCGTCCTTCGACGCGTCGGTCTTCGGCATCCACAACGCGGCGGTGAACGGTGCGATCGTCGCCGTCCAGCCGATGGCGGCGGCGGTGGCCGGCATCGGCTTCGGCCGGCTGTCCGCCGGGCTGGCCACTCGCACCGGCGCGCTCCTGCTGTTCGCCGGCGCCGTCCTCACGGTCATCGGCGTCGTGACAGCGAGGCTCCCGCTCGTCGTCGCCGGCGCGCTGCTGGGCGGCTCCGGGCAGGGCGCTGCCTTCGGCTCCTCCCTGCGCATACTGGGCCCGCTCGCGGACAACGCGAGCCGGGGCGGCCTCTTCGCCGCGGTCTACCTCGTCGCCTACACGGCGTACGGCGCGCCGGTCCTCGTGGCGGGCATCGCCAGCGACTTCGTCCCACTGACCGCCACCGTCGCCGTCTACGGCCTGATCGTGGCCCTCCTCGCCGCGAGCGCGGCCCTCTCGCTCGCCCTGAGATCACGCCGGGACGACCGCACGCGGCTCACCCGGGAGATCTGAGAGACCGCGAGTCCCTGTGTGGCCCCGGTGACCGAACCCGGGCACGCCGTCGCGTCCCCCCCGCCAGGGACGCGACGGCGCACACGTGTCCGACGGCGCATCCTGCACACCGGACGCCTGGTCCCCCCGGGCCAGGTCGAGCGAGCGGCAGGCCCGGGCCACGGGAACCGTACGTCACGGTGTCTCGGCGCGGCTCACGCGCTCGGCAGACACCTCACCGGCCGCGACGGGCAGTGTCGCGGCCGGTGAGGTGTCCGGGCGTCAGTCGGCCGGGGAGGGGCGTCAGTCGACGGAGTAGCGGGCGGTGATGACCGCCCGGGCCAGCGTGTGACCCGAGAGGTTGAAGCCGAGGAACGCCGGCGGAACGCCGTGGTCGAGGCCCAGGGTCTCCACGTCCACGGCATGGACGGCGATGTAGTAGGTGTGCTCGCCGCTGCCGGCGGGCGGGGCGGCTCCGATGTACCGCCTCAGGCCGGCGTCGTTGGGGAGCTGCCAGGCCTTCTCCGGCAGTCCGGCGCCCGACTCGTCGCCGGCCCCGGAGGGCAGCTCGCTCACCGTGGCCGGGATGTCGGCGACGGCCCAGTGCCAGAAACCGCTGCCGGTCGGGGCGGTGGGGTCGTAGACGGTGACGGCGAAACTCCGGGTCTCCTCGGGGAATCCCGACCAGCTCAGCTGGGGCGAGGTGTCGGTGCCGCCGGCCCCGAAGACGCCGCTCGCCTGAGGGAGCGGAAGCCTTCCGCCGTCGGTGAAGTCGGCACTGGTGAGCGTGAACGAAGGGACTCTCGCGATGAGGTCGTAGGGAGTGGACATGTGACTTCCTCTCGGTGTGCGCGGTGATCCGGAGTGCGGGCGGGTGCCGCCGCGTTGCTCGGTGCGCGGGCAGCGCTCCGGCCCCGGCCGGCTGCCGCTGGACGCGTGGTCGCGGTTGGCGCGACTGACATACATCGTCGTGAGCGGACCGGGAGCGGTGATCCGTCGATTGACTGACGAGGACGGAAAGGGGGCGGTGACTGCGTCCGGGTACCGGTCCGGCGGTCGTCGGCTCCGGGCCGGTGGCGCCCGGCCGGACCACGGAGTCGCTGCGGGGCGCGGCCTTCGCAGGTGTTCGTGCGGAGGAAGTGGTGGTCGCGGTGGTGCGGGGTCAGGCGGCGATCGTCTTGTACTCGACGTACTGGGTCAGGCCGACCGTGCCGAACTCCCTGCCGATGCCACTGCTCTTGAACCCTCCGAAGGGGCCGTCGAAGGAGAACGGCGCGCCGTTGACGGAGAAGGTGCCGGTGCGGATGCGCCGGGCGATCTCCAGGGCGCGGTCCTCGTCGGCCGTCCACACGCCGCCGCCGAGGCCGTACGGGGAGTCGTTCGCGATGCGGACCGCGTGGTCGTCGTCGTCGAACGGGATGACCACGAGCACCGGGCCGAAGATCTCCTCCTGTGCGATGCGCATGGAGTTGTCGACGTCGGCGAAGAGGGTGGGGGTGACGTAGTAGCCGTCTTTGAGACCGGCGGGGACCTCGGGGCCGCCGGTGACGAGGCGGGCGCCCTCGCGGATTCCCGTCTCGATGTACGAACGCACGCGTTCCTGCTGGTCCGCCCTGACCATCGGGCCGATGAAGGTGGCGGGGTCGGAGGGGTCGCCGACCGTCAGCGACTCGATGAGGTCCTTCAGCTTGGCCACGGTCTCGTCGTAGCGGCTGCGGTGCACCAGAATCCGCGTGTGCGCGACGCAGGCCTCGCCGTTGTTGGCGAAGGAGAGGAACTTCAGGCCCTCCACCATGGCGTCGAGGTCGGCGTCCTCCCGCACGATGGCGGCGGACTTGCCGCCGAGTTCCAGGCTCACCCGCTTGAGCTGCCGGCCGGCGATGGCCGCGATGGCGCGTCCGGCGCCCGTCGAACCGGTGAACGCGATCTTGTCGATGCCGGGATGGGAGATGAGGTACTCGCTGGTGGCGCGGTCGGCGGGCAGGATGCTGACCACGCCCTCCGGGACACCCGCGGCGGTGAGGATCTCCCCCAGCAGCAGCGTGACGAGGGCGTTCTCGGGCGATGCCTTGAGCACGACGGTGCAGCCCGCCAGGAGAGCGGGGACGATCTTGACGAGCGCGGACTGGTGCGGGGCGTTCCAGGGGATGACGGCCGCGACGACACCGACCGGTTCCCGGCGTACCAGGATGCGGCCCGTGGCGCCGTCGGTCCGCGGCAGTTCCTCCTCCCACGGCAGGGCGGCCGCGGCGCGCAGGAAGGCGTCGGTCTGCTGGGACAGCGCGGCCGCGGTCCAGCCGGTGAACCAGCGGGCGCTGCCGTTCTCGGCGGTGGTGAGGTCCGCGATCTCCTCGGCGCGCTTGGCGTAGAGGTCGTTGAAGCGGGCGATGACGTTCTGGCGTTCGGCCGGGGACAGGCGGGGCCAGGGACCTTCGTCGAAGGCCTTGCGGGCGGCGTCGACGGCGAGGTCCACATCGGGCTTCGTGGCCTCGGCGGCCAGCCCGACCAGGGACCGGTCGTGCGGGGAACGGACCTCCAGCAGGTCCTTCTTGGCGGGCTCGGTCCAGCGGCCGCCGATGTACAGCTTGTCGTAAGTGATCACTGAGAGTCCTTCTCGTGGGGTGTGGCCCGGGAAGCGGGAAGCCCCCACGTTAAGAGAACGGCGTTCTCTTAGTCAAGAGAACAACGTTTTGTTAAGCTCGGTCCGCGCCCGCCGACCATCCCGCCCGAGCGTGCATATGTCGCCTTGGCTGAAAAGAGCCGTATAGTACGATTGATCGACTTGCAGCGAGCGCACGTCGCAACACATCGGTACGGGTGGCTATGTGATAGGGCGGGAATCGGAGTTCGCAGAGCTGACCGCCCTTGTCGACGCGGCGCGGGAGGGACACGGCGCCTCGGTACTCGTGCACGGGGAAGCGGGTATCGGAAAGAGCAGACTCGCGTCCGCGGTCGCCGAGGCCGCGTCCGCGTCCGGCTTCACGGTGCTTTCCTGCCACGGCATCCGTGGCGCCGGCGCGGCCGGTTTCGAGGGGCTGCACGAACTGCTGCTGCCCCTGCTCGACCGTATCGACGCTCTGCCGCCGCGCCAGCGCATGGCCCTCAAGGTCGCGTTCGGGGCGGAGGGGGAACCGGCGGACCGCTTCATCACCGGGCTCGCCGCATTCGGACTGCTGGAGGAAGCCGCGGCACGAGATCCCCTCGTGCTGTTGGTCGAGGACCTGCACTGGCTCGACCGGTCGACAGCCGACATCGTCACCTTCCTCGCGGCCCGCATGAGCGTCATGCCGGCGCTGCTCCTGGCCACCAGCCGGGCTGATCGCATCTACCCCGACCGCAAACTGCACTTCAAGCACCACGTGCCCCTGACGCCGCTCGGGCAGGACGACGCGCTGGAGCTGGTCTCCCTGCACGCGCCCGCGCTGACGCTCCCGCAGCGGCGCCGTCTGGTCGAGCGCGCACTGGGCAACCCGCTCGCCCTGACCGAATGGTCGACCAACCCGTCCTGGGTCGAAGGGCCGCCCTCTGCCGAGGGGAGCCGGGTTCCGATGGGCAGGCGTCTGGAGGAGTCGTTCCTGGCCGAGGTCGCCCTGCTGCCCCCGGCGACGCGGCACGCTCTCCTCGTCGCCGCCGCGGGAGAGGACTCGAGCAGCTACGAAGTGCTCACGGCGGCCCGCAACCTGGGCCTGGACCAAGGCGACTTCGCGCCGGCCGAGAGGTTCGGACTGATCACGCTCACCGCCGGCACGTACAGGTTCCGCCACCCGTTGGTGGGTTCAGCCGTGTACGACAACGCCGACTTCGGCGCACGGTCGCGCGTGCACACCGAACTGGCGGCCGTCGTCGTCGATGCCGCACGGGCCGTCCAGCACCGGGCCGCGGCCGTCGCCGGATGGGACGAGGGCGTCGCCGCCGAACTCGAAGCCCTCGCCGTGACGGCCGCCCGACGGGGTGCGCGGACCGAAGCCGCCGCCGCCTGGCGACGCGCGGCCGCGCTGACCCCGGTCGCGGCGGACCGGGCGCGACGCACGGTGATGGCAGCGGAAACGGCTCGGCAGGCGGGCGCGACGGCCGATGCCGTGGCCCTGCTCGCCGAGGCGAGGCCGATCGTCGAAGACGAGGCGTCGACGGTGCAGTTCGCTCGTACCGAATGGATGCTCGCCGGCAGCAGCTCGGCACTCCTGGGGCGCGGCGGCGACGAACTCGTCGCGATGTCGCGCAGACTCGGCGATCCCGCCGACCGGGTCGAGGTCCTCACATGGGCCGCGGTGCGCAGCTTCCTCCGTCAGGACACCTCTCCCGACCTCGCGACAGCCATCGCGGACGAACTGCGCCGGGCCGACGCCGGCACCGAGCCGCAGCAGGTGCTCCGGGACATCGGCTTGGCCCTGGTCAGCCCGGCGGACCGGATCGGCTCCGTCGAGAAGGCACTGTCGTTCATGCAGCGGGAGGCCCGCGAGGGGTACGCGACACTGCTGAACTGCCTCGCGTTCGCCGTCGAGGACACCCATGACCTCGCCGTCGCCGACCGGGTCTGGGGCGCCGGCGTCGACATGTTCCACCAGTCGGCACGGGCCGGGGACGTGGCGGTGGCCCTCTCCGGACGCAGCACCGTGCGCATGACCGCCAACGCGATCGCCGCCGGCCTGACCGACGCGGAACTCGCGCTGCGCCTCAGCTACGACCTCGATGTGCCGGTGGTCGGGGCCCTGTCCGCCGCGAACATCGCACGCGCACGTGCGTGGCGCGGCGAACACGAGCTCGTGGCCGCCGCCCTGAACACCTGCACCGAACTGTCCGGGCCCACCCCGATCCCCAGGGTGGCGGCCGTGGCGTCCTGGGCGTCCGCTCAGGCGGCGGCGAACGAGGGCCGCGCCGACGAGGCGCTCGCCCACTTGCTGGAATGCGTCGAGCACCCGCCCATCGGTGTGTGGGCGGGCGGCGACCTCGCCGACACGGCCGTGCGAGCCGGCCGGCCCGAGGCGGTGGAGGGATGGCTCGACATGGCTACGACCGCCCTCGCGTCCGACGACTCCGACCATCTCGCGATGCTCGTTGAACGGTCGCGGGCGCTTCTGGCGCAGGGCGCCGACGCACGTGTCCACTTCGAACGGGCGATACAGCGCGGTGAGGCGACCACCGCGTTCCTCGACCTGGCCAAGACCCGGTTGTTCTTCGGCGAGTGGCTGCGCCGGGAACGCCGCATCGTGGAGGCGCGCAGCCATCTCTCCGCCGCGTTGCACGTCTTCGAGTCCCACCACGCGGCACCGCTCGTGCGGCGAACGGCACGGGAGCTGGGCGCCGCCGGCAGCACGGTGCAGACCACGCAGCCGCGCCAGACCTTCGACGCCGGCGCCGTGCTGACCGCCCAGGAACTGCACGTCGCCCGGCTGGCCGCCCAGGGGTACACGAACAGGCAGATCGCCGACCAGCTGTACCTCTCCCACCGCACCGTCGGAGCGCACCTGTACAAGGTCTACGCGAAGTTGCAGATCAACCGGCGGTCGCAGCTCGCCGCCGCCCTCGCGTCCGACACGCCCGACTGACGCGAGGCACGGCCCACGACCGCCGGCCCGGTCATCGGCCGCCCTCCGGGCCCCGGCTCTACGCCAGGCGCGCGCCGCCGTCGACGTGCAGAACCGTTCCGGTGACGTACGGATTGTCCATGGCGAAGAGCACCGCCTTGACGACGTCGTCCGCGGTTCCGACCCGCCGTACGGGGTTGTTGTCGGCGATCTGCCGGAGGAATCCCGGCTTGGCGTCACCGAGCCTGTCCCAGGCACCGCTGTCGATGATGCCGGGGGACACCGCGTTCACGCGCAGCGGGGCGATCTCCACGGCCAGGGCCTGGACGAGGAAGGCCAGGGCGCCGTTGGTGGTCGCCATGACCGTGCGCTCGGGCGCCGGGCGCCAGGCAGCCACCCCGGAGAAGAAGGTGAGGGAACCGCCCTCGCGTGCCTGACCGGCCAGGTGCTTGGCGATGAACAGGGGACCGATCACCTTCGCCGCGAAGGCCCGTCGGACGTCTGCCGGGTCGAGTTCGGCCAGCGGCCCGTTGGCGGGAACCGCCGCCGTCGACACCAGGTGGTCGAAGGGGCCGACCTCGTCGGCAAACCGCGCGACGGACTCGTCGTCGGTGATGTCGAACTCCACGGTCCGCCACGGGCCGCTCAGTTCCCCGGCGGTGTCCTTCAGCTTGCCGAGGTCCGGTCCGGCGAGGACCAGTTCGGCGCCCGCTGCCGAGGCCGTCCGTGCGAGTTGCCGTCCGATCGCGGAGCCGGCTCCGATGACGACGATGCGCTGTCCGGAACGTTCCTGCGTGGTCACGTGGATCTCCTTGGGTGAAGCGCCGTGGCGCGGCCGATGTGGCACGAGCATCACTCTCTCCCCCCACACGCCGATGAGGCCAATGATTGTTTTCGTCGCTCCCCATAAGCTGCCTTCATGGCGTCAGGGGCAGTCACCGTCCGGTCCGGCCGGGGGTGGAGACACTCCTCGCGGTCGCCGGCAGACGGCTTGATCACACCTTCTGGCACACATGTGGGCCGCGATAGCTTGGCGATCGACGTGTCACCCGTTGCTACGACTCGACAAGGTGGATGACGTATGGCCAGTCGGACCAACCGGGCAATCCTGCGGATCCTCGCCGTCGCCGGAGCCGCCGCCGCCCTCGCGTGGCCGGCGGCGACGCCCGCCGGAGCGGCGGAGTTTCCGGGATGGGGCATCAGCCTGTACAGCGGAGCTGACCTGACCGGGACGCGGACCGTCGTCGACCTCGACGACAGCAGTTGTCACACCCTGTCCGAAGCCGCGCTGTCGGCCGTGGACGTGTCCGACGCGGACCTCTACGCGTACTACAACACGGACTGCCGGACCGGCCTGCCGGGACAGAGCGGGGACTCCTACTTCATCGTGGGCAGTCTGCACACGGCGCAGTTCCCGCTTCCCGTGCTCAGCTACCGGGTGGTCCGCAACGGCTGAGGTCCTTCAGGAGGGACGGCCGGTGTCGCGCCCGCCCCGTCGCCCGGCGGCTCACTCCCCCGTCGGCGGGCGGCGGGCGGAGCGGTCGGCGGTGCGCAGGCGTCTGGCGACGTGCGCGGGCATCAGCGGGGCGTGTTCCCCGAGGGCCTCCAGGAAGGACGAGGTGACCGGGTCCGGACTGGTGCGGGTGTATCCGGTCAGTTCCCGGCGCAGGGGCGGGTCGGGACGCAGGAACGCGCCGGAGAAATGCGGCGGGATGGCGTTGGCGGGCACGAGGGTGGGCCCGAGCCCGGCCGCCGCGTACCCGACGGCCGACCCCGCCTGCTCGGTACGCACCGCGACCCGGGGCCGGAACCCGGCGGCGCCACAGGCCCGTTCGAGGATGTCGGACAGGCCGCTGTCGGGGGTGAAGTGCACCCACTCCCGCTCGGCGAGGTCGGCCAGCCGGACGTCCGGTGCGCGGTCGGAGAGCGCCACCGGGTCGTCGGACCGGGTGACGACCAGGAACTCCTCGGCGCCGATGTGCCGTGCGGTGCCCTCCCAGTTCTCCGGCAGCGGGCCCACGGCGACATCGGCCTGGCCCGCGGTCATGGCCTGCGCCATCTCGTCGCTCCGACGGTGTTCGAACAACCGGATGCGCACGCCGGGGTGCTTGCGACGCCACAGCCCGAGGACCGTGGGCAGCACGCCCGAGCTGACCGAGTAGAGCGTGGCCAGGTGCAGCTCACCGGTGGAGACGCCGGCGGCGCGGCGGGCGGAGACGGTGGCCCGGCCGGCCTCGGCCAGCGCGGCCCGGGCATGGGGCAGCATCGACCGTCCGGCCGGGGTGAGCCGCACGCCGCGCGGCAGCCGTTCCAGCAGCGGCCCGCCGACCTCCCGTTCCAGTGCCTGGAACTGGTGGGAGAGTCCGGGCTGGGTGACGTTGAGGCTTTCCGCGGCGCGGGTGAACGAACCCTCGTCCACGATCGCCACCAGGTACTCAAGTTGTCGCAGCGTTGCCATGCGCTCAGCTTATCGAAAGAATGCCAAAGAGTTCTTGGACTTATGACTCGGTGCGGGAGCACGATGAACGGGTCCCGGGGAGCGGACGGCCCGAACAGGTCGGAAGACTCCGGACACCCCGTCCTACATGGCGGAGTTTCCGCAGCTCAGGCGCGTATGTCCAAGGAGTCGTCATGTCCCCCTCCCGCTCGGAACCGACCATCACCGTGGGCAACGTCGCCCTGTCGTTCCACCGTGCCGCCGCCGCGGTCACGCGCCGCGTCCTGGAGGCCCACGGGCACCGGGTGAACAGCGTGGAGGCACCGCACGAGCAGTTGTTCCGGCTCCAGGAGGAGGGCGGCATCGACGTCCTGGTCTCCGCGTGGCTGCCCTCCAGCCATGACACCTACCTCTCCCGCTACCGGGACCGGGTCCGGGTGCTGACGCCGCACTACCAGCCGTACTGCGTGTGGGCGGTGCCGCCCTACGTCCCCGAGGACGAGGTGCGGGAGGTCGCCGACCTGACGCGGCCGGAGGTGGCCGGACGGATGACGAAGGCCATCGACGGCATCAACCCGGGCGCCGGCATCAGCCGCTTCTCCGCCCGGATGGTGGACGCGTACGGTCTGGCCGAGGTCGGCTACTCCTTCACCCCCGGCACCGAGTCCGGCTTCCTCTCCCGGGTGGAGCGGGGCATCGCCGCACGGGAGTGGTTCGTCGTCCCGCTGTGGCGCCCGCAGTACCTGAACCGCCTGTACGGCCTGCGCCCTCTGGAGGAGCCCAAGGGCCTGTTGGGCACCGTGGACGACGCCAGTCCGGTCGTCCGGCTGGACGCGCTGGAGCACCTGCACCCCGACGCGGTCGCCCGGCTGGACGGCCTGTACCTGGGCAACGACGGTGTCGAGGAGATCGACGCCCTGATCAACGTGGACGGCCTCACCCCGTTGCAGGCCGCGGACCGCTACCTCGCGCAGCACGGCCACGCCCTGAGGGCGTGATCCGCCACGCGGCGACGCGGCGGCACGCCCGTAGACCACGACTTACCCGTTCGAACAGCACACGGAAAGCGAAGATGTTCCCATGAACAAGACCACCATGCGGGCCGTCGGTTACCGCGCGAGCCTCCCCGTCGACGACCCGGAGAGCCTGGTCGACGTGGAACTGCCCGTCCCCGAACCCGGCCCGCACGACCTGCTGGTGAAGGTCGAGGCCGTGGCGGTCAACCCCGTCGACTACAAGATCCGGCAGAGCAACGACCCGGGCGGCGAGATCAAGGTGCTCGGCTGGGACGCGGCGGGCACCGTGGTCGCGGTCGGCGAGAAGGTCGAGATGTTCGAGGCGGGCGACGAGGTGTACTACGCCGGCGCTCTGGACCGGGCCGGCGCCAACTCCGAGTACCACACGGTCGACGAGCGCATCGTGGCCCGCAAGCCCGCCACGTTGTCCTTCACGGAAGCCGCGGCCCTGCCGCTGACCTCGCTGACCGCCTGGGAGGGGCTGTTCGAGCACCTCGGCCTGGAGAACGGCGGACTGAACCAGGACGGCGCCCTGCTGATCACCGCCGCGGCCGGAGGCGTCGGTTCCATCACGGCTCAGCTGGCCCGCGCCCTGACCAGCCTGACCGTCATCGGCACCGCCTCCCGTCCGGAGACCGTGGAGTTCGCCACCCGCATGGGGGTGCGGCACATCGTGGACCACCGCGAGCCCCTGGTCCCCCAGATCGCCGAGGTGGCCCCGGACGGCCTGACACACGTGTTCAGCACCGCCCACACCGACGGCAACCTGGGCGCCTACGCCGAAGCCCTGCGGCCGTTCGGCCGGATCGTCGCCATCGACGACTTCGACTCCCTGCCCATCGGCGTGCTGAAGGCCAAGAGCATCTCCTACCACTGGGAGTTCATGTTCACCCGCTCCCTGTTCCAGACTGCCGACCAGGACCGGCAGCGGCACATCCTGACCCAGATCGCCCGTCTCGTGGACGCGGGCATCATCACCACCACCGCCGTGAAGGACCTCGGCCGGATCGACGCGACGAACCTCCGCGAGGCACACCGCGTCATGGAGTCCGGCACCGCCATCGGCAAGATCACCCTCACCGGCTTCTGAGCCGCCCGCCCCACGCCGGCCGGCCGCGCGACACTGCCCCAGGGCGCTCATCACCTGCGCTCACGGGCACCGGCGACCGGAACCACGTGTCCGGCCGGTGCGCGGCGACGACAGTTGTTCCGGAGCGCGGCCGGCCATGCGCGGTCCGCGCGGACACGCACGGCCGCATCCGGCCCCCAGGGCCACCCGACGACTTACGGAGAATGCCATGACCCACCCTGAGAACGGGCCCATCGTCCTCGTCGCGCGCATGCAGGCGCGCCCCGGCAAGGAGCAGGAACTGCGGGACGCGCTGCCCGCTCTGGTGGCCGCCACCCGCCAGGAGGACGGTTGCCTCACCTATGTGCCGCACCAGGGCCTGGACGACCCCGGGCTGCTGGTGATGCACGAGGTGTGGCAGAGCGAGGAGCACCTGCGCGCCCACGCGGCCAGCGACCACCTGCGGCGGTTCGCGGAGCTCGCGGAGATGCTGACGGTGGGGGGCATCCAGATCGAGCGGCTGACCGAGCTGGCCGTGTAGACGGTACGTCCGGCCGGCTCACCGGGCCGGGACCGGGTCCCCGGCGGCGGGGCGCTAGCGTTGCTCACCGTTCGCGCCCCGCCCGGGGGCGCACCGAGGTTGGGACCCCGATGTTCACCAGCGTTCTTCTGATCGAGCAGCAGCTGTCGGCGGCGGACGTCAAGTTCGTCACCACTCTCCACGACGACGAGACGTTCTTCGTCGTCCTCATGCAGCCACGGGGCGCTGAGAACCGGCTGCTGCGCTCCCTGGACGACATCGCGCTCGGAGAGCTGGAGCGGGCTGCTCGCGAAGGTGAGGAGCCGGAGGGCGAGGAGGCCCGGCAGCAGGCCGCCCTGGCACTGGAACACTCGGTCCGGAGCCTGCGGGAGGCCGGCAGCGAGTCCGTCGGGCAACTGGTAGGCGGCCATCCCCTGACCCTCCTGCGGTCGGTGGTCGAGGAGACGGGTGCCGACGAGGTGATCGTGCTGACCGCTCCGCATCTCGTCGAGGAACTCCTCCACCTCGACTGGGCCGGCCGGGCCCGTCACACGGTGGGCGTTCCGGTACTGAAGCTGTACGCACACGACGACGAGAGGTGACCACCCGCGCGCACGCCCCCCACGGGCGGCGGCACCGCCGCCCGGACCGCGAGACCCCCTCGGCCGGCGGGGCGGCGCGGACGCGTCAGTCACACGACCGATGCCTGGACGCACCACCGGTGACACGCTCCGAACGGCTCGGCCCCCACCCGGCCGGCACGCACCACGACGGTGCGGCGGAGGAAAGGAAGTCCATCATGACCACCGCATCCACGGCATCGGCACCGATCGGTCTGGTTCTCATCGACACGGTCAACGAGATCTTCTCCGAGCAGGGCAAGGGATATCCCGGCTTCAAGGCCGAATTCGAGCGGATCGGCACCCTGGGCAACCTGCGTCGTCTGCTCGCCGGCTTCCGGGACAAGGGTTTCCCCGCGTTCTTCTCGCCGATGTCGTACACCGACGAGGAGTACGCGCACTGGCGGCACAAGTCCGGCATCCACCACATGATGTTCGACAACCGCATGTTCGAGGCGGGTAGTTGGGGTGCCGAGTTCCACCCCGACCTCACGCCCGGTCCCCACGACGTGACCATCGCGCCGCACAAGAACCTCGATGTCTTCGCGACGACCGATCTCGACATCCAGCTGAAGCGGCGTGGTGTCGAACACGTCGTCGTAGCGGGCATGATCGGCACGATGTGCGTGGAATCGACGGCGCGCAGCGCCATGGAACGCGGATACCGGGTGACCCTGGTCCCGGATGCCACGGCCCCCGACGGCGGACCGGACTCCTACGAGCAGATGCTGCGGCGTTACGCGCTGATCGCGCACGAGGTGCTGCCCACCGGCGAACTGCTGGCGACGGAACCGTTCCGGAGCCGCTGACCCGACGTGCCGGGGCCGTCGCCGTGGCGGGACCAGCGGTCAGTCCGACTCCGGCTCCCTGGTGCCGGTGTGGAAGACGGCGGTGACGGCCTTGCCTTCGAGCGCCGGACGGGCGTGCCAGGAGTCGGCGAGAGCGGCGACGAGGTGCAGGCCCCGGCCGGACTCGGCCAGCGGGTCCGCCTCGGCCGCGCGCGGCCAGCTCGCCGTCCCGCCCTTGTCGAAGACCGTCAGCGAGGTGACGTCCCGGTCGTGGTGGAGCATCAGGCCGCGGACGCCGGCCGTGTGGGACACCGCGTTCGCCACCAGCTCGGTGACGACGAGGAGCGCGTCCGGCAACCTCGCTCCGAGCAACTCCGCGCAGGTGTTCCGCACCGCTTCCCTGGCCCGCTGCTCCGCCCGGCCGGAACCGGCGAGGCTGATCACCCGGCAGGCGCCCGCCGAGGGCCGCACCTCCACCCGCACACCTTCTCGCTCAGGGCTGAGTGTTCTGTTCACGATCGTGTCCTCCCACGCCGAAGCCGCTGTTCAGACCAACCGATCGGTTGAGTTGGATATTCCAACTAACTAGTCGGCCGCCTGAGTTGACCGCCGGGCGCGACGAGCGCCGTCTGCGCGCGACGGATTCCGGCTCCCCCTGGTTCGACAGGCGGGACCGTCGCGTGCGTTGAGGCAGAAGGGCTGCCCCAACGGCTCGTTCGTGTCCCTCCGCAGCCGCTTGCGACCCTGGCGGCAGCAGGATGAGGGCGGCGGGTTGTGGATGACCTCGCAAGGAGGGGAACGCGGTAGCGCCCGTTCCCCTCCACCCGCGACACGGGGCCGTACGGCCGACTCGAAGCAGGCAACCCGCATACGCTCAGCGCCCCGACCGGGCGTCGTCCCGGTGGCGTTCACACGTTCTCATCAGGTGAGAGGAACCACGATGACGTCCTTGGCCCATGCCGTACACGTCAGTCCGATGCAGCCGTTGGCGCCGGCCGCCCTGCCTCCCCGGCCGGACGGCGGCCCGCTGGTGTGGTCTCCGCTGACCACCGCTCTCATCTACGGTCCCCGCGAGGCCGTCCTGGTGGACCCGGGGTTGACCACGGAGCAGGGGGTCGCCGTCGCGGAGTGGGCCGCCGGTTTCGATCGTACGATCACCGGCGTCTACGTCACCCACGCGCACGGCGACCACTGGTACGCGACGGCGGCCGTGCGTGAGCGGTTCCCGGACCTGAAGGTGTGGGCCACGCCCGAGACGATCGCGGAGATGGAGCGGACCACCCCCGGCGGCCGGCCGAACCCCTTCTGGGGAGCGGCGTTCCCCGGCCTGATCGGCGACACCCCGGTCATCGCCGAGGCCGTCCCGGAAGGCGGCCTCCAGGTCGACGGGCAGCCGCTCGTCCCCCATGCCGCCGGGCACACCGACACCGATCACACCACGTTCCTGCACGTGCCGTCCTTGGACCTGGTCGTCAGTGGCGACGTCATCTACAACCAGGTGCACCAGTACCTCTCCGAGGCCGGCACCCACGGCATCGACAGCTGGCTCGACGCGATCGACGCCGTGGCCGCCGTCAACCCGACCACCGTCGTGGCCGGGCACAAGAACCCCGAGCGTGACGATCCGGCGTCCATCATCGACGACACGCGCGACTACCTGCGTGCGGCCGCGGAGGTCTTCGCCGGTGCCACCAGCCGGGCGGAGTACTTCGAGGCGATGACACAGAGGTTCCCGGCATGGCTGAACCCGGGCATCGCGTGGCTGACCGCGGTGGGGCGCTGGGCCGAGTGAGCCAGGTGTGAGGCACGCGACGGGGTCGTGCCGCCGGTGCCGATCAGTACCGGGTGCGGCCCCTCACCCCGCCCACCGCAGGGTGCCGTCCGGTCCGGCCGGGGTCACCGGGCCGCCCCGGCGGGGCGGGTCGACGGCCTGGCAAGGAGTGTTGCCGGCCTGCCGGACCGGTGCTCACTCCAAGCGGTGGTCGGACAGGTCGACGGAGACGATCAGCGGCTCCGGCGCCGGGGTGTTGTCCGGCTGACGCGGGTGGATCCGCAGCCTGGACGGCAGCGTGATTCCCTGGACCTGCACCGGATCGATGAGGTAGCGGGCCGCGGGGTTGCTGCGCAGGAGGCCTGCGCCCTCGCCAGGTATGTCACAGCGATGCGTGCGGGCGACCCGGCTCCTGTAATGACCAACTGGTCATTACTGCGCGAGAGTCGTACGCTCTTAATGACCGACTGGTCATTAAGAGCAGACGGCGTATCCACTCGTCAGGAGTTGAGACGGCATGTCCGAAGACAGGGAGCCCACGCGTCACCAGGTGGTCATCGTCGGCGGTGGCCCCGTCGGCCTGTGGACCGCTCATGAACTGGCCCTCGCGGGCGTACACCCCCTCGTCCTGGAGCAGGGGGAGCACCGCAGCCCGCACTCCAAGGCCCTGGGCGTGCATCCCCGCACGATCGAGGTACTGGCCATGCGCGGCCGTCACGAGGAGATCCTGGCAGCCGGCCGGCCCATGCCGAACTGGCACTTCGGCATGCTGGACAACCGGCTGGACTTCAGCGCGCTGCCCACGCCCTTCCCCTTCATGCTGGCCTTCCCGCAGTCGGCCACCGAGGAACTGCTGGAGCGGTACGCGGTCGAGTCGGGCGCGGTGGTCCGGCGGGGTCACGAGGTGGTCTCCCTGACCCAGGACGACGCGGCCGTCACCCTCCGGGTGCGGGGCCCCGGGGGCACCTACGAGGTGACCGCCGAGTACGTCGTCGGCGCCGACGGCACCCGCAGCACCGTGCGCCGGCAAGCGGGCGTCGACTTCCCCGGGACCGGGACGTCCGCGTACGGGTACCTCGGCGAGGTCGTGCTGGACAGTCCGCCACCGGCCGGGTTCCAGGCCCTGAACGAGGCCGGTCGCCTCCTGGTCGTGCCGCTGCCGCGCGGCAGGTACCGCGTCACCGGGTACGACCCGCTCAACCAGCACCGCGATCCGCTCACGCTGGACGAACTCCGGGACGCCGCACGGCGCATCGCCGGCACCGACTTCGGCATGCGCGACCCGTCCTGGCTGACCCGGTTCGGCAACGCGACGCGCCTGGCCGCGTCCTACCGTGCCGGCCGGGTGCTGCTGGCCGGGGACGCCGCGCACAGCCACTTCCCCGCGGGCGGGGTCGGTCTCAACGTCGGGCTCCAGGACGCCATGAACCTCGGCTGGAAACTGGCCGCCGTCGCACAGGGCAGGGCCGGCTCGGAGCTGCTCGACACCTACCACTCGGAACGGCACGCGGTGGGCGAGGAGCTCGCGGAGCACACGCTGGCGCAGAGCGCGCTGATCACGGGCCTCACTGCGGACGTCACCGCGCTGCGGTCCCTGCTGAGCGACGCGATCGCCGACGAGCCGCACTTCTCCAGGATGCTGGCCGGCAAGCTCTCGGGACTCGACACGGCCTACCCGCCGGCCGACGCGGACGCCCATCCCCTCACCGGGGTCCGGGCCTACGACCCCGAGGGCCAGGGCATCCTCCCGCTGCTGCACGACGGCCGTCCGGTGCTGCTGGCCATGGGTGACGCCCCGGTCCCCGCGGAGGTGGCCGAACAGGCGGCGGCGGTCGGCGTCGCAGTCCACCGCAGCCGGCTCTCCACCACCGGCGGGGACGACTGGGCCGGCGTGACCGCGGCACTGCTGCGGCCCGACGGACACGTGTGGTGGGCGACCGAACAGCCCGCCGACACGGCCGGCTTCGCCAGTGAGACGGTCAAGGCCCTGGACACCCTGCCCGCGCGGTTTTGAGCGCGTGGGCGTGCCGCCGGCCGACCCGGGAGCGGGCGAATCCGGCCTCGGCACCGGTGAGCTCGCCTGTCGAGGTGTCGCGCGCTGGAGCCGAGACGATCGGGTGGGCAGGTCGAGATCTCCTCGGGTCCGCGGGGTGTGGCCC
Organism: Streptomyces sp. Ru62; assembly: GCF_002920615.1. Lineage (GTDB taxonomy): Bacteria > Actinomycetota > Actinomycetes > Streptomycetales > Streptomycetaceae > Streptomyces. The sequence continues at coordinate 268,557 of NZ_PQSU01000006.1, forward strand.
TCCCCGGCATGGCCCGGGTGGCCGCGGTTCCCGCGTGTGAGCCTCGGGCGCTCGTCCGTGCCGAGTCCACCCACGCGGGACCGGTCCGGCGATAGCGTGATCCTCATGACGGCTGAAGACGAGGCGCTGGTCGGCGGGATGATGAACGCGGGGGCGGTCTTCCGCCGGGGGGAGCTGGTGGAACGCCCGGCACCGCGCAACGCACGCGCCCTGCACGCCCATCTCCTCGCGCTGAGGGGCCACGGCTTCGACGCGGCGCCGGCCCCAGTCGGTCTCACCGCGGACGGCCGCGAGCAGCTGACCTTCATCCCCGGCGACGTGCCTCTGCCGCCGTTCCCGGACTGGGCGATGACGAAGAGCGCCCTCGAATCGGTGGGGCGCCTGCTGCGGCGCCTGCATGAGACCAGCGCGGCCGTCGCGGTCGACACCCGTGCCGAGTGGTCCCGGGAGCTGGCCGACCCGGAGGGGGGAACGATGCTGTGCCACAACGACGTGTGCCCGGACAACGTCGTCTTCCGCGAGGGCCGTGCCGCTGCCCTGATCGATTTCGACCTGGCGGCCCCTGGCCGTCCCCTGTGGGACATCGCCATGACCGCCCGCTACTGGGTGCCCATGCTCGATCCCGCATCCGCGGCCGCCCTCCATCCCTCCGGGCTGGACGCGCCCGCACGGCTGCGGATCCTTGCCGACGGCTACGGCCTCTCGGCGGGCGACCGCGCCGAGCTGCCCGGCGTCATCGAGCAGGCCACGGAGGTCTGCCGGGCCTTCGTCGCCCGCCGCGTGGCCGACGGCGACCCCGGCTATCTCCGGGCGTTGGCCGAGCGCGGCGGATGGGAACGCTGGGACCGGGTGCAGACATGGCTGGTGGACCACCGCGAGACGTTCACGGCCGCCCTGTTGAGCTGACCGGACCGGACGTCCGAGGACGCACTCGCGGGGTCGTTCTCGGAGCCGCGTTCATCGTCGGTTCCGGGAATGCATCGCGGGGTGGTGGTGTTGAGAGAACCGTCTGACATGTTCGAGTCAACAGGCTCGGGCGGTCGGCGGAAGGAGTCCCTCATGGCACGCAGCACCACACGCCCGGTCGTCAAGCTGAGGTCGACGGCCGGAACCGGAGTCACCTACGTGACCCGCAAGAACCGTCTGAACGACCCCGACCGGCTGGTCCTGCGCAAGTACGACCCGGTGGCCGGCGCGCACGTCCTGTTCCGCGAGGAGCGCTGACCCCCGCGGGGAGCGCTGACTCCCGCGGTGAGCGCTGACCCCCGCGAGGAGCGCTGCCCCCCGCGCAACCCCGGCCCTCCTGAAGAACGCACTTCCCCCGAGGAGGAACACCCCATGAGGAACGGCATCCACCCCGTCTCCCGCCCCGTCGTCTTCCGCGACCGCGCGGCAGGCTTCCAGCTGCTGACCCGCTCCACCATCGAGTCCCGGCGGACGGTCGAGTGGGAGGACGGCACCACGTACCCGGTCGTCGACGTCGAGATCTCGTCGGCGAGCCACCCGTTCTACACCGGCACCTCGCGCGTCGTGGACACCGCGGGCCGCGTGGAACGCTTCCAGCGGCGCTACGGCCGTACCACCACCGACCGCCACTGAGCGCCACCGACCGCCACTGACGCCACGCCTCCACGGCCCGGCACCGCACCCGCGGTGCCGGGCCGTTCCCGTGCCCCGCGCGTACGCCTGCCCGAAGCGCCCACCGCGCCGCACGAAGCCGTCAGTCGTTTGACCGATGCCCCGGGTCGGCCGCCCCAGCAAGCTCCCTCCCAGGTGTTTGTAACGGACACGTGAACGGGGTCTCGTGCCGGGTCCCCTCGCGTGCGAGCGTCCAAGGAGAGCAGTGGCCACCAAACGCGACATGGTCGTGCGCCCCGCGCATGACCTCGGCGGACTGCCGGCCGGGCCGGTCGTCCAGTCGGACCACGAGATGACCCCCTTCGAGAAGAGCTGCCACGCGCTGCTCAACGTCCTCGCCGAGCACAAGCTCGTCAACACGGAGGAGAAGCGCCGCGGGGTGGAGGACCTCGGTGCGCAGCTCGTCGGCGAACTCACCTACTACGAGAGGTGGGCCGTCTCGGCGTCCAAGGTGCTGATCGAGAAGGGCGTCATCACCTCGGAGGAACTGGGCGCCAAGATGAACGAGATCCGGGCGCGGCTGACGGAGGTCGCCGCGTGAGCAGCCGCTTCGTCAAGGACCAGAAGGTGCGCATCGCCGACCGCGACGCCCCCGGCCACGTACGGACCCCGGTCTACGTCCGCGGCAAGGAGGGCCGGATCGAGCGCGTCCTGCCCCGCTTCCTCAATCCGGAGCGCGAGGCGTACGGCGTCAACGAGGGCACGGACGTGCGCCTGTACCGGGTGCGCATCGAGCAGTCCGCCCTCTGGCCCGACTACGACGGACCGGCGGACGACGTCCTCGAACTGGAGATATACGAGCACTGGCTTGAGCCGGTCGACCACTCCCCCACGCAAGGAGCCTGACCTCGTGACGACCACGCACGACCCCGCGCACGGCATCGTCGACCACGGCGACCACACGCACGGCGGCACGGGTGTCGCGGACCCGCACGCACCCATCGAGAACACCGCCGGGGAACCGGACTACTTCGACATCCTGCAGCAGGCCATCCGCGAACTGCTGGTGGAGAAGGGCCTGATCTCCGCCGACGAGGTGCGCGCCATGGTGGAGACCCTCGACGCGCACCGGCCCGCGCTCGGTTCGGCGCTGGTCGCCCGGGCGTGGACCGACCCGGCCTTCAAGGAGCGCCTCCTCGCCGACGGCACGGCCGCCATCGAGGAGTTCGGCATCGACAACTACGACGGCACCAAGCTGATCGTGCTGGAGCAGACACCCGACGTGCACAACCTGGTCGTGTGCACACTCTGCTCGTGCTATCCGCGCCCGGTCCTGGGCCTGCCGCCGGACTGGTACAAGAGCCGCCCGTACCGTGCCCGTGCCGTGCGTGAACCGCGGTCGCTGCTGCGGGAGTTCGGCACCGAGGTACCGGACGGGGTGACCATCCGCGTCCACGACAGCAACGCGAACATGCGCTACCTGGTGCTGCCGATGCGTCCCGCCGGCACCGAGGACATGAGCGAGGAGGAACTCGCCGCCCTCGTCACCCGGGACACCATGATCGGCGTCACCACGCCCCGGCTGCCGTGACCGGGGCCCTGCCAGGGCCGGGCGCGGCGGCGGACACCCCGGTTCCGCACGCCGCGCCCGGCGGCGAGCCGCACGAGCCGCCGCCGGGCCTGGAGACCCAGGCCGCCGGCGCGCGGTGGGTGGTGCTCGGCCGTCCGGTGTCGTCGTACCTCGCGGAGGCGCTGGGCTCGGCCTGGCTGGTCCTGGCCGCTCTCACCGCGGTCTCCTTCACGATGCGGGCCGACGGGCGGTACCTGTCCTCCTGGCCGCTGACCGCGCGCCTGGCCGTGGTGGGACTCACGGTCGGCGGCAGTGTCGCGGCGTTCTCCCTCACCCCGCCGGGCAAGGAGTCCGGCGCCCATCTCAACCCGGCGATCAGCCTCTTCATGGCCCTCCGGGGTGTGCTGGGCATCACCGATCTGGTCGCCTACAGCGCCTCCCAGCTCGGCGGTTCGGTACTCGGGGTGCTCGCCGCCCGCGGGATCTGGGGCGAGAGGGTCACCGCGGTCCACGACGGGCTGATCCAGCCCGGTCCCGGCTGGGACGATCCCGTCGTCGTGGTGCTCGGCGAGTCGCTGAGCACCGCCGTCCTGTTGTGGGTGCTGGCGGCCATGACGGCCAGGCCCAGGCCGCGGTCGACGCCGTGGGTGGTCGGCGCCGTCGTCTGGGCGCTGATCACCACGACCGGTTCGCGGACGGGTGCGAGCTTCAATCCGGCGCGCAACTTCGGACCGCACGTGGTCTCGGGTGACTACCACCTGTTCTGGGCCTACATGTCGGCGCCCCTGGCCGGAGCCCTGGTGGCCGCGGCGGCGCTGACCCTGTTCGGGCCGGGCGCGGCCTGGACCGACAAGGTGTGCTGTGAGCGCGACATCCACCGCTACCACCAGTTCCGGCCGCGTCCGCGGCACCGTCTTCCCTCTTCCCCCCGGTGATCCCGTGTCCCATCCCATCAACGGCGCGGACAGCGAGGACGTGCGCCGCCAGGCCCGGTCCGTCGTCGCCGCGCTGGGCCTCGACGGCACCCCGCTGGCGCCCGGCCTGGTCTTCTCCCTGCTGCGCGCGGGATTCGGCGTACAGACCGAGGCGCTGACCGGAGGAGTGGAGGTCCGCGCCTGCCCGGAACACTACGGGCGCGGGTCCCTCCTGATCAGCTGGGCCCCGCACGAGGCGGCGTACACACCACTCGACCCGCGCGTCACCCAGGTGGAGGGCATCATGACCGACGCCCTGCTGAACACCGTGCGGGCGCTGGGGTTCCCCGCGGAGCGCCTCGGCGTGTCCTACTCGGTGCTGGTGCGGCCCAGGAGTTCCGATGCCCCGTGCTGACGTGATGGGCAGGTTCGTCAGGGAGCACCGGAGCACGGTCGCCCTGGTCTCGGTCATCGTCGTCACGACCGTGTGCGCCTTCGCGGTGCTCGCCTGTGTGGTGTCCGCGCACCGGTTCTCGGTCGGCACGCAGGTCTTCGGCACCGGGCTGGGCGTCACCGCGTACGTGCTCGGCGCCCGGCACGCCTTCGACGCCGACCACATCGCCGCGATCGACAACACCACCCGCCGGTTCCTGGCCGAGGGGCGGCCCTCGGCCGACCTGGGCTTCTGGTTCGCCCTGGGACACTCCTCGGTCGTCGTCGTGCTGAGCCTGCTGACGGCCGTCGGAGCGCGTCTGGCGAGCCGGCTGACCGACGACTCGTCCGCCGCCCACCGCATCCTGTCCGTGCTCGGTACGTCAGTCTCCGGGGTGTTCCTGTGCCTGGTGGGCGTGCTCAACCTGCTGGCGCTGCGCCGCATCGCCGTCGTGTACCGGTCGGCGCGCCGAGGGGCGTACGACGAGGAGCGGCTGGAGCAGGTCCTCGACGAGCGGGGGCTGTTCTCCCGGCTGCTGCGCCGTCTCACCTCGTCGACGACCCGTCCCTGGCACATGTTCCCGCTCGGCCTGCTCTTCGGGCTCGGCTTCGACACCGCCACCGAGGTGTCCCTGCTCGTCCTGTCGGGTGCCGGTGCCACGTCGGGCGTCCCGTGGTACGCGTTGATGCTCCTGCCGCTGCTCTTCACGTGCGGCATGAGTCTCTTCGACACCCTCGACGGCGCCTTCATGTCCGCCGCGTACCGGTGGGCCTTCGTCCATCCGCTGCGGCGCATCCACTACAACCTCACCACCACCGGCCTGTCGGCCGCGGCGGCGCTGCTGGTCGGAGCCGTGAACCTGATGACGTTGCTGCGCGGCAGGGTGCCCGCGGTGGAGCGGACCGTACCCTGGCCGGCCGGCATCGACCTCAACGGTGTCGGCTACCTGATCGGCGGTCTCTTCCTCGCGGCCTGGATCAGCTCCTTCCTCTACTGGAAAGCCGCGGGCCGGCCCCGCGGCCCCGCGTTGCCTGACAGGTCATCGGACGCGGACCATGAGGGCAGGTCGGCCGCGTCGGCCTTGTGAGCCGGCGCCGGCCGCTGCCACGCTCGTGGGGCCGGTCCGGGCGTGCCCCGCCGTGGACCGGCAGGCGGAGTGGCCGACCGGCATGTCCCCGGATGCCGGTCGGCCGCCCGCGGTGCGACATCCCTTGGGTCGCCTTCCCGGGCCCGGCCGAGTCCCCGGCCCCATGCCCGGCCCCTGAACCAAGGCCGCGGCATCCACCCGGACAGTCGGCTTCCGCATGGACGTCCGCCCCTTCGGCGCCACTGGACGTGCTGCCCGCCCTCGCCAAAACCCGTTGGCGGACCACGGCGACCGTTGCTAGTCTCCCGGAGGCCGTGCGAGAGAACGAGGAGGTGGTACCCGTGAACGTATCGACATGGGTGCTCCCCTCCGGGGTCACGGTCGGGCGGTAGGTCGTCCGGGAGCGCCGTTCAAGCGCACTCCCGAAAGGCACGACCGTGCACTTCACTTCGGAACAGCGCCTCGACGACGGTGTCGTCGAGCGCGAATTCATCCTCGGCGAGATTCCCGGCACCCTGTGGACGCCTGGATCCGCACCGGCACCGCTGGTCCTGATGGCGCACAACAACGGCCTGCCCAAGGCGGAACCCCGGCTGGTGGCCCGGGCCCGGTACACCGCGGCGCGCGGCTACGCGGTGGCCACCATCGACGCCGCCGGGTGCGGTGACCGCCCCCGTTCCGCCGCCGACGAGCAGGCCCGTGCCGAACTCCGGCGGGCGATGCGGGCCGGCGAGCCGGTCGACGAGATCCTGGAGTCCTTCATCGGCCCGCTCGTCGAGAACGCGGTCCCGGAATGGCAGACCACTCTGGACGCCCTCCTCGAACTGCCCGGGATCAGCGGCCCGGTCGGGTACTCCGGGGGCTGGACCGCCCTCGGTATCCGGCTGGCGGTGGCCGAGCCACGCATCGCGGCCGCGGGCTTCTTCGCGGGTGGGTACGTGCCCCGTGCCCAGCGCGAGGAGGCCCGGCAGGTCGGCATTCCGCTGCTGTTCCTGCTCCAGTGGGACGACGAAGGGAACCCCCGGCAACGGGCCCTGGACCTGTTCGACGCCTTCGGCAGCAAGGAGAAGACGCTGCACGCCAACCTCGGCGGACACACCGGCACCCCCTGGTTCGAGCTGGAGGACGGCTGCCGGTTCCTGGACCGGCACCTGAAGTGAGGCCGGGCCGTCCGGCGGGCGGCGCACGGTAGGGGGTGCCGACCGGGGCGCCGTCGTCGAGGAGGCCCCGGCCCTCCCCGACGACGGCGCTCGGCCACCACTGCGGAGGGCCGGGGCCGTACAGGTCATCGGGGGAGCCGGATCTCCCGCTTCAGGATCTTGCCGGTGGATCCCTTCGGCAGGGAGGGGAGGAACCGGATCTCCCGGGGGTACTTGTACGGGGCGACACGCGCCTTCACGAAGGAGCGCAGCTCCTCCTCCGTGGCCCGGGCGTCCGGCACGAGGACGACGGCCGCGGCGACCTCCTCGCCGAGGGACGCGTGCGGGACACCGAGCACGGCCGCTTCCAGGACGTCGGGGTGTTCGTACAGCACGTCCTCCACCTCCCGCGGGTAGACGTTGTACCCACCCCGGATGATCATGTCCTTCTTCCGGTCGACGATGAAGAAGTAGCCGTCGTCGTCCTGTCGGGCCAGGTCTCCGCTGCGGAACCACCCGTCCGGGATCGCCTCGGCCGTGTCCGCGGGCCGGTTCCAGTACCCGGCCATGACGTTGTGCCCCCGGATGGCGATCTCACCGACCTCGCCGGCCGCCACGTCGTGTCCGGCCTCGCCGACCAGACGCACCTCGACCCCTTGGATCGGGGTGCCGATCGAGCCGGCCTTGCGCGGTCGGTCGAGGTGGTTGAAGGTGGTCACCGGTGAGGTCTCGGACAGACCGTAGCCTTCTCCCACCGGGCAGCCGAAGCGCTTCTCGAATCCGTACAGCACCTCGGTCGGCAGGGGGGCTCCGCCCGAGACACACACCCTCAGGGCACCTGCCTCGGGACCGGTGGTGACCGCGGGCTCGTGCAGCAGCGCGTTGTACATCGTGGGCACGGCGACGAAGACGGTCACCCCGAACTCGCCCAGCATGGACAGGACCCGGGTCGCGTCGAAACGGGGTACGAGCACCAGGCAGGCACCCCGGCGGATCGCCGAGTTCATGCTGCCGGTCTGGCCGAAGGCGTGGAAGAGCGGCAGGCACGCCATCATGACGTCCCGGTCGGTGATCCGGACGACGTGGTCGGCCAGGATCTCGGCGTTCCGGCCCAGGTTGCCGTGGGTGAGCGCGGCGCCCTTCGGCGTTCCGGTCGTCCCGGAGGTGTACAGGAGCGCGGCGAGGTCACCGTCGTCCCGGGGTGACGGCGCCGCGATCAGTGCCTGTTCGCCGGCCCGCGGCAGCACCGCGCCGACCGGGGTCACCGGCACATCCGTCTCGGCGGCTGCCGCCGTCGCCTCCTGTGCGACGTCCTCGTACACGAACAGGCGGGTCGCACCCGAGTCGGTCAGACAGTGCCGTATCTCCCGCTTCTTCAGCAGCGGGTTCACCGGGACGACGACTCCGCCGGCGCGCAGGATGCCGTAGTAGAGCGCCACGAACGCCGGGACGTTGGGCAGCATCACGCACACCCGGTCACCGGCCGCCAGCCCTTCCGCCCGGAGCGTCCCCGCGATGCCGGAGGCGGCGGTGTCCAGTTCCGCGTACGTCATCACGATGTCACCGAACCGGAGTGCGGGGTGATCGGGACGGAGCCGCGCCGTCGTCGACAGGTTCTCCGCGATGTTCGGCATATGTCCTCCTGCTCGGCGGCCCGGTGGCAACCCCGCGTCCGTGTGCGCGAGTTCGGCGAGGCACGACGCGTGCCGTACGGCCGCCACACATGTACGCGGAGCAACATAGCAGTCGGTCGCCGACGCGTGCCCTGCTGTCCGACGCTGCACACGTGTGCGCTGTGCCGCACCCGGACGGTTCACACGTCCCGCAACGGCGGCCCGATCGGGACGACTTGCTTCACCCCCGGTCACTCCCGGTTCGGCGCCCTGTGCGACTGCCCTACGCTGGCGTACCGCGTCCGTCGGCTCAGAGGGTGAGCGCTCGGGCCTTTCCTCCAGCGGAAGAGTTGATCAGTGTGGCTGCGTTCGACGACCTCTCCGGTTTCCGGACGGACGATGTGCGGGCGGCATACCGTCATTGCGAGGAAGTGACACGCAACGAAGCGAAGAACTTCGGTTACGGGGTCCGGCTGTTGCCGGGTCCCGAGCGGCGTGCCATGTCGGCGATCTACGCGTTGGCGCGCCGGGTGGACGACATAGGCGACGGCGATCTGGAGACACGGCGCAAGACGGAACTGCTCGGGCGCGTCGGCTCGATGGTGGACGGGCTGATGTCGGGGTACGCCGCCCCTGAAGACGCGGCGGACCCGGTCCGTGTGGCGCTCGCGAACGCGGCCCGGCGTTTCCCGATCCCCCTGGAGGCGTTCCACGAGTTGATCGCCGGCGTCACGATGGACGTCGAGCAGAGGGATTACAAGACCTTCGCCGATCTCCTCTCCTACTGCCGGTGTGTCGCCGGCTCCATCGGGAGGCTGTCTCTGGGGGTCTTCGGCTGCGCGGACCCCGACCAGGGACGGGAGTACGCCGACACCCTGGGGCTGGCGTTGCAGATCACCAACATTCTCCGGGACGTCCGCGAAGACGCCGCCATGGGCAGACGCTATCTGCCCGCTGAGGACGTCGAACGCTTCGCCTGTGACGACGCCGATTTCACGACGGGCTCCGTCCCCGCCGGCGCGGAGTTCGACGACCTCGTCAGGTTCGAGGCGGCCAGGGCGCGCGCGTTGTTCGAGGAGGGCTTCAGGCTGCTGCCGCTGCTCGACCGTCGCAGCCGGGCGTGCGTCGGCGCGATGGCGGGCATCTACCGGGGACTGCTCGACACCATCGAGAGCGAGCCCGCGGCCGTGCTGGCCGGCCGGGTCTCGCTGAGCACGAGGGAGAAGTCGCATCTGGCGCTCGCGGCCCTGCTGGGGCGTGTGCGCTGACGTCGGCCTCCGGCGATGTGTGACCGGCCGCCGATTCGCCGTCCCACCCGGCGCACGCTGGACGCCGGAGAGCCCGTGCGGGGGTTGTTCGCCGCGCGCAGCCGGCCGGCGGGGTTCGTGGAGAACGAGTTCACCCGCTACCCTCCTCCCCGCTTCCACTGCGTCTTGCTGGACGCCGGAACACCGGACACCCGCCTGTGCGAGCCGCGGGAGAGCGGCCACTTCGGGCATGTTGAGGAGGCGGACGTGTTCGCCGCCGTGCTGGGGTTCGTGCACGACCAGGAGAAGGAGAACCAGGAATGAAGACCACCGTGCCCGTCGGCCTGGGCGAGCGGACCGAGATCGAGGCCTACGCGGACTTCGTGACCGGCGCGCCGCCGTCCGTGCGGAACGCGCTGGGCATCGGCTCCCGGCGGTTCGGCCCGGTGCTCGCGGTGGCGGTCCGGGAGAATCCCAGCCGCTTCTTCGACCGGGCCGGCGGGTTCGGCGCGGAGCAGCCGGTCACGGCGGACGCCGTCGCGGAGGTGTGCGACTTCTACCGCGAACAGGGCGTCGCCCAGGGCTCGTTGATGATCGCCCCGGCGTTGTTGCCGCGGGACTGGGCCGCGACCGCCGCACAGCTCGGCCTCACCGAGGGGAATCGTTACGTCAAGCTGGGCTGCGACACGGAGAGCGCGCTGGCCGCGACCGACGGCGTCGCGGCGCTCGAACCCGGTCTGCGCGTCGGCCCGGTCCGGCCCGAGCAGGCGCACGAGTGGGCCGCGGTCATGATGACCACCTTCGGTCTCGGCGAACCGGCCGCCCTGATCGACATGGCCGCGTCGTGCGTCGGCAGGCCCGGCTGGCGGCAGTACGCCGTCTGGGAGGACGAGCGGATCATCGCGGTCGCGAGCGTCTTCCTGAACGGTGACTGCGCCGACATGTTCGGCGCCGCCACCCTGCCGGAAGGACGCCGTCGCGGCGCCCAGTCGGCACTGCTCACCGTACGCGCCCGGGCCGCCCGGGAGGCGGGCTGCCGATGGCTCGTCGCCGAGACCGGCGCGGAAGGCCCCGGCGACCACAACACATCCCTGCACAACATGCTGCGCACCGGTTTCGAGCGGCTGTACGAACGGGTCACCTGGGTCTGGCACCCCCAGGCCGCCCCGGCCCCGTGACGTCCAGGGCGGCTTCGGCGCACGCGTCCGGGTCAGGGTCCGGGCGCGGGTCCGACACGGTGGCTTCCGCCGGCCGTCACCGTCCCCTGCCCTGCCCGACGGGCGCGTCCCCGGTGCCGGAATCCCCGTGGAGCAGGGCTTCCAGGGAGGCGGTGAGGTCCGCGGTCAGTGCGTCCGCGCTCATCTCCGCCAGGGCTCCGGCGCGAACGACGTACCGGCTGAACGTGACGCCGACGAGCAAGGCGGCGACGAACGGCAGCCGGTGCCGCAGGTCGTGCTCGTCCAGGAGCCGGCGGTACACCTCGTCGGTGCGTTCCTGCATGGCCACGTACAGGGCGGCGGCGCTCCCGGTGTCGTCGGCTGCGCTGCGCAGCAGCGCCACGAACGTGTCGTTGCCGTCGGCGCTCTCCATGCGATGCACGTAGCCACGGGCGATGCGGGCCGCGAGTGGCTCCTGGGTGTCCTCGGCCAGGGCGTCGATGTCCCGGGTGCCCGGGACAGCCGCGAGGAACAGGCTCTCCTTGCTGCCGAAATGGCGCAGCACCGAGCCATGGGTGACGCCGGCGCGCCGGGCGATGTCCCGCAGGGTGGCCCGGTGGTAGCCGCGCTCGGCGAAGGCCTGTGAGGCGGCCTCCAGAATGGCCCGTCGGTGCAGTTCCGGGTTGCGCGTACGGCGGGGCGGCGCGGGCGGGTCGGTGTCGGGTGCGGCCATGGGCCGAGCCTACCGGCGCGGTCGTTCCGGTCGCCGTCGCCGGCCCCTTCCCCGCCGGCTCAGCGCAGTCGCGTGAGGGTGCCGAGGCGGGCGAGCGGTTCGCCGCCGGGCAGCGCGATACGCGAGTGCACCCGCCCGCGTTCGAAGTCCTCCAGGTGGAGGACCCTGGTACCGCGCCGCTCCCGCCAGGAGGTGAGGTAGACGTTCGGGCGGACCTCGGCCACCGTGGTGGTCACGGTTTCGGTGTGCCCGTCGGACAGCAGGCCCCCTCCGTCGACGACGGTGAGGGCCATCGTCGCATCGGCGACGTAGTGCATCTCGAAGGTGAGGATGCCGAGGTCCACGAAGTAGCGGTGGCCGTTCTGCCGGTGTGACATGTCGCGCCCTTCAGCAACGTTCGCGTCGATACGGCCAACCCTTCCGCCTTCCCGCCGCCCGGGCATCCGTCATCCGACCGAAGCGCCGCGGCCGGCCCGTCCCGGTCGGTCCGCCGTGCGGACCGGGAGCGCGAGCAGGCCACGCGAGCGCATGGAGGGGCGCCGGCGCAGGTCCTGCGGGGGGACGGCGAGCGAGAGGCCGGGGAAGCGGTCGAAGAGCGCGGTGAGCGCGATGCCCGTCTCCATCCGGGCCAGCGGAGCGCCGAGGCAGTAGTGGATGCCGTGTCCCAGCGCCAGGTGCCCGGTGGCGTCACGGCCGAGGTCCAGCCGGTCGGGGTCGGTGAAGCGGCGGGGGTCGCGGTGCGCGGCGGCGAGCGACAGCAGGACCGTCCCGCCGGCCGGGACCGTGACCCCGCCGATGACGACGTCCTCGGTGGGGAAGCGGCGGATCGCCAGGGGTACCGGACCGTCGTAGCGCGCCAGTTCCTCGACCGCCCGCTCCAGCAGACCGGCATCGGCCCGCAGCGCCGCCAACTGGTCGGGGTGGGCGAGCAGCGCCGCGACCGCGTTGCCGATCAGGTGCACCGTGTTCTCGTACCCCGCGACGAGGATCAGGAAGGCCAGCGACATCAGTTCGTCCTCGCTGAGCCGGTCCTCCTCGTCGCGCACGGCGATCAGGGCGGACAGCAGGTCGTCGGCCGGACGGGCACGCTTGTCGGCGATGAGCCGGGTGAAGAAGGACAGCAACCGGCCGACGGCCTCCCTGGCCCGCTCCGGCCGCGTCGGGTCGGGCGCGACCAGGGCGTCGGTCCAGGCGCGGAAGTCGGGGCGCTCGGTCTGGGGCACGCCGAGGAGGTCGCAGATGACGATGATCGGCAGCGGAGCGGCGTAGGTGGCGATCAGATCGGCCTCGTCCTGTCCCGACAGGGAGTCGAGCAGCCGGTCCGCGGTGCGCCGGACCGGCACCCGGAGCCCTTCGACGTGCCGGGGGGTGAACACCTTGGTCACCATGCGCCGGATACGTGTGTGGTCCGGCGGGTCCATGTTCAGGAGGTTGGCGTCCAGCGCGGGCGGCAGGGCCATGCCCCGGTAGCCGCCCGGGGTCGCGTTGCGCTTGTCCAGGGACAGCCGGGGATCGGCGAGCGCCTGGCGGACGTCGTCGTAGCGTGTGACCAGCCAGGCGGGAAGGCCGTCCGTGCCGGTGATCCGGTGGACCGGTCCCTCCTCACGCAGCCGGCCGTAGACGGCGTAGGGGTCCTGGAACAGCTCACCGGGATCAACCACGGGCTTCGAGGGGGAAGTTGGGTTGCTCATTGCGACAGCTAAGCAGACGGGGTGACGGACGCGCCGGGCACCCTGCGCGGACGGGCGGGTTCCCGGTCCGGTGCGGATGTCCCGCATGGGTCCCGCGTCGCCGCGGTTGTGCGGTGGAGCCAGTAGGCCTCGCGGGACAGGACGCTGCCGTCGCTGTCCTTGAGGGTGAGGTGCGGTCGGTGCGGGCCGGGCAGGCGCAGCCGGTGCAGGCCGGGCAGGCGCAACCGGTGCGGGCCGGGTCGCGCGTCCACGAAGTCCACGGTGAACGCGCGGGTGACCGACGCCGGGGCGGGCGGTACAACGTCCACGGCACCCAGTCACCCCCTGCCCCCGCGGCAGGGGCAGCCGGAGCCCCGGCCACCCCTGCCGGCCGCTGCCCCGCGGATCGGCCTCGACGGCAACGCCGTCGTCGGGCCGTGCACGGCCCCCCCACGGATCCGTTGCGTGCGCGGTCTCGCCGGTCTTCGTGCGGGCGCTCGGCATCCCGAAGATCACTCGGCCCGATCGGGCAGCGTCACGGCCTTGTCGCGCACCCCGCGCACCCCGCATGCCGATCCGGCCGGACACCTCGCGAGGTCGAGTCCGGCTGCCGACAACCTGCCGATCCGCGGACGGGGCGCGACCGCCCTGTCCGCGATCCACCGGCCCGCGGACGGGACGCGACCATCCTGTCCGGTCTGGGCGATTCGACCCGAAGCGGCAGCCGAGACCGGTTTGACAGAATGAAAATGACCGACCATATTGAAGTGGTGCGCCGCACACTCGGCGCTTGTCGACGGGGCTTGGGGGAGTGCCGTGACCAAGCGGTCCAGCCAGGCCCACCCGCACGAATCCGGCCGCCGGGAGATCCGGCGGACGGCCGGAACCGTCGACATGTCTCCCGAAGCCGTCGGCGCCGACCACGCGGCGGTGGGTCTCCCCTGCGACGATGTGGAGAGGTCCATGACCGAGTCCGTCCCCACCGATCCCGTCGGGCCGGCCGAGGCGGACGCCTTGGTCCGAGGACCGTCCCGCGCCCCGCTCCCCGGGCCGTTCCGCGCACCGCGCGGCGGGCCGTCCCGTGCCCTGGCCGGCGGAGAAGGGTCGTCCCGCGCATTACCCGGAGGCGACGGGTCTTCTCCGGCCGTCCGCGACGACCCGGCCCAGCCGCGAAACGGAGCCCCGGCGCTGCGACCCGCCGGACCGGTCGCAGACCTCGTGGCCGGGTTGCGCGCATTCCGTCAGCACCCGCGCCCCCTTGCCGGCCGGTACGCGTACGGGGTCGAAGCGGCGGCCGGCCCAGGGACCCGCCGCGCCGTCCTCCGGTTCGCGCACGTGCCGGCGTAGGCAGACTCGCGCCGGTGCTCCCCTCGGCCGTCCCCGCGGACCGCACCGGGCGTCCCGCCGAGCACGGACCCGGGCGCGGTCGCCCGTAACCGGAACAGGCGCCGCACGGGTCGCCGCCCGGGGCTGAGCGCCCTGGCGCGGGCAGTCACACCGGCGGAGCATCCGGCCGCCACAGACGGCCCGCGGGAGGCGGAAGCCCGACGCGAAGGCTGGACACATTCCCGTAACCGCACACCCCGCTCCGAAACCGCACACCCCGCCCGGCAGACGTCTCCGGGCGGGCCCCGGCGAACCACGTATGAGCAGCACACAGAAGACACGAGCCGACCATGACTGGGCCGGTGCCGCTGAACGGTGCGGGAAGCGGCGGCCGGAGAACGGAGTCGGTGACAAGGAGAGATGCACGATGACAGGGTTGTCGCGAGAGTCAGGCGATCACGCCGTCCAGTTCTCCGTCCTCGGACCGGTACGCGTCTGGCGGGGCGGCGGCGAGCTGCTGCTCGGCCCGAAACAGCAGCGGCTCATCCTCGCCGTGCTCCTGGCGCGTGCCGGTCGGCCCGTCTCGTTGCACGAGTTCATCGACCTGCTGTGGGACGGTGATCCGCCGTCGAGTGCGTCCAACGCCGTGCACCGGTACGTCGGGGCCCTGCGCCGGCTCCTGGAACCGGACCTGCCCGCCAGGTCGCCCGGGCGGTGGCTCGCCCGGCAGGCGGGTGGATACCTGCTGCGCGTCGATGCCGACTGCCTCGACCTGCTGAACTTCCGGGCCCTGGTCGACCGGGCGCGGCAGGTGGACGCGGCGGGCGACCCGGCGGGCTCCGTGGGACTGTTCACCGCCGCTCTGGGGCTGTGGCAGGGGCGGTGCGCGGCGGATCTGGAACCGGTCAGCAGCAGCCACCCCGTCTTCGTCATGCTGGAGCACGAATACGCGTCGGTGGTGTGCGAGGCAGCGGACACGGCGCTGCGCTGCCGTCGCGCCGAGGCGGTGCTGTTGCCGTTGCGGCAGGCCGCGGAGCGCAATCCGCTGGACGAGGCGCTGCTGTCGCGCCTGCTGCTGGTGCTCGCTTCGGACGGCAAACAGGCCGAGGCCCTGGCGATGTACGAGGAGATCCGGCTGCGGTTGGCGGAGGAGCTGAGCGTGGACCCCGGCGCGGAGCTGCGGGCCGCCCACGACCGGATTCTGCGGCACCGCTTCGACGCCGGCACACCCGCGGAGGCGGAGGAGGACGAGGGAGCCGTCTACGGCCCACCGGTTCCGGCCGGTTCCATACCGTCCCCCGTGCCCTCGCCGAGGACGGCGCGCCCGGCCCAGCTGCCTCCGGGCCTGCCGGGATTCACGGGACGTCAGGACGCACTCGCGCAGGCCCGGGCCCTGGCCGCACGGGGTGGCGGTGCGTTGCGGGTGCTGGCCGTCGACGGCATCCCCGGCATCGGCAAGACCGCTCTGGCCGTGCACTTCGCCCACCAGGTCGCCTCCGACTTCCCCGACGGACAGCTCTACGCCGACCTGCGCGGCTTCGCCCCCGACGGCAAACCCACCGACCCCGCCGACATCCTCCAGGGCTTCCTCGACGCCCTGGGCGTGGCCCCCCAGCGCATCCCCGCCCCGCCCGACACCCGCTCCGCGCTCTACCGCAGTGTCCTGGCCGACCGACGGGTCCTCGTCGTCCTCGACAACGCACGCGACCTGGCCCAGATCAGACCGCTGCTGCCCGGCACCGGCAACTGCATGGTCATCGTCACCAGCCGCAGCCGCCTGACCGCACTGGCCGCCGCCCACGGAGCACACCTGCTCACCCTCGACGTCCCCTCCCCCGCCGAAGCGACCACCACGTTCCTCGAACGCGTCCGCGCCAGCCGCCCCGACGCCACCGCCCGCGAGATCCGCCCGCTCGTCGAACGCTGCGGCCGCCTCCCCCTCGCCGTCGCCATCGTCGCCGCCCGGGCCGCCGCCTACCCCGAGCGCACCCTCCACGACATCGACCTCGAACTGTCCACCACCGACCACAGCCTGGACGGCTTCAGCGACGACAACCTCGACACGACGTACGAGGCGTCTTCTCCTGGTCCTACCGCACACTCGGCCCCCAGGCCGCACACCTCTTCCGGCTCCTCCCCCTGCACCCCGGACCCGACGTCACCGCCGCCGCACTCGCCAGCATGGCCGGCATCAGCCCGCACGAGGCGGTCCAGGCCGTGGGCGAGCTCGTACGAGCCAGACTGCTGACCGTGCGCGCACGCAACCGTTACCGGGCCCACGACCTGATCCTCGCGTACGCCGCCGAACTGGCCGCCCAGTACGAGCGGGACCGTCCGGCCGTCCGGTCCCGCATGTACGACCACTACCGCCAGACCGCGCACGCCGCGAACCTCCTGCTGCGGCCCGGACCCCAACCGGTCGCCCCCGCGGCGCCCCTGCCGTCCGTGACCCCGGAGCCGCTGGCGGACACCGCCACGGCGACAGCCTGGTACACACGGGAACAGGCGGTACTGCGCTCGGTGGTGGAGGCCGCGGCCGCGCACGGCGACAGCCGGACGGCGTGGGAGCTCGCCGTGACCTTGCAGATGTGCCAGCAGCGCATGGGATGGTGGCACGACTGGGCCGCGACCATGCGGGCCGCCCTGGCAGCGGCGCGCAAGGCCGAGGACGTGGAGGGCATGGCGCGGACCCACCACGGTCTGGCCGGCGCCCTGCACTACCTCGGTGACCTGCCCGGTGCGATGGGCCACCTGGAACAGGCGCGTCGCCACTTCGAACAACTGCACTCCACCACCGACCTGGCACACGTCCTGAGGAACATCGGCGTCGTGTACAACACCCAGGAGGACCACGTTCGGGCCCTGCGTCACATGGAAGCGGCCTTGGAACTGCTGAGCGGACCCGAGCCGCGCCACCTCAAGGCCGCCACTCTCGCGGACGCCGCCGTGACGCGTGTGAAACTCGGTCATCCGGAGGAGGCTCTGCGGCTCGCGCGCACCGCTGTCGTGATGTTCCGCGACTTGCGTGACCTCAACGGGGAGGGACTGACCCTGACAGTCATGGGGCAGGTGTTCCGCCACCGACGCGACTACGCCCGGTCGGCCTCGTACTACGAACGGGGCATCGAACTGATGCGGCTGGCCGGCAGCCGGGTGAACGTGGCGGAGGAGCTGATGGCGCTCGGCGACGTGCGGCTCGACGCCCGGGACGTGGCGGGAGCCCGGCGGGCCTGGACCGACGCCCTCAGGAGCCTGGACGATCCGGAACTGCCGCTGGCGGCCCAGGCCAGGGGGAAACTCGCACTGCTGGACACGGTGAAGGAGCAGCGGGGTGCGGCATCGGTCATTTGACTACCCGAAGGTTCGCGGGCCGTGCCGGGCCCGCCGCCGACCGCCCCGGTGACGCGTCGACGGACCGGAGTACGTCCTCGTCAGGGAAAGACACCCGCAGCACCACGAGGGGCTGACCATGTATGCCGGCCTGCCGCACGGGCCACGATGCGGGCCGGGGCCCAAGAGATAAGTCGTTAGACAGATTCGGCCGTGGCCCCTGTCGGGAGACGGTGGGTGTGTCGCCCGGCGGTGCGGTCCCCTCGCACCGCCCCACACCCGAAAGGCCACCACC